>NZ_JBSKBO010000001.1:0-650000 GCF_053714255.1 Mesorhizobium sp. 43Arga
CTGCGCGGCGAAGAACTTCTCCACCTGCGCGCGGCGCAGCTGGCGCTGCACCACCACCTTCCCGGCAGCATCCACACCGTGCACCTGAAACACATTCTTGGCCAAATCGATAAATCTGATAGCTTGCATGACGGACGGTCTCCTCCGCTGGGGTTCAACAACACGACCAGCTTGGCACATTCGATGCCGCAAGGGGCCGTCCACCCATCATTCTAGAGCGGAGCAAGAAGCGAAGCGACGCGCGCAGACCATAGAATCCATTCCGTTACCTCAACGCGTAGCAATGGTTCAGAATTCCGCGCCGCTGCACCCTACGATCAACGTAACGGCACGGATCCTCGGGTCTGCGCGCCGCGTCGCGTCGCTCCGCCCGTGGATGACGACCTCATGTAGGCCTCGGCCAATCGCCAAGCGCTCAGATCGCCTCGCCTTTCAGCAGCCGCGGCGTGCCGGCGGATAGCCCCGATGCCTGGCGGATGAAAAACTCCTTCAGGCGCGGCATGCGTTCGACGAGGCCGAGGCCGATGTCGCGGACGGTGCGCAGCGGAGTGATGTCGTTGGAAAACAGCCGGTTCAGCACATCCGTCGTGACGCCCATCTGGACCGTGTCGAAGCGGCGCCATTGCTGGTAGCGCTCGAGCACGTCGAGCGCGCCGATGTCCTGGCCGAGCCGGTCGGCCTCGACGATCACTTCGGCAAGTGCGGCTACATCCTTGAAGCCGAGATTGAGGCCCTGGCCGGCGATCGGATGGATGCCGTGCGCGGCGTCGCCGGCAAGCGCCACGCGCGGGGCGACGAAGGCGCGCGCGATGGTGAGGCCGAGCGGCCAGGCGCGGGGCTTGTCGGCAACGCGGATTTCGCCGAGCTTCAGGCCGAAACGCTGTTCGAGTTCATGCTCGAAGACGAGATCGTCGCCTTCCACCAGCGCCTTGGCGTCTTGCGCGCGTTCGACCCAGACGATCGACGAGCGGTTGGTGCCGTCCTCGTCGGGTTTCAGCGGCAGTGTGGCGAAAGGGCCGGCCGGCAAAAAGTGTTCTTCGGCGCGGCCATTGTGCGGGCGTTCATGCGCCACGGTGCAGACGATGCCGGACTGGCCATAGTCCCACTTCACCGTCTTGATGCCGGCCATGTCGCGCAGCTTCGAATTGACGCCGTCGGCGGCGACCAGCAACCGTGCCGTCAGCGCGGCGCCGTCGGCCAGATGCACGGTGATGCCGGCGCCATCGGTCTCGAAACCTTGCACGGCGACGCCTTCGATGATGTCGATGGCGAGCTTTTCGGCTCTGGCGCGCAAGGCGCCGTTGAGCGACTTGTTGGCGACCATATGGGCGAAGGGCTCGCCCGGCGCGACTTCGCCGCCAAAGGTCAGGAACACCGGGCGCACCGGATCGGCGCTGCGCGAATCGGTGATGATCATCTCGGTGATCGCCTGCGCCTGCGGCGCGATCTCGGCCCAGACGCCGAGCTGCTCGAGCATGCGGCAGGCGGCAGCGGCGATGGCCGAGGCGCGGCCGTCGCGTTGCCAGGCGCCGGCGGGCGCGGCATCGACCAGCGCCACGGCCAGATGGGGCCGCGCCTGCTTCAGCGAGACGGCGGTGGCTAGGCCGACATAGCCGGCGCCGGCGACGAGAACATCGAGCCCGGATTTGGTCTTGGCGTCCGCCTTGCGTTCCATTGTCTTGGCTCCTTGCGCGCCGGCCCGGCCTCGCGCCCTTGACGGTTCGTTCTTCCTGTCGGAAACCGCCATAGCAATTTTGCGACGAGGTCACAAAACATGACGGTGGCGATCGACGAACTCCTGAGCATTCTCGACCTCGAGAGGCTGGAACACAATCTGTATCGTGGTCGCAGCCCCCAGGTAGAGTGGCAGCGCGTGTTCGGCGGCCAGACCATCGCCCAGGCGCTGGTGGCGGCGCAGCGGACGGTGGAACCGGACCGCTTCGTGCATTCGCTGCACGGCTATTTCATGCGGCCGGGCGACATCAGGGTGCCGATCGTCTACGAGGTCGACCGCATCCGCGACGGCGGCTCCTTCACCACCCGACGCGTGCTGGCGATCCAGCACGGACAGGCGATCTTTTCGCTGGAAGCCTCGTTCCAGGTCGACGAGAAGGGGCTGGAACACCAGTTCGCGCTGCCCGACGACGTGCCGCCGCCGGAAGGGCTGCCGACGCAGCGCCAGCTGCTCGAAAGAGCCGAACGTGTGCCGGAGGCGGTGCGCCGCTTCTGGGCGCGCGAGCGGCCGCTGGAGCTCAGGCCGGTCAATCTCCAGCACTATGAAAGCCGCGACAAGCTGCCGCCCCGGCAGAATGTCTGGATCCGCCTTGCCGGCCCGGTTCCCGATGACCGCGCGCTGCAATCGGTGCTGCTCGCCTATCTCTCCGACATGACGCTGCTGGACACCTCGACCTTCGCGCATGGGCGCGGCCTGTTCGATCCCGACATCCAGGCGGCGAGCCTCGACCATTCGATGTGGTTCCACCGGCCGCATTCGCTCGACGGCTGGCTGCTCTATGCGCAGGACAGCCCGTCAAGCTCGGGATCGCGCGGCTTCAGCCGCGGCACGCTCTATGCGCGCGACGGCACGCTGATCGCCTCGATGGCCCAGGAAGGGTTGATCCGGCTCAAGCGTTGAGCACTGCGAGTCTTGTTTGAGCAGGATCACTGACAAGCGAAAACCGTTTGTCCGGGAAAACCCGGCTCGGCTTTTCGGGATCGTGCTCAAAGCCGGCAAATTAGGCAAATTCGAAAAATTGCATAATTTTTGAGCACATGGCATGCCGCAGGCATCGGCACGTGCTGCCTCCAATCGCCTCATTCCCTTTATTTACAACAGGTTAATGGGCTGCTTCGGCACTTGGCACGGAGCTTGAATCCTTGTCGGCACTCTCCGGCTCTTTGGGATCGGTGAAGTCGTGCAAACGCGGGGGACCGCAACAGCAAAGGGTGAAACCTTATGAAAATCGTGATGGCAATCATCAAGCCGTTCAAGCTGGACGAGGTGCGCGAAGCGCTTACCGCCGTCGGCATCCAGGGCCTGACCGTCACCGAAGTCAAAGGCTACGGGCGTCAGAAGGGACATACGGAAATCTATCGCGGAGCGGAATACGCGGTCAGTTTCCTGCCGAAGATCAAGATCGAGGTCGCTGTCAGTGCCGATACGGTCGACAAGGCCGTCGAAGCCATCACCGCCGCGGCCAAGACCGGCCAGATCGGCGACGGCAAGATCTTCGTTTTCGGCATCGATCAGGCGGTGCGCATCCGCACCGGCGAAACAGACACCGACGCCCTCTGAGCGGCGAACACGTATTCCAATGGAGAGTTCAATGAATATTTCTTCCACCTTGAAGACGACGGGACGGGCGGCCCTTTTGGGCTCGCTCGCTCTGGCAGCATTGGGCAGCGTCGCCGCCTTTGCGCAGGAAGCCGCTCCGGCCGCTGCCGCGGCCGCCCCGGCTGCCGCTCCCACCCCGGTGCTCGACACCGGCAACACCGCCTGGATGCTGACCTCGACGGCCCTGGTGCTGATGATGACCATTCCGGGCCTGGCGCTGTTCTATGGCGGCATGGTGCGCAAGAAGAACGTGCTCGCCACCATAATGCAGAGCTTCGCCATCACCTGCCTGGTGACGGTGCTGTGGTTCATGTTCGGCTATTCGCTGGCCTTCTCCGACGGCGGCGGCATGAATGCCTATCTCGGCGGCTTCTCGAAATTCTTCCATCACGGCATCACGGTCTCGACGCTCTGGCTGCCGGGGGTCTCGAACATTCCTGAATTCGTCTTCTCGATGTTCCAGATGACCTTCGCCATCATCACGCCCGCACTCATCGCCGGCGCCTTCGCCGAGCGCATGAAGTTCTCGGCGCTGCTGCTGTTCATGGCGCTGTGGTTGATCGTGGTTTATTGCCCGATCGCACATTGGGTCTGGGGTGGCGGCTTCCTCGGCACGGCTGGCGTGCTCGACTTCGCCGGCGGTACGGTCGTCCACATCAACGCCGGTGTCGCGGGCCTGGTCTGCGCGCTGGTTCTGGGCAAGCGCGAAGGCTATGGCACCACCAACATGGCGCCGCACAACCTGGTCTATTCGGTCATCGGCGCCTCGCTGCTGTGGGTCGGCTGGTTCGGCTTCAACGCCGGTTCGGAACTGGCGGCCGACGGTCTTGCCGGCGCTGCGATGATGAACACGCAGGTCGCCACCGCTGCCGCCGCCCTCGCCTGGATGTTCGCTGAATGGATCGTCGCCAAGAAGCCCTCGGTGCTCGGCATCATCTCGGGTGCCGTCGCCGGCCTCGTCGCGGTGACGCCGGCTTCCGGCTTCGTCAACCCGACCGGCGCTTTCATCATCGGCATCGTTGCCGGCGTGCTCTGCTACATCTCGGCGGTCAAGGTGAAGCACATGTTCGGCTATGACGACTCGCTTGATGCCTTCGGCGTGCACGGCGTCGGCGGCATCATCGGTGCGCTGCTCACCGGCGCGCTCGCCGATCCGGCGATCAACGCGCTCGGCAAGGGCGGCTCTGTGGTCACCCAGCTCTACGGCATCGTCTTCACCATCCTGTGGACGGCGATCGCCACCTTCGTGATCCTCTACATCGTCAAGGCGCTGGTCGGCCTGCGTCCGACGACCCAGGAAGAGGTCGAAGGCCTCGACATCTCCCAGCATGGCGAAGTGGTGCCGTAAGGCCAGCTCGCCAATGGGGCCGGCGGATCCTCCTCCCGCCGGCCCCATGAATCCCAGCGCAATTCCAGGGAGAGCCGCAATCCGGCCTTTCTGGAACGGCTCCAGAGATCCCGTCGTGACGCTCTCGCAAGGAGCTCACGCCTTGAGGCCCGGATTGTCTCCGGGCCTCTTTTTTGGTAAAATGTTCTACTATACCCTTGGTTCGCGCAATCACGTTCGCGTGATGGACCTTTGGGAAGAAACATTGACCGCTTTGGTTCCGAACTGTGGGGGGCGATCGTCGTTCTGACGCTCGTGCAAAAAAAACAGGGAAGGAACTTTCTCATGAACCTCAAGAGTATCTGCCTTGGAGCGCTCGCTCTTTCCATGGTCGGTGGCATGGCATTTGCCGGTGCTCTGGATGAACCGGCCGACATGGCGCCGTTCTTCACCGATTCCAGCATGAAAACCATGAAGCCGGAGGCGGACTTCAAGGCAGCCTGGGCCTCGACGGCCAAGGACAAGCAGGACAAGATGATGAAGGAGTGCCAGGACGCGGCGATGAGCAAGCCTCACGCCGAATTCTGCGCCAACCTGATGATGTATGCCGGTCACAAATGATTGCGCGAGATCGGGTCCGGAAGGGCTCGACCCTTTGTAGCCGAACGATGGCGGGTCTACGTGCCCGCCATCCCTTCGCCTGCAAGTGAATTTTGGCGGAGACCGCAGGCGTTCCCGATGCCGTCCGCTGACGGGCTCTATCCGCCGATCCCATCGTCCATCATGGTGTTTGTCAGCGCCTCATAGGCACTGCTGCAGGTCTGGGAATGGGGGCAATTGCGGACAATCAACGTCGGCGCCACCGTCAGTATGGCCGCAACCAGAATTTGCAGGCCAAGATCCGGCACCCCAAATGCCTTGCCGAAGAGAGCCCTGCACAGAAAATACAGGCCCTGTATCAGGCAGGCGGAGGCGAGCAGGTGCAGGAGTGAGCCGGTCGCCCTGGCAAAGGGCGTCACGTAACCATCCGGAAAGCCCACCATCCCGAGTTCGACAAACCAGTGCGCAGCGAGCAGGAGACTAAGCCCTGCCCAGGCCAGAGCCGCCACGCGAAGGAAGATAGACCGCATGCCTCTATCCACGTTGGGGGTTGCGCGGCGACGTTGCACATCCTGCCCGCTTCCGCTTCAACCTGAAGTGACGGGTTTGATGATCTCAACCGCTTATAGTTAATGCCCCCTTAACCTTCCCACCGATAGTCTGGCATTCGAATCTGCCGGAGTGCGTCATGTGCTCCGGCCAGGCAATCACTGACGGGGAAGAGCATGCGTTCAGGGGCTTCAGCACCGCTCGCGATGACCGACACGGGGCACGGCATCCAGGCTTTCGCTCGGCGCCAGGTCGGCCGGCTGGTCGGCGCCGGCATGTTTCTGGCTGTAGCCTTCGGGGTTGCCAGCCTCGCCACCTGGAACGTTGCCGATCCAAGCTTCTCGCACGCCACCAACAACACCGTCACCAACGCCATGGGCTATGCCGGCGCGGTTTTCTCCGATCTCGCCATGCAGTTCTTCGGTCTTGCCGCCGTTGCGGCGCTGGTTCCGGCTGTCATCTGGGGGTATCTCTTGTTTTCGGCGCGCGGTGTCGACAGGCTGCCCAAGCGCGGGCTGTTCTGGTTCGGTTTCGCGCTGCTCGCCGCCGCGATCGCCGGCTGCATCGTTCCGCCCAAGACCTGGCCGCTGCCCACCGGCCTCGGCGGCGTGTTCGGCGACATGGTGCTCAAGATTCCCGGCGTCCTGATCGGCGGCTATCCGACCGGGCTGATCGCCAGCGTGCTCGCCGTGCTGCTGGCCGGGCCGACGCTCTGGCTGTTCGCCTTTGGCTCGGCGCTGATTGGGCGCAAGAACGGCTTCGCCGTGATGGAAGAGCCAGCTGCCGCGGACCCGCGCGAGGACGATCTTCTGTTCGACAATGAAGAGGACGAGGGCGACGAGGGCATATTGGCGCTCGGCGCCATCACCCATTGGTGGCTGTCGCTGCGCGCTTGGATGCATCGCCGCGCGGTGCGCCGCAGGCAGGAACGCGACGAATACGAGCCGGAGGTGGAGCCGCGCGCCAGCGCCTGGCGGCGTGCGGCCGAGCGTGTGGAATCGGCCGAATTCGCCGAGCAACGGATGAGCCCCGGTGGCCGCGCCCGCGTCGAGCCGGAATTCTTCGCCGCCATGGTCAATGACCGCAGCGTATCCGTTGATCCGGACGATGACGATATCTTCGACCGCGACGACGAGGACATGGATTTCGACGACGAGCCTGTTGCCCAGCGCCGTACGGCGCCAACGGCCAGGGTGCAGCAGTTCCGTTCAGATGCCGCCACCCGCGTCGAGGCGCCGGCGCCGCGCCCGGCGCCTGGCGCGCGCGTCCAGCGCGAGGCGCAGACCTCGCTGATCGGCTCGGACAAGTTCGAGATGCCGTCGCTGCATTTCCTGTCCGAACCGAAGAATGTCGCGCGCGACCCCAGCCTTTCGAAGGATGCGCTGGAACAGAATGCGCGTCTGCTTGAGGGCGTGCTGGAGGATTTCGGCGTCAAGGGCGAGATCATCGCCGTGCGCCCGGGTCCCGTCGTCACCCTCTATGAGCTCGAACCCGCGCCCGGCATCAAATCGTCGCGCGTCATCGGCCTTTCCGATGACATCGCCCGCTCGATGAGCGCGATCGCCTGCCGCGTCGCCGTGGTGCCCGGCCGTAACGCCATCGGCATCGAATTGCCGAACGCCAAGCGCGAAACGGTGTATCTGCGCGAGATCATGGCCAGCCGCGATTTCGAGACGACCAAGGCAAAGCTGGCGCTGGCGCTGGGCAAGACGATCAATGGCGAGGCCGTCATCGTCGACATCGCCAAAATGCCGCACGTGCTGGTCGCCGGCACCACCGGCTCCGGCAAGTCGGTCGCCATCAACACGATGATCCTGTCGCTGCTCTACCGGCTGACACCGCAGGAATGCCGGCTGATCATGATCGATCCGAAGATGCTGGAACTCTCGGTCTATGACGGGATCCCGCATCTGCTCACGCCGGTCGTCACCGATCCGAAGAAGGCGGTGGTGGCGCTGAAATGGACCGTGCGCGAGATGGAGGACCGCTACCGCAAGATGTCCAAGGTCGGCGTGCGCAACATCGACGGCTTCAACGCCCGCGTTCAGCTGGCCGAAAAGAAGGGCGAAAAGATCTCGCGCACCGTGCAGACCGGCTTCGACCGCCAGACCGGCGAGGCGATCTACGAGACCGAGGACCTCGATCTCGAGCCGATGCCCTATATCGTCGTCATCATCGACGAAATGGCCGACCTGATGATGGTCGCCGGCAAGGACATCGAGGGCGCGGTGCAGCGCCTGGCGCAGATGGCGCGCGCCGCCGGCATCCATGTCATCATGGCGACGCAGCGTCCGTCGGTCGACGTCATCACCGGCACCATCAAGGCCAACTTCCCGACCCGCATCTCCTTCCAGGTGACGTCGAAGATCGACAGCCGCACCATTCTCGGCGAGCAAGGCGCCGAGCAGCTGCTCGGCATGGGCGACATGCTCTACATGGCCGGCGGCGGCCGCATCCAGCGCGTGCACGGTCCCTTCGTCTCAGACGATGAGGTCGAAAAGATCGTCGGGCACCTGAAGCTGCAGGGCGTGCCCGAATATCTCGACGCCATCACCGAGGATGACGACGAGGACGACGATGAACCGTCCGGCAAGGGCGGTGGCTCCGGCGGCGGTGGCGGCGGCAATTTCGAGGATTCCGACGATCCCTACGACCAGGCGGTGGCGGTAGTGCTGCGCGACGGCAAGGCGTCGACCAGCTACATCCAGCGCAGGCTCGGCATCGGTTACAACCGCGCCGCCTCGATCATCGAGAAGATGGAAAAGGAAGGCATTGTCGGCCCCGCCAACCATGCGGGAAAACGCGAAATCCTGGTGCCGACCGAAGACGACAAATTCTGATGGCGGGGGCACGGCAACTTTGAACCCTCTGGCGCGTTCAAGCAATCAGACAGCGTTCGCCCGCCAAACTTCAGCCCAACTGGGGGTTCAGGACAGCGCTAGGTAGAGGAATCACCACGAGAGTGACCGACATGAAAAACGATCTTTCCAAGCTCAGCGATTTTGCTCCGACCCGCCGCCAGCTCCTCGGCCTCGGCCTTGTCGCAGCGGGTGCGGCCGCCTTCAACGTGGTGCCCGGGTTCGAGCTGCTGGCCTCGGCGCAGGCGGCCGTGCCCGCCGCCGCGCAGAAGATCGCCGACCATTTTTCCTCGGTCAAATCGATGAGCGGCGAATTTGTCCAGTTCGGCCCCAAGGGCGAGCAGACCGGCGGCAAATTCTTCCTCGAGCGCCCGGGCAAGATCCGCTTCAACTATGACGGAGCGTCGAATTTCAAGGTGATTTCCGACGGCAAGTCGGTGGTCATCCTCAACAAGAAAATGAACACATCGGACCTTTATCCGTTGTCGAAGACGCCGCTGAAGCTGCTGCTCGATGACCGGATCGATCTCTCCGGCGATCGCGTCAAGAGCGTCAAGGAAGAAGACGACCTCACCACCATCCAGCTTTCCGACAAGTCGGTGTTCGGCAATGCGCACATCACCATGATGTTCGATCCGAAAACCTATGATCTGCGCCAGTGGACGATCACCGACGCGCAGGGCAAGGACACGACGGTGATGATCTTCAACACCAAGGAAGGCGTCAGCTTCGCGCCCGACACCTTTGCCATCGACTATACGGCGAACCGCGAGCTGAACACCAAGACACGATAGCTTCCGTCGCCACGGCAAGTTTCCGGCGGCGGCGCTGAAAGCATGCCCGGCAGGGCAATGAGGGGCTGCGGCAGATCAATAACTGGCGCCCGGCTTGTCTTTGCGGCGCCCGGCTGGCAGTTTCCGGAGCGACTCCCTCAAAAGGCGTCTTCTGCGTCAGGGTCCATCGGTCCTGGCTGGGAAGACGCTGTCCCGGATTGCCAATGCCGTTTTCCATCGCCACCTGGAACATCAATTCGGTTCGCCTGCGCATGCCGATCGTGGAGCGACTGCTCGACGAGTACGCCCCCGATGTGCTGTGCCTGCAGGAAACCAAGGTTCCCGACGAGCTGTTCCCGGAAAAGGCATTCCGCAGGCTCGGCTACCAGCACATCGCCTTCCATGGCCAGAAAGGCTATCACGGCGTTGCCACGGTGGCGCGGCGGCCGATCGAGGTGGTCGAAAAGCGCCGCTTCTGCGAGATCGAGGACAGCCGGCATCTGTCGGTGACGGTGCGCGCCGGCGGCAAGACGATCCTGCTGCACAATTTCTACGTTCCGGCGGGCGGCGACGAGCCCGACCCCGAAATCAACAAGAAATTCAGGCACAAGCTCGACTTTGTCGCCGAGATGAACGCCATCCGCGCCGAGCATACAGAGGTGTCGGCGTCGGTGCTGGTCGGCGACCTCAACATCGCGCCGCTCGAGCACGACGTCTGGTCACACAAGCAATTGCTCAACGTGGTCAGCCACACTCCGGTCGAGACCGAAAACTTCGAGGCGATGCGGCTCGCCGGCAATTGGGTCGACCTGATGCGGCACAACGTGCCATTGGACCAGAAGCTCTACACCTGGTGGAGTTATCGCGCACAAGATTGGGAGCTGTCCAATCGCGGCCGGCGGCTCGACCATGTCTGGTCGTCGCCCAACCTGGTGCCTGATTTCGCCGGCTACGAAATCCTGCGCGCGGCGCGCGGCTGGGAGCGGCCGTCGGACCATGTGCCGGTCATCGCCCGGTTCAACCTGGATTAAGCGTGCCGAAGCTCCGCCAATTCGTCATCCTGGGGGCTCCGCGACAGAGCTTCGCCCTAGGATGCTATGGGTGGAGGGCGGCTGCAGCCAATGTCGAAGGAAAAGCTCCTGCCTGCAACCGACAATCGCTCTCATTTGCCCGAAAACCGGGGCGCCAGTTCCTCGATGCGGCGGATCATGTCCTGGAATTCCTCGGAGATGCGCTGGTGCAGCTTCACCGCCACTTCCGGATATTCCTCCAGGATACGGCGGAACATCTTGCGGCTGAGCCGGATCACTTCCGAGTCGATCTCGGCCGACGCGCTGGTCAGCCGGTTGGTGTCGGCGATCAATGCCAGTTCGCTCAGCATGGTGCCGGGGCCGGCGGTGCCGATCGGGATACGTTCGCCACTCAGCTCGCGATAGAGCACGATGCTTCCGCTGACCACGACATAGGCTGAATCGGCCTCGTCGTCCTCGCGGTAAAGCTTATGGTTGGCAAGCAGCACGGTGTTCTCGGCGCCGAAGGCGAGCAGGCGCAACTGCTCCTGCGTGAAACCCTGGAAGAGCCTCACGGCGGACAGAATGCGGATGTCGTCATCCAACGCCATCTCTAGCTGCGTCCCCGAACGGTCAGTCCAATCCCTCCTTCACGAGTCGATCCTTAATCCCCTCCACAGGATCGCACCCGAAAGCGGCCCCGCCCAGACCGCTCTATCCATTTAGTTTTACGCAATTCCGGACGGGAAACCGCCCACACTTTTCCTGGAATTGCTCATTGGATAGTGAAATGTTTAAGGAACCAGCTTGTAGCCACCGCTTTCTGTCACAAGAATTTCCGCATTGGAAGGATCGCGCTCGATCTTCTGGCGCAGCCGGTAGACATGGGTTTCCAGCGTGTGCGTGGTGACGCCAGAATTGTAGCCCCAGACTTCCTCCAGCAGCACGTCGCGCGTCACCACCTTCTGGTCGGCGCGGTAGAGATATTTGATGATCGAGGCTTCCTTTTCCGTCAGCCGCACCTTGCCGCCGCGCGGGTCGATGAGCAGCTTCTGGCTGGGTTTGAAGGTGTAGGGGCCGACCGAGAAGGTGGCGTCCTCGCTCTGTTCGTGCTGGCGCAGCTGGGCGCGGATGCGCGCCAGCAGCACCGCGAAGCGGAACGGCTTCGTCACATAGTCGTTGGCACCGGCTTCGAGACCCAAAATCGTGTCCGAATCGGTGTCGTGGCCGGTCAGCATGATGATGGGCGCCTTGTAGCCCCCCTTGCGCAGGATCTTGACGGCCTCGCGGCCGTCCATGTCTGGCAGGCCGACATCCATGATGAGCAGGTCGATGAGGCCGCCGCGTGCCGCGGTGACGCCTTTTGCCGCAGTCGCTTCCTGCAGCACGTCGAATTCCTCATAGAGGGCGAGTTGCTCGACCAGCGTGCCGCGCAGGTCGTCGTCGTCGTCGACGATTAGGATGGTGCGTGAAGTCATGGATCAATCCGTTGTTTTGAAAATGAAATTCAGTTGACCGCTGCGTATTTATGCGGAAGCTGGCCGACACAATAGCCGATCACAGTGATTTGTTCCGTGGCACGATCATACAAGAAAAAATGCGATCGCAATGCAGCCGGCGCAATTTTGCCAAAACGGCTGCGTGTGCTGACCGTGCGGGCAAGGCCCGGCCGCCCCAGCCAGGGCCTGCTGCAGGCCGGAAAAACGGTGTTTGCCTGCGCACTGGGGCGTGGCGGCATCTCGGCCGACAAGCGCGAGGGCGATGGCGCCACGCCGCTCGGCTCGATGCGGATCCGGTCGGGTTATTTTCGGGGAGATCAGTTTGCCGGTGGCCGCCGGACGCGCCTGGCGATGACGCCGATCGGGCCCGATCTCGGCTGGTGCGAGGTATCAGACGACCGCAACTACAACCGGCCGGTCAAGATCCCTTATGGCGCCAGCCATGAGCGCATGCGGCGCGACGACCGGCTCTACGACGCCTGTCTGGTGCTCGACTGGAACATCGCGCCGCGCCGCCGCGGGCGCGGCAGCGCCATCTTCTTCCATCTGGCGCGACCGGATTTCACGCCGACGCAAGGTTGCGTGGCGGTGACCGCGCGCACGATGGCCCGGCTGCTGCCCTTGCTGTCGGACAAGACGGTGGTGAGGGTGGTGCGGTAGGGAATGGGCAGTAGGCAGTAGTAGGCTCTCTTTCCCTACTGCCTACTGCCCATTCCCTACTTTCATCGCTTCTGCCAACCCGTGCCTAGCAGTCCGATTTCGCGGAGTTCCCGGTCCATCACCTGCGCGACATCCCGGCGCTCGGCGCCGATGTCGCGCAACTGGCTGTCGGAAAGGCCCTCAACGGACTCCAGCGGAAGCCGGATGGCGACCCGTGCCTGGCGCAGCCAATCGATCGCGGCGCGCAGCCAGGATGCGATGCCGGCATGGGATTTCAGGGCGGTGTGGGACTTCAGAGCGATGTCGGTCATGGCTTTATCCGGTTTCTCCGGATATCAAATCCGGTTTGAAGGTATCTCGATGTCGGGATTATGCCGGATTGAAAAACAAACGGGAAACGAGTAGTTCTTTTCAGATCATCAAGTTTTATTTGGAGATCAGATGTCTCGCCTCCTGCCCGGAACGCGCGCGCTGAGGACCTTCGAGGCGGCGGCGCGTCATCTCAATTTCACCCGCGCCGCCGACGAGCTTGGGCTGACCCCGGCCGCGGTCAGCCACCAGGTCAAGGAAATCGAGGATCAGCTCGACCTGGTGCTGTTCACCCGCACCAGCCGCGCCATGCGGCTGACGGAAGCGGGAAACGTGCTTCACGAGGCGTCGATCGACGCGCTCGACCTGCTCAACCGGGCGGTGTCCCGCGCCCGCAAGATGACGCGCGGCACGGCGCTCCTGAAAGTGACGCTCGACGCGCAGTTCGCGACGAAATGGCTGATGCGGCGCATCGACGATTTCCGCCGGCAAAGGCCGGGCATCGAGTTGCGCTTCGACATCACTTACGATGTCAGGGACTTCGAGCGGGACGACGTCGATATCGGCATCCGGTTCGGCACCGGCAGATATGCCGGGCTTTGCGCGCATCGGCTGTTCGACAACATCATCATCCCGGTGTGCAGCCCGGCGCTGCTCGCTTCTGGGCCGCCACTAAACGAACCGCGCGACCTCTTCCAGCATACGCTCGCGCATATCGAATGGTCGCGGCAAGGCGTCACCTGGCCGAACTGGAGCATGTGGATGCAGGCGGCCGGCGTCGACGATTTCGACGACAGCCGCACCCTCGTCTTCGGCTCCTCGACCGATGCCACGCAGGCGGCGCTCGACGGCAATGCCGTGGCGCTGGCCGACTTCGCCATGGTCGCCAACGATTTGTCGCAAGGGCGTCTCGTCCGCCCCTTCCAGCTCGGCATCAAGGTCGCGCCGGAGTTCGCCTATTTCCTGGTTTATCCGGAAACCGCCAAGGACGACGCCCGCATCGCAACGTTTCGTGAGTGGCTTCTCGAGGAAGCGGCAAAGACGCACGGCACGGACGCGTGAGCCCGCCGCGCCGTGCCCGGTCGCGTGGAAATCCGGACTCGTCGGCCATCGTCAATGCTGTTGCTCGTTCAGCTTGCCGCCGCGCCGAACCAGCCGATTACCGCGCCGATGATCAACAGGGCACCCAGCCAGTGGCCGCCGTCGATGAGGGTCAGGTCCCAGCCGAAATTCTCGTAGCGATGGTTGACCGACAGCGTGGTGGCGACGAAACCCAGCCAGAGCACGAAACCGAAGACAAGTCCGGCGAGCAATGTCGGTTCACCGCCGGTCATCGCACCGACCACCAGCGCCATGATGTAGGCCATGACCAGTTCGGCGATGAAGCTGATGATGAAAGGCAGCGGCGATTTCTTCATCGTCGCCGGATCGAGCTTGGCGGCCTTCAGCCACGGCTTGCTCAATGCCATGTACCAGGCGGCGCCGAACAGCCAGGCCAAGACTGCCGCGGCAATGACCGCCAGCCAGTTCACTGCTGAAAAATCCATGAGCTTCCCCCTCCAGATGCAGGTCGCGTGACATGCTCTGTCTTTTTTGTCACGACGCAATCCCGGACGGAAAACCGCTACGCACTTTTCCTGGAATTGCTCCAGACTTTGTATCAGGCGCTTCGGCGATGGCGTCAAGCAAAGCGCCAGACGGTGGTGCGCTTGACCAGGGAATCCTCCAATGCCCGCGTGACTTCCACCTCATAGGCCGCAAGCGGCTCCAGCCCCGATTTCGGCAGATACGACCGGCCGGGATCGCCGACGAAAATCTTGGCACCGCGCGCCGTGAGTGTCGCAAACCATGGCATCAGGCGGTCGGCGAAGGATTTGTCGTAGAAAACGTCACCGGCCAGCAGTACGTCCCAGCCCGCATCGGTACCGATGCAATCCGTGCCGAGGAAGTCGATCCCGACGCCGTTGGCCTCGCTGTTGAGGCGGATCGCGGTGGCGCAGAACGGGTCGATGTCGGCGGCGACTATCTCGGCAGCGCCCGCCTTGGCGGCGGCGATGGCGACAAGGCCGGAACCCGAGGCGAAGTCGAGCACGCGCTTGCCCCGCACCGTGTCGGGATTGTCCAGGACATAGCGGGCGAGGCCTTGGCCGCCGGCCCAGGCAAAGGCCCAGAAGGGCGGCGGCAGGCCGATCTCGACCAGTTCGTCCTCGGTCCGCTGCCACAGATCATGCGCTTCATCGGCAAGGCGCAGCAGAATCTCGGGCACATGCGGCGGCGCCATCAGCGCCGTGTTGTCGAGGATGAATTGCTTCGCGCCGTGCGGGGTGAGCGCCGTCATGGAGCAGGCGTCAGGCCGCCCATGCGGCAGACTTCCTTCCATTCGGCCGGGGTCACCGGCTGCACGGAAAGCCGGCCGAGCCGCACCAGCGCCATTTCGGCAAGCTTCGGATTGGCTTTTACCTGTTCCAGCGTCGGCGGGTTCGGCACATCGCGAACCGCGCGGATGTCCACGCATTCCCAGCGCGGGTCATCCGAAGTGGTGTCGGGGTGGGCCAGCGCGCAGACTTCGGCGATGCCGACGATGTTGAGCCCTTCATTGGAATGGTAGAAGAAGCCGAGATCGCCGATCTGCATGGCCTTCATGTTGTTGCGGGCAGCGTAGTTGCGCACGCCGTCCCATTGCGTGCCGGCCTTGCCCTTGGCCTTCAGCGCGTCGAAGGAGAAAACCGAGGGTTCGGATTTGAACAGCCAGTAATTCATGTTTCTCCTCCGTGCGATCCGGGTGCGGCAACCGGAATTAACTAGCCGCCGGCTTGTTGAACGTCCAGTTCCACTGGCGAATTTCGACGCTTTCGAACAGGCCCGCCTTGGCATAGGGGTCGGCGGCCGACAAGGCCTGCGCGGCGGCCAGATCGGGCGCCTCGACGACCACGAGGCTGCCATCGGGCTTGCCATCGGCATCGAGGAACGGACCGGCGAAGGCCAGTTTCTTGTCCGCATTCAGCCCTTCGAGAAAGGCGACATGCTCGGGCCGCGTGTCGAGGCGCACCTGCAGGCTTCCGGGCTTGTCCTTGCAAACAAAAGCAAACAGCATCGTCTTTCTCCTGGTCTTTGGATTGAAGTTGGGGGATTGAATTGAAGTTGGGGATCAGGGTTGGGGATCAATCGTTGGCCTCGGTCTTCAGCGGCCGGGTCATCAAGGCGGTCACGGCCTGGCGGATGGTAATAGTGCCGTCCAGTATGGCCGCCACGGCGGCGATGATCGGCGCGTCGATGCCGCGTTCGGCGGCGATGCGGGCGGCGATTACCGCCGTCGGCACGCCCTCGGCCAGCGGCAGGCCGGCAAGCGCCTTGCCTTGCCCGAGCGCCAGCCCATAGGCGAAGTTGCGCGATTGCGCCGACGAGCAGGTCAGCAGCAGGTCGCCAAGGCCGGAAAGACCCATCAGGGTCTCGGGCCTGGCGCCGAAGGCGGCACCGATGCGGCGCAGTTCGACGAAGCCGCGCGTCACCATGGCGGCCTGGGCGCTGGCGCCAAGCCCGGCGCCGGTGACGGCGCCCGCGGCAATGGCAAAGACATTCTTCAAGGCGCCGCCGATCTCGACGCCGATCAGGTCGTCGCTTGAATAACAGCGCAGGTTTTCGGCGGAAAAGCGGGCCGCAAGGTCAGCCGCGAGCGCCTCGTCGCGGGCGGCGACAACGACCGCCGTCGGCAGGCCGCGAGCGACATCGGTGGCGAAGCTCGGGCCCGACAGTGCGGCAACCGGATTTCGCGGCAGGATTTCCTCGACAATTGCCGACAGCAAGGCGCCGGTGTCGCGCTCGATGCCCTTGGCGCAGAGGACAAGCGGGATGGCGTCCGGCATATGATCCTTCGCCACCGCCAGCGTCGCCCGCAGCGATTGCGCCGGCGTCACCGCCAGCACGCAATCGGCGCCGGAGAGCGCCGCCGCAATGTCCGATGTCGCCTCGATGCCGGGCGCAATGGCGATGCCGGGCAGATAGCGCGGATTCTGGCCTTGGCCAATCGCGGCGACGGTTTGGGGATCGCGCGCGAACAGCCGCACCTCATGGCCGGCGCGCAGCATCGCCAGCGCCAGCGCCGTGCCCCAGGCGCCGCCGCCCAGCACGGCGACGCGCCAGCCGCCTTTACCGGGACGGGCCATGCCTTGGCTGTTCATGCCTGGACCGGTCATGCCTTGGCTCCGCGCCGGCCGGAACCGACCATCGGCGCCGAGATGCTGTCCAGCGGCCAGCGCGAGCGCGGCGCGAAATCAAAACCGTTCTCCCGCGCCATGCCTTCCCGCAGCCGTTCGATGCCGGCCCAGGCGATCATCGCCGCATTGTCGGTGCAAAGCTTCAGCGGCGGCGCGACGAAGGCGAAGCCGGCCTGGGCGCAGAGCCGTTCCAGCGTCGCCTTGATGGTGCGGTTGGCGGCGACGCCGCCGGCAACCACCAGCGCAGGGTTTTTCGTGTCGGGAAATGTCTGGCTGAATCGCGCCAGCGCGCGCGAAACGCGGTCGGCCAGCGCATCGGCGACCGCCGCCTGGAACGAGGCGCAGATGTCGGCGACGTCCTGGTCGCTCAAGGGCTCGATCGCCGTCGCTGCCTGACGCACGGCGGTCTTCAGGCCGGAGAAGGAGAAGTCGGGCTGCGCCGAACCCTTCATCGGACGGGGGAAGGCAAAGCGCGAGGCATTGCCTGTCTGTGCCGCCTTCTCGACATTCGGTCCGCCGGGATAGGGCAGGCCGAGCATCTTTGCGGTCTTGTCGAAGGCTTCGCCGAGCGCGTCGTCGATGGTGGTTGCCCAGCGCTGATAGTCGCCGACACCGCGGACTGCCAGGATCTGCGTGTGGCCGCCGGAGACCAGCAGCAGCAAATAGGGAAATTCGAGCCCGTCGGTCAGCCGCGCCGTCAAGGCATGGCCTTCGAGGTGGTTGACCGCGATCAGCGGCTTGCCTGCCGCGGCGGCGATCGCCTTGGCCGTCATCAGCCCGACGATCAGGCCGCCGACCAGGCCGGGGCCGGCGGTGGCGGCGATCGCATCGATATCGGCAAGGGTTGTGCCCGAGTCGGCAAGCGCGGCCTCGACGATGCCGTCCAGCGCCTCGACATGGGCGCGCGCAGCGATCTCGGGCACGACACCGCCGAAGGCGGCATGTTCCTCGATCTGCGAAAGCACGATGTTGGACAGGATTTTCGGCGCGGCATCGCCCTCCAACGCCACGACGCTGGCGGCGGTCTCGTCGCAACTCGTCTCAATGCCCAGAACGCGGATCAATTCGTCGCTATCCCAAGAGATTGTGCAGCCGGGCGTTCCCCTTTAGGAGAGTGCCCGGAAAAGGCCTCGGTTTATCTTAGCCGCATTTCTGCTACGCCACTTGGCTGCAAAATGCTCCGGCCGGGGGTTATCACGGACCGCGCGCCATGCAAACAACCTTGAAAATCGGAACACGCGGCAGCCCGCTGGCCTTGGCCCAGGCGCATGAAACGCAGGCGCGGCTGATGGCCGCGCATGGCTTGCCGGCGGAAGCCTTCGAGGTCGTCGTCATCTCGACCAGCGGCGACCGTATCCAGGACAGGCCGCTGTCGGAAGCCGGCGGCAAGGGCCTGTTCACCAAGGAGATCGAGGAAGCGCTGCTCGCCGGCGCGATCGACATCGCCGTGCATTCATCGAAGGACATGCCGACGCAATTGCCCGATGGCTTGGAGCTTTCCGCCTTCCTGCCGCGCGAGGACGCGCGCGACGCCTTTGTCGGCAAGGCGGTGAAGACGATCGCCGAGCTGCCGCGCGGGGCCAAGGTGGGCTCGTCGTCGCTCAGGCGGCAGGCGCTGATCCGCCGCATGCGGCCGGATCTCGACGTGGTGATGTTCCGCGGCAATGTGCAGACGCGGCTGTGCAAGCTCGACGAAGGGGTCGCCGCCGGCACCATCCTCGCCTATGCCGGGCTGAAGCGGCTCGGTCTTGAGCATGTCGCCACCGATTTGATGCCGCTCGACATTTTTCCGCCCGCACCCGGCCAAGGGGCGATCGGCATCGAGACGCGCATCGGTGACCGCGCTGTCGAAAAGATGCTGGTCGCCATCCACGATGTGCCGACGGGGCAGGCGCTGGCCTGCGAGCGCGCCTTCCTTGCGGCGCTCGACGGCTCCTGCCGCACGCCGATCGCCGGCCATGCGACGATCGAGACCGGAAATCTTGCTTTCGCCGGCCTGATCATCTCACACGACGGCACGCAGTCGCACGCGGTCGAATTGCGGGGACCGGCACAGGATGCCGCCCGTATCGGCGATGAGGCCGCACGGACGGCGCGGGCCAGGGCCGGGGAAAAATTCTTCGAAGGCTGGATCTGAAGATGCTTCGCGTCCTGGTGACCAGACCGGAGCCGGGCGCGTCGCGCACGGCGCGGCGGCTTCAGGAGACGGGCTTTCAACCGATCGTCATGCCCTTGACCGAAACGGTGGCTTTGCCTGCCGATGCGGGGTTCGTCACCGGCGATGCCGTCGCGGTTGCGGTTACCAGCGCCAATGCCGTGCGCCATGCCTCAAACGAGGTTATCGCGGCGCTTGCTGCCCTGCCTTGCCATGCCGTGGGCGCCAGGACCGCCGAAGCGGCGCGCAAGATGAGGTTTTCTTCCGTCATTGAAGGCCAAGGCGACGCCGAGGCGCTGGCCGACGCAATCGCGGTGGCTTTTCCCGGCAAGACAATCACCTATCTATGCGGACGCGTGCGGTTTGCGATGTTCGAACAACGGCTGGAAGCGGCTGGCGTCCGGGTCCACGCCGTGGAGACGTATGACACGCTCCCGGTGCCGTATTCCGACGGGACCATCCTTGCGCTGCTGTCCGGCCAGCCGGTCGATGCGGTGCTGCTCTACTCGGCCAAGGCAGCCGCCGCGATGCAGGCCTTGACCAAACGGCCTGCCCTACAAGAGGCCTTTGAAAAGACACGGGTTTTCGCTCTTTCCGCACGCATAGCCGCCGCCTTCGGCGACGGCGCCGGCAAAGCAATCCGCATCGCCGCGCGACCCGACGAGGAGGCGCTGCTGGCGCTTTTGCGGGTGCTGCCCTGAGCCGCGTCATCACACCGCCCCTTTTCACCGCTTGGTGATGTGCTAGACCCTTTCTGAACCATCACGCGCCGGCAGGCGTTGAGACGAAGCGAATTTTGCGGAGCCCAGGCATGGTCAAGACGCCGAAGATGCGACACTCGAAAAGCCGCCGTGAGCCGGTGACCATCGATCTCGAGCCCGGTGCCGTTTCCCGCATCGTCGACGAGGATGCCGCCAAGGCCGCAGCCAAGACCGACGAGGCCAAGGCTGAGGAAGCCGCTGATGCCTCGCAGCCGGAGGCTCCCGAAGAGCCGGTGCATGCCGACCAGACCGATCTCGAACCCTGGGAGCATGCCGATGGCGTGGGGCAGGCCGGGGCCGAGCCGTCCGCTGAGGCCAAGGCCGTTGAGCCGGAGATGCCTTATCCCGGCTCGGATGCGCCGGCCGATCGCACTGCCGCCTCGGACTATAATTTCGAGGATGCCTCGGCCAAGCGCGGCGACGACAGCAAGGCAAAAACCCAGACGCGGGACGAAAAGATGGCGCCGGCCGCGGCAAAGCGTGGCGGCCTTAACGGCCTCGCCGCCGCCGTTGTCGGCGGTGTCATCGCGCTCGCCGGCGCCGGCGGCCTGCAATTTGCCGGCCTGCTCGGCGCGCCGGGTTCCGGCGCCGGTGTTTCGCTTGACGGCGTCAATGGCGAGATCGCCTCGCTGAAGAGCGAGATCGCCGGCCTGAAGGAGGGCGGCAACAACGACGCGGCGGCCAAGATGGTCGGGCTTTCCTCGGGGCTGGAGCAGGTCAAGAGCGATGTTGCGGCGCTGAAATCGGCGGCCGAACAGGGCGGCGCTGGCGACAATGCCGGGCTTGCAGCGCTCGGCGACAAGGTCAAGCAGATCGAAACCGCGGTCGCCGCCCTCGGCAAGGCCGGTAGCGCCGCGCCGGTCGATCTCGGCCCGCTCTACGAAAAACTGGCCAGCCTCGACGCGCTGGTGAAATCGACGGGCGAAGCTGCGAAGGCCCAAGACAGCCGCCTCGCCGCGCTGGAACAGTCGGTGTCGCAGCTTTCCGGCAAGGTCGAGGCGGCGGCGGGGCAGCCGAAGATCGCGCTCGCCATTGCCGCTTCGGCGTTGAAGTCGGCGCTCGAACGCGGTGCGCCGTTCTCGGCGGAACTCGATACGCTGGCGGCGATTTCGCCCAACGCGCCTGAGCTCGCGACCTTGCGGCCCTATGCCGAAAGGGGCGTGCCGACCCGCACCGAGATCGCCGCGCAAATGGATGCCGCCGCCAATGCCATGGTCGCCGCCGCCACGCCGGTCGACCAGAACGCCGGCTTCCTGCAGAACCTGATGTCGAGCGCCCAATCGCTGGTCAAGGTCCGGCCGATCGGTGCCGTCGAGGGGCCCGGCGCGCCGGAAACCGTGGCGCGCATGGAAGTGGCGGTCAGCCAGGGCGACTATGCCAAGGCGCTCAGCGAATACAATTCGCTGCCTGAGGCCGTGAAGGCCGCCGGTGCCGACTTTGCCGGCAAACTGAAGGCGCGCATCGAGGTCGAAACCCAGGTCGACGCGCTGATCTCCGGCGCGATGAAGGCGTGAGGACAAAACGATGATCCGCCTGCTCGCCTTCCTCATCGTCGTCTTCGCGCTGGGCCTGGGCTTTGCCTGGCTGGCCGACCGGCCCGGCGACATGGTCGTCACCTTCAGCGGCTATCAGTATCAGGTCAGCCTGATGGTGGCGGCGGTGGCCGTCGTCGCCGTCGTCGCCGCGGTGATGATCGCGTGGTGGCTGATCAGGTCGCTGTGGAACAGCCCCTACACCATCTCGCGCTATTTCCGCGTGCGCCGCCGCGACCGCGGCTACCAGGCACTGTCGACCGGCATGATCGCCGCCGGCGCCGGCGACGGCGCGCTGGCCCGCAAGAAGACCAAGGAAGCGGCCAAGCTGATCCGCTCCGATCAGGAACCGCTGATCCATCTGCTCGAGGCGCAGGCCTCGCTGCTCGAAGGCGACCATGAAGGCGCGCGCCAAAAGTTCGAGAGCATGCTCGACGATCCCGAAATGCGGCTGCTCGGCCTGCGCGGGCTCTATCTCGAAGCCGAACGGCTGGGCGACCGCAATGCCGCCCGCCACTATGCCGGCCGAGCCGCCGCCGTTGCGCCGCAGCTGGCCTGGGCGGCCGAATCGACGCTGGAGGAGCTGACCGCGCGCGGCGACTGGGACGGCGCCTTGAAGCTGGTCGATGCGCAGAAATCGACCCGGCAGATCGAGCGCGACGCCGCCAACCGCCGCCGCGCCGTGCTGTTGACCGCCAAGGCGCAGTCGCTTGCCGACAGCGATCCCAATGCGGCAAGAACCGCGGCGCTGGAGGCCAACAAGCTGCAGCCGGATTTCGCCCCAGCCGCCGTTGCCGCCGCCGCGGCCCTGTTCAAGCAGAACGATGTCCGCAAGGGCTCCAAGATCCTGGAGACAGCCTGGAGGGCCGAGCCGCATCCGGAGATTGCCGAGCTCTACACCCATGCCCGTCCGGGTGACGCCGTGCTCGACCGGCTCAACCGGGCGAAGAAGCTGCAGGAGATGAAGAAGAACCACGCCGAATCGTCGATGACGGTGGCGCGGGCCGCGCTCGACGCGCAGGATTTTCCGACTGCCCGCCGCGAGGCCGAGGCCGCCATCCGGATGGACCGCCGCGAGGGCGCCTATCTGCTGCTGGCCGACATCGAGGAGGCCGAGACGGGCGACCAGGGCAAGGTGCGGCAGTTGCTCTCCAAGGCGGTGCGGGCGCCGCGCGATCCGGCCTGGGTCGCCGATGGCGTCGTGTCGGAACGCTGGGCGCCCGTATCGCCGGTCACCGGGCGGCTCGACGCCTTCGAATGGCGCGCGCCAATGGAGCGGCTTGGCCAGTTGATCGACAGCCGTGACGATGCGCCTGAGACCACGGTGCCGGTCATAGAGGCGCTGGCGAAGCCGGCCAGCGAGAAGCCGATCGACGCGATCGAGCCTGCCGCGGCGGGCAGCGAGACAATGGGCAAGGGAACCGATAGAAGCGAAGACCAAGTCACGCCGGTCACGGCGGCCGCTTTCGCGGCGGTGCCGGCCGATGCCGAGGCCGTCGAGCCGGCGGAAGAATTGGCGCGCTTGCCGGACGATCCGGGCGTCGATCCGGACGAGGAAGCGGAAAAATCGCCGCGCCGGTTCCGGCTGTTTTGATTTTGGCCTTCGGATGATTGACGTGGCCCTTGGGCCGTTTGGGAATGGATTGATGTTCGAACGCGTTCTGTCGTTTCTCAGGGATTTGCCGGCTGGCGCCGGCGCGCAAACCAGCACGGACGATCCGCGCGTCGCGGCTTCCGCGCTGCTCTACCATGTGATGAACGCCGACGGCGTGCGCCAGGACGTCGAATGGGAGCGGTTCAAGGCTGTGCTCTCCGAGAGCTATTCGATCAGCGGCGCCGAACTCGAAGCGCTCGCCGCCGCCGGCGAGCGGGCCGACAATGAGGCGATCGATCTCTATGCCTTCACCAGCGTGCTCAAGCGCCATCTCGACGCGGACGGGCGCAAGGCCTTCATCGGCCTGATGTGGGAGATCGTCTATGCCGATGGCGAGCTGCACGAGCTCGAGGACAATACGGTGTGGCGCGTCGCCGAACTGATCGGCGTCGAGCGTCACGACCGGGTCGAGGCGCGCCGCAAGGCGGCGGCGCACGCACCGGGTGCGCGCGGAACATCCAGCGACGAATAGACGGGGATTTCGCCTGACGATGCCGCGCGGATCGAAGCCAAAAATCCTGATCGTGCTGCATCAGGAGAATTCGAGCCCCGGACGCGTCAGCCACATGCTCATCGAAGAAGGTTTCGAGCTCGACATCCGCCGCCCGCCGCTGGGCGACGCCTTGCCGGAAACGCTGGATGGCCATGCCGGCACGGTGGTGTTCGGCGGGCCGATGAGCGCCAATGACGAGGACGAGTTCGTCCGCCGCGAGACCAACTGGCTGGAAATTCCGCTCAGGGAAAACCGGCCATGCCTCGGCATCTGCCTTGGCGCGCAGATGCTGGTCAACCATCTCGGCGGCAAGGTCGAGGGGCATGGCGAAGGGCTGGTCGAGATCGGGTGGTATCCGCTCAAGGCGACCGAAGCCGGCAAGAAATTGATGCACTGGCCCGAAATGGTCTACCAGTTCCACCGCGAGGGCTTTTCCCTGCCGAGGGACGCAACGCTGCTGGCGACGGCCGAGGCCTATCCCAACCAGGCTTTTCGCTACGGCGACAATGCCTGGGGCATACAGTTCCATGGCGAACTGACCCGGGTGATGATGCAGCGCTGGGTGGTGCGCGGCGCCCATCGCTTCGAATTGCCCGGCGCGCAGCCCGGCCGCGATCACCTCGGCGGCCGACTGATCTGGGACATGCATCTGAAGCGCTGGCTGGACGAATTTTTGCGCATGGTGTTCGGGAGGGTGGGCGGTGGCCAATTGCTCTGAACGGGAGCTTGATCCAAAGCGATCACGCCTGCCTGCCTGGACGACCGCTTTGCGCCTCATGGCGGCCGTAGAGGCCAGCTTCGACGGTGCCTGAAAGCTGACATCGCTGGGGACCATAATAGAGGTCGCAGTAGATGCGAACCTGCGTTCGCGCGGTTCGTGAGACGGTTCTTCGCGGGAAACAGACTTTCGCGAGCCGCCGCTCGATTGGCACGGCTTGGACCACGCGTTCGCCTCGCACACAATGACGAAGCTATTTCAATCTAGGGACGGCTATTTGCAGCCGTGCTCGGCGATGGTCGCCTTCCAGTCCGCCGCTATTCCGTCGAGGGTCTCCTTTGCCGAGCCGCCATCCTTGAGCATGTAGGGTCCGAGACGTGCGTTCATCTGGTCGACGAGCTTGGCGTAATAGGGCTCCGCCCAGAAATCTTTGACGACAAAGAGACTCTGGTAGAAAGCGTCATTATAGGGAGTAGCGTTGCGGAATCTCGGCGATGCCAAAATACGCGCGTCGGCAGTATAGCCGCCGACATCGGCCCATTTCTGCTGAGTGTCATCCCGAGATAGCCACTCCAGGAACTTCCTGGCTTCCTTCTGCTTGTGCGAATAGGACACGATCGAGATGCCCTGGCCGCCGAGCGCCGTGAAGCGGTCGCCACCCGGGCCGGCGGGGCTGGCGAAGAAGCCGGTGACGGAAGCGTTCGGGTTGATCGACGGATTTACCAGCGCTGGGAAGAAGGCAAAGAAGTTCATGCTCATTGCCGCGAGATTTCCAGTGATGGCCAGGTCTTCCTCTCGATTGGTGGTATTGGCCCAGTCCGGCGGCGTGAAGGAATAGAGTTCCTTGTAAGCCTTCAATGCCCGAACAGCCTGCGGCGAGTTTACGATGCCGTCAACCGCGCAGGTGGCATAGTCGCCGAGTTCACCCCCGTAACTGAACAACTCGGACATGAAGCCCATGATCAGCCCGTCACCGTGCTGCTCCGTATAGATTGCGACGCCGTAACGCGGCGGATTGGCGTGTGGTCGGTAGAAGAACTCGGCGATGTCGCGCAGTTGCATCCAGGTCTTCGGCGGAGCGAGGTTATAACCATATTTCTGTCTGAAGGCCTTCCTCTCGGAGGGATCCTCGAACCAGTCTTTGCGATAGGCCCAGCCGACCGCGTCGGCTTCGAGCGGGACGGCCCAGTAACGGCCGCTGCCCTTCGGGTATTCCGAGTAGTAGGTCATTGAGGCGGGCGTCATGACCTTGGTGAGGTCCAGTTGCTGCACGAGATCGGTCAGCTCTGAATAGTGGCCCTCCGTCGCGCCGGCTCCCAGCCACTGCGAATCGCCGACGACCATGTCGTAGGAGTCGCCATGGGCGTTGAATTCCATGAATGCCTTGTCTTGGAAGCTCGGCCAGTTCACGGTCTCGACCGTGACTTTGACTCCGGTCTCCTTCTCGTACTCGTTGGCGAGTTCTTGCAGATAGTTTGCCGGATCCCATTCGGCCCACAGGATGGTGAGCTCGGTCGCTGCTGCCGGCCGACTCGCCGCCAGCAGCGCTAGGGGCGCGAGCAGGCCGATCAACATTTGCTTGAACATGGCGCTCCTCCCGAAAGCACCTTGGCTACGGCGCTGCCGCTACATGCGACAGCCATTGCAGCAGGCCTCTTGCCTCCGCCAGGTCAGGCGTGTCTAAACCCTCGTTAAATGCCGCGTAGGCGGGTGCGAGCAGGTCTCGCGCCTCGCTCCCGCGCCCGCGAACGGACCAAAGTCGGGCGAGGCGAAGCGCGGACCTCAGTTCGGCCAGTTTCGCACCTTGTTCGCGGGCGGCGGCCAGAGATTGGCGAAATGAGCCTTCAACGGCATCGTCCCGCGAGTCCACCCGCGATAGCAGCTCTCCTTTGGCGCTCAACAATTCCGGCAGCTGATATTTGGAGTCGGACTTGGCGAGCGCGTCGAACGCCTGCTCCAGAAGTGCAAGCCCCTCGCTTGCCTCGCCGCGTTCGCCGCAGGCGCGAGCGAGCGCGCAAAGATAGTAGGCCATCCCCATGTCGGCGCCAGTCACGGCGATCGCCGCGATCCCCTCGCGCATCTGGCGAATGCCATCGTCCAGCTGACCCAGAGCGGCAAGCGCCCAGCCGAAGAAGACGCGAGCCTGCCCGAGCAGCAGCGGAATGGCAAACTCAGTGCACACTGCCATGGCCTTCTCCGCCCACCGTCGCCCCTCGTCGGGCTCGCGCCGCATCAAATGGACGACGCTGAGGGCCATCTGCGCCTGGGCTAGGCTCATCGGGTGCGAGACGCGCTCGGCCAAGGAGACGGCTTCCTGTGACTGTCGGATCGCCATGTCCTGCTTGCCGCGTATGCAGAGCATCTGTGCGCAGAACGACCTGCAACAGACCCCGGGATCGTGCCCGGTATAGCCCCACGCGAGGTGGCGATGCTGCTCGTAGTCGTAAGTGGCGAGGCCATAGCTGGCGAAGGTTTCCGCGAGCTCGTAGTCGCCGAGATAGAAGTTGACCCCCCAGAGCTGATGGTGCGCTTCCAGTAGGTAGGCAGAGTCACCGGATGCCTGTGCGAGCTCCATGCCGAGCGTCTTGCATTGGACGGCGAGCGATTCGGCGACGCGCAAGTGGCCAGAAATAGTACGGAAGGCGCTCTCACCGCGGACGGCGGCGAACAGCTGGGCTTTGTCGCCGAGCCGCTCGGCGAGTTCGCGCGCGGTCGCAAATGCCTGTAGAACCTCCGGATCGGCCCAGCCTTTCACGGAGATCAGGGCCGACCCCATTGCCATCCACAGGGAGAGCTCCTGCCTAAGACGGGTCTCGGAAGCGGGCAAGGTCACAACAAGCTCCAGCCCTTTGCCGAAGTGCGTCGCGGCTTCGCGGTTGGCAGACTTTGTCATCGCCCGCTTTCCTGCTGTCAGCCACCACGACGCGGCCTCAGCCGTCAGACCGGCAAGCGTGTAGTGCTGCGCGACGGTCTCGGGCTCGGCCTCGGCGATCTCGCCGAACAAGGCTTCCAGCGCCGCGGCGACATTCGCATGGATCTGTTGGCGCCGGCTCTTCAGCAGGCTCTGGTAGGCCGTGTCGCGCACCAGCGCGTGCTTGAACGTATAGGTCGCCTCCGGAGCGGTGCCTCGGCGGAAAACCAGCTCGGCGTGTTCCAGCTGGTTGAGCGCATCGTCGAGCCGGTCCTGGCCGACACCGCTCACTGCGGCGAGCAGCCGGTATCCGAAAACGCGGCCGATGCAGGCGCCGATCTGCGCCGTCTCTTTCGCGGGCGACAACCGGTCGAGTCTCGCCATCAGCGAATCCTGCAGCGTCGAAGGGATCGCGATCGCCGGCAGCGGCCCGATCGCCAGATATCGATCGCCCGCCTCGACCAGTAGGCCGGAATCGAGCACGGTCCGCGTCAGCTCCTCGACGAACAGCGGCACCCCTTCGGTGTTGGCGAGGATGCGGTCCGCGATGTCGCGCGGCAGCTTCTTGCCGCCCGCCACCCGCTCCATGATCGCCGTGCCATCGCTCGGTTCGAGCCGCCCCAGCCGCAGTACGCCGACATGCGACCGCGCCTTCCAGCGGGGCTCGAATTCGGACCGCGCGGTGACCACCAGCAAGGCAGGCAGACTGGCGAACCGTTCCACCAGTGTCTCCAGCCATTCGGCCGAAGTGGGGTCGATCCAATGGGCGTCCTCGACGAGCGCGAGCACTGGCGCTTTCGTCGCGGACGCTTCGACCAGCCATGTCAAAGCAGCCAGCGTGCGCGCCCTGAGCGTCGGTGCTGGCAACTTCGGAAGCTGGTACCGCTCGCCTACATCGATCGAAAGCAGCGTCGCCAGCAGCGGCAGCACCTCTCCCGTCTCTACGCCGGTCGTGCCAAGCAGTGCGACAACTTTACCGAGTCGCGTGTCGGCGTTGTCGTCGCCCATGAACCCCGCCGCTCGCTCCAAATGCGCGATGAGCGGATGGAGTGCGCTGTTGGTGTGGTAGGCCGAGCAAAAATAGCGCAGTTCGCAATGCGGCCCGGCCGCGATCTGGGCCGCCAGCGCCGCGAGCAGGCGCGACTTGCCGATGCCGGCCTCGCCGCTGAGCAGCACAACCTGGCCCTGGCCCGATGTCGCGCAATGCCACCGTTCGAGCAAGAAGGCTAACTCCTCCTGCCGGCCGACCAGCGGGGGCAGCACAGTGTGCCGCGCTTCGAACCGGCTCTCTGCGCCCGTCTCGCCAACGATGCGCCAGCACCGCACTGGGACGTTGAAGCCTTTGAGCTTGTGCTCGCCAAGATCGGTCGCCGTGAACAGACCCGCGACGAGCCTTTGCGTAACCTCGGCGATAACCACAGAGTCCGGCTCGGCCAGCGCCTGTAGCCGAGCTGCAAGGTTGGGCGTGCCGCCAACGACCGCCTCCTCTTGCGCCGCACCTTCTCCGATCATGTCTCCGACGACGACCAGTCCCGTGGCGATGCCGACACGCGCGGCCAGCGGCGTTCCGCCGGGGCTGGCCAGCCTGGCGGTCGCGGACGCAGCGGCGAGACCCGCGCGCACAGCACGCTCGGGATCATCCTCGTGCGCTTGCGGCCAGCCGAAATAAGCGAGCACCCCATCGCCCATCAGCTTGGCCACCCGCCCGTCGTAGCGGGCGATCTCGCGCGATACCGCCTGCTGGTAGGCGAGGATGACTTCGCGCGTGTCCTCCGGGTCGAGCCGCTGCGACAGCTCGGTCGAGCCGGCGAGGTCCACGAACATGACCGTAAGTTGCCGACGCTCTGCGCGGGAATCGGAGGCGGCTGGCAGTGGCGCAGCCGTCGTGAGCAGGGTTGTACTCTCAACGAGGGCCGCAATGCCGCTGAGCAACTTGCGCCGATGGCCGATCGACGTGACCCCGAGCGCGGTCAGATCCTCGGCCGTCAGCTTGGAAAGAACCTCGATGTCGACGTCGTTGTCGCGGAAGACCGGTGCATACTTACCCAGGCCGAGGTCTTCCAGCCATGCCTCGATATCCACGTTGCCTTCTCCCAGGCGGCAGAGGCTTTGCCGTAAACTATATCGCAAATGGGAAGCAGGGTCGTCCCCTTTTTGTAGCCGCGTCGACTAGAACCGTCCGAACGCCAGACTAGGATGCAGCTCGCGCAGAACGGCAGCTTTGTAGATCTCGCTGCCAGGAGCTGGCGGTCCGCTTCCGGCCCCATATCAGACATTCACACTAGACGTTGGTATTTGGCCGGACCAGTCCTATCTCAGCTATCTTCGGCGCAGCCTGATAGCCCCGAGCGTCGGCCCCGGCCAGACCCCCACTCAATTCCGTCCGTTCAGATGCCGCACCTTGCGCAATTGCGGGAACAGCACCATCCACAGCCCCGCGACTGCGATCGCGCCGACGCCGCCGATCACCACGGCCGGAACCGTGCCGATCAGCGCCGCCATCGTGCCGGCGCGGAATTCGCCGACCTCGTTGGAGGCGCCGACGAAAACCTGGTTCACGGCATTGACGCGGCCACGCACCTCGTCCGGCGTCCATAGCTGGATCAGCGTTTCCCTGATGTAGACGCTGAACATGTCGGTGGCGCCGAGGAAGACAAGTGCGGCGATCGACAGCCAGGTGATGGTCGACAGGCCGAACAGCACGGTAAACGCGCCGAACGACGCGGCGGCGGCCAGCATGATCATGCCGGCATGGTTGCGCAGCGGATGGCCGGCAAGCCAGATGGCGACGCAAATGGCGCCGATGCTTGGAGCCGAGCGCAGCAGGCCGAGGCCCCAGGGACCGAGTTGCAGGATGTCGCGCGCATAGACCGGCAGCAGCGCCGAGGCGCCGGACAGAAGCACGGCGAACAGATCGAGCGAGATGGCGCCGAGCACGATCTTCTCGCTCCAGATGTAGCTGAATCCACCAAACAGGTTCTGCAGCGTCGGCTTCTCGGTCTCGGTGCGTTGCGCAGGCTTCGGGATGGTGAAGATCAGCAGCCCGGAGGCAAGCATCAGCACGGCGGCGGTGCCATAGGCCACCTCAGCCGAGACGCCGTAGAGCAGGCCGCCGGCGACCGGTCCGACAATGGTCGCCGTCTGCCAGGCCGACGAGTTCCAGGCGATGGCGTTGGCGAAATCCTCAGGCGGTACCAGATTGGCGAACAGCGAGGCCGATGCCGGGCCGAAGAAGGCGCGCGCCACGCCGAACATGGCCAGCACGCAGAAGATCGGCAGGGGTCCGCCGATGCCACGTAGTGTCAGGGAGAGCAAGGTCAAGGCGCAGATCGCCTCCACCACCACGGCCAGCGCCATTATCAGGCGGCGGCCGAAGCGGTCGGCTACCGCGCCGGTGACCAGCACCAAAAGCAGCGACGGCAGGAACTGGACGATGCCGACAATGCCAAGGTCGAACGGATCGCGGGTCAGGTCGTACATCTGCCAGCCGACCGCGACCGACACGATCATGGTGGCGAATGTGGTGAGGAAGCGCGCCGCCCAATAGCTCAGAAAGGATCGGTGGCGGAACGCGGCATAGCGCTGGTCCGGCGAAATTTGTGCTGATGTCACTGATCAAGGCCCCATTGTGATGACATTGGCCGGCGGGGCACCTCCCAAGGATGGGCGCTGGTCCGACCAATGGAACGTCTAGCAAAGTTCGATGCGGGATGTGTGTTAAAATCAGCGCTGGATCAAGGGATTTTCAGCCTGCTGTATCCATCGCACAAGGAAGTTACTGCCGAAGTGCTGCCGAAATGGCGTCGAGCCCGCCTCGCAACTCGGCCTCCGTCGGCCAGCCGAAGCCGACGCGGAAGAAGCGTTTTCCCATCTCGAACCAATGGCCGGGCCCGACATAGGTGCCATGGTTCTCCAGCAGGTTGATATAGAACCGGTCGAGGTCGAAGCCAGGTTCGACATTGAGGCGCGGGAAGCCGACCACACCGCCTTCGGGCCGCACCCAGTCGACCAGCGGCTCGCGGTCGATCCAGGCCTGGACGATGTCGCGACGTCTGGCCATTTCGGGCAGCAGGGCTCCGAGGAAAGCGCCCCGGCGCTCCAGCATGCCGCGCGCAATGCCTTCGTCGATGACGCTGCCGCAAATGCCGATCTGTTCCTTGGCGGCAAGGAACGTCTCCTGAAGCGCTGGATCCCTGGTGATCAGCCAGCCGATGCGGATGCCGGGAATACCGAAGGCCTTCGACAGCGACGCGACGCTGATCGCCTTTTTGCTCAGCGAGGCGGCCGATGGCAGGCGCCTGCCATAGGAAAGGTCGCGATAGGTCTCGTCGACCAGCAAATGGCAGCCGCTGGTCTCGGCGAGCGCCACCAGAGCGTCGAGATCGGTCTGGCCCATCATCGTGCCGGTCGGGTTGTGCGGGCAAGTAACGCTGATCAGTTTCGTGTTCGGCCGCATCGCTGCCTTGACGGCCTCGACATCGATGGCGAAGCCGTCCTCGAAGGCGAGGTCGACGAAGCTGATGGCGCAGCCGATCGCCCTTGGGGTTTCGATGTTGGTGGCGTAGTTGGGCCTGATAACGACGAGATGGTCGCTCGCCGACAAAAGCGATGTCGAGATGATGAACAGCGCGCCGGCGGCACCGGCGGTGACCAGGACATCGTCAGGCGAGATGCCGGGATCCTGCGCCGCGATCAGCGCGCGCAAGTCCTTGTCGCCACGATGCTCGCCATAGAAGAGCGTGAGGTCAGGTAGCGACAGGCCGATGTCGGAAAGCTTCTGGTCGGCGATCGAACTTTCGGAAAGATTGAAGCGGATGCGGTCGTAGCCGTACTCCTCCGGCGCTTCCTTCTCGATCACCATCCTGGTGTAGTTCATGGCTTCCCCCAGATCACCTTTATCGGATCAGGATGACGCTTGGTTGGATCGTCATCCTGATCCATCTGTTAGCTGAGCATGATCTTTTCCGAAAACCGGCCTCCACTTTTCGGGACCATGCTCTGGCTATCCAAGCCACAAAAACAGGAAGCCTGCCAAGGCGGTTTCGCCGGCAGGCTTCCGTTCCAGTCGTCCTAAATATTGGCTCAGGACTGAATGGCTCAGGCCGAAACCTTGGCCTTGCGGCCCTTGGCCTTGACAGGCGCCACTTCGACGGCCTTGCGGCCGAGGCCGATGGACTTCGCCAGTTGCGAGCGCGAGGCCGCATAGTTGGGGGCGACCATCGGATAATCCGACGGCAGGCCCCATTTGGCGCGATAGGCGTCCGGCGTCAGGCCGAAATGCACGCCGAGATGGCGCTTCAGCGATTTGAACTTCTTGCCGTCTTCGAGGCAGATGATGAAATCCGGCGTCACCGATTTCTTCGGATTGACGGCGGGAACCAGGGGGGCCGCTACCGGCACGGCCGGCTTGCCGAGCCCGCCGATGGAGGTGGCGACGCTGGCGATGAGGTCGGCCAGGCCGGAGGCGGGCAGGCGGTTCTTCTCAACGTAGGCGGATACGATGTGGGCGGTCAGCTCGAGAAGGTCGATGCGAGCGTCGTTGCTGTCGTCGGTCAATGTTTCCTCCGTTTATGGTGCACGCCTCGAAAATGGGGTTCGTTTTCGAAAGGACGAGACACAAAATCAAAAAAGATGCTGAAGCGTCTCTGGCGTATCCAGTGGACCGCGCGGGGGCAGCGCGCGAAATTCCTAGTCGGCAAATCTGCGTAACGCAATGATTAAGCGCGGCGTCACACGTTATTTTGAACAACTATACTAAACTGTAATAATATCAGACAATCAGCGCCTTGTCTCGCCACAGACGAAATCCGCCTTCAAAGGCGCGTGTGTTGTCACCGCGCCTGGCATCGGCCGGTAACTCGTCGAGCTTGTCGACATTGCCGCCGCCAATGATGACATAGTCTGGTTGCAGGGCGGCGCGCAGCCGCGTGACGACGTCGAAGACGTATTTGCGCCACTTCTTCTTACCGTGCTTTTCCAGGCCGCGCTCGCCGACATAGTCCTCGAAGCTTGCGTCCTTCCTGTAGGGAAGATGGGCGAGCTCCATCGGCTGGCCGACATTATCGAGGATCATCGCCGCACCGAGGCCGGTTCCCAGCCCGAGGAACAGCATGCGCCCGCCATCATAGCTGCCGATGGCTTGCATCAGCGCATCATTGACCACCTTGACCGGCTTGCCGAACTGCGCCGCGAAATCGAAGCCGGCCCAGCCTTTGCCGAGATTCTTGGGATCGAGCACCGGCTTGTTGTGACGCACCGGGCCGGGATAGCCCATCGAGATGACGTCGTAGGACAGGCCCTCGGCGAGCTTCTTCACTTTCTCGATCATCTGCAGCGGCGTCAGGTCCGGGCCGGAATCGTCCCGGCGCTCGGCGCCGCCGTTGCTGGTCAGGATCTTGACGTGCGAGCCGCCAATGTCGATTGAAAGCACTATCTGCTCGGCGCCGGATGCCACCGCCTTGGCCATCGTGTCCCCTCCGCTCACGCCACTGGATCGATCCAGCCATTGGGCGGCCCGAAGCCTGCCATGGCGTGGGCCGGTCCCCATGTCTTCGGTTCGTAGAGATGCGGCGGCGTTGTGTCGCCAAGCACCGGCCCGACGATGCGCCAGGCAAGCTCGGCCGCGTCCTGGCGGGTGAAGAGTTGGCCATTGCCGTTCATGGCGTCGCCGATCAGCCTTTCATAGGGCGGCATGTCGGCCTTGCTGTCGTCAAGCGCGGTCAGTTCCACCTGCTCGCCGACCATGTCGTCGCCTGGCGCCTTGCGCTGCGCGCCGATGGCGATCACCACTTGCGGGTCGATGCGGAAGCGCACGTAATTCTGGTCGGCGGGCTTGATCGGGTCGAAGACGTCGAGCGGCGGCCGCTTCAGCCGCACCACCACTTCCGTGACATGCACCGGCATGTTCTTGCCGGCGCGGATGAAGAACGGCACGTCCTGCCAGCGCCAGGTGTCGACGAAGAAGCGCACCGCCGCGAAGGTCTCGACCGGCGAATTCGGCGCCACGCCGGGCTCGGCGAGATAGCCGGTGAACTGGCCGCGCACGACATCGTCTTTTGTCAGCGTCCGAATCGCCCTGAGCACCTGGACCTTCTCGTCGATCAGGTCGTCGGCCGAGCGGCCGACCGGCGGCTCCATGGCCAGCAGCAAGAGGATGTTGAGCAGATGGTTCTCGATGACGTCCCTTATGCAGCCGACATCGTCGTAGAAGCGGCCACGGCCCTCGATGCCGAAATCCTCGGCCATGGTGATCTGCACGCTCTCGACGAAGTTGCGGTTCCAGATCGGCTCGAGAAAGGAATTGGCGAAGCGGAAATAAAGCAGGTTCTGGATCGCTTCCTTGCCGAGATAGTGGTCGATGCGGAAGATCGACTGCTCGTCGAACACCAGATGCAGCACCCGGTTCAGCCAGCGCGCCGACTGCAGATCATGGCCGAACGGCTTTTCCACCATCAGCCGCGCGCCGCGCGCGGTGCCCGACTGCTCCAACCCTTGCACGACAGTCTCGAACATGGTCGGCGGCACCGCCATGTAGTGCAGCGGCCGCCGGGCGCTGCCGAGTGCTGTCTTCAGCTTCTCGAAGGTGGCGGGATCGCGGTAGTCGCCGCTGACATAGCGCAGCAGCGAGGCGAATTTGGCGAACACCTTCTCGTCGATCTTGCCGACGGCGTTGACGATGCCGTCGCGGGCGCGGGCCTGCAACTGCTTGATGTCCCAGGCGTCGAAGGCGACGCCGATCACCGGTTCGGTAAGCGTGCCCTTGGCCACCATCTGGTAAAGCGCCGGAAATATCTTCTTGTGGGCGAGGTCGCCGGTGGCGCCGAAGAGCACCAGCGTATCGGACCGTTCCTGGCTCATGCGTGCGTCTCCCCAGGCCGCGTCACTTGCCGGCCTTCGGCTTTTCGACATGGCCGCCGAAGGCATAGCGCATGGCGGACAACAGCTTGTCGGAGAACTCGGATTCGCCTTGCGAGGAGAAGCGGTCGAACAGCGCCGAGGACAGCACCGGCGCCGGCACGCCAGTGTCGATCGCCGCTTTCAGCGTCCAGCGGCCTTCGCCGGAATCCGAAACCCGGCCGCCGAACTGCGCCAGGCCCGGATCGCTCTTCAGCGCCCCGGCGGTGAGATCGAGCAGCCAGGAGCCGATGACGCTGCCATGCCGCCAGACCTCGGCCACCTGCGGAAGGTCGATGTCGAACTGGTAATATTGCGGGTTTTCCAGCGGGCTGGTCTCGGCGTCCGCCGTGCGTTGCCGCTTGCCGGCATTGGCCGACTTCAGGATGTTCATGCCTTCGGCATAGGCGGCCATGACGCCATATTCGATGCCATTGTGCACCATCTTGACGAAGTGGCCGGCGCCGCTCGGCCCGCAATGTAAATAGCCGAAGGGCGCGGTGCCGGCGGCCTTGTCGGGAACCGGCGCGCCGGCATCGGCGCCGGGCGCCAGCGTGGCGAAGATCGAATCGAGATGCTGCACCGCCACGTCGGGACCGCCGATCATCAGGCAGTAGCCGCGCTCCAAGCCCCAGACACCGCCACTGGTGCCGACATCGACAAGATGGATGCCCTTGGTGGCGAGTTTTGCGGCCTGGTCGACCGCGTCGTGATAGTAGGAGTTGCCGCCGTCGATGACGATATCGCCGGGCTCCATCAGGGCCGAGACCTGATCGATGATCTTGCCGGTGATCGCCGCCGGCAGCATCAGCCAGACACAGCGCGGCTTGGCGAGCTTGCCGACGAATTCCGTCAGGGAGGCCGCGCCGAGCGCGCCGTCGCTGACCAGGGCCGCGACGCTTGCCGGGTTGATGTCGTAGACGACGCATTCATGGCCGTCGCGCATCAGGCGCCGCACCATGTTGGCGCCCATCCGGCCCAGTCCCATCATTCCGATCTGCATGGTTTCGTCCTGTTTCCTGGAGATTTTCCTGATATATCGAGCAAGGATGTTAGCCGCTATCCCGCTCGCCTGATGTGACGGAGAAGTCGACATTCTCCCAATCGCCGGTTCCGGGCCAGAAAAAAGTGAAGATCAGCGTGCTTCCCTTGGGGAGGCTGGCGGTGGGCAGATCGGCAAGATGGATGCCGAAGGCATTTTCCGCCGTCTGGCTGTCATGGGCGGTTGCCCAATCGTCGGTGCTCCAATGCACCGTTGCCGCGGCCAGCAATTCGATGCGCAGCGTCTTGCCTTCGGGCAGCGCGCGGATCTTGTTGTTGAATCGCCAGGTCCTGAATGGCGATATGGTCTTGCCCTCGATGTAGCGCTTCACGCCTTGCGGCGGCATGTCGAAGACAACGCCGTCGCGCAGCGAGCGCAGCAGCTTGATGTGCTCGGAATGCGCCCAGACCAGCGGCATGGCGCTGCCCGAGGGGCGGCCATGCAGCAACTCGCGCTCAGGCAGGTCGGCACTGTCCCAGACCTGCTCCGGCAGCAGTCCGCCCGGCTCGGCCGAGCCTTCCAGCGCCTTGAGCAGGTTGGCCGCCTCATCCTTGCGCCCTGCCGCCAGTTCATAGTGGGCGCGCTCGCCGGCGAGCAATGGCCATGGCCGGCCCTGGCCGGTGCCGTCGAAAGGCGCGCCGTCCTGGTGTTCGCCATAGCCGTCGCCATTGTATCGATACCAGAGTGGACCTTGCGGCAGGGCGCGGCGCAATTGTGCGTCGATGACCTTGACCGTATCGACGATGCGCGGGTCATCGGCCGACCTCAGGCCGAAGCGCACCAGCGCCAACGCGTCGGGGCTGACGATTTCTTGCGCCGGCCGGTCGGTATCGCCGGGCGGCCGGTTCTTGATCGGCACATAGCCGTCCTTGGGCGACCCGGCCTCGGCGCTGTCGGGCGGCGCGATGCGGACATAATAGCCTTCGACGCCGGCCGCCTTGCCGATGGCCGTGTCGGTGGCATAGGTCCAGCGCTCGACCTGGTCGTTCCAGCCGTCCGATGTCTCGCGCAGATAGGTTGCTTCGTCCTTCTTGCCGCAGACGTCGAGCAGGTCGGCCGCGGCAAGCAGGGCGGCGATCTCCACGGCCAGGGTGAACGGGCTGTAGCCGGCATCCTCTTCCCAGCGGTCCTCGCCGGTGACGGGTCCATTGCGCACGACATAGGTCGCGGCGCGTTCGATCATTGGCAGGAAGGCGGCAAGCCTGGCGCGCGGCAGATGGCCGGCACGATGCAGGGCGTCGGCCAGAAGCAGCGGAAAGGCGCACTCGTCCATCTGGATCCCGGGCCAGTAGGCAGATCCGTCGAGCCAGGCATTTTGCGGCCAATGGCCGTCCGGCTGCTGGATGGAGCGCAGATACTCAAGGATCTGCAGCGCCGACGCGGCATCGCCGGCGGCGAGAAAGCCGCCCGCTGTCTCGACCAGATCGCGCGGCCAGACCAGATGGTAGCCGCCGAGGTCGTCGTCGCCCTTGTTGAAGCCCCAGGGGACGGACAGGCTGGCGACCGCCGCGCCCGGCATGGCGGTGGAGCGGTGCGTCGCCAGAACCGCGGTCGAGGTGCGATAGGTGTTGATCCCCGACGCTAGGTGCCGGTCCAGGGGCAGCAGTCCGGCCTGCCATTCGCGCCAATTCTGGACGTAGGCCTTGGCCGTGGGCTCAAAGCCCCGCTTCAGGCTGGCGAAGGCGTTTTCGGCGGCCTCGTCGGGTGTCGCGCCGAAACCCAGCGCCAGAAGCGTCTTCGTCTCGGCTGATGTGAAGCCGATCTCGCCGGTCAGCGCGACATTGCCGTCTTCTGCGCGTTGGCAAGCCGGATCAAGGATACCGGTATGGTTGAGTTGCTGCCAGCCGTCGGAGAAGCCGACATAGCCGGCTGAACAGTCCCGCCAGGGCAGCGACGAGGCCAGCGCCAGGCAAGAGCCGCGGCCCGAGGCGAACAGCACTGGCTTTCCCTTGTGCTCGCCGACCCAAGCGGTGTTGCCCATGCCGGCATTGACCAGATGCGGCGCCAGGAGCCCGTAGACGCGGTAATCGTCGGGCGCACCTTTGAGCGCCGTGAAGGTGATTTCCTGCAGCAGCGCGGGCCGCGTGGTGTCGCAGAGGATGCGCTTCTCGATACGGTAGGCGCCGTCGCCGGCCGTGTTGACCAGCCTATAGGCGGGAACGCCGGCCTCGAAGGGCTCGATTTCATGCGCGGCATCGCGCTTCTCTTCCGAGAAATAGCCGTCGGGGCCGGTGACGATCAGGCCGAGATCGCGGGTGCAGGCGCTGTCGAGCCGCGGATAATAGACTTCGTTGAGGATGCCGTGGCTGACGGTGAACCAGATGTGGCCGGTCGGCGAAAGCGACGTCCCGACGCCGCTCTTGGCGCTCGACGTCCAGCGTGCCGGAATGCCCGGTGCGCCCGGGGGTACGATCGGCGTCACTGCCATCTCTGTTGGCCTCCTGTGCGCATGGCTTACCCATCCACCGACGCCATTTCAATTGGCCCACCGCAAGTTGATCGGCGGGCTTTGCGGATTGCAGTTGACAGGCCGCTGTGCCAGTTGCATTTGTCTGACAATCGATAAAAAACAGGAACGCAGGCTCGATTTTCCAACTAGAGCGTTTCACCGTTTCCCGGAAACGGCGAACCCCTCTAACTCTTTGTTTTGACGCAATTCCTGACGGAAAACCGCTCACACTTTTCCTGGAATTGCTCTAAAATCCGCACGACCAGCAACTCTTGGGAGGAGTATGACATGAAGAAACTGTTAGCCTTGGGCGCTCTTGCGGCGATGCTCGCATCGGGCACGGCGCTTGCCGATACCAGCGGCAAGAAGATCGCATTCTCCAACAATTACGCCGGCAATTCCTGGCGGCAGGCGATGCTCGACAGCTATGGCATCGTCACCAAGAAGGCGGTCGCCGACAAGATCGTCGGCGCGGCCGACATCTTCACCACCGCCGACAAGGAAGTGCCGACCCAGGCGGCCCAGGTGCAGAACCTGATCCTGCAGGGCTATGACGCCATCGTCATCAACGCCGCCTCGCCGGACGCGCTCAACGGCGCCATCAAGCAGGCCTGCGATGCCGGTATCACCGTCGTCTCCTTCGATGGCACCGTGACCGAGCCCTGCGCCTACCGCGTCGTCGTCGACTTCAAGGACATGGGCAAGCAGGAAGTCGAGCAGATGGCCAAGTTCCAGCCCAAGGGCGGGAACCTTCTGGAAATCCGTGGCCTGGCCGGCACCTCGATCGACGATGCCATTCATGCCGGCATCCTCGAAGGCGTCGCCGCCCATCCCGAGTTCAAGATCGTCGGCTCGGTAACCGGCGACTGGGATCAGACGACGGCGCAAAAGGCCGTTGCGACCATCCTGCCGTCGCTGCCTGACGTCGTCGGCATCGTCGACCAGGGCGGCGACGGCTATGGCGCCGCACAGGCCTTCGCCGCCGCCGGCAAGCCGCGCCCGACCATCATCATGGGCAACCGGCAGGACGAGCTGAAGTGGTGGAAGGAACAGAAGGACAAGGACGGCTACAAGACCTGGTCGGCTTCGATCGCGCCCGGCGTATCGTCGCTCGCCTTCTGGGTGGCGCAGCAGGTGCTCGATGGCCGCAAGGACATTCCGCACGATCTGCTGGTGCCGTATCTGGCCTTCACGCAGGACGATTTCGAGGCAGCCCTGCCGAAGATCAAGGAAGGCGGCGTCGCCACCCACGAATACACGCAGGAAGACGCGCTCGCGGCGATCAAGGCCAACATCAAGTGAATGTCGCGCCAGCGTTGCCCTTCGTACCATCGTGCGGATATCTCTAGGCATGCCTGAAGGGAACGCTGACATCATCAGACTGAACGGCGCCGAAAAACATTTCGGCGCCGTTCGCGCGCTGGGCGGCGTGGACTTCCATGTCCGGCCCGGCGAATGCGTCGGCCTGGTCGGCCACAATGGCGCCGGCAAATCGACGCTGATGCACATGGTGGCGGGCACGCTCACGCCCGACAGCGGCAAGATCGGCGTGCATGGCGGTAGCGAGGAGAACTACTCGGTGTCGCGGGCGCAAAAGCTCGGCATACGCTGCGTGTTCCAGGAACTGTCGCTGTGCCCCAATCTCAGTGTCGCCGAAAACACGCGCATCAACCACGCGTCGCTCTCGGGCCTCGGCTGGCGGCGCAAGGCGGCCGCGCTGATCACCGCCAAGCTTGACGAGATCTTTCCGGATCATGGCATTTCGGCCTGGGACATTGTCGGCGACCTGTCGATCGGCCGGCGTCAGATGGTCGAGGTGGCCCGCGCCTTCACGGTGACGGAGGATAGGCTCGATCTCGTGATCCTCGACGAGCCGACATCATCGCTGGACGCGCACACGGCTGGGCAACTGCTGTCCTTCGTGCGCCGCTTCATCGCCGGCGGCAAGAGCTGCATCCTGATCTCGCATGTGCTGGGCGAGGTGCTCAGGAATGCCGATCGCATCGTGGTGATGCGCGACGGCAAGGTGGTCGTCGCCGATGCGGCGAATGCCTTCGATCGCGACCGGCTGGTGACGGCGATGGGCGGGGCGGAAGCGCGGCAGAAGATCGCCGCTGAAATTGCCGCCGCCAGGCCGGCCGCCGGCCCTTTGCGGGTGCGGGCGCGCCCCGCCGCGCAGAAGGACGGCGCCGATCTTGTCGCCCGCGCCGGCGAGATCATCGGCCTTGCCGGGCTGGCGGGACACGGCCAGACCGACCTGTTGCTGGCGATTTTCGCTGCTGCCTCCCGTGCCAGGACCGGCATCGAAGTGACCGCGCCGGTGGCGCTGGTCGCCGGCGACCGCCAGTCGGACGGGATTTTCCCGCAATGGTCGATCGCCGCGAACATCGGCATCCGCTCGCTGGCGCGGCTGCGCAACGGGCTGCTGATCTCGCCGCGGCGCGAGGCCGAACTTGCCGAGTTCTGGCAGAAGAAGATCGGCATCCGCACGCCCGACATGAACAACAACATCTTCTCGCTGTCGGGCGGCAACCAGCAGAAGGCGCTGTTTGCCCGCGCGCTCGGCTCCGATGCCCAGATCGTGCTGATGGACGATCCGATGCGCGGCGTCGATATCGGCACCAAGCTGGAAGTCTACGACCTCGTCCGCGAGGAGGCTGGCCGCGGCCGCACCTTCCTCTGGTACACCACGGAAACCGAGGAACTCGACAATTGCGACCATGTCTATGTCTTCAAGAACGGCCGCATCGTCGCCAATCTGGGTCGCGACGAATTGACCGAAGAGAAGATCATCCAGTCCTCCTTCGGCGACGCGGCCTAAGATGACCGCCGCCAGCCTCGACACTATCGCCAGGAGTTCCGCCGAGCGTGGCGCGCTGGCCCGTGCCCGCCTGCTGCGCGGGCTGCTGCCGGCGCTGTCTCTGGCATTGGTGCTCGCCGCCATTGCCTGGCTCAACCCCCGCGCCATCAGCTATTTCGGCTTCAGCCTGATGCTGAACCTGGCGATCCCGATCGCGCTGGCGACGATCGCGCAGATGTTCGTCATTTCAGGCAATGAGCTCGACCTGTCGATCGGCACCTTCGTCGGGTTCGTCGGCTGCGTCACCGCGACCTGGCTGAAGGACGCGCCGCTCATTGGCGTCGCCATCCTGCTCGGCTCTATCGGCGTCTATGCGCTGCTCGGCGCGCTGATCCATCTGCGCAATCTGCCGTCGATCGTTGTGACGCTCGGCATGAGTTTCGTCTGGCAGGGGCTGGCCATCCTCGTCCTGCCCAAGCCCGGCGGCAAGGCGCCGGACTGGCTGCTGGCGATCATGGCGTTCAAGCCGCCGTTCGTGCCGTTCCCGATCATCGCGGCGCTGCTGATCGGCCTCGTCGTCCATTTCGGCCTGATGCGCACCTCCTATGGCGTGATCCTGCGCGGCTCCGGCGGCAATGCGGCCGCGCTCAAGCGCGCCGGCTGGTCGCTGCTCAAAACCAAGGTCGTGCTGTTTGCGCTGGCCGGCCTGTTCGGCGTGCTGTCCGGCATGGCGCTGATCGGCATCACCACCTCGGCCGATGCCAATATCGGCAATGGCTACACGCTGCTTTCGATCGCCGGCGTCATCCTCGGCGGCGGCGAATTCGTCGGCGGCCGGGTGTCGCCGATCGGCGCGGTGATCGGCGCGCTGACACTGGCGCTGGCCGCCTCGCCGCTGCTCACCTTCATGCACATTCCGCCCGACTGGCAGGTGGCCGCCAATGGCGCCATCCTGATCATCGTGCTGGCGGCGCGGGTCCTGATCAGCCGCAGGGAGAGGTGAGCGATGATTTTGGTGAGATCGCTGGCCGGCAAACCCTGGGTATGGTCGTTCCTCGGCGCGCTCGTCGTGTGGCTGGCGACGATCGCCTTCACCGGCGGCTATGGCGCCGGCGGCATGGTCACGGCGGCGTTGTCGCTCGCGGTGTTCACCGTCATCGTCGGCGTCGGCCAGATGTTCGTCATTACGCTTGGGCCTGGCAATGTCGACCTGTCGCTGCCAGCCAATATCGGCCTCGCCAGCGCGGTTGCCATGAAGGTGATGGCCGGCAGCGATTCCATGATCGTGGTCGGCCTTCTCGCGGCGCTTGCCTGCGGCGCGGCGATCGGCGCCGTCAACTATCTGCTGATCTGGGCGCTGCGCATTCCGCCGATCATCGCCACCCTGTCTGCGAGCTTCATCATCCAGTCGATCGACATCAGCTACGGGCGCGGGCTGCAGATCAAGCCGCCGCCCGGCTTTGCCGATTTCACCAACTGGCAGATCCTGGGCATTCCGGTGCTGGCGGTGCTGACCGTGCTGTTCACCATCGGCGCGGCCATCGCCCTGCAGCGCATGATCTATGGCCGCTCGGTGCTGGCGATCGGTCAGAATATCCGCGCCGCCTGGCTCGCCGGCGTCAATGTCGGGCGCATCCGCTTCCTCACCTATGCGCTGTCGGGCGCGCTCGGCGGCATCGATGGCGCGCTGCTCGCCGGCTATTTCAGGGGCGCCAATGTCGATATCGGCAATGAATATCTGCTCGCCTCGATCGCCGTCGTCGTCATCGGCGGCACGTCGGTCGCCGGCGGCAAGGCCAATGTGCCCGGGGTGTGGGGCGCCGCGCTGTTTCTGGTGCTGCTCTTGACCATGCTCAACACGTTCGGCGTCAGCGCCGGCGTGCGGCTGCTGCTGACGGGGCTGATCATTGTCGGGGTGATTACGGCGGCGGGCGGGGAGAAGGCGGTGCGGTGATCTCCGTCCCCAAGCGTTTGGCGAGCATCGACCGCAACCTCCCGGGGCAGCCCGTCGCGCCGCCAAATATTGGGCCAGCCCAACAGCGGGTTCCCATTCGCGGCGCAGCCTAGTAAACCCTTCCGCGATCTCAGTCGGTCCCGGAGGGCTCTGCTTGTGCAATTCTGTCAGCGTCGTGAACGACAATGGCGTCGCCATCGTCACCATCGACAACCCGCCGGTCAATGCGCTGAGTTTCCATGTCCGCGAGCCGCTGATGCAGGCGCTGGTTTCCCTGCGCGATGACGCTTCGGTCGCGGCCATAGTCATCGCTTGCGCTGGTCGAACCTTTGTCGCCGGCGCCGACATCACCGAATTCGGCAAGCCGGTCCAGCAGCCCGACCTGCGCGCCATCGTCGCGATGCTGGAAACCATCGCCAAACCGACGGTCGCCGCCATCCACGGCACCGCGCTCGGCGGCGGGCTGGAACTGGCGCTCGGCTGTCATTTTCGCGTTGCCGATGCCGGCGCCAAACTCGGCCTGCCGGAGGTGAAACTTGGCCTGCTGCCGGGTGGTGGCGGCACGGTGAGGCTGCCGCGTCTTGTCGGCGCGGTGAAGGCACTGAGGATGATTGCTTCCGGGACGCCGATCAGCGCGGTCGAAGCGCATGAAGCCGGTCTGGTCGATGCCATTTTCGAGGGCGACCTGACCAGGCATGCCGTGAACTTCGCAGGAGAAATCGCCCGCAAGGGTGGTCCTTTCACGCCGGTGCGCGATCGCAATGAACGGCTTGTGGAAACCGACCTCGCGGCTTTCGATGACGAGGCGGCGGAACTCGCCAAAAAGGCGCGCGGGCTCGAAGCGCCGGTCGCCTGCGCGCAAGCGGTGCGCAACGCCCTCTTGCTGCCCTTCGACGAAGCGCTGGCCGCGGAGCGGGCGCTATTCGTGAAACTGGTCGCCAGCGACCAGTCGCGGGCGCAACGCCATCTGTTCTTCGCCGAACGTGAGGCGGCAAAGCTTCCCGGCAAGGACACGCCCAAGCGCAGGATCGCGCGCGTCGGTGTCATCGGCGTCGGCACAATGGGCGGCGGCATCGCCATGGCCTTCGCCAATGGCGGCTTTCCGGTCACCTTGCTGGAAACAAGCACGGAAGCGCTGCAGCGCGGGCTTGGCATGATCGAGAAGAACTATGCCGTTTCCGTTTCGCGCGGTTCCCTGACCGAAGACGCCATGCGTCAGCGGCTAGCGCAGTTCGAGGGCTCGACCAACTATGCCGATCTCGCCGAGTGCGACCTGATCATCGAGGCGGTGTTCGAGGACATGGCGGTGAAGAAGCAGGTCTTCGGCAAGCTGGATGTTGCCGCCAGGCCGGGCGCCATCCTTGCCACCAACACCTCCTATCTCGACATCAATGAAATCGCCGGCTCGATCTCGCGGCCGCAGGATGTGCTCGGCCTGCATTTCTTCTCGCCGGCCAATGTCATGAAGCTGCTGGAGATCGTGCAGGCCGACAAGACCGCGCCGGATGCGCTGGCGACGGCGGCCGATCTTGCGCGGCGGATCGGCAAGGTGGCGGTCGTCGTCGGCGTCTGCCACGGGTTCGTCGGCAACCGCATGCTGGCGGCGCGCGGCTCGGAATCGGAAGCGCTGCTGCTGGAGGGTGCGACGCCCAGCCAGATCGACAAGGCCTTCACCGATTTCGACTGGCCGATGGGGCCGTTCCAGATGGGCGATCTCGCCGGCCTCGACATTGGCTGGCGCAACCGCAAGGCGCGCGGCCTGACGGCTGTCATCGCCGACACACTGTGCGAACAGGGCCGTTTCGGCCAGAAGACTGGCCGTGGCTTCTACCTCTACGAGGCCGGCGCACGAGCAGGCGTCCCCGATCCGGAGGTCGAGACGCTGATCCGCGACAGGGCCGCTGAGATGGGCGTTGCGCCCCGTGCGATCAGCGCGGACGAAATCATCGAGCGCACGCTCTATCCTCTGGTCAATGAGGGGGCGAAGATACTCGAGGAGAAGATCGCGGCCCGTGCCTCCGACATAGATGTCGTCTGGGTCAATGGCTACGGCTTTCCCATCGGCAAGGGTGGCCCGATGTTCTGGGCCGGTCTCGAAGGGGCGGCAAAGATCGTCGAACGGCTCGACCACTGGCACCAGCGGACCGGCAAGGATGTGTTCAAGCCGGCCCCGTTGCTGGAGCGGATGGCCGAGACCGGCTCTTGGGAAGGCGTCGAGGTGTAACCTTGTCGAGGCGCGCGGTGTTGCCGCGCGCTATTCCTTCACACGTGCTTGCGGCCGCCGGTCTCGCGGAACCAGCTGTCGGGATAGGGATACCACCAGTCCTGGATCGCCGGTCTATGGTCGATGATGACCATCTTCGAGCGGCGGAAGGCATCAAGCCCCTGGCGGCCGAGTTCACGGCCGAGGCCTGATGCCTTCCAGCCGCCGAAGGGCAGGGCATCATTGTCGATCAGCGGATTGTTGACCCAGACCATGCCGGCTTCGAGCCGTTCGGCCGCCTCATGCGCTTCGGCGAGATCGGTGGTGAAGACGGAGGCGCCGAGCCCGAACGGGCTGTCATTGGCAAGCCGGATCGCCTCATCGAAATCCTTGACGCGGCAGATGGCGGCGACCGGGCCAAAACACTCTTCGCGCACGATCGCCATATCGGGGGTGACGCCGGTCAGGATCGTGGGTTCGTAGAACCAGCCGGTGTTGTGCGCCGGCGGGATCCGCCCGCCGGTAATTGCCTTGGCGCCGTGGGCAATGGCGTCGTCGACAAGACGCATGACCTTTGTCCGCGCGCTTTCGCTGACCAGCGGACCGATCTCGGTCTTGTCCATGCCGTTGCCGATGCGCAGCGCGCGCGTCCTCTCGGCAAACAACTCGACGAAGCGGTCATGCACGGCATCGACGACGAAAAAGCGCTCGGCCGAGGTGCAGACCTGGCCGGTGAGGTGGAAGGCGGCGGTGACGCTGCCGGCCGCGGCGACCTCCAGTGGCGCGTATTCGCTGATGATCAGCGGATCGCTGCCGCCGGCCTCGATGACGCAAGACTTCATGCGTTCGGCGCATGCGACCGCCACCGCCTTGCCAGCGGCGACCGAGCCAGTGAAGGCAACCGCATGGGTGCGGTCGGACGTGATCAGTGCCTGCGCCGTGGCCGCGCCGCCCGGCAGGCAAGAGACCATGCCTTCCGGCAGCGATCGGAACACGGCCATATAGTCCAGTGTCGACAGGGTTGTCGCCTCGGCAGGCTTGACGATGCAGGCATTGCCCGCGGCAAGCGATGCCGCGACGGTCCAGCACATCAGCAGGATCGGGAAGTTGTAGGGCATGATGTGGACCGAGACGCCGTACGGCTCGTAGCGCGCGTACTGGAACGAACCGGCCTGCGTCGTGCCGGCGATCTTGCCAGCGTCATCGCGCGCCATCTCCGCATAATAGCGGAAGATCGGCGCGCAATTGGCGATCTCGCCGATGGCTTCCGGATAGGGCTTGCCCATCTCGCGTACCATCAGCTCGGCGCAGCGGGTGAAGTCGGCGGCCTCGATGGCGTTGGCGACGGCGTGCAGATGCTTTGCCCGGCTCTTGGCATCGAGCCTTTTCCAGGCAATCTGCGCCCTGGTCGCGGCGGCGAGCACGGCATCGATCTCGCCATCGCTGGCCGCCGCGATCGCGCCGACCGTTTCCAGCGTGGCAGGGTCGATCACTGCTTTGTTTGCACCGGCCATCGGCCGGTAGTCCGGATTGACGAAGAAGGTCGGCCGGTCAGGGAAGAAGGGCATGGACATCCTCTCAAATCCGCTCAGCGGATCATGTAGACTTTCTTGATGGTCTCATGGACGGTGCAGACGCCTTTCCAGTCCTGCGGGAAGAAAGCCGCCGTGTCCGGCTCGATCTCGATGACCTCGCCCGATTCGTGGACATAGGTGCAGCGGCCTTCGAGGAAGTGGCAGAACTCGTCGCGGGTGACGTGGCAGTGCCATTTGCCCGGCGTGCAGACCCACAGGCCGCATTCGGAGCGGCCTTCCGGTCCCTTGTGGAGCAGCTTCCCCGAGGTGTGGGACTGGCCCTCGATCATGGTCGGGATGATCCCCCAGTCGACGAGGTCGGTGACGGCGAGCGGCGATTGCATGATTGGCGTGGTCATATCGAATTCCTTGAAATGGGGCTCACCGGCACATGAAGGCCTTGGTCAGCGTTTGCGTGATGATGGAGATGCCGGTCCAGCCGGCGGGAAAGAACACCAGCGTTCCGGACGTCACCGGAATCTGTTCGCCATTCTCGTGGACATAGCTGCCGTGCCCCGACAGGAAATGGCAGAACTCGTCGGCGGCGAAGGTGACCTTGCGGGTGCCCGGCGTGCACGACCACAGGCCGCATTCGCTCGAACCGTCCGGGTTCTGCGACAGGATTTTTCCGGAGGCGCGCGGCGCGCCGGCAAGCGTGTTGCTGCCCGCGCCCCAATCCTCCAGTTCCACGGCCGAGGCCTGCGGCCAATGCGGTGTCGACATGTCTTGCTCCTATGTGTCAGGCCAGCATGTAGACGTTGCGCATGGTCTCGTGCACCGTGCATTCGCCCGTCCAGCCGGCGGGGAACATGACCACGGTCCCGGCCGAGACTTCTATCACTTCGCCGACATCCGAGCGGTAGGTCGCGCGGCCGGCGACGAAATGGCACAATTCGTCGCGCGGGATCAAGAGCCGCCAACGGCCAGGCGTGCACACCCAGATGCCGGATTCCGGCTGGTTGTTCGGTCCCTTGTGCAGCAGCTTGCCGGCGGAGTGCGACGCGCCTTCCAATGCGTCGGGCTGGGCGCCCCAGTCCACGAGATCGGTGCGGGTGGAGGCCTGGTGGAGATGCGGGGCGGAGGAGGTCACAGGGAGGCTCCTCTGCACTTGTCGACGCTGCACTCTACGGCGCCCGGCATCTCAAACATCGTGCTCACAGCAACGCCTCCAGCAAGCCGGCAGCCTTTTCCGGACCATTCTGTGCGTGCATCTGCGCGGATGTCTTCGCCAGCTTGGCCTTCATCTTCGGATCGGTCAGGCAGGCCTCGATCTTCGCGACCAGCTCAGCATCGCTCCAGTCGTAGCGCGGCATGCCGAAGCCGTGGCCGGTTTCCTCGACCCGGGTGGCGTTGTCGTGACCGTCCCAGACATAGGGCATGATGATGGCAGGCTTGCCGAAATAGAGGCACTCGGTGAAAGAGTTGTTGCCGCCATGGTGGATGACGGCATCGACCTGCGGAATCACCGAAGGCTGCGGGAACCAGCTCTCGACGATGACGTTGCCGGGCACGTCCGTGTACTGGTCCTTGTAGCCGCCGACATTGACCAGCGCGCGGTAGCGCGTCTTGCCCAGCGTGGCGATGATGCGCTTCAGCAGCTCGACATCGCCGGCGCCGAGGCTGCCGAAGGAAACATAGAGCAGCGGCCCATCGTTGTTCTTGGCGAAGGTCGGCACGGTGTAAGGTTTCTCCTGCCGCACGCAGCCTTCGAGATACTGGAATTTCGCCGGGTCGAGCGGATGACAGCGCTTGAACTTTGCGGCTTCGGGATAGAGCAGCAGATTGAGATAGGGCGACGCCTCGAAGAACTGGCCGATCGGGTAAGGCGCCTCGTCGTTGGCCTTCAGGAAGGCGTTGAAGTCGTCATGGATCGGCTTGATGACCGCGTTGAAGTGGTAGCGGTAGCGCTGATGGCCGGCGTGGTCGTTCTCGCCGCAACCCGAGAGATGCGGCGGGATGTCCTCGTCCTCGATCTCGTTTTCCGAGCAGGAGATGACGCGCACCCAAGGCTTGCCGAACTGTTTGATCGCCGGGAACAGGATGACGTTGTCGACGCAGATGACGTCGGGCTTGATGGCCGCCAGCACGCCCGGCAGATCCTTTTGCGCCCATTTGGCGCTGTCGACGATCGCGGTCCAGCAATCCTTCACATAGTTGTCGACCTGGTCATAGGGCGACTTGCGGAAATTCGGGATGTGGCCGTTGATGAAATCCTCCCAGAACTTGGCCATCTGCTCGGGCGGCATGGGTTCGGAGAGGTTCACCGGATGCGCCTCGAAGCCGTAGCCCCGATAAACCTCGACGAAACCGGGATCGGACAGGAACACGGCTTTGTGCCCCCGCGCCTCGACGGCTTGCGCGATGCCGACGGAATTGAGCGCCGGGCCGTAAGCGGCTTCCGGGAAAAAGGCGATCGTCTTCTGCGCCATCAAGCTTCTCCTATTCTGCGAAAATTCTGACATCGGCGGCATCCCAGCCGAGTTCGACCTGGTCGCCGGACGACACCGGCCGGCGGTCGGCTGCGTCTGCGGTGACGCGCACCAGGAACGGTTTGGGCGACAGCGGCGTGCGGATATGCAGCTGCAGGTCGAGGCCGTGATAGGCCAGCGCCTCGACCGTGCCGGTCGTGCGGTTGGCGGTCCGAGCCTCGGGAAACACCCGGATGCGTTCCGGCCGCACCGAAGCCACGGCGGAAGCACCGGGCGTGAGCGTGGCGGGAACCTTGCCGACAATCCGAGTGCAGTTCACGGCGACCACGCCATCGGCTGACGCCTTGCCCGGAATGAAATTCATGACGCCGATGAAGTCGGCGACGAAGCGGTCGGCGGGGTGCTCGTAGACCGCGTGCGGCGTGTCGCATTGCAATAGCTTGCCATCCTTGAGCACCGCCATGCGGTCGGCCATGACCAGCGATTCTTCCTGGTCATGGGTGACAATGACGAAGGTGATGCCGACCTCGTGCTGCAGGCGTTTCAATTCCAGTTGCATGGCGCCGCGCAGTTTCTTGTCGAGCGCGCCGAGCGGTTCGTCGAGCAGCAGCAACCTTGGCCGCTTGACCAGCGCACGGGCGAGCGCGACGCGCTGCTTCTGGCCGCCCGACAATTGCTCCGGTTTGCGGTCGGCGAAGGGGACGAGCTCGGTAGTCGCCAGGATGGCGTCGACGCGGGAGCGGATTTCCTTAGCCGGCAAGCGCTCCATCTCCAGCCCGTAGGAGACGTTGGCGCGCACGCTCATATGCGGGAATAGCGCATAGGACTGGAACATCAAATTGACCGGCCGCTTGTTGGGTGGGGTCCTGGCGATGTCCTTGCCGTCGAGCAGGATGCGGCCGTCGCTCGGCGTCTCGAAGCCGGCGAGCATGCGCAAGAGCGTGGTCTTGCCGCAGCCGGACGGGCCGAGCAGCGCGAAGAATTCGTTCTCGCGGATATCGAGCGAGATGCCGTCGACGGCGGTGACCCGGCCGAAATTCTTCGACACATGGTCGATGGCGAGCAGCGTGCGCGGTTCGCTCATTGGCCGATCATTCCCCGGTTAAGCCGTTGCGACAGGGTCAGCGCGGTGATGGAAACCGCCATGACGATGGTCGCCAGCGCGTTGATCTCCGGCGTGATGCCGAAGCGGATCATGGCGTAGATCTGCATCGGCAGCGTGGTCGAGGCGCGGCCGGCGCCTGCGGTGAAGAAGGCAATGATGAACTCGTCGACCGACAGCGTGAAGGCAAGCAGCGCGCCGGCGTTCACCGCCGGCGCGATGACAGGCAAGGTCACGCGCCGGAAGGTGGTGATAGCGGAGGCGCCAAGGTCGGCGGAGGCCTCGACGATCGACCAGTCGAAGCTCTTCAGCCGGGCGCGGACCACCGAGCAGACGAAGGCCAGGTTGAACACGACATGGGCGAGGATGATGGTGTGCAGGCCCATGGTCAGGTTCAGCATGGAAAAGAACGACAGCAGCGCGATCGCCAGCACGATGTCGGGAATGATCATCGGCGCGAAGATCAGGGCTTCCAGCCCCTTGCCGTAATGCCGGCGCATCTCGACGCCGATCGCCAGCAGCGTGCCGAGCGAGGTTGCGATGACCGTCGAGACCAGTGCCACGATCAGCGTGTTGAGCGCGGCGGAGAGGATCGCGGAATTGTTTGCCAGCGAGGCGTACCATTTCAGCGAGAAGCCAGACCATGCCGTCGGCAGCCCGCCTTCGTTGAAGGACAGCGCCACCAGCACGGCGATCGGGATGTAGAGGAAGGCGAAGACGAGGCTCAGCACAAGCCACAGTGTGCGCCGCACGGTAGGGGAGCGGTCAGCCATCAGTGCCTCCCGCGGCCTGCTCGGCGCGCCCCGCGGCGCGGTCGGCGGCGAGCGCCTGCGCCATAAGCACCAGAAGCATGATGGCGATCAGCGCCATCGCCAGGGCGGCGCCGAAGGGCCAGTCATTGGCGGTGAGGAACTGGTGGTAGACGAGATTGCCGATCATCTGGAAACGGCCGCCGCCGAGCAGAGCCGGAGTGACGAAATTGCCGATCGACAGCACGAAGACGAAGACCGCGCCGACGGCAATGCCGGGCACGGTCAGAGGCAGGATGACACGGCGGAAGGTGGTGGCGGCCGAAGCGCCGAGATCACGTGAGGCCTCGGCGAGTTCCGGGTTGAGCCGCGACAGCGGCGCGTAACAGGCGAGGATGACGAAGGGCAAATAGTTGTAGACGAGGCCGGCTATGACCGCGCCTTCGGTGTAGAGCATCGATGGCGGTTCGCCGGTGTAGCCAAACCAACGCAGGAGTTGCGTGATCAAGCCTTCGCGGTTGAGCAGCACGATCCAGGCATAGGTGCGGATCAGATAGTTGGACCAGAACGGCAGCACGGCAAAGAACAGGAACACAGGCTGCCAGCGGCGCGGGGCGGCCGAGATGGCGTAGGCTGCGGCATAGCCGATCACCACCGCGATCAGCGCGGCGGTGCCGGCGATGCGCGCTGACTTGAGGAAAATACCGGCATAGAGCGGGTCGAAGACCAGCCCGAAATTCTCCAGCGTGAAGGTGTAGTCGATGCCGCCATAGATGCCGCGTCGAAAGAAGGCGAGCGCCAGCACCAGCGCGCACGGCACCACCATCAGCGCGGTCAGCCAGACCAGCGCCGGGGCCATCAGCAGGGAGGAGCGAAGTCGGGTCTGTGACAATTTAAGGTACCGCTCAGGGCCGGCAGCAGGCGCGCCGCCGGCCGTGATGCCTGGTTTGACGCCGCCTACTGCGCGGCCTTGATCTCGCTGACGATCTTGGAATAGTCGCGCTGGGCCTCGCCGACATCGCGCAACTGTTCGAACTTGACGAGGTCGGCCACCGGCATCGCCATGTTGGGGAATTTCGCGAGGAAGTCGGCCGGCAGGCTTTCCATCGCCGGCTTGTTCGGCACCTTGTAGTCGATGTTCTGCGCCGCCCAGGCATGGTTCTTGGCGTCGAGCATGAAATTGATGAACTTGAAGGCGTCGTCCTTGTGCTCGGAGGCCTTCATCACCACCATCGTGTCGACCCAGAGGTCCGAACCTTCCCGAGGGATGACGTATTTGATCTCCGGTTTTTCGGCGATGCCGTAATTGCACCAGCCGTCCCAGGCCTGCACCATCAGCGCCTCGCCGGAAACCAGCTTGGAGTAGAAGGTGGTGTCGTCATAGGCGAGCAGGGTCTTCTTGGCCGAGATGAGCAAGTCCTTGACCTCGGCCATCTTGGCCCGATCGGTCTCGTTAACGGAAAAGCCCTTGTCGAGCTGGCCGGCGGCGAGCAGCCAGCGGTCGGTCGCCAGCATGGTGGTCTTGCCCTTCAGCGCATCGGAAGGCGCGAGCAGGTCGCTCCAGCTCGTGGGCGCCGTCTTGACCAAGTCCGAGCGGTAGCAGAGGCCCGTCGTGCCCCAGGTGTAAGGCACGGAGAAAGCGTTACCGACATCGTGCGGCAGCTTGGTCGCTTCCGGATAGAGGTTGGCGAGATTGGGAATCTTGGCGTGGTCCATCGGCTCGGTCAGACCGAGCTTGTTCAGCACCTCGGCGAAGGGCGAGGAGACGAAGACAACGTCATAGCCCTTGCCGCCGGCGGCAATCAGCTTGCCCATGATCTCTTCATTGGTGGCGTGCACCACCACTTCGCCGGAGACGCCGGTGGCGGTCTTGAAGGCGGCCATGGCGTCGGGCGCCATGTAGCCGTCCCAGTTGGAGATGACGAGGTCGGCGGCCATTGCCGGCGCCGACAGCGCCAGGGCAAGGCTGAGAGCGATTGAAGAGACCTTGAGCGCACGGCGCCGCGGGCTGGTAGCGGTCATGGCAGACTCCCATTCCGGTTGATCGTCGAATTCTGTGCTGGACCGGGCGCGACCTGTGCCGCTGCTTTCGATCCTGTTCCCTCGGTCTTTTTATCGCCGATTGTCATGACAGTACTATTGCAGAAAAAAGTACGTCAATCCATAATTTGCCAAGCGACCGGAGAATCTGGCCGATTGCCCTTGTGCCGGCGATCGGCCAAACCAATGCGGTCATATCCGCCCATCGAGACAAAGTCATGCAAGCCGCAGCCCGACGACCTCGCACCAACCATCTCGACCTGGCGCAGCGCATCCTCGATGTGGCGCGCCAGCGCGGCTTCGAGCCCGGCGCGCGCCTGCCCGAACAGCAGATCGCCTCGCTGTGCAATGTCTCGCGCACGCCGGTGCGGGCGGCACTCAGCCTGCTCGCGGAACGGGGCGTGGTACGCTGGGAGGCCGATACCGGCTACCATCTGGCCGTCGACCTCGCCGCGCAGCCGGCCATATCAGCCGAGCTTCCCAGCGCGGAGGAGGACGAGCTGGCCGAAGCGATCCTGCGCGACCGGTCGGCGCGGCGGCTCGATCAGACGGTGACCGCCGCAGCGCTGATGCGGCGCTACAGCGCCGAGCGCAAGACGGTACTAAAAGCGCTGAATAAACTGACGGAAGAGAATCTGCTGGACCGCGCGCCCGGCCAGTCCTGGCTTTTCCGGCGCACACCCGACGATCCTGAGGCGCAGGGCGAAAGCTACGAGTTCCGGCTGCTGCTGGAGCCGGCGGCGATCCTGACGCCGGGCTTCCGGCTGGACGGCGCGCGGGCGGCGGCCTTGCGGCAGGGCATGGACGCTCTGTCGGCGCTGCCGGACGCGGCCTTCGATACGCGCGAGTTCCAGCGGCTGGACATGGATTTCCACGGCATGATCGCCGAGGGCTCCGCCAACCGTTTCATCGCCGACGCGCTGGCCGATCATTTGAGGCTGCGCCGGCTGCCGGGCATGTATGCCGGCGTCAACGTCTTCCGGCTGCGGCAATCCTTGCTGGAACACCTGAACATACTCGACCATCTCGAAAGCCGGCAGTATGAGGTGGCTGCCGATCTGCTTCGCATCCATTTGCGGCTCTCCCGCAACCAGCGACCGCAAGCGGCCAGCCGCGGGGCGCCCGCCCTGTTCGGAATGATCAGCCGGCCGGAATGAAGAGGATTAATTGACGCGTAAAGCCAGCCCGACCATCGCGCTGTTTCCCGAAGCCAGCTTCGGCGCCGCGTTGAATTGCGTCGGCATCGCGCAGGCTTTGCGGGCGCGGGGTGCCCGGCCCGTCTTCATCTGCCATGCCGGTTTCTCCGGTGTCTTTGCCGACTATGGTTTCCAGGAATACCAATTGCCCACCGACGAGCCGCTGTCCGACAGCGAACTCCAGAGCTACTGGCAGGCCTTCGTGCGCCGGCACCTGCCGCATTTTAGACTCAGCCCGATCGACCAGCTCGAAACCTATGTCGCGCCGACCTGGCAAGCGATCGTCGATACCGCGGTCAATGCCGAGGCGCCGCTGCGGCAATTGCTGGCGCGGCTGAAGCCGGATGCGGTGGTGCTCGACAATGTCATCATGTTCCCGGCGATCGCCGCCGCCGGCTGCCCCTGGGTGCGGGTCGTCTCCTGCGCCGAGACCGAGCTCCCTGACGCCGAAGTGCCGCCCTACCTTTCCGGGATGGGTGCCGACGATCCGCGACGCGCGGCGTTCGAGGCGCGCTATCTCTCGGCCTCGGCGCCTGCGCATGATCGCTTCAACCGCTTTCGCGTCGATGCCGGCCTGGCGCCATTGCCGAAAGGCCTGTTCCTCGAAAGCTCGCCCGACCTCAATCTGCTGTTGACGCCGGCGATCGTGCGGCGCGAGCGGGCCGAACCGCTTGATCCCGCCCGCTTCGTCTATCTCGAAGGCTGCGTGCGCTCCGAAGGGCCGTTCGAGGTGCCGGTGTTTCCGCGCAATGGCGGGCCGCTGGTCTATGTCAGCTTCGGCAGTCTCGGCGCCATGGATGTTGGCCTGATCGAGCGCATGCTTGCCGTCTTCGACAGGCTGCCGGCGCGCTTCATCGTCAATGTCGGCGGCCTGCGCGACGCCTATCGCGCGGTGCCGGACAATGTCTATCTCGATGCCTGGTTTCCGCAGCCTTCGGTGGTGGCGAAGTCGGATCTGTTCATCCATCACGGCGGCAACAACAGTTTTTGCGAGGCGCTGCGTTTCGGCGTGCCGTCGCTGATCATGCCCTATTGCTGGGACGGACACGACAATGCGCGCCGCGCCGAAGAGACCGGCACGGGCGACCATATCGGCCGTGACGGCTGGACCGAAGGAGTATTGGAGAGAGCCATTCTCGGCCTGCTGGTCAACGACGCCATGCGCGCCCGCCTGAAGGACAACGCAGCCCGGATGGCGCTGCAACCCGGAACGGACGTGGCCGCGCAAGCCATACTCTCTCTGATACGGACTTGAACGAAATGCTCGACAAGAACACGAATATCGCGACCAACGATCCAAGGGCCTGGCTGGCACAGCACGGCATCAACGAGGTCGAATGCCTGGTGCCCGACATGAACGGCGTGCTGCGCGGCAAGGCGCTGCCGACGGCGAAATTCCTCAATGCGCTGGAAGACCGCGCGCTCTATCTGCCGAGCAGCGCCTTCCTGGTCAGCATCGACGGCCGCTATTCCGGCTCGATCGACGAGGGCTTTGCCTATTCGGACCCGGACATGCGCATGGTGCCTGATGTTTCGACGCTGTGCCTGGCGCCGGGTGGCGGGGCGGGAAAGGCCTATGTCTTCGCCGACGCCTTCCACATGGACGGCAGGCCATGGATGGCCTCGCCGCGCCATGTGCTGCGCGCCGTGCTCGATCTCTACCGCCAGCGCGGCTGGCGGGCGGTGGTGGCGCCGGAGGTCGAATTCTATCTCACCGCGCCCAACCCAGACCCGGACAGGCCGCTGACCGCGCCAGTCGGCAGCAATGGCCGCGCGGAAACTGTGCAGCATCCCTACGACATGGTGGCGCTGGAGGAATTCGAGCCGGTGATCCGGCGCGTCTACGACTATGCCGCGGCCGCCGGCCTGCCGCTCGACACGCTGATCCATGAATCGGGCACGGCGCAGCTGGAGATCAATCTTCTGCATGGCGACGCGCTGCCCCTGGCCGATCAGGTGCTTTTGTTCAAGCGGCTGACGCGCCAGGCCGCGCAGCACTGCGGCATGCATGCCACCTTCATGGCCAAGCCGATCGCGGCTCAGGCGGGCAGTTCGATGCATCTGCACATGTCTGTCATCGACGAGAAGACGGGCGCTGCGCTGTTTGCCAGCGACGATGATGCCGATACCGAGATGTTCGGCCATTTCATCGGCGGCCTGCAGAAATATGTGCCGGAAATCATGCCGCTGTTCGCACCGAACGTGAATTCGTTCCGGCGGATACGGCCGAACCACAGCGCGCCGGCCAACATCGAGTGGTCGCACGACAACCGCTCTTGCGGCCTGCGCGTGCCGGCTGGTGGCCGCGCGGCGCGGCGCGTGGAGAACCGTCTGCCGGGCGCCGATTGCAATCCCTACCTGGCGATCGCCGGCTCGTTGCTCGCCGGCTATCTCGGCGTCGAGCAGAGACTGGCGCGCTCGGCCGAAGCCACGGGCAATGCCTACAAGATCAAGAGCACGCTGCCGAAGACCATGGAGGAGGCGCTCGACCGCTTCACCGCCTGTGAGCCGGTGCGTCAACTGCTCGGCGAGGATTTCTTCCAGACCTATCTGCGCGTCAAGAGCGTCGAGCTCGACCTGTTCCAGAGCGTGGTGACAAGCTGGGAACGCGATCATCTGCTGCTGAAGGTGTGATCATGGCATCTTCCACAGGTTTCAATTCCGGTCTCGATATCGGCAAATCCTACTATGTCGCCACCGCCAATCCGGCGCCGGACCATCCGGCGCTGGTGGGAGATGTCGAAGCCGACCTGGTTGTCGTCGGCGGCGGCTGCACCGGCCTGTCGGCTGCCCTTCACGCCGCCGAGCGCGGCCTGAAGGTGGTGCTGCTCGAAGGCGGCAAGATCGGCTGGGGCGCATCGGGCCGCAATGGCGGGCAGATGATCCCCGGCCTGCGCAAGGGCGCCAAGGGCCTGGTCAAGCTTTACGGGCCGGCGCGGGCGAAGGTGCTGTTCGACCTTGCCTTCGAAGCGCGCGGCCTGGTGCTCGAGCTTATCGAGCGCCACGCTATCGACTGCGATCTCAGGCTTACCGGCCATCTGGTTGGCGCCGTCAACGGCTCCGATCTCAAGGATTTGGAGGAAGAGGCCAAGTGTCTCGAGAGCGTGATGAGATCCCACGATGTCGAGATCCTGTCGGCGGCGGACGCCCGCGCCAAGGTCGACACGCCTTATCACGGCGCGATGTATGAGCCGCTCGGCGGCCACATGCATCCGCTGAACTACACACTTGGCCTCGCCCGCGCGGCAGTGGCCGCCGGCGTCGTCATTCACGAGAATTCGGTGGCGGTGAAACTGGAGCGCGAGCCTGCGATCCGGGTCTCGACATCCAAGGGTTCGGTGCGGGCCAAACATGTCGTGCTGGCGGGCGATGCGCTGCTCCATGGGCTGGAGCCGCGCGTCAACAGCCGCATCATGCCGGTCGGCAATTACATCGTCGCCACCGAGCCGCTGGAGGGCAAACGCAATGTCATCCCGGCCAATGTCGCGGTGTCCGACACGCGCTTCGTCGTCAATTACTACCGCATGTCGGCGGATGGGCGCCTGCTGTTCGGCGGCGGCGAGCGCTACACGCCATCGCCGCCGGCCGACATTGCCGGCTTCGTGCGGCCGCATATGGAAACCACCTTCCCGCAGCTCAAGGGCTGCCGCATCGACCATGCCTGGGGTGGGCTGGTGTCGGTGACGACGTCACGGCTGCCGCATGTCGGGCACTATGGCGAGGTCTATTTCGCGCATGGCTATTCCGGCAAGGGCGTCATCCTGTCGACGCTGTCGGGCAAACTTTTGGCCGAAGCGATCACCGGCGACGCCTCGCGGCTGGATCTGTTCTCGACGCTGACCCCGCTGCCGTTCCCAGGCGGCACGGCGCTTCGCGGGCCGCTCTATGTGCTGGGCATGCTGTGGTACGCGATGCGGGATCGTATCAAGCATTGAGAGGGCCGGACGCGACCTAGACAACGAAGAAATCCTCGATGCGCTGCCTGGCCTCAAGCAGCGCCGGCAGGATTTCCCGCTCCATCTCGGCGACGGTGAATCGCGCCGATTGCGTCGAGACATTGATCGCCGCGACCGTGCCGCCAGCGCGGTCGCGGATCGGCACGGCGATCGAGCGCAGGCCGAGTTCCAGCTCCTCGTCGACGATGGCAAAGCCGATCGCCTTCGCCTTGCCGATGGCCTCGGCCAGCAGCCCGATGTCGGTGATCGTCTTCGGCGTCCGTCTCTCGATGGTCGCCCGGTGAAGGAATTCGTCGAGTTCCTCCGGCGCCAGGCCGGTGAGCAGCATGCGCCCCATCGAGGTGCAATAGGCGGGCAGCCTGGTGCCGACATCGAGCGACACGCTGAGGATACGGCGGCCGGGAATGCGGGCGACATAGACGACATCCTGGCCCGACAGGATTGCCGCAGAGCAGGCCTCGTTCAGCTGTGCCGCAACGGTCCGCATGATCGGCGCGGCGAAGCTCCACAGCGAGCCGCCGCCCAGCCATGTGCGGGCGACGGTCAGCAGGCGCGGCGACAGCGAGAACACACGGCCGTCCTGGGTGGCATAGCCCGTGGCGACAAGCGTCAGCAGGAAACGGCGAGCGCCGGCACGGGTCAGGCCGGCTTGCTCGGCCATTTCGGTCAGCGTCATGCCAGAGGGGTGGCGGGCCAGGATCTCCATGACGGCAAGGCCACGCTCGAGCGAGCCGACATGATCACGGGAAGCGGCCTCTTCGTCCATCTCACCTCCGCCAAACGGCATCGCCGTCGGGATTGACTCCACGACCTCACTCGGCATAGAAAGTTTCGCATACAAAACAAATGTTCGCAATACGAACTTTCTGAACCGGGAGTCGACGATGGTCAAGTTCCTGCCGCTCAAACAGGCCGTGGCCGAGAATTTGAACAATGGCGACTCCGTCGCCTTCGAGGGCTTTACCCATCTGATCCCGACCGCCGCCGCGCATGAGGCGATCCGCCAGGGGTTTCGCGACCTGACACTCATCCGCATGACGCCGGACCTGATCTACGATCAGATGATCGGCATGGGCATGGCGAAGAAGATCATCTTCTCCTATGTCGGCAATCCCGGCGTCGGCCTGCTGCGGCGCGCCCGCGATTCCATCGAAAACGGTTTCCCCCGGACGATCGAGGTCGAGGAGCACAGCCATGCCGGCATGGCCAATGCCTATGAGGCGGGCGCGGCCGGCCTGCCCTGCGCGGTGTTCCGCGGCTATCGCGGCGCCGGCCTTGCGGCGGTCAACCCGAACGTCAAGTCGGTCACTTGTCCGTTCAGCGGCGAGGTGCTGGCGGCCGTTCCCTCGATCCGGCCTGATGTTACCTTCATCCATGCGCAGAAGGCCGACCGGAAAGGCAACGTGCTGGTCGAGGGCATCATCGGCATCCAGAAGGAGGCCGTGCTGGCGGCCAGGCGCGCCGTGGTGACGGTGGAGGAAGTGGTCGACAATTTCGACGATCTGCACCCCAATCTGACCGTGCTGCCGCGCTGGACGATCGCCGCGATCTCCGTCGTGCCCGGCGGCTCGCATCCGTCCTATGCCCATGGCTATTATGCGCGCGACAATGCCGCTTATCTCGAATGGGACGAGATCGCCGCCGACCGCGAGAAATTCCAGGCCTGGATGCAGGTAAATGTCATCGAGAAGAACGCCGGTGACTTTGCCGGACGTGTCGAGCATCTGAGGAAAGCGGCATGAGCGCGTTCGGCTTTACCCCCAACGAGATGATGACGATCGCCGCCAGCCGGGCGCTGCGGAATGACGATGTCTGCTTCGTCGGCATCGGCGCGCCGTCAGCCGCCTGCAATGTGGCGCGGTTGACGCATGCGCCCAATATCACGCTGATCTATGAGAGCGGAACGATCGGCACAGCACCCGACGTGCTGCCGCTGTCGATCGGCGACGGCGAATTGTGCGAGACCGCCGTCACCACCGTCGCGGTGCCGGAAATGTTCCGCTACTGGCTGCAAGGTGGCCGTATCTCGATCGGCTTCCTCGGTGCCGCACAGCTCGACAAGTTCGGCAACATCAACACCACGGTCATCGGCGACTATGTCCATCCCAAGACAAGGCTGCCCGGCGGTGGCGGCGCGCCAGAGATCGCGACCTCGTCAAAGGAGATCTATATCACCATGGCGCAGACAAAGCGCGGCATGGTCGAGAAGATCGACTTCTTCACTTCCTTCGGCCATGGCGAGGGCGGCGATCACCGCAAGCGGCTTGGCATCGATACGGCTGGCCCGACCCTGCTGATCACCGATCTCGCCATCTGGAGGCCGGATCCGGTGACCAAGGAATTCACGGTCGTGTCGCTGCATCCCGGCGTCACCCGCCAGCAGGTGCAGGACAGCTGTGGCTGGGTGGTTAAGTTCGCCGAGGCGCTTGACGAAACACCAGCGCCAAGCGAACTCGAACTCAATACATTGCGCGACCTGCAGGCCCGCACCAAGGCGGCGCATGAGGGAACCGGAAAAGCAAAGGCTGCGTGACATGGCCGAGGCCTATATCTGCGATTACATCCGCACGCCGATCGGCCGCTTCGGCGGTTCGCTGTCCTCGGTGCGCGCGGACGATCTCGGCGCCATCCCACTGAAGGCGCTGATCGAGCGCAATGCCGACATCGACTGGCAAGCGGTGGACGACGTCGTCTATGGCTGCGCCAACCAGGCCGGCGAGGACAACCGCAACGTGGCGCGCATGGCGCTGTTGTTGGCCGGCCTGCCGAAGGAAATACCGGGCTCGACCGTCAATCGCCTGTGCGGTTCCGGCATGGATGCTCTGACCATCGCCGCGCGGGCCATCAAGGCGGGCGAAGCGGAACTGATGATTGCGGGCGGCGTGGAATCGATGAGCCGGGCGCCCTTCGTCATGCCCAAGGCCGACGCGGCGTTTTCCCGCAATGCCGAGATCTACGACACCACGATCGGCTGGCGGTTCGTCAACCCGCTGATGAAAAAGCAATATGGCGTGGATTCAATGCCGGAGACCGGCGAGAACGTCGCCGAGGATTTTGGCGTCTCCCGCGCCGACCAGGACGCCTTTGCCGTGCGCAGCCAGGACAAGGCCGTCGCCGCACAGGCCAATGGAAGGCTGGCCAAGGAAATCACCGTGGTGACAATCCCGCAGCGCAAAGGCGATCCGGTGGTGGTTTCGAAAGACGAGCATCCCCGGGCCGGCACCACGGTCGAGGCGCTGGCCAAATTGCCGACGCCGTTTCGCCAGGGCGGCACGGTGACCGCCGGCAACGCCTCCGGCGTCAATGACGGGGCGGCGGCGCTGATCGTCGCTTCGGAAGCGGCGATAAAGAAATACGGCCTGACGCCGATCGCCCGCATTCTCGGTGGCGCCGCCGCCGGCGTCGCGCCGCGCATCATGGGCATCGGCCCGGCGCCGGCGACGCAAAAACTTTGCGCGCGGCTTGGCCTGACGCCGCAACAGTTCGATGTCATCGAGCTCAACGAAGCCTTTGCCTCGCAAGGCATCGCCGTGCTGCGCCAGCTCGGCATTGCCGAGGACGCCAAACACGTCAACCCGAATGGCGGCGCCATCGCGCTCGGCCATCCCCTGGGCATGTCGGGCGCGCGCATCTCCGGCACGGCGGCGCTGGAGCTGCGTGAGCGCGCCGGCCGCTATGCGCTGGCCACCATGTGCATCGGTGTCGGCCAGGGCATCGCCATCGCGCTCGAACGAGCCTGACCGCCGCCTTCCGTTTGGCCAGCGCGAATCAGGGCCGGGTTCGGCGCGCCGCCAAATTTGACCATGTGGACAAAAGTCCGGGCCCGTTCCATAGTTCCTTGTCTGATTTTTAGAACAGCCGGCTCGACACGGCTGTCAAACAGAGGGGACTGCAATGGAAAGCCGGAAGAACAAATTTTCATCGACACGCGAAGCGATTTCGCGGCGCAATGTGCTGGAGCTCGGCGCGCTAGGCCTGGCAGCGGCCATGCTGCCGGGTGCGGCCTTCGCCAAGGACAAGAAGCTGAAGGTGGCGGCGATCTTCGCCACGCCGATCGAGGAGCCCTGGGACAACCAGATCCATGTCGCCTTGCAGAAGGCGGAGAAGGAACTCGGCATCGAATACAAATGGTCGGAAAAGGTGCAGACCGCCGATTTCAGCCGCGTCATGCGCGAATATGCGCAAGGCGGCTACCAGCTGGTGCTGGGCGACGCCTTCGCCGCCGAGCGTGAATCGCGCCGGACGGCAAAACAGTTCCCGAAGACGGCCTGGCTGTTCGGTTCGGGTGCCGGTCCAGCCGAACCCAATTTCGGCGTCTTCGACAACTGGATCCACGAACCCGCCTATCTCTCGGGGATGATCGCCGGCAAGATGTCGAAATCGGGCACGGTCGGCGCCGTCGCGGCGATGGGCATTCCGGAAGTGAACCGGCTGGTCAATGCCTTCTTTGCCGGCGCCAAGGAGGTCAATCCGAACGTCAAGAAGAAGGTCGCCTTCATCGGTTCCTTCTTCGATCCGCCCAAGGCCAAGGAAGCGGCGGTGGCACAGATCGACGCCGGCGTCGACGTCATCTATGCCGAGCGCTTCGGCGTCATCGAGGCGGCGGTCGAGAAGAAAATCCTCGCCATCTCCAACATGTCGGACCAGTCGAGCCTCGGTCCCGACACGGTCATCACCGGCCCGGTGTGGGACATGTATCCGACTGTCGAACAGGCGATCAAACTGGTCAAGGCCGGCGTCTACGCGGCGCAGGACTATGGCGATTTCTCGCGTATGGCCAAGGGCGGTTCGTATCTCGCCCCCTACCACAAGTTCGACAAGACGCTGCCTGCCGAAGTCAAGGATCTGGTCGAGAAGAAGAAGGCCGAGATCCTCGAAGGCAACTTCCGGGTGGACGTCGACGAGAACACGCCGGTTTCGGATTGAGTTTTACCCTCCCCCTTGGGGAGGGTCGATCCGCGAAGCGGAGCGGGGTGGGGGTCTAGGCTCGGCGCCGCACCCCCACCCCGTCTTACGATCTTCGCTTCGCTGCGATCGCAAGCCGACCCTCCCCACAGGGGGGAGGGTGAGATCCCGCGCCATCTCTCGCAGGAGTCCCCTTGCCCGCCCCACTCATCGAAATGCGCGGCATCACCAAGAGCTTCGGCGCCGTCAAGGCGAACGAGGCTGTCGACCTCAGCGTCGCGCCGGGTGAAATCCTCGGACTGCTGGGCGAGAACGGTGCCGGCAAGACGACGTTGATGAATGTGCTGTTCGGTGCCTACGCGCCGGACGCCGGCGAGATTCTCATCCAGGGTGCGCCAGTGAGAATCGCCAGTTCAGCCGATGCGCTGGCCGCCGGCATCGGCATGGTGCACCAGCATTTCCATCTGGCGCCAAGGCTGACCGTGCTGGAAAACCTGCTCATCGGCATCCCGGGCAAGTCGGGGCGGATCGACCGCGCCGGCGGGCTGGCACGGCTGGCCGAAATCGGCCGCCAGCATGGGCTGATGCTCAATCCCGACCTGCCGGTTTCCGCACTTTCGGTCGGCGAGCAGCAGCGGCTCGAAATCGTCAAGGCGCTGTTTCGCGGCGCAAGGCTTCTGATCCTCGACGAGCCGACGGCGGTGCTGGCGCCGAGCGAGGTCGACGGGCTGTTTTCGGCGCTGCGCTCGATGGCGGCGCAAGGCATCGGCATCATCTTCATCTCGCACAAGCTCAACGAGGTGCGGGCGCTCACCCATCGCTGCACGGTGCTGCGGCATGGCCGCGTGGCCGGTCGTGTCGACGATCCGGCCAACACGACGTCGGCCGCCATGGCGCAATTGATGTGCGGGCACGAGATCGTGCCGCCGGCAAGGGGGCCATCGACGCCTGGTGAGGCTGTGCTCACCCTCGACGGCATCTCCACCTCAAACCATGCGGGCACGGCGCTGCGCGATGTGTCGCTTGCCGTCCGTGCCGGCGAGATTCTGGGCATTGCCGGCGTGTCGGGCAATGGCCAGCGGGCGCTCGCCGAGGTGATCTCCGGCATGCGCGCGCCCGATGCCGGCCAAATGACGATCGCCGGCCAGACGGTCTCGCGGTTTTCGCCGCGCGAGGTGCAGGCGCTTGGGCTTGGCCGCATCCCGGAAGACCGCATGACCACAGGCCTGGTCACCAATTTGCCGCTCGCCGATTCCATGGTGCTGCCACGCATCGGTACCGCCGCGTTCAGCAGCAAAGGCCTGCTCAAGCCGGATGCGATCCTCGCCTTCGCCGAAGAACAGATCAAAGCCTACGATATCAGGTGCCCCGGACCGATGACGCGTGCCGGAGCGCTGTCGGGCGGCAATCTCCAGAAGGCGCTCCTGGCGCGTGAGCTTGCCTTCGATCCGAAGGTCTTGATCGTCTCCCAGCCGACGCGCGGCCTCGACATCGGTGCTGCCCGCTTCATCCACGAAAAATTCCTCGACATGCGCGCCAAGGGCTGCGGCATCATTGTCATCGGCGAGGATCTGGAAGAACTCCTGGTGCTCTGCGATCGCATCGCGGTGATGTATGAGGGCCGCATCGTCGGCACGCTCGACAGCACTGATGCGACCATCGCGCGGCTCGGCCTGCTGATGACCGGGGCGGAGGGCCATAGCTGATGTTTCGCCTGGAAGTCCGCACTTCAACGCCCACCTGGTTCAATCTCGCGCTCCCGTTGGTAGCGATCGCGGCGACGCTTGTCCTGTGCAGCGGCCTGATCGCACTGGCCGGCGCCGGCGTGCTCGAATCCTACGGCGTGATGTTCACGGCCTCGCTTGGCGACAGCTACGCCATCACCGAAACACTGGTGCGCGCCGCACCGATGATCTTCACCGGACTGGCGGTCGCCGTCGCCTTTCGCGCCAAATTCTGGAACATCGGCGCCGAGGGGCAATTGCTGGCCGGTGCGGTCGCGAGCTGCTTTGTCGGCGCCATCCCGATGCCGGGGCCGCTCGCCATGCTGTTGATGGCGATTGCCGGCGCCGTCGCCGGCGCCGTGGTCGCGCTGGTGCCCGCGACGCTGCGGGTCAAATTCAAGGTCGACGATGTCGTCAGTTCGCTGCTGCTCAATTCGGTCATCTACTACGCGCTGATGGCGCTGATCGAAGGGCCGTGGAAGGACAGTTTCAGCGGCTATCCGATCTCGCCACCAATCGAGGATCCGGCCAATTTCCCGGTGCTGATCGAAGGCACGCGGCTGCATCTGGGCGTCATCGTGGCGCTCATCGCCGCGCCTCTGATCTGGTTCCTCATCGCGCGCACCACGCTCGGCTTCCGTATCAGGGTTACCGGCGAGAACCCGGAAGCGGCCCGCTACGGCGGCATCCATGTCGAGCGGGTGCTGCTCTCGACCGCGCTGCTGTCCGGCGCGTTGGCGGGGCTTGCCGGCGTCGGCGAAGTCGGCGGCGTGCATTTCCAGGTGATGAGCGACATTTCGCCGGGCTACGGCTATTCCGGCATCGTCGTCGCCATGCTCGCGCGGCTCAATCCGCTGGGCGTGGTGCCGGCGGCAATCTTCCTCGCCGCCGTGATGACCGGCGCCGAGGCGATGTCGCGCGCGACCGGCGTGCCGGCCTTCCTCAGCGACGTCATCCAGGGCACCGCCTTGCTTGCCATGCTGGTGGCGCTGCTGTTCACCGCCTATCGCATTCGCCGCGTGGGGGCCGCCCAATGAGCGTGGTGCTGGAACAGATCTTCCAGGTTGGCTTTTTGGCCGCCATCATCCGCATTGCGACGCCTTTGGCCTTCGCCACACTGGGTGAAATGTTTTCCGAGCGCGCCGGCGTGCTCAATCTCGGCATCGAAGGCATCATGCTGCTCTGCGCCATGACCGGCTTCACCGCCACCAGCCTCAGCGGCAGCCTGTGGCTCGGCGTCGTGGTGGCGGTGCTGACCGGCATGCTGATGGGCGCGCTGCATGCGCTGTCCACGGTGGCGTTGGGCTTGAGCCAACACGTCTGCGGCATCGGCGTGACTTTGTTCTCGTCGGGCCTTGCCTATTTCCTCTACCGGCTGATCTTCGGCCAGCAATCGGTGCCGCCCGCCATCAAGGGTTTTCAGACCCTGCCGATCCCGGTTCTATCGGACGTTCCGGTGCTCGGGCCGGCGGTGTTCAACCAGTTCGCGCTGGTCTACATGGCGATCATCGCCATACCGCTCGCTGCCTTTGTGCTTTACCGAACGCCCTGGGGCCTGTCGGTGCGCATGGTCGGCGAGAACCCGCGCGCTGCCGATTCGGCTGGCGTCAGCGTCATTGCCACGCGCTTCCAGGCCGTCATCCTCGGCGGTGCGCTGATGGGGTTGGCCGGCGCCTTCCTGTCGATGGCGCAGTTCAACGCCTTCACCTTCGGCGTCGTCTCCGGGCGCGGCTGGGTGGCGATCGCTCTGGTGGTGTTTGGCCGCTGGGACCCATGGCGCTCGGCGAGCGCCGCACTGCTGTTCGCCTTTGTCGATGCGCTGCAACTGCGCATGCAGGCGAGCGGGCTCGGGCACATCCCCTACGAAGCGTTCCTGATGCTGCCCTTCATCTTCACCATCGTCGCGATGGCTGTGATGTCGCGCAACGCGGTAGCGCCATCGGCGTTGTTGAAGCCGTTTCGGCGGGAAGAGCGGTAGGCGAGTTGGTGTCTTTTCCTCTCCCCCGATCGACGGGGGAGAGGAAGGGCGCCGCGTCGTCCATGAAAAGCCTCACATCGCCGTAAAACCGTTGTCCACGAACAGATGCGCGCCGTTGACGAAGCTCGACTCGTCGCTGGCCAGATACAGCGCCGCCTTGGCCACTTCCTCCGGCTCGCCGATGCGGCCCTGCTGTGCCGCCAATGCCGCGTCTGAAACGTCGACGCCGAGCTTGCCGAGGTCGGCGACCTCGCGCAGACCGTGCGGCGTCCTGATAAAACCGGGGCAGACGGCGTTGCAGCGGATGTTGCGGTCGCGGAATTCGACGGCAATGGCGCGCGCGAACATGTGGCAGGCGCCCTTGGTGGTGTCGTAGAGCACCTCCATCGGTGTGGCCGCCACGGCCGAGATCGACGAGGTGCAGACGATCGAGCCACCGCCCGCCGCGATCATGCCGGGCAGCACGGCGCGTGTCATCAGGAACATCGAGCGGACATTGACGGCATGCAGCCAGTCCCATTCCTGCACCGTGGTCTCCAGGAACGGCTTTATCACGATGGTGCCGGCGTGGTTGAACAGAACCGTGACGGGCCCGAGTTTTTCGGTCGCGCCCTTCACCGCCGCCTGAACTTGCGCCTCGTCGGAGACGTCGGCGACGAAATGCTCGGCGACATGACCCCGTGCGCGGATTGTCGCTTCCGTGGCGGCGGCCGCCTCGCCATTGCGGTCGATGATCGCCACCTTGGCGCCTTCGGCCGCGAACAGTTCCGATGCAGCCCCGCCCATTCCCGTCGCGCCGCCCGAGATGATGGCCACCTTGCCGGCCAGTCTTTTGCCCATTTTATTCCCCTGTTCGACCCGGTTCGCGTTTTGCTTGTCGGGCGATGCTACAGCGCCCGCACCACGCGGCCAATGGACGAATTGGGTGCTGCGGGAACAAGGCCATAGGTCCATTCGGGCGCGTCAGAAGCAAGGCTCATGCCCCTGCCGATCAGTCGCGTCGGAAAGCGATCCCAGCAACTCGAAACCAACTTAGCTTCTGAATTGAGAAAATTATTCTGCCGACAGCTCAAAAATAGCAATCGACAAAGTCTACAAGTTTTATAGATTAACCGGCGAGACGGAGGTCGATATGTCCTATATCCAGAACGCTCAGACTGACAGCAGCGGCCAGAGGCTGGCCAATGCCCAGACCTTTCGCCCGGCCTATGCCGGGGCTTTCGCCTATCTCGTCTTTGCCCTTGCGTTCGTGTTCACCGGGGCCGTTGTTCTGGGCCTCATTCCCTAGGGCACCAGAGCGACAGGGGTTAGTTCCCCACTGTATCAAGGCAATCGGAGTTGAATGAACCGGATTCCGGTGCGTTTGCGCGCGGCCGTGGTTCGAATTTCAGCGCATCCATGATTCCAGCGATGGAGGAGATGACAATGCCGATCGAATTCACCCATGTCCCCGGCAAGACCGCCGACGCCGCCATTCCGTTTTTCTATGACTTTGCCGAGACGGCGACCAAGCTCGGACTGATCGAGGATGGCGGCTTCCAGAAGATTGTCGTCGACGATTCGGCCGGGCTGCTGACGAATATGGATCTTGCCGCTCAGGTGCTGGACCGCACCGCCTCGCTCGAGGTTGTGCTGACCCACTGGGCGGGCGTCGTCGAGCCGACCGTGGCGGCGCGCCAATTGGCATCGATAGATCGAAAAAGCGGTGGACGGCTGGCGCTGCGGATAATCAGCGAGCCGTTGAATGATGACGATGCCGAGTCACGGCCGGTCGGGCACAGCGTCATCTGGCAGCGCATCGATGAATATCTCGTGCTTTTGAAACGGCTGTGGTCGAACGACCAGCCCTTCGATCATGAAGGTGCGTTCTACAGCATCAAGGGCGGCTATGTCCCGCGCAAAGGTCCGCACGGCGCCGACCTGACCATCCGCATGGGCGGGCAATCGGGAACGGTGCTGAAAGTGGCCGGCCGGCATGCCGATGTCTTCGAACTGGCGCCGGGCTCGATCGATGATGTCAGGCAGCTGATGGAGCGGGCGCGTGGCGCTGCCGCCGAACATGGCCGGGCCGGCAAGCTGCGCTTTGCGCTTCCGGTGCGGATCCACCGGGGCGCTTCCGCGACCGGCCACAAGGCGGTCGACCTGTCCGGGCCGCCGGCCCAGGTCGCGTTGTCGCTGCTTGCCTATGCCGGGCTCGGGATCGATGAGTTCATGATCGTCGGCGTCGACACGCCGCGCGAGATCGCGACGGCCGGCCGCGAAACGATCGCGCTGCTGCGCAACTCGCTGGCGCGCCGCGAGCATGATGCTTTCCATCCGGGGGCCTATGCGCCCCGCGCGGGGCTGGAGACGCGGGCCGCGGGCTGAGGCCGATCAATCAATCGTCTGCGTGATACCTGCCGGCAAGCCGCGACAGGCCGTCGATGACGGCGGCTGAATCGGCCAGGACGCCGAAGACGCCGTCCTCGACCGTCACCATGTGCAGCGCCGCCTCGTGGGCTTGTCTGTCGCCGCTGGCGCAGGCATCCGAGATCGTCAGGCACTGAAAGTTGCGGTCGCAGGCCTCGCGCAGCGTGGTGTGGACGCAGACGTCGGTCGTGCAACCGGAAAACATCAGGTGCGTGATGCCTCGCGCGCGCAGCACAAGCTCGAAATCCGTATAGGTGAAGGCGCTGTTGCAGGTCTTGTCGACGATGATGTCATCAGGCGCGACATCGATCTCCGGAACGATCTGGAACCCCGCGCCCGAGCGCAGCAAGACATCGGTGCCGTCGAGACCGGAACGCTTGCGGCGCCATTTCTCATAGGGCGTCATGTCGGCCATGTCGGCGCGATAGCCCTGCCGGGTGTGGATGACCGTGACGCCGGCTTTGCGCGCGGCTGATAGAAGCCGGTTCACCGTGGGCAGGACCGCCCGCAGCGGCGAGGGGTCATATCCTTTTCTGGCGAAATAGCCCGTGGTCGACAGGAAATCCTGCTGCAGGTCGATGACGACAAGTGCCGTATTTTCGGCCGCCAGCCTGCCGTCATACGGGAAGTCGAAGGGCGTCGCCTTGATCATCCGAGGGTGTCTCCTTACCGATCGTGAGAGCCATCCTGACTGGCGAAGCTCAAGTCGTCCACTCAGGCCGAGGCTGTGACGCGAAGAAGCAGGATGTTGCGGGCATCGTGCCGCCGCTGGCCAACGTCACAGGCTGTCCCGACGAATTGTTGACTGTTGCGATCATCTTCAATGTTGACTTGCGTAGTCATGTTTCATAATCAACCCGGACATCGGACGGCCGCGGCCAGAAATGGGAAATCGGCGGCCGCATTGGAGATAGCCAATGGAGCTGAACCTGCCGCACGATCTGTCGCCATGGGGCATGTTCATGGCCGCCGACATCATCGTGAAGGCGGTGATGATCGGATTGTCCTTCGCCTCTTTCGTCACCTGGACGATATGGCTGGCCAAGTCGCTGGAGATTCTTGGTGGCAAACTGCGTATCCGCCGCGCCGCCCGCGCGATCGGCGAGGCCGCGACGCTGAAGCAGGCCAGCCGTGTGCTCGACCGCAGCCGCGGTCCCGGCGCGCTTCTGGTCAAGGCAGCGGAAGAAGAGACCGCACTCTCGGCTGGCGCGCTCGACCATGTCGGCGGCGATGGGCTGAAGGAAAGGGTCGCCTCGCGCCTGTCGCGCATCGAGGCGGCGGCGTCGCGGCGCATCTCGCGCGGCACCGGCGTGCTGGCGACGATCGGTTCCACAGCACCCTTCGTCGGCCTGTTCGGCACGGTCTGGGGCATCATGAACGCCTTCATCGGCATTTCGCAGGCACAGACCACCAATCTTGCCGTGGTCGCGCCGGGCATCGCCGAGGCGCTGCTGGCAACGGCGATGGGCCTCTTCGCGGCAATTCCGGCCGTGGTGATCTACAATGTTTTCGTCCGCTCGATAGCCGGCTACCGGCAGATCCTCGCCGATGCCTCGGCGGGCGTCGAGAGGCTGGTCAGCCGCGACCTGGATTTCCGCACGGCGCCGGCGACGGCGCTGGCGGCGGAGTAGCGACGCCGTGGGAAGCCGAATCCGCCAGACCAAGGACGACGATCTCGAGGAGAGCCACGAGATCAACGTCACACCCTTCATCGACGTCATCCTGGTGCTGCTGATCATCTTCATGGTCGCCGCACCGCTGGCGACGGTGGACGTCAATGTCGACCTGCCGGGCTCGACGGCGACGCCGCCGCCGCGACCCGAAACGCCGCTGTTCCTGACCTTGAAGGATGATCTTACGCTGGCGATCGGCAACGACAGCGTGCCGCGCCTGGCCTTCGCGGCCACGCTGGACGGCCGGACAAAAGGCGACAAGCAGACGCGCATCTTCCTGCGCGCCGACAAGGCGGTCGCCTATGGCGATTTGATGGAGGCCATGAACCTGCTGCGCGGCGCCGGCTATCTCAAGATCGCCCTGGTCGGCCTCGAGACGGCGCCCGCGGCCGATGCCCCGGCACCTGCCGCCGCGGGAATGGCCGCGCCATGACGCAGGCCGCCGCCCTGCCCGCGACTTACCTGTCGCGCTTCGGCTGGCGCGATCTTGGCTTGTGGACGAGTGCTGCGGCGCTGGTGCTTGGCGCCCATGTCGCGGTCGCCTATGCGGTGCAGAGCTTCAGTCCGGTCGAGACGGATGGCGGGCCGCCGCCGGCCCAGGTGATCGAAATGGCACCGATGGCGGTGATGCCGGCCGTGCCCGAACAGGCCGCGATGCCGGAAGCGGCGATGCCCGATCAGGCCGAACCCGTCGAGGAGGCCGAGAAGGTCGCCGAGCAACCGGCAACGGTGCCGCCCGACGAGACCGAGCCGACCAGGACAGCCGAGGCCGAACCGGTCGACCAGCCGCCACCGGACGAGGTCGTTCCCGAAATCGTCGAGGCCGTCACGCCAGAGGTCGTCGTTCCGTTGCCGCCGCTGAAGCCGGTCGAGGAATCCAGGGAAAAGACGCCGGTCCAGGCCAAGACGAAAGAGCCGGTGGAAAAGCCCAAGCCGCGGCCAAGGAAGGAAAAGACCGAGCCGGCAAGGACGGTTGCCACCGCAAGCGCGGTGACAAGGCCGGCGGCCAGGGCGGCCGCGCCGAAATCTGCGGCAGGGTTCTCGGGCGTCAGCCCGGCCAAGTGGGAATCCCGGCTGGCGGCATGGATCAACCGGCACAAGCGCTATCCCAGCGCCGCGAAATCCAGGCGCGCGCAGGGTAATGTGAACGTGACATTCACGATGGATGCGTCCGGCAGGGTGCTGTCGGCCCGCGTGGCCCGTTCTTCTGGCGATCCCGACCTCGACCGTGCCGCGCTGGCCGTGCTGCAGGGCGCAGCGGTGCCGGCACCGCCCCCGGAACTCGGCTCGCGCGTCAGCCGCACGGCGCCGTTCGTGTTCAATTTGCGGGATTAGAGCAAGGGCCCGGCCAGATGCTGGTGCTGTCCGACCTTTGTACGAATAGCAGTCAATGGCTCATCGACTGGCACAGCGCTTCGACCTGCTCCAGGTAGAAGCGGCATTTCGTGCGCAGTATCCTGAGGTTCGGGTCATCGGCGCCGTTGATCTCGACGGTCTGCATCATGAAGTCGAAATGGGCGTGGAAGGCGTCCGCCGCGCCCCACAGGCAGTCGGCCTGCCAGGTGTCGCCCATCGCCAGGGAAATCAGTTGCCGGGCCTCGGCGCGTGCGGCACCCGGCGATACCGGCCGGCTGGCGATCAGGGTCTGGAGCCGGCCGAAGACACTCTCCCCGGCGTCGGCGCTTCTGATGGGTACGATCATGTTCATCGGCGGGTCCCCCTCGAATCTCTATGAGTAAAGTCCATTTGCGGGCGCCTGGCGATCAAGGCGGGGATCGCGGCGGTGTCGGATGGCTGGCCGCGGCTTTTCTGGAGCGGCAGCGGGCTTTGCAGGGCGCACAGCGTCGCCCACCGGTTCGACTGAGAGCCTGCCGGCGCGCAAAGGCTGACGATAGCATGCGCTACGCTCTCCTTGGCTGAGCGTCCTTCGGCTTGGCATGCATCGGGTTGCCACTGAGCTGCGCATGCCTTGCCGGCCGCGCGCCGCGCAGGACGTCGAAGGCTTCGGCATAGGCCATGCCGAGCAGGTAGGAGATCATGGGAAAACGGCTTGCTTCAGCCATCTGCACGAGCTCGTTGCTCATCGTCGCGATATATTGAAGGCTATCGATCTCTGACTGGCGTAGGGACTGATTTGCCACGTGCTTCTCCTGTCATCTGGTGGAACTCAGGAACGCGTACAGGCTGCAACGGATATACTAAGACGGCTAATTAATAGACCGGCCCGCCGAATGCGGGTCTGGTTCCGGGGTCGAAAGGGTCAATGCATAGATGGGTGCATCGGTGAGGCGGTCGAGGCCGAGAAGCCGCTTGATCGCCGAATGGCTGAGTGCCGCCGTGGGGCAGGCCGACAGACCATGCCTGGTCGCCGCCAACATCATGTTCTGGCCGATATGGCCGGCCTCGATCAGCACGACGCGATAGGCGTTGGCGTCCTCATACTTCCACATGGTGCGGTCGAGCCTGGCGCAAAGCAGGATCAGGCAAGGCATCGCATCCGCCCATTTCTGGCCGCCGACCAGTTCGGAAATCCTCGGCAGATGGCTGGCCGAGATCCCGCCGAGGTCGTGATCGGCGGCGGAATAGTGGTAGACGCCGGGCTCGAGGCCCTCGACGCCACGGGCAACCACATAGGCCTCGTAAGGGTTGCGCGCGCCGCCCGAAGGGGTCATGCCCAGCGGCAGGGCGCCGACGCAGTTGCGGGTCTCGCCTGTGATGCCCATGCCCGCGAACAGGCAGTCGGAGAGCTGCTGCGCGGTGATGGTGGGGGCGGCGGCGCTGCGGTTGGTGCGGCGCCGCGCCATCAGGGTCAGGAGTTCGTTGTCGTCGAGTGCGTTCGGCAGCCGAATGGCGCCGGCTGCATTCTTGAGCATGAGGTCGGGCTGCGCGACGCGACCGGCGCGCTCGATCTGGCGGGCTTCGGCCTGTTCAATGGTCATGAACTCCGAGTCCTGGACGCAGAAGTGCATCAGCGCCGTCGGGATGCCCCAGTTCCACTGTCCGGAGAATTTTGTTTCCTGTTCGGCGAGCGGCGAGCCGGCGGTGACCAGGGCGGAAAAATCAAGCAATTGCGGGACGACCGCGTTGAGGTCGGACTTCGACCATCCGTGCGCGCGCGCGATTTCCGCCGCGGAGGCCCATTCGTCCCAGGATGCGAGAAGACCGATCACCTCGGGGCTGCATTCGAAGACGCTGCGGGTCAGGAAATTGCAGGCCGTAACCTTGTTGGTCCCGGGATAGAAGACCAGCGTTTTTGAAGAGCGCATTTTCATGATGCTGAATGCCGTTTTGCCGTGAGGCGCCGACAGGCGAACCGCCGATCGGCGCCGAACGACTTCAGCGCTTGTTGTAGTGCATGCCCTGCGAGAAGAAGACGGTCTGCGTGCCCGCGGCGACCGTCAGCTTCGGGGCATTGTTCACTTTCTTGGCCATTTTCGTCCCTTTCCCGACCCCCCATGGGATCTGTTGAAAGACCCCCACAGCGGGATCTGCGTGAGGAAAGGTAAGGTCGAAAGAGTTAATGGTTTGTTAAAATTGTAGTAAAGCCGATATGATCTAAAATATCTTTCTTGGCGATAAAGTCTAAAATATCGATTTTGCTCAGATATGGAGTAGGCAATCGCTAGCATACGCTTTTTCGGGATATTCTTGTTCTTATTTAGCGTAACCGATCGGCTAACCGAGCCCGTCCCGGGCCAGACTGGCGACGAGTTGATCGATGCCGGGATCGTCGAGCCTGACGACATGCGCCAAGCGGATCGCATGCCGCGGCCGGATACCGGACATATCCTGCCGCATGATGACCGATACGAAGGCCGGCCCGGCCTCGGTCAGAAGCATGGCCTTGCCCGTCAGCACCGGTTCGGAGATGGGAGCCCACTGCACGGAGATCAGCGACGGTTCGCCGGTCTGGCGTCGGTTGACGCCGCTGAAATAGATCCAGTTCAGGCGCGAGATCGCCACGCCATAGTGGTTGCCGCGCGCCCGCGCCCATGTCGAGCCACGCCGCTCCGACCATCCGGTGACCCTGCGGAATGTGACCAGCTCGGCCTCGCGACGCACGAAGGTCACCGACCGCATCAGGAGGTCGGGACGGGCAGGGATCGAAAAGTAGGTGAAATAGGTGCCGCCCGCGATCGACGGGGCGGGTGGGCGGATCATCTGGTTGAACAGGCTTTCGGAAATCGGCGGCAGGCCGGGAGCCCTGTGCTCGGGGGCGCCAGGGTCCTGGTAGAGTTCGGCTTCGTCGATCCGGAAGTAGTCGCAGATCAGCTTGGCCGTGGCCTTGTTCGGAACGGTCTGCCCTTGCAGGTACCGTTCGAACTGCGTGCGGTTGATACCCAGCTCGCGGCATACCGCGCTAACGGAGGCATGGTCCTTGCAGAGCCGTCTGAGATTTGCAGCAAGGTTCTCGCGAATGGACACGTCTTTGCTTTCGCAGGCGAATTCTTCATTTCAACTCGCAGTCCATATAGCGCCTTCGGTCGCCCCCGCCGAAACGCCTTGTCACAACACACAGAAAAAACTGATTTGAGAACGCCACTCTAATGGGGCGGCTTCCAAAAAAAATAGCGGCGATCCGACAACGGCCATCGCCATAAGTCCAATTGACAATTGTCTTGCCCCGGAGACCGCGACATCGCCCATGGCTTGTTCTGGGAGATTTTGGCGCTGGACGCCACATTGCGATGCATTGGATGGTGCTTGCGCCCTGGTGACGCGCAACAGAAAGGCCGAAAACCGATTATTCCGATGGTGGAGCTGAGGAGGATCGAACTCCTGACCTCGTCATTGCGAACGACGCGCTCTCCCAGCTGAGCTACAGCCCCGTCCAACGGATGGCGCATTTATCGGGCGTGGCGGATTTCTGTCAAGGCGGCGTTTTGCCGAAATCCTCGTTGCCCGGTGCGTCGGCCGGCGGCCCTTGCCGGTTTGGCGCGCAATGGCTACATGTCGGCAACAATTGGAGACCGGCATGCTCGCCCTCATTCAAACCATCGTCATGGCGCTTGACCTCTATTGGTGGATCATCATCGCCTCGGCGATCTTTTCCTGGCTCTACGCCTTCAACGTCGTCAATTCGCGCAACCAGTTCGTCGGTAGCATCGGCAACATGCTCTACCGGCTGACCGAGCCGGCGCTGCGGCCGATCCGCCGCTTCATGCCGGACCTTGGCGGCATCGACATCTCGCCGATCATCCTGCTCTTGATCCTGTTCTTCGTCAGGCAGTTCATTCTCACTACCGTGGCGCCGCTGGTGCTTTGAGCCTGGCGACCGCATGAGCGCGCCGCTCCGCATCCGCGAGAACGGCATCGACCTGTTCGTGCGGCTGACGCCGAAATCTTCCCTGGACAGGTTGGAAGGTGTCGAAACGGCGGCGGACGGGCGAAGCCATCTGAAGGCGCGGGTCCGTGCCGTGCCGGAAAACGGCGCCGCCAATCACGCGCTGGAGAGACTGGTCGCCAGGACGCTGGGCGTGCCGGCATCGGCCGTTTCGGTGGTTGCGGGCGGCACGAGCCGGTTGAAGACTGTGCGCATCGTGGGCGATCCGGAGACGCTGGCGCCGCGTGCTGAGGCGCTCTGCCGGTAGTGCCTGGACTGTCGAGGGCGTCCCCCTCATCCGGCCCGCTTCGCGGCCACCTTCTCCCCCTGGGGGAGAAGAGGAAAGCGCCGGCGCTGGCTCCTCGGGGAGAGGTCGGATTGTCCCGAATTGCCCTTCGCAATTCGGTCGGCAATCCGGGTGACGGGGCTTTGCCCAACGCGACCACCCCGGTACGCCTTCAATCCCCCAAGGGCAGCCTTGGGTCGTCGACCTTCAGCGTGTTCACGCTCTGCTTGATGCGGCGCAAATTCTCCAGCACTTTCGGACCGCGCGTCTCGGCCACTGACGTGACGATCATGTCGACGATCGCCAGCAGCGCGTAGCGCGACGATGTCGGCTTGTAGATGTTGCCGTCCTCGAGCGGCTGCAGGTGGATGACCGTGTCGGCGGCCTTGGCCAGCGCCGAATCGGGCGCGGTGATGGCGGCCGTGGTGGCGCCATATTGCTGGGCGACCTGCACCGCCTCGATGACCGAGCGCGCATAGCCCGATACCGAAAAGGCGACCAGCGTGGTTTCCGGCGTCGCAACGGCGGCGTACATGCGCTGCAACTGCCCGTCGATCTGCGCCAGCACCGGCAGGCCAAGCCGGAACAGCCGGTTCTGCATCTCGGTCGCCATCATCGAAGAGATGCCGCCGGAGCCGATGCACAGCACATTGCCCGACGTCGCAAGCCGCTCGGCGACGGCGACCAGCGTCGTCATGTCGAGGTTTTCGCTGGCGCGCTGGATGGCCGAGATCGCCGCTTCGGTGATGGCCGAGGCGATGCGCTGCTCGCGTGCGTCGCGGCTCAGCGGCTCGGGCGACAGATACTGGCCGCCAATGGCGATGGCCTGGGCCAGGTAGAATTTGAAGTCGCGCAGGCCCTCGCAACCGAGATTGCGGCAGAAGCGCGTCACCGTCGGTTCGCTGACGCCGACGCGCGCGGCAATTTCGGAGATGGCCGCCTTGGAGGCGAAATCGAGATCGGACAGCACAAGGCCGGCCAGCCGGCGGTCCGACTTGGTGCCGTCCTGCGACATCAGCTGCAGCCGCGTGATGATGTCGGCCGGCGTCTTCATGTTTGCTGTTTCGTCTTCATGCCGTTGCCTTCGGGGCAGGCCTTATAGCGGCAGGCCCGTCGCCTTGTCGAACAGATGGATGTTGCCGGGATCGACCGAGACCGGCAGCAGGTCGCCCGGCTTGACAGGCACCCTGTCGCGGAAGACGGCGCGTACAGTATCCGTGCCGATGGCGCCATAGACATGGGTTTCAGAGCCGGTCGGCTCGACGACATCCACCTTGAGCGCCATGGCATAGGCGGCCTCGCCGATGATGAAGTGCTCGGGCCGGATGCCGGCCTCCACCGCATTGCCAGCCGACGCCGCCTTGCCGGCAAGCGCAAGCCGTCCGCCGCCAGCCGATTCGAACCAGCTTTTCCCGGGCGTTGCCTTGAGGGCTCCCGAGACAAAGCTCATCGACGGGGAGCCAAGAAAGCCGGCGACGAACTTGTTGGCCGGTCGGTCATAGAGCTCGAGCGGGGCGCCAACCTGCTGGATCCGGCCACGGTCCATCACAACGATGCGGTCTGCCATGGTCATGGCCTCGATCTGGTCGTGGGTGACATAGACGATGGTCGATTTCAGCCGCTGGTGCAGCGCCTTGATCTCGGTGCGCATCTGCACGCGCAACTGCGCGTCGAGATTGCTGAGCGGCTCGTCGAACAGGAACACCGATGGCTCGCGCACGATGGCGCGGCCCATGGCGACGCGCTGACGCTGGCCGCCCGAGAGCTGGCGGGGATAGCGGTCGAGATAGGAGAAGAGGTTGAGCACGCCGGAGGCCTTCTTGACCTTGTCATTGATCGCAGCGCGGCTCTCGCCACGGATCTTCGGCCCGAAGCCGATATTGTCCGAGGCTTTCAGATGCGGGAACAGCGCATAGGACTGGAACACCATGGCGATGTTGCGCTGCTGTGGCGGCAAATCGTTGGCGCGCGTGCCGCCGATCAGAAGGTCGCCGGAACTGATCGTCTCGAGGCCGGCCAGCATGCGCAGCAAGGTCGACTTGCCGCACCCCGACGGGCCGACCAGCACCACGAACTCGCCGGTCTTGATGTCGAGGTTGATGTCCTCGAGGATCTTGTGCTGGCCGAAGGATTTCGACAGGTTGCGAAACAGGACGTCGGTCATGGTCACGCTCCCAATATGTCATCGATGAACGGCAGGCAGCCGGCGGTCAGCCCAGCATCCACGGGCATCACCACGCCTGTTATGCCCGAGGCGCGGTCGGATGCAAGGAAAGCCACGGCTTCCGCCACTTCCGAGGCGTCGACGATGCGGCCGAGCGGGTAGAGCCGCTTGAGCTTGCCGAGGATTTCCGGATCCTTGGCCAGGCGATGGTCCCAGGCGGCGGTGCGGATCGATCCGGGACAGACGACATTGGCGCGCACGCCGCGGCGGCCGAGTTCGACGGCGATCGATTTGGCATAGGCGTTGATGCCGGCCTTGGCCGCGGCGTAGGCCGGATTGCCGAAATGCGCGATGGCGTTGACGGAAGAGATGAAGACGACGCTGCCCGATCCGCGCGCCGCCATCGCCTTCGCAATAGGGTCGGCGAACATCATCACCCCGGTCAGATTGAGGCCGAGCTCGTGCTCGATCTTGTCGGAATCAAGCGCGGAAATCGTCTCGGCGCGCGTCCAGCCGGCATTGTTGATCAGGATGTCGGGCACGCCGTCTTCGTCCAGCACGGCGGCGATCCCCGCCTCGATCGAGGCCCGGTCGAGAAGGTTAAAGACATGGCGCGAGGCAAGGTGCGGGCTTGCCAGCGCCGCCTGCGACTGGTCGCAGCCGACCACCCGGGCGCCCCGTCCGGCCAGCAATGCGACGATCGCCGAGCCAAGGCCGCCGCCGGCACCGGTGACGACGACAGTGCGGCCTTCGAATTCGGCTTTCGAAACCACGGCGCTTGCTCCTCCCGCAGGTCAGGCAGATGCCGGCAGGCTACTGAAAGGAATGTAATTAAGCAACATGATAATCCGCTTGCATGCCGTGAAATCCCCGATAATGTAGGAAAGTCACATAAATCTTGTGCCAGCCATCGGCACAAGGAGCGCAAATGCGCGGAACAATGGGAGAGATCAGATGAGCCTTGCCAAATGGACTGTCGGCCTGATGGCCGGAATGAGCATGCTGGCCTTCGCGGCGCAGGCGAATGCGGGTGAAGTTCGCGTCACTGTCGCCGAATACAGCGCCAAGACCGGTCCGTATTTCGAAGCGGTCAAGAAGGAGTTCGAGGCCAAGAACCCCGGCATCACGATCAAGTTCGAGGTCGTGCCGTGGGATGTGCTCTTGCAGAAGCTGACCACCGACATCACAGCTGGCACCAATGCGGACCTGTCGATCATCGGCACGCGCTGGCTGATCGACTTCGTCCAGCAGGACGTCGCCGAGCCGCTCGACAGCTACATCACGCCCGACTTCAAGGGCCGCTTCATCGACACCTTCCTGTCGCCCTCGATCATGGGCGGCAAGACCTACGGCCTGCCGATCGCCGCTTCGGCGCGCGCGCTCTATTACAACAAGGAACTGTTCGAGAAGGCCGGCATGGCCAAGCCGCCGGCGACCTGGACCGAGCTGCAGGACGATGCGCGCAAGATCAAGGCGCTGGGGTCCGGCACCTTCGGCTTCGGCCTGCAGGGCAAGGAGATCGAGACCGACGTCTACTATTACTACGCCATGTGGTCGCAAGGCACCGAGATCCTCAACAAGGATGGCACGTCGGGCCTCGGCACGCCGGGCGCGCTCGAAGCCGCAAAGCTCTACAAGTCGATGATCGACGAGGGGCTGACCGAACCGGGCGTCACCTCCAACAACCGCGAGGACGTGCAGAACCTGTTCAAGCAGGGCAAGGTCGGCATGATGATCACCGCGCCCTTCCTGTCCAACCAGATCAAGGACGAGGCGCCGAAGCTGAAATACGGCGTGGCGGCCATTCCGGCCGGTCCGACCGGAGCGCGCGGCACCTATGGCGTTACCGATTCCATCATCATGTTCAAGAACTCCAAGAACAAGGACGAGGCCTGGAAGCTGCTCGACTTCCTGTTCACCACGGAGCAGCGCGCCAAGTTCACCCAAGGCGAAGGCTTCCTGCCGGTGAACAAGGAAGAGGCCAAGATGGACTACTACGTCAACAATGCCGATCTCGCCGCCTTCACCGCGCTCTTGCCCGACGCCCGCTTCGCGCCGGTCATTCCGGGCTGGGAAGAGATCGCCCAGATCACGTCGGACGCCATGCAGAAGATCTATCTCGGCGGCGACCCCGAGGCAGGCCTGAAGGACGCGGCGGCGAAGGCCAATGCGGTGCTGAAGAAGTAGCTCAACAAATAGGGCGTATCTCCCTGCGCCCCGTGGCGCGCCCCAGACTCAGGCGGGGCGCGCCACATCTTGCGGATGCGAATTTTGGATTCGCCAGCCAGGCCAGCCGATGCAAAATCGTTTCCTGCCCTATCTCCTGACCTTGCCCAGCCTGTTCCTGGCGGCGGTCGTCATCTTCTGGCCGGTCTGGGACCTGATCCAGATCTCGACGCATGACGTCAACCGCTTCGGCCAGTTGCGCGAGTTCAGCGGCCTTGCCAATTTCGCGTCGCTTGCCGCCGATCCCGATTTCGTCGCGGCACTCTGGCGCACCGGTGTGTGGACCGTGCTGGTGGTCGGCGGCGCGCTGCTGCTGTCGGTGCCGGTGGCGATGATCCTCAACACCGATTTCTACGGCCGTGGCATTGCCCGCGTCATCATCATGCTGCCCTGGGCCGTGTCGCTGACCATGACGGCGGTGGTCTGGCGCTGGGCGCTTAGCGGCGAAAGCGGCATGCTGAATTCGGCGCTGCTTGGCCTTGGCCTGATCGACCACAACATCCAGTGGCTGGCCAGCGCCGAGACGGCGTTTCCGATGCAAGTGCTGATCGGCATATTGGTGACGGTGCCGTTCACGACGACGATCTTCCTCGGCGGCCTGTCGTCGATCCCGGACGATCTCTACGAAGCGGCGGCGCTCGAAGGCGCCACGCCGCTGCAGCAGTTCCGCGAGATCACCTTTCCGCTGCTGAAGCCGTTCATCAACATCGCCATCGTGCTCAACACCATCTACGTCTTCAACTCGTTCCCGATCATCTGGGTGATGACGCAGGGTGGGCCGGCCAACTCGACCGACATCCTGGTCACCCACCTCTACAAGCTCGCCTTCCGCATCGGCAAACTGGGTGAGGCCTCGGCGGTGTCGCTGGTCATGTTCGCCATATTACTGGTCTTCACCATGATCTATGTACGGTTGGCGATGCGGGAGCAGCGCGCATGACCAGCAAGCTCAAACGCACGATCATCGCCTGGCTGCTTTTGGCGCCGCTGATCGTGGTGACGATCTTTCCCTTCGCGGTGATGTTCCTGACCGCCGTCAAGCCGCGCCAGGAGGTGCTGTCGCCGACATGGTGGCCGAGCGAGTTCCGCTGGTCGAATTTCGCCGACATGTGGGTGGCGACCGGTTTCGGCCAGGCGCTGGCCAATTCGCTCTACGTGTCGGTCATCGCCACGGTCGGCGCCATCCTCATCTCCGTTCCCGCCGCCTACGCCATGTCGCGCTTTCGCTTTACCGGCTATGGCGCCTTCCGCCAGTTCCTGTTGATTTCGCAGATGATCTCGCCGATCGTGCTGGTGCTCGGCCTGTTCCGGCTGATGGCCGCCTGGGGGCTGGTCGAATCGACGACGGCGCTCGGCTTCATCTACATGGCCTTCAACGTCGCCTTCACCGTGTGGATGCTGCAGAGCTATTTCGACACCATTCCGCGCGACCTCGAAGAGGCGGCCTGGATGGAGGGCGCCGGCCGCTGGCTGACCCTGCGCAAAGTGTTCCTGCCGCTCTGCCTGCCGGCAATCGCGGTGACCGCGATCTTCACCTTCATCAACGCCTGGAACGAGTTCGTCGTAGCGCTCACCATGCTGCGCAGCCAGGAAAGCTATACGCTGCCGATCCAGGTCTTTTCCCTCGTCGCCGGCCGCTACACGATCGAGTGGCATCACGTCATGGCGGCGACGCTGCTGGCGACACTGCCGGTGGCGATCCTGTTCATCTGGCTGCAGCGCTACCTGGTCCGGGGGCTGGCGCTCGGGGCGGTCAAATAGCCTGATATAGCGGAGCTTTCATGCGCATCTTCACCGCCTCGCTGGCGACGGAAACCAACACCTTTTCGCCGGTGCCGACAGACCGGGCCTCGTTCGAGATGGCCTTCTATGCCGGACCGGGCAAGCATCCGGAGACGCCGACGCTGTGCTCTTCGCCGATCGTCGCCTTGCGCCGGCGCGCGGCCAAAGAAGGGCTGACCGTGATCGAAGGCACCGCGACCTGGGCCGAGCCCGGCGGCCTGGTGCAGCGGCAGACCTTCGAGGCGCTGCGCGATGAGATTCTCGATCAGTTGAAGGCGGCACTGCCGGTCGATGCGGTCATTCTCGGGCTGCACGGCGCCATGGTGGCGCAAGGCTATGACGATTGCGAAGGCGATCTGCTGGAACGTGTGCGCGGGATTGTCGGGCTTGACGTGGTGATCGCCTGCGAGTTCGATCCGCACAGCCATCTGACGCCCAAGCGCGTGGCGGCGTGCGACATCATGGCCTATTTCCTCGAATTCCCGCACACCGATTTCTACGAACGCGGCGAGCATGTCGTCGAGCTGGGGCTGGCCGCCGCGCGCGGCGAGATCAAGCCGGTCATCTCGACCTTCGACTGCCGGATGATCCAGGTGCTGCCGACCAGCCGTGAACCGATGCGCTCCTTCGTCGACCGCATCAAGGCGCTGCACGGCAAGGACGGCGTGCTGTCGGTTTCCGTCATCCACGGCTTCATGGCCGCCGACGTGCCGGAAATGGGCACGCGCATCCTCGTCGTCACCGACAATGACAAGGCCAGGGGCGACGCACTGGCGGAGCGCCTGGGACGTGAGCTCTACGAACTGCGCGAAAAGACGGCGATGACGATGCTCGATACCGCCGACAGCATCGACCGGGCGTTGGCCGTGCGCGCAGAGAATACCGGCAAGCCGGTGGTCATCGCCGACATCTGGGACAATCCCGGCGGCGGCGTTCCCGGCGACGGCACCTACGTGCTGCGCCAGATGCTGGCGCGTGGCCTCGACAAATTCGGCGTGGCGACGATCTGGGATCCGATCGCGGTGACCTTCTGCCTGGCGGCGGGCGAGGGCGCCGTCATCGACCTGCGTTTCGGCGGCAAGGCCGGGCCGCAGGCGGGCGAACCGATCGACGCCCGCATCAAGGTGCTGAAAGCCGTTGCCGAGGGCTGGCAGAGTTTCGGGCCGAGTCGGGTGACGCTCGGGCCGGCCGCGCTGATTCGCATCGAAGGCACCGAGGTCGACATCATCCTCAACACCAACCGCACGCAAACTTTCGAGCCGGACATTTTTTCCAACATCGGCGTCGATCCGCTGGCCAAGGACATGCTGCTGATCAAGTCGACCAACCATTTCTATGCCGGCTTCGAGCCGATCGCGGCGGAGATCATCTACGTCACGGCGCCGAGTTCGTATCCGAGTAATCCGGCGGTGACCGATTACAGGAAGCTGACACGGCCGGTGTGGCCGCGAGTGGAGGATCCGTGGCGCTGATAATCTCCCCCTTTGTGGGGGAGATGCCCGGCAGGGCAGAGGGGGGCGCGAAGGATCACGACCTCGCTTAGCTTGGGTGAGCAGGAAACTGACCGGGGATCGGCGGGACTATGGTCGACCGAGACGCCGGCGGGACAGCGCCTCCCTCTGGCCTGCCGGCCATCTCCCCCACGAGGAGGGAGATCGGTTAATCACACCAATCCGCGCTTCTCCATCATCGCTTCCGGCGACGGCATCTTGCCGCGAAAGGCCGTGTAGAGCTCTTCCGGGTCCTTCGAGCCGCCGGCGGCGTAGATGTTCTTGCGCAGCCGCTCGGCCAGCGCCGGGTTGAAGGGATCACCGGTCTCCTCGAAGGCGGCAAAGGCGTCGGCGTCGAGCACTTCCGACCACATGTAGGAATAGTAGCCGGCCGAATAGCCGTCGCCCGAGAAGACATGGCCGAAATGCGGGGTGCGGTGGCGCATTGCGATGGTGTCGGGCATGTCGAGTTTTGCCAACGTTTCGGCTTCGAAACGAAGCGGTTCGGCCGGGGCATCGGGCCGGGCGTGATAGGCCATGTCCATCAAGGCGGAAGACGTGAATTCGACGGTGGCGAAGCCGGCGCCGAAGGTGCGCGTGGCCAGCATCTTGTCGAGCAGCGCCTTCGGCATCGGCTTGCCGGTCTTGACGTGCAGCGCGTGCTTTTCCAACACCGCCGGCACCGTCAGCCAGTGCTCGTAGAGCTGCGAAGGCAGTTCGACGAAATCGCGGCTGACCGAAGTACCGGCAACCGACGGCCAGGTGACGTCGGTCAGCATGCCGTGCAGCGCGTGGCCGAATTCGTGGAACAGCGTCTTCGCCTCGTCGACCGACAGCAGCGCCGGCTCGCCTGCCGGCGGCTTGGCGAAGTTCATGATGTTGTAGATCACCGGCTTGGAGCCGTGGCCCAGTTTATAGCCGGACTTCAGCGCGCTCATCCAGGCGCCGGAACGCTTCGAGGGCCGCGCGAAATAATCGGCGAGGAACAGTGCGCGCTCGCTGCCATCGGCGTTTTTCACCACGAAGACTCGCGCGTCGGGGTGCCAGGCGACGATGCCCTTCTTCTCCTCGAAGGTGATGCCGAACAGTTTGGTCGCGACGTCGAAGCAGGCGTCGATCACCCGGTCGAGCTGCAGATAGGGTTTCAGCTCGGCCTCATCGAAGGCGAATTTTTCCGCACGCAGCTTCTCCTGGTAGAAGCGCCAATCCCAAGCGGCGAATTTTTCGTTGCTGCCGGCTTCCGCCGCCAGCCGCTCCAATTCCTTCTGGTCGGCGGCGGCCTTTTCCAGCGCCTTTTCCCAGACGGGGTCGAGCAGGTCGTGCACCGCCTTCGGCGTCTTGGCCATGGTGTCGTCGAGCTTCAGCGCGGCAAAGGAGGCGTAGCCGAGCAGCCTGGCCTTTTCGGCGCGCAGTTTCAGCATGTCGCGCACGACGTTGGTGTTGTCGGAGGCGCCGCCATTCTGGCCGCGCATGGTGAAGGCTTTGAAGGCGATCTCGCGCAGGTCGCGGCGTTCCGAGAAGGTCGTGAACGGTTCGTAGATCGAACGCGACAAAGTGACGGCGTAACGCCCCTTCTGGCCGCGCATCTCGGCCGCCTCGGCCATCGAGCTCCGGACGAAATCCGGCAGACCGGCGAGATCGGCCTCGTCGAGGAACAGCGCCCAGTCGCGCTCGTCGGCCAGCACGTTCTGGCCGAAAGCCGTTCCGAGCGACGACAGCTCCTCATTGATCCTGGCCAGCCGCTTCTTGCCTTCGGCATCGAGCTTGGCGCCGGAGCGGACAAAACCTTTCCAGGTCTTCTCCAGCACCCGCAGGGTTTCGGCGTCGAGGCCGAGGCTCTCGCGGCGCTGGTAGAGGTCGTCGATGCGGGCAAACAGTCTCTCGTTCATCGAGATCGCCGAAAAATGCCTGGACATCTTCGGCGAGATGTCGCGCTCCAGCGCCTGGATGGTCTCGTTGGTGTAGGCGCCGGCGCGGCACCAGAAGATCGACGAGACCTGATCGAGCGCCTCGCCGCCGAGTTCCAGCGCGGCAAGCGTGTTCTCGATCGTCGGCGCGTCCTTGTTGCCGGCGATCGCATCGATCTCCGCCTCATGCGCCGTCAGCGCCGCGTCAAAGACCGGGGAGAAATCGCCGTCGCCAATATGGGCAAAGTCGGGCAGGCCGAGCGGCCCTTGCCACGCGGTCAGCGGATGGGCGGCGAGGTCGACGGTTTTCGTGGAGGACATGAAGGGTCTTTCGCTGGCGTCAAGGAGGAGGGTGTCACCGATGTAGGGCGCGGTCCGCGGGCCCGCAATATGGCAGTTGGCCGACCCGCCTCAATACGCTTCGCAGTTTTCGGCGATGGCCGCCTGCGAGCTGGCGGTGATGCGGTTGTCGGCCACCGCGAAGGTTTCCTGCATCAGCATGTCATTGTCGGGGAAGTCGTAGCAGGCGATCACGGTGGTGATGCCGCCCTCGCTCTTCTCTATGCGGTGGCGGATCGCGGCGCCGGCAACCGCGCCTTTCCATTCGGCGAGCGCGGCGATGAACTCCTGCTTGCTCTGGACGATGCCGAGGTCTTCGAGCTTGATGCGGACGTCGTCGGCAAGCAGGTCGGCGAGTTCGGTGCGGTCGGCGACCAGCAGCGCCGAATACCAGCGGCTGATGATGGCGCCGTCATCGGCGCGCGCCGCAACGATCGCGATCAGCAATGCGGCGGCGGTGAAGACGACCGACCGGACGTTCCTCACCGGGCGCGCCTTTCCCTTCATTCCAGCACCGGCCGCTCGAAATCGCCGGTTTCCTTGTTCATCACCCAGAGCTCACCGGTCGAAATGTCGAACCAGGCTCCATGCAGCGACAGCCGCCCCTTGCCCTCGAGGATCGAGACACAAGGGAAGGTCCGGAGGTTGGCGATGGAATAGCGGATCGAGATGCGTTCGAGCGCTGTCTGGCGCTCCGCCGCCGTCATGAAGGTGCTGGAGGAGACGGTTTCGGCGGCTGGCGCGATCAGGCTCATCCATTTGCCGATGAAGTCGCCGGGGGACAGCGGCGCGGCATTGGGGTCGAGCGCGGCGCGGATGCCGCCGCAGCGGCCGTGGCCCATGACGACGATGTTCTTGACCTTGAGGCTCTGCACCGCGAATTCGAGCGCCGCCGAGGTCGAATGGAACTCGCCGTCGGGCTCGTAGGGCGGCACCAGATTGCCGACATTGCGCAGCACGAAGAGTTCGCCCGGCCCGGCGTCGAAGATCGCCTCGGGGGCCGCGCGGGAGTCGCAACAGGCGACGATCATCGTCTCAGGGGCCTGCCCCTCGCGGGCGAGTTCGCGATAGCGGCCGCTCTCCGTGAGATAGCGGCCATTCATAAAATTGCGATAGCCGGCGAGGAGGTGATCGGGAAGATGAGGCATGGGCGGCTAAGGCCTTTCCGGGGTTGGAGGCGGCAGCTCGTTGCGGTCGAGAAAGCCTCTAGCGGCAAAAGCCCTTTGCGAGCAATGCAGAATTGTGGGGGCTGGCTATAAACGCCATGCACATAAGCGGGACATCCGCCGACATTGTCATGCCCAGATCGCGACCGGTATGCCAAAACCGTCAGCGAGTGGCGGGTTGGGAAATGGCTTCGCACTGCCGCTGGCGATGCGGCCGGCGATCAGCATCATGACCGCCGCATCGAGGAAATCGTCGGCGGCGGCGCCACGCGGCGGCGGCTGGTCGAGGAACTCCATGGCATAGCCGTGCTGGCAAAGCAGCGCCTTGCGTTCCGCCATGCCGGCTGGATTGACGCTGCCCTTGATCTTCTTCGGCAGTTGCATGGCCTGGTCGCCATTCAGGCGGCAGAAGGCGACTTCCGGATGCGATTCGAAGACGCGGCCGCGCAGATCGGGCCGCGCGATCAGCAGTGCGTCGATCTCGCGGATCTTCGAAAAGATGCCGAAGGCCTGGATCGAAACGCCGCGCTGCGGATCGGATGTCGCCCTTGCCACCTCGCTTGCCCTGCCATGCGCGGCATACCAGGCTTCGATTGTGGTGAAGTCGCTCGTGTCGGCATAGAGTGCTGCGCGGGACGGGATCGAAAACACGCTGGACTGGCGTGCCCCGAGCAGCGGCCTGACCAGCGCCTCCGGTCCGCGGCCGCCCTTGCTGGAGAATTCGGGCAGGCCGATCGGCATGTCGACGGCGACAATCGCATCGTCGGGAGTTGCCGCAAGCAGCGCCGCGAAACTGGGGAAGATTTCAACCGAGGGTGCTGAGCCGGGGTTGCGCCGCACAGCGATCCAGCCGGCCTTGCAGCCGTCGGCGCCGACGAGCACGACCCCGGCCGGAGTCACGCCCGGCGGTCCCGCCCCGGATGCGTGAGATGGCGCAGCTGCACCATGGCCATTGGGTGCGACAGGCTCTGCGCATCGGTTTCGAGCTGCAGCTCGTCGCCTCCGCGTTTTGCCGTGCGCGCCAGGATCTCGTACACCGCCGCAGTGGTCGATTGCAGCGCCTTGATCGGCGGCTGGCCGGAAAGGATGCGGGCGAGGTACACGGCCGCCGTCAGGTCGCCCAGCCCGTTCGGCGGCTTGTCGATCAGCCGATGTTCGGCCAGCAGCGCCTGGGTGCCGTCGAGCAGCAGATTGCCGGTGCCGCCAATCATCATCGACTGCGCCGACGTGACCAGCATCGTCGACGGTCCGGCGTGGAGTGCTGCCGCGATCACCGATTTCAGATCGGGCAAAGGCGCGCCGGCCATCCATTCCAGCTCGTAGCGGTTGGGGGTCGCGATGTCGGCGATCGGCATCAGCCGGTCGCGCATGGCGGCGGCCGTGGGCTCGGGCACATAGAGCCCGCTGGAATCGCCCATCACCGGATCGCAGATATAGACGGCATCGGGCGTCCTGGCCTTCACCGCGGCGACCAGCGAGGCGACGGCCTCGGCCTGGCCGGCCTCGCCGAGATAGCCCGACAGAACCGCGCCGACCTCGCCCAGCCATGGCGCGCGCTCCAGATCTGCCATCAGCGCCTTGAACTGGTCGAGCGGCGGCACGATCCGCGTCGCCCGCCCATGGCCGGGATGCCAGGGCAGGATGACCGTCGGCACCGCCCAGACCGGAAAGCCTAGTGTCTCCAAGGCAAAGACGGCGGCGCGGTTGCCGACCGAGCCGCGGGCGACATGGCTGGAGATGACGATGACCGCACGCGGCGCGTCGGGTTTTTCGGCGCTCATTGTTTTTTGATTCCTAGCTGCCCCGGGTTAGGAAAAGCACGAGCCAGACCATCAGGCCCAGCGCCAGAAGCAGGCCGAGTATCCGGCCAATGCGCGTGCCCCAGACCTCGATCGGGTCGGTGCGGTCGACATCGGCAGCGGCGACATGGTCGCGCACGCCTTTCGTCGTCCGCGCCACAAAGGAGGCGCCCGCCGGATCGGTCTCCTGCGCGACGCGCTCAAGGATGCGTCGCGATTCCCTGTCGCTGTCCGGGCGTTGCGCCATGATGATGTCCCGTTTTGACCGGACCTTATCGCGTTCGCGCGGCCAATCACAGGGCCTTGCGGAAGACGATATTGGCCGTCGCTGGTCCAGAGGCCGAGGCCGTTTTCTTGCGCGCTGATTGTGGTAATGCTTCGCATGCAACTTCTATCGAGGGACCCCATCATGCTTGCCCAGCGCCTTGCTCGACCATCGACATTCCGCACGCTGCCCGCCTTCCTGATGATGGCAATCGTGCTGCCGCTGCTGGCCGGCTGCGGCTACAACACGATCCCGACGGCGGAGGAAAACGCCAAGGCGGCCTGGAGCGAGGTGCTGAACCAGTACCAGCGCCGCGCCGACCTCATCCCCAATCTGGTCGAGACGGTCAAAGGCTATGCCTCGCATGAGAAGGACACGCTGGACGCGGTGGTCGAAGCGCGCGCCAAGGCGACGCAGATCACGGTGACGCCGGATACGCTGAAGGATCCCGAAGCCCTCAAGAAGTTCCAGGATGCCCAGGCCGGGCTGACCAGCGCGCTGTCACGGCTGATCGCGGTGTCGGAGGCCTATCCCGACCTCAAGGCCAACCAGAATTTCCTGGCGCTGCAGGCGCAGCTCGAGGGCACCGAGAACCGTATCGCGGTGGCGCGGCGCGACTACATCCAGGCGGTCAGGGACTATAATCTGACGCTGAAGACCTTCCCGTCGGTGCTGTGGGCGACCTTCTGGTTCCGCGGCAACGAGCCCTTCGCCAACTTCACCGTCGACGAGGACAAGATGCAGCCGCCGAAGGTCGATTTCGGCACGAAGCAGGGCGGGTGAACGGCGACTGTCATCGGAATAAGTCCCGCGAAAAGACGGACCGCTGGCGTGCAAACACCCCGCACTTACCTCACCCTTCTTGGCCTTCTTGCCAGCCTCCTTTTTCTTCCCCTAGCCGCCATCGCCGCGGACCTGCCGGCGCTCACTGGCCGCGTCGTCGACAATGCCAGCATCATCGATGCCGGCACCAGGGCGGCGCTGACAAAGAAACTCGCCGATTTCGAGACCAAGGGCTCCGACCAGATCGTCGTGGCGACGATTCCCAGCCTCGGTGGTGAGGAGATCGAGCCCTATGCCAACCGGCTGTTCCGCTTCTGGAAGCTTGGCCAGGCCAAGGAGAACAATGGCGTGCTGCTGCTGGTCTCGCCGAACGACCGCAAGATGCGCATCGAGGTCGGCTATGGGCTGGAAGGCACGCTGACCGACCTGCACACCAGGTTGATCATCGAAAACGACATGGTGCCGGCCTTCCGCGCCGGCGATTTTTCCGGTGGCATCAGCAAAGCCGTCGACGACATGATCATGGTGCTGGAAGGCAATCCGGAGGAACTGGAAGCGCGCGGCAAGCGCAACCAGGAGGCGCCGTTCAATTCCGACGACCTGTTCTTCGCCATTTTCATCGGCATCTGGGCGATCATCTTCTTCGGCAGCATCGCCGCCTCTATCCTGCCGCCGATCTTCGGCCAGAAGCTCGGGCCCGGACGCTATCGCTGGCTCGGCATGACCTTCGAGCCAGGCCGGCGCTCCTCAAGTGGCGGCTGGTCCTCCGGCAGTTCCGGTGGTGGCTGGTCCTCGGGCGGTGGCGGCGGCGGCTTTTCAGGTGGCGGCGGTTCGTCCGGCGGCGGCGGCTCCTCGGGAAGCTGGTGACGGCATGGCGACACGAACCATCCGTCTGCCGAGGCCCGGCCATTTCAACCCGGCGATCCACGCCGTCCTGGCCGCTCTGGCGCTGCTTTTGTCCTGCTTCGCGGTTTTCGCCGCCGAGCTGCCTGTCCTGACCGGCCGCGTCGTCGACAATGCCGGCATCATCGATGCCGGGACCAGGGCGGCGCTGACGCAGAAGCTCGCGGATTTCGAGAAAAAGGGCTCCGACCAGATCGTCGTGGCGACCATTCCCAGCCTCGACGGCGAGGAGATCGAGCCTTATGCCAACCGGCTGTTCCGCTTCTGGAAACTCGGCCAGGCCGGTGAGAACAACGGCGTGCTTTTGCTGGTCGCCAAGAACGACCACAAGATGCGCATCGAGGTCGGCTATGGGCTGGAAGGCACGCTGACCGACCTGCACACCAAGCTGATCATCGAAAACGACATGGTGCCGGCGTTCCGCGCCGGCGATTTCTCCGGTGGCATCAGCAAAGCCGTCGACGACATGGTCATGGTGCTGGAAGGCAATCCGGAGGAACTGGAAGCACGCGGCAAACGCCATCCGGCCGACAGCAGCACCCCTATCGACCCGATCGTGGCGGTGTTCCTGATCCTGTGGGCGACGATGTTCTTCGGCGGCCTGGCCATGGCGTTCCTGCCGCCGATGTTCGGCACCAAGCTGTCGCCGGGCGTGTATAGATGGCTGGGCATGACGTTTCGTTACGGCCGGGGGCCAAGTGGATCGTCTGGCTCCAGCGGCTGGACGACGGGTTCCTCGGGCAGCGGCTGGACGACGGGTTCCTCGGACGGCGGCTGGTCGTCCGGGTCGAGCAGCAGCGGCGGCGGGTTCTCCGGCGGTGGCGGCTCGTCCGGTGGTGGCGGTTCTTCAGGAAGCTGGTGAGACAATGGCAACACGACCGATAAGCCCGCAGGATCATGAGCGCGTCGCCGACGCGATCCGTGCCGCCGAAACCAGGACCGATGGCGAGATCTACTGCGTCGTCGCCCATGCCAGCGACGGCTATTTCGCCCCCGCCGCCTTGATGGCGACGCTCGGCATGCTGGTCGTCAGCCTCGCCGTCGCCTATGGGTTGGAGGCATGGTGGCTCACCATCCGCCTGCCGCATTTCGTCATCGCCCAATTGCTGGCGCTGGCCTGCGTGCTGGCGCTGTTGTGGGCGGTCCCCGGCCTGCGCATCCATATGGTGCCACGGCGGCTGCGCTATCAGGCCGCGCACGCCAATGCGATCAAGCAGTTCCTCGGCCGCAACGTCCACCGCACCACGGCGCGCACCGGCGTGCTGATCTTCGTCTCGATTGCCGAGCGCTATGCCGAGGTGGTCGCCGATTCGGGTATCGACGCCAAGGTCGGCCAGCATGTCTGGGACAGCGTGGTGCGTGACCTGACGGCGCACGCCGGCGACGACCGGCTTGCCGACGGCTTCGTCAACGCGATCGAGCAGGTGGGGGCGGTGCTGGCCGAGCATTTCCCGGTCACCTCGGGCGATATCAACGAGCTGGACGACCATCTGGTCGAAATTTGAAAGCCCGCCTCTAGACGCTCACTTGCCGGTCCGGCCTGTTTCCGGGCTTTTGCCCGATGTCAGCAATGTCAGGATCGGCTGTGAGAAAGCGGCCGGCGGGCCGCCCGGACTCTTGCAATCGGGCGATGCGGGTTTATGGTTAACAAATCATGAATACGCTGACGATCGACATCCGGAAAGCCGACCCACGCGATGCAGGCGCCATTGCCGAAGTGCATCTGGAAGCCTGGCGCGGCGCCTATTCCGGCATCATTCCGCACCGTACGCTGACGTCGATGATCAACCGCCGCGGCGCCGACTGGTGGGCGAATGCGATTCGCCGCGCCGCCACCGTGCTGGTCGTCGAGATCGGCGGCACCATCGCCGGCTATGCCACGATCGGCAAGAACCGCGCCCGGGAACTCAAGCAGCAAGGCGAGATCTACGAATTGTACCTGCGCCCGGAATATCAGGGCATCGGTCTCGGCCGGCGGCTGTTTTCGGCGGCCAGGGCGCGTCTTGCCGACCACGGCCTGAAAGGCATGGTGGTGTGGGCGCTGGAAGACAACCAGAGCGCGCTGGCCTTCTATGCCGGCGCCGGCGGCCGCGATGTCGCCGAGGGTGTCGAGATCTTCGAGCAGAAAGCGCTGAAGAAGGTCGCCTTCGTCTGGGAATGACCGTCCAGGGATGATCGCGGAAAGCAACGCCGGTACGCCGTGCGTATCCCCGTGAAATCACGACGCTGAAATATCTTGTGCCGATGATTGAACGCGTAGGGCGCCATCGCGTCTCAGCTGATGTCCGCGAACACGATTCGCCGCATTGCGCCATTCTGCGCCGCCCGCTATCTCCTCCCCAACCGAGAGAGGGACAAAGCCATGCGCATTGAAGCCATTGCCACCGGAAAGAATCCGCCTGAAGACGTCAACGTCATCATCGAAGTGCCGATCGGCGGCGAGCCGATCAAGTATGAGATGGACAAGGAGGCCGGCACGCTGTTCGTCGACCGCTTCCTGCACACCTCGATGCGCTATCCCGGCAATTACGGCTTCGTGCCGCACACGCTGTCAGGCGACGGCGACCCGATCGACGTGCTGGTCTGCAACACGCGCGCGCTGGTGCCGGGCTGCGTCATCAATGTCAGGCCGATCGGCGTGCTGGTGATGGAAGACAATGCCGGCCAGGACGAGAAGGTCATCGCCGTGCCGTCGCCGAAGCTGACGCTGCGCTACGAGAACGTCACCGAATACACGCATCTGCCCGAGATCACGCGCCAACAGGTGCAGCACTTCTTCGAGCACTACAAGGATCTCGAGCCCGGCAAATGGGTCAAGATCGAAGGCTGGCACGATTCCAAATATGCCAAGAAGATGATAGTCGACGCGATCGAACGGGCGAAGACGAGCAAGTAGCTTAGAGCGGTCAGTTATCCACGCGGCCGAAAGCCGGGACATTGCCGATGACGGTGTGCCTGTCCTTGCCGCAGGCGAAGGTGCGCGCCTTCTCGTCGGCGAGTTTTCGCGCCTGGTCGTTGGCTCGCGGGTTGCCGGTGGCCGCCACGAGGCCAATGGTGCAGCCTTCCCGCGCCTCCATCTGGCCGACCTTGGCAACGAGCAATACGTCGGTCGACTTGTTCTGATCCTCGGGATTGCTGATCGTGCGGCGGTGGATGACGGCGAAGGGCACAGCCTTGTCGCCATTGGTTTCGATGCGCCATTCCACCTTGGCCGCGGACGAATTGAAGCCTGAAAAACTCTCCCAGACGGACGTCATGTCGCCGCCGGGCGGAAAGCCGTAGAACAGCGATTCACGGGCGTCATCATAGGCGATCAGCACCGGGTAGCCGCGATAGCCCGAACAGGCGAGATCGGCCCAGTCGCCATCGCCTTCTTCGGCCTGCGCATAGGTCACGCAATCCTTCTTCGAATCGAGGTCGGTATAGGCGCTGGATATGTCGCCGGCACGAGCCACCTGACACAGGACGGCAAGCGCAAGCGGGATCAGAATGGCACGCATGACGACAATCTCCGGTTCGGGCCGGAGCAACGTATCGCCAAACGCTATTTCTTCAAGCTCGCTTCGATCAGCAGATCGGCGTTCGCCGCCACCGACTGCGCGGGGCCGCCGAGGCCAAAGAGCTGGCCGCTGATATAGGCGCCTTCGATCAAAAGCAGCAGTCCGTCGCCCAGCGTATCGGCGTCTTGCGCGCCCATGGCGGCGGCCATGGCGCGCAGCCGGCGGCGCAGTTCCTGCTTGTTGGCCTCGCTCACCACGCGGGCCGGATGGCTGTGGTCGGGATACTCGACCGCCGCGTTGGTCATGCCGCAGCCGCGATAGTCCGCCACTTGCGTGCGCTTGCCAATGCGGGTCAGGAAAGCCTTGATCTGCGCGCGCGGGTCGCCCGGATGGGCTTTGACCGCCTCGTCGAAACGCTCCCAATACTCAAGATCGTATTGCCGAAGATAGGAAGCGGCCAGCTCGTCCTTGGAAGGAAAGCTGCGATAGAGGCTGGGCTTGGTGACGCCCGCGCGTTTGACGATCTCGTCGACGCCGATCGCCCTGATGCCGCGCCGGTAGAAAAGGTCATACGCCACGTCGAGAATCTTCTTGGCGGCCTTCGGTGGCGCCGATGCATGACCATTGCTGATGGACAGTTCAACATTTTTGTCGGTTGGCATCATGAGACTCGATTGACAATGTTACCGATCGGTACGTATAAAGGTCCCCATCTTGCAACGTACCGGTCAGTAACATGATAGCTCAATCCCGTCCGTTTGGCCAGCGCTACGCTTTCGTGGTGGTCGGTGTCATCTTCCTTTGTCTGCTAATCGCCGCCGGGCTGCGCTCGGCGCCCGCCGTCATGATGCTGCCGCTGGAAAACAGTTTTGGCTGGCGGCGCGATGTCATCTCGCTGGCCGCCGGCGTGGGCATCCTGCTCTATGGTCTGACGGGTCCGTTCGCCGCCGCGCTGATGGAGCGGATCGGGCTGCGCCGCACGCTGATCGCATCGCTGGTGGTGATGTCGGGGTCGACCGCTCTCAGCCTGCTGATGACCAAGCCCTGGCATCTGTTCATCACCTGGGGCGTCTTCTCGGGCATCGGCTCCGGCGCCGTCGCCAGCGTGCTGGGCGCCACCATCGTCAACCGCTGGTTCAAGACCAATCGCGGCCTGGTCATGGGGTTGATGTCGGCCTCCAGCGCCACCGGCCTGCTGGTGTTCCTGCCGCTGCTCGCCTCGCTGGCGCAATCGGGCGGCTGGAAGCCGGTCGCCACCGCCGTCGCGGTCGCCACGGCCTGTCTGCTGCCACTGGTCTGGCTGCTGGTGCCGGAGCGTCCGGCCTCGATCGGCATGGTGCGCTATGGCGCCGAGGCCGACGATGTGCCGCCGACATCGCCCGCATCGCAGGGCAATTTCCTGGCGCATACGCTCAACACGCTGCGCCGCGCCGCCGGCACGCGGGTGTTCTGGTACCTGTTCGCCACCTTCTTCGTCTGCGGTTTCACCACCAACGGGCTGGTTGGTACGCATCTGATCGCCTTCTGCGGCGACATGGGCATCGGCGAGGTGCAGGCCGCCGGCCTGTTGTCGATGATGGGCATTTTCGACCTGATCGGTACGACGCTGTCAGGCTGGCTCACCGACCGTTTCGATCCGCGCAAGCTGCTCGGCGTCTACTATGCCATCCGCGGTCTGTCGCTGATCTACCTGCCCTATTCCGGCTTCTCGGCGACCAGCCTGATCATCTTTGCCGTGCTCTACGGCCTCGACTGGATCGCCACCGTGCCGCCGACGCTGCGGCTCGCCAACGAGGCGTTCGGCGACCGCAGCGGCCCGATCGTGTTCGGCTGGATCGTCGCCGGCCATCAGGTTGGTGCCGCGGCAGCGGCCGCCTTCGGCGGCACGATGCGCGAGCTGCAGGGCAATTACGAACTGGCCTTCCTGATCGCCGGCATGACGGCGATCGCGGCGGCCTGTATCTCGCTGCTGATCAACACCAGCCGGCCGGCATTCGACCCGGAACCGCAGGCGGCTTGAGAAGCTAATCTCCCCCTCCGTGGGGGAGACTAGCCGCCTGTCCACTGTTATCAAAACTTCATGGTTCCGAGATGCGGCTGAAACATTGAGGCCGGACCTTGATGGCGACGTTCAAAGCCATCCAGGAGACAGCCATGAACAAGCTTTCGATGACCCGCCGCGCCTTTGTCACCTCCGCGAGCGCTGCCGGTCTGCTTGGTGCCTCGGGCCTCGCCTTGCCCTACTATTCCCGCGCGAGCCAGCGTCCGGCCTTCACGCATGGTGTCCAGTCCGGCGATGTCGATGCCAGCAGCGGCATGGTGTGGACGCGCACGGATCGTCCGGCACGCGTCATGTTCGAAGTCTCGTCGACGGAAAGCTTCGCCAATGCGACGCGGCAGGCGCCGCTCGATACCTCGCCCGCCAGCGACCACACGGTGAAGCGGCTGCTCACCGATCTCGCCGCCGACCAGGACATCTTCTATCGCATGATTGCGGCCGATCTCGCCGACATCAACGCCGTTTCCGAGCCGATTGTCGGCCGCTTCCGCACAGCGCCAGCCTCGAAGCGCGACGTCCGCTTCGCCTGGTCGGGCGACACCGCCGGCCAGGGCTGGGGCATCGACGAGACCGGCATGAAGACCTATTCTACGATCGGCAAGCACACGCCCGATTTCTTCCTTCATTCGGGGGACACCATCTATGCCGATGGCGCGCTGAAGGATGAAGTGGACCTGCCTGGCGGCGGCAAGTGGAAGAACGTCGTCGTCATCGACGGCAAGCGTAAGGTCGCCGAGACGCTGGACGAATATCGCGACCAGTGGAAGTACAACATGATGGACAGGAATGTGCTGGGCCTCAGCGCAATCTGCCCGACTTTCTACCAATGGGACGACCATGAGGTGCTGAACAATTGGTCGGATTCCAAGGATCTGACCGCGGACGACCGTTATAAGGAAAAATCCATCCATGTGCTGGCGGCCCGTGCGGCGCGCGCCTTCCATGAGATGACGACGATCCGCTACGAACCGTCCGAACCCGGTCGCGTCTACCGCAAAATAGCCTACGGCCCACTGCTCGACGTGTTCTTCCTCGACATGCGCTCTTATCGCGGCCCGAACGGCCCGGACATGCAGGAGGAGATGACGCCGCAGTCACGCATGCTCGGCGAGCAGCAGACGAAGTGGCTGAAGCGGGAACTGGCCAACTCCAAGGCGACCTGGAAGATCATCGCCGCCGACATGCCGCTCGGCCTCGTCGTCTGGGACAATGCCGCCAAGAAGGCCGGCGCCGAAGCCGTCAGCAATGGCGACAACGGCGCGCCTAGGGGGCGGGAACTCGAATTCGCCGACCTTTTGCGCTTCATCAAGAATGCCGGCATCACCAACACCGTCTGGCTGACCGCCGACGTGCACTATACGGCCGCGCATTACTACAATCCCGACAAGGCGCAGTTCCAGGATTTCAATCCGTTCTGGGAATTTGTCTCGGGGCCAATCCATGCCGGCACGTTCGGTCCGAACGATTTCGATATGACCTTCGGTCCGGAGCTGAAGTTCATCAAGGCGCCGACCGCCGAACAGGGACAGAACGTGCCGCCATCGGCAGGCCTGCAGTTCTTCGGGCTGGTGGATATCAGCGGCGCCAGCGAACAGATGACCGTGCGGCTGATGGATCGCGACGACAACGAACTCTACAAGGTCACGCTCGATCCGGTGCGATCGGCATAGACGCTCGCAATCGTCAATCCGGGTAGCAGACCATTGGAATGTTCGGCCAGACGGCGGTATCGCAGTTGGCGGCGTCCTGGCGTTGCTTGAAGGCGGCGGTGACCGGCCCGGTCACTACCGGGTCGACGCCGTCAGGCGCGTCGGCGAAGACCTGTTCGGCCGGCGCATTGGACGGCAGGACCGGGCGTGCCTCTTTCTGCGCCGCAGCGGACTGCGCGGCGTTGGCCGCCAGCAACAGGGCAAAGGCCACCGAGGCGATGAGGGGCCAAAATCGGTTGAGTTTATCGGTCATGACGTTCGAACTGCCCGGGCCCTGAAAGGTTCCCGCCTTGGTTAACAAAATCATCTCACACGCAGATGCTTAAGATTTGATGAGTATTTGGTGTCGCGCTTCCCCTTTCGCAACTGCGAAAAACCCTGTATGAGCCGCGCAACCGAAAGAGGCAGCGCCTTTGGCCTGCTGCCTGCAACGCTTCCGAGACCCAGAACATGAAACTCCGTAATATCGCGATCATCGCGCACGTCGACCATGGAAAGACCACCCTTGTCGACCAGCTTTTGAAGCAGTCCGGCTCCTTCCGCGACAATCAGCGCGTCGCCGAGCGCGCCATGGATTCCAACGACCTGGAAAAGGAGCGAGGCATCACCATCCTGGCCAAGGCGACCTCGGTCGACTGGAAGGACACCCGCATCAACATCGTCGACACACCCGGCCACGCCGATTTCGGCGGCGAGGTCGAGCGCATCCTGTCGATGGTGGATTCGGCCATCGTGCTCGTCGACGCCGCCGAGGGCCCGATGCCGCAGACCAAATTCGTCGTCGGCAAGGCGCTCAAGGTCGGCCTGAAGCCGATCGTCGTCATCAACAAGATCGACCGTCCGGACGCCCGCCATGTCGAGGTGGTCAACGAGGTGTTCGACCTGTTCGCCGCCCTCGACGCCACCGACGAGCAGCTCGACTTCCCGATCCTCTACGGTTCTGGCCGCGATGGCTGGGTTTCGGAAAATCCGGAAGGCCCGAAGGACCAGCAGCTTGCGCCGCTGTTCGATCTCGTCATCAAGCATGTGCCGGCGCCGACCGTCCATCCAGGTCCGTTCCGCATGATCGGCACCATCCTGGAAGCCAACCCCTTCCTCGGCCGCATAATCACCGGCCGCATCGAGAGCGGCACGCTGAGGGCCAACCAGGCGGTCAAGGTGCTGCACCATGACGGCACCCAGATCGAAACCGGCCGCGTCTCGAAGATCCTGGCTTTCCGCGGCCTCGAGCGCCAGCCGATCGAGGAAGCCCAGGCGGGCGACATCGTCGCCATCGCCGGCCTGTCCAAGGGTACCGTCGCCGACACGTTCTGCGATCCGGCGGTGATCGAGGCGCTGCATGCGCAGCCGATCGATCCGCCGACCGTGACCATGTCCTTCCTGGTCAATGACAGCCCGCTCGCCGGCACCGAAGGCGACAAGGTGACCAGCCGCGTCATCCGCGACCGCCTGCTGCGCGAGGCCGAAGGCAATGTCGCGCTGAAGATCGAGGAATCGCCCGACAAGGATTCGTTCTTCGTCTCCGGCCGAGGCGAATTGCAGCTCGCCGTGCTGATCGAGACGATGCGCCGCGAAGGCTTTGAAATCGCCGTGTCGCGCCCGCGCGTCGTCATGCAGAAGGGCGAGAATGGCGAATTGCTGGAGCCGGTCGAGGAAGTCGTCATCGACGTTGACGAGGAACATGCCGGCGTGGTCGTGCAGAAGATGTCGGAGCGCAAGGCCGAGATGGTCGAACTGCGCCCCTCCGGCGGCAACCGCCAGCGCATCGTCTTCCACGCGCCGACACGCGGCCTCATCGGCTACCAGTCGGAACTCCTGACCGACACGCGCGGCACCGCCGTGATGAACCGTCTGTTCCATGCCTACGAGCCCTACAAGGGCGAATTGCCGGGCCGCACCAACGGCGTGCTGATCTCCAACGAGCAGGGTGAATCGGTCGCCTACGCCATGTGGAACCTGGAAGACCGCGGCCCGATGGTCATCGATCCGGGCGTCAAGGTCTATCAGGGCATGATCATCGGCATCCATTCCCGCGACAACGACCTCGAAGTGAACGTGCTGAAGGGCAAGAAGCTGACCAACATCCGCGCCGCCGGCAAGGACGAGGCGGTCAAGCTCACGCCGCCAATCCGCATGACGCTGGAACGCGCGCTGGCCTGGATCCAGGACGACGAACTGGTCGAGGTGACGCCGAAGACCATCCGGCTGCGCAAGCTCTATCTCGATCCGAACGAGCGCAAGCGTTTCGAGAAGTCGTCCAAGGTGGTCGGCGCGGCTTAATTTTCCTATTTCCGATTGTCCGAAGGGGCGGCGCAGCAAATGCTCCGCCCCTTTCTCGTTTACCCGCCGGCCGCGCTGATGATCGCCTCGTGGTCCGGCTCGCCGGCCAGGTCGATCCGGACCGTCATTCCCTGGCGGGCAGGCTTGCGCAAGGCTTTGGCTCCATCCGGATCGACGACCAGCAGGCGGCGTTCCTCCAGCGCCTGGAGCCGCGAGCGCGAGATGCCGAGTTCGCTGGCGAGCAGACGATCAAGCCGCAGCGATGTCGGCATTTCCAGCCCGAGCTGGAGTTCCAGGGCCGCCGCGCTCTCGCTGCCGCCGCCCAGCAATCGCTTGTGCACGGCAACATCGGCAAACTCCTCGATACGCCCCACCTGATTGCGCAGGGCGACCACGTCGAAGGCATGGCGCCGCGCCAGCTCCGGGTCGTTGCTCTCAAGCGCCTGCAGCAGCGCCGGTTCGATGTCGCGGCGGTTGCAGCGCTCGAAAATGCCGAAATTCCAGGAATTGTCACAGTCGACGCAGCGGTAGATCAGCCAGACGTCGATGCGTTTGCCGTTGGCGTTGACGCGGAATTTTCCGCTGCAGCGATAGGCCTTCAGGCCGCCGCAGCGATTGCAGTTGATCGACGGTTGAGGTGCAGTTTGGGGCGCGATCGCCCAGTGGATGCGCAGAGGCATGCCGATAAGCCCTTCCCGTCGGGAAGTTCATCAGGTCGGCACGATCGAGATGCCCATGCGGGCGCGGCGTGGCGGTAAGCTGCGGAGATTTTGAAGTCAGGTGTCGCTGGCGGAAAGCGCGCGACAGCGGTTCAGCAGTGCCAAACCGGTCTCGAACCGCCGCCCAGAAGAACACATAAACATGAAACAGGCACCGCGGATGCGGCGCCATGCGAGTGTGTCGGGGGAGTTGACGAGACCGGCGGTTACTGAGGCAAAGTGAAGCTCGAAATTGTTTCGCGGCGGGTCTTCTAGCCGTAGCCAATGAGGACGGCAAGGGAGGCCAACAAATGATGGCTTCCGACTTATCCGGGGACGATCATCTGGAGACGTCCGGTGGGAAAACTACCGTCGGTTCCATCCGCTAGCGATCACCGATCTGATGGCGCTGGTGCCCAGGGGAGGTACGCTCTCTATGTCTTCAATGGTCCGCAGGACCGAATAGTGATCGATCTTCTCAGCGTAACGCCCTCGTTCAATTCCAAATCCGTAGAATACGGTGAATATATGGTTCGCTGCATGGTAGTCGTCCTCATCGAACGTCACGATCAAAAGGCTGCGGTTCTTCTTCGACCACACGGCGTAGGCTCCAAGATGGCTTTTCAACCAGCTGTCAGCCGCCTCTATCGTGCCATCATGCATGTCATTCTCGAGACTGGGGATTACGAAGCTGACGGATGGCAGCTTCGCATAGTCGCGAGGGAACTGCGCCAAAGGCCTCTCAAATCCCTTTGAATCCGCAAACGATTCCCAGGGATTGTGTTTTCGCGGCGATCCGGCTTCGATGTAGCCTGCAAACGTCTTGCCATGAGCCCGAAGACGAGCGGCCAGGTTCGGTCCGGCCAAGCTGTGCATGCCATCGTCATGGACATTGTGTGTCAGGCCGCTGAACAGCGCGAGGTAATTGGGTTGGCTGGGGTGAGCAACCCCGTAGGATCGGTCGAACAGCGCGCCGCCCTTTGCCAGCCTGTTCAAATAGGGTGCAGTTCGTCGCGCCAGGGAAATCTGCTCAAAGGTGTGGTTCTCCATGATCACGACAACGATGTGATCATATTTCGGCGGCTTCCTCGACGATGCGACGGCCTGGGGCGCTCCGCTCAGCGCCATGATGGCTACCAGGACAGCCGTCATGGAGAACCGTCGAAGGACAGCGCGCCAACTTTGCACAACCACGAGAACTTCTCCTCCGGCCTCCCCGGCAAGATCAACCTGACCGCAAGTCAGGCATGCCAGTCAAGGGCATGGCCAAACGCGGGGCGGTCTGGGATCTGCTGCCACCGACGTTGCAAGCGGCGATGTCGATCGGATATCGTCCGCCCTTCAACCGCTTGGAGGGCAGTGCCATGCATCTCACCTCGCTCCTGATCTTCGCCGCCGCCTTGTTCGTTGCCGCTGGCTCGCCCGGTCCGTCGATCGCGGCACTGGTGGCACGCGTCATCGCGAAGGGCTTTCGCGACGTGTTCCCGTTCCTGCTCGCCATGTGGATCGGCGAGGGTATCTGGCTGTCGCTGGCCGTGTTCGGACTTGCCGTGGTGGCGCAGACCTTTCACTTCGCCTTTGTCGTGGTGAAGTGGGTGGGCGTCGCCTATCTCGCTTACCTCGCCTGGAAGATGTGGACGGCGCCTGTCGATGCCAAGGAGGGCGAGATGCCGCGCGAGGATTCGCCGGCGAAGCTGTTTTTCGCCGGCATGGCGGTGACGCTCGGCAACCCCAAGATCATGATGTTCTACCTGGCGCTACTGCCGACCATCATCGACCTTGCCTCGGTCAGCATTGTCGGCTGGGTCGAGCTGACGGCGACCATGGCGGTGGTGCTGATCGCCATCGATCTCGCCTGGGTGCTCGCCGCCGCGCAGGCGCGCAGGCTGCTGAAGAGCAAGCGCGCCATGAAGATCGCCAACCGCGTCAGCGCCACGACGATGGCCGGCGCCGCCGCGGCCATCGCGGCGCGGTCATAGGGCACGAGCCGAACCGAAGGACCGCCTCAGCGAAAAGCGGGATCCGCCTTTCGTGTCGCTGACCTTCGGCGGGACAGATCGTGCTTGAACAAATCACATCATTTCAATGATCGGCGCGATCTCGACGCTGAAGGCCGGGTCCATCAGGATAGGACAGCCCTTGGCCTTGCCGACGGCATCGTCGATATCCCTGGCTTCGATGATCGTATAGCCGGCGGTTGGATTGCTGCCGCCATTGTTCTCGACCTTGCCGCCGGACAGCACCATCTTCGACATGCCGACCGGATTGCCGCCATCGACGACGGCCGAGCCGAGCTTGCCGTACCAGTCCGTCCAGGCGTCCATTGCCGCTTTCCGTTCGGCCTCCTCGGTCGGCATCTTGCCGGAGCCGTGATAGACATAGAGAAATTTCGCCATGTTCTCCTCCCGTTATGAGCGGCATTGAACCGGCATGCGGTCATGCCGCCTGCCGATCATCGGACCAAACCGGCAAACACGCAACGGAAATGAGGGGTGGCTAATATAAGGTGCGGCTAGGCCTCCTGCCGAGCCTCAACGGGCCATGGCGAGGTATTCGTCGTTCGGCCGCATGTCGATTGCCGCGGCCACCCGGTTCGACATGTTGAAGAAGGCCGCGGTCGAGGCGATGTCCCAGATGTCGCGGTCGCTGAAGCCCGCCTTGCGCAGCGCCGCCCGGTCGGCTTCGACGATCTTGGCCGGCTCCTCGGTCAGCTTGACGGCGAATTCGAGCATCGCGGTCTGCCTCGGTGACAGATCGGCGGCACGGAAATTCATCACCATCATCTCGCCGAGCGCAGGATCGCCGGACAGCTGGCGCACCGCAGCGCCATGCGCGGTCAGGCAGTAATAGCAATGGTTGATCGAGGACACCGCAACGGCGATCATCTCGCGCTCCAGCTTCGACAGGCAGGACTCGCCCAGCATCAGGTCGTTGTACATGTCGGTGAAGGCGCGCAGTTTCTTGTCGTCGAAGGCGTAGGCCTTGAGCACATTGGGAACGAGGCCTAGCTTCTCCTCGCATTTGGCGAAATAGGCCTTTGTCGGCTCGCTCAGCTCTCCCGAGGCCAGATCAAGCGCTGAAATCTTGCCGGTCATGGTTCATTCCTCCTCGTCAGGCGCTGCCTTGTGATCGAATTCCGATAATTCGTGACTAGCCGTCAAACCTTTGTCGCCAAACAGCGGTCATCTGCTACGATAGTCACAAAAGCATGCGACGGGAGGGAAGAAGCGTCATGGCCAGCGTGAAATCCGCAGCTAAGTCGAAGAAAAAAGCCACGGCAGCGGCAAAAACGGAGGAAAGGCCAGCCAGGCTAGCCGATTACCTGCTCGCCCGCGCGCCGGCGGAAGACATTGCCGCCTATGAGGCGGCCGACCTCGCACGTGCCGCCGAACTCGCCAGCCAGGCAGTCGCTGGCCACAAGAAGGGCGGGTGCGTGGTTGCTGTCGACACCGATTCAGGCGTCGTTCGCGAGGGCCGGCCGGTCACGGTGATCACCGTCGTCAATGACAACATGCCGTTCCTGTTCGATTCCATCCTGGGCGAGATCACCGAGACATCCGGTGAACCGACCCTGGTCACGCACCCGGTCATCACCGTTCGTCACGGCAAACGCGGTGTCGAGGAAATCCTCGGCGACGGCAATTTCGCCAAGGACGATGGCAGCCACGACCGGCTGAGTGTCATCCATGTCCACATACCTCGCCTGACGGCCGAAGCGGCGAACGCCCTGACCGAACGGCTGCGCAAGATGCTCGGCCAGGTCCACGCCGCGGTCAAGGACTGGAGGCCGATGCTGGCCCGCCTCGACCAGGCGATCTCCGAATTCCGTTATTCGGCGGTACCGCTCGACAAGAAGAGTGTGGCCGAGGCCATCGCCTTCCTGGAATGGCTGCGCGACGACAATTTCACTTTCCTCGGCATGCGCGAGTTCAAATATTCAGGCGGCGAGGAAAGCGGCAATCTGGAGCGCGCCGACAAGCCGGGCCTCGGCATCCTCTCCGATCCCGATGTGCTGGTGCTGAGGCGCGGGACCGAGGCGGTGACGACAACGCCTGAAATCCGCGCCTTCCTGCATGGGCCGGAGCCGCTGATCGTCACCAAGGCCAATGCCAAGTCTTCCGTGCATCGCCGCATCTATCTCGATTATATCGGCGTCAAGACCTATACCCCGAAGGGCACGCTTGCCGGCGAACTGCGGATCGTCGGCCTATTCACCTCGACCGCCTACACGCGCTCGGTGATGAAGATCCCGTATCTCAGGTCGAAGGCCGAAACCATCATCGCGAAGTCCGGCTTCGACCGCCACGACCATTCCGGCAAGGCGCTGATCAACGTGCTGGAAAGCTATCCCCGCGACGAACTGTTCCAGGTGCCGGTGCCGATCCTGCGCAAGCATGCCGCGGCCATTCTCGGCCTGATAGAGCGGCCGCGCGTGCGGGCGCTGGTGCGCGTCGACCAGTTTGACCGCTTCGTCTCGATCCTCGTCTTCGTGCCGCGCGACCGCTACGACAGCGTCGTGCGCGAGAAGATCGGCGCCTATCTGAAAAATGTGTTCGAAGGCCGGCTGTCGGCCTATTACCCGGCCTTCCCCGAAGGCGGGCTGGCGCGCGTGCATTTCATCATCGGCCGCTCCGGCGGCAGAACGCCGAAGGTCGAGCAGGCGACGATCGAGGCGGCGATCCGCGACATCGTGCGGACGTGGGAGGACGCCCTTTCCGACGCGGCGGATGCCAATGGCGGCGACCAGGCGTTGAAGGCCATCGCCGCGCGGCTGCCGGAAAGCTACCGCGACACGTTCAGCGCGGCGGTGGCGCTGGCCGATGCCGGGCGCATCGCCAGGATCAGCGCCGATAATCCGATCGCCATCGACTATTATCGCCATGCCGAGCAGAAGCCGCACCAGGCGGCGCTGAAGATCTATCACCATGGCAGCCCGGTGGCGCTGTCGCGGCGGGTGCCGGTGCTGGAAAACATCGGCTTCCGCGTCATCAGCGAGCGCACCTTCGAGGTCGGGGACGACGCGACGGGCATGATCAACAGTGATCAGCCCGACATGGTCTTCATCCACGACATGGAACTGGAGAACAGCTACGGCAAGCCGATCGACCTTAGCGATGGCGGCGCGCTGTTCGAGGACGCCTTCCTGTCGGTGTGGCGCGGCGATGTCGACAATGACGGCTACAATGGCCTTGCCCAGACCGCCGGCCTGTGGTCCGGCGAAATCACGATCCTGCGCGCCTATGGCCGCTATCTGCAGCAGGTCGGCATTCCGCAAAGCCAGGATTTCATCGCCGCGGCGCTCAACCGCTATCCAGAGATCGCGCGCGGCCTGCATGCGCTGTTCATCGCAAGGCTTGGCCCGACGGCGGAGACCGAGGGCGTGGTGGCGGCAAAGCACCTCAAGGCCAAGATCAAGGACGCGCTGGAAGATGTGCCCAACATCGATGATGACACCATCATCCGCCGCTACCTCAACCTGATCGAAGCGTCGCTGCGCACCAATCATTTCGTTGCCGATACGAAGCAGAAAGGCCAGTCGCTGGCGATCAAGCTCGAATCGCAGGCGGTCGAGGGCCTGCCGGCGCCACGGCCATGGCGCGAGATCTTCGTCTACGGTTCCGAGGTCGAGGGGCTGCATCTGCGCTTCGGCCCGGTGGCGCGTGGCGGCCTGCGCTGGTCGGACCGCGCCCAGGACTATCGCACCGAGGTGCTCGGCCTGGTCAAGGCGCAGCAGGTCAAGAACGCCGTCATCGTGCCGGTCGGCGCCAAGGGCGGCTTCTACCCCAAGCGCCTGCCGGTCGGCGGCAGCCGCGACGCGATCTTCGAGGCCGGGACCTCGGCCTACAAGAATTTCGTCTCAAGCCTTTTGTCGATCACCGACAATATCGGGCTGGATGGTGTCATCCCACCGGCCGGCGTCGTCAGGCGCGACCAGGATGATCCCTATTTCGTCGTCGCCGCCGACAAGGGCACGGCGACCTTCTCCGACACCGCCAACGCCATCTCCGAGAAGCATGGCTTCTGGCTCGACGATGCCTTCGCCAGCGGTGGCTCTGCGGGCTATGACCACAAGAAGATGGGCATCACCGCCAAGGGCGCCTGGGAAGCGGTCAAGCGGCATTTCCGCGAGATCAATCGCGACATCCAGACCTCGCCCTTCAGCGTCGTTGGCGTCGGCGACATGTCGGGCGACGTGTTCGGCAATGGCATGCTGTTGTCGCCGCAGACAAGGCTGATCGCCGCCTTCGACCATCGCGACATCTTCATCGATCCCGATCCCGACATGGCGGCCTCGATGGCCGAGCGCGAGCGTATGTTCGCGCTGCCGCGCTCGAGCTGGCAGGACTATGACAAGACCAGGCTTTCGGAAGGCGGCGTTATCGTCTCGCGCAGCCAGAAGTCGATCACCTTGCCGGCGGCCGCCGCGGCGGCGATCGGCTTGGGCAAAACGACCGCCACGCCGGCCGAGATCATGACCGCTATCCTCAAGGCGCCGGTCGACCTCCTGTGGTTCGGCGGCATCGGCACGTATCTCAGGGCCTCCACCGAAACCAATGCCGAGGTCGGCGACCGCGCCAACGACGCCATCCGCATCACCGCGCTCGACGTGCGCGCCAAGGTGATCGGCGAGGGCGCCAATCTCGGCGTCACGCAGCGGGCGCGCATCGAGTTCGGCATGAATGGCGGCCGCTGCAATTCCGACGCCATCGACAATTCGGGTGGCGTCAATTGCTCCGACGTCGAAGTCAACATCAAGATCGCGCTGGCGTCGGCCATGCTCAAGGGATCGCTGGCGCGCCCGGCCCGCAACAAGCTGCTGGCCGAGATGACCGAGGAGGTCGGCGGGCTGGTGCTCTCCAACAACTACCAGCAGACGCTGGCGCTTTCGATCGCCCGCAAACGCGGGCTTGCCGACATCGCGCATCAGGCCCGGTTCATGTCGGCGCTCGAAGCGCGCGGCCTGCTCGACCGTGCCGTGGAGACGCTGCCGTCGCCGGCCGCCCTTGCCGAGCGCGAGGCGCGCGGCGAGCCGCTGACCAGGGCGGAGCTTGGCGTGCTGCTCGCCTATGCCAAGATCGTGCTGTTCTCCGACATCGTCGCCAGCGACGTGCCTGACGATGCGCATTTCGACCGCGACCTGTTGGGCTACTTCCCGGATAGGATGGCGAAGAAATACGCCGCCGAAATCCATGGCCACAGGCTGCGCCGCGAGATCATCGCCCGCGTCGTCGCCAACGATCTGGTCAATCGCGGCGGCCCGTCCTTCGTCAACCGGCTGCAGGAAGCCACGGGGCGCACCGCCGCCGACGTGGTGCGCACCTTCGCCGTGGTGCGTGACGGCTTTGCCCTGCCGGCGCTCTACAAGGAGATCGATCGGCTCGACAACCAGATCGACGGCCAGGTGCAGCTCGATCTCTACCAGATGGTCAGCCGGCTGATCTATGTGACCAGTGGCTGGTATCTCAAGAACGATGCCGGCACGGCGCCGCTCAGCCAGCGCATCGCCGAGCTGCAGGACGCGCGCAAGGCGCTGGAGCCGAAACTTGTTTCGCTGCTGCCGGCGTTTTCGCGCGAGCGGATCGAGGAGAAGCGGCACGGGCTGTTCAAGGGCGGTGCGCCGGAGCGGCTGGCCGAGCAGCTGGCCCTGAGCGAGGTGGCGGAACTGATCCCCGACATCGCGCTGACGGCGCGCACGGCCGGTGCCGACATCGTCGCCGCGGCACGTGCGTTCTTCGCGGTCAGCGATGCCTTCCGCATCCCGCGTGTCGAGGACGCGGCGCGCTCGATCACGCCGTCGGACTACTATGACCAGCTCGCTTTGTCGCGCGCCACCGACACGATCGGTGCTGCACGGCGCGGCATCGCGGTCGCCGCACTCACCGGCCACGCCAAGGCCGCCGATCCGGTGGCGGCCTGGCTGGAAGCCGGCGGCGAACGCGTGGCGCGCATCCGCGAACGGCTTCAGGCGCTGACCGAAGGCGGCGACATCACCGTGTCGCGGTTGTCTGTGGCGTCGGGGCTGATGAGCGATCTGACGGGGATGTGAGGCTTCGGAGGCTTACCCTCCCCCTCCTGGGGAGGGTCGCTGCGAAGCAGCGGGGTGGGGCGAGCGGCGCCCCCACCCGGACCTTCGGTCCGACCTCTTCACAAGGGGGAGGTAAGGGGATGGCGCCCGCGACGCTTGTCATTTGCATGACCCAAGGAAAACATGCAGACATGGCGCCGCCGACGAAACGTAGGCGAGTGGAGGGAATATGGCCGAGGTAGCAGTGCAGCGGGCGTCCGGGCGCGGCATCTGGGGATGGATGTTCTTCGACTGGGCGGCGCAGCCGTTCTTCACGGTCGTCACCACCTTCATCTTCGGCCCCTATTTCGTCTCGCGCATGGCTGGCGATCCCAACACCGGCCAGGCGGTCTGGGGCTACGGCATCGCCGCGGCAGGGCTGGTCATTGCCGTGCTGTCGCCGATCCTCGGTTCGATCGCCGACCAGACCGGGCCGCGCAAGCCGTGGATCGCTTTCTTCGCAGCGATCAAGATCACCAGTCTGGCTTTGCTCTGGTTCGCCGCGCCCGGCTCGAACCTGTTCCTGATCGTCGCGCTGTTTTCGCTGGCTTCGGTGGCGGCGGAATTCTCCACCGTGTTCAACGATTCCATGATGCCGCGGCTGGTGCCGAAGAGCGAGATCGGCCGCATCTCCAACACGGCATGGGGGCTCGGCTATCTCGGTGGCATGATCGCGCTGATTTTTGTCGTCACCTGCCTCGCCGGCTCGCCGGAAACCGGAAAGACCATCATCGGCATCGACCCGCTGTTCGGGCTCGACCCGAAGCTCGGCGAAGACGCGCGCGCCACCGGGCCGCTTTCGGCCGGCTGGTATTTCCTGTTCATCCTGCCGATGTTCTTCTTCACGCCCGACGCCATCAAGGGCATCCCGATCGGGCCGGCGGTGCGGGAAGGCCTGTCGGAACTGAAATCCACACTGGCCGAGGTGCGCAGGCGCGGCGGCATCTTCCGCTTCCTCATCGCCCGCATGATCTACCAGGACGGCGTCAACGCGCTGCTGGCGCTCGGCGGCACCTTCGCGGCGGGCATGTTCCACTGGTCGATCACCGAGATCGGCATGTTCGGCATCATCCTCAATGTCGTCGCCATCTTCGGCTGCTGGATCGCGGCGCGCCTCGACACCGCGCTCGGCTCCAAGGCGGTGGTGATGATCGCGCTGGTCATGCTGTCGGTCGCCACCATCGGCATCATCTCGACGGGGCCGGGCTTCACGCTGCTCGGCCTGATCCAGATGCCGACCACCGATTCGGGCGGCCTGTTCGGCACGGCGGCCGAGAAGGCCTATATCCTCTACGGGCTGTTGATCGGCCTGGCCTTCGGGCCGGTGCAGGCGTCGTCGCGCTCCTACATGGCGCGCAGCGTCACGGCGGCGGAATCCGGCCGCTATTTCGGCATCTATGCACTGGCCGGCCGGGCAACCAGCTTCCTGGCGCCGTTCCTGGTGGCGACCATCACCGCGCTCTCCGACTCGGCGCGGCTCGGCATGGCGGTGATCATCCTGTTTCTGGGAATTGGCATGGCGATCCTGGTCAGGACGCCCTATCCGGCGGATCGGCCGGCGGAGTGAGCTTACCCTCCCCCTTGTGGGGAGGGTCGATCCGCGAAGCGGAGCGGGGTGGGGGTCAGCGCCATCACCCCACCCCGGCGCGCTCGCATGCGAGCGCACCGACCCTCCCCATCGAGGGGAGGGTAAACGCGCTAATGCCGGAAATGCCTGACCCCGGTAAATACCATGGCGATGCCGTGTTCATCGGCCGCCGCGATGACGTCCTTGTCGTTCATCGAGCCGCCCGGCTGGATCACGGCGGTGGCGCCGGCGGCGACCGCGGCAAGCAGGCCATCGGCGAAGGGGAAGAAGGCATCGGAGGCGACGACCGAGCCCTTGGTGAGCGGCTCACTCATGCCTACAGCCTCGGCCGCGTCGAGCGCCTTGCGGGCGGCGATGCGGGAAGAATCGACGCGGCTCATCTGGCCGGCGCCGATGCCGACCGTGGCGCCGTCTTTTGCATAGACGATGGCGTTCGACTTGACGTGCTTGGCGACGCGGAAGGCGAATTTCAGGTCGGCCATTTCGGCCGGCGTCGGCGCGCGCCTGGTCACCACTTTCAGTTCGAGATCGTCGACCACTGCGTTGTCGCGGCCCTGGACGAGCAGGCCGCCGGCAACCGATTTGACCGTCGTGCCCGCCGCACGGGGATCCGGCAGGCCGCCGGTGACCAGCAGGCGCAGGTTCTTCTTCGCGGCAACGATAGCCGCCGCCTCGTCCGTAGCATCAGGGGCGATGATGACCTCGGTGAAGGTCTTCACGATGTCCTGCGCCGCTTCGGCGTCGAGGGTGCGGTTCACGGCGACGATGCCGCCGAAGGCCGAGACCGGATCGCAGGCGAGCGCCTTGGCATAGGCTGCTTTCAGCGAGGCTCCCTCGGCGACGCCGCAGGGGTTGGCGTGCTTGATGATGGCGACGGCGGCGGAACGGTCCGGATCGAATTCGCCGGCCAGTTCGAAGGCCGCGTCGGTGTCGTTGATGTTGTTGTAGGAGAGCTGCTTGCCCTGCAGCTGCCGCGCCGTGGCGACGCCAGGGCGCTTGTCGCCATTGACGTAGAAGCCGGCGTTCTGGTGCGGGTTTTCGCCGTAGCGCATCACTTCGGTCAGCCTGCCGCCGAAGGCGCGCCAGGTCGGATGCTCGATCTCGAGCGCCTCGGCGAACCAGCCGGAGATCGCAGCGTCATAGCTGGCGGTGCGGGCAAAGGCCTTGGCCGCCAGCTTCTTGCGGAAATCCAGCGACAGCGAGCCGATGTTCATTTCCAGCGCGTTCAGCACCGAGGCATAGTCGCTTGGATCGGTGACGATGGCGACATAGGCGTGGTTCTTGGCCGAGGCGCGGATCATCGCCGGCCCGCCAATGTCGATGTTCTCGACGATGGCCGCATAGTCGGCGCCGGAGCGGCGGACTTCCTCGAACGGATAGAGATTGGAGACGAGCAGATCGATCGGCTCGATGCCGTATTTGCGCATCGCCGCCGCGTGCTCGGGATCGTCGCGCACGCCAAGCAGCGCGCCATGCACAGAAGGATGCAAGGTCTTGACGCGGCCATCCATGATCTCGGGGAAGCCGGTGAGCTCGGAGACGTCGCGCACGGCCAGGCCGGCCTCGGCGATCGCCTTGGCGGTGCCGCCGGTCGAGACCAGTTCGACACCGGCCGCGGCCAATGCCCTGGCGAAGTCGACGAGGCCGGTCTTGTCGAAGACCGAGAGCAAGGCACGGCGTATGGGAACGAGGTCCGGGGCGGGAATGTTCTTGGCGGCGACGGCCATGGGCTGGCGGCCTTTCACGGCTGGAGGGGCAAGCCCGCGCCGTAGCACATGACATCAGGAAATCAAGCGGCAAGCTTGGCGGTGGCCGGCACGGTCAGTTGTTTTCCAGGTATCCCGCGATGCTGGTGCGCGTCAGCTGCCAGTGGACTTCGGACACATCGGACGCCTTGAAGGCAAGCACGATCTGCCGACTGCGGCGCGGGCCGCCAAGACCAGCAAAATAGATCGATTCCTCGACCTCCGGCACCACCTCGCTTGAGGTGAACACCCAGCTGTCGGCCTGGTCGGCGGTCAGCACAAGCCGGTCATGCTCGTCCTGCAGCAGGCTGATGTCGGGGTGGAGGTGGAAGCGCACCGTGATGAAGTCGCGGCCATTGTTGCGGATCGCGGCATTGCCGGGCCGCTGGAACCGGTCCCTGCCGGCCAAAACATTGCCGTTCGACGACAGTTTCAGCTCGCGCTCGTGCAGGAAGCCGAAACGCGGGACATAGCCGTCATGGCGAGCAATGAAGCCCTGGACGCCCTTCTGGTCGATGCGCTTGCACTGCACATGCTGCGGGCCGCCGATCAGCGGCGAACCCAGCAGGTCATTGACGCGCAGCGAATGGCTGAAGCGCGCCGACGAGGTGTCGTTGATGGTCGCGGTCGAGTGCGCGGCGGTGGCGCGGGCCAGCGGCCGGAACTCGGCGGCGCCATAGGTATCGATGCCGGCATTGACGATGTAGTGCTGGCGACCGGACGACAGCTCGAAGGCAAGGCAGCCGGCGTGCGCTGCGTTGGACACATCGACCGGCGGCGGCAGGCCGGTGTCGGCGATGACGGTGACGCCACCCATCGACAGCCGCTCATAGCCCGAATGCGGCGCGTGCAGCAGCGGCGCGCCGGCGGTGTCGTCATGCCGCAATATTGTGGCGATGCGGTCGTGAATGGTGGCGCCCATGCCGTTGAAGCGGGCGAGGCTGCCATCCTGGTGGCGGAAGAAGCGCAGCGCCGGCAGCATGCGGTCGATGGCGCCGATCAGCGCCTGCGGCGGGGTCTCCGCCTGGTTGGCGTAGGTCTGGCGCAGTGGCAAAAGGTCGGCGAGGATTTCCAGCACCGTCATTGGATTGCGTGAGATATGGCCGCCATCGGCGAGGATCTGGCGGTTGAGTTCCTCGGCGAGGTTGCGGGTGGCGCCGCGGAGCGCCGAAGCCGGCGCGGGCAGGGAAAGGGCGGCGAAGGCAAGGGCTATGCGGGCACGCAGCCGGTCCTTGCCGTCGGGCATCTCGCGCGCCATCGATCTGAGGTAGCGGATCTGGACGGCCAGCGACTTCAGGAAGGCGCGGTAGAAGGGGAATTCGGCGCCCTGCAGCACGACGGAGGAATGCTGCAGCCAGGCAATGATGCGCTTGGCCGTTGTCCCGGGCTCCCAGGCGATGCCGGCAATGTTGTTTCCGTGCATGGCGATCCAGTCGGACACCAGGGCACGCGCATTGGCGGCGGCAAGTTCGGTGCCAGCGGCGCGCATATGGCGCAGCCAGCGAAAGCCATGCAGCGTCTTTTGCCAGCCATGATTGGGCACGTTGATCTGGAAGGGCGACTTGCCGCCGGTCTCGACCAGATGCCCAGACAGGGGATAGCGGCCGTAATAGATCTCCAGAGCGATCTGCGGGTCGGCCAACCGCAGGTCCGGCGGCGCAATCAGCACGCGTTCGGGCGTGCGGCCGGAATAGCGCCAGCGATAGACCGGCCCGGCGCGCAAGCGCCGGCGCGTCTTGCGCCAGAACTCCTTCGCGACAAGCGTCCACAGACGCGTCGTGTTGCTGGCAGCCAGTGCCAAAAGCCCTCCTGGTCCGTCCTCTACCCCGGCGCAAGCTTATATGATTCAAGAACTTATGCGAAGGCGGATTTCTTCCAACCGACCCACTTCACGCGTCCGTGGCCGGGGTCGTCCCTAAAAAAGTCGCGTCTGCCGTGACTTATGTCCTGTTGTGGCGCCGGCGAAACTCGCTGGGCGAGCAGTTTTCGCGGTCGCGAAAGATTGCTTTAAAGAGCGCGGCGCATGCGGGCGGCAAAGAAGCCGTCCAGGCCCGAGCGCTCCGGCGTGCCAAGGTCGAGGTCGGCGGGCGTGGTGCGCAGCGTGCCCTGCGCTGTCAGGAAAGCGTCGATGCCGGCGATCTCACCTTGCCGCAGCGGATCGTCGACAACCGCGGCTGTGTCGCTGAGAAAAGCACGATGCAGGTCTTCGCCTTCGAGCGGGTCGAGCGAACAGTTGGAAAAGACGATCCGGCCACCGGGCCTGACCAGCTTGACGGCGCGGGCGAGCAACCGCCTTTGCAGGTCGGCGAGCTTTTCGACATCGGCCGCCGTCTTGGTCCACGGCACGTCGGGATGCCGTCGCACCGTGCCTGTCGACGAGCAGGGCGCGTCGAGGAGCACCGCATCGAACAGCTGCGCGGGCTCGTATTTGAGCAAGTCGGCCTGGACGATCTCGGCCGTCAGGCCGAGGCGGTCGAGATTCTGCGCCAGCCGCGCCAGCCGGTTCGTCGATGTGTCGACGGCGGTGACCCTGGCGCCGGCCAGGATCAGCTGGGCGGTCTTGCCGCCGGGCGCGGCGCAGAGATCGGCGACGCGCAATCCGCCGACATCGCCGAACAGCCGCGCCGGCAGGCTGGCCGCGGCATCCTGGACCCACCAGGCACCTTCGGCGAAGCCGGGCAGTTCGGTGACGGCCCCGGCAAGATTTTCCACCCGAATTGTGCCGGTCGGCAGCACGATACCGCCGAGCTTTTCGGCCCAAAGTTCCGGATCGGCTTTGACCGAGAAGTCTACGGGCGCCTCGTAACGGTGCGCGGCGAGGATCTGCTTCGCTTTGTCCTGGCCATAGGCGGCCTTCAGCCGGTCGGAGAACCATTTTGGCGCTTCGTCGGTAGCGGCAAGAGCGGCGGGCAGTTCCGTCTCCTTGGCACGTGCCAGCGTGCGAAGCACGCCGTTGACCAAGCCGGAAAAACGCTGGGTCCGCGGATCGGACTTGGCATGGGTGACCGCGAGGTCGACGGCGGCGCTGTCGGGAATGTCGAGGAACAGGATCTGCGCTGCCGCCACATGCAAGATGTGCGACAAAGCGGTGGCGTTAGGCGGCAGCGGCTTTTCCAGGCGCCGCGCCAGCAGCCCCGCAATGGTCATGCGGAACCGCAGCGCGGTGACCAGAATGGCCCGCACCAGGCCACGATCGCGCAAATCGAGCGCCTTGTATTGCGGGTGGCCGTTCTCGTGGTCGGTCAGACCGTCGAGTGGCGTCCGGGCGTCGATGACGGCGGCCAGCAGCCGCGCCGCCGCCTTGCGGGCGGCGAGACCGGCGACAAATTCGCCGCCGTCTCTATGGTCCTGTTCGCCTGAAGCCGCGCGTCGAGGTCCCGCCACGCTCACGACCACCGGCCTTTAGGCCCAGTCGGATTGCGGCCCCATGGGTTGGCCTTCGGCCTTTCCAGCTCCGCCGGCTGTTCCGCCTGAGGGGCCGGGCCCCACGGGCCGGACGGCTGTTGTTCCCCGGCCTGCCGAGGCGCTGGTGTCGGACGCGGAGCGGTCTGGGTGCCGCCGCCTGCCATCTGCCGTGCCATCTCCTGCAACGCTGCGATGCGGTTGTCGGTGCTGGGGTGGGTGGAGAACAGATTGTCCATGCGCTCGCCGTGCAGAGGATTGATGATGAAGAGATGCGCCATCGCCGGATTGCGCTCCGCATCGGGGTTGGGAATGCGTTCGGCGCCGCGGGCGATCTTGTCAAGCGCCGATGCCAGCCACAGCGGGTGTCCACAGATTTCGGCGCCGCGCCGGTCGGCCTCGTATTCACGGGTGCGGCTGACCGCCATCTGCACGATCATCGCGGCAAAGGGCGCCACGATCATCGCCGCCAGCACGCCGACAAAGCCGAACGGGTTGTTGTCGCGATTGCCGCCGAGGAAGAAGGCGAAATTGCCGAGCATCGAGATCGCACCGGCAAAGGTGGCGACGATGGTCATGGTCAGCGTGTCGCGATGCTGGACGTGCGCGAGCTCATGCGCCATCACGGCCGCGACCTCTTCATGGGTCAGCCGCTGCAACAGGCCGGTGGAGGCGGCGACCGCCGCGTTCTGCGGGTTGCGGCCGGTGGCGAAGGCGTTGGGCTGCGGGCTGTCGATCAGATAGGTGCTGGGCATCGGCAGCCCGGCCTGCTTGGCCAGGGCCTGGACGATGGCGTAATATTCGGGCGCGTTCTTCTCGTCGACCTCGACGGCGCGGTTCATCGAAAGCACCATCTTGTCGGCGTTCCAGTAGCTGAAGAGATTGGTGCCGGCGGCGATCAGCAGCGCGATCATCATGCCGCCCGATCCGCCGATCAGGAAGCCGACGCCCATGAACAGCGCCGTCATCGCGGCAAGAAGCATGGCGGTGCGAAGTGTGTTCATCGTCTGCTCCTGTCGTGGCGGTGGCAAAAAGGGGTCGATCGTCGTGGGTTCATGGCTATATGATGGGAAACGCCTGCCGCTGTTTCAATCCGCCGAGATTATCGCATGACCGACGAAACCAATAAAACGCCAGCCGAAACCGATGGCGGCGCCTCGCCGAAGGAGCTGACGCCGGCCGCGCGGCGGGCGCTGGCCGAAGCCGAGGCACGGCGCACCGCGTACAGCCAGAAGGAAGCCGCCCTGCCCAAGGAGATCGGCGGCCGTGGCGGCAAGGAACCCGGCCGTTATGGCGACTGGGAAGTCAAAGGCCTGACCAGCGACTTCTAGGTGCCTTGATATTCAGGTGAGGCCGGCCTGCAAATGGCTGAAACCCGCGCTCCGGTGCTTCAAGCGGCGTCGCGCCGCGCCTCGAGCGCCAGCCAACCGCGCTCGTCGATGGTGATGCCGACATTGTCATAGCTTGCGATCGCGGCATGGTGCGTTCGTATCGGATGCTGGTGCGTGGCGTTGATAACCACGACCGCCGCCTCCGCCGCCTCGGCCGCCGCGATGCCGGCCGGAGCATCCTCGAATACAAGGCAGTCGCGCGCATCGACGCCGAGCCGGTTTGCGCCAAGCCGGAAGCAGTCGGGCGCCGGCTTGCCACGGGAAACGTCTTCAGCCGCAACAATGACCGCGGGGACAGGAATGCCGGCAGCCTCCATGCGTGCAAGCGCCAGGGAGCGTGGCGCCGAGGTGACGATCGCCCAGCTTTCGCCGGGCAGCGCCTTGAGAAACGCCACGGCGCCGGCGATCGGCACAATGCCGTCCAGATCGGCGGCCTCGGCCTTCAGCAACAGGTCGGCTTCGTGCGCCGGTTCGACCCCTGGAAGGGCAAGGTTGGTGATGGTCTCGATCGCCCGCACGCCGTGGATCGTCGGCAGGAAGGCCGCCACATCGAGGCCATGGCGGCGCGCCCAGTCGCTCCATACCCGCTCCGCCGAGGCGATGGAATTGATGAGCGTGCCGTCCATGTCGAAAAGGAAGGCCGCGAATTTTCTGCCAGCAAACATGATTTTCCTTGAGTCCGGGGAAGCGTGTCGAGGGAGGGCGCAACCGTAACGTCACGGTGCGGCCATGGAAAGGCACGAAGGCGTATTTTGCGACGGTCCAGGGAACTATGGTATCCTTGCGGCGTTTCCACGGCACCGCTTTCCATAACGATCAAGGGGACCTGTGATGCTGATCCGACTCGGCTACGAAATCTCCATTGAATGCGTCGAGGCCACGCCGGTGATTTCGCTGCTCGAGATCCACAAGGACAGGCAAGCCGACATCAAGCGGCAGACGCGTGTCCTGACCTCGCCTTCGGTGCCGACCAAGCTCTATCACGACCTGCATGGCAATGGCTGCCGCCGCTTCACCGCGCCGGCCGGCACCTTTCGCATCCTTTATGATGCGGTCGTCGAGGACAGCGGCGAAACGGATGAGGTCAACACGCTGGCCGGGGAAGTGCCGGTGGCTGAATTGCCCGACGAGGTGCTCTTCTATCTCCTCGGCAGCCGCTACTGCGAGACCGATCACCTCAGTCATCTCGCCTGGCAGCTGTTTGGCAATCTTCCCTCCGGCTGGGCACGGGTGCAGGCGATCGTCGACTATGTCCACAACCGCCTGTCGTTCGGCTATGGCTATGCGCGGCCGACCCGCACGGCGGCGCAGGCGCATGAGGAACGGGTCGGCGTCTGCCGCGACTTCGCCCATCTGGCGATCACGCTCTGCCGCTGCATGAACATTCCGGCGCGCTATGTGAACGGCTATCTCGGCGATATCGGCGTGCCGATCGATCCGGCGCCTATGGATTTCTCGGCCTGGATGGAAGTGTTCCTCGACGGCAAATGGTACACGTTCGATCCACGCCACAACCGGCCCAGGACCGGCCGTGTCGTCATCGCGCGCGGCCGTGACGCCACCGACGTGCCTTTGCTGCACAGTTTTGGTCCACACCGGCTCTGCCTGTTCAAGGTGTGGACCTATGAGCAGGAGGGCAGATTGTTCAATCCACCGCATCACGGCATCGACAGGACGGTCAGCGCACAGATGCTTGCGTAGTTCTTCGCACTGTTTCGCATCCCGCAAATCTCGGGACATTTGGCCCGCTTCGGTACAGAAGGCCTGTGCCGCAACAGGACGGCGCGGAGCATTCCGCGATTGCCTCGATCGAGCATGGTAAGCGGTCCGTAAACGCCGCCGAAGCCAGGTTCTTTCCTTTTACCGGTCGTTCACCTTTGTAAAGAGCGAAATCCAACAAAAACAATAGGTTGATGGTTCACGGCTCGGCTCTTGCGCTCGACGAGCGGCTTCCGGCCGGAATCCTGCATTGCCTCATTGCGGCGACGAGGCCGAGGCATGCGGAGGCTGTTGGATGCGAAATTACGGGGGTCTTGTTCACGTGGTCGGCGGGTTCGCCAGACACAGCGATGGAAATTTCGCAATCCTGTTCGGCTTCGCTGCCTCGGTCTTGGCGCTAGCCGCCGGCTTCTCGGTCGACATATCGCAGCTCTACAACGCCAAATCGAGCCTGCAAGGCGTGGTCGACGCCGCGGTGACATCGACGGCGCGCGACCTGACGACCGGGGTCATCAAGGAAGCCGACGCCAGCAAGGCGGTGCAGGCCTTTCTGGTGGCCAACGGCATGGCGGGCATTCTGCAGCCCGGCCAGATCGTGCTCGACAGACTGGTCGTCGACAGGACCGCCAACACGGTGCAGGCGGACGCCCATGTCGATGTCGCCCTGTTCTTCCCGGTTTTCGGTATGGCCAATACGCAACGCGTCGCCGCGTCGACGACATCGCTTTATTCGGACAAGACCATCGAAGTGGCGATGATGCTCGATGTGACAGGATCGATGGCCGGTCAGAAAATCAAGGACCTGAAAACCGCTGCTGCCAACGCAGTGGACAGTTTCCTGGGCGGCCAGGACCCGAGCAAGCCGCGGGTGCGCGTCTCGATCGTGCCTTATGCCAACTCGGTCAATGCAGGGCAGCTTGCCGCCAGCAGCGTCTATGTCGAAGCCAACGCCGGCGAGCGCAAGCAGGCGCCCGGCAATGGGAGCGCCCAGCTTGCCTCGGCTTCGCCGCGTCCGGACAATTGCGCCACCGAGCGCAAGGGTGCCGATCAATATTCGGACGCGGGTCCCGACTCCAGCATGGTCAATCGCGACTATCTGCTGTCGGGCTTTGCCACGAATACAGGCACCGCCGCTTGCCCGGTCGCCGCGCTCGTGCCTTTGACGGCCGACGCCGCGACACTCAAGAATGTCATCAAGGATCTTGTCGCTTCAGGTGGCACCGCCGGGCATATCGGCGTCCAGTGGACCTGGTATATGCTCTCGGAAAGCTGGGGCAGCGTGCTCAACGCTTCGCAGCGGCCGGCCAAGGCCGATCCGAAGAAAGTCGGCAAGTATGCAATCCTGATGACGGACGGCGAATTCAACCTGTCCTATTTCGACGCCACCGGCGTCAGCGGGGTCTACAACGACGCCGGCAAGGAAACGACCCGCACGGCGGCGATAAAGCTCTGTGCCGCCATGCGCGACCAAGGCATAGAAATCTTCACGATTGGCTTCAAGCTCGATGAGGCGAATGCGGTCACGACGCTGCAGACCTGTGCCAGCCCCGATACGGGTTCAGCCAAGCACTTTTACCAGGCCGCCGACGGCGTCGAATTGGATACGGCCTTTCAGACCATCGCCCGCAACATCGAAACCCTTGCGTTGACGAAATAGGCTTGGCCCAAACGGAAAAGGCCGCCGCTTCTTTCGAAGCCGGCGGCCTTCCGTGTTTCCGTCCATGGCGCGGCCTGTGGCGGCAACCCCTTCGGGTTACCTGCCGCGCATCTCGCGCCTTAACGGGAAGACTGCTTCCCGAAAGTGCAATCCGCTGAGGCCACGTTCTGGAAAACGAAATCACTCGACATCGGATCACCTCCTTTCGATTTGTTGAACACATGCTCATGATGGGGTGCGTTGCAGCAAATGACAAGTGCCATGCTGAAAAAGGCGTCCCGCGGAAAATGCCGACCAGTCGGGTCCGCGTGCTCCGGCTTGCGATCCGCGGCCCAAACGGACAACATGGCGCTATCGGGTCACGGGAGGGACCATGGACGCCACCGAGAGAGCCGCGCGCATCGTTCGAACCGTGATCGGGGCGCAGAAGCCGGGCTTTGCCGTCAGATTGTGGACCGGAGAACGGATCGGCCCAGCCGGTGGCCCGGTGCTTGCCATCAACGACCAGGACATCGTCTGGCAGCTGGCCCGCCGGCCGAATTTCTCGACACTGCTCGAAATGTGGATTTCCAAGACGATCGACGTCGAGGACGGGTCGCTGTTCGATCTCTATGCCCTGCCGTCACAGGGAAAGCTGAGGCTGAAGGCGCTGCCCAAGCTGGCGATCCTGCGCGACCTGCCGGCCGTGCTGTTTTCGCGGCGGCAGATGACGAAACGGGCCGATCTCGCCGGGCGCAATCCCTTTGTCAGCGGTTCGAACAAGCAGGCGATCGAACATCACTACGACATTTCGAACGCCTTCTACCGGCTCTTCCTCGACGAGCGCATGGTCTACACCTGCGCCTATTTCACCGATTTCGCGAACGGCATCGACCAGGCGCAGAAGGACAAGCTCGACCATATCTGCCGCAAGCTCAGGCTGAAGCCGGGTGACCGGCTGCTCGACATAGGCTGCGGCTGGGGTGCAATGCTGATCCATGCCGCCAGGCACTACGGCGCCGTCGGCCATGGTGTGTCGCTGTCGGAGGAACAGACCCGGCTGGCGCGCGAACGCATCCGCGCCGAGGGGCTGGAGGACAGGATCACCATCGACATCAAATCCTACACCGAGCTCGACGGCAGCTATGACAAGATCTCGTCGATCGGCATGTTCGAGGCGGTCGGCCTCGCCAACCACGCCACCTATTTCTCGACCGTCCACCGGCTGTTGAAGCCGGGCGGCATCTACCTGCACCATGCCATCACGAGGCGCGGCAAGGGCGGCACGCGCAAGACGTTGCGCAAAGGCGCGGAATACAAGGCGCTGATCAAATACATCTTCCCCGGCGGCGAGGTCGACACGATTGGCATGACGCTCGGCAATCTCGAGGCGCATGGTTTCCTCGTCGCCGATGTCGAAAACCTGCGCGAGCACTATGCCCGCACCTGCAGGCTGTGGGCCGAACGTCTGCAGGCCCGCTTCGACGAGGCGATCGCCGAAGTCGGCGAACCCAAGGCACGACTCTGGCTGCTCTATCTGACCGGCTGTTCGATCACCTTCGATCGCGGCTCGGCGCAGATTTTCCAGACCGTCGTCACCAAGCGCGCGCGTGGCCCCAGCGGCCTGCCGCCGACGCGGGCCGACCTTTATCGGTAGCTACAGGAAACGCATCGCGTCGCCGACCTTGATGCCGGCAGGCCTGTCCACCGTGCAGTAGACGCCGAGATTGTGGGCATTGTGGCGGACCAGGTTGCGCAGGATGCCGGGATCGTGGTCGAAGCCGTCCTGGCTGATGATGGTGAAGCCGCAGCGGCGGCATGGTTCGGAAATCGTCAGAAGCAGGTCGCCGATCGCGAGCTTGCGGCCGATCCATTCCGTCTCCGGGAATGAGCCTTCCGCCGCTGCCATGTCGACGACGATGTTGGGGCGGAAGCGGCGCGGATCGGCGGCGCCGTCCGGATGCAACGCCTTCAAGCGAGCCAGCGACGCCGTGGTCAAAAGGTGGATTGGCGCCTTGGTGTAGCGGGCGGTGGTGACCGGACCGGCATAGGCCGGCGGGGCATTCTCCCGGCCGAAAGGCCGGATCGAGGCGGCGAAGCCGAGATAGGCCGATACGGCGCGGTCGCATTCGTCGCCGGGTGCGCTCAGCCATTCGCCGTCGGGGACGGCGATCTCCAGGTCGCGGTTATTGGCCAGCCGGGTGCGAATGCGTGGCACCTTGTGCCATTTCGCCTCGCGGTCGGGCCGGGCAATCTCATTGTCCGAGGCATCGACGAGGCCGAACATGCGGTCGCCCGCCATGCCCGCCGGTCCGACCAGGATGGCCTCCTGGCGCTCGCCGGCGAGGGAACTCGCCGGATAACGCCAGAGCTGGCTGACAGAGCCCAATGCAGCCTCGCCTGCCATCAGCCCTTCTTGTTCTGCCTGTTGGCAATGAGGTCGTCGACGACGGCCGGATCGGCGAGCGTCGAGGTGTCGCCAAGGGCGGCAAAATCATCCTCGGCGATCTTGCGCAGGATGCGGCGCATGATCTTGCCCGAGCGTGTCTTGGGCAGGCCGGGCGAGAACTGGATCTTGTCGGGCGAGGCGATGGCGCCGATCTCCTTGCGGACATGGGCAATGAGCTCCTTGCGCAGCTCCTCGGTCGGCTCCTCCCCTCTCATCAAGGTGACATAGCTGTAGATGCCCTGGCCCTTGATGTCGTGGGGATAGCCGACGACGGCGGCCTCGGAAACCTTCTCATGGCTGACCAGCGCCGACTCGACTTCGGCCGTGCCCATGCGGTGGCCGGAGACGTTGAGGACGTCGTCGACGCGGCCGGTGATCCAGTAGTAGCCGTCGGCGTCGCGGCGGCAGCCGTCGCCGGTGAAATACTTGCCCTTGTAGGTGGAAAAATAGGTCTGCACGAAGCGGTCGTGATCGCCATAGACGGTGCGCATCTGGCCCGGCCAGGAATCGGTGATACAGAGATTGCCGTCGGCGGCCCCTTCCAGCACCTTGCCTTCGCCGTCGACCAGCTGAGGCTTGACGCCGAAGAAGGGCCGCGTCGCCGAACCCGCCTTGAGATCGGTGGCGCCCGGCAGCGGCGTGATCAGGATGCCGCCGGTCTCGGTCTGCCACCAGGTGTCGACGATCGGCACCTTGCCGTTGCCGACGACGTTGAAATACCACTCCCAGGCTTCCGGGTTGATCGGCTCGCCGACCGAGCCGAGCACGCGCAGCGACTTGCGCGAGGTCTTCTTCACCGGGTCGTTGCCGGCGCCCATCAGTGCGCGCAGAGCGGTCGGCGCGGTGTAGAAGATGTTGACCTTGTGCTTGTCGATCACTTCCCAGAAGCGCGACTGCGACGGATAGTTCGGCACGCCCTCGAACATCAGCGTGGTGGCGCCGTTGGCCAGCGGGCCATAGACGATATAGCTGTGGCCGGTCACCCAGCCGACATCGGCGGTGCACCAGTAGATGTCGCCGTCATGATAGTCGAAGACATATTGGTGCGTCATCGAGGCATAGACGAGGTAGCCGGCGGTGGTGTGCAGCACCCCTTTCGGCTTGCCGGTCGAGCCCGAGGTGTAAAGGATGAACAGCGGGTCCTCCGCCTTCATCTTCTCGGGCTTGCACTCGGCCTTCACCGTCGCGACTTCGTCGTGGTACCAGAGGTCGCGGCCCGGCGCCCAGCCGACCTTGCCGCCGGTGCGGCGCACGACGATGACGTTCTTCACCATCACATGCTGCCTGGCGGCGATGTCGATTGCCTTGTCGGTATTCTCCTTCAGCGGAATCGACTTGCCGCCACGCAGGCCTTCATCCGATGTGATAACGAAGGTCGATTCGCAGTCGACGATGCGGCCGGCCAGCGCATCGGGCGAAAAGCCGCCGAAGACAATCGAATGGATGGCGCCGATACGCGTGCAGGCCAGCATTGCATAGGCGGCTTCCGGGATCATCGGCATGTAGATGGTGACGCGGTCGCCCTTCTTGACACCGTGCTTCTTCATCACATTGGCGAGCCGGCAAACGTGCTCGTAGAGCTCGTTGTAGGTGATCTTCTTGTCGTCGTAGGGGTTGTCGCCTTCCCAGATGATGGCGGTCTGGTCGCCGCGCTTCTTCAGATGGCGGTCGATGCAGTTGTAGGAAACATTGGTCAGCCCGTCCTCGAACCATTTGATCGAGACCTTGCCGTCGAAGGAGGTGTTCTTGACCTTGCTGAAGGGCTTGAACCAGTCGATGCGCTTGCCGTGCTTGCCCCAGAACTTGTCCGGGTTCTTGATGCTGTCAGCATACCATTTCAGGTAAGTGTCATTGTCGATCAGCGCATTCTTCTTCCACGCCGGCTGGACGCGATGGACATGAACCTCGGACATTCCTGGCTTTCCTCCCGAACCATACGCCGACTTGAAACGCCGGCGGGATCGCGGCGAAGCGGCCGCGAATTCGGCGGCATTATTACCAGTTCCGCCGTTACGGCAACATTAGACGTTGGATTCGCGCGTCGGGATGCCGCAGGGGGTCTTTGCGGGGTTGTCAGCACTCGAAGGGGTTCGCTGCTAACTGCATGTTTTCTCATGCTAAACCCGGTTTGGGTGAAGAAAAAATCAATAGACGATTAATCAACGGCGCGCACAATAAGCCTTGGGAGGAAAGGAGAATCAACCAAGGACCGCCCAGGGGGACCGCAATGCGCGACCATGCCGAAATGGACCTGATGCTCAGGGGTTATGGCCTGACCACGGCCAAGATTCTTTATCATTTCCCCGACCACCCGCACCTGCTGCAGAGCTTCATCTGGCAGGACTACGACATCGCTCCGACGTTTCCGGTGCTGATCAAATTCATCGAATTCTGGAAGGCCAAGCTCGACGGGCCACTGCACTCGGTTGTCTACACGCACCAGAAATTGATCGCGCCGAACGAATGGCGCAAGGTGGATGGGGAGTTCGTGCTGCACTGACGCCGCTGCAGACGGTCTGTTTCCATTCTCGTGCGGCGACAGCAATGCGGCCGTCGGCTATCCTTCGCGGGCGGCGCGGCAAGGCAGGGTGCCCAAGGGCGGCGTCCGCGATCGGGAGAACGGACATGACCGCTTTCGACTATGCCGCGCTGCTGCTTCGGGTCAGCGTCGGCGGCCTGTTTCTTGCCCACGCCTATCTGAAATATGCCATCTTCACGCCAAAAGGCACGACCGATTATTTCCAGTCCCTCGGCGTGCCCGGCTATTTCGGCTTGATCGCCATCGCCGCCGAAACGGCGGGCGGCCTCGGCCTGATCTTCGGCGTTGCCACGCGGCTGGCGGCGATCCTGCTCATTCCCCTCATGCTGGGCACGATCGTGCTCGTTCATGGCAAGAATGGTTTCTGGTTCACCAATGCAGGTGGTGGCTGGGAATATCCGGCGCTGTGGATCGTCTGCCTGATCGTCATCGCCCTGATCGGCAGCGGCCAGCCGGCACTTTGGCCGATCTGGGGATAGGGCACTCCGGGGCCCGGGCCGTGCGTCACACGACCCAGGCAAGGAGATGTCATACCGCCGGCGGGTTGAGCCGGGCGAAACCTTCCTGGCGGCGATAGGGGAAATACGGATAGGGCGCGGTGACTTCGCTTGCCGCGTCCAGTTTCTTCATCTGCTCCGGCGTCAGCGACCAGCCGACGGCGCCAAGGTTCTGGCGCAGTTGTTCCTCGTTGCGGGCGCCGATGATGACGGAGGAAACGGTCGGGCGCTGAAGCAGCCAATTGATGGCGATCTGCGGCACGGTCTTGCCGGTTTCCCGCGCCACCGCGTCCAGCGCATCCATCACCCGGTAGAGATGTTCGTCCTCGACCGGCGGGCCGAAGCTTGCGGTGTCATGCAGCCGGCTCTTTTCCGGCAGCGGCTGGCCGCGGCGGATCTTGCCGGTCAGCCGCCCCCAGCCGAGCGGGCTCCACACCAGCGCGCCGACGCCCTGGTCGAGGCCGAGCGGCATCAGCTCCCACTCATAGTCGCGGCCGACAAGTGAATAGTAGACCTGGTGCGCGACGTAGCGCGGATAACCATGCTTGTCGGCCTCCGCCAGCGACTTCATCACTTGCCAGCCGGAGAAGTTGGAGACGCCGACATAGCGCAGCTTGCCGGAGCGCACGAGTTCGTCCAGCGTCGACAGCGCTTCCTCGATCGGCGTGCCGGCATCGAAGGCATGCAGTTGCAACAGGTCGATATAGTCGGTGCCGAGGCGCTTCAGCGCGGCGTCCACAGATTTGATCAGCCGCGAACGGGAAGAGCCGTAATCGGCCGGCCCATCGCCGATCGGCAAGGACGTCTTGGTCGAGATCAGCACGGCGTCGCGCCGGCCCTTGATGGCTTCGCCGAGCACTTCTTCCGAGGCACCGTTCGAATAGACGTCGGCCGTGTCGAACAGATTGACGCCGGCTTCGAGGCAGATGTCGACCAGCCGCCGCGCTTCCTTGGCGTCGCTGTTACCCCAGGCGCCGAACAGCGGGCCGGAGCCGCCGAAGGTTCCCGCTCCAAATGAGAGTGCGGGCACTTTCAGGCCCGACGCGCCGAGACGGCGATTGTCCATGATTTTGTCCTTTCAATTGCTGGATGTAGTCAGTTGCCGGCTGCTCAATTCTTGACCAACTGGCCGAGATCGATGGCCTCGGCCATGGCCCGGCTTCCCTTGTCGCCCGGATGGAGGTGGTCGCCGGAATCGAACTCCGGCAGCAGGCGTGTCGGGTGAGCGGGATCGCGGAGCAGCAGGTCGAAGTCGACGACCGCATCGAAGGCACCACTGGTTCTGATCCAGTTGTTGACCTTCTGGCGCAGCGCTTCTTTTTCAGGCGTATAGTAGGCATCGAGCGGCGTGCCGCTCAGCGCGCCCTCGAAGGGCGTCAACGTGCCGCCGACGATGATCAGATTATGGGCGTGGGCCTGGGCTGCTAGTTGCAGGTATCCAGCGGTGAGTGCCGCCAGAGAGGGTATGGATTTCTCAGGTGCGAATGGCGTGCCGGGCCAGCTGATATCGTTGATGCCGATGAGCAGGATGACCGCCTTGACGCCGGGCTGAGCCAGCACGTCACGGTCGAAGCGCGCCGAAGCCTTCACGCCCATCGCATCATCCAGCAGCCGCGCTCCGGATATGCCTGCGTTGAGCACCGACACTTGCTTCGAGACGAGACGCTCGGCGAGGACGTCCGGCCACCGGTTGTCGGCGTCCAGCGTGGCGCCATTGCCGTCGGTGATCGAATCGCCGATGGCGATGACGGCGCCATCATTTGCCGGCGCATCGACCAGGATCTCGCTGACCAAGGTACGCGCGTCGGTGGTCTGCGCGGCCGCGATGGTTTCGGAAGCCGTCTGGTTGCCGTCGCCGATATAGGCGGTCTGCCTGCCGTCCCAATGGAAGGTGGAGATCGGTGTGGGCTGCGGCAGATAGACCGATATCGAAAGGCGGCTCAAGGCGTCGAGGGTCAATTCCACCGGATCGCTGACCAAAGGCGCGCCCGCCGGAACTGTTGCCTTTGCCTGACCGCCGAATGTGACGGCACGATCGGTGCCGGCGGTGATTTTCGAGTCCTCGCCCGCGATCGCCACACGTATTTCGCCGATCTGGATCGGCACGGTTGAATACTCGTTCGACAGGACGATGCGGAACCGCCTGCCGCCAACGCTGGTCCTGACCGTCTGGCGTATAGTCTGGTTCTCAAGCTTGGGCATCATTTTCACCGGCAAGGCAAAATCGGTCCCCCATGTCGGTTGAGGGCTGGCCGTCCAGGTGCCCACCCAATCCTGCTTCTCGCCGGCAATTGCCGGGCTGACCATCGACAAAGCCGCCAAAGCGAACGCGCCGAGCGTCAGGCGCGTTGCCAGAAGGGCGATGGTGGCGCGGCGGATCGGAAGTGTCATAGGGTTCTCCTGTCGGGTCTGGTTTCGGGGCGCCTGGCGACGGCCGATATCGCTGCTGCCATCACTTCATGGAGGTGGTGCCGGCAGCGGCCGGGATCAGCCGCTCTTCATGTCTGTCGAGACGCAGCGCCAGTCCCGCCACACCGAGTGCCGCGACTGGCAGCAAGGCAGCGACCCAGGTAAGCGAACCCAGCCCCATGCCATGGGCGATGACCGTGCCGCCGAGCCAGGCGCCGGCGGCATTGCCGAGATTGAAGGCGGCGATGTTGAAGGACGAGGCCAGGCTCTGGCCGGCGCCTTGCGCCTTGTCCAGCACCCACATCTGCAACGGCGCCACGGTGGCGAAGGCGGCGGCGCCGAGCAGGCCGACATATATGACGGCCAGGACCTGGCTGTGGATGGCGAAGCTCATGGTGGCGAGCACCGCGGCCAGCACCACGAGACTGCCCAGCACCGCCGGCACCAGCCAGCGGTCGGCGACCTTGCCGCCGGCGAGATTGCCGGCGATGAGACCGCCGCCGAAGACGAGCAGGATCGGCGACACGGCGGCTTCCTTGAAGCCGCTGATTTCAGTCAACAGTGGGGCGATGTAAGTGAAGACGGCGAAGACGCCGGCGTAGCCGAGCACGGTGGTGGCGAGGCCGAGCAGGACCGGCGTGCGGCGCAGCACGGCGAGATCGGCGCGCAGGTGGCTCTTTTCAGGGGCGACCTGGCTGCGCGGCACCAAAGCCAGGATGACGGCGAAGGCCGCGAGGCCGACCGCGGTCACCGCCCAGAAGGTCGCGCGCCAGCCGAAGGCCTGGCCGAGCCAGGTGCCGAAGGGCACGCCGAGGATGTTGGCGATGGTGAGCCCGGTGAACATCAGCGCGATCGCCGAAGCCTTCTTGTTGGGCGCGACCAGGCCGGTGGCGACGACAGAACCGACGCCGAAGAAGGTGCCATGGGCAAAGGCAGTGATGATGCGAGCGCCCATCAGGGTCCAATAGTCGGGCGCCAGCGCACAGGCGAGATTACCAAGCGTGAAGATCGCCATCAGCGCCAGAAGCACGGTCTTGCGCGGCCAGTTTCCGGTGGCGACGGTGAGGAGCGGCGCACCGATGACGACCCCCAGCGCATAGCCTGAAATGAGCTGGCCGGCGGCCGAGATCGAGACGCCGAGGTCCTTGCTGACATCGATGAGCAGACCCATGATGACGAATTCGGTGACGCCGATGCCAAAGGCACCGGCGGCGAGGGCGTAAAGAGCAAGAGGCATGGCGGGTTCCCAGTTTGGCGACGACGAGCGCCTTGTCCAAACCGCGCTCTGGGCCGAAAGATCGTGTCGCCATGCACTGTGAACCAGACTTGTGTTGGGCACATTTTCTGTGAAATAGATTCACAAATGGCCAGACCCGACATCAACCGCTCCGGTGAGATCGAAGTCTTCGTGCGCGTTGTCGAGGCGGGCAGCTTCTCGGCGGCTGCGCGCACGTTGCGCATGACGCCATCAGCCGTCAGCAAGCTGATCGGGCGGCTGGAAGCCCGGCTCGGCGCGCGGCTGGTCAGCCGCTCGACACGCAAGCTGCAGCTGACACCGGAGGGAACGGCGTTCTACGACAGCGGTCTGCGCATCCTGGCCGACATGGCTGCGGCCGAGCGCGAGGCGGCGGCGGGTGCCGCACCGCGCGGGAGGCTGCGCGTCAACACCTACGTGCCCTTCGGCGTGCATCGGCTGATCCCGCTCTTGCCGCGCTTCCTCGAACGCTATCCCGAAATCTCGGTCGATCTGGTGCTGACCGACAGCGTCATCGACCTGATGGCCGAACGCGCCGATGTTGCCATCCGTGCAGGGCCGCTCGGCGAATCACGGTTGGTGGCGCGCAAACTCGGGCAGAGCCCGGTGGTGGTGGTTGCGGCCCCGTCCTATCTCGAAGCGCATGGCAAGCCGCTGACGCCTGCCGACCTCGATGGGCATAATCGCATGGGCTTCGGCTTCGTCAGGCATATCGATGGCTGGCCGTTTGTCGACGCTGCCGGCAATGCGGTCATGGTGCCGATCACCGGCAATACCCTGGTCAGCGACGGCGAGGCGATGCGACTGATGACGCTGGCCGGAGCCGGCATCTCCCGGCTGGCGCGCTGGCATGTCGCCGCCGACATCGCCGCCGGGCGGCTGGTGGCGCTGCTGGAGGATTTCAATCCGGGCGACGAGGAGGCGACCCATGCCGTCTATGTCGGCCAGGGCCGGCATCTGCCGGCGCGGGTGCGGGCTTTTCTTGATTTTCTGGCCGAGACCGTGCGGCTCTGAGGAAAACGCAGGTTTCAAGTCCGTTCGACAACCCGGCAGGGGCGGGATATGGAATCCCCGTCCGCTCATCGTCACGGCGCCTCGCGCCCAGGCACGGAGAGCGTTGGCATTCAGGAGGCGTGAATTGGTCCGCTTGTCCTTGGTCACGGCATCCCTGCTTGCCGTCGTGACATGGCTGCATGCCCCGGCGATCTGCGAGGCTGCCGAGGCCGCCAAAGCCGCCCCACCTGCCGCGAACGCCAGTGATGACGACGTCAAGCATCTGCTCTCGGTGGTTTTGGCGGAAACGGAGGATTTCTGGGGCGCCACCTTCAAAGCTGTCGGATCGACCTATGAGGAGCCCAAGCTGGTGCTGTTCACCGGCTTCATCGCCACCGCATGCGGTGCCGTTTCAGGGACATCATACTGCGCGGCAGACCACAGAATTTATCTCGATCCGGCGTTTCCCGAGCTGCGAGAGATTGGGTCGACCAGCGACTTCGCCAAGGCGCTGATTCTCGCCCGAGAAGTTGGGCACCATGTGCAGAACATTTCCGAAGTTCCGCGCCCTGATGTAACCGACGGCAACCAAAAGGCCGCGATCATCCGATCGGAACTGGTCGAGCTCCAGGCCAATTGTTTTGCCGGACTATGGAGCCGCTATGTCTGGGATCAGCACCTGCTTGAAGACATTGATCTGACGCAGGCCAGGGGGCTCCTTCGATCTCTCGGAGACGATCAGCCCGCCAATGCCTCCAGAAATTCGGCGGCCAAGAGATACGGCACCTCGGAACAGAGGATCCGCTGGTTTGATCGAGGCCTTGCCAGGAACGCGATCGCGGACTGCAACACGTTTGCCGATCTGCCTTGATACCGAGCCCACCCGTCGCCCCGCCGGGCGAGGTGCGCCATCACTGGCCGATAGCCTTCAGGGCATTCCTGATCTTTTCAATGACCGTGCCGATGTCCGACCGCCCGGAGGTATACTCTCCATCCGGGTCATAATATGCGTCTCGCAGCCGCTCCAAACGAGCAAATACGGCGGCTGCGTAGTCATGCGCCGTACCGGCGACGACGACCTTTTCAAATTCGCCTTGCGCGGCACTGACCGCACCGACGCAGACATTCCAATCGTAAGGGCTGGCACAACCCGCAGCCTGGCGATCAGCCATGATCGCGACGATGCTGTCCCGAAATTGCGCGGCGGATGATGCCATCGTCACCTCAGACATCCCAGATGCTGTTCCGGCTTCAGGGTAGCCGCAATCGCGTCCGGTACAAGGCGGCCGTGCGGCCTGACGACCCGCGAAAAAGCCGCGCGCCCGAAGGACGCGCGGCTCTCTGGAAAACCGCGTCGTGTTGGAGACGGACTACCCCTTCGGCACGAACGGCGCCGGGCGACGGCCAGCCGCCTGGCGCTCCAGCATCCAGCCGGGATATTCGGGCGGCAGCGCGCTGACCTCGTCGAGCCTGGCGAGATCGTCCGCGTCGAGCTTCACTTCCGTTGCGGCAAGGTTCTGTTCGAGCTGGTCCATGCGGCTGGCGCCGATGATGACGCTCATCACGAAGGGCTTGGCCAGGACATAGCCGAGCGCCACCGTGGCGACGCTCACACCATGCTTCCCGGCGATCTCGCGCATGACGGCGACGGCGGCCCAGGCGCGATCCTCGTTGACCGGCGGGAAGTTGAAGGCCGCACGCCGGCCCTCGCCATTGCCGGGCGCGCCGGGACCGTATTTGCCGGAAAGCAGGCCGCCCGCCATCGGCGACCACACCATCAGGCCGAGTTTCTCCTCGTTGATGAGCGGCACGATCTCGCGCTCGAGGTCGCGGCCGGCGATCGAATAATAGGACTGGATGGTCTCGAAGCGGGCGAGACCCTTGCGGTCGGCGATGCCGAGGGCCTTGGCGATGCGCCATGCCGCCCAGTTGGAAACGCCGACATAGCGGACCTTGCCGCTGGCAACGAGGTCGTCCAGCGCCCGCAGCGTCTCGTCGATCGGCGTCACTGTGTCGGTGCCGTGCAGCTGATAGAGATCGATATGGTCGAGCTGCAGACGTTCGAGGCTGGCGTCGACCGAATCCATGATGTGGCCGCGCGACGAGCCGCGCTCGTTCGGACCCTGGCCCATGGTGCCGTGGACCTTGGTGGCGATGACGACGTCCGAACGTTTGACGCCGAGGTCCCTGAGCGACTGGCCGAGCAGGCGCTCGGACTCACCGAAGGAGTAGACATCGGCCGTGTCGAAGAAATTGACGCCGGCGGCGATCGAGCGGCCGACGATCTCGTTGACGCCCTTCTGGTCGAGGCTGGCGATCAGGCCCCATTGGGCATTCTGGCCGGCGGCGCCGAAGGTCATGGTGCCGAGGCACAGTTCGGAGACGAACATCCCCGTATTTCCAAGCTGGTTGTAACGCATGGCGAAGGCTCCAGGAGAAAAAGGTGTGATGACACAAAACAAATAGGAACGGAACGTTTCGTTTCTAGTCGTGGCGCAATGGACCTGTGGTGGCTGGCATCATAGGTCCGTTAATTTTCGGCGGGATGTTGAAGATTCGCCGAAACATTCCTCGCTTCGTCATCCACGGGCGCAGCAGCCACGAAGCGGCGTCGCGAAGACCCTTGGAGTTGCTCCGCAGCCCAAGGGATCCATGCCGCGACCCTAACCGAAAGGCGCGGCGGAGCAGAATTCTGAACCGTTGCAACGCTTCCGAGTCCCGGGATGGATCCTGGGGTCTGCGCCGCGTCGCTTCGCTCCTTGCTTCGCCCCAGGATGACGAAGGCGCGGTCGCCTGCGGCCAATCGCACAGGGCGGAAATTGGACTACCGGCTACCAAAAATCGCCGAACCGACCCTGACGCTGGTGGCGCCGAAGGCGATGGCCGTCTCGTAGTCGCCGGACATGCCCATCGACAGCTTCTCGACGCCGGCCTCGCGAGCAAGCTTTTCCAGCAGGGCGAAATGCGGGCCGGGGTTCTCGTCGGCTGGCGGGATGCACATAAGCCCTTCGATGGCGAGGCCGTGGACATCGCGGCAGCGGGCGACGAAGGCCACCGCGTCGCGCGGCTCGATGCCGGCCTTCTGCGGCTCGCAGCCGGTGTTGACCTGGATATAGAGTTTCGGGGAGCGGCCTTGCCGGGCAATCTCCTTGGCGAGTTCGGCGGCGATTTTCTCGCGGTCGACCGTTTCGATGACGTCGAATAGCGCCACCGCCTCCCTGGCCTTGTTCGATTGCAGGGGACCGATGAGATGCAGCTCGATGTCGGGAAAAACCTGCTTCAGATCGGGCCATTTGCCTTGCGCTTCCTGCGCGCGGTTCTCGCCGAAGACCCGTTGGCCGGCCTCGATCACCGGTCGGATGTCGGCGGGTTCAAAGGTTTTGGAGACGGCCACCAGCGCCACCGCGCCGGCCTCGCGGCGGGCCTCCTGCTCGGCGGCGGCGATCTTCGCCTTGACCGCCAAAAACTGCTGAACGGTGTCACCCATATGCAAATCCCGCTGTTTTGACCCGCGTTTTTAGCCGCCGAGATGCCCATATGGTTGACGGGTTTGCCAAACCATGGTGAACACCCGGACCACATTCCTTGAACCGCCGAGCCAGTCGGCCCGCGGTTCGCGCCTGCTTTTAAGTGAAAAACGTCCCATGGCAACCGAACGATACAATCCGCGCGCGTCAGAACCCAAATGGCAGAAGGCCTGGGCCGAAAAGAAGCTGTTCGAAGCGCGCAATGACGACCCGAAGCCGAAATACTACGTGCTGGAAATGTTCCCCTATCCGTCGGGGCGCATCCATATCGGCCACACCCGCAACTACACGATGGGCGACGTGGTGGCGCGCTACAAGCGGGCCAAGGGCTTCAACGTGCTGCACCCGATGGGCTGGGACGCGTTCGGCATGCCGGCCGAAAACGCGGCGATGCAGAACAACGTCCATCCCAAGGAATGGACCTACCAGAACATCGCCACCATGCGCGAGCAGCTCAAGGTCATGGGCCTGTCGCTGGACTGGGCGCGCGAATTCGCCACCTGCGACGTCGACTACTACCACCGCCAGCAGATGCTGTTCCTCGATTTCGTCGAAAAGGGGCTGGTGACGCGCAAATCCTCGAAGGTCAACTGGGACCCGGAGGACATGACCGTGCTCGCCAACGAGCAGGTCATCGACGGTCGCGGCTGGCGCTCCGGCGCGCTGGTCGAACAGCGCGAACTGACGCAGTGGTTCTTCAAGATCACCGACTTTGCTCAGGACCTGCTGGATTCGCTCGACGGCCTCGACGAATGGCCCGAAAAAGTGAAGCTGATGCAGCAGAACTGGATCGGCCGTTCCGAAGGCCTGCTGATCCGCTGGCCTCTGGCCTCGGACGTTGCCGGCGAGCATGAGCTGGAAGTCTACACGACGCGGCCCGACACCATTTTCGGCGCCTCCTTCATGGCCGTCGCCGCCGACCATCCGCTGGCCAAAAAGGCCGCCGAGACCAATCCGGCGCTGGCGAAGTTCATCGACGAGGTCCGCCATATGGGCACTTCGGTGGCGGCGTTGGAGACGGCCGAGAAGAAAGGTTTCGACACCGGCATCCGCGTTGTCCATCCCTTTGACGACAGCTGGACGCTGCCCGTCTATGTCGCCAATTTCGTGCTGATGGAATACGGTACCGGCGCCATATTCGGCTGCCCGTCCGGCGACCAGCGCGACCTCGACTTCGCCAACAAATACGGCCTGCCGGTGATCCCGGTGGTGATGCCGGAAGGAGGCGATGCGAAGTCGTTCCAGATTACGGAAGAAGCGTATGTCGACGACGGCGTGATGATCAATTCACGCTTCCTCGATGGCATGAAGCCGGACCGCGCCTTCGACGAGGTGGCGAAGCTGCTGGAGCAGAAGACGATCGGCAACCGGCCGATGGCCGAGCGCAAGGTGAATTTCCGCCTGCGCGACTGGGGCATTTCGCGCCAGCGCTACTGGGGCTGCCCGATCCCGATGATCCATTGCGAGCATTGCGGCGTGGTGCCGGTGCCGAAGGCCGACCTGCCGGTCAAGCTGCCCGACGATGTCGATTTCGACCGGCCGGGCAATCCGCTCGACCGCCATCCGACCTGGCGGCATGTGAAGTGCCCGCAATGCGGCAGGGATGCGCGGCGCGAGACCGACACGATGGACACGTTCGTCGATTCGTCCTGGTATTTCGCCCGCTTCACAGCGCCCTGGGCGCATGAGCCGACCGATCCCAGGGCGGCCAACGAATGGCTGCCGGTGGACCAGTATATCGGCGGCATCGAGCACGCGATCCTTCACCTGCTCTATTCGCGCTTCTTCACCCGCGCCATGCGCGAGACCGGCCATGTCGACCTGGCCGAGCCGTTCAAGGGCCTGTTCACGCAAGGCATGGTGGTGCACGAGACCTACCGTGTCGGTTCGGCTTCGAATGGCCGCTGGCTGGCGCCGACCGAGGTGCGGCTGGAGGGCGTCGACGGCGAACGCCGCGCCTTCGACATCGCCACCGGCGAGGCTGTCACCATCGGCCCGCTGGAGAAGATGTCGAAGTCAAAGAAGAACACGGTGAGCCCGGAAGACATCACCGACGGCTACGGCGCGGATACGGCGCGCTGGTTCATGCTGTCGGATTCGCCGCCCGAGCGCGATGTCGAATGGACCGACGATGGCGCCGCCGGCGCGCACCGCTTCATGCAGCGCATCTGGCGGCTGGCGTCGACGGCAGCCGAGACGCTGGCAGGCGTCAAGCCCGCGGCGGCTGACTCCGGCGAGGCGGGAGCGGTCTCCAAGGCCACGCACAAGATCCTGAAGGCGGTCGGCGAGGATATCGAGAAGCTCGGCTTCAACCGCGCCATTGCCCGCATTTACGAACTGGCCAATGTGCTGACCGCGCCGCTCAACCAGGTGGCGGAAGGCAAGGCCGATCCGGCCCTGCAGAGCGCCTGCCGCCAGGCGGTGGAGATCCTGGTGCATCTGATCGCGCCAGTGATGCCGCATCTGGCAGAAGAGTGCTGGGAGACGCTCGGCGGCACCGATCTGGTCGCCGAACGGCCATGGCCGGCCTTCGACCCGGCGCTGGTCGTCGAGAACGAAGTGACCTATCCGGTGCAGGTCAACGGCAAGAAGCGGGGGGATTTGACAATTGCCCGCGACGCGGACCAAGGTGCGGTCGAAAAAGCGGTACTAGCTCTCGACTTCGTGCAGAAAGCACTCGAAGGTAAGGCTCCGCGCAAGGTGATCATCGTGCCGCAGAGGATCGTCAATGTCGTTGCCTGATCGGGAAAAGACAGAGCTGAGCCGTTTGCTGCGCCGCGTGGTGCTCGCCGGCCTTGTCGGCTCGCTGGCGCTGGTTTCGGCCTGCACGGTGCACCCGCTCTATGCCAGCGCGCCGTTGTCGACGGGTTCGACCACCAATGCCGAGCTGGCGTCGATCGCCATCAAGCCGGTCAGGACGCGTTATGCCCAGCAGGTGCGCAACAATCTGATCTTCGGCTTTGGGCGGGGTGCCGGCGAACCGGCGTCGCCGCTCTATTCGCTTAATCTCAGCGTGAGCGAATCTGTTGAATCCTCGGCCCTCGTGCAGGTCGGCACCGATGAGGACGAGCCGACCGCCGGCTCGGTGACGCTGACCGCCAACTATACGCTGACCGATGCGAAAACCGGCGCCGCCATCGCGGTCGGCAAGCGCTCTATCACCTCGTCCTTCGACAGGCCGCGCCAGGAATTTGCCTCGTTCCGGGCGCAGATCGATGCCGAGAACCGCGCCGCGCGCGAACTGGCCGAGGCGCTGCAGCTGTCCATCGCCCAGGATCTGGTCCGGCACGGGAAGGCGGCCAGCTAGCGCCACCTTCTTTCCACGGAAACGTTGCCTCGATCCTGATGCACGGCCCGCTTCGCGATGGCCGAGAGTTCTCTTTTTAACCCGACGCATATGCATGAGTGGATGATCGTGGATAACGATCATCGGCTCGAATCCGGCTCGTGCGCCATCGCCACGAAATGTATTTTTCGACCGCTCCAAAAGCGCTGACGGGAAGCAACTGTTAACCACTCGCTCCCTATTGCTCAGCAGACATTTCAGAGTGAGTCTTGAGAATGGAATCCAAGCGTTTTCCTCGGGTCAATTCATTGAAGCCAGCTTCGCCCGATGACCCCGAGGGAAGGCGTTTCAACGGCGTGAGCGGCAGGGTGGACGGCCAGCAGTCCGGCGCGGCCGGAGCCGGCAATTTCCCGCCACCTGTCGATCTCGGCGGCAACGAAAGCCCCGCTTGGCAGGAGTACTTCTTCCTGGCGCCCAATGTGCGGTTTACCCGCACGCCCGACTATGAAGCCAGCACGCGCCATCCGCGCCAGATCACCTCCGAGCAGGACGAACAGCCGGCACCGCCGGCGCGGCAAGCCGTCGCACAGCCTGCCACGGCTGCGCCGTCGTCCGCAGTCTCGCCCTCGTCGTTGTCGGCGGCGATGAAGAGCCGGAACGCCGCTTTGGAAGCCGCCCGGCCGCCCGCCAGCAACAAAGCCGCGATGCATGAAGGATCGCCGGCCTCCGTTCCGCCAAGGCATGCCAGCGAAAAGGCGCGGACTGTTGTGACGGCGGGTCCGAGGACCGCCGCAACAGCACGTGCATCCGCGCCGGCCGCGTCTTCCCAGGCAATGGCGGCGCCGGTCAGGACAACAGGTCGCGAAACCGTCCGCTGGCCCTATCTTTCGGATCACGTCTTCTTCGAGCTCATGGCGCCCTACATGATCGAAGGTTCGTCGCCCGCGTCGCGAGCTGTCCCGGTTCAGCGCGCCGCCGCGCCGGTTGCTGCCGGACGGGTCGATGTTCGCGCCGCACCCACGGCCGACCCGACCGCGTCGTTCCGTGTCATCGACTGGCTTCCAGGCCAGCAAGCCCCTGTCGCCTTGCCGGATGTCCGGCCGGCCAACTCCAACGAAGCCGTGGTTCAGCCCGCGGCGGCAAGTGTGCCGCAGCGAACCCGGGAGCGGGTCGCAGTTCCCGCCGTCGCGGGCAATGCCCCTCCGGCGCAAGTCGCGCAAGGCGCGGAGGAGACCGTTCAGGTTCCAGCCGCGCGCGCCTCTTCGCCGCTGCCTTTGGTCGGCAAGATCGTGCCAGCCACGACCGGCGAGGCGTACGAACTTCCCTCGGAAGAGCTGCTGCAGCAGCCGCCGGAAGGGCAGGGTTTCTATATGTCGCAGGAGCGGCTCGAGCAGAATGCCGATCTCCTGGAAAGCGTGCTCGAGGATTTCGGCGTCAAGGGCGAGATCATCCACGTTCGACCCGGTCCGGTCGTGACCCTTTATGAGTTCGAGCCGGCGCCGGGCGTCAAATCGTCCCGTGTCATCGGCCTTGCCGACGACATCGCCCGCTCCATGTCGGCGATTTCGGCGCGCGTCGCCGTCGTGCCTGGCCGCAACGTCATCGGCATCGAGCTGCCGAATGAGACACGCGAGACCGTCTATTTCCGCGAACTGATCGAATCGCAGGGTTTCCGCAAGACCAGCTGCAAGCTGGCGCTGTGCCTCGGCAAGACGATCGGCGGCGAGCCCGTCATCGCCGAACTGGCGAAGATGCCGCACCTGCTGGTCGCCGGCACCACCGGCTCCGGCAAGTCGGTCGCCATCAACACCATGATCCTGTCCTTGCTCTACCGGCTGAAGCCGGAAGAGTGCCGGCTGATCATGGTCGATCCCAAGATGCTGGAGCTCTCCGTCTATGACGGCATCCCGCATCTTCTGACGCCGGTCGTCACCGATCCCAAGAAGGCGGTGACCGCGCTCAAATGGGCGGTGCGCGAGATGGAGGACCGCTATCGCAAGATGGCGCGGCTCGGCGTGCGCAACATCGACGGCTACAATGAGCGCGCCGCCCAGGCCCGCGACAAGGGCGAGGCGGTCGTCATGACCGTGCAGACCGGCTTCGAGAAGGGCACTGGCGAGCCGCTGTTCGAGCAGCAGGAAATCGATCTTGCGCCAATGCCCTACATCGTCGTCATCGTCGACGAGATGGCCGATCTGATGATGGTCGCCGGCAAGGAGATCGAAGGCGCGATCCAGCGCCTGGCGCAGATGGCGCGCGCGGCCGGCATCCATCTGATCATGGCAACGCAGCGCCCCTCGGTCGATGTCATCACCGGCACGATCAAGGCCAACTTCCCGACCCGCATATCCTTCCAGGTCACCTCCAAGATCGACAGCCGCACCATTCTGGGCGAGCAGGGCGCCGAGCAACTGCTCGGCCAGGGCGACATGCTGCACATGATGGGTGGCGGGCGCATTTCGCGCGTGCACGGGCCCTTTGTCTCCGACGCGGAGGTCGAACATGTCGTGGCGCATCTGAAGGCGCAGGGCCGCCCGGAATATCTGGAAACCGTGACCGCCGACGAGGACGAGGAAGAGGTCGACGACGACCAGGGCGCAGTCTTCGACAAGGGATCGGTCGCGGCGGAGGACGGCGATTCCAGCTATGACGAAGCGGTCAAGGTGGTGGTGCGCGACAAGAAGTGTTCGACGTCCTACATCCAGCGCCGTCTCGGCATCGGCTACAACCGCGCCGCTTCCCTGGTCGAGCGCATGGAGAAGGAAGGTCTGGTCGGCGCGCCCAACCATGTCGGCAAGCGCGAGATCATCATGGGCCGGCGCCCGCCGGCGGCCGCGCCTGACGATGACGGCACGGAATGATCGGCGGCCCTTTCGGCGATCGGGCGCCTTGCGACGCGTAATAAAAAAGGCCGGTCGCCCGGCCTTTCTCATTGAAATAGTACGATCTCAGCCGATCTTCTGGCCGGTCTTGGCCCAGTCGGCGAGGAAGGCGGCGAGGCCCTTGTCGGTCAGCGGATGGTTGACCAGCGCCTTCAGCGTCGCCGGCGGCGCGGTGATGACGTCGGCGCCGATCAGGGCCGCCTGCTTGACGTGATTCACCGTGCGCACCGAAGCGGTCAAGATCTCGGTCTGAAAATCGTAATTGTCGTAGATCTGCCGGATCTCCTGGATCAGCTCCATGCCGTCCGAGCCGGTGTCGTCGATACGGCCGACAAAGGGCGAGATGAACGAGGCGCCGGCCTTGGCGGCGAGCAGCGCCTGATTGGCCGAGAAGCACAGCGTGACGTTGACCATGCGGTTCATCTGGGTGCGGATCGTCTTGCAGGCTTTCAGGCCGTCCAACGTCAGCGGCACCTTGATGCAGACATTGGGCGCGATCTTGGCCAGCACTTCGGCCTCCGCCATCATGTCCTTGTACTCGGTCGCCACCACTTCGGCCGAAACCGGACCCTCGACGATATCGCAGATCTGCTTGGTGACGTCGGCGATCTTGCCGCCCGATTTGAGAATCAGCGACGGATTGGTGGTGACGCCATCGAGCAGCCCCAGATCGTTGAGTTCACGGATATCCTTGATATCGGCGGTGTCGACAAAAAATTTCATGGCGGTCTCCTGACGATTTCGTCGTGCCTGGGAAGGCACGTTCAGCGTTGCTCTTTGATCTAGACCAAAGTCGGGGCAAGGTCACGCCTCATGATCGAAGATTCGCCCTTTGTCGCAGCCGCTCCGGTGCTGGTGCCGATGCCTGCCGAACGCCCCTACACCTATGCCGTGCCGGCCGGCATGCGCGTCGTGCCGGGCTCGATCGTGCGCGTGCCGCTCGGGCCGCGTCAGGTCGCCGGCGTCGTCTGGGACGGCGTGGTCGAGACTGTCGATGCGAAGAAGCTGCGCCCGATCGAACAGGTCTTCGACTGCCCGCCGATCGACCGCGCCATGCGCCGTTTCGTCGACTGGGTGGCGCAATACACGCTGTCGGCGCCCGGCATGGTGGCGCGCATGCTGCTCAGAGCACCGGAGGCCTTCGACCCGGAACCCTGGATCGAGGGGCTGCAGCGCACGCTTATCGTTCCCGACCGGATGACGGATGCGCGGGCCCGCGTGCTGGAGACGGCCGAGGGCGGGTTGGCCTGGACACGATCGGGCCTCGCCCATGCGGCCGGCGTGTCGTCGACGGTGATTGAAGGACTGAAAGCGCAAGGCGTGTTCGAGACGGTGATGATCCCGCCGCGCCCGGTGGTGGCCGCGCCCGACCCGAGCTACGCCGTGCCCGAATTGATGCCGGACCAGAGCGACGCGGCAACGATGCTGCGCACCAATGTCGCGGCCGGCGCCTTCAATGTCGCGCTGCTCGACGGCGTCACCGGGTCTGGCAAGACGGAGGTCTATTTCGAGGCTGTGGCGGCTGCGCTCGACCAGGGCAAGCAGGTGCTGATCCTTTTGCCGGAAATCGCGCTGACCCACGCTTTCCTCGAACGCTTCCAGCAGCGCTTCGGCGCCAAGCCGGGCGAATGGCACTCCGACCTGCCGCCCAGGATGCGCGAAAAAGTCTGGCGGCAAGTGGCTGAGGGCACGGTGCGCGTCGTTGCCGGCGCGCGCTCGGCCCTGTTCCTGCCGTTCAAGGAGCTTGGCCTGATCGTCGTCGATGAGGAGCATGACCCTGCCTACAAGCAGGAAGACCGTGTCTTCTACAATGCGCGCGACATGGCGGTGGTGCGCGGCCACATTGGCCGCTTCCCGGTGGTCTTGGCGTCGGCGACGCCATCGGTCGAGAGCCGCGTCAATGCGAGCCAGGGCAAGTACAACAGAGCCATCCTCTCCGCCCGCTTCGCCGAGGCAGCGCTGCCGCAGCTGAAGTCGATCGACATGCGGCGCGCGCCGCCGGCGCGTGGCGGCTTCCTGTCGCCGGTGCTGATCGACCATATGCGCAAGACGCTGGAGAAGGAGGAACAGTCGCTCTTGTTCCTCAACCGGCGCGGTTATGCGCCGCTGACGCTGTGCCGCGTCTGCGGCCACCGTTTCGGCTGCCCGGTCTGTTCGGCCTGGCTGGTCGAGCATCGCTTTCGCGGCCAGCTGGTCTGCCATCATTGCGGGCACAATGAGCGCCGCCCCGAAGCCTGCCCGGAATGCGGCACGCTTGACCATCTGGTCGCCTGCGGCCCGGGCGTCGAGCGCATCGCCGAGGAGGTCGTCACGCATTTTCCCGATGCGCGCACCATCGTCCTGTCATCCGACCTGATGGGGGGGGTGCGGCGGCTGCGGCTGGAACTGGAGGCGATCGCCGATGGCGAGGCCGATATCGTCATCGGCACGCAGCTCGTCGCCAAGGGCCACAATTTTCCCAACATGACGCTGGTTGGCGTCGTCGATGCCGATCTCGGCCTCGCCAATGGCGATCCGCGCGCCGCCGAACGCACCTTCCAGCTGCTCAGCCAGGTGACCGGCCGGGCCGGCCGCACCGGCAAGAAGAGCCTCGGTCTGCTGCAGACTTTCCAGCCCGACCATCCGGTCATGCGGGCAATCGTCTCGGGCGATGCCGAGGCTTTTTACGAGCGCGAGATCGCCGAGCGGGAGCGGGCGGCACTGCCGCCGTTCGGCCGTCTGGCTGGTGTCATCGTCAGCGCGGTGGCGCGCGCGGAAGCAGAAGGCCATGCACGCGGCCTGCGCCGCGCGGCTCCCGAAGCGTCAGACCTGTTCGTGCTGGGGCCCGCCGAGGCGCCGCTGTCCCTGCTCGGCGGCCGCCACCGCTTCCGCCTGCTGATCCAGGGCGAACGGCGCGCCGACATGCAAGGGTTTATCCGCACCATGCTGGCCAATGGGCCGAAGCAGCGCGGTTCGGTCCGGGTGCAGGTCGACATCGATCCGCAGAGCTTTTTGTAAGGTCGCCATATCGGCGATAGGCTGCTGATCAGCGAGAAATGGAAGATCACATGAAAACCCTTGGTCTGCTCGGCGGCATGAGCTGGGAATCGACCGCCATCTACTATCGCCTGCTCAACGAGATCGTGCGCGAGCGCCTTGGCGGATTGCATTCGGCGAAACTGCTTTTGTGGTCTTTCGACTTCGCCGAGATCGCCGAGCGGCAGCATCACGGCGATTGGGACGGCGCCGGCGTGCTTCTGATCGATGCCGCGCGCAAGCTGAAGGCGGGTGGCGCGGAGGGTCTGGTTCTGTGCACCAACACAATGCACCGACTGGCTGACCAGGTGCAGGCGTCGGTGTCGATCCCGCTGATCCACATTGCCGATGCCACGGCGGCGGCGATCAAGGGCGCCGGCGTGCAGCGCCCGGCGTTGCTGGCGACGCGGTTCACCATGGAGCAGGATTTCTACAAGGGCCGGCTCACCGACAAATACGGCCTGTCGCCTGTCGTACCCAATGCAGCAGGGCGCGACATGGTGCATCGCGTCATCTATGACGAGCTCTGCCAGGGCATCGTCAGCGACACTTCGAAGGCGGCTTACATAGAAGAGGCCGAACGGCTACGCCGTGAAGAGTCCGTCGACAGCATCATCATGGGCTGCACCGAGATCACCATGCTGATCGGACAAGATGATTTCGATATTCCGGTGTTCGACACGACACGCATCCACGCCGAGGCGGCGGTGGAATTCGCGCTCGGTTGATGCGCGCTCTTCTTTCTGACGCAATTCCCTGGGGAAAACGCTACGTGTTTTTCCCGGGAAAATCGTTTCACACTTTTCCTGGCATTGCTTTGAAAGTACCTGATGCCATCTGGCGCGGCGCTTTTCCTCGGCTAGAATGCCCGGAATTTCAAAACCGGCATTTCGAGGGGACAGTATGGATTTTGCGCTGCCATGGCCGTCGAGCCAGGGCGAATGGCTGGCCTGGTCGAGCGCCGTCTTCACCGTGCTGCTCGGGCTTCTGTTTTTCCTGGCGCCTGGGCTGGCCTTTCGCATCCTGCGCCTGCAGGCGAAGCCAGAGAAAGCGGCGGCGATCGCCGAGGGGCGCGGCAGGATGTCGGGCTTTTATCTCGGCGTCGGCCTGTGCTGCATTCTGCTGGCGCAGCCATTGGTTTACATGGCGCTCGGCTTCTCCTGGCTGTTCACGGCCTTCGGCCGGCTGCTGTCGATGATGTCGGATGGCGCCAACACACCTTTCAATTGGGTTTCCATTGTGGTGGAATTGGTCCTGGCGGCGTTGCCGCTTGCCTTTGCCTTCGGCTTTGTGCCCTGAATCCAAGGGTATTCCGGCGCATATGGCGCAAGTCTTTCGCCGGATGCGACAATAGTGCCTGAAAAGCATGCGGAACGACGCATTGCGGTCTTAAAATGCCTGTGCTAGACGGCAATCGACTTTCGGCCGGGGATAGCGGAAGCCGCGCCTCCGTGCTTGAAAAAATGCAGTAAGGTCAAAGATTTAGCCAGAGTTTTTGCTCGCGCCAACAATCTGCGGCCTGTCAGACAAGAGAAAAGACGGTCCGTGGCTCAATCGTCATCGCCAATCTCAGGTGTCGCAGAACGCTATGCGGGTTCGCTGTTCGAACTCGCCCTGCAGGCAAATTCCGTGGCCAAGGTCGAGTCGGACCTCAACAGTTTCGAGGCGATGCTCGCGGGCAGTTCAGACCTGACCCGGCTCATCAACAGCCCCGTGTTCTCCAGCGAGGAGCAGGCCAAGGCCATCGCGGCGATCGCCGACAAAGCGGGGATCACCGGCCTCACCGGCAATTTCCTGCGCGTTGTCGCCCGCAATCGCCGGCTGTTCGCCGTGCCCGGCATGATCAAGGCGTTCCGCCAGATCGCCGCCGAACACCGTGGCGAGACCGCTGCTGAAGTGACGTCGGCTCACGAGCTGACGGCTGCCCAGCAGACCGAACTCAAGGCGGCGCTGAAAAGCGTTGCCGGCAAGGACGTGGCCATCTCCGTCATCGTCGATCCGTCGCTGCTCGGCGGGCTGGTGGTCAAGATGGGCTCGCGCCAGATCGATACGTCGCTCAAAACCAAACTCAATTCGCTCAAGCTTGCACTGAAAGAGGTCGGCTGATGGACATCCGCGCCGCGGAAATTTCCGCAATTCTGAAAGACCAGATCAAGAATTTCGGCAAGGAGGCCGAGGTCTCCGAAGTTGGACAGGTGCTGTCCGTCGGTGACGGTATCGCCCGCGTCTACGGTCTCGACAATGTCCAGGCCGGCGAAATGGTCGAATTCCCCGGCGGCATCCGCGGCATGGCGCTCAACCTCGAAGCCGACAATGTCGGCGTCGTCATCTTCGGCGCCGACCGTGACATCAAGGAAGGCGACACCGTCAAGCGCACCGGCGCCATCGTCGACGTTCCGGTCGGTCCTGGCCTGCTCGGCCGCGTCGTCGACGCGCTCGGCAACCCGATCGACGGCAAGGGCCCGATCAAGGCGATCGAACGCAAGCGCGTCGACGTCAAGGCGCCCGGCATCATCCCGCGCAAGTCGGTGCATGAGCCGATGTCGACGGGTCTCAAGGCCATCGACGCGCTGATCCCGGTCGGCCGCGGCCAGCGCGAGCTGGTCATCGGCGACCGTCAGACCGGCAAGACCGCCATCATCCTCGACACGATGCTCAACCAGAAGTCGGTGCACGACAACGGCCCCGAGAAGGAAAAGCTCTACTGCGTCTACGTCGCCGTCGGCCAGAAGCGCTCGACCGTCGCGCAGTTCGTCAAGGTGCTGGAAGAGCGCGGCGCGCTCGAATATTCGATCATCGTCGCCGCCACCGCTTCCGATCCGGCGCCGATGCAGTTCCTGGCGCCGTTCGCCGGCTGCACCATGGGCGAGTATTTCCGCGACAACGGCATGCATGCGCTGATCAGCTATGACGATCTGTCGAAGCAGGCCGTCGCCTACCGCCAGATGTCGCTGCTTCTGCGCCGCCCGCCGGGCCGCGAAGCCTATCCGGGCGACGTCTTCTATCTGCACTCGCGCCTGCTCGAGCGCGCCGCCAAGCTCAATGACGATCTGGGCAATGGCTCGCTGACGGCGCTGCCGGTCATCGAAACCCAGGCCAACGACGTGTCGGCCTACATCCCGACCAACGTGATCTCGATCACCGACGGCCAGATCTTCCTCGAAACCAACCTGTTCTTCCAGGGCATCCGTCCGGCCGTCAATGTCGGTCTGTCGGTGTCGCGCGTCGGTTCCTCGGCGCAGATCAAGGCGATGAAGCAGGTTGCCGGCTCGATCAAGGGCGAGCTCGCGCAGTACCGCGAAATGGCGGCCTTCGCGCAGTTCGGCTCGGATCTCGACGCCGCCACGCAGCGCCTGCTCAACCGCGGATCGCGCCTGACCGAACTCCTGAAGCAGCCGCAGTTCTCGCCGCTGAAGACGGAAGAGCAGGTCGCGGTGATCTTCGCCGGCGTTAACGGCTATCTCGACAAGCTGCCGGTCAACCAGGTCGGCAAGTTCGAGCATGGCCTGCTCAGCCACATGCGTGCCGCGGGCAAGGATGTTCTCGACGCCATCCGCAAGGAAAAGGCGCTGTCGGACGATCTGCGCGCCAAGCTTAAGGCAGAGATCGACGCTTTCGCCAAGACCTTCGCCTGAGCGAAGCGACAAGACGGGATCAGGTTTGAAGCATGCCTTCATTAAAAGACCTTCGTAACCGTATCGCCTCGGTCAAGGCGACGCAGAAGATCACCAAGGCGATGCAGATGGTCGCCGCGGCGAAGCTGCGCCGTGCGCAAGAGGCAGCGGAAGCGGCGCGCCCCTATTCGGAGCGCATGGGTTCCGTGCTGGCCAACATCACCCAGGCAATCGGCGGCGGCGGCGATGCCCCGGCGCTGATGACCGGCACCGGCAAGGACAATGTGCATCTGCTCGTCGTCTGCACCGCCGAGCGCGGCCTGTGCGGCGGCTTCAATTCGCAGATCGCCCGTCTTGCCCGCGATCATATCCGGCGGCTTCTGGCCGACGGCAAACAGGTCAAGATCATCTGCGTCGGCAAGAAGGGTTTTGATATCCTGCGCCGTGACTATGCCTCGATGATCCTCGACCGTGTCGACCTGCGTGAGGTCAAGACGCTCGGCTTCGTCAATGCCGACGCGATCGCCAAGAAGGTCATCCACCTCTTCAACGAGGGCGCCTTCGACATCTGCACGCTGTTCTATTCGCAGTTCAAGTCGGTGATCAGCCAGGTTCCGACGGCGCAGCAGATCATTCCCGCCGGAGTCGCTTCGGCGCCCGCCGCGGCGGTGGATGGCGGCAATGCCGTCTACGAATACGAGCCGGAGCCGGGCGAAATCCTCTCCGACCTCATCCCGCGCAACATTTCCGTGCAGGTTTTCCGGGCGCTGCTCGAAAACGCGGCCGGCGAAATGGGCGCCAAGATGAGCGCCATGGACAATGCGACGCGCAACGCCGGCGAGATGATCAACAAACTGTCGATCACCTACAACCGCCAGCGGCAGGCGCAGATCACCAAGGAACTGATCGAAATCATTTCGGGCGCCGAAGCGCTCTAGGCGCGGTTCGCGGGCCATTGGCCCGCGAGAGGACCGCGTGAGAAACAAAGGACGAAAAGGGTAAAGACGATGGCGAAAGCAGCGACCCCCAAGACGGCGGCCCCCAAGGCCGCAGCCCCAGCAAAGGCGGCCAAGGCCCCGGCAGCAGCCGCGAAGGCAGCTCCGGCAAAGACGGCGGCAGCGCCGGCCAAGGCCGCGGCGGCCAAGACTTCGGCCGTGGCCGCCAAGGCGACCGGCGTTGTCGGCAAGGTCCGCCAGGTCATCGGCGCCGTCGTCGACGTGCAGTTCGGCGATCATCTTCCGGCGATCCTGAACGCGCTCGAGACGACCAATGTCGGCAATCGCCTGGTGCTCGAAGTTGCCCAGCATCTGGGTGAAAACACCGTGCGCTGCATCGCCATGGACTCCACCGAAGGTCTGGTGCGCGGCCAGGAAGTGCGTGACACTGGCGGCCCGATCGCGGTGCCGGTCGGCCCGGGCATGCTCGGCCGCATCATCAACGTCATCGGCGAGCCGGTCGACGAAGAGGGCCCGGTCGATGCCACCGAGCTGCGTTCCATCCATCAGCCGGCCCCGGCCTATGTCGAGCAGTCGACCGAAGCGCAGATCCTGATCACCGGCATCAAGGTGCTCGACCTTTTGGCGCCCTACGCCAAGGGCGGCAAGATCGGCCTGTTCGGCGGCGCCGGCGTCGGCAAGACCGTGCTGATCCAGGAGCTGATCAACAACATCGCCAAGGCGCATGGCGGCTATTCGGTGTTCGCCGGCGTCGGCGAGCGCACCCGCGAGGGCAACGATCTCTATCACGAGTTCATCGAATCCGGCGTCAACAAGAAGGGCGGCGGCGAAGGCTCCAAGGCGGCTCTCGTGTACGGCCAGATGAACGAGCCGCCGGGCGCGCGCGCCCGCGTCGGCCTGACCGGCCTGACGGTTGCTGAATATTTCCGCGACCAGGGCCAGGACGTGCTGTTCTTCGTCGACAACATCTTCCGCTTCACGCAGGCGGGTTCGGAAGTGTCGGCTCTGCTCGGCCGTATCCCGTCGGCCGTGGGCTACCAGCCGACGCTCGCCACCGACATGGGCGCGCTGCAGGAACGCATCACCACCACCACCAAGGGCTCGATCACTTCGGTGCAGGCCATCTACGTGCCCGCCGACGACTTGACCGATCCGGCGCCGGCGACCTCGTTCGCCCACCTTGACGCGACGACGACGCTGAACCGCGCCATCGCCGAAAAGGGCATCTATCCGGCGGTCGATCCGCTGGATTCGACCTCGCGCATGCTCGACCCGATGGTTGTCGGCGAAGAGCACTATGCGGTTGCCCGCCAGGTGCAGTCGATCCTCCAGCGCTACAAGTCGCTGCAGGATATCATCGCCATCCTGGGCATGGACGAGCTGTCGGAAGAGGACAAGCAGACGGTTGCCCGCGCCCGCAAGATCGAGCGCTTCCTGTCGCAGCCTTTCTTCGTCGCCGAAGTGTTCACCGGCGCGCCGGGCAAGCTCGTCGACCTCGCCGACACCATCAAGGGCTTCAAGGGCCTCTGCAACGGCGACTACGATCATCTGCCGGAAGCTGCCTTCTACATGGTCGGCGGCATCGAGGAAGCGGTCGAGAAGGCACAGCGCCTGGCGGCCGAAGCGGCTTAATCAAGGGAATAGGGAGTAGTCAGTAGTCAGTAGTGAATAGCAGCTGGGTGATCGGGGCGGTGCCCTCTTTCCCTATGTCCTACTCACTATTCCCTACTCGCTAAATCGACATGGCTGAAGCTTTCAAATTCGAACTGGTCTCGCCGGAGCGCCTGCTGGTTTCCGCTGAGGTCGAATCCGTCGTCATCCCCGGCGCCGAAGGCGAGATGACCGTGATGGCGCATCACGCACCGGTCATGACCACGATCAAGCCGGGTGTCGTCACGGTGAAGACCGCCTCGGGCGGCGAGGAACGCTATGTCGTGTTCGGCGGTTTCGCCGACATCGTCCCGGCCGGCTGCACGCTGCTGGCGGAATCGGCTGTCGCGGTGAAGGATGTCGACCGGGCCGATCTCGCCCGCCGCATCCAGGAAGCCAAGGAAGATGCCGCCGACGCCAAGGACGACCAGGCGCGCAGCAAGGCCGAGCAATTCCTCAGCCAACTCACCACGCTGGAAGGCGCGATTCTTCCGGCCTGAGGCTAGCCTCAGGCGACGGAGCGATCCGTCTTGGACGACAGATTGAAAGCGGGGCCTTGCCTCGCTTTTTTGTTTGTTGGACAGTCCGGCTATCTCTTTGATTTAACGCTATTCCGAACGGAAAACAGTACACTTTTTCCTGGAATTGCCCATGGCATGGGGGATCGCCGATGACGCAGGACGCAGACCAGCGAAAAATAGCTTCGCGATCCCGGTGGTCCACGGCCCTGATTTCGGCTTTTGGGGGGCCATTCGGCGGGTTTCTGTGGATTGGCGCCGGCAGGTTGGCGGTGGCCAGCCTTGTGGCAGTCAGCATCCTCAGTTTCGCGATTATCTACATTGGATTGCCGGTGGTGCCGGGCGTCGATCTTGCGTGGCTGGCCAACCTTTCAAGTATCGGCTTGATGGTTCTGTGGGTGGCGTTCGTCGTGCCTTTCGCGTCCCGGTTCAAGCCAAACAAATGGTACGCGCACGGGTTTTGGGTACTGGTGCTCGTCGTTCTCTCCTCACCCGTGCCCGCACTGGTGATCCGTACGTTTCTGTTCCAGCCGTTTTCGATTCCGTCCGGCAGCATGGTGCCGACATTGCAGGAAGGCGACCATCTCTTCGTTTCCAAATTCGCCTACGGCTACAGCCGCTACAGCATGCCGTTCGATCTGCTGCCGATAGAGGGACGTAAATACGGCGCGGAGCCGAAGCGAGGGGATGTCGTGGTGTTCAAATTCCCGCCCGACCCCAGTGTGGACTACATCCAGAGGATTGTCGGACTTCCCGGCGACAGGATTCAGATGGTCGGTGGCGTTCTTCACATCAACGATGTGGCCGTCGGCCTCGAGGTCGCCGGCACGTTCTCGTACGACGGGAGACCAGCCAAGCTGCAACGGGAGACGCTGCCGGGCGGCGTCAGCCATCTCGTTCTCGACCTCACGGACAACTCGATTGGTGACAACACGCGCGTGTTCCAGGTGCCCGAAGGCCGCTATTTCGTGCTGGGCGACAACAGGGACAATGCTTCCGACAGCCGGCTCACGGTCGGCTTCGTTCCCTACGAAAATCTGGTCGGTAAGGCCGCCCGGCTGTTCTGGAATTCGCAAGGCACGAATTATTCTTCCCGGCAGACGTTGGATGGTTCGGTCGGCAAATAGAGCAAAAACGCCTTGGAGCCGGCTCGCCGCCGGGTTCGGGTCATGGTCAGTTGTCCCCTATGCCGAGCGCGGCGAAAGCCAATGTCGGACCATCGCGTCGCAGGTGGACCAGATGCACCGCCGTGAGTTCGATCAGCGTCTGGCGTTCGGCGTGGTCTCCGGCAAAGCCGGCCAGGTCGAACACGGCCGTCACGGTTTCGTTCGCCGGCAATTGCTGGTCCAAAAGTGCCGTCAGCGCGGCATCGAGCGGATCGGTGAAATGGTTTTCGGGCAAGGCTTTTCCGCGCGCGGCGCAGGCGGCGATCCAGGCCGCCACCACCAGGGTGAGATGCACGAATTCGGTGCCGGCTTCGAGGCACTCGATGGCGGACGCGATGATGCGCTGCGGCAGTTTCTGGCTGCCGTCATTGGCGATCTGCGCGGTGCGGTGGGCGAGCGCGGTGTTGGAGAAACGCTCGGCAAGCTCGGCTATGTAGGTCGCCGTATCGAGTCCGGCATCTTCCGGCAATGTCGGGATGGCCTCGGCCCACAGCCCGTTAACAAACTGCCGGATCGCCGGATCGGCAAAAGCGCGGTCGACGGTGGCGTGGCCGCTGAGCAGGCCGAGATAGGCGATGCCTGAATGCGCGCCGTTGAGCAGCCTGAGCTTCATGTCCTCGAAGGGGCCGACATCGCCAACCATGGTGACGCCGAACTTTTCCCAGTCCGGCCGGCCGGCGGAAAAATTGTCCTCGACCACCCATTGGCTGAAGGGCTCGGTCATCACGGGCCAGGCATCGTCGACACCGAGTTCGCCAGCGATGCGTGCCCGGTCGGCATCCGTGGTTGCCGGCACGATGCGATCGACCATGCTCGACGGAAAGGCGACCTGGTTTGCGATGTGGTCGGCGATTCCGGTACCGTCCGCCGTGGCGAGCCTGGCATCGCGCAACGTGGCGAATTCGGTCAGCAGCCGATGCAGCGTGGCGCCGTTGGCCGGCAGGTTGTCGCAGCACAGCACTGTGAAGGGCGGTGTGCCGGCGGCCAGTCTGCGGGCAAGCGCCTCGGCGAGGAAACCATGCGCCGTCCTCGGCATCTGCGGATTGGCCAGATCGTGGATGATGTCGGGATGGGCGGTGTCCAATCCGCCGCCCGCGGCCCTGAGATAGGCCTTTTCGGTGATGGTCAGCGTGACGATGCGGGTGCGCGGATCGATCAGCGCGGCCAGCACCGCTCTGGGGTTTTCCGGCGCCACCAGCATCGACTGGATCGAGCCGATGACGCGCAACTCCTCCTCGCCACCGCTGCGGATCGCCAGCGTGTAGAGCCCGTCCTGCGGCGACAGCGCATCGCGCGTATCGGGGCTGCGCAAGGAGACGCCTGTTATGCCCCACTCCGTTTCGCCCGCAGCCAAGCACTCGTCGACATAGGCGGCCTGATGGGCGCGGTGGAAGGCGCCGACGCCGAGATGCACGATGCCCGGAGCAATGCGGCCGCGGTCATATGCAGGGATTTTGGCGCCTGCGGGCAGCTTGTGTACCGTGGCGTCGGACAGATGGCTTCTGGTCATCAGCATACCGGGGCTGGGGGCTGTGGATGACAGGCGGGGTAACACCTGTTTGCGCCTGCCGCAAGGATGCCGCTTTGCCAACGCACATTGACATCGCTTTGGCCCGAACGTACCGCTACCCAGACTGGAGGAGCCGCTTTCCCCATGGTCGCGCTGACCGATCCGGACCTGCTGTTTCCGCCCGAAGCGCATTCGCGCTCGCTTGCCCGCGACCTCTACGCCGGCATCAAGGACCTGCCCATCGTCAGCCCGCACGGCCACACCGATCCGCGCTGGTATGCGCTGAACGAGCCGTTCCCGGATCCGGCGCAACTGCTCATCGTGCCCGACCACTACATCTTCCGCATGCTGTTCAGCCAGGGCGTGCGGCTGGAGGATCTCGGCGTGGCGAGCCTGGATGGCGCGCCGATGGAGACCGACGGCAGGACGATCTGGCGACGCTTTGCCGAGCACTACTACCTGTTTCGCGGCACCCCGACCCGGCTGTGGTTCGACCATGTGCTGGCGCATCTGTTCGGCATTGAAGCGCCGCTGGATGCAACGACGGCCGACAGCCATTACGACACGATCGCGACCGTGCTGCAGTGGGAGAATTTCCGCCCGCGCGCCTTGTTCGAGCGCTTCAACATCGAGGTCATCGCCACGACCGAAGGCGCGCTCGACGATCTCAAATGGCACAAGATGATCCGCGACAGCGGCTGGGAGGGCCGTGTCGTCACCGCCTATCGGCCGGACGCGGTCGTCGATCCCGATTTCGAAGGTTTTTCGGCCAATCTCGACCGGCTTGGTGAGATCACCGGCTGCGACACCGGCAGCTGGGCCGGTTATCTCGACGCGCATCGCCAGCGGCGCGCCTTCTTCAAGAGTTTTGGCGCGGCCTCGTCCGACCATGGCCATCCGACGGCGGAGACCGCCAATCTCTCCGACGCTGCGGCGCAGGAGCTGTTCAACCGCATCCGCCGCGGCTCGGAGGATGAGCGCGAGCGCAAACTGTTCCGCGCCCAGATGCTGACCGAGATGGCCAAGATGAGCCGGGATGACGGGCTGGTGTTGCAGATCCATCCCGGCTCCTGGCGCAATCATTCGCCTTCCGTCGTCCAGAGGTTTGGCCGCGACAAGGGCTTCGATATCCCGATGCGGACCGACTATGTGACGGCGCTGAAGCCGCTGCTCGACTGTGTCGGGCTGGAGCGTGACCTGACGGTGATCCTCTTCACGCTCGACGAAAGCAGCTACGCGCGCGAGCTGGCGCCGCTGGCCGGTGTTTACCCGGCGCTGAGGCTTGGCCCCGCCTGGTGGTTCCATGACAGTCCGGAGGGCATGCGCCGGTTTCGCGAGATGACGACGGAGACGGCCGGCTTCTACAACACTGTCGGCTTCAACGACGACACCCGTGCGTTTCCCTCGATCCCGGCCCGCCACGACGTGGCGCGGCGAGTCGACTGCGCCTTCCTGGCGCGCCTCGTCGCCGAGCATCGGCTCCGCGAGGACGAGGCGCATGAGCTGGCACGGGAATTGGCCTATACGCTGGCGAAAAAGGCGTACCGGCTTTGACGGCGGCGGACCAAAATCCCGATCTCTCCGCTTTCAGCCTGGCCGGCAAGCGCATTCTGGTCACCGGCGCCAACACCGGCATCGGCCAAGGCATTGTCCTCTCGCTCGCGCGCGCCGGCGGTACGGTGGTTGGCGTCGGCCGCTCGTCGATGGACGATACGGCGAGCAAGGTCGCGGCCATCGGTGCCAGGTTCGAGGCGGTGGGCGCCGACCTTGCCGACACGGCGGCCGCCAGGCCGATGCTCGATCGGGTCTGGGACGAAAGCGGGCCGCTCGACGGGCTGGTCAACAATGCCGGCATCATCCGGCGCGCCGATGCCGCCGATCTGACCGAGACCGACTGGGACGACGTCATGGACGTCAATTTGAAAACGGTGTTTCTGCTCTGTCAGTCCTTCGCCAGGCGCGCCCTTGCCGAAGGTCGCCGGGGCAAGATCGTCAACATCGCCTCGGTGCTGAGTTTCCAGGGCGGCATCCGCGTCGCCTCCTACACCGCCTCGAAGCGCGGCGTGCTCGGCATCACCCGGCTGCTCGCCTGCGAATGGGCGGCCAAGGGCATCAACGTCAACGCCATCGCGCCGGGCTATGTCGAGACCAACAACACGCAGGCGCTGCGCGCCGACCCCGACCGCAGCGCCGCTATTCTCGGGCGCATTCCGGCGGGGCGCTGGGGCGAGCCATCCGATATTGGCGATGCCGCCGTCTTCCTGCTGGCCCGGGCTTCCGACTACATGCATGGCGCGGCGGTGCAGGTGGACGGCGGCTGGCTGGCGCGATGAGCAGAGGACGATGACGAAGATCTTCGCGCATGCCGGGGAGGGGGCCTGGACGCCGACGCCCGATGGCAACAGGCGGCGCGTCCTCCTCTCCACCGATGAGCTGATGCTGGTCGAATTCGGCTTCGACAAGGGCGGCGTCGGCGCCCTGCATTCGCACCCGCATGTCCAGTCAAGCTATGTCGCCGAGGGCCGTTTCGAGGTGACCGTCGACGGGCGGACGGAAATTCTCGAAGCCGGCGGCAGCTTCATCGTGCCATCCGGTCTGGTGCATGGCGTCAAGGCGCTGGAAGCGGGACGGCTGGTCGACAGCTTTACGCCGCACCGCGCCGATTTCCTCGCCTGAGTGGAGGCCGCCGCCGACTTCACGACCACTTCGGAAAATGAGAAAACCCGCGCCCCTAAAGAAGGCGCGGGTCTGTTGCCTGGGCGCTTGTCGCGCCGCGGTACTCGAAACATTACCGCAGGATGGTAACCCTGCCGCATCATGGTGAATATTAACTTAATGCCCGCAGGTCACGGCGCTCGATCAGGTGATCCGTTGAAGCAGGCCGAAAAGCCGCTCGAACGTCTTGCCGTAGGGCGGGCGCAGCAGGGCGCCGGCGCTTAGGCGCGACTGCAGGAAAACCGGCTTCTCCTTGCTGAAGGTGCGGAACCCCCATTGCCCGTGATAGGCGCCCATGCCGCTGGCGCCGACCCCGCCGAAAGGCTGGTTCTCCTGCACCAAATGCAGCATGCAGTCGTTGATGGTGACGCCGCCGGCGACGGTCTCGCGCAGGATGCGCTGGCGGTTGCCGCTGTCATTGCCGAACCAGTAGAGCGCCAGCGGCCTGTCGGCCTGGTTCACATGGCTGATCGCCTCGTCGATGGTGGCGTATTCGATGATCGGCAGCACCGGACCGAAAATCTCTTCGCGCATCAGCCTCAAATCCGGGCCGGCATTGCTGACCAGGGTCGGCAAAAGCTTGCGGCTCACGGCGCCGAGGTCTTCGCCGGCCGGGTTGATTTCGACGACGTTGGCACCGGCATCGCGGGCGTCCGCGATCATGGCACGCAGGCGCTGAAAATGCCGGTCGCTGATGATGGCGGTGTAGTCCGGGTTGTCGCGCAGCGTTGGGTAGAGGCGCGCGACCGCGGCAGCGAGTTTGGCTGCAACCGTGCCGGCCTGTCCCTTGGGCACCAGCAGATAGTCCGGCGCGATGCAGGTCTGCCCGGCATTGAGCAGCTTACCGTAGGCGATGCTGGCCGTTGCCGCATCGAGATCGCAGGAGGGGTCGAAGATCGCCGGCGACTTGCCGCCGAGTTCAAGCGTGACCGGGGTCAGGTTGGCGGCCGCGGCGACCGCGACCTGGCGGCCGACCGCGGTCGAGCCGGTGAAGAGCAGATGATCGAAAGGCATCGACACGAACGCCTTGCCCATCTCGGCATCGCCGGTGATGACGCTCAACTCATCCGGGGCGAAGTGCTGGCCGGCCAGCCTGGCGAGCAGCGCCGAGAAGGCCGGCGTCAGTTCGGACGGCTTGACCAGAACGCGGTTGCCGGCGGCGAGCGCTGCCGTGACCGGCGCGACGGCAAGCTGGAACGGGTAATTCCATGGCGAGACGATGCCGACGACACCCAGCGGCTGCGGCAGGAGGCGGTTGCGGCCCGGCAGGAACGGCAAGGTGGTGGCGACACGACGCTCGCGCATCCAGCCTTTCAGATGAGACAGCGTGTGGCGGATGCCGGCGCGCACGACAAACAGTTCCGCAAGGCGCGTCTCATGCGCCGAGCGGCCGCCAAAGTCGGCGTCGATCGCGGCGCAGATATCCGTCTCATGCCGCTCGGTCAGCGCCAGCAGGCGCTTCAGGCGGTCTTTCCGAACGCCTAGATCGGGAAAGGGCTGCTTCTCGAAGGCGGCGCGCTGCAGCTGGAACCGCTCGCCGAGGACATCCTGTCTCACCTGCAGCATCGTGCCCTCCCTGGCTTGTCGGGCCAAGCTTACATCCTGGCGCGTGAAGGAATCCAGCTGGGGTGCAGGTGTCGCTGGGGAAGGTGTGTCTTCGCCAGCCACAGCCAATCAGTCCGCCGTCAGCATGGGATGACTGTTCCGGTTGTGTTCCGAGGGCGGCTGCGCTACTCCAAGGCGTCACGCGGAGAGCATCTTGATCGATTCCCACATCCTCTCCCATCCCCGAAAAATCGCTTCCCGTCCGGTGTCCGCCTGATGTCGGCACAGGGAGCGAGTGTTCGGGCCGAGGATCCCAAGCGGCGCGTCCTGAAGGATGTGTTCGGCTTCGACGATTTCCGCCCCGGCCAGGCCGATGTCATGGACGCGCTGCTCGGCGGGCGCCATGTGCTGGCCGTCATGCCGACGGGTGCAGGCAAATCGCTCTGCTACCAGGTTCCGGCGTTGGTCATGGGCGGGCTTACCCTCGTCGTTTCGCCGCTGGTGGCGCTGATGCAGGATCAGGTCGCGGCCTTACGGCTGGCGGGTGTTGGCGCCGATACGATCAATTCCTCGCTCGACCGCGAGGCCAATGTCGCCGCCTGGCGGCGCGTGGCATCAGGCCAGACGCGGCTGCTCTATCTGGCGCCGGAACGGCTGATGACCGAGCGCATGCTCGAGGCGCTCTCCAGGCTCGACATCAGCCTGATCGCCATCGACGAGGCGCATTGCATCTCGCAATGGGGGCCGGCGTTCCGGCCTGAATATGAGGACCTGTCGCGGCTGCGGCACATCTTTCCCAACGTGCCGATCATCGCGGTGACGGCGACGGCGGATGAGAACACGCGCAGCGATATCGAGGCGCGGCTGTTCGCCGAGCGGGTCGAAACCCTGGTGCTGGGTTTTGACCGGCCCAACATCAAGCTCGCCATCGAATCCAAGCAGGACAGCAAGCGGCAATTGCTGCGTTTCATCGAGCGTCACCCAGGCAAGAGCGGCATCGTCTACTGTCTGTCGCGCAAGAAGACGGAGGAGATGGCCGCCTTCCTCGAGAAGAACGGCGTCACCGCGCTCGCCTATCACGCCGGCATGAGCAAGGATGCGCGTGAGGCCAATCAAAACGCCTTCATGACACTGTCCGGCGTCGTCATGGTGGCGACCATTGCCTTCGGCATGGGCATCGACAAGCCCGACGTCGCCTATGTCTTCCACACCGACATGCCGGGCAGCCTGGAAGCCTATTACCAGGAGATCGGCCGCGCCGGCCGTGACGGGCGCAAGGCCGAAGCGCATATGCTCTACGGCCTTGGCGACATCCGCATGCGCCGGTTGTTCATCGACGACGAGGATGCATCGGTCGAGCACAAGAAACGCGCGCATCGCCGGCTCGACACGCTGATCGGCTATTGCGAGACGGCGCAGTGCCGCCGCCAGGTGCTGCTTGGCTATTTCGGCGAGGACGCCGGGCCTTGCGGCAATTGCGACAATTGCCTGGACCAGGTGCCGCGCGCGGATGGCGGTGCGGAAGCGCGCATCATCCTGGCCGCGGTCGCGCAGAGCGGCGAGCGCTTCGGCGCGGCCCATGTCATCGACATCCTGCTCGGCCATGAGACCGAGAAGATCCTTGCCCGCAATCACCAGAAGCTCGCCAGCTTCGGCAGCGGCGCGGCGCACAAGAAGGATCTCCTGACATCGCTGATCCGGCAGCTCGTCGCCGGCGGCTTCCTCGAGCCGGATCCGAGCGGCCATGGCGGCCTCGCCATCGCCGAGAAAGGCCATGCGCTTGGCCGGGGCGAGCTGCCGTTCCACTACCGTGTCGAGATGCGCACCCGGGCCTTGCGCAAGATGCGGGCGGCGGAGGGTGCCAACGCCGAAGGCGTCGACGCCTCGCTGCTGGCCACACTCAAATCCTTGCGGCTGCGCCTGGCCAAGGAACGCCAGGTGCCGGCCTATGTGGTGTTCTCCGACCGCACGCTGATCGACATGGCCGAACGCCGCCCGCGCGACCTCGACGCCTTTGCCGAGGTGAACGGCGTGGGAGGGGCGAAGCTCAAGGAGTTCGGGGCGATTTTTGTCAAGGCGATTGCGGGGCACCAGTCCGATGGATCGGTCCGAAAGCCCTAACCAGATCCTGCGGCAATCGTCACATCTGTATCGACATGCTGCCATCGACGGCCAGGCGGGCGTTTGCCCTCAATTCGCCTGCAGCACGTTGCGCCCAAAAGGCTAGATCAACCCGCCGCTGCCGTGAATGAGGGGCGGGATTTTGTGTTGGAACTTTAGTTAGAAAGCGGAAGCTGGGATGATCCCTAGCCACCTCTTGGCCCGCCCTTTGGTCCCCCATTCCGGGCGGGCTCTTTTTGCCTATCAGGCGGCAGCATTTCGATGCCGAGCAAGACCGTATCCTCAGCCTGCGTTGCTTTTTCGAGGAGGGTCGCCGGCGTGCAGTTGCCGGGGCTGGACCTAATACCTTCGTCGCAACCGCTCGACCTTGCGTCGCAATAAAAGTTTCGGAACTATTTTAGCGCATGCTAATTGAATCGCGACTGTCGTGGGCGGTTTATGCGTTTCGCCGCAAGATTTTCGGGACGAATGATAAGATGGGCGGCAACCCCGATGATCCACCAATTGAACGACGCTCACTTGCCCGGGCGGCCGTTCTCAAGGATGGAACCATTATCACCCAGGATCTGACGATCGCTTGCTCCGTCAGAAATCAGCACGCTCATGGTGCGGAGCTACGGGTGGAGCCGGGCGTGGTTGTTCCCGAGCGGTTCGTCCTTCACGTCCCTGCGGATGGTGTCGAATATCGTGCCGTGGTGCGATGGAGGAAGAACGAGCGGCTTGGCGTACAGATCTATTGAAACAACAGGATGCCATTGACTAACCGGATGACGGAACCAGGCAACTGGCCGAATTTATCGCGTCATCAGCACTCGCGAAGTGCGCGATCCTCAATGCGATTGGTGATTGGTGGCGGAGAGGGAGACAGCCATATTGCTGTCTCATGTCGTCTCAACCAATCGAAATCATGAGGCAATATCAATGCTTTAATCTAAAATGGCTGTCTCGTACCGTTGCAATCGGCATCATCTAATGCCATTGTTTTTGGCGGGTAAGATGATGGGATAGAGAAATGCCGAAGATCGCGAAGGAACTTTCAGCACTAGCCGTCAAGAACTTGAAACACCCCGGATCGACCGCACCGGGCAACGCTGTATTTGCTGTTGGCGGTGTTGCCGGGCTCATGCTCCAAATCACGCCTGGCAGCGGCCGGTCATGGTTATTGCGCACAACAAACGTCAATGGCCGGCGTTGCGAAATGGGTCTTGGCGGGCATGACGTATCATTGGGCGAAGCCCGCGAGCGGGCGAGGGCGACCAAAGACAAAATCCGCAACGGCATCGATCCGCTTCAAGAGAAGCGCGAGCGTCGCAAAGCCGCGATCGAGGCCGCAAAGCGCCATCTCACATTCCGCGATGCCGTTGACAAATTCCTTGCCGACACGCTGGCGGAATTCAGGAACGAAAAGCATCGGAAGCAATGGCAATCCACGCTGGACACGTATGCAATGCCCGTCATCGGCAATCTTGCCGTTTCCGAAGTCACCAAACATCACATGGTCGAAATCCTTAAGCCGATCTGGACGACCAAGACGGAGACGGCCACGCGTTTGCGGCAACGTTGCGAACGCGTGCTTGATTGGGCAAAGGCACACGGACACCGCGAGGGCGACAATCCGGCAGAGTGGAAGGGCAATCTCAATGCCATGTTGTCCAAGCCAAGCAAGGTTGCGACAGTCGATAATCAGCCCGCCGTTCAGTTGAAAGACGCGCCCACGTGGTTCGCAGCATTGCGCAAACGCGAAGGCACGGGTGCACGAGCATTGGAATTCGCGACATTGACCGCTGCGCGATCAGGCGAAGTGCGCGGCATGGAATGGCTTGAAATCGATTGGCACGCCAAATTGTGGACGGTGCCGGCATCGCGAATGAAAATGAGGCGGCCGCACGTTGTGGCGCTATCCGGTGCGGCAATGACAATCTTAACTGCGATGAAAGAGGCCGCGGCCGCCGACACAGAATATGTGTTTCCGGCGATCCGGGGCGGCATGCTATCCGACATGACGTTGAGCGCTACGATGAGGCGGATGCACGAAAGCGAGATCGAGGCGGGCCGCACGGGCTGGCTCGACAAGAACTCGAAGCGTCCAGCCGTGCCCCATGGGCTGCGGTCAACGTTTTCTGATTGGGCAGGGGAGTTGTCCGACTATCCCCGAGACATGCGGGAATTTGCGCTCGCTCACGCCATCAACAGCGACGTTGAGGCCGCATACCGGCGCGAAACCATGATTGAGAAGCGCCGAGCCATGATGAGCGATTGGGCTGCGTTTTTGCGGGGCGGGAACTGATCAAAGCTCTAAGACTGAGCCTCGGCAACGCCGGCCGAAGGCGATAAGCTCGCGAGCAAAACGGAACGCTAAGCTGTTCAGCAATATCGATCGCTGATCGCATCGGGCGAACCGGAATTATCAGCGGTGGCGCTGAGATGTTTCCGTTCAGTTCGATGGGCGCTGCGTGACGGCACCTCTAATTTCGCTTGGCTAAGCGCACGCCGGGCCCACCACCATTCTCTGGAATGAATTCGATGCCAGCGTTCTCCAGGGCACCTTGTACCGCCAGCAGTGTGTTGTCGAACAAAGCCTCGCCGCGCTCCAATCGCGCGATAGTGTTGGGAGAGACCTTGGCGAGGGCAGCAAGCTCCCGAATGCCTAGATGGAGAGCTGCCCGCGCCATCCGACACTGGGCCGAAGTTATTGCCATCCGTAGTAACCCTGTTACTAAGTTGTTGCATTTGCTGGCCATAGATAGTAACACTGATACTACCGTTGATGCCGACAAGCATCTTGAGCGGTTGGACAGGTGCGGTCACACCTGCCCAACCTAACCACAACCCTAGCTGTTATGGAGCTCGGATCATGGATGATTCCGACAATAGCATGAGTTTGTCTTTCGTCACCCGGCGGCGCTTGCTGGCGGGCACGGCCACGGCCGCCGTGGCATGGCCCTTCCATGGAAAGTCTTGGGCCGCCGAACTGACGGACGGCAGCAGCGCGGCTGATCCTGCTCTTCGTCTGTGTGGGAACTGGCAAAAGATCCACAACGAGACACTGGCGCTGTGCCGCGAACAGCAAAGGTTGGAGACACACCTCGCTAGGACGGTCGGCTTTCCTTGCGCCAAGGTACGGCTTGCCGATGGTACGGAATTAGCGCTCCATTCCATGGAAGGCCTGAACGATGCGTACTCTCCCGAAATTGAAGTCGAATGGAACAGGGCGGTTGCCGACTTCGCGGCACACCAGGCGCGTTGGGATGCCGCCGATGCTGAGATCGGCTATTCGAGAGCAGACGAACTGATACGGCAATCCGAAATAGCCGAACGCGAACTTCTGGATAATCTACCGCAGACAGCCGCTACCTCCATCGAGGGCATTTTAGCCAAGCTGCTCGTTATCTTGCATGACGGTGAGCATTGGGAACGTCCCGCCGATTTCCCTTGGCCTCATATCCGCTCGGTGCTGGATGACCTCGGCCGCCAGCATAAATATCGATCCGGCGATGATCGCGATCGATCGGGCAATCGTTAGCCGACGGACCTTATAGGCGGTGAGGATGCAGCCTGCTTCGAAGGAAGCCGGATCGGAGGCAGCCCGTCACGGCCTCTTCGCTCCAAAGTTGCCCTGCTTGAGCAAGCCATCTTGATGGGCGCGAGGCCGACCATCGTTTCTGGTTTGCCGTTTTCGCTCGCCTCGGCGGCGCTCCTGACGGACATGGCAGTAACCCTGCCGCCGTGACCGCTGCATCTCGATGAAGGCCAGCTTTCCGCGCAGTGTGCATCACCCTCATCAAAACTTGTCGTCCTCGTCTTGCGGACGCCACGAAACGGGATTGGTGATCCAGCGACTGATGTCGGATTCATGCCAGCCTGCACCGTGGATACTGATCTGGATCTGGTGTGGGAAGGTGCCGTCGGCGATCTTGCGATAGATGGTGGACCGGGACAGACCTGTCCGGGAGACGACGGTTTTCAGGCGGATGATACGGTCTGGTTCGCGCATGGACGCACTGCCTCTGCTGGTTGTCTTTGACTGCTCCTGATCCAGAGAGGACAGACACTACGGGCGCACAAGAGGGTTTTCCGCCTCGTCGCACCCCGGCGTAGAGACAGCGGCAAATAGGATGGGTCTAGAGTCCTATGCCCCGGCCCCGCCCGAGGTCGATGCCGTGGGTGAATGCGAGTTCCGCACCAAGGCGCCGACCAGAATCGACGCTGATGCCAAGGTCGTGCTTGCGGTTGGCGAGGATGGATTCAAGCTGCGGATCGCGCTCGAGGCTTTTGGCCATGTCACCCATCGCCGATCGCGTGGTCTTGTAGCCGGACATGTCACCCGCCTGATACTGGTGCTGGCTGGTCCGGTCGAGTTTGTGCCAACGCTCCACGAAATGGTCTGCGCGGCGGCCCGGATCGTTGTCCAGTCCGGTGCGGATTTCGGTTTCAAGCTGGAGGGCGCGGATGGCGCGGTTGATCCGTCCGCCGGCGGCCTCGGCGACAAGTTCCGGGCTCTTGACATAAGCCGCCTCGGCATCGCGCCAGCCATGGGGCCGCACCTCATCGAAGGCTTTTCGGGCGTCAGCCAGTTCGCGCAACCGCATCGGGTTGGCCTTGTTTCCCTCGTCCTCGTCGCTGAATATCGCTTCCATGGCGCGGGCATGACGCACGAGCGCATCGGTTCGGGCTCTCCGCAACGCCGCCTGCCCGTCCTCGGCGATCTCTCTGGCGGGCGCGGCGGGTTCGAGGCGCACTTCCTCTCTTGCCGGCCTGCGCATGGCGTCGAAGTCGGGCGCGCCATCTGCCGAAGGGCGCCGGCCGTCGAACATGTTGCGTAGCCTTTCAGGCACGACCTTGCGCACGATCTCTGCGACACGCTTGCGAAAGGTGATGCCGCGCCGCTCGGCATAGCTCTGCGCCGGGTCGATCTGTTCGTAGTCCGACGCCATGTCCTTGGCGCGGTCACGTGACAGCGTACGGACAAGCCGGTCCCGTGTCGCGAAGTCGTCGCCGCCGTAATGCAGGTCCATCCCGTCTCGATGCCGCGACAGGGCAACGTAGCTGCCGTGCGCATCCATCCCCGGCGTCGCCAAGACATGGGTCCGGTCAACCGTCATGCCCTGCGCTTTGTGGATGGTCGCGGCATAGCCGTGATCAATGTGTGCGTAGTCTTTCAGGTCGAATCGCACCGACCTGCCGTCGTCGGTGCGCACGGTCATGCCCTGTGTGCTGACCTCTTCGATCACACCAAGCGTGCCATTCTTGACGCAGAGCCCACGCTCATTGCGCAGGAACATGACGCGATCTCCGCAGGCGAAGCTCCTTGCCCCGCGCTCCACATCCACCTGAACCTCGTCGCCGAGATCGCCGGCAGCGCGCATGCGCTCGCGCGCAGCCTTGTTCAGCGCCCGCACCTCGTCGTTTGTGTGGGTGAGAATGATCCGGCTTGCCTCTGGCTCTGCCTGCCTGTCGCGATCCCAGCGCTGGACCAGATCGCCGCGCGCCTCGTCGCGCGTCGTAGCCTGGTGCACCATGCCTCTGTCGTCGTAGGCGCTGATCGCAGCGTCGATCCTGCCGGTCGCTAGGTCGCGCGTTGCGTCGCGCTGCCAGTCTTCGCGCTGCCGCCGCACCTGGCCGATCTCGACGCCGCCATGGCGCTCGTGGATCGAACGGAATGCGGCACCTGCCTCGATCGCCTGTAACTGCTGCGGATCGCCAACCAGCACGACCTTCGCGCCAACGTCCGCCGCATGGGAGAGCACGCGCTCCAACTGGCGCGTGCCGACCATGCCGGCCTCGTCGATCACCAGGACATCGCGCTCGGTGAGCAGATCGCGGCCCTGTCCCCAGCCATGTTCCAGGCTGGCGATGGTGCGCGACGAAATCCCCGATCCGCTTTCGAGATTCTCGGCCGCGATGCCGGAGAGTGCCGCGCCTCGAACCTCAAAGCCCGCGGCAGCCCATGCCTGGCGCGCAACACCAAGCATCGCGCTCTTACCCGTACCGGCAAAACCAACCACGACGCCAAGACCGCGTCCGTCGGTGATGTGATCCAGTGCGTCGGTCTGCTCGCCAGAAAGGACAAGCCCGCGTTGTGTTGCACGCGCCAGCGCAGCATCCCGATCCTGTTCACTCACCGCATGGCGCTCCTGTCTAGCCATGCGTTCTGCCGCGTGGTGCAGGCGCTGTTCGGTCTCGATCATCTGCCGGGTGGTGAACCGGTCTTCTCCGCGTCTGTCCTTGCCCAGTTCGACAAGATCCGGCGCCTTGCCGATCGCGCCAATGACCTTATTGAACTGCTCGATACCGTCGCTGTGGCGATGCGCAAACTTCGCGATGTCCTTGCGGGTAAAGGTCGATTGCTGATGCGTGATGGCATCGAGCGCCACGGATTGATCGGCGATAATGCGCGCGCCATTGTTGCGCGCGATCTCGCGGTGCAGTTCGGCGCGATCGGCTTCAATGCCGGCAGCGTCAAGGCCATCACCCTCAATGCGTTGTGCCGGAGCACCGATCTGCGTCTGCGGCTCCAGGGCAATGCCCTGCGCTTCCAGACTGCGATGATCGATGCGGGCGTCGATGTCGAGTTCGGCAAGGCGTTCATTGGCAAGTTCCGCCCATCGCTCGCGCCAGCGCTCGACCAGTTCGGTGCGGTTCCAGTCGCGGACCTTTGCACCAAAGCCATCCTCATCCACTGACCGCATGGTGAGCATGACGTGAGCATGAGGTTTAGGGCTTCCATCCTCCGCCCTGTCCCAATGCACATTGATATCGGCGACCATGCCCTGGCTGACAAACTCGGCTTGAACGAAGTCGCGCGCCAGCTCGATGCCGTGCGCCTGGCTCAGCTCGCGCGGAAGGGCAAACTCCACTTCCCGGGCCAGTTGCGCGTCCTTGCGCATCTCGAAGGCCTCGACATCGTTCCACAGCCGTTCGCGGTCGCTCCAGGCCCCCGGCGCATTCTCCGGCAGCAGCACTTCGGAATGGACGACGCCGCGCTTGGCCGAGAAGTCATGGCTGCGTTCGATCCGCTCGTCGCGCAACCGCGAGGCTGAGCGGTAGGCGGCCGACGCGACAGCACTTGAGCCGGCCTTGCGGCCAATGACCTTGACATGAAGATGATAGATCGCCATCGCGACCAGATCATTTGCACGTCAAAGCGCACGTCGGCACGACGTATAAGCGCGCCCTCCCTCGAAAAAATCTCGGGATGGACCAGGCCGTCCCGGGCTGTCTCGGCAACCCTGAAGCCTTCCGGCAGACGCTCCCCTATCATCGCCGCATCGACAACCGATGGAGACAGCCATGCGCAAACCACGGGACTTCGACGCGGAATTGAAGGCACTGGAAGACAAAGCGCGAGAACTCAAAACGCGCAAGGTACAGCAGCTCGGCGAACTCGTGATCGCCACCGGCGCCGACGCACTCAGCGCCGACGAACTGGCGGGCGCGTTGGTCGCAATCGCCGAGACGATAGACGCCGCAAAGCGTGAGGCATGGGGCAAGCGTGGAGTGACGTTTTTCGAGAGCAGATCGCGCCGAACTGCTTCGGCATCTGAAAGCAACCGAGGTAGCGCTCCTGCGCCACCGGGCAGCTCGCAATCGCCGGCAGGCAGCTCAGGCTCGCAATGACATGCGCGCCTGGCAGATGGAACGCCGCAGGCGCACCCGACATCTGATCGAACTCGGCGGTCTCGTGGTCAAGGCTGGCATCGTTGAACTGACTAACGACGACCGCGCCATCATCTACGGCGCGCTCATCTGGATGGCGGACATGCTCAAAAGCGAGGAAGCCGAACGTGCGCGAAGCCTCTGGGCCAAAAAGGGGAAAGTCGCGTTCGGGAAGGAGCAGACAACAGATGCGCCGACAACCTGGCGGCGCCAGCACAACGGAGCATGACGGCGGCGGCGCGAAAACCCAAATATAGTAGCGCCGCCCTCTTCGTACCGGCAGTCGATTTTAGGTTCTGAAATTTCGAAGGTCCAGCTGGGGGCAGGATTGCGGACCGTCATAAGACGCTTCCATTGTCGTTAGTAGGCGTTCAGGATGGCACGCTGATAAGTCCCAGTCTGCAGTCCGCGCGAAAGTTCGAACAGATCGCCTTTGGTGTTTTGACTCGGAGCTGAAAACGGTTCGAATCCTCTCGGGGGCGCCATTTCAGGCGTCGGTTCTGGCCATATTTTAGGCTTGGGACCTTCTTTCGAGCGCATGCCGCTTGATAAGCAAACAAGTTTGTGGCCGCGCGTTTCGCTCCGCATGATCGCGTTCTCGTGGCGGGCGCGCTCCAGACTTGTGCTCATGCCACTTTCCGCACCTGCATGATCAGACCTTCGGCGCGGCGGCGAAGCGTGCCGGGGCGATGCTTTGCGTACAGATCAAGCAGGTGGCCGCTCAGTTCGTCCTCAAGCCAGAGCAGGTCCCTGATCTCCCTGTCTTTCCAGTGATCGGGCCTGAAGCTTATTTCGCCGAACGCCGCGCGATACGGCCAGCGCTCCTGCTGCGGGCGCAGCGCCCGCTCGCCAAGGCGAACGATCTCCTGAAGCAGCGGCTCCGGCAGGTGCATATCGGCGGCGGGCCTGCCGGCGGCGCGGACCAGGACCGGTAGCGGAAGGCGTCCCGCGTCGCAAACAAGCAGACCGAGACTCAGCGCCGCCCTGCGCGCATTCATCATCGTGGGGGCCGTGCCGCACATGATGCGCCACCATGTCTCCCGCGATGCGGTCGCGATGCTCCTTTGATAGAAGTCCATCACCTTGAAATGAAACAGCGCGGCGTCGCCCTTGGTGATGCCACCGCCGGTCGCCTTGCACTCGACGATGAAGGTGCCGCGCCAACCGTCCGCCGCGCCGTCGAGTTCGTGGCGCACGCCCGAGGCGGAGACCGATCCGAACATCGATTGGTTGCCGGGACCCTGCCGCCTTGTGAAGCCGGGGCGATAGAGCAGGCCCGACACCGCGCGCTCCCATTGTCGGCCTTCCAGCGTCGCGCCCGTTATTTCAGGCCCGAAGCGCGCGATGAGCCAGACATCGAGCGTGAAATCGGCAAGCAGCTTGAGCGATGAGGGCAACGCAGCCTCCTACCGGCGGCCGAGCAGAAGGTCGTCGATGTCGTCGCCCGACTCGGCAAGCTCCGAGCGGTCGTCATCGCCGCCCGCCGGCGCTTCGTTCTCGAAATACTGGCGCGCAAATTTCGCGGTGATCGTCGGCAGTTGCTGTTCCGCTGCGGCGTTCATCAGTTCGCGGGCGCGGCTGAGCAGTATGCCGGGGCGGCCGTCGGAGATATCGCGCAGGACTTCGATCGAGCCTGGCTCGAACGGGAGCAGATCATCCTCAGCGCTGTCGATGCGCGCATCTTCGAGATACACACGGAGCAGCTCTTTCGCTTGGTCAACGTCCTTGAGGCCGTAAAGCACGACCACGGACGACGTGTTGCTCGGCGACACCTCGAACGGCGGCAGCCGGTTTTCTTCCCAGAACCGCTCCAGCACCTGCGCTGCGCGGTCATGGAAGGTGAAGATCATGTGCAGCCGCGTCGCGTAAGGCGTGCTTTCCAGCAGGTCCCTGATCCTGCCGATCTCGCGCGAGCGCTTGGAGGCATTGACGGAGCGGTTCGTCGCCAGATCTTCGAGCTGATCGATCATTAGGAACAGATGGTCGATGCCCGCTGCGGCGAGGACCGCAAGGGCGAAATCAAGATACTGAATGCCGTTGCGAAGCCGCGCCGTCGGCGAGACCGCGCCCAGCTCGGCCTTGAGCTGTTTGCCGCCACCTGTCGCGAACGCATTGACGAGTTCCTGGCGCAAGGGGCCGCTCGTACCGCCGATATTGATCCAGGCGTCAGCAACGCCTGCGGCGATCCCGTTGGCGTCATCGCTCTGCGCCTTCCCGGCGATCAGCGCACGGCATTTATCGAAAACCGACTCGCCGGGCGACGGTGCCATCGCGAGGTCGAGGACCGCGTTAAACAGAACCGGATAAAGGCCGGTCGCGTTGAGATTGTTGAGATTGGCGAACGCCGCCGCGACCGGCGCGCCTTTCTTCGCGCCCGCCTTCTCAAGGGTGGCCGCACCGAGATCCGCGTTGATCTCGCGGGCGACTTCCTGCATCAGCGTCGTCTTGCCAAAGCCGGTATCGGCGCGCTGCCCTTTCGACCAGAGGAAGCCAATGGCCTGTCCGCCCCGCACGCAGCCGCGAATGAGCTTCTTGCGAAATTCATTGGTCTCTTCCGGGAACACGGACTCGCTGTACGGCTGCTCGCCATCCTTGATGCGGATCGCTTCCGCCGGGAAGGGATTGCGATCCAGCTTCCACGCCTCTTCCATATGATCAAAGACATCGCTTGACATTGCTTTCTCTCCTTCACTTCAGTTGGGGTTGGATCGTCATCTCGTAGCGCCGGCTCCCGCCGCGCCGGTACAGCGGCTCGGACACGGGCTGGCGCGTCGTTCCCAGGTGCAGCAGGACGCGGGATTGGATTTCGGGCAGCGCGCCGCCCGACAGGCGCTCTATGACCATGTCGACAAGCGCGCGCGTCACGCGGCAGCGGAACGCTGCATCGGCTCTTACCTTGTAGATCGGGATATAGGGGGCGGACAGGCTTGTATCGGCCGCCTCCGCCTGCTTGCGGTAGGCTTCGACAATGGCCGCCGCGATATCGCGTTCATAGCGCGCCATGTCGCGCCGGACGATGACGACTCTCGCGCCGTCCTTGATGTCGGCCGCGAGCCAGATCAGGTTGAAACCCTCAAAGCTGCTGACATAGCGCGACTGGTCGAGCACGCGGAGCTGCGAACCCCAGCTTTTCAGAATGTCGATATCCGTTGCGCCGATCGGCAGGCCGTGCGCGGCGAACGCCGCGACGGCAAAGGCGTCGTTGATCGCCTGCGTCAGCGCCTTGCCGGTGGGCTTCGCTTCGTTGTCGCTGCCGAACCGGCGGCGCACAGTGGCGACGATTGTTTGCTTCACCGCAGCTGCGTCGATGCCGCCGCCCGGCACCTGGGGTCGCAGCTTCTCCGCAATCTGCTCCGCCCAATATTGCGTTCCGCGGCCTTCGCGCGCGGCAGCATCAACTTCGCTTTCGCTCACCTCGGGACAGGCGATCGGCGCGGACTGAAGCTTGCTGATCAGCGAGCGAAAATAGGGATGCGCCTTGTAGATAGCGCTCGCAAGACGATCGCAAAACGCGGCGACATCGTACGCGGCGAGGTTCGCCACCTCGCGTCCCTCGGCGGTCAGCGCGTAGGGGCGGTCGCGATGCGCTTCGACATAGCGGCGCGCCGAAGGCACCTGCTGGCGTTCGACGAACCCCAACCTGATCGCCTCAAGCAGCACTTCGGCGGTCGGAGCCCAATAAGCGTCCTTGTCGCCGACGCGGCTTGCGGTCCGCCGCCCGATCTCCTGCCGGGCCAACTTGTCGACTGTGCCGCTGTAGCGCTGACGGGCCTCCTCGAAGGTCGCGCCTTCCCGAAGCCCAATGAGTTGATCGCGCATATGGGCGAGGATTTGCTGAAGTCGGGGAATGGTGTCCTTGTGTTCGCTCATGGCGGCATGATGCACAATGTCACGTCTCCTTGCAAGAGATATGAGCAAGTGATATTCAGACGCCGCCAGTAGACGGTCAGGTTCTACTCGAGCGCGGTGCCGCTGAGGGCGGCGACCAGGTCAGCCTCCCATTCGTTGGGCGCGCCTTCCTCCATGGTCAGCGTGATTGCGACGGGAGGGAATTCTGCCCCAAAGATATATGTTCGGCTCCAGCGCGGGTTGGCGATGCAATGCCGACTAGTCAGTGCGCCGGGGCGCACTCAGGAGGGATTTTGGACAGCTATCGTGTGGGTGTAGTTCTCATCATCGCCCAGCGCGGTGCGCCGGACGAGATGAAACTGAGAACTCGTATGTTTTGTTTTTTCTACATGATTCCAACCGGAATATCCTGAATAGGCCGAGAATGGTCGAGACACAGTATTTGGATGTGGAACCGGGCAGACCCTGCTATCCATAATTTATGATTGAGGAAGAAATCATTGCTTGGCTTTCGCAGGCGCGCGCGCCTATCCGGCGCGATGGAGTCATGTCGTCAAGCGAAGTGGCGGAGGCCGTCACAGCCTATCTCGATAATGGTCTTAGCTTGTTTGAGGATGCGCTGCTCCTCTGCAAAAACGGCAGAGTGTCACGCGCTGCGGCGCTGGTAGTCCTCGGACTGGAGGAAGTCGGCAAGGTTCCTTTGCTTGTCAACGCGTTTCTGCGCTTTGAGCATGGCGTCGATAAGGAGGCTTGGAAGGCGTACTGGAAATCCGGCGGCTCGCATAAGGCCAAGCAGGCGCTCATTCTTGGATACGGGAAAATCATCCGCCACCAAGTCGATGGCGATCCCGTATTTTCGCGACGGCTCTACAGACATTACGCTCCGGAGAATGTTCTGGAAGCGCTGGATGCGTTCAAGCAATCAAATTTTTATGTCGATCTAAGGCAGGACGGGATACATGCGCCGGGCAATGACGAAAGAACTTTGGCAGCCTTGGACTACCTGCTGACTTTCGGGCAGGAGCGCGCCGACAGCTTTTGTGCTTGGCATGTTTCGGCACGGCGAAGCGCCGACCAGCTGGACGTTGCGCTCGGCCGCAAATCCGTCGCCCGGTGGACACCCCATTACGCAGTGCCTGAAGTCCGCGCGGATATCCTCTACCAAGCCGCGGCGCTCAGCGCCTCTCACGTCCCGGACTACGGAACCTTTTGTGACTTCATTGCGCAATACAAGGCTAAGGTCTCAGAGAAGCATTTTAAGGAAGCGCTGATTTCGCTGGCGGGACTGCTGAAGGACCGGGTGGACGGAACAGAGGCGTTGCCGCTTTACTACGCCCGGTATCTGAATGCCTTTAAGCTGATGATCAGCCTCTCCGATCAGAAACAGGTTTTGGGCGCGAGCTTTGGAAAAAAGCTCCGGGAACTGCTTTTGCCCGGAAGCAAAAATGCGGCCTAGCCTGCAGCGCACCGGCAGCCCGCTTTTCAAGCAGAAGGTGGTTCGCCTTAAGCGGGGGGCAGCTCGATCCCTATGCCCCAGCTCCGCACCGGCCAGGAGTCGCCTGCCTTCTCCTCCACCGTAAAATGAAAATCCTTGAACCGCCGCGCCTCTATGCGCGGCAGCATATCGGAAAACTGCGCTCTCGTTACCTCCAGCGAAAGGCTCAACGACGGCAGGGGGCTGGCCTGGAACAGCGCGCCCGCATCGGGGAACTCTGTCTTCATGGGCGTCGGCGCCATGATCATGACGACGCCTGGCCACATGAAGGCGGCGTTCGGCATGATCAGCGTGGCAGGCAGGATAATGTAGGTGAACTCGACCGACTGCCGGGGCGGTCCCGGCTGGACGACCTGGCCGAAATTGATGCCGGGCGCGCCGACGATCTCGCCGCGCCAATCGCCGGCAACGACCGGCGGCAGCTGAAGGCCGCGGGTCTTTTTGCGCGCGGTCATTCCGTCGAGGCGACGGGAAGCGCGGCGATATCGACGCCGGCGATTTCCAGCCGCTGCCGCGCCGCCGCGACGACCTCCGCGCCGAACCGGCGCGCGTGCCGCAGGACGATGGCTTCGCCGGTCAGCTCCGGCATGTTCCGCTCCAGCAGCATCGTGAAGCCATCGGTGCTTTTGGCGCTCATGGCCCAGTCCTGAAGGGTCTGGACCTCGCCCACCCGCGCCACTTTCTGCCTTGTGCGCGCGAGCCGGGTAGTCTTCCCGCGCTCCTCGGACAGGACATGCTCGAAGGCATGGATCGTCTGCCAGAAATCATGCTCGACGGTTCCCGGCTTTTCCTTCGGCAGTACCGAAACCAGCCGGCGGAAAGCTGCATCGGCGACGCGCGGCTCGCCCTTTTCCCGGGCGTTCCTGATCCATGATCTCAGCCCGTCGGGATCGTCGCAGTTCTCAATCAACTCCAGAACCTTCGCCACATCGGTCATGCTGTCCTCCCTAACCCTCTGATTTACCGGCAGATTGTTGTATAACTGTTTTTAGCCCTTCCGGGGCTAGACTCCAATACAAATCAATCAAATGTCTTGACCAGTCCCTGCGAGGCAGATTATTCTATATGTACGTTTAGCCTTTGGAGGGCTAAAATCAAATGGAAACCAATCTGCGCACGCTGGGAAAGGCCGAAAGCAAGGTGGTGCTGTCGCTCCGCGAGGAGGGCCGCTCGCTGGTGCAGACGGCGGACATCTTCGATATTCTCGGCCCGGACGTACACGAGACCGCCGCGCGCAAGGTCATCCGCAACCTGGTCCGCAAGGGCTGGCTGTCGCGCATCGTCGGCGGCAAGTACATGCTGCTCCCGCCGGAGCACGGCCCCGAGAATCTCGGCGAGAATAACGTTCTGGCCCTCGCCGCCGCCGCCGTCGAACCCTCCTATATAGGCTGGTGGTCTGCCGCCTCCTGGCACGGCTTCACCACGCAAAAGCCGATGACGGTGTTCGTCGCGGTCACGCGCCAGACGCCAGCGAAAGTGATCGAGGGCAGCGCGGTGCGCTTCGTCAAGGTCACTGATCGCAAATTCTTCGGTTATGAGCCGTACGACGTGTACGGCCGCATAGTGGCGCTCTCCACCCCCGCCAAGACGCTTGTCGATTGCCTTGACCGCCCTGACCTCGCGGGCGGCCCGGCGGAACTCGCCCGCATCACGCACGAGGCGCTTGCCGACACCGACGCCGGGGATGTGCTGGAAGCCGCCACGGCCATGAAGTCGAAGGCGGTTCTGCAGCGTCTCGGCTTTCTTTCCGATCTGCTGGGCAGAAAGCTGCCGGAACCCGTCAGGGCGGCCATGCGCGCGAAAATCCCCGGCAGCTCCCGCTCCTATTTCGGGCGGGCAGAGCAGCGCGACGGCGATATCGGCTATGTCGCCGCGTGGGGCCTGTTCGTGCATGCGCGCGAAGCAGACCTGCTGGCCGAAGTGCCGCGCGTTCGCGGGCGGGAGGAAAGTTGATGCTGTCCGCCAACGACCTGCGCAAGGTGGCGGCGCGTTCGGGCGCGCGCGATATCGGCAATGTTGAGATCGACGTAATCCTCACCTACCTTCTCCAGCTCTTCACCGAAAGGGGCATTACCGATCATGTCGCCTTCAAGGGCGGCACGATGCTGCGCAAGATGGTTTTCGGGCCGCGCGGGCGCCTGTCAACGGACCTCGATTTCACACGCCGCACAGACATTCACGTCGATGACCTGATGCTGATGATGCTGGAGGCGCTGAGCGAACCGTATAACGGGCTGTCCTTCCGCTTCGACAAGGACAAGGACTGGTACCTGACGGACGAAGGCTGCGCCGCTAATCCGGTCTGCTTTCACGCGGATAATGAGAAAGGCGTAAAGATCAAGCTCCAGGTCAGCACGCGCGAGACGCCCGTCATGCCGGTCGTGCCGGTGGCGCAGATCGACCAGGATTATTTCAGGTTTCTGCCGTTCAAGCCCGCCGCGATTCCTTCGATCGCCTTTGAGGAGGCGATTGCCGAGAAAATCCGCGCCGCCAGCCAGCGCTCGAAGATACGCGACCTGCACGACCTGGCGGAGATCGCGCGCCGCGCGCTCGACCGTGACCTCGTGCGCGGCCTCGCCGTGCTGAAGCTCTGGAACAGCGGCGGCGCGGGCCTTGACTACGATCGGTTCGCCGCGCGCGTCAAAGGCGGCGGCGACTACGATATCGGAGACCTGACGGCGCTCCTGCGCAAGGATGAAAAACCCGACCTTGACGGCACGATCGGCCGCGTCGTTGGCGGCTTCCGTTTCCTTGCCGATCTTACGGACGTCGAGAAAACGCTCGCGGCGGACGGCGCGCAAAAGAACCGCAAGGAAGAAGCAGCGCTCATCGAAGCGCTGCGCAAACCTCGCTAGGCCAGCCTATTGACTGGAAAGAGAGGGTGCGGCAGCACCCCTGGCCCTTGCCGAAAGCGGGCGGCTCCGGGTCGATGCCTGGCGAAGGCGCATCGGAAGGGAGGGCGGGCAGCGCCCGTCCTGGCCCCTGTTTCTGCCTGGGATCGTCACCCGCATGGGCGCCGACGGCCTGCCGGCGTGCCGGGGCAGCCGCTTTCCTGCCACGGCAACACAGGCTTGCCGCTCCGGCCACGATCTGCATAACTATGCGCAGGCTTGGCAATTCACTTCGGCGCCGAAAGGTTAATGGGCGCGGGGGATGTATCGGGGCGGAATGACCAAGAAAACACCGAAGTCTGTACTCGAAACCATTCTCGACTGGTCGGCGGATCGTTCCGCCTGGCAAAGAGATGCCTTGCGCCGCATCGTAACCGGCGGAACCCCAGACGAAGCCGGCCTGAACGACATTCTGGCTCTTTGCAAAAAGGACCACGGGGCTCAGGACATAACACTGGACGCGGCCGTGCTGGAAGCCGCGCATCTGCCGGCCAATCCGCCCGGCGGCGCGTCGATCGCGCTGGCCGCGCTCAAGGACGTCCTTGGCGTCAATCAGCTGGCAAACGGCCAGACTCTGAAGTTCGAGCCCGCTGGGCTCACCATCGTCTACGGGCCGAACGGGTCGGGAAAATCGGGTTACGCCCGTGTTCTCAAGCGCGCCTGCCGCGCACGCAAGGCCGGCGACATCATGCCCGACGCCTACAACCCCGCCCCGGCGGGCAAGGCGACCGCTAACTTCTCTATCCAGAAGAACGGGACGCCGGAGCCGGTCGTCGCCTGGACCGACGACGGCAAGCCTGACACGGTGCTGTCGGCGATCAGCGTGTTTGACCGAGACTGCGGATCGGTCCATGTGCAGGAGAAGAACGAAGTCGCTTTCCGGCCTTTCGGGCTCGATATTCCCGACGACCTCGCCGGCGTTTGCCAGGCCCTCAAGCAGAAGCTGACGGCCGAAGAAGCGCAGCTCAAGGCGCGGCGCGACCCCGTCTATGAAAAGCCGACCTGGAACGCCGCCACCGCCGTGGGCAGGATCATGGCGGCGCTGGCTCATGACACCGACCCTGGGCCGCTCGAAAAACTGGGAGAGATGACCGAAAACGAGCGGGCAAGGCTCGCGCGGCTTGAAGAAGACCTCCTCAAAAACCCCGTGGACGCCGCTGCCGAGCAGCGCCAGTTCGCAACTGAGGTACGCCAGCTGACCGAAACGCTGGATCGCATAGCGGCAACCTATGCGGATGAGCCTCTCAATAGGCTTAAGGGGCAGGCCGATGCGGCGCGCGATAGGCGGGGGGCGGCGGACATGGCCGCGAAGAACGCTTTCGACGGCCTCGCCATCCCCGGCGTAGGCGGCGAAGTGTGGCGCATACTTTGGGAGGCCGCCCGGCGTTATTCTGAAGAAGTCGCCTATCCGGCGGCTCTCTTTCCGCCGGCGAGCGACGAATCCTGCGTCCTGTGCCATCAGGCGCTTTCACCGGGCGCGAAGGCGAAGCTGGGAAGTTTCGAAGATTTCATAAAGGGGGACTCGGAAGCGCAGGCCACAGCCGCAGAACGGAAGTTCTCCGGCGCGCTCACGGCCTTCAAGGGGCGGAAACTGGAGGTGCGACTCATCGGCCAGGCAAGACGCCGCATTGGCCTCCAGCACCCGGCTCTCGCAAGAAGCGTCCTGCGTTTTGTTGCCAGCGCAGACCTGCGGCGCCTGAGGTGCCTCAGGGCGCTGGCCGCCACTGACGCGCTTGTTCTTCCCCCGTTCTCCCCGTCGCCAAAGCCGCAACTCGAACAGCTGGAAGAAGAGCTTCTGGCCTACGCCGCCCAGCTCGACGAGGCTGCCGATGCCGAAGGGCGGGAGCGCCTCCTTCTGGAGCGCGACGCCCTGAAAGACCGGGCCGCCGTCCCCGGCCTTCTCGATACGGCCAAAAAGGAAATTGCGCGCCTTGGGGAGCTGCGGATCATAGCAGCCTGCACCGCGGACCTCACCACCAACGCCATTACAAAGCTTGGCAATGAGATCGCGGACAACGTCATTACCCCGAAGATGCGCGACCAGTTCCAGTCCGAGATTGTGCGCCTTGCGGCAGAAAAGGTCCGGGTCGAAATCGTGCGCTCCGGAGGGCAATACGGCTCTCCCAACTACCAGGTGCGGCTCTTTGCCAACCCGAAGACGAAGGTTCACATGGTCCTGAGCGAAGGAGAGCAGACTTGCGTTGCGCTCGCCGCGTTCCTCACAGAGCTGGCGACCGCGCCTCACAAATCAGCGCTCGTTTTTGACGATCCGGTCACGTCGCTCGATCATCGCTGGCGGGATAAGGTTGCTGACCGCCTCGTTGAAGAAGCCAGAATCCGGCAGATCATCGTCTTCACCCATGACATGGTTTTCGTGAACGACCTTCACGACAAGGGCGCACGCGAGGGGATTCCGCTGAAGCTGGTGAGCCTGTCGCGGGGGCCAGCCGGCACGGGTATGGTGAACGAAGGTCTCCCCTGGCAGCATGCCGGCGTCCGGGACCGAGTCGACAAGCTTGAAAAGGCTGCGCGGGAAGCCCGCAAGCTTTACGACGCGAACGATGAGGAAGGATACCGCGATGCCGCGGTGAAGATTTACGACCGGCTTCGCGCCACATGGGAGCGCGGGCTTGAGGACGTGGCTTTTGCAGGCGTCATTCACCGGCACCGCGACTATATCGACACCAAAAATCTGCTGCGGGTAACGGCCATCGAGCCATCTGACGTCGAGGTTTTCCGCAAGAATTTCAAAAAATGCAGCGACCTTGTAGACGCCCACGATCCCTCGCGGGCGCGGGACGGCACGGTTCCTCCGCCCGACGATATACTTGCCGACATCAAGACGCTGGCAGACTGGGCCGAATCGATCCGGACAAGGCAAAACGCGCTTTACTGACTGCACGAACGCCCGCCAGAAAGTGTCAAGCACACGTCCTCGTCATCCCGGCGAACGGACGACACAATTTGGAAGGTCGATGAAGCGCGGATATCGCGTCAAATCCGCCTGCTAGACGTTCCCCAGCACTTTTATGGCTGCCGTTTTCGGATCGCCGAAGAAGATGGGGTCCACATGCTCCATGATATCTGCGCTCACATCCAGGAAGTTGCGTTTGTTCTCGATAGGGATGAGCGAACGTTTCGCGCCATTGTCCTTGGCAACCTGAAGCGGCTCCGTGAGCGAACGGAGCGGCTTTATGTTACCCTGAACGCTCATGTCTCCCAGCACGAGCAACGCCGGGCTGACAGGCGCTTTTCGAAGCGCCGAGTACACCGCTACGAACAGCGCGACGCCGACTTCCGCCTCGACGCGATTCCCTAACAGGTCGATCATCTCGACATGTACGTCGGAAGTCTCCAGGTCACGGGCAATTCCAAGCTCTGCCTTCTTCGCATGCATGTGGCTATAGGCGCGCTGCACGGATTCCTTCATCGCCCCGAAGATACCGCCGGCGGTCTTGAGTTTTCCCGTGCCGCTCGAAACCGACACTTCAAGGCGGTACAGCCCCACTGTGCCGTCCGATGTCACGCCGGCGGTGTAAACCGTCCCCGGAGGCAAGGGGTCCGCGGAAATCAAATCCCGCCCGCCTTGCTCCGGCACACCAACGAATCTCTCCTCACCGCTCTCCTGAAGCGTGTAGCTGAAGGAGGTCTGATAGTATTCAAAGGAGCCCATCTTCTTGAGCTGCTCCTTCACGCGCCGCCTTCCCTCAAGAGCCAGCTCCAGTATTTCGGCAAGCTCTTCCTGGCTCACTTCACCATGAGGATGAAGGATTTTAATCAAGCCCGAGACGGTTTTTCTGACAGCTTTCCGATCGCGCGCGTTGAGATGCGCGCCCAGTGAAAAATGACGGTCGATGATCTCGGTGAAGTTATGCTTCCTCATCTCGCGCAAGGCTTCGGCGAGATAGTCCACGACAAACCCGTAGTGGTCCGTGAACAGCTGGTTCCGCATCTGGGGGATTTCCCATCCCGGAACATAGAAATGCAGGCGGTCAATGAACGCCATGTCGTCGCGAATGGTATCGGGCATGGGCGCGAACAGGTGGCCTGTCTGAACCATCACGTCGATGGGCTGATTGGTGTTGCCGAACATCGCGATACTGGCATCCCCGGCGACGGCTTCCTGTCCGCGCTGAAACGTGCCGGACTCGCAGTAGGTTTTCATCGTGGTGATGACTTCCTTGGGCATCTTCTGCAGGTCGGCGACTTCGTCAAAACCGACCACGTCCCAAATCTGGACCATGCCCTTCTGCCGCCCGGACATATGGCCGAAGAGATTTGCGACGGTGCTGCCGCCCGTCAGCAGCGCCGTGTAGGGCGATACTTCCTGGACGACATAGCTTTTGCCGGTCCCTCGCGGCCCCAACTCGACAAGATTGTAGTTGCGCTCGGCAAGGGGGATGAGGCGGACCAGGAAAAGGAGTTTCAGCCGCCGGGACATCTCTTGCGGTTCATACCCCATGCTGCGGATCATGAGGTCGATCCACTCGTCGGTGGAAAACTCCTTGCGGACGTTGCGATACTCATCCAGATCAAAGGTCGCGATCTGGATCGGCGTGAGCTTGTCGATCCAGAACGGGTTCTTGCCCCTCGATTCCTCGTCGCTCTCGAAGCGCATATCGACCTGCGCCCAGACTCCGCCCATGAGCAAGCGCTCATACTCGCGCACGTACTGGCTGGGAATGTGCAGAAACTTGTTGTTGAAGTTTACGCCTTCCGCCCAGTAATCCGAGTCGACAAGACGAACCTTCAGTTTGTCGATGAACGAATATTTCCCCCGTTCCTTGACCTTGCTTTGCGCCTTGGCCGCTTCGTCCGGCCTAATGTAGTTGTTCGCCAATGTCTCGTTAACGACCTGCAGGCCCATCTGGATGGAGACCTCGTCCGACGACGCGCAGTATTTCCCGAGAAGGAACTCAAGCACAAAAACGGGAACGTTCGCGCCGACCTTGACCTTGCGGACAAGATCCTTGCGGACGACCTTGCCGGCAAAGAGTTGATTCGCCTTGTCGTCAAGTCCGTCGCGGGCCGGCGGGGTTCCGTTACTCATGCTTAGACTCCAAGGCGAATGGGTATGTCGGCGGAGGACCGGAACAGCTCCGCGTCCGTGGCCGGGTCTTGTATGACGATCCGAAGGCTGGGAACGCTCTCGTCGCTGAGCAGGAAGGCGACTGTGACCGGCTTTCCGGCCTGCAGCTTGATGCAGCCCGTCGTCCGGTCGAACTCGCCGTCCACAGCCATGCCGACGGCGCCCACTTGCTTGCCGTCAAATATGAGCAAAGGCCTGACCAGCAGATCGCTGGAAAAGAGCGAAAGATTCTTGCCGTCAAGGTGAATGCTCACGCTGAAAATGCGGTTCGTCACCGCGTCCGGCATGCCGCTGGCGGTTACGGGGCCTGCGGATGGACGGTCGCGCGCAGGGGCTTTGGTGCGTACCGCAACGACAGGTATCACCAGCTCCTGCAATGATGGGCCGCCGTGATGGAAGGCGAGATCGCCTCCGCTCTTGAAGACCCCGCTGCCAAAGGGGAACACGAAATCCAGATCGGAATCATATCCAAGCGCCGCAGCCGTCACGCGAATGCAGCCAGGAGGGGTTGCGCCGCCGCGCCCGATCCAGCAGCGGCGATGGAGTTCGACCTGATCCCCTCCCGGAGCCTCGATCCTCATCGACTCGTCGCGGTCGGAAGGATGGAAAAGATGGCCGTGGTCCGCCGTCAGAATGTAATGCTCTATGCCGGCAGCAGCGAGCTTGCGGACCGCTCTCGCCAGATTGTCGATGACGGTGTCCATGACCTGTCGCGCCGCGTGCGAGAAGCCCGCTTCGCCGGCATGATCTATCTCCTGCGAGCGCACGATGACGACCTGCGCCCCCTCGATCTTCTTTGCCAGCCTGGACGGCTGAAGGCTCAGCAACTCATCGAGCGGCATATCGACGAGGCCGGGAATCCGCGAGGCAGCGAATTTTTTCCGCGCAGTGAGGTCCGGAAGGAAGGCGTCGTCGATCTTCGCGCCGAGGGTCCCCTTCTGCTCGACTACGCTGAAACTGGAAGCCGCGCCCGGCTGAAGCGCGGCCATGCAGACCGGCGTAATGCTGGGAAGTGCGCAGACCGCGGGCCGGACGCTTACTTCCGCCGATTTCGGCAGCCGGTCCGCCAGCTCGACGCCCATCTCGAAGCGCATCGCGTCGACGAAGAAGTAGGCGACCGGCTTTGGCTGCTCGGATACGACCTCGCTATAGATGCGGGTTTGGTGCAGCGAGTGCGGTACGGCCCACTTGGCCGCGACGAGAGCCTTCGCGAACCCCTCCGCCATGACGCGGCACGCTTCATCGTAAGCATGCCGGACAACGCCGAGGGGCCGTTCGTCGGGATGGTCGTCAAGATTGACGATCCAGGCTTCGAGGCGCCGCTGCGCCTGGTCCAGTCGGAACCATCCGTCTCTGGATGCGTAAGCTTCAATCCACGCGCCTGCATCGCCCGCGGCTTTGCTTGCCTCCGCCCGGACACTGACGCTGAGGCTGCCGAGTTCTGCCATGCGGCGGCATGCTTCCCACTGGGCTTTGCGCTCAACATCGCGATCAAGCCAGAAGCTGTGTTCCCGCTCGCCGATGATGGCGAGGGCCTCGTCGAACTCCCTGCGTGCGATGAGTTCCCCGCAGTGCGCGAGAAGCGCCCGCTCTTCGAAGCGGAAGGTATCTATTGATCCAAGGGCGCTGGCGGGAACGGAATCTTCGCCAAGCCCGAGTTCCGCTTCCACGCGATCCGCGATCGCCGGATATTGGGCGGCGAACCTTGTGCGCAGGCTCCGCGCCAGATCGCTGACGGCGGACTCCTCCTCCTTGGTTCTGGCGGCCGGCACCGCGTCAAGCGCCGGGGGCGGGGCACAGCGCAAGTCCTTCCTAAATTCCCCGGCAAGAACATAGCGCAAAGCGATGGCCCGCAGTTTCGCAAGGGAAGCGTCCGGAAGCTCCAGCCCGAGTTTGGAGCGCACCAGCTTGACGAGCTCACGGACGGCTTCCTTCGCCTCGATCTCCGCATCACGCTCGTCGCCGGCAAGCCAGGCAGCAAGAATTCCGTCGTGCCCGATGTTGTGAAAGATGGATCGCAGGACCGACGGCGCCGCCGCTTCCGACGTGTCCGACGCGGCGCGCGCGAGGTCGTCGTAAGAAACGCGCTCGGACCCCATCATGTCATCGATGACCCCGTCTGTGTAACGCTGCCGCAAGACGTTACGCGCATAGCGCCTCAGCTGCGGCTCGTAAGATGCCCCGGCCTTCTCCAGCTCCATCAGTACCGAGCCCTGGTGATCGCGCTCACAGCCGGGCAGATAGACCACCACGCATTCGGAAGGGTCGTCGCCGCTGACATAGGGCTCGACGGCGGCGCGCAGCTCGAACATCGAGCCGCAATATTCGGCCAGCCGCACCGACAGCGCTTCTATAGCAACAGATACGGGATCGTTGCCGGTCCGCGCGCCGCCGCGAACCTCCCGGACGTAGGACACGAATTCCTGGCGGGGATCGTACCAGACGACGACCTTGCGGGCTTTCAGCTTCTCGGCGAGCTGCTTAGATATGTAATCATGCAATGGATTCATTCAGCCAAAAACCCCCGCTTCAGTTTTGGACAATTCATGGAAACGGGCGGCGAACCACCGGATGCGAGCAACGCCGTCTGACACCGCGTCGCCTGACGTCGCGACGATGTAGGGGGCTACCTTTGGCAAGAGGAGAACCAGCAAAAGATCGGAAGAATTCCGGTCCAGTAGGAAGCGGCCTTCTCCATTTTCAGTTAGCTTTTTCGCGAAGTCGTCAAGCGCTGCCTGAGCGGCTGCCGTCATCGGTTCGGGCACCGCTATCTGCTTGCGAATACCCTCCGGCGAGTGAAGACGTACGGGTTGCAGGGCCTCATAAAGCGGACCTGCATTTCGACCAAAATCAACATCAGGAAACCATCCGCGAACCCGCGCGACAAAGTCATAAACGTCCGTGAAAACCCCGCCGTGCTCGCGCTGCCGCCGCTCAGTTTCAGCAAACAGGCTTCCGATCGTCATGTCGCCCTGCCGAACGGCGTGTCCCAACATGACGAGAAAATTCCGCTCTGCCTCCGAGAGCGACCCCGTGACAGGCTTATAGCCGAGATCGTGTTCGACCTCATTCCAGACGTGCGCCATCATGCTGCAAACCTGGATCTCGCAAGGCACGTCCGACACGTTGGCGTAGGTGCCGATTACGTCGGAATCGGGCAGAAACGCCTCTATGTGGGACGCCCGATAGAAGTTGTTGTGATCGGCCGCATTCTTGTCTTTTCGCTCAGAAACCGGCGACTTCCCTTTCTGATCAACGAAGCGCTTGCAGACCAGCTGGACGACCTGATCCTCGTGGCGCTGCTCATAGGTCGCTATGCGCACGGCGGCGAGATCACGGATTTCGTCAAAGACCGACTGCACGCTTGAAAGATTCTTCTTCCCGGAGGCCGCAAAGCGGCGCAGCTTCCCCTCCAGGCTCTTGGGGCTCTTGGCGCGAAACGTCACCTGCGCCCGGATGGCGTTGCCCTCGACAATCTCGAAGCGGCAAATCTCCGCCACCCGCGCCGACAGCTTCAGATACCGGTCGTATTCACGATGGTAGCGAAGAACGGCATTCTTAATCGTGTCTTCGGAGATCGCGCTCAAGCCGACCTCCGTGTTCTCGTTCTAGGAGTGGCAATTGCCCCCTTACCCAGTAATTCGTTGAGCGCCGTCTTTATCGCTACTGACGTACGTTCCCTTATAAGTTCCTTGATGATGTCTTCGCGCGCTGACGCCGGTGTCCATCTATCACTCTCGCTCTTGAACCAAAGTTTATCAACCAAGCCGTGAGCAATAGCGAGGCTGCGGTCTTCAGCACAGTTTGGTACGACGCGCTCTGGCCACAAGCGCATCGACAGGCGGGTCCAATCCAACTTTCCAGCCACAAGGTTGTCCCAAGTACTCTTGAGTTCAGCCTGCCAAGGCTTGTTCTGAGATACGAGCGGCCAGAGCGGCGCGAAGCTCGCAATTACGCTGTCATCTAGGTCGACCGACCAAAGCCGTGCGATCTGTTTCACACTATTGAGGAAATTCGTCAGTTCGTCGACAAACGCCGCTTGCGCTTCAATTAGCTTTCTCTGCACCGAAGTGGGGCTAGCCCCCGCCTCTGCTCGAAGTGCTTCGAGTTGCCGCTGCTCATGAGCGAGCTTGGGAACAACATAATCGTTCTGAATTCGGAACAGCGAATCGTTGGAGAGGCTTTGGGTGTAAACCCATACCGAGTAGCTTGCCGACGGCGTTGCCAGCTGCCAATATATTGGACCCTTTCTGCGGCTCTTCGAATAGTTTTTGATATGCGCAGAAAAGAAGTCTTGTGCAATAAATCGGCGCAGCTCCCCCTCTTCGAGGCAATTGTGACCAATCTCGGTGTAGACTGATTCAATGCGCTTAATAATGTCATCCGGGTGACCCGGATCATCCACCAAGATTCCTCCGCAATCCACGAAAGGAGCTTCACCAAGGGGTAGCATTCCTGGGCTCCGGGCTTGTGGCAAGTCAAACGGGTCTGGTTTTGGCGGTCTTGAGCGCTCACCTGTGACGATGCGGATATCGAAGCGGCCAAATGCAACCCCAACCGACCATGAAATGGTGTCCAAGGATGACGGTTCGAAAAAGTTGGGAACCGCTGTTGGCATCAGCCAGCTGGATTCTTCAGATGAAATTTCAAACAAAGAACGGCATATGCGGTCGATCTCATTCGTTATAAGCGCGATCTCCTCCTTGCGGTCTGCAACCTCACTCTCAGGTCTCACCAACTCCGCAGGCCCTAAGAAATTTCTTGATGTTTCGTCAAAACAGTAAGATGCGCACGATATGCTGATCAGTTTCTGCGCAGCATTCCTCAGAATATTGCGAATGGGTTCATCCCAGTTTGGAACGGGTATGCGGCCGATGGCACCGCTTTGCTTATGGAGTCCACACGTATCCCGTACAAATGCGCGAATTACCCCGCTATTCAGGTAAGACATTAAGGGTAGTATGTCCTCATCATCGTGAGGCAGAATAGCCTTTCCTTCACGGGTGGGAAGGAATCCGTTGGGCAAAACGGAGACGTGAAAGGCACTGGACTGCTTCGGGAATGAGAGCCCCTTCTTGAAGTAGGCATGAGTGCCAGATTGGTCATACGGGCGCCAATTGTCTGAAGAGAGCATATCAACCCACGGCCCGCTATTTGGCGATTGCCAATCCGCAATTCCAAGGTCTTGTCGCCAATAAGGCGAATACTCCCCGCCGTTTGAGAGCGGCGCCCACCGATTGTCAGCTCCAAGAGAAGCCGTGGCAACTTCAAACCAAGCGAGATACGTGCGTGAGGCTTTATTTGAGCCGAGTCCCCGTGGAAGGTCAGCAATATCAGCCAGTCTGCGCCATTTCGTCAGCTTCTCAAGAACAGAGTCTGGGACCGAATACGCAAGTACACTGTCTGGCAATTTCGTTAGTTCGTCCGTATTCTTCCAGTGCCAATACGGAGATGCCGGCAGAAGACTCTTTTCCTTATCCGAATGCTCACGTGCGTCAATGAATGCGCACGCTTCATTCGCGTTGTGGGCGAGAACGTATGCACACACTTGGACGTTTGCGTCCAAGACTCCCCACCCTAGATCTGCCAGCAACGTGAGTCGCGGGTCGGACGACAGTAATAAATTCCGAAAACCGTCGAATGTCGCTTGGGTAATGAACGTACGATCAGTTATGCAACCGACCGCGGCAGCACCGAGTTCACGCGCGCGTCGAACGAAAGCAGCGTAGAGGTTTCCCGCATCCAACGGATGAAGCCGGTCAATGGAAGATGGAGGCGGCGCACCGAATGGCGGATTCATGAGTGCGACATCGAATCTGGTGCGCAGTAGATCGATGAGCGCAAGACCGTGAGCTGTGTCGTCCGCAAAGAGACGCCGGCGCACGTTTGCGCCACCAGTCGCCCTCTCCGCAAAACTCCTTAGCGCCTCAAGGAGACGGGCCTCGGCTTCTTGGAAGAATTCGTCGTCGTCGATGCCCGACAGATCGAAAGCTCCCTGTTTAGGGTCTGGTCCTAAGCCTGGTAAGAAACCGGTCGTTTCACTTGCTTTGACAAACTGCTCTCGCGCACGCCGCAACTCTGAGGCGATTGCATCTTCCGCGCGCAACAGAACGCCCAGCACCCCCGCCAGCCGACTTTCAGCAACCATCTTCTTGAAGAGGTCTCCGAGTAGCGGAAGATCGAGACTGGCGGCGAATTCGTCCAGTAGAGCCGCGTCGTCAGGTATGGGCTCTGCGACAACAATATGGGTACGCTGAATCCGCGGTCGCTCGGAAGCAACTACACCAAAATCTTTCCATGCCCGCTGCGCGCGAAGCCACAGCGCCAAGGCAGCAATTTGCGAGCACCTTGGGTCGATGTCCACGCCGTAGAGATTATGCTCGACGATCAACCTTGGTATCGCACTACGCAGGCAGTCTAAATCGGGGTAGTCGTCCTTCAATGATTTGCCGGTCGCCTCAGACTCTACGGCGACCGCGACCGACCAAGCTTCCTCATAAATTGCGATTAGTAGGTCGAAGCTATAAAGAAGAAAATGTCCAGAGCCACACGCGGGGTCGAGAACGCGGATGTCTCTAGGGTCTTTTCTTGGGCGCATCTGTAGCGTCTCGCCATCAGCGGGCCGGAGATACTCACATAGGTCGGTGAGTTGTGAATCGTCACCATACATGTCAGTCCAGATACGTCCGAGGGTGTTATCGACCAAGAATTGAACAACGTAACGTGGAGTAAAGAATTGGTTTCGAATTGCTAGTTCACGACTGTTACGCGGTATAGGATTTTTATCACGTAGAACTCGGCGCTCTTCGTCGCTGTTAAAGAATTGATATATCCAACCGATTGTTTCGTCCTCGCTCCACACTCCGGATAAATCGGCTGAGTTAAGAAGCTCAAGAAGAGTTTCGAACGTCTGCCGCTTCGGCCACAGCACAGACGCGGCGTCGCGCCGGTCGAACAGAACCTTGATCTCTGTCGAGAACTCATCGAAGAGGCTCTCGATATAAAGACGATAGCCTGCGGCGTCCGGCAGCAGCCCGACACCGGGCGCCAACCCGCAAAATTCCTTATAGCCAGACGACTGCTCGCCCCTGGTGATGCACTCCTGCACCAACTGACGCGCTTCAAGCATCTTGAGCGCGACAAACCGATTCAGGGTCGTAAACGCTGCATCGCGGACATATTCCGTAACGGCCTCAACCGTATCCGCCCCCGCCGCAATCTTGTGTTCAATGGCGGCAACGATCTTCCCCCTGTGAGACTGCTGGCGGGCCGACAAATGTGCGCCCCCCTCCGGCGCAATGACGCCGCTACGCAGCACGTCAAACGTCCCTTCGAGCTGCTCCGAAAAATCTACGTCGAGCAGCCTTCGGGCCCGCTGGGTAGCGCGTTCGATCGCGCTGCGTGTTGCCTTATCCATGCCGCCCGCCCGTCATTGAACGATCACTTTCTTGCCGGTCCCGATCAGGCGCGAGCACTCCTCGCGAATGCCTTGGAGCGCGGCTTCCAGCTGCTCTTCGGTTTCGATTCCTCCCGAGAAATATCCACCCAGCCTCACTGTCGCGACGCGGTCGCCGTCGACGATACGGTGCAATTCCGCGATAGCGTCATGAAGGCGGCTCTCGCAGGCATCCAACTCCGAACGGAGTTGAGGGATAGGGACTCTGTCCTGATCCCGGACGGTGCCGCGCTGAAGCGGAGCGGCCAGTCTGTCGCGCCGCTCGGGTGGGATTTCTTCCCATCCGGGTGTAAGCGTCAGACGTTCCAAGGCTTGCGCGTAGGCCACGATCCGCGCGCCCATGGCCTCCTCGAACCGGCGGGCATACTCGGCGTTGATCGCAGTCGCATGTTGCTCGATCGCCGGCAGTTCGCGGTAGAAGGTCTCCCGCTGGAGATAGTCTTCCAGCTCTTCTGCCTTGACGCGCAGCTCATCGGCGATATCAGATTCGTTCTGCAGGAATGGCCATGCCGCGTTCTGCGCCTCCCGCGCGCGTTCCAGGTCATTCAACCGGGGTTCCGTCAGGGCCTGCTCAAGCTCTGTGGCGCGCTTGATCGCGTCCTTGATCGACCGGTGCGAGGCGTTGAACGCGGCGATGGCGTTGTCTTCCGAGCCGCGCAGGACGGCCTTCATCTCACCCAGCGCACCTTCAAGAAGGCCCGTGCCCGGCAGCCGGTATGCGGTCAGCCGCCCCAGCGCGGCTGCGACTGGGTCTTCGTATCGCGCGACTTCCTTGCGAATTTCGGCCACGATGGCGCCGGCGTTCAATTCGCGCACCTCAGTTCCGAAGGTATCGCGGAACGCCTCGGAGGCCTTCACCAACTCTTCGAATTCGATCCCTTTCTTGGGCCTGAAGGAGGCCTGGCGGAAGAAATTGTTATTCGAGAATGTGTCGCGCGCCTCGACCCCGGTCGCGGAGTCGATGGTCTGGCTGCGGCTGGTTACCTGTATCTTTCCGGCGCGCAGCAGGGAAAGAACCAGAAGCCGCACGACTTCAAAATCCCAGCCAAATGGCTCTTTCGCAAACTCGTCGGTAAGATATCGCCCGCTCGCGGTGTCGCCGTAATTGGCCCTGTCTTCTATGCGAGACATGACTTCGGCCATGGCGCCGCTTTCGACGCGGAACACGGTCTTGTTTTTTTCGTCGCGCAAAAGGCCCAGCGTGCCGAACACTGCCGGAAGCCCCTGCAAGTTCTCGGCGACAAAGAGGGCCTCCAGCCCCTTCTTCACATCGGCGGGGCGGGCGGCCGCTTCCTTGAAACGGTCGAAGACCTCGGGCAGCACGTCCCCGAGAATATCGGCGGCGCTCCTGCCCACATCAACAGCCCGGTCATCAGGGCTGCGGTCATTGCCGCGGAAGCTGACGCTGCCTGCAAGGCATGCGACCTTCAGCAGGCGGCGCAGTTCGTCCTGGTGACGCCGCTGCCTGATCTTTTCCTCGCCAATCAGCGCCGTTTCATCGGCTGTCTTCGCTTCGCGCTCCTTCCGCGCGAGCATTTCCCTCGACCGGAATAGCTCGACCGTTTCCCGGTCGATCGCGTCGTTAAGCGCAGCGGACCAGAACACATTTTTCCGCTCCTGCTGGCTGCGGGTGCGGAGTTCGCTGGCCTGCGCGTTGAAAGCGGCGCCATCGTCGGCAAGATGCACATGGAACATCATGTCGCCGCCAACGATTTCACGCCCTTGAATGGCAAGACCAGCCTTGAATGTCTTGGTGTCAAACAGCGTGTGGCTGGGCTGGGGCTGCCAGAACGAGGCCAGTATCTCGGAGTAGATTCGATGCGAGTCGCCCGGTTTGGGGCTGATGCCGTTGCGGATGCGCTCCCAGTCGTCTTCCGCGGGCGTGGGGATGCGATATCCGTCATCGCCAAGGCGCACCTTATTGGCCGCCTCCAGCTGGCGGAGCGCCTCCTTCACCGCCGCGAGCTGCGAGTCCGCGGCAACGCCGGGATGCAGTGCCGTGGCGATATTCTCCGCCGTGCGGTGGACGCTCTTCACATATTGCAAAAGGCAGATCACCTTCGCGACCGGCTGTGCGAGCGGGTGGTCCAGCTCCTTTGAAATGGCAGAAATCTTCGCTCTGACCTCGGAGCCGATATTGCCTTCGACCAGGTCGTAGACTTGATCCAGACGGGCCACGGCGCCGACCGTCTTGTCTGCCAGGTTGACGGCAGGGTTTATCAGCAGCTGCTGCGCAAGCTTGATGATGGTGCGGTTAGCGCCGCCGACATGCTTGCTCGCCCCGCCCTGCGTCCGCAGACCGGAAACCACCTGGATGATGAGGTCGATCTGATACGGAAGCAGCGGGTAGAGATCGATGAAGCCTTCCCGCGTCAATTCAGGCAGCTTGATATCAGCGGTGAGCCGCGTGTGCTCGGTGAACCGTCCGCGATGCTGGTCGAACAACTCTCCCAGAACCTTTTCGGCAGGCCCGTCCTTCGAAAGGACGCGCCGGCTCGTCACTTCCGAAATGTCGGACGGCTCCAGATGGACCTGCAACGGGAAGCGGTCCATCAGCCGGGCGAGTTCGATCTTCTTGTCGTCAAGGCCGCTGACAAGCTCGCCGAGTTTTTCCTGGGAGGTGACGACGATCCAGTGCTTGCCGCGCCCTTTCACGCCCAGGTTCTGCACGACGGCTTGCAGGTCCAGCATCTTCTGGACGTCGCGGGCAACGAACTGGCCCACCTCGTCGATCACGAACATCAAAGCCTGGCCGGGGCGCCTGCGCTTCATCAATTCATTCGCGCGCTCGGCAAGCTTGCCCGGCGAAATATCGGCCTTGTTTTTGACCGCCTTCACCCATGAATCGGCCATGGGATACGTCTCGGGATCAAGGCTGTGAAGCACGCGACTCGCCTCGCTGAGTGCGAACGCCACTTTGCCCTTCTCGGACGCCCATTCCTTGCCGAAGAGCCGATGGTACTCGGCCTCAAAATCTTCGAGCCGTCCTTTTTCCTCCAAGCCGATCTCAAGCTCGGACAAATCCAGATCCTTCGCGTAGCCAAGGCTCTGGAGAAAGAGGCCGTACATGATCTCGGTAAGAGACTGGTTGCCGGTCCTTATGCCGCGGTCGGTCGAAACGTCGAAAATGACGGCGTGAGTCGGGATTTTCTCATTGATGGTCTTGAGAAGAACCTGAAGCTTCTTGACGTCGGCTTTCTGATTGTCCCCGACTCTTTGAGCGAAGCGGTCGGCAGCAGGAACACCGGCGATCACGCGGTTCTCGATCGAGAGGCCGAGCATCTTCGCAAAGCTTGACTTACCCGAACCGAAGAAGCCGGAAACCCATATCGCGATGCCTTCGTGAGGCTTGTTAGGAGTTTGGCTATACGCGTCAAAAATGCCAGCGTAATGAGAACGAATAGCATCCGTAACGACATATTCGCCGATTTCATCGCGGATAACATCGTCTCTGGTCTGATCGACCTTGATGACTTCTTCTATGGGGCGGTGAACATCGTTCGCGAACAGGTTTTTGATTGTTTCGGTCATTATTTGGCCCTGTCAGAAAATTTTGGGGCGATAATTGTGTTCAGCCGCCAGCACGCCCATAAAGCGAAGACCCGCCGCCCCATCCAGATCACCCGGGTAAAAGAGCACGGTCGGCACCGTCACATGCCCCTTCAGCTGCTCCAGCAGCGAAAAAGTCCGGTAGACGGGAAAAAGTGCGCCGGTGCGCATGATGAACACAATATCACGAAGGGGATCGGGATCGCCCGGCATCTGCGCCGCCACCAGGTCGACGAGAGGTGTATAATCAGAAAGGACCGAATGCACCGTCTGGACGATCGTGTCCGTTCCCTGTTCGCGCTCTGCGTCGAACCACTCCTCCAGCGGCCGTTGCAACGTCATCGCCGCGTGAAGGCATTCAGCCAGGGAAATGCGCTTGATCCGCTTCCCCTTTTGCGTGAGTCGCGTTTCCAGCAGCGTTATCTGCCTTCTGAGATCAAACTCTTCTTCGGGATTGTAATGAAAGATAGCATAGGGCATGTCATGATAAGCGCTGATCTTTTCTCTGGGATCTGGCAGAACGAGAATAGGCTCAAGGTCATCTTTCAACCGGTGAATCATTGGATCAGCCAAACTCATGCCGCCATCCTCCCGGCATATTCAGACGCGTTGGCGCACGGCAGCGTCAACTGCACGAGGCTTCCGGCAACCTGGTAGTCCAGCTTGCGGTACTGATGCAACCGCAGCAGATGCTCATGCACCCGATCAGGGCCAATCAGGAGCAGCTTCCACAGTTCGCTGGCCGGCACGCGCGCGGTCGATTTTTCTTCTGTCGCGATCGCGTGGCAGAAGTATAGGAATAAGTCGTCTGACAGCTGCAAAGAAGAGAACTTCTTCGCCGGCCCGTCGCCTTCGAGAATACCGAAGTCCCGGGCCATCCGCAGCAGGTCTCTCGCGGTGCGAACGGCGCCGTACTCGGACAGAGGCGCCCGCACGGCGTTCAGGGCTTTCCAGGACTGCCGCACGTACGGCACAGCATCTTCCGAGCGCAGAAGAAGACGGCCGGATTCGTATTGAGGATACAGCCACTCCTCCAGGAACAGGGCGTATATTGTCTCGCGGAGACCGACCCAGAAGTGAAGACACAGCTTCCAGTCGAGGATATTGTAGTGTTTTTGCGCGAGTTCGATCAGCGGCTTTGCCTCGTCCAGATCGCGGAACCTGCGCCGAAGGGTGGACCGCACTTCCGTCTTCCATCCTTCGCTGCGAAAGCCGCCCTGGAAGACGCGATCAAAGTTTTCGTCGAACGACTGCCGCGGGCTCCATTGCTCAAACAGTGTGTAGGCCTCCTCGACGAGGGCGCCCTTGCGAAGAAGTCTTTGAGAAAACGGGTTTGTAAGATTTTTCACGCCTTACTCCCTGCCGAGTAAGGAACTGCGAGGGCGCCCGGCTCCCCGCGTGCGAACCCCAGCGCGAGCAGCGCGATATCCTGGTCCGTATAGGCAAACGGCGCGGGCAGCGGCACGGCGCGACCCTCTGCCGTACGCCGCAGTTTTGAGAACATCTCGGACTCGGCGTCCGTGATTGAAGCGAATGAGTCGAGCACCGCTTTCAGGTCATCCCCTTGAAGACTTTCCAGTTTCTGGAAAAAGGGAACCCATTCGTCGGCATGGTCAAGCCAGTGCTCCCAGCGCGCATCGAATTCGTCTTCAACGTCTTCCGGAAGCTGCCAGAGGGTTACGCCAGCAGGAGGCGCGAAAACTTCGCGGCAACGATGGGCCGCGACGGCAAAAACGGAGCGGGCCTGAGCGAAATAATGGGTGCGCGGGAATCCCCGGCGGAGAGTAGCTGCGCCGAGCCGGCCGAGCTGGCCGCGGGTATTCCACCATTTAGCCAGGTCCATCTCGCCGAACCGGGCGACGACCAGGCGAAGCTTGAGCAGGCGGTCGAAATCAAGGGCCGAAGACATCAATGGTCGCGCTCCCGCAGCCGGGGCGCGATAACATCTGCGGACACCACGCCGGGGCTCGTCACTCCAACTGATTTCCTATGGCCCCCTGATATACCCCGCAAGTCTCTTCCCCCTCAGCGTTTCTGCCTGTACAGCTCCGTGGACGGCGCGGCGCTAATACGCGTCCTCTCGCCGTCTGAGCCTCCCGCATGCCGGGCCACATAATCGCGCATGAATTCGCGAAGCACCTGGGCGGCGGGCGTGTCATGCGCCCGGCACGCATCCAGAAATTGCTCGCGAAGTTCACGCTGCACCCGTATGCGGAGCCCGGCATCCTTCATGAGGCGGGAGTGTAGCCAATGGATACACAAATGAATAGCGGTTTGTGATAGTTAAACATGCCGGCGAGCCAGAGATGTTTTTTCCATAAATAAATTCAATTACGCTCAAGCCTACTTCGCCGGCGTGTTCCCGAGCCACATTTGGCACGAAGGATCGTCGCCCGCGTGGGCCGAGACGCCCTGCGGCTCAGGGGCGTCAGCCCAGAGCCTGACCCGTCGCGCCGTAGCGAAGCGAGGCGGCAGGGACGCGCGCGTCAACTTGCTACTGATCGACAGATCATTAATGGCTACACTGCGGTCACCAACCAGGGGGGGCAGGATGACCGAAAAGAAGGATGCGCCGAAGATTGCGATTCTGGGTTGGGGGTCTCTTGTCTGGGACGAACGGCCAGAGTTCGACCAGCATCACGAAGAGTGGCTCCCGGATGGCCCTGTTCTGAAACTGGAGTTCTCTCGCATTTCCGAGACCCGCAAGGGCGCGCTCACACTCGTGATCGATAGCGAGAACGGCTCCGGCTGCGTCAGCGCATATGCGATCAGTACCCGCAAGAATCCTGATGACGCGATCGCCGATCTGCGCTGCCGGGAAGGCACGGTCATGAGGCGGATGGGATTTTACTTTCGTGACGGCAGCCGGACCTGCGAGCCGGACGTCCCGGATACGATAGCCCCCTGGGCCGCTGAGAAGGGATTCGATGTGGTGATCTGGACGGGGCTGCCAGGCAATTTCAAGCGGGAGACGGGCAAGGACTTTACCGTCCCGAACGCGATCAGCCACCTCCAGTCGCTAACGCCCGCGGGCAAAGCGCTGGCAGCGGCGTATGTCTGGCGCGCACCGGATTTTGTGAAGACGGAACTGCGGGCGGTGCTCCAGGTTGCGCCATGGTTTCCTGCGCCGCAAGCTGCCGCCGACGCGGAGGATGCTGGATGAAGATGGCGGCAGGAGCCTGGACACCAATCCAGAACCGGCCCGAACCTGGCCGCTCCTATCTGATCTGCGCCACCTACGGCGGCGTGCAGACCTGCGATGTCGCCTTCTATAACGGCACACGCGCCGACGGCTCGCACCGGTGGACGCTCGGAATGGCAAATGGCACCGCGGTCAGATTTCTCATGCCGTCGCATGCTGCCCAGATCAATAGCATCCTACATGATGGGCTTTTTGGCGGGTAAGTTTTGCCAGTTTCTCTAACTTATTGATATTATTGGCGATATGGCGGAGAGGGAGGGATTCGAACCCCCGATGGGCTTGCACCCATGCCGCATTTCGAGTGCGGTGCATTCGACCACTCTGCCACCTCTCCGCGGTCATGGTCGGCCGTTGCCGGCGCGGCGCACTAGATAACGGCTGAACGGGCAGGTTACAAGGCCAAATCCACCGATATTTGGCTTGTCATCCGGCCTGCGGGGCAAGCACCTGAGACAGGGCAGGTCTTTGCTGCCGAACCCATGCGGTTTCAGCGGCCAACCACGCATCCTCGTCGTCAGGCGATGGCAACGCCGGGCGGTGAGATTGACATGCCCGGTCTTTGCCGGCCAATGGCAGTCTTGCCAATGACCGTTTGCCTTGACTCCACCGCAACCTTCGGTTAGGGACAGCGCGCAATCGGCGTGGAGGGTTCTTCCGCGCCGCTTGTTTTTTGAACCCGCAGACTGACAAAAAGACGGCCGAACCGCCTCAGGCGGTTCATCGAGGCCGACCGAACAGCGAAAGGCAAAAAATGTTCGCAGTCATTAAAACGGGCGGTAAGCAGTATCGCGTTGCCGCCAACGATCTCCTGAAGATCGAAAAAGTCGAAGCCAATGTCGGCGATATCGTCGAGATCGGCCACGTGCTCGCGCATGGCGAGGGCGAGAACGTCACGTTCGGCGCGCCGTTCGTCGATGGCGCTCTGGTCACCGCCGAAGTCGTCGAGCAGGGCAAGAACCGCACGGTCATCGCTTTCAAGAAGCGCCGCCGTCAGAATTCGCGCCGCAAGATCGGCCATCGCCAGCTTTTGACCACCGTGCGGATCTCCGAGATCCTGCTGGGTGGCGCGAAGCCCGCCAAGAAGGCCGCCGTGAAGGCGGAAGCCAAGGCTGAAATTGCTGCCGACGCTGCTCCGAAGGAGGCCAAGGCCAAGAAGGAAGCTGCCCCCAAGGCAGACGTGACGGCCGAGACCGCCGCCGCGCCGCTGTTCAAGGCGCCGAAGGGCGAGCCGGACGACCTGACCGTGATCAAGGGCATCGGCCCGGTCGCCGCCAAGGATCTCAACGAGCAGGGCATCATCACCTTCGCGCAGCTCGCCAAGCTGACCGACAAGGATGTCGCCAAGATCGACGAGCACATGCCGTTCAGCGCCGATCAGATCAAGGACTGGCGCGAACAGGCCAAGGAACTGGCGAAGAAGTAGTTTTTCCGGCGAAACATCCGCCGGATCGGACTTGAAACGGAACGCGAACGCGTTCATAAGGCCTTTTAGGCGCCTTGCGGCGCAACGGAGTTAGTTAGATGGCACACAAGAAAGCTGGCGGCTCGTCGCGCAACGGTCGCGACTCGCATTCCAAGCGTCTGGGCGTGAAGAAGTTCGGCGGCGAAGCCGTCATCCCGGGCAACATCATCATTCGTCAACGCGGCACGACCTGGCATCCCGGCGTCAATGTCGGCATGGGCACGGATCATACCCTTTTCGCGCTCGAATCCGGCGCCGTGACGTTCAACAAAAAAGCCAATGGCCGAACCTACGTATCGGTCAACCCGATTGCCAAAGCCGCGGAGTAGCCGGTTCCGCACTAGAACACCGGCACCCATCTCGGGAACCGGTGTCTGGCAACGCCAGGAAAAGGATCAGGGGAGATGGGTTTCCATCTCCCCTTTTTCTTGTGCCTGGAGGACTTTGAAATGGTTGCCGAAGCGGAAGACTCAGAAGACGAAAGTTACGCGATAGACTGCCCGGTGCTGGTCACCGAGCGGCTGGTGATGCGGGCGCCGCGCGAGAGCGACATCGCGCAACTGGTCGAGCTTGCCGACAACCGTCATGTCGCCGAAATGCTGGCGCGAATGCCACACCCCTATGGCGAGGCCGAGGCGCGGGCATTCCTGGCCATGACGCGGTCGCGCCGCGCCGGCATCGCCTATGCCTTGACGCTGGCCGGCACCGACACTTTCGTCGGCTGCGCGGGCCTCAACACCACCGATCGCGGGCTGGAACTCGGCTACTGGATCGGCGAACCCTACTGGAAGCGCGGCTATGCGACGGAGGCCGCCCACGCGCTGGTCGACCTCGCCTTCCAGAAGACATCGGTCCAGGTGCTGCATGCCTCGACGCGGGTCATCAATCCGGCCTCGCGCCGGGTGATCCACAAGTGCGGTTTCCAGTATGCCGGCCAGGGCATGCTGAACTCGATCGTCGCCGGCCAGGTGCCGGTCGAGCGCTACAGGCTGGATCGCAAGACTTGGACGAGCCTGCGCAACTGGGTGCATTTTTGATGGACGGCGCCGGGCAAGCCAATGGTCGATGACAGCAACGATATTGAAACGATCGAGATCGCGCCGATAGCGCCCGATCACATCGAAAGCTTCCATCGCGCGCTTGATCTCGTGGCGCGTGAGCGGAAGTATCTGTCCTTCCTCGAGGCGCCGCCACTGGACCAAACCCGGCGCTTCGTATCGGACCGTATCGCGGCAGGCGATCCAGGTTTCGTCGCCGTTGTTCGTGGCGAGGTTGTCGGCTGGTGCGATATCTCACGCCATGACCGGCTCATCTGTGCCCATCGCGGCAGCCTCGGAATGGGGATTGTTGCCTCCCATCGCGGGCGTGGCCTCGGACCGCGGCTTATCAATGTGACCTTGGCGCAGGCACGCAAGGTGGGCCTTGTCCGCGTCGAGCTGTCCGTACATGCCGACAATGTCCGCGCCGTCGCTCTTTACGACAAGGTCGGGTTTGTCAGGGAGGGTGTGCAGCGCGACGCTATCCGTATCGACGGGCAATATGGCGATACGATCATGATGGCGATCGTCGAACGCGAAAACGCAGCCGGATGAAGAGCCATCAGCTCATTTCGACCCACACGGGCAGGTGGTCCGAACCCGCTGCTTTCCGGTCGACCCACAGGCGCTTCAGCGATCTGGCAAGCGACGCGCTGGTGAAGACATAGTCGATGCGCTTGTGGCGGCTGGTGTTTGCCGGGTCCTTGGGGTCGACCCAGCTGGCGAGATCGTCGCCGGCAACGTTGAGGCGCACGGCGGCATCGACGGCGAAGTCGGCGGTCAGCGGCATGCCGAATTCATGGTCCGGCCGGCCGGCGAGTTCGATATATTCGGGCGAGCCGGCCAGCATGTTGAAATCGCCCATGGCCACAAAAGCCTCGGGATGCGGCAATTCCGGCAGGCCGATCTCGGCGACGCCGGACAGCGCACCGCCTTCGAGCGCATAGTTCAAAAGGCGCCGGCGCAAGAACTGGATCTGCCTGGTGCGTTCGACCGGGCTGCGGTGATCAAGATGGATGGAATAGAAGCGAATGAAACCAAGCGGCGTCTCGATCAGCCCTTCCAGCGCGCCGCGCTGGAAATTCATCATCTCGAAGCTGCGGCTGCGCGGCAAAAGCAGGTTGCGCGACAGATGAATGGGCGTCTTCGACAGCATCATGTTGCCGAGCTGGAAGGTGGTGGTGATGGCGCGGCCGTTCTCGATGCGCGAGCCGATATTGGCCTCGAAATTGCTACCATAGACGGCGAAATAGTCAGGCAGCGCCTCGCCGATCTCGGCGACCATGTCGCGCCCGCCATTTCTAGGATTGTTGCGGGTGACCTCCTGCAGTGCAACCACGTCGGCGCCGCGCACGGCGTCGGCGATACGCTCGACATCGTATTGCCCATCGAGGCCGATGCCGTACTGGATGTTGTAGGTTACAAGCTTCATAGCAACATGTCTCCGGCCGACCCCACGCGGCCATTGTCATAAAACGGCCTCGCCCTTGACCGCGCCTTGGTTTAGAGCAAGGCCCAAGGTTTAGAGCAATGCCGCAAGGCCAATAAAAGAAACTGCAATCCCATGAAATTTCTCGATCAGGCCAAGGTCTATGTCCGCTCCGGTGACGGGGGCGCCGGTTCGGTGTCGTTCCGGCGCGAGAAGTTCATCGAGTTCGGCGGGCCGGATGGCGGCGACGGCGGCCGCGGCGGCGATGTCTGGCTGGAAGCGGTCGACGGGCTGAACACGCTGATCGACTATCGCTACCAGCAGCATTTCAAGGCCAAGACCGGCGTCCACGGCATGGGCCGCAACATGACCGGTGCCAAGGGCGCCGACGTCACGCTGAAAGTGCCGGCCGGAACGCAGGTGTTCGAGGAAGACAATGAGACGCTGATCTGCGACCTCACAGTGGTCGGCCAGCGCTTCCTGCTCGCCAAGGGCGGCAATGGCGGCTTCGGCAACCAGCACTTCAAGACCTCGACCAACCAGGCGCCGCGCCGCGCCAACCCCGGCCTGCCCGGCGAAGAGCTCAACATCTGGCTGCGGCTGAAACTGATCGCCGATGCCGGGCTGGTCGGGCTGCCCAATGCCGGCAAGTCGACTTTCCTGGCCGCCGTCACCGCCGCCAAGCCGAAGATCGCCGACTATCCGTTCACGACGCTGTATCCCGGCCTCGGCGTCGCCCGCATCGACGCGCGCGAATTCGTCATCGCCGATATTCCCGGCCTCATCGAGGGCGCGCATGAGGGCGTCGGCATTGGCGATCGCTTCCTCGGCCATGTCGAGCGCACGCGCGTGCTCTTACATCTGGTTTCGGCGCAAGAGGAAAACCCGGGCAAGGCCTACAAGACCGTGCGCGCCGAATTGGAAGCCTATGGCCACGGGTTGACCGACAAGGTCGAGATCCTGGCACTCAGCCAGGTCGACACGCTCGATGCCGATGAACGCAAGAAGAAGGTCGCCTCGCTGAAGCGTGCCGCAGGGCGCGCGCCTATGCTCTTGTCCGCCGTCACCGGCGAAGGTGTCGAGGCCGCGCTGCGGGCGCTGATGGCCGTCGTTGCCGAGGCGCGGGCGCAGATTGCCGCCCCGGTCGAGACGCGCTGGGAAAAGTAAGGCCATGCAGTCGCTGAAAAAATACCGGCGCATCACCGTCAAGATCGGCTCGGCGCTGCTCGTCGACCGCACGAGCGGCCTGAAGCGCGACTGGCTGGACTCGCTCGCCGACGATATTGCCGTGCTGGCCCAGGGCGGTGCGGAAATCCTCGTCGTCTCCTCCGGCGCCATCGCGCTTGGCCGTACCATCCTTGGCCTTGGCAAGCGCGCGCTGAAGCTCGAGGAAAGCCAGGCGGCGGCGGCCGTCGGGCAGATCGCGCTCGCCGGCGCCTGGTCGGATGCGCTCGGCAGGGGCGCCCTGAAGTCGGGCCAGATTCTGCTGACCCTTAGCGACACCGAGGAGCGCCGCCGCTATCTCAATGCCCGCGCGACGATCTCGACATTGCTCAAGATGAAGGCGGTGCCGGTGATCAACGAGAACGACACGGTGGCCACCTCCGAAATCCGCTATGGCGACAATGACCGGCTGGCCGCGCGCGTTGCCACCATGATGGGCGCCGACCTTCTGGTGCTGCTCTCCGACATTGACGGGCTCTACACCGCGCCGCCGGCGCGCGACCCGCAAGCCAGATTCATCCCGGTGGTCGACCGCATCACGCCCGACATCGAGGCGATGGCGGGGGCTGCCGCCTCCGAACTGTCGCGCGGCGGCATGCGCACCAAGCTCGATGCCGGCAAGATCGCCACCGCCGCGGGCACCGCGATGATCATCACCTCGGGCACGCGGCTGTCGCCGCTGATGGCGATCGAGCGCGGCGAGCGCGCCACCTTCTTCCGACCGAGCGCCAATCCGGTCAAGGGCTACAAGACCTGGATCGCCGGCCAGCTCGAACCGGCCGGCCGGCTGACGGTCGACGCCGGCGCCGTCGGTGCGCTCGCATCGGGCAAATCGCTGCTGCCGGCAGGCGTCAAATTGGTCAGCGGCAATTTTTCGCGCGGCGATACGGTGGCGATCCTGTCGCCCGAGGGCCGGGAGATCGCGCGCGGGCTGGTTGCCTATGATGCCGCCGATGCCGTAAGGATCGCTGGCCTGAAGACGGCCGAGATCGAAACCGTGCTCGGCTACGAAGCGCGTTCGGCGATGATCCACCGCGATGATCTCGTGGTGAGTCACGCGGGAGGCGACATAAGCGGAGGATGAGCCATGCTGAAGCTGCATGAAAAATCCGGGGATGACACCGTGGCGCTGATGGCCGATATCGGCCGCCGTGCCCGCGCTGCCGCTCGACCGTTGGCCATCGCCTCCACTGCCGCCAAGAATGCCGCGCTGCTTGCCATGGCAGACGCGATCCTTGCCCGCGAGCAGGACATTATCGACGCCAATGCCATCGATGTCTCGAATGGCGAGGAGTCGGGACTGTCTGCCTCCTTCATGGACCGGCTGAAGCTCACTCCGGCGCGCATCCGCGCTATCGCCGACGGCATCCGCGAAATCGCCGAACTCAAGGATCCGGTCGGCGACGTGATCGCCGCATGGCAACGGCCGAACGGCTTGCGGATCGAACGCGTGCGCACGCCGCTCGGCGTCGTCGGCGTCATTTATGAGAGCCGGCCGAACGTGACGGCGGATGCCGGCGCGCTCTGCCTCAAGGCCGGCAATCCGGTGATCCTGCGCGGCGGCTCGGATTCGCTCAATTCGTCCGCTGCCATCCATGCCTGCCTGGTGGAGGGCCTGAAGGCCGCCGGCCTGCCGGAAGATGCCATCCAGCTGGTGCCGACCACCGATCGTGCCGCCGTCGGCGAGATGCTAAAGGGGCTAGGTGGTGCGCTCGACGTCATCATCCCGCGCGGCGGCAAAAGCTTGGTCGGCAGGGTGCAGAGCGAGGCGCGCGTGCCGGTCTTCGCCCATCTCGAAGGCATCTGCCACCTCTACATCGACCGCTCCGCCGATCTCGACATGGCGGTGAAGATCGCCGTCAACGCCAAGATGCGGCGCACCGGCGTCTGCGGCGCCGCCGAGACGCTGCTGGTCGACCGTGCGGTGGCGTCCACGCATCTGGTGCCGATCCTCGATGCCTTGCGCGCGGCCGGCTGCGAGATCCATGCCGATCAAGAGGTGCTGAAGGTGTTTTTCGACGCCAAGCCGGCGACCGACGCCGACTGGGTGACCGAATATCTCGACGCCATCATCGCGGTGAAGCTGGTCGACGGCATCGGTGGCGCGATCGAGCATATCGAGACCTTCTCCTCGCATCACACCGAGGCGATCATCGCCGAGGATCCCAAGGCCGTGGAACGGTTCTTCAACGAGATCGATTCGGCGATCCTGCTGCACAATGCCTCGACGCAGTTCGCCGACGGCGGCGAGTTCGGCATGGGCGCCGAGATCGGCATCGCCACCGGCAAGATGCATGCGCGCGGGCCGGTCGGCGTCGAGCAGCTGACCTCGTTCAAATATCGCGTGCGCGGGTCGGGACAGGTGAGGCCTTGAGCGCTCCCCTTACCCTCCCCCTTGTGGGGAGGGTGGCGAGCGCAGCGAGCCGGGTGGGGGAACGACGCTGAATTCCGCGATACCCCCACCCCGTTCCGCTTCGCGGATCGACCCTCCCCACAAGGGGGAGGGTGAGAACGCCGTTTCTTCCCGCTATCTCCGCATGCCGCATGCTGAGAAAGGCCTGGCCGTCGGCCTGTTCGGCGGCTCGTTCAATCCGCCGCATGCCGGCCATGCGCTGGTCGCCGAAATTGCGCTCAGGCGCCTGGCGCTCGACCAGCTTTGGTGGATGGTGACACCGGGCAATCCGCTGAAGAACACGAGGGAATTGGCGCCGCTGGCCGAGCGGCTGCAGCTGTCCGAGCAGATCGCCAGGAACCCGAAGATCAAGGTCACCGCCTTCGAGGCGGCGCATCATGTGCGCTACACCGCCGACACGCTGGCGCTGGTCAAGGCGCGCAATCCCGGCGTCGATTTCGTCTGGATCATGGGCGCGGACAGTTTGCGCGATTTCCATCGCTGGCAGCGCTGGCGCGAAATCGTGCTGACGTTCCCGATCGCGGTCATCGACCGGCCAGGCGCGACGCTGTCGTTCCTGTCATCGGTCGTCGCCAAGACGTTCGACTATGCCCGCATCGACGAAGGCGACGCGCCGCTGCTTGCCCGCATGCAGGCGCCGGCCTGGACCTTCATCCACGGCCCGCGCTCCTCGCTGTCGTCGACCGCGATCCGCAAAATGGCGAAGGGTTAGGGCCCGCACGGATCTTCCTTCTCCCCTTGCGGGAGAAGGGAAGACCACCGATGTCGTTTTTGCGGGGGCTTTTCGCCGCCGCATAGGCGATCTTGTCTGAACATGGTCACTCCCGTGAAGCACCATACCAAAATCGATCCGGAGCACGGCAGCGCGCCGACGCCGCTGATCGCGATTGCCAGTGTCATCGCGTCGATGGCGCTGATCGCCATCGGCAACGGGCTGATGTTTGCCTACATCCCGGTCCGGCTCGGCGTCGAGGCCTTCGATCCGACCTGGGCCGGGCTGATCGTCACCGGTCTGTCGGCCGGCGGTCTTGCCGGCTGCATCCTGACCGGACCGCTGGTGCGCAGGGTCGGCCATGCCCGCGCCTTCATGGTGCTGTCGGCGCTGATCGCGCTTTCCAACGCGGCCATCGGAGCCGGTCCGCACCCCGTGCTGTGGATCGGCGCGCGCGCCCTCTACGGCTTTGCCATATGCGGCCTGTTCATCGTCGCGCAGAGCTGGCTGAACGATGCCGTGGCCAACGCCATACGCGGCCGGGTGATGGCCTTTTTCTACGTCGCCTATGTCGCCGGGCTCGGCGTCGGCTATGCGACGCTGGCGCTGGTCGACATCAAGACCGCGGACGCTCCCTTGATAGGCATAGTCTTCACCGCTTTGTCGATCCTGCCGGTCGGCATGACGCGGCTGGCGCAGCCGCCGGCGCCGCAGGCCGCCTCGGTGGCGCTGCGCCGGGCGTGGCGGATTTCACCGGTCGGCGTTGCCGGCATGCTGGCGGTCGGTGGCCTGTCGATGTCGATTTCCGGTTTCGCGCCGATCCATGCCACGGCCAAGGGCTATAGCCAGGCCGATGTGGCATTGCTGCTTTCGGTGATGCCGCTCGGCACGCTGATCCTGCAGCTTCCCTTCGGCTGGATTTCCGACCGCACCGATCGCCGCTACGTGCTGATCGGGGCGTCCGCGCTGGCCGCCGCGGCCGGCATGCTGGCGCTCGGCTTCGACGGCGGCGCGCTGCCGGCGCTGCTGGTGATCTATGTCTTGTGGGACGGCGCTTCGGAATCGATCTATTCGCTGTCCAGCGCGCACGCCGCCGACCGCGCCGGCAAGGACGATATGGTGGCGCTGTCCAGCTCGCTCCTGTTTGCCTGGTCGCTATCGGGTTTCATCGTGCCGGGCATCGTGACGGCGCTGTCGGCGGTCTTCGGCACACAGGCCTTCATCTATGTGGCTGTCGTCATCGCCTGCGCCTTCTGCCTGTTCGTGCTGTTGCGCGTGTTCACCACACGGGCCGCCACCGAGACCGGCAGCTTCGCACCGATGACGGCGCAGGCGCCGCTGCCGGTGGAACTCGCCTATGCGCCGGACGAGATCGCAGGCCGGGCCAAGGACTGAAGGCTGTTTCTCTTCGCAAGGCCGTAGGGAAACGCTACTTGCCTTTCCCGGGAAAGCGCTCGGGACGCCCCCGCAATCGCCTACTGCTTGCGGGCCTCCGGCGCCGGCGCTTCCGGCGGCGGCAGCGGGATGGAGATGCCTTCTGCGTCAAAGGCCTGCTTTGCGCGCTTCGTCATGTCGATATTCGTGGAGAAGTAGTCGGCGGCCGAAGTCCAATAGCGCAAGGTAAGCGAAACGGTCGTGTCGCCGAGGCTGGCCACGAAGGCGACGGGCGCTGGCTCACGACGGATGCGCTTCTCGGCGCCGGCAATGGCAAGCAATGTTTTCTGGGCGCCGTCGATGTCGTTCCACGAGCCGATGCTCAAGCCGATGTCGGCGCGGCGCACGCCGTTGCGCGAAAAATTGCGCACAGGCTGGTTCCACAGCGTCGAATTGGGCGCCAGTATGTAGACGCCGTCGGGGGTCCTGAGCCTGGTGGCGAACAGGCCGATTTCCTCGATCGAGCCTGATATGGCGCCGACCTCGACGGATTCGCCGATGCGGAACGGCCGCAGCGCCAGAAGCATGATGCCGGCGGCGATGTTCTGGAGCGTGCCTTGCAGCGCCAGGCCGATGGCAAGGCCGATGGCGCCGATCGCGGCGATGATCGAGGCGGTCTGCACGCCGAACTGGCCGAGCACCATGATGACGACCAGGATCAGGATGGCGTAGCGGACGATCTTGGAAAAGAAATGTCGCAGCGTCGCGTCGAAACCATGGATATGGCCGAGGCCAGCAAAGATCGAGCGCTCGGCGAGGCCGGCGACGATGTAGCCGACCACCAGCAGGATGATGGCGCCGATGGCCGAGAAGGAATAGGAGACGATCAGCGTGCTGAGCTGCGCCAGGCCGGCCTGGACGGTGAGAAGGGTGTTTTGCGGGTCGATCGGCATGGCGGGATTCCGGTTGGTCGGTCAGCCGATAACCCATGCCAGACGGCTGGGTTCCGATCTTTTTTGCGCCCCGCATGGAACAAGCGGGCAACCGGCGAGTTCGCGTGAGTTGGGGCTGCGTCTTGAAACTGCAACGGAACTCTGCCTATTTAAGTGGTGTCACCTGCTTTTGAGGTGATTTGGTTGTTCTTGCTGCGAAAGGAAATACACTGAGAACAGCACTGCGGAAGAAGGCCGACATCGTGCCTTCGCCGGCCGGGATCAGCGTAAACGACGCCGTGTCCCGCGCCATCGACACAGTCCTTGCCAGTCTGGAAGACTCCAAGGCCGAAAACATCGTCTCAATCGACATTCAGGGGAAATCGAGCCTCGGCGACTACATGGTCGTCGCATCGGGCCGATCGCACCGTCATGTCTCGGCTGTCGCCGACCATCTCCTCAAGGCGCTCAAGGATGCCGGCCTCGGCACGGCGCGCGTCGAGGGGCTGTCCGGCGCGGACTGGGTCCTGATCGATTCCGGCGATATCATCGTCCATGTCTTCCGCCCCGAAGTCCGCGAATTCTACAATCTCGAAAAGATGTGGCAGGCGCCGGATCTCGAGGAAGAGACCCTCCACTGAGCCGCCTTGTTTTGATGCATGTCATTGCCCAAAACCGCCTCCCACTTTTGGGTGACATGCATTAGCGGCTTATAGAGGCGAGGATGAAGATTTCAGTTCATGCCGTGGGCCGAATGAAAGCCGGCCCCGAGCGGGAGTTGGCCGACCGCTATTTCGAGCGCTTCGCCAAGAGCGGGCCTGCGGTCGGGCTCGAATTCGCCGGGATTGTCGAGATCGCCGAGGGCCGGTCGCAGAGCGCTATCGAGCGCCAGCGCGACGAAGGCTCCCGACTGCAGGCGCAGCTGCAGCCGGGCACGGCGCTGATCCTGCTCGATGAGCGCGGCAAGAGCCTTTCCTCGCAGGATTTAGCCAATCGCATCGGACAGTTGCGCGATGGCGGGCGCAAGGCGCTGGTGCTCGCCATAGGCGGCGCAGACGGCCATGATCCGCCGCTGCGCGACCAAGCCGATCTGGTGCTGTCGTTCGGCGCGCTGACCTGGCCGCACCAGCTGGTGCGGGTGATGCTGGGGGAGCAGCTCTACAGGGTGGCGACGATCCTCTCCGGCCACCCCTATCATCGCGCGTGAGCCTGCCGCTAGAGTTGCCGCCAGCGGTGATTCGTCGCCCATTGCCCGGATTTCCGCCCCAATGCCGCGCCAGACTCAAAATCTGTCGTTCTGATGCACGCCGTTACCCCAAAACGGGGACCACTTTGGGCAACATCCATTCGGGGACCGGCTCGTCAAACATGGTTGATGATTCGTTAACGAAGCCGCGGATAGTATAGATCGCGAATGTCTGAAGGCTGGAAATCGACACCGAGCCCAACAGGGGGCTCCTGGCGCGCGCGCTGCGGCATCGCGGTGACGGCGATCCTTTTGTCGTTCCACGCGGCGCGAGCCGAGAACACGCTCGACATGGCGCCCGATCCCGACCAGAGCCGGGCCGAATATGAGCAGGTTTCCAAGGAAATAACGCTGTCGTCGGAACGGCTTGCCAAGCTCGCCGCCGATATCGCCGCGGTCAAGAAGGACCATGCCTCGATCACCGCCGCGCTGATCCAGTCGGCGATGACCGAGCAGAAACTTGGCCAGGACATCGAGGACATCGGCGCCAAGCTGGAAGGGCTGAAGGACCAGCAACAGAAAATCCGCGCCTCGCTGATCGCGCGGCGCGACGTGCTGGCCGAAGTGCTGGGCGCGCTGCAGCGCATGGGGCTCAACCCGCCGCCGGCGATCCTGGTCAAGCCGGAGGACGCGCTGTCGTCGGTGCGCAGCGCTATCCTGCTCGGCGCCGTGGTGCCGGAATTGCGCCAGCAGACCGACAGCCTGCTGGCCGACCTCAAGGAGCAGACCCGAGTGACGGCCTCGATCGAGGCCGAGCGGGCGCGGCTGACGGACGCCGTCGGCGAGCAGGTGGCGGAAAAGAAGCGGCTCGGTATGCTGCTGGAAGCCAAGCAGAAGCTCGAGGCCGATACGCAGGCGCAATTGGCGGCCGAACAGCAGCGTTCCGAGCAGTTGGCGGCCAAGGCCTCCAGCCTGAAGGACCTGATCGCCTCGCTCGAAGCGCAGGCCGACAAGGCCCGCAAGGCCGCGGATGCCGCAAAGGCAGCCGCCGCGGGCCAGCCGGGTGGCGTTCAGACCACTGATGGAAACGATGGCGGCGACAAAACCGCATCGCTGGCGTCACTGCCGGTTCCCGAAGGCAACCGGCTCACCGCAACGGCCCCCTTCTCGGCGCTGCAGGGGACGATCGCGCTGCCGGTCACCGGCCGCATCAAACGCCGGTTTGGCGCGGACGACGGTAACGGCGCAGTGATGCTTGGTGACATGCTTGCGACACAATCAGGAGCCATCGTCACGGCTCCGGCGGATGGGAATGTGCTTTATGCGGGGCCGTTTCGCTCTTATGGTCAACTCTTGATCCTCAATGCCGGCGACGGCTATCATGTCGTTCTGGCGGGGATGAGCAGAATCAGCGTCGTGACTGGCCAGTCGGTGCTCGCAGGAGAGCCGGTCGGCGCGATGGGAGAGGCCCGGGTGGCAAGCACCTCGGTTTCGAAGAATGGAAATGCCACACCGGAACTCTATGTCGAGTTCCGCAAGGATGGAAAACCCGTCGATCCGGCCCCATGGTGGGCGGACCGTTTTTCTGGAAGGACGTGAAATGATGCGGAAACTGTCGCTTCTGTTTGCCGGTGCGCTGATGGGCGCATCCGCCATGAGCCTTGTCTATGGGGCTCCTGGCTCGTCGGCGAACGCTGCGGGATCGGAGACCTACAAGCAGCTGGCGATCTTCGGCGACATCTTCGAGCGGGTGCGGGCACAATATGTCACGCCGCCCGACGACAAGTCGCTGGTCGAGAACGCCATCAACGGCATGCTTTCCTCTCTCGATCCGCACTCCTCCTACATGAATGCCGAACAGGCGCAGGACATGCGCGTGCAGACCAAGGGCGAGTTCGGCGGCCTCGGTATCGAAGTCACCATGGAGAACGACCTGGTCAAGGTGATCACGCCGATCGACGATACGCCCGCCGCCAAGGCTGGCGTGCTGGCCGGCGACTACATCGCCAAGATCGACGGCGAAGAGGTTCGCGGCCTGACGCTCAACGACGCGGTCGAGAAGATGCGCGGCCTGGTCAACACGCCGATCAAACTCACCATCCTGCGCCAGGGCGCCGACAAGCCGATCGAGCTGACGGTGGTGCGCGACATCATCAAAGTCAAGGCGGTCAAGTTCCGGGTCGAGAACGACATCGGCTACATGAAGATCACCTCCTTCACCGAGAAGACCTATGACGACCTCGAGAACGCCATCGACACCATCAAGAAGCAGGTGCCGGATGACAAGCTCAAGGGCTATGTGCTCGACCTGCGCCTCAATCCGGGTGGCTTGCTCGACCAGGCGGTGAGCGTGTCCGATGCCTTCCTGAAGCGTGGCGAGATCGTCTCGACGCGCGGCCGCGATCCGAAGGACGTCACCCGCTTCGACGCCAAGCCGAAGCAGGTCGACGACGTCAACGGCAAGCCGATGATCGTGCTCGTCAATGGCGGCTCGGCCAGTGCGTCCGAAATCGTCGCCGGCGCGCTGCAGGATCTGCGCCGCGTCACAGTGGTGGGCACGCAGTCCTTCGGCAAGGGTTCGGTGCAGACCATCATTCCGCTCGGCGAGAATGGCGCGCTGCGGTTGACGACGGCGCTCTATTACACGCCGTCGGGCAAGTCGATCCAGGGCAAGGGCATCACGCCCGACATCAAGGTCGACCAGCCGCTGCCGCCGGAACTGCAGGGCAGGGACCTGACGCGCGGCGAGTCCGATCTCAAGGGCCACATCAAGGGCGCCGACGAGAGCGCGACCGGCTCGGGCTCGGCAGCCTATGTGCCGCCGGATCCGAAGGACGATCTGCAGCTGATCTTTGCCGAGAAGCTGCTGCGCGGCGAGAAGACCGATCCGGCCTTCCCGCCCAATCCGGAAAAGGCCGTGCTCAACCAGTAACGGTATGGTCGGCCGGTCTGGCCGCCCGAACCAAGCAATGCGATGCTGCCGGGACCGAAAGGTTCCGGCAGTTTGATTCGGGGAGGCAAGATCAAGCCTCCGGATGCGGCGCCAGGGGCGCCAGGGTTTGATGAATTCGCGCATGTCACCGAAGGGATCGCCTTCGCAACCATGCGCCCCGGGGACAGGCTTGGCTGATATCGGCAAGGACATCGAACGCCCGCTTGGACAGACCGTCCGGGCGCCGCGCGCTGCCCGCAAAGGCAGCACTGGCGTGGTCGCATCGACCGTTATCGTGCTGGCGCTGGTCGGCGTCTCGGCCGCGATCGCGCTCAGGGAAAAGCCGTTCCGCAGGCCGCAAGAGGTCGCTGTTTCGACGCCGAAAGTAACGGCTGCGGCCGAGCCCGCCGCCGCGCCATCCGCTCTGGCCCCAGTCGCGGCGCCAAAGGTCGAAACGCCGTCCAAGACCGGTGGTCCTCAGATCATCCATGTGCAGAAGGAGCAGGGCGATGGTCCTCCGCAGGCCGCCATCGTCATCCGTGATCCATCGAGCGTTGGGCAGAACCTGAAGATCGCGCATCTTCCCGACAAGGCCCTGATCGAAGCCAGCGACACCGGACCACTGCCGATACGCTCCGCCGATGGAAGGCGGCCGTTCGATGTCTATGCGCGGCCGTGGTCCGGCGCGCGCGGGGCGCGGGTGGCGATCGTCATCGGCGGGTTAGCCGTCTCGCAGACCGGCACCCAGGCTGCGATCGCCAAGCTGCCTGCGGAAGTGACGCTGGCCTTCGCGCCGCAAGGCAACAGCATCGGCCGCTGGATGCAGGCCGCCCGGCAAGGCGGCCACGAGATCGTCATGCAGGTGCCTCTCGAACCGTTCGACTATCCCAACGTCAACCCCGGCCGCAACACGCTGACGGTGGCGGGGAGCGCCGAAGAAAACCTCAAGAATCTGCATTGGGCGCTGTCGCGGACGACGAACTACACCGGCGTCATGAACTATATGGGCGCGCGTTTTTCGGCCGACACGGCGGCGATGGAGCCATTCATGGCCGAACTCGGCAAACGGGGTCTTGCCTATATAGACGACGGCTCATCGGCGCGCAGCCTGGCGCCAGACCTCGCGCTGAAGGACGGCGTGCCCTTCGTCGCCGGCGATACGGCGATCGACGCGGTGCAGGATCGCGGTGCCATCCTGAAGAAACTCGACAGTCTGGAAGCCACAGCGCGGGCCAAGGGCACTGCCGTCGGCATCGGCTCGGCCTTCGACCTGACGGTCGACACCGTGTCGTCCTGGATTGCCGAGGCCAGGAAACGCGGCATCGAGATCGTGCCGATTTCAGCGGTGGCGGTCGATCCGCAAAAGGGTTAGCCATCGCAAGATAGCTGGAGAGACTGACTGATGCCGACGACGAAAATGGTCGACCGTGAAACGCTGCCCTATCGCCCCTGTGTCGGGCTGATGATCCTCAATGGCGAGGGTCTGGTCTGGGTCGGGCATCGCATTGCCGAACCCGACAGCGAATTCGCTGGCACGACGCAGCTCTGGCAGATGCCGCAGGGCGGTATCGACAAGGGCGAGGAGCCGCTGCAGGCGGCCGAGCGCGAGCTTTATGAGGAGACCGGCATGCGTAGCGTCTCGCTGCTTGCCGAAGCGCCGGACTGGATCAATTACGACCTGCCGGACCACCTCGTCGGCATTGCTTTCAAGGGCCGGTATCGCGGCCAAACGCAGAAATGGTTCGCCTTCCGCTTCCATGGCGACAGCAGCGAGATCCAGATCAATCCGCCACCGGGCGGCCACACCGCCGAATTCGACAAATGGTCGTGGCGGCCGATGCAGGACCTGCCCGACCTGATCGTGCCGTTCAAGCGCAAGGTCTATGAAGACGTGGTGGCGGCGTTCAGCCATCTGGCGCGTTAGGTCGTTGTTTTTTGTGCATGTCGTTCTCCCAAAACCGGGGCCACTTTTGGGCGACATGCATTGATCACGTCGAGGTTGCCGCGCCGGTAGCGGGGTCGTATTGATGGCCGGTGCTATGAGGTCGCCATGAACGACGCCGTCAACCCGACTGCTGCGAAAACCGTCACCGGTTGGCCGGTCAGCGAGGCGGCGGCTGGCGCGATCCTGACGATCGATCTCGGTGCGATCCGTGAAAACTACCGGCGGCTGAAGGCGCTGCTGGGCGGCGTGCCCTGCGCCGGCGTGGTCAAGGCCAATGGCTATGGCCTCGGCGCGGCCCAGGTGGCGGCGGCCCTGACCCGGGAAGGCTGCGACATCTTCTTCGTCGCGCTGCTGGCCGAAGGCATCGCGCTGCGCAAGGCGGTCGGGGCCGGCCCGGACATCTACGTGCTGAACGGGCTGCCACCAGGCTCCGAACCGGAAGCGGTGGCGGCCGGCCTTTGCGCGGTCATCAACAGCGGCGCGCAGTTGAAGGCCTGGCGCGCGGCGGCGCACGACGCTGGTCGCCGGCTCCCGGTGGCCATCCAGGTCGACAGCGGCATGTCGCGGCTCGGCATGGCGCCGGCCGAAGTCGAGGCGCTGGGCGGGGATAGCAGTGCGTTCGACGGCATCGATGTCAGATATGTGATGAGCCATCTGGCCTGCGCCGACGAGCCGCGCCATCCCGCCAACGAACAGCAGAGGCTGGCCTTTGAACGGCTGCGCGCCATGCTGCCCCGCGCGCCCGCCTCGCTCGCCAATTCTTCCGGCATCTTTCTCGGGCCGTCTTATCACCATGACCTCGCCCGTCCCGGTGCGGCGCTCTACGGCATCAACCCGACGCCCGGCGAACCCAATCCGACCCTGCCTGTCGTGCGGCTGCAGGCCAAGGTGGCGCAGACGCGCCGCGTCGAAAAGGGCGCCGGCATCGGCTATGGCCACAGCCATCACGCGGACGGTCCGCTGAGCCTGGCGACGATTTCGTTCGGCTATGCGGATGGTTGGCTGCGCCGCTCCGCTTCGGCGGCGTGGTTCCAGGGCGTGCGCCTGCCTTTCCTCGGGCGCGTGTCGATGGATTCGATCATTCTCGACACATCCGCCCTGCCGTCCGGCAGGCTGCGAGAGGGCGATCTGGTCGAGCTGCTCGGTCCCTGGCAGAGCGTCGACGATGCTGCCGGCCACGCCGGCACCATCGGCTATGAAATCCTGGCCAGCCTCGGCCCGCGCTTTCACCGCCACTATGTCGGCGGTTGAGCGGTTTGGCCGCGCTTGACAAGCGGGCGCCTGTCGGCAAGGTTCGGGGCATGAGCAACCTCGCTTACACCAGAACCTTGTTCAGGGTCTGCCCGATCGCGGGATCGTAGCCCCGGCGCGGCCGCCTTCTGGCGTCCGTCCGTATCGGGGCATCAAACATCCAGAACCGCCATCACGCCGTACAGCCCTTCGCGGCTGCCGGCCCTTCATCACGCCGCCACCAGTGCGGTGGCAAGCGCGCATCCATTCGATGCGCCGATCCATGAGGTTTGCCATGCAACATGCAACAGGACCGCGTCCATCGAGCCGAATTCTGATCAGCGACACCGACCATGACAGGTTGACCGGCCTGGCGAGAGCCTTGCTCGACCGTGCTCCCGAGACGGCCGAGGAGCTGCTCTTCGAAATGGACCGCGCCGTCATCACGGAGGCAGCGGCGATGCCGGCCGACGTGGTGCGCATGGGTTCGATCGTGACGGTCCGCGGCGAAGGCGGAGACACCCAGCGCATCATGTTGGTCTATCCCGGCGAGGCCGACATTGCCGAAAACAGGATCTCGGTGCTGACGCCGATGGGAACGGCGCTCATCGGGGCGGCGATCGGGCAGGCGGTGTGCTGGAGCAGCCGTGGCGGCCGTGAACTGTCGGTGACTGTCGAAGCGGTCGACACGCCGGCCTCCGGCCCACAGCGGCGCTAATCGTGGAAGCGGTGATGAAGAGCACGAATTGCTGTCTGACGACGAAGGATTGCGCCGTCCTCGAAGTCATGCTGGCGCGCCGGCGAGCATTCGCGGATCCGATCGTTCACATGCTCGAACACAAGCTTTCAAGCGCCGATATCGTGCCGATCGATGCGGTCGGCCCCGATATCGTCACGCTGAACAGCAGGGTGGTGTTCAGCATCGATGCCGGTCACCCCGAGACGCGCACCCTAGTGCAGAACGAGGTGCGCGGACCGGTCGGCTCCAGCCTGTCGGTGGCAACCAGGCGTGGACTCTGCATGCTTGGCATGGCGCAGGGCCAAACGGATTTGATCGAGCACGCCGACGGCCGGCGGGAGTCGATCCTGATCAAGGCCGTGCTTTACCAGCCGGAAGCTGCCCGGCGCGCGGTCAGGCAGAAAGACCGGGCCGACGGGCGGCGACCGCAGCGGCTCACTCTCGTCCACAGCGCCGCAGACGATTGGCGGCCTCTTGGCGAGACGGCCGGAATGCGGCAGACAGAAGACGACGACCCCGGTCCCTCGGCGGCGTGAATGGGCAACAGCGTATGGTTCTCGAAAATCGACATCGATTTTCATTTGGGATCATGCGCAAATCGAGAAAATGCGGTCGCGTCCACGGGCGTCCTGAGGATGCGCGGCGCGGCAAGGAGTGAACGATGCAGATCATGGTGCTGGGCGGCGGCGTCATCGGGGTGACCACGGCCTATTATCTTGCCGAGGCCGGCCACGAGGTGACGGTGCTCGACCGCCAGAAAGGCCCGGCGCTGGAAACCAGCTTTGCCAATGCCGGCGAGATTTCGCCCGGCTATGCCTCGCCCTGGGCCGGGCCCGGCATTCCACTCAAGGCAATCAAATGGCTGTTGATGAAGCATGGCCCGCTGGTGGTGCGGCCGGCCTTCGATCCGCATATGTGGACCTGGCTGGTCAAGATGCTGCGCAACTGCACCGCCGAGCGCTATGCCATCAATAAATCGCGCATGGTGCCGCTGGCCGAATACAGCCGCGACACGCTGAAGGCGCTGCGCGAGGCGACCGGCATCAGCTATGACGAGCGCACCCAGGGCACGCTGCAATTGTTTCGTACGCAAAAGCAGCTCGACGGTACCGGTGGCGATGTCGATGTGCTGAAGAAATATGGCGTGCCCTACGAGGTCCTCGACCAGGACGGCTGCATCGCGGCGGAGCCGGCGCTGGCAGGTGTGCGCGAGAAATTCGTCGGCGGGCTGAGGCTGCCGCATGACGAGACCGGCGACTGCAAGATGTTCACCGAGAAACTGGCCGAGCTCTGCGTGGCGCGTGGCGTCAAGTTCGAATACGACACGACGATCTGGCGTGTCCTGCGCAGCCGCAACCGCATTGCCAACCTCAGCACCAGCAAGGGTTTTAAGGCTTCCGAAGCCTATGTGATGGCGCTGGGCAGCTACTCTGCCGGCTTCATGCGCCGGATAAAACGGTCTATCCCGGTCTATCCGGTCAAGGGCTATTCGATCACTGTGCCGGTCAAGGATGCCGCCCTGGCACCGGTGTCGACCGTGATGGACGAAACCTACAAGGTGGCGATCACCCGGCTGGGCGACCGCATCCGCGTCGGCGGCACGGCCGAGATTTCAGGCTTCGATCTCAGGCTGCACGAATCGCGGCGGCGCACGCTCGAACATTCGGTCGGCGATCTCTTCCCGGGCGCCGGCGCCATGCGCGAGGCGACCTTCTGGTGCGGCCTGCGGCCGATGACGCCAGACGGGCCGCCGCTGATCGGCCGCACCGAGCTCTCCAATCTCTTCCTCAACACCGGCCACGGCACGCTCGGCTGGACCATGGCCTGCGGCTCGGCAAAGGTGCTGGCCGACATCATGTCGAACAAGGTGCCCGACATCGATGCCCGAGCGCTGGCGCAGGAGCGCTACCTGAAATAGCGGGCGAAACAAGAAAGGTGCGGCAAGCACGCCAAGGCCGAGCGGACCTTGATCATTCGATATACGGCGAGACGTTCACGGCCACCTGCGGCAGTCGCTCTATGGCCTGTCTTTTATCCACTCCGAAAACGCTTTGGGCGGCACATTCGACCCGCATATCACCGTCACCACACGCTTGCCGCGGTAATGCGAGGCGTCTTCCAGGATGGCCGCGATGCCGAGAGCCGCCGAGGGCTCGACCACAAGGCCGGCGTGCTTATGCAGCAAGCGCATGCCCGCCTTGATGCTCGCTTCCTCGACGAGCGGCACGTGATCGGCGACGGCGAGCAGGTCCTCAAGGACCGCCGCGATCGGGAAACGGCCAGCGACGCCGTCGGCGATCGTGTCGGTGCGTTCCGTGGTGACGACCGATCGCGCCCGCCAGGACAGAGCCAGGGCGGGTGCTCCGCTGGGTTGGATGCACACCACCTCCGTTGTCGGCGAAAAGCTCTTGACGACGTGGCCGACGCCGGTGGCCAGAGCGCCGCCGCCGAGTGCGAGCAGGATCGTGTCGATGCGATCGCCCCCTTCCATGAGTTCCAACCCGATGGTGGCCGCTCCTTCGCAGGTGTCGAGGTTTTCGCTGTCCTCAACGAGCAAGGCCTTGTCGCCGGCCGCGATCTCGCGGGCGCGCTGTCGCGCCTCTTCGATGTCGCCTTCGACCAGTTCGACGGCGGCCCCGAGCCGACGAATGCTATCGATCTTAGCGGGATTGGCGCTCGTCGCCGCAACAACAGTGACGCCAAGTCCGCGCGCTCGGCCGCTATGCGCGAGCGCCTGCCCGAGATTGCCGGCGCTGGCGCAGACCGCGGTCTTGCGGCCTGGGCTGCTTGCCAGACCGGACATGACGACCTCGGTGCCACGGCCCTTGAAGCATCGGATCGGGTTTGCCGTCTCAAGCTTGATGATGATTTCGCAGCCCAGAACGTCGCCAAGCGCAGGACAAGCAAATTGGGGCGTGTCGCGAAACACCGATGAAATTTTCTCCCTAGCTGCCAGAATGCGGTCGAGGTCGAGCCTTGTGCCTGGTTGCTGGACGTCAGGGAATGCCGCGGATCTTTCGGCGACAGATCTCATGGAATAGTCCTTTGATATTGTATTGGTGCAGCGCAAGGTGTGCGTTATAGCGCATGAAGCGGCTGTGCGCTATAGCGCACAAATGCGAGGTCAGTCTTAAATGAAGCCCATAAGTCCTGTCGAAACGGGGAAGCTGCTGAAGTCGATCAGGCACGAGCTTGGATGGAGCCTTGATCAGACCGCGGGGCAGACCGGCGTGAGCAAGGCAATGCTGGGCCAGATCGAACGCGGCGAATCCACGCCGACCGTTGCGACGCTTTGGAAGATCGCGACGGGCCTGCAAGTTCCGATGACCGCCCTGCTCGAGCCGGCCCGAGAAGAAGGCGATGTGCTGCTCTTTCGTGACGCCGCGAATCTGCGGGTGCGTCCGGCGCCGGAAGGAATGCAGCGCGCCTTGTTGTTCCCTTATGAGGCTCGGTTCGGATTTGAACTCTACGAACTGGCCTTCGCTCCCGGTTTTGAGAGTATATCGGAACCGCATGACGTTGGAGTCGTGGAGCATGTGACCGTCCAGCGCGGCACGGTCGAATTGCTGGTCGGGGAAGAGTGGAGAGAGCTCAGGGAGGGGCAGTCGCTACGGTTCCCTGCTGACCGCCGCCACGGCTACCGCAATCGGACCCAGATCGAGGCTCTCGTCATGGACTTGATCCACTATCGGTTCATTCCGCAGAACGTCGCGGGCCTGTGAAGCGCTAGAAGGCACCAGCGTTCCCAATAAAGCGCGGCCGGACGATCCCGCATCAGAACGCCTGCCTGACCCAGGCCTCGTCGAACAGCAGCCGGTAGGCCCACGGGATCGTCACGTTGCTGGAAACCGGATTCGAGTGGGCGAAATAGTCGTCATAGATCGGCTTCATCCTGACGTAGAAGGCGGGATCGAGCACCATCATGCCGTTCTCTGAATCGTGGAAGAAGCTGCGGTTGTTGAGGTTGACCGAGGAAATGGCGACCAGCCTTTCGTCGATCATCATGATCTTGGAATGCAGCACCACGTCGGGCGCCTTGAACTCGCGGATGTTGATGCGGTCGCCATATTTCTCGACGAACAGCTTGTTGAGCGCGGTGAGGAACTTGCCGCCGATGTCGCCCTTGAGGTCGATGCGGCCGACAACGTCGATCCTGACGCCGCGGGCGAGCGCCCGGTCAAAGGCCCGGGCGAGGCTCGGCGTCAGATTGAGGTAGGGGTTGACGATCTGGATATGCTGCCGGGCGGCGTCGACCAGTTCGACGAAATAGTCCTCCAGTGCATGGCCGTCCTCATAGGGCACCGAAATGAAATGCCGGGCATTGCCCCGGGGGCGGCCATCTCCACGGACGGGGATAGAGAAGGGGCGGGCCAGATTGGTGTCGGCGTCGCGCAACCATATTGTCGACAGATGCGCGGCGAGCGTCTCGACCGTCGCCCTGCCGGCGAACTCGATGTCGAAGTCGCTCCAGTTCGAATAGTAGTTCAACGAAAAGCCGTCGGTCTTGCCGTATTGCTGCAGGTCCGGATAGCGCGACAGGTCGATCGGACTATGGAACAGGAAGCCGTCATGGATGTTGCGGCCGCCGATGATGACGCGCGAGCGCGCGGGGTCCAGCGCCAGCGTCGCCAGCATCTTGATATGATGGGTCTTGTGCAGCTGTGAGATCTGCTCGTCGATCGGCGCGCCGTGATCGGCGCGCCAGCGGTATTCCTGCAATTCGACATTGGGGAACTCCGCCGCCAGCCGGTGCAGCATGGCGTCGTCCTTTTCACGCTCCAGCACGTCGGTGACCAGAATGCGCACCTTGGTGCCAAGGGCGGCATGATGGCGGATCAGCCGCTCGATGATGCGGCCGGAAAAGTCCGCCTTGAACTCCAGCGAGGACAGATAGATCAGCTTCAGCGTTGGCGCCCTGGAGAAATCAAGCGGCAGCTCCGGGTCGCCCTTGTCTATTGCCGCGTCGGACAGCGTTGCGCCCATCAGCGCCTCGACCTTGGCGTTGAAGCCGTCGCGCGACTTGCGCAGCAGCCCAGGCTCGCCGATCGGCAGGGCGCAGGTCTGCGACAGCCACCGGCTGGCATAAAAGACGCGCTCGAGCGCGTCGAGGCCGGCGCTGTCGGGGACCGGGCAACGCTCATAGCGGCTGTCGAAGCTGGCGAGAGCCGCATCGGCGGTCTCTTCGCGCCGGATGGTGAGCGGCGCCCCGGCCGGGACAAGGCTGGAGCGGATCCTTGCCGTGCAGCGGTTCAGGCTGTCACTGGGAAACAGGCTGACCGTGTCGTCCTCGCCCGCCAGGCGAAAGCGAAATGCCGCGCCGGCGGCGATGGTGCGCGAGGCGCCGGCGGCGCGGATCGCCAGAGGACCGTCGCAGGTGGCCTCGATCTCGGCCGGCTGCTCACCGGCCTGGCGCACGGCGATCTCGGTGCTGCGCGCCTGCAGGCCGGAGAAATCGAAACTCTTGGGGGCCGAGGGCCGCGCCGCCGCATCGATGTAGAGCGCCTGCCGCGACACCCGCCAGCGTCCCTCGAAATGACCCTCGCCGATGCCGCCATTGGCCGGCGGCAGATGCGCCCTGGCGAGCGGTCCGGCCAGTTGCTGCAACGTCGAATAGGTCGCCTGGAAATCGCTGTTCTGGACATCGCGGCGGTTGCGCCCGAACGGGCCGGTGCCGTTGGCGCGGTCCATGGCGCCGAGCTGATTGTGGGCGAGCAGCGCCAGAAACCGCCTCTCGTAGTCGCTGGCGCCGGCATCGCCAAAAAACTGCGACGCCGCGACCTGCGGCCCGGGCGTGTCGGCCGACAGAGACGGCCGCGCACAGGCCTCTCCCGACAGGAGATCGCAGGCATTGCGGCCAGTGCCGGCACAACCGGCAAGGGCGGTCAGCCCGACGAGGGCAAGGATGATGAATGCGTGGCGATTCACCCGGTGGCTCCGGCCTTCATGGCACGCAACTGCGCCGGGTCGCGGGGTGGCATGAAGCCCTGCGGAAATACCTTGCAGACGGGGATGGCGAAGGTAGCGATCAGCAATTCCGCCTCGCCGCGCATCTTGCGTGGCGCCGTCTTGTCATCGCGGATTGCCCTGGCGGAGGCGACAAGCGCGCCATCGCAATCGCAATGATTGTGGCGGGCGATGTAGCAGGCGTCGTGGGTCTGGCACACCGCGTCGAGGCGGTCGACCGGCCGCGCCGACAGATCGCCGGTGCGGGTACCAGGGCCGCAGTAATTGCCGAAGACGAAAGGCGAGGGGCGCGCCATGGCGTTGCGGATGGGCTTGGGCAATTCGGCTTCCGGCACTTTTGTCCACGGATTGGCGCAGGCCGAAACGAAAACCAGCGGCAGGATGGCAAGAACGGCTCGCATTTTTTCCGCGCCAGCTTTCTGAACGATTCCCCACCGGCGGCCTGCCCGGCGACCGCACGCCTGATGCCACACTGGCCGGTTTTGTGGCAAGGAAAAGGCGGCGTGTCTTGCGGTCTACCTGCCAGGCGCCTCTGACGGTGCTTTCTACAGGAAAAGGTTTCTCTCCCGCTCCACCGCCTTGGTGATGAAGCCGGCGACGATCTGGATGCGGCGCAGCGGCCTGACCGATTCGTGATAGACCAGCCAGTAGGCGCGGCGGATGGGTGCCACCACATCGACGGTCACCAGCTCGGGCATCGAGCGCGCGACGAAGGTGTGCAGGATGCCGATGCCGGCGCCCGAGCGCACCGCCTCGGCCTGGCCGAGTGCCGAGGAGATGGCGAAACTGGTGCGCCAGTCCGTGCTGAATTCGGCCGCGTAGTCGAGCGAAGGGCTGACGATGAGATCCGGCACATAGCCGATGAGCGTGTGCCGGGCGAGTTCGGCTGCGGTTTTGGGCAGGCCATTCGCATCGGCATAGGCGCGCGAGGCAAACAGGCCGAGCGAATAATCGACCAGCTTTCCCGCCACCAGTCGGCCCTCGGTCGGCCGCTCGACGGTGATGGCGATGTCGGCCTCGCGCCGCGACAGCGAGAAGGAGCGCGGCACCGGCACGAGCTGGATCGTCAGTTCGCGATGCAGCGCGGTCAGTTCGCCGAGACGCCTGGCCAAAAAGGCGACGCCGAAGCCGTCCGGCGCGCCGATGCGCACGGTGCCGGAGATGTCGTCGCCTTCGCCTGATATGGTCGAGCGCGCGGCGATCATGTCGCCCTCCATGCGCTCGGCAATGTCGAGGAAGCGCTCGCCTGCCGGCGTCAGTTCGCTGCCGGTGGTCAGACGGCGGAAGAGCTTTGTGCGCAATGCGTCTTCGAGCGCGGCGATGCGGCGCGAGACGGTGGCGTGGTTCAGCTCCAGTCGCTTGGCGGCGCCAAGGATCTGGCCGGCGCGTGCCACGGCGAGGAAGATGCGGACGTCATCCCAGTTCATGGGAATCCCCAGGAGATATCTTTGCGGTCCTCCATTTGCGAGAATTGATGCTCGCCCGTCAATCGTTATCTATTTGCTGCACAACGGTTGCGTTCTTCCTCGCGTTGCCATCGCCACCGCAAAGGCGGACAATGCGCCAATCACAAACAAGGGAGAGATATCATGATCGAATACGGTCATTTCATCGGCGGCAAGCGTGTGGCCGGGACCAGCGGCCGCAAGCAGGACGTCATGCAGCCCATGGACGGCTCCGTACGCGGCACGGTGGCGCTGGCCTCGCAGGCGGAACTGCGCGCGGCGGTCGAGAACGCCAAGGCGGCGCAGCCGAAATGGGCCGCCACCAACCCGCAGCGCCGCGTGCGCGTGCTGATGAAATTCCTCGAACTGGTCGCCCGCGACTATGACGAACTGGCCGACATACTGGCGCGCGAGCACGGCAAGACCATCGCCGACGCCAAGGGCGACATCCAGCGCGGCCTCGAAGTGGTCGAGGTCTGCATCGGCGCGCCGCATATGATGAAGGGTGAATTCACCGATGGCGCCGGCCCCGGCATCGACGTCTATTCGATGCGCCAGCCGCTCGGCGTCGTCGCCGGCATCACCCCGTTCAATTTCCCGGCGATGATCCCGCTGTGGAAGATCGCGCCGGCGATCGCCTGCGGCAATGCCTTCATCCTGAAGCCGTCGGAGCGCGACCCGGGCGTGCCGATCCGCATCGCCGAACTGTTCCTCGAGGCCGGCCTGCCGGCGGGCATCCTCAACGTCGTCAACGGCGACAAGGAAGTCGTCGACGCCATCCTCGACGATCCCGACATCAAGGCCGTCGGCTTTGTCGGCTCCACGCCGATCGCCCATTACATCTATTCGCGTGGCACCGCGGCCGGCAAGCGCGTGCAGTGCTTCGGCGGCGCCAAGAACCACATGATCATCATGCCCGACGCCGACATGGACCAGACCGTCGACGCGCTGATCGGCGCCGGCTACGGCTCGGCCGGCGAGCGCTGCATGGCGATCTCGGTGGCCGTGCCGGTCGGCAACGACACCGCCAACCGGCTGATGGAAAAGCTGATCCCGCGCGTAGAGAGCCTGAAGGTCGGCCCGTCGACGGATTCGGCCGCCGATTTCGGCCCGCTGGTGACGGCGCAGGCACTGGAGCGCGTGAAGGGCTATGTCGACACCGGCGTCAAGGAAGGCGCCACGCTCGTCGTCGACGGCCGCGGCTTCAAGATGCAAGGCTATGAGGACGGCTACTATATGGGCGGCTGCCTGTTCGACAATGTCACGCCGGACATGCGCATCTACAAGGAAGAGATCTTCGGGCCGGTGCTCTCGGTGGTGCGCGCACCGACCTACGAGAGCGCGATCAAGCTCGCCAACGAGCACGAAATGGGCAATGGCGTCGCCATCTTCACCCGCGACGGGGACGCCGCGCGTGACTTCGCAAGCCGCGTGCAGGTCGGCATGGTCGGCGTCAACGTGCCGATCCCGGTGCCGATCGCCTATTACACGTTCGGCGGCTGGAAGGCGTCTTCCTTCGGCGACCTCAACCAGCACGGTCCGGACGCCTTCCGCTTCTACACCAAGACCAAGACGGTGACCTCGCGCTGGCCGTCCGGCATCAAGGACGGCGCGGAATTCGTCATTCCGACGATGAACTGACCGGACGGTTTTCGTGCTTGCGCGTCCTTGCCTTCGGTTGCGGGCGCGCGGGCCGGCATCAAGCACGGCGCGGAATTCGTTATTCCGACGATGAACTGATCCAACGCAGATCGAACAAAGGCCCGGCATACGCCGGGCCTTTCGCATTTCGATCGCCAAAACGCCGAGGTGATGGAACCAACAGGGCATCATCCGCCTTAGCCCGTATCCCTGCGGAGCTTGCAGGCAACTAACAACTAAATGGCGCGCCGACAGCAGCCGGGGTTCTCGTCTGGCGCAAGGAGGTGTCGGATGACACTACATCTTATGGCGGCAACTTCCCTTACCGTGATCGCACTATGTGCAGGCGCCACCCCGGCCAGTACAGGCGGGCAATGCGCCGCGCGCGTCGACATCGTCAAGGCGCTCGGCGAGAAGTTCCATGAGAGCGAGGCCGGACGTGGCCTGATCAATCCCAACGTGGTCCTCGAGGTCTTTGTGTCCGAGCAAGGCAGCTGGACCGTGCTGGCCTCCGATACAAAGGGCCAGAGTTGCATCCTGTCCGTCGGTGAAGGCTGGGACAGCGCAACGATGAAGGCGGTCCTGCCGGGCGCTTGAGCGACCCGGCGCGTTCGCGGCCACCTCGACAGGCCAGCAAGTTGATTGCGCCGTGATGGGAGACCTTCTTGCGGCGGTCGGAGCGTGGCTTGTTTTCAGATTGGGGCCTCACCATATCGAATCCAGGGAATGCGATAGATTCCCTGACGACAGACCGGAAACCAGAAGGAGTGACGTGATGAAGACGTCGAACCCGGCCTGGAGCGTTCCGATGTATTGAGGCTGCCCCATGTGCCTCCCTTTGCCGGAACGCCAAGGCGAAGGAGGTGCCAAATGGCACACAGATTTTCGTTTCGATGGATCAGGATAGCCGTGATCGGCGCCGCGCTGGCGCTGTCGACGCTGTCGGCGCAGGCGCAATTTATCTGCGGCGGCCACAACGACCTCGTCGCGGGACTGGCGAAGGCCTTTCAACAAAAGCAGATCGGCTACGGTGTGGTCGGGCAATCCGCCATTGTCGAGATCTATGTCTCGGCAAGCGGGACCTGGTCCATGCTGGTGACCGACGTGCAGGGCCGAAGCTGCATCTTCGCGACCGGTGAGGGATGGGAGAATACCGCCATTGCCGCCGCGCAAGGGATCTGATCGCCCGTTCAGCGTGTCGCGGCGACCTCGGCATGGCCACGCAGCAGAGCCATCAGCCGCTTGGCATCCTTGGCGGCTGCCTCCTCGTCGCCGTCGAGGATCGAGCGGATCAGCGCGACATGATGCTCGGCTGACTCGGCCAGGCCGGTATCGGCCTTGTAGCGGAACCAGAAGCGGCGGCTGTGGGTTTGCAGGGGCGCGGCCAGACGCGCGGCGAAGGGGTTGTCGGCGGCCAGCGCCAGGGCCTCGTCCAGCGCCTTGTCGGCCTGGATGAAGGCAAGCACATTGCCCGAGATGACTGCCTTCTGCATGGCAAGCGCCGCCTCGTGGAACAGGTCGGCGGCCTCGCGGGTGACGAAGCGGGCGGCCGAGCGGGCCAGCACCACCTCGACACCGCGCCGGGCGTCGAGCACGCGCAGCCAGTCGCCGGGATGCAGTGGCGCGATCGCGATGCCGGCGCGCGGCCTGACATCAAGCAGCCCCTCCCAGGCCAGCCGCTGGATCGCCTCGCGCACCGGCGTGCGGCCGAGGTCCAGCTTCTCGATAAGCGCCCCCTCGGTGACAAAGCTCGACGGCGCCAGTTCCAGCGTGACGATCATATGCTCGAGCACGCGGTAGGCCTTGGCCGCCGCCGGCTCGGACGTCATGGTTACATCCATGGATATCAAAGGCGATCTCCTGATATATTTTGAATATATCATAACGGATTCCGCATTGACAGCGACTTTCTTAACAGATATACGGCTGATATATCAGATGGAGACGCGATTATGTGGACCGGAGTTTTCCCTGCCGTCACGACCAAATTCACCACCGACGACCGGCTCGACCATGCGGAAATGGAGCGCTGCTTCGGCTTGCAGATGGAGGCCGGTTGCGACGGCGTCATCGTCTGCGGCTCGCTCGGCGAAGGGCCGATGCTGTCGCCCGACGAGAAGATCGAAGTGCTGAAGACCGCGCAGAAAGTCGCCGGCAAGAAGCCGGTGCTGCTGACGGTCAATGAGGCGGGCACCCGAGAGGCCGCCGCTATCGCCAAGCGCGCCGCCAGCGAAGGCGCCAATGGCCTGATGGTGGTGCCGAGCCCGATCTACCACACCAATGCGGAGGAGACCGTCGCGGCGCTGCGCGCGGTCGCCGAGGCCGGCGACCTGCCGGTCATGATCTACTCCAACCGGCTCGCCTATCGCGTCGACGTCACCGTGGACCAGATGGAGGAGCTGGCGTCGGACGAGCGCTTCGTCGCCATCAAGGAGTCCTCCGACGACATCAGGCGCTCGACCGAGATCATCAACCGGCTTGGCGACCGCTACGATCTGTTCACCGGCGTCGACAATCTCGCCTTCGAGGCGCTGTCGGTCGGCGCCATCGGCTGGGTGGCCGGTCTGGTCACCGCCTTCCCGCGCGAGACCGTCGCCATCTTCCAATTGATGAAGCAGGGCCGCCGCGAGGAGGCGCTCGCCATCTACCGCTGGTTCCGGCCGCTGCTCGACCTCGACGTCTCGACCTATCTGGTACAGAACATCAAGCTTGCCGAAGTGCTGGCAATCGGTACCAATGACCGTGTGCGTATGCCGCGGCAGCCGCTGTCGGGCGAACGCCGCAAGGCGGTCGAGAAGATCATACGGGATGCGCTGGCGGCGCGGCCGGAGCTGCCGTCGCTCCAGACGTCTCCTCTATCGGCGGACAGACTGGTGGCAGCCGAATAAGGGACAGCACCGACGTGCCAGGAAATTCCAAATCCCCGGAACAGGAGCAGCGCTCCGCCGCTGGGGCACTTTCTCCCCGTGAATGGGGAGAAAGAAAAAATATCGCCATTGTCGGCGGCGGCATTATCGGCATCTGTGCCGCTGCCTTCCTTGCGGAGGCGGGGCGCAGCGTAACAATCTTCGACCGCACCGGCATCTGCGAGGAGACGAGCTCCGGCAATGCGGCGGCCTTCGCCTTCTCGGACGTGCTGCCGCTGGCGCACAAGGGCATGATCAAGCACCTGCCGAAATGGCTGGCCGATCCGCTCGGCCCGCTCAGCATTCCGCCGGCCTACCTGCCGCGGCTGCTGCCTTGGCTGATCCGCTTCTGGCGCGCCGGCGCGCCAGCGAAATACGAAGCGAGCCTCGCCGCCCAAGCCGGCATGATGAAGCTCGCCGAGGCGGAATGGATGGACCTGCTCGATCGCTCCGGCACGCGGCCGATGCTGCGCGAGGATGGCTCGCTGGAGCTCTACGAGTGCGAAGCCGAGTTCCGCGCCTCGCTGTCCGGCTGGGCCGCGCGCGAGCGTTTCGGCATCGGCTTTCGCCATGTCGAGGGCGGCGGCCTGGCGGAATTGCAGCCAGGCCTCTCCCCGCGCTTCATCAAGGGCACCTTCGTGCCGGGCTGGAAGACGGTCGCCGATCCAAAGCTGCTCGGCAAGGCGGTGTGGGCTTATGCCGAGGCCAAAGGCGCCCGCTTCGAAATGGCCGGAATCGACCGGGTCGCGGCGGACCAGGATGGCGCGACGCTGACGCTTGCCGACGGCACGAACAGGCAGGCAAGGCACCTCATCATCGCCGCCGGCGCCTGGTCGCACCTCCTGGCGCGGCAGCTTGGCGACCGCATTCCGCTGGAGACCGAGCGCGGCTACAACACGACGCTGCCCGGGAGCGCCTTCGACGTGAAGCGGCAGCTGATCTTCTCCGGCCATGGCTTCGTCATCACGCCGCTCGAGACGGGTCTGCGCGTCGGCGGCGCCGTCGAGCTCGGCGGCATCGAGCGACCGCCCAATTTTGCCAGGTCGAAGGCGCTGTTGCGGAAGGCGCAGCAATTCCTGCCCGGGCTCAATCCCTCGGGCGGGCGCGAATGGATGGGGTTCCGGCCCTCGCTGCCGGATTCGGTGCCTGTCATCGGCAAGGCTTCGAGAAGCCGGCCGGTGGTCTATGCTTTCGGCCACGGCCATCTCGGCCTGACCCAGGCCGCGGCGACGGGACGGTTGATCCGGGAAATCATCCTGGGGCAGGTTGCGTCTGTTGACCTCGCCCCCTTCAGTCCACAACGGTTTTGAATTTTTCGAGGAACGACATGGCCAAGAAATCCTTCTTCTGCATCGACGGCCACACATGCGGCAATCCAGTACGGCTGGTCGCCGGCGGCGGCCCGCTGCTCGAGGGGTCGACGATGATGGAACGGCGCGCGCATTTCCTCGCCGAGTATGACTGGATCCGCACCGGGCTGATGTTCGAGCCGCGTGGCCATGACGTGATGTCGGGTTCGATCCTCTATCGGCCGACGCGCGAGGATTGCGACATCGCCATCCTGTTCATCGAAACCTCCGGCTGCCTGCCGATGTGCGGCCACGGCACCATCGGCACGGTGACGATGGCCATCGAACACGGGCTGGTCAAGCCGAGGACGCCCGGTGTGCTGAGGCTCGACACGCCGGCCGGGCTGGTCATCGCCGAATTCAAACAGGTTGGCGAATATGTCGAGGAGGTGCGCATCACCAACGTGCCGTCTTTCCTCCATGCCGAAGGCCTGACGGTCGAATGTCCGGGGCTCGGCGAGATCACCGTCGATGTCGCCTATGGCGGCAATTTCTACGCCATCGTCGAGCCGCAGAAGAACTACCGCGACATGGCGGACTATTCCGCCGGCGACCTCATCGCCTGGAGCCCGGTGGTGCGGCAGCGGCTCAACGAGAAGTATTCCTTCGTGCATCCGGAAAACCCCGGCATCAACAGGCTGTCGCACATGCTGTGGACCGGCAAGCCGACGGTCGAAGGCGCCGACGCCCGCAATGCCGTGTTCTACGGTGACAAGGCGATCGACCGCTCGCCATGCGGCACCGGCACCTCGGCGCGCATGGCGCAGCTCCATGCCAAGGGCAAGCTCAAGGCAGGCGATGCCTTCGTGCATGAATCGATCATCGGTTCGCTGTTCAAGGGCAAGGTCGAAAAGCAGGTCGCCGTGGCGGGCAAACCGGCGATCATTCCCTCGATCGGCGGCTGGGCGCGGATGACCGGACTGAACACGATCTTCATCGACGACCGCGATCCGTTCGCGCATGGTTTCGTGGTCAAGTGAGGAGAATCCTGACCCTGCGGAAGGAGTGTGACGAAAAGACGAACCCTGTCAGGAACGCAACGATTCTTCTTATCACCTAATTTTGACGGTGATTTCTTCGAAGCGGGGCGCATGATGCAGCCGAATCGTCAAAGACATTGCGTTATGCCAATGATAGGGTCCGCGATAGTCCAGGGGTCGGGTGCAGAAAGCGGGCGGTCGGAACGACGTGAATCGGAAACACGCGGGGCGGTCAAAAAAAATCACGTTGCAATCCGGGCTCGAAACTTTACGACTAGGGGAAATACGAAAAGGAATGCGTCTGCATGGGCGACATTCCAGGGGAGCCACGTACACATGCAGTATTTTGTCCAGCAGCTTATCAACGGGCTGACGCTGGGATCGATCTATGGGCTGATCGCAATCGGCTACACGATGGTCTACGGCATCATTGGCATGATCAACTTCGCCCATGGCGACATTTTCATGGTGGGCGCCTTCACGGCGCTGATCGTCTTCCTCATCCTCGGCGCGCTGTTCTATTCGGTGCCCGTGGTCATCGCGCTGCTGGTCATGATGATCGTGGCGATGCTGCTCACCAGTCTCTACAACTGGACGATCGAGAAGGTGGCCTACCGGCCGCTGCGCGGTTCGTTCCGGCTGGCGCCGCTGATTACCGCCATCGGCATGTCGATCGCGCTGTCGAACTTCGTCCAGGTGACGCAAGGTCCGCGCAACAAGCCGATCCCGCCGATGGTCAGCCAAGTCTACAACCTCAATGGCGTCAGCGTGTCGCTGAAGCAGATCATCATCGTCATCGTCACCGCGCTGCTGCTGGTGGTGTTTTGGTACCTGGTCAACAGGACCTCGCTTGGCCGGGCGCAACGCGCCTGCGAACAGGACCGCAAGATGGCCGCACTGCTTGGCGTCGACGTCGACCGCACCATCTCGATCACCTTCATCATGGGTGCCTCGCTTGCCGCCGTCGCCGGCACGCTGTTCCTGATGTACTATGGCGTGGTGGCTTTCTCCGACGGTTTTGTGCCGGGTGTGAAGGCATTCACCGCGGCGGTGCTTGGCGGCATCGGTTCGTTGCCGGGCGCCGTGCTCGGCGGGCTGCTGATCGGCTTCATCGAGAGCATGTGGTCGGCCTATTTCTCGATCGACTACAAGGACGTCGCGGCGTTCTCGATCCTGGCGATCGTGCTGATCTTCCTGCCTTCCGGCATATTGGGCCGGCCAGAAGTCGAAAAGGTCTGAGATCATGGCCGTGACCGTATCTCGTGAGAGCGACAGCGTCGCCACCCCCACTCAACGCGCGCTCAAGGAAGCGTTCTATGCCGGCGCAATCGCGCTTGGCCTGTTCGTATTGTTCATCGGGCTGAAGACCGGTCAGAACATGTCCAATGAACTGGTCCTGACTCAGCGTTGGGGCCTGCTCGCCGCCGTGGTGATCGCCACCGCCGTCGGTCGTTTCCTCTATGTCGCCTATGGCCAGCCCTTCATGGCCAACCAAAAGATCACCAACGTCGCCACCGGTCTGTTGCCGGCCAGCGTGGGGTCACGGTTCTTCACGCTGCCGGCGTTCATCGTGGCTGTCGTCGCGGCGGTGGTGCTGTTCGTGTTCAATGGCTCCCTCGCCGGATGGGTGGGAGCAGAGCCGGCCGGCTATCTGCAATTCCTGCGCGCCCTGGCGGTCATCTATCTGCTGGCTTGCGCGATCTATTACTTCCGCGCCTTCATCCATGCCAACTTCACCAAATTGGGCATCACGGCGCTGGTGCTGTACCCGATCCTCGTGGTCGCGGTGCTGTCGCTCAATGCCTGGTCGATTGCTGGAGGGCTGCAGGGCTCGCTGAAATGGGTCGATAATTTCGGCATCCAGATCCTGATCTACGTGATGCTGGCCTGGGGACTGAACATCGTCGTTGGCCTCGCCGGCCTGCTCGACCTCGGCTACGTCGCCTTTTATGCACTTGGCGCCTATGCCTATGCGCTTCTCGCAACACACTACGGCCTGTCGTTCTGGATCCTGCTGCCGGCCGCGGGCTGTATGGCCGCCCTGTGGGGGGTGTTGCTCGGCTTCCCCGTGCTGCGCCTGCGCGGCGATTATCTGGCGATCGTGACGCTCGCCTTCGGCGAGATCATCCGCCTGGTGCTGATCAACTGGCGCGAGGTCACCAACGGGTCGGCCGGTATCTCCGGCATTCCCAAGGTTTCCTTCTTCGGCCTGATGACCTTCAACGTGTCGGACCCCAACTACATCGCCAAGGTTCTCCATCTCGCGACCTCGAGCGCCTACTACAAGATCTTCCTCTACTATCTGATCCTGGGCCTGTGCCTGCTTACCGCGTTCGTCACCATCAGGCTGCGCCGTCTGCCGGTCGGCCGCGCCTGGGAAGCCTTGCGTGAGGACGAGATCGCCTGCCGCTCGCTCGGCATCAACACCACCACCACCAAGCTGACCGCCTTCGCCACCGGCGCCATGTTCGGTGGCTTCGCCGGCTCGTTCTTCGCCGCGCGGCAAGGCTTCGTCAGCCCGGAATCCTTCGTTTTCCTGGAATCGGCCATCATCCTTGCCATCGTCGTTCTCGGCGGCATGGGCTCGCTGGTCGGCATCGCGGTTGCCGCGATGGTGATGATCGGCGGCACCGAGGCGCTGCGCGAACTCGACTTCCTCAAGCAGATCTTCGGGCCGGACTTCACTCCCGAACTCTACCGCATGCTTCTGTTCGGCATGGCCATGGTCATCGTCATGCTGTGGAAGCCGCGCGGCTTCGTCGGCAGTCGTGAACCCACCGCCTTCCTCAAGGAGCGAAGGGCTGTCTCAAGCTCCTTCACCAAGGAGGGCCACGGCTGATGAATGCGACCACGCAAATGAACGACGCCATCCTGCAGGTCGAACATCTGTCGATGAAGTTCGGCGGCCTGGTCGCCATCGGCGACCTGTCCTTCACCGCCAGACGCGGCGAGATCACGGCGCTGATCGGGCCTAACGGCGCCGGCAAGACCACCGTGTTCAACTGCATCACCGGCTTCTACAAGCCCTCCGAAGGCATGATCACGCTCAACCGGGCCGATGGTTCCAGCTACCTGCTGGAACGGCTGCCCAACCATGAGATCCCGGCGCGCGCCAAGGTGGCGCGCACCTTCCAGAACATCCGCCTGTTCTCGGGCATGACGCTGTTGGAGAACCTTCTGGTTGCCCAGCACAACAAGCTGATGAAGGCATCGGGCTATACGGTGCTTGGCCTGTTCGGCTTCAGCGGTTACCGCAAGGCCTCAGCCGAGTCGATGGAACTGGCCAGGCATTGGCTGGAAAAGGCCGATCTCGTCGATCGCGCCGATGATCCGGCCGGCGACCTGCCCTATGGCGCGCAGCGGCGCCTCGAGATCGCGCGTGCCATGTGCACGGGTCCGGAGCTTCTGTGTCTCGACGAGCCGGCGGCCGGCCTCAACCCGAAGGAATCGGCGGCGCTCAACGAGCTCTTGATGGACATCAAGAACAACACCGACACCTCGATCCTGCTGATCGAGCACGACATGTCGGTGGTCATGCAGATTTCCGACCATGTCGTGGTGCTGGAATATGGCCGCAAGATCTCCGACGGCAATCCGCAGTCGGTGCGCACCGATCCGCGCGTCATTGCCGCCTATCTCGGCGTCGACGACGAGGAGGTCGAGACCGTGCTGACCGAGGTCGGCGACGAGGATGTCATCGAGCAGCTCGACATAGGGCCGGATGCCGCGCATGGCCCGGGAACATCGTCGTCATACCTGGCCGGACCGGTGACCGACACCGTCGGACACAGCGAAGGCGAGCGCGTCACGGTGTCGAAGGGCGCCTCCAAGGCGGCACAGGTCGATGCCCGTGCGGCTACCGTGGCGAGTAAACCTGTCACCAAAAAGCCGGCGGCCACGGCCAAGCCGACCGGAAAATCCTCAACAGCCAAGCCGCGTGGGGGGCGTAAATAATGGCCGGGACAACGCTGCTCGATATCAAGGGCGTGGAGACCTATTACGGCAACATCCGGGCGCTGAACGGCGTCGATGTCACCGTCAAGGAGGGTGAGATCGTGGCGCTGATCGGCGCCAACGGCGCCGGCAAGTCGACACTGATGATGACCATTTTCGGGGCGCCACGCGCCCGCACGGGGACCATCACCTTCGCCGGCACCGACATCACCCAGTTGCCGACGCACGAGATCGCGCGCATGCGCATCGCCCAATCGCCCGAAGGCCGGCGCATCTTCCCGCGCATGACGGTGATGGAAAACCTGCAGATGGGCGCCAGCCTCGACAACCTCAAGCACTATGACGAGGACGTCGAGAAGGTGTTCGCGCTGTTCCCGAGGCTCAAGGAGCGCATCGCGCAGCGCGGCGGCACGCTGTCGGGCGGCGAGCAGCAGATGTTGTCGATCGGACGCGCGCTGATGGCGCGGCCGAAGCTGCTTCTGCTCGACGAGCCGTCGCTGGGCCTGGCGCCGCTGATCGTCAAGCAGATCTTCGACGCCATCCGCGAGCTGAACCGCACGCAAGGGCTGACCGTGTTCCTGGTCGAGCAGAACGCGTTCGGCGCGCTGAAGCTCGCCACGCGCGGCTACGTCATGGTCAACGGCAATGTGACGATGAGCGGCACCGGCAAGGAACTGCTCGCCAATCCGGAAGTGCGCGCCGCCTATCTCGAAGGCGGACATCACTGAGTTTGGAGCGGAATGTGCATCCGGTATCCCGCTCCAACTTGTTCGTTTGTCGCATGATCCTTGTCCGAAAAGTCTGCAACTTTTCGGGATCGTGCTAGGGAGACTTCATCATGCAGGGCATTCTCTATGAGGAACCCTCGATCTGGCAGTTCTTCTTCGTCACCTGCCTGCTCGGCGGCTGGGCGGCCTGGATGACCGGCAAGGCCAGCGCCCAGACATGGCGCTCCTTCATCCAGCTTTTCATCTATCTGCTCGGGCTTGGCATCGGCATCCGCTTCATCCATCACGCGCTGTTCGACGGCACGATGTTCTCGCTGCAATATTATATCGTCGACACCATCGTGCTGATGATATTGGGCTTCGTCGGCTATCAATACACACGGACCAACCAGATGGTCACACAATATAATTGGCTCTACGAAAGAGCTTCAATTTTGAGCTGGAAACCGAAAGGTTGACGTTCATCCTTAACGCCGCGTCAGGGATGAATCGGCGTGACAAGTGCCTGAAAATCGGCAAACTATGCTTTCTGCGATAAGGGTGGGCATCGCATGAAAGCTTCATCCACGCCCACTCCGTTAATGGGAGCGTTTAAATGAAAAAGTCACTATTGTCCGCCGTCGCCCTGACCGCGCTGGTCGCGTTCGGCGGCAACGCGTGGGCTGATGTATTGTTCGGCGTTGCCGGTCCAATTACCGGTCCGAATGCGGCCTTCGGCGCACAGCTGCAGAAGGGCGCAGAGGCGGCGGTCGCTGCGATCAATGCCAAAGGCGGCATCAACGGCGAGCAGATCAAGCTCGAAGTCGGCGACGACGTCTCCGACCCGAAGCAAGGCATCTCGGTCGCCAACAAGTTCGTCGGCGACGGCGTCAAGTTCGTGATCGGCCACTTCAACTCGGGCGTCTCGATCCCGGCCTCGGAAGTCTACGCCGAAAACAACATCGTCGAAATCACGCCGGCCGCGACCAACCCGAAGTTCACCGAGCGCGGCCTGTGGAACGTGTTCCGCACCTGCGGACGCGACGATCAGCAGGGCAGCATCGCCGGCGCCTACATCGCCGCGAACTTCAAGGATGCCAAGGTCGCCGTCGTGCACGACAAGACCCCTTATGGCCAGGGCCTCGCCGATGAAACCAAGAAGGCGATGAACGCCGCCGGCGTCAAGGAAGTGATGTATGAAGGCGTCAATGTCGGCGACAAGGACTTCTCGGCGCTCATCGCCAAGATGAAGGAAGCCGGCGTCACCCTGATCTACTGGGGCGGCCTGCACACCGAAGCCGGCCTGATCATCCGCCAGTCGGCTGACCAGGGCCTCAAGGCGCCGATGATGTCGGGTGACGGCATCGTGACGGACGAACTCGCCGCGATCGCGGGCGACGCCGTCGCCGGCACGCTCAACACGTTCGGTCCCGATCCGCGCCTGATCCCGGCCAACAAGGAACTCGTCGAGAAGTTCCGCGCGCAGGGCTTCGAGCCGGAAGCTTACACGCTCTACGCCTATGCCGCCGTGCAGGTGGTCGCCGAGGCGGCTGCGGCCGCCAAGACCAACGACCCGCAGGCCGTTGCCAAGGCGATGCATGAAAGCGGCCCGTTCCCGACCGTTCTGGGCGATCTCGCCTATGACGCCAAGGGCGACCCGAAGCTGCCGGGCTACATCATGTACGAGTGGAAGAAGAAGGACGACGGCAAGTACTCCTGGTTCCCGAAATAAGCTGCTCTGGCAGGTCTGAAATCCAAGATGCCCGGCGCAACGCGCCGGGCATTTTCTTTGGCGCGTTCCGGTGGCCGATGACCCTCTCTGTCGGCTCCTCTCAACCTGGAGAGATCGCATCCAGGATCGAAATTGTCGCCATTGTTCCGTCCGTTGGGGCCAAGGCGTGCGAGTGTTGGCCGGATAATTGATTTAAATCGGTTTAAACCGGCGCTGATTTTGTTTGCACTGCAGCATTTTCACGCTAATCATTGCACCGATTTCCCGTTCCTTCCGCTGCTGGAGCCCAGTCCTTGGCCATCACGAAGATCCTCGTCGCCAACCGGTCAGAAATCGCCATCCGCGTCTTTCGCGCGGCCAACGAACTGGGCCTCAAAACCGTGGCGATCTGGGCCGAGGAAGACAAATATTCGCTGCACCGCTTCAAGGCCGACGAGAGCTACCAGGTCGGGCGCGGTCCGCATCTCATCAAGGATATGGGGCCGATCGAGAGCTATCTGTCGATCGACGAGGTGATCCGCGTCGCCAGGCTCTCGGGCGCCGACGCCATCCACCCCGGCTACGGACTTCTGTCCGAAAGCCCCGAATTCGCCGAAGCCTGCGCGCAAGCCGGCATAACCTTCATCGGGCCGAAGCCGGACACGATGCGCCGCCTCGGCAACAAGGTCGCGGCGCGCAATCTCGCCATCGAGGTCGGCGTGCCGGTCATTCCCGCCACCGATCCATTGCCGGACGATATGGAGGCGGTCAAGAAACTGGCCAAGGAGATCGGCTATCCGGTGATGCTCAAGGCCTCCTGGGGCGGGGGCGGGCGCGGCATGCGCGCCATCCGCTCCGAGGCCGATCTCGCCCGCGAGGTCACGGAAGGCAAGCGCGAGGCGAAGGCCGCCTTCGGCAAGGACGAGGTCTATCTCGAAAAGCTGATCGAGCGCGCCCGCCACGTCGAGGTGCAGGTGCTTGGCGACACGCATGGCAATGCCGTGCACCTGTTCGAGCGCGACTGCTCGATCCAGCGCCGCAACCAGAAGGTCGTCGAGCGGGCGCCGGCGCCCTATCTCGAAATGTCGCAGCGCGAGGAGCTTTGCGGCTACGCACTGAAGATCGCGCGCGAGACCAGCTATATCGGCGCCGGCACGGTGGAGTTCCTGCAGGATGCCGACAGCGGAAAATTCTATTTCATCGAGGTCAACCCGCGCATCCAGGTCGAGCATACCGTCACCGAGCAGGTGACCGGCATCGACATCGTCAAGGCGCAGATTCACATCCTCGACGGCTTCGCCATCGGCACACCGCAATCGGGCGTGCCGGCACAGCAGGACATCAGGCTGAACGGCCATGCCTTGCAGTGCCGCATCACCACCGAGGATCCCGAGCACAATTTCATCCCGGACTATGGCCGCATCACCGCCTATCGCGGCGCCACCGGCTTCGGCATCCGGCTGGATGGCGGCACCGCCTATTCCGGCGCCGTCATCACCCGCTTCTACGATCCGCTGCTGGAGAAGGTGACGGCGTGGGCGCCGACGCCGGCCGAGACGATTGCCCGCATGAACCGGGCGCTGCGCGAATTCCGCATCCGCGGCGTCGCCACCAACCTTACCTTCCTCGAAGCGATCATCAACCACCCGAGCTTCGCCGACAACTCCTATACGACCAAGTTCATCGACACGACGCCGGAGCTGTTCCAGCAGGTCAAGCGCCAGGACCGGGCGACCAAGCTGCTCAACTATCTGGCCGATGTCAGCGTCAACGGCCACCCCGAGACGCGCGGCCGGCCGATGCCGAAGGCCGATGCGGCCGCACCCGTCGTGCCCTATCTCAACGGCAATGTGCCGGGCGGCAGCAAGCAGAAGCTGGACGTGCTCGGCCCGGAGAAATTCGCCGGCTGGATGCGCGAGCAGAAGCAAGTGCTGGTCACCGACACGACGATGCGCGACGGCCACCAGTCGCTGCTGGCGACCCGCATGCGCACCCATGACATTGCCAACATCGCCGGCACCTATGCGCGCGCCCTGCCGCAGCTTCTGTCGCTAGAATGCTGGGGCGGCGCGACCTTCGACGTCGCCATGCGCTTCCTCACCGAGGATCCGTGGGAGCGGCTGTCGCTGGTGCGCGAGGCGGCGCCCAATCTGTTGCTGCAAATGCTGCTGCGCGGTGCCAACGGTGTCGGCTACACCAATTATCCCGACAATGTCGTGCAGCATTTCGTCAAGCAGGCGGCTGCCGGCGGTATCGATCTGTTCCGCGTCTTCGACTGCCTGAACTGGGTCGAGAACATGCGCGTCGCCATGGACGCGGTCGGCGCCGAGGGCAAGCTGATCGAAGCGGCGATGTGCTACACCGGCGACATTCTCGATCCGGCGCGGGCCAAGTACGATCTGAAATATTATGTCGGCCTGGCCAGCGAATTGCAGGCCGCCGGCGCCCATATCATCGCCGTCAAGGACATGGCTGGCCTGTTGAAGCCGGCCGCCGCCCGCGTGCTGTTCAAGGCGCTGCGCGAAGCGACCGACCTGCCGATTCATTTCCACACCCACGACACGTCTGGCCTGTCGGCGGCGACCGTGCTGGCGGCGGTTGAGAGCGGTGTCGACGCCATCGACGCGGCGATGGATGCCTTTTCCGGCAACACGTCGCAGCCTTGCCTGGGCTCGATCGTCGAGGCGTTGAAGGGCACCGAGCGCGACCCGGGCCTCGATCCGCAATGGATCCGCAAGATCTCGTTCTATTGGGAAGCGGTGCGCAACCAGTACGCCGCCTTCGAAAGCGACCTGAAAGGGCCGGCTTCGGAAGTCTACCTGCATGAAATGCCGGGCGGACAGTTCACCAACCTCAAGGAGCAGGCGCGCTCGCTCGGTCTGGAGACACGCTGGCATGAGGTGGCGCAGACCTATCACGACGTCAATCTGATGTTCGGCGACATCGTCAAGGTGACCCCGTCATCCAAGGTCGTCGGCGACATGGCGCTGATGATGGTCAGCCAGGACCTGACCGTCGCCGATGTCGAGAACCCGGCCAGGGACATCGCCTTCCCGGACTCGGTCGTCTCGATGCTGCGTGGCGATCTCGGCCAGTCGCCCGGCGGTTGGCCGGCGGCGCTGCAGAAGAAGGCGCTCAAAGGCGACAAGCCGATCACGGCCCGGCCCGGCTCGTTGCTCAAGCCCGCCGATCTCAAGGCCAGCCGCAAGGAGATCGAGGAGAAGCTCGAGCGCAAGCTCACGGAATACGAATTCGCCTCCTGGCTGATGTATCCGAAGGTGTTCACCGACTTCGCCGGCGCGCAGGAGACCTATGGCCCGGTCAGCGTCCTGCCGACGCCGACCTATTTCTACGGCATGAAGTCCGAGGACGAGATTTTCGTCGACATCGAGAAGGGCAAGACACTGGTGGTACGGTGCCTTGCCATCGGCGATGTCGACGACAAGGGCATGGTCACGGTGTTCTTCGAGCTCAACGGCCAGCCGCGGCGCGTGAAGGTGCCGGACCGGGCGCATGGCGCTTCCGCCGCCAAGGCGCGCCGCAAGGCAGAGCCTGGCAACGAGGCGCATGTCGGCGCGCCGATGCCGGGCGTGGTTTCTGCGCTTTCGGTCGCCACCGGCCAGGCGGTGAAGGCCGGCGACGTGCTGCTCTCCATCGAGGCGATGAAGATGGAAACGGCGCTGCATGCCGAGCGCGACGGCACCGTTGCCGAGGTGCTGGTCAAGGCCGGCGACCAGATCGATGCCAAGGATCTGCTGATCGCCTTCGCTTGAGAGCCGGCAAAGAGCGGGCAGGCTGTCGGCTTCTGTCGGCTGCCCTCATGCCTTGTTCGATAACAGCTTGACCCGCCGCCGCCGGTCGGGCATCGAACCGGCTCAAATTTGCCGCCGTCCTTCGCCGAGTCGCGGCGCCGAACCCTTTTGGAGAAAAACATGGCCGACGATATCACCGAGACCAGCCAGACTGTTGCCGCCGGCCAGCTGCGTGCCCTCATCGAACGCATCGAGCGGCTCGAAGAAGAGAAGAAGACGATCGCCGACGACATCAAGGAAGTCTTCGCCGAGGCCAAGGGCACGGGGTTCGACACCAAGGCGATACGCACCATCATCCGGCTGCGCAAGAAGGATCAGGCCGAGCGCCAGGAAGAGGATGCCATCCTCGATCTGTATATGGCCGCGCTTGGCATGGAGTAAGAGACTGTCTGGAAATTCTACTCCGGCGGCCATCTGATGGCGTTTTCTGCGCTTCCCCGTTCTACTGCGGCGGCGCAGTAGAACTGAGCTCACGGACAAAAAAGTCCGCTCCGCTCCGGTTCTCGAAACCACCACCATTTGACTCGCCAGAGCGAATTTCGAAACAGTCTCGGCCGAGTGTGATGCTGGAGAGAGCATCGAACCATGAGCGAATTCGACTTCGGCGGTCGCCGCGCCTCGGAATTCCGCCATCGCGGCTTCTGGTCGCTGTTCGCTGAGCGGCATCCTGAAGAAAGAGCCCGGCTGGCGCGGCGCGGGCCCTGGTTCTGGCAGCGAGGGCTGCCTGATTTCGCCCTGGTCATTTCCATGTATGTCGCGCCGGCGCAGAACCATGTCGGCGTCTTTTTCGGCCGCAACGAGAAGTTTGGCGCCACGCAAAGCTGGTCGCGGCTGAAGCCGTTCCAGCCGGCGATCGAGGACAGGCTGAAGCTCAGGCCGGAGCAAAGCTGCGAAGGGCTCGGCATCAATTCGATGTGGCGGGTCAACTGCTTTGCCGAGGACAACTGGCCCGCCATGACCGACTGGCTGGTGACGGAATGCTCGCGCGTCGAGGGCGCCGTTGTCGAGGTGCTCGGAAACGAATCCCTGCCGCAAGCCTGACGGCTTCGTCCGAGCGGGCGGCCCCCGGATTCAGTTCGGCAATGGCTCGCCCTTGCCGATGTCGTCCAGATGTTGCTGCAGAGCCAGATGATCGAGTGACCCTATCGGCAGATTGGTGAACACCGCGATGCGGTTGTTCAGCATGCGATAGGCGTCGGCGAAGGCGAGATGCCGTTCGGCCTCGGTGCCGCTGACCTTGGCTGGATCCGGCACCGCCCAGAGTGCCGTCATCGGATGACCGGGCCAGACAGGGCAGCTCTCATTCGCGGTGTTGTCGCAAACGGTGAAGACGAAACTCATCCGCGGCGCGTCGGGCCCGGAGAACTCGTCCCAGCTCTTCGAGCGGGCAAAGGACGTGTCGTAGTTCAGGCTTTCCAGCAGCTGAAGTGCAAAAGGGTTGACGCTGCCTTTCGGTTGCGCACCGGCGGAATAGGCCCTGAAGCGGCCGGCTCCGATCCGGTTCAAGATGGCTTCGCCGATGATCGAGCGGGCGGAGTTGGCATTGCAAAGAAAGAGAACGTTGTAGACATGATCGCTCATTTCGAACCCCTCCATATTGCGCCGATGGCAGAATGCGATACGGATCCCAGCTCCGTGATCATATATGGTTTGGCGGTAGATTTCAGCGCCATCCGCAGGCTTTTTAGAACATGTTGAAGTAGCGAAGGCTCGATCGATGGACGATCTCGATGCGCCGGGCGGGGCGCCCGACGGGGCCAAACGCAACACCGGCTTCTTGCACGCGCGCTGGCAAGGTGAGGTGCCGATCGACCGGCTGTTCTGGCGCGACATGCTGCTGGTTGGGACGGGGATCAGCATTGCCTCGTCCGTAGTCGCTCTGATCCTGCTTGGGCTGAGGATGCCGCTCGGGCTCGTGCTGGCGGTGCATTTCGCACCGGTGCCGTACAACATCTTCCTCACCATCGCGGTCTGGCGGACGGCCGAGCAATCGGGCGCCAAGGCCGCGCTGATGCTGCTCGGCTCGGCGCTCTGGCTCATCGCCACGGTTGTGGTCTGAGCGGGCGGAACGCAGCACGAAAAAGAGCGGCCGAAGCCGCCCTTTGCCAAAAGCCTACAGGATGTTGTTCAGGCCGCCGGCTCGAATGTCAGCGCCACGCCGTTAATGCAGTAGCGCAGGCCGGTCGGCGGCGGGCCGTCCTCGAAGACGTGGCCAAGATGGCTGCCGCAGCGCGAGCAATGGCACTCGGTGCGGACCATGCCGTAGCTGCGATCAACGGTGGTCTCGATCGAGCCGGGCACCGGGTCGTTGAAACTCGGCCAGCCGGTGCCGCTCTCGAACTTCAGCTTGGATTCGAACAGCGGCTGGTCGCAGCCGACGCAGGAAAATGTACCGGCGCGCTTCTCGTAGAGCAAGGCGCAGCTGCCCGGCCGCTCGGTGCCGTGATCGCGCATGACCGCATATTGCTCCGGCGTCAGCCGGGCGCGCCATTCGGCATCGGTGCGGGTGACGGGGTAGGTGTGGGTGTCCATCTGATCTCCTCAGCCTTGGCGGCTCGTTATTGGTTGCAAGCTATATTCGCCTGAAGATAGGCGTTTGTTACAGACCTGCCCAGTGCCCAGCAAAGTCGAATTCGCCCCATTGGCCTTCTTCCAGGCGTCGGCGCTGTGCTGGCCTGCCTGCTGGCAGGACAGTGAGGGGGCAGCGCCAACGTCCACGATTGGTGATCTCTGGAGCGATAGTCCCGCACGTCTTTAACTAATGCTTTCTCGAAAGCTGCCTCGTCGCACTTTCGAGCCCGGCCAGCGTCAGCGGGAACATGCGGCCGCCGAAAATGTCGCGGATCATGGCGATGGAATGGGTATAGCCCCAATTCTTTTCGCTTTCGGGGTTCAGCCATACCGCGTTCGGCCATTGCTGCAGCAGGCGGCCGAGCCAGACGGCGCCGGCCTCCGGGTTCCAGTGCTCGACCGACCCACCGGGATGAGCGATCTCGTAAGGGCTCATCGAAGCGTCGCCGACGACGATCACCTTGTAGTCCGGTCCATACTTGTGGAGGAGATCGAAGGTCGGGATCACCTCGGCATGGCGGCGGCGATTGTCCTTCCAGACACCCTCATAGAGGCAATTGTGGAAGTAAAAATATTCGAGCTGGCGGAATTCGGCGCGGGCCGCCGAAAACAGCTCCTCGACGCTCTTGATGTGGTCGTCCATCGAGCCGCCGACATCGAAGAACATCAAAAGCTTCACCGCGTTGCGCCGCTCGGGCCGCGTCCGCACGTCGAGATAGCCATGCTCGGCGGTGGCGTGGATGGTGCCGGGCAGGTCGAATTCTTCCTCGGCACCTTCGCGCACCCAGCGGCGCAGCCGTTTCAGCGCGATCTTGATGTTGCGGGTGCCGAGTTCGACGGCATCGTCGAAATTGCGGAACTCGCGCTTGTCCCAGACCTTCACCGCGCGGCGGTTGCGGCTTTCGTGCTGGCCGATGCGCACGCCTTCGGGATTGTAGCCATAGGCGCCGAAGGGCGAGGTGCCGCCGGTGCCGATCCATTTCGATCCGCCCTGGTGGCGGCCCTTCTGTTCCTCGAGCCGCTGCTTCAGCGTCTCCATCAGCTTTTCGAAGCCGCCGAGCGCCTCGACCAGCTTTTTCTCCTCGTCGGTCAGATGCTTTTCGGCAAGCCGGCGCAGCCATTCCTCGGGAATATCGGCGACATCGACCGCATCCGGTCCGCCCAGCGCCTCGATGCCCTTGAAGACATGCGCGAACACCTGATCGAAGCGGTCGATGTGGCGCTCGTCCTTCACCAAAGCGGCACGGGCCAGGTAATAAAAACCCTCGACGTCATAGTCGACCAGCCCGGCTTCCAGCCCTTCCAGCAGCGACAGATATTCCCGGAGCGAAACGGGAACACGTGCAGCCTTCAGTTCGAGGAAGAAGGGGATGAACATTTTCTATCTACAGCAGATCATACTCGATGAAGCCGGTGCGGCGCGCCACGTGGTCGTAGAGCTTGCGCGCCGTCGCGTTGGTCTCGTGCGTCATCCAGTAGACGTTCCTGACGCCGATCTTTGCCGCCTCCTGCTTCACGGCATTGATCAGCGCCGCACCGATGCCCTTGCCGCGCACGTCCGGGTCGGCGAACAGGTCCTGCAGATAGCAGTTGTTTTTCTCCGACCAGCCTGAGCGGTGGTAGAGATAGTGGGTGAGGCCGACCGCCTTGCCGTCGAGCGTGGCGATAAAACCCTTCGGCTCGAATTCACCCTCTGTGAACAGCCGCTTCCAGGTGACGGCATAGACCTCTTCTGGCAGCCTGGTTTCATAGAAGGTTAGATAGTCGGTCCACAGACGCTTCCAGTCGGCGTGGTCGGACTGCGCGAGCGGGCGGACAACAATCTCGGACATTTCATCTCCTCCGAAGGGTTCTGGCCGAAGCTGCCTTCCTGTCCGGCCGGCGGCAACGGTCCACAGAAGGGGAAAGCGCTATTGCTGCCTGCCTATTGCTGTCTTCTGGCCATGAAGGCCAGCCGTTCGAACAGATGGACATCCTGTTCGTTCTTCAGCAGGGCGCCATGCAGCTTGGGCAATGCGTTCTTCGGGTCGGCACGCAAATCCTCGGGCGCGATGTCGTCGGCGACCAGCAGGCGGATCCAGTCGAGCGCCTCGGAGGTCGACGGCTTCTTCTTCAGGCCCGGTACCTCGCGGATCTCGTAGAACTGGGTGAGCGCCGCGCGCACCAAATTCTGCTTGATGCCGGGATAGTGGACGTCGACGATCCTGTGCAGCGTGTCGACGTCGGGAAAGCGGATGTAGTGGAAGAAGCAGCGGCGCAGGAAGGCGTCCGGCAGTTCCTTCTCATTGTTGGAGGTGATGATGACGATCGGGCGGACGACGGCGCGGATGGTCTCGCCGGTCTCGTAGACGAAGAACTCCATCCGGTCGAGTTCCTGCAGCAGGTCGTTGGGGAATTCGATGTCGGCCTTGTCGATCTCGTCGATCAAAAGCACGACCTTCTTGCCGGCCGCGAACGCCTCCCAGAGCTTGCCGCGCTTGATGTAGTTCTTGATGTCGTTGAACCTGGCATCGCCGAGCTGGCTGTCGCGCAGCCGCGACACGGCGTCATATTCGTAAAGGCCTTGCTGCGCCCGCGTCGTCGATTTGACGTGCCATTCGATGAGATCGAGGCCGAGAGCCGCCGCTACCTGGCGGGCAAGCTCGGTCTTGCCGGTACCGGGCTCGCCCTTGACCAGCAAGGGCCGCTCCAGCGCGATCGCCGCGTTGACGGCCACCATCAGATCCTTGTCGGCGACATAGGCCGCCGTGCCTTCGAAACGCATTTTTGCTCCTTGGTTCATTCCATGACCGTAAGGATGCCGCCCGGCTGGTGCAAGGGTCGGCGCGGGAGGCGAATAAAGCCGCCGGGACTGCCTGCGTCACTGGCGCTTGACGGATGAGCGGCCTATATTGGGCGGGACGGTCTGTGCTTCCCGGCAGGAGAACATTTTCCCCGGGGCCTTAACGATCCTTAGGGAGCTGTCCCTGGGAAGACCCGTGGGTTTTCTCACACGGCGCCCACCTACTTTGTAGGTTCCCGGGATCGCTCTCTCCACCGGTTGTGTGGATCGTCACTTCTTGCAGCGCATCCATGCTTTGCGGTGGATGATGCGGTGGAAAACGTCGCTTCCGAAACGCCATCCCGATCCGGCCTTTTCTATCGTCCGCGCATGACATCTCTCAAAGACAAGAAAAAACAGCTGCGGCTCCAGGCGCTTGGACGCCGCGACGCGCTCGACGAGTTCTGGCGGGTGGAGATGGCGCTGGAGATGGCCGAGACGGCGCGCGATCACCTCGCCATCGAGCCCGGCCAGATCGTATCCGGCTTCTGGCCGATGCGTTCGGAAGTCGATGTCAGGCCCTTGATGTTCGCCTTGCGCGAACAGGGCGCCAGGCTTTGCCTGCCCGCCATTCTCGACAAGACCACGATCGTCTTTCGCGAGCTCGTGCGCGGCGCGCCGATGGTGGATATGGGCTTCGGCACGGTCGGACCCCATGAAGAGGCCGAGGTGCTCGACCCCGAGGTGATGCTGGTGCCGCTCGCCGCCTTCGACGCGCGCGGCCACCGCATCGGCTATGGCGCCGGCTACTATGATCGCGCGATCGCGAAGCTTGTCGACAAGGGGCATACGCCCCGGCTGATCGGCATCGCCTTCGACTGCCAGGAGGTGGCGCAGGTTCCGGATGAGAACCATGACGTGGTCATCCCGGAAATACTGACCGAGAGCGGGTTGCGCCGCTTCACGCCAAAATTGTAGATAATGGAGGCATGATCTTTTCGCGGATGTCATGCAGCTTTTGCTTCGCTGACTTTCGGTGCGGGATCATATGAGACTTCTCTTCCTCGGTGACATGGTTGGAAAATCGGGACGCACGGCGGTGTGGGAACAACTGCCTGGCCTGATTTCGGACTTCAAACTCGATTTCGTCATCGTCAATGGCGAGAATGCCGCGGGCGGCTTCGGCATCACCGAAGAGATCTTTCGGGAAACCATCGCGGCGGGCGCCGATGTGGTCACCACCGGCAACCATGTCTGGGATCAGCGCGATGCGCTGGCCTTCGCGCCGCGCGAAGAACGCTTCCTGCGTCCGTCGAATTTTCCCAAGGGTACGCCGGGTCGCGGTTCCGGGGTCTACATCGCCAGGAGCGGCGCGCGCGTGCTGGTCGCCAACATCATGGGCCGGGTGTTCATGCATCCCGAGCTCGACGATCCGTTCCAGGCCGGCGAGCGCGAGCTTGCCGCCTGCCCGCTCGGCGAACAGGCGGATGCGGTGGTGATCGACTTCCATGCCGAGGCGACCTCGGAAAAGATGTGCTTCGCGCATTTCGTCGACGGCCGCGCCAGCCTGGTCGTCGGCACCCACACCCACCAGCCGACCGCGGACCACCAGATCCTCAACGGCGGAACCGGCTATCTGTCGGATGCCGGCATGTGCGGCGACTATGATTCTTCGCTCGGCATGGACAAGGAGGAACCGCTCAACCGGTTCCTGTCGAAAGTGCCGAAGGGGCGCTTCGAGGCTGCGACCGGCCCGGCGACATTGTGTGGGGTTGGTGTCAATATTTCCGATCGCACCGGACTGACCGAGAAGATCGCGCCGTTTCGTCGCGGGCCGAGACTGGAAGAAACGGCTCCGTCCTTCTGGTCGTGACATTGATATAGGCGCGCGCAGTACCTAATTGCCGACGACATCTGCTTCAGATCGTTAAAAGAGGGGACAACGACCTCCATGCAGCTTATCGAATTTCTTGCGCCGCATTTTCACTTCGTTTCCGATCCAACCGCATGGGTCGCGCTACTGACGCTGGTGGTGCTGGAAATTGTGCTCGGCATCGACAATCTGATCTTCATCTCGATCCTGACCAACAAGCTGCCGGAAGCGCAGCGGGCCCGCGCCCGCCGGCTCGGCATTTCGGCGGCGCTGGTCATGCGGCTGGTGCTGCTGGGCACCATATCAGTCATCGTCCAGCTGACGACGCCGGTCTTCACCGCCTTCGGCCATGGCTTCTCCTGGCGCGATCTGATCCTGATCGCCGGGGGCCTGTTCCTAGTGTGGAAGGCGACCAAGGAGATCCATCACACAGTCGATCCCGACGACCACAAGGACACGATGATGGGCGAGACGCTCAAGATCTCGCTTGCCGGCGCGATCTTCCAGATCCTGCTGCTCGATCTTGTGTTTTCGATTGATTCCATCATCACCGCCGTCGGCATGACCGACGAGATCGCGATCATGTACATCGCCGTGATCGTGGCCGTCAGCGTGATGATGCTGGCGGCGGGTCCATTGGCCAACTTCATCGCCAAGAACCCCAGCATCGTCATGCTGGCGTTGGGCTTCCTGTTAATGATCGGCATGACGCTGATCGCCGACGGCATGGGCTACCATGTGCCCAAGGGCTACATCTACGCGGCGATGGGTTTTTCGGCCCTGGTCGAGGGGCTCAACATGCTGGCGCGGCGGCGCAGGAAAGCGAAGCCCGGCGACGGGCATTGAGTAGCCGGGTGCTGGGGTAGCTAACGCCCCGGCGCACCCTTCGGGTGGCGGTCGCCGATCAGGCCCAGCGTCAAGCCTTGTTCCAGCCAGGCCTTGGCGCCGGCCAGCACCAGCGTGAAGCCACCGGTTGATCCGATCGCTTCTTTGACCTGCTCGTCGGGCGTGCCGGCGAAGCCGAAGTTGCGGACCTCGAGAAAGGTCGCATCGCCGGGCATTTCGGTGAAGGTCCAGACTACCGTTGTCGGCGGATCGCTCCATTGCATGACGATCCTTTCATTCCTGACGATCTCGCTGACCTTGGCGGCCGTCGACACGCCGTACATGCGCCACTCCCAGCGGACCTCCTTGCCGCTGTCCAGCCGACCGCTGCCGTGGGTGAACCAGAATCTGGTGGTGATGGCCGGATCGACGATGGCCTCGAACACCTCGGCGACAGGGCGCCGGATCAGCATGCCGGCCTCGGCTGTCGGGGTTTCGCGGATCTCCATGGCGGTCGCCTTTCTGGCCCTGGCGCTCACCAGGCGTCGGGTTCGCGCAGCATGTGGACGATGCTGGCCGGGTTGGTGATCCAGCCGCCGCGAAAGCCTTCGCCCAAGGGTTCGATGGCATCGCAACGCACGATCCCGGCCTCGGCGAGGTGTGCGGCAGCGGTCGTGAAATCTTCGGTGAACAGTTCGAGCCAGACCTCGGCCTGGCTCAACATCGGCGCCTCGTCGATCCACAGGCGGTTGGGGCCGAACTCGAAGCCGACGGCCGGCGCCTTGGCGTCGAATGGCTTCAGGCCGACGATGTCGCGGTAGAAGGCGATCGTCGCCTCATACTGATGCGGCGGCACTTTCATGGCGATGTTGATGCCGCCGGCGATTTTCGCGGTCATTACGGACTCCATCGCTCAAACATTGGTCTCGTTGGCGGGCTCGCCCTTCATCTCGCTGCGGTAGTAGCCGTCGCGCAGATTGATGCCATGTTCGACATAGGCTTTCATGCAGGCCAGCATCTGCGACCAGCCCTCGCAATTGAGGTAGGATTTCTTCAAGCCGACCGCGCCTTCCCGCCAACCGCTTTCGGCGATGGTGACGAAGGTGCCGCCATCGTCCAGCGGCTCGAAGTTCATTTCGATGCGGGTCTTGTAGGCCGGCTTGCCGTCTGCATCGGTGGCGTCCCAGCGCAGCACGATGCGGCTGTTCTTGACCACTTCGTCGACTTCGACCGGCACCTTGCCCCACCAGACGACGCCGGTGCCGGTTTGCAGCGGCGCGCTGGCGCCGCCGATGGTGGTGAAATAGCCGCTCAGCTTCTTGGGGTTGACGACGGCGTCGAAAACTTCGGCGACCGGTTTGCCGATGCGGCCGGAAACGCGGAATCCAAGAGACATATCCACAACTCCTCGCTTGATTGGCTGGACGATATGTTATAGAACTATAACATGTCAAGTCGATCGCAAGACGACAATGTTTTCAAGGCGCTGGCGCATCCGCGCCGGCGTGAAATGCTCGATCGGCTGAAGGACGAGCCGAAGACCACCGGCATGCTGTGCGATGCCTTCCCCGGCATCGACCGCTGCACCGTCATGCTGCACCTGAAGGTGCTGGAGGAGGCGGAGCTGATCGTTGCGCGCCGCGACGGACGCGAGCGCTGGAACCATCTCAACGCCTTGCCGATCAAGCAGATCCACGACCGCTGGATCAGCCAGTATGCCGGCCATGCGCTCAGCATCATCGACCGGCTGAAGTCCGATCTGGAGGCGTGAGTGCTTGCACCCGTCCCTGTTGGCCGCCGGCGCACGGCGCGGCTGGACGAATTGAGCCGATTTATCTATAAGCCGGCCATTCCGACAAAGAGCGCCATACGTCCTGCGGACGCATCAAGGACGCTCTGAAAATTTGAATTCGAGCATTTTGCAAAAAAGGCGAGGTAACGCATCTCGCCGCAGAACGCTCTAGCCGAACACGACAGGGGTGCCATGGCTGGCCATTCACAGTTCAAGAACATCATGCACCGCAAGGGCCGTCAGGACGCGGTGCGGTCGAAAATGTTTTCCAAGCTGGCGCGCGAAATCACCGTGGCCGCCAAGAGCGGTACGCCCGACCCATCGATGAACCCACGCCTGCGGCTGGCGATCCAAAACGCCAAGGCCGTGTCGATGCCGAAGGACAACATCCAGCGCGCCATCAACAAGGCGTCGATGGGCGATGCCGAGAACTACGAGGCCGTGCGCTATGAAGGCTATGGCCCAGGCGGCGTCGCCGTTATCGTCGAGGCCTTGACCGACAACCGCAACCGCTCGGCGTCGAATGTCCGCGCCGCCTTCACCAAGGCCGGCGGCGCGATGGGCGAAACCGGCTCGGTGTCCTTCATGTGGGACCGCGTCGGCGAGATCTATTATCCGGCATCGGCCGGCAGCGCCGACAAGGTCATGGAAGCGGCGATCGAAGCCGGCGCAGACGATGTCGAAAGCGATGAGGAAGGCCACACGATCTATTGCGCCTTCGAGAATCTCGGCGAGGTGTCGAAGGCGCTGGAAGCCGCGCTCGGCGAGGCGGAATCGGTGAAGCTGATCTGGCGGCCGCAGAACAATGTTCCGGTCGACGAGGAGCGGGCACAGTCGCTGATGAAGCTGGTCGCCACGCTCGAGGACGACGACGACGTGCAAAGCGTCTACGCCAACTTCGAAGTCGACGACGAGACCCTGGCCAAGCTCAGCGCGGCCTGATCGGTCGGGATATGAGCGGAGCTCAATCCGATATGAACAGAGCTCAATCCGATATCAGCGAGACGCCGTTGCCCGCCATCAGCATCACCTATTGCACGCAGTGCCAGTGGCTGCTGCGTGCCGGCTGGATGGCGCAGGAACTGCTCTCCACCTTCGGCACCGATCTCGGCGAAGTGACGCTGGTGCCCGGCACCGGCGGCGTCTTCACGATCTCCTGCAATGATGTTCTCATCTGGGATCGCAAGCGCGACGGCGGCTTTCCGGACGCGGCAAAACTCAAGCAGCTGGTGCGCGACGTGATCGATCCGGATCGCGATCTCGGTCATTCCGACCGCAAGGGCCACACGTCAAAGGGGCCAACGCAAAAAGACCCCGCCTGAGCGGAGTCTTTTGCGTTTCGTAAAGTCTCATTAGAGCAATGCGAAGATAAAGCAGGCCATCGCCACGATGGAGGCGATGGTGCGGACGTGGTTCCACATCACCCACTGGCTTAGATGGTTCGCCCACACGGCGGCGCCGTTGCTGCTGGCCGGATCGACGGCGGCGAGCGCATCGTTGAGCGGCACGTTGAAGACCATGGTCACGATCGGGCTGCCGATCACGTAGATCACCGCGCCGGCAAGCAGCCAGTACGAGCCGGACTGGCTCCAGCCCATGATGGCGGCGGCGATGAGCACCAGACAGAGCAGGCCGGTGCCGAAAAGCGCCGTCATGAAAGTCGGCGTGATTACCGTGATGTTAATCGAATTCATCGCGGCGATGCCGCTCGGGACGGGCAGCCGGGCAAGTGCCGCCATGACGAAGTTGGAAAAGGCGAAGAAGACGCCGCCGACGACGCCCGAGCCGATCGCGGCGATGATGGTCAGGGCGGGAACAAGCTTGCTCATCTCAGTTACTCCAGATGCCGGTTGCGGCGGTTTCGGTTGCGTAAGCGGAAAAGTCTTTCGGTGCACGGCCGAGCACGCGCTGGACGCCGTCGGTGAGCGATTCGTTGCGGCCGTCGAGCACCTTGGTGAACAGCTCATCGAGCAGCCAGACGATTTCGGGTGGCAGTTCATGCGACGCGACAGCGGCCGTGAACTCGTCATGTGAGATTCTGACAAAGCGGATGTCGCGCCCAACCGCCTTGGCAATCTCGGCTACCGCGTCTGCGAAGCTCAACAGCCGGGGCCCCGTGAGCTCATAGAGCTGGCCGACATGACCAGGCCCGGTCAGCACCGCTTCGGCGGCGTCAGCGATGTCGTCGACATCGACAAAGGGTTCGCCGACAGGTCCGACCGGCAGGGCCACTTCGCCCGCCAGCAATGGCTCGATAAGAAAGCCTTCGCTGAAATTCTGTGAGAACCATGCGCAGCGCAGGATCGTCCAGTCGGCCCCGGAAGCTTTCAGCATCTCTTCGGCGCGCTGCGCCTCGTGCTCGCCGCGGCCCGACAACAGCACCAGCCGGCGGACGCCATGCTCCACGGCAAGGCGGGTGAAGGCATCGATCACTTCGGCGGCGCCCGGCACGGCGATGTCGGGATAGTAGCTGATATAGGCCGCGCTGACGCCTTCGAGTGCAGGAGCCCAGCTTGCGGGAGCCTCCCAGTCGAAACGCGGCGTGCCGGAACGGGAGCCGATCCGTACCGGTATGCCGCGCGCCGTCAGCCGCTCGGCAAGACGGCGGCCGGTCTTGCCGGTGCCGCCAAGGATCAGAATTGGTTTGGTATCGGTCATGGTGGTTTTCCTCTGTTTGAAAACATGAGCAATCCTCACATTTGCAAAACGTGATAAACCCTCGTATTTTGTGAGTCAAGCCATTATCTCGGCGATAGTGCCAAATGCCTTGTTGGAGACAGTCCATGGAAGACACGCCGGCCAACGAGCAGATCGCTTCGCCAAGGCGGGCGCCAAGCCAGCAGCGCAGCCGCGAGCGGGTGGAGCGCATGCTGGCCGCTGCCTCGGCGCTGATCACCGAGCAAGGCAGCGACGCCATGCGCATGGGCGAGGTCGCGGAACGGGCAGGGGTGTCGATCGGTTCGCTCTACCAGTTCTTTCCCGACAAGCGGGCGATCATCTGGGCACTGGCCGAGCGCTATACGGCCGAGAGCCAGGCCTGTATCTCGGCCACGCTCAAGGATGTCGGCGACACCGAAGGCCTGCGGCGGGCTTTCTCGGAGCTGGTCGATATCTATTACGGGCTGTTCCTGGCCGAGCCGGTGATGCGCGACATCTGGTCGGGAACGCAGGCCGACAAGGCGCTGCGCCAGCTCGAACTCGCCGACAGCCGGGCCAATGCGGAGTTCCTCGTGGCGGTGCTGAAGCGCTTGCGTCCCGGCGCCGACCCCCTCGCCTTGGAGACCACGGCGTTTCTCATCTGGCAAATGGGCGAGGCCGCGGTACGGCTGGCCATCTCGGTCGAGCGGCAGGAGGGCGACAGGCTGGTCGCCGCCTACAAGCGCATGGCGCTGCGGGAACTGGCCGGAGACTGAGTGGCAGGGGACTGCGATCAGCTATTCGGTCGCCGCGACGGCCGCCTCGTCGACAGCACGCTTCCCAACACCGCCGGCACCAAGCCCTCGGTCGTCATCAAGGGAGACTTGGTCAGGGCAACCATTCGCTGAACAAAAAAACCCGCCTCGAAGGCGGGTTTTTGATCTGCGACAATGCCGAAGTTGGCTTAAAGGCCGAAACCTTCGAAGCGCTTCTTGAACTTCGACAGGCGGCCGCCGCGGTCGAGCAGGGTCTGCTGGCCGCCGGTCCAGGCCGGGTGGGTGGTCGGGTCGATATCGAGGTTCATAGTATCGCCTTCCTTGCCCCAGGTCGAACGGGTCGTGTATTCGGTGCCGTCGGTCATGACGACCTTGATGGTGTGGTAGTCGGGATGAATAGCGCTCTTCATGGGTCGGTTCCTGGCTTGCCGGCGCGGCTGACGGGCATGAGCCTGCGTCGATGCGCCTCTTTTTAAAACTCGAAGCCGCAGCTATTGAGGAGCCACGGCTTCTAAAACGGTCGGCGAGCCTATACATCAGGCGGAATTGAATCACAAGGCCGCGGCAAGCGCATATTGTGGCGCATGAAGCCGAAGCGGCTAGAGGACACACCGAGATGGCGCAATCAAGCAGCGCAGACGAGCGCCGACGCTCGCTCAAGCCGCTCAGGCGCCTGTTCCCCTATATCGCTGGATATCGCACGCTGGTCGTCGGCGCCCTCATCTCGCTGGCCATCGCGGCGGCAACGACATTGACGCTGCCGCTGGCCGTACGGCGTATGATCGATCACGGTTTCTCGTCGTCCAGCACCACTTTCATCGCCGAATATTTCGCCGCACTGGTTGCGATGGCCGCCGTGCTGGCGGCGGCGTCCGCCGGCCGCTACTACTTCGTCATCACGCTCGGCGAGCGCGTCGTCGCCGATATCCGCCGCGATGTCTTTGCCCATGTCACGACGCTGTCGCCGGCCTTCTTCGACACCGCCCAGTCGGGCGAGATCGTGTCGCGGCTTGCCGCCGACACCACGCAGGTCAAGTCGGCGGTCGGCGCTACTGCCTCGGTGGCGCTGCGCAATGTCATCCTCGGTCTCGGCGCGGTCGGAATGATGGTCGTCACCAGTCCAAAACTGTCCGGCCTGGTCATCGCGGCCATTCCCGTCATCGTGCTGCCGCTGGTCGCCTTCGGCCGTTCGGTGCGGCGCAAGTCGAGGCAGGCGCAGGACACGCTTGCCGAGGCGACAGCCTATGCCAGCGAGCAGATCGGCGCGGTGCGTACGCTGCAGGCCTTCACCAACGAGAAGCTGGTCACCGGGCGGTTTTCGGGCGCGGTGGAGGCTGCCTTCGAGGCCGCACGCGCCTCGATCTTCGCCCGCTCCTTCCTCACCTTCTTCGCCATCTTCACCATCTTCTCGTCCGTTGTGGCGGTGCTCTGGTTCGGCTCGCGCGACGTGCTCGAAGGCACGATATCGCCGGGCACGCTCGGCCAGTTCCTGCTCTATTCGGTGTTTGCCGCCGGCGCGCTCGGCGCGCTGTCGGAAGTCTGGGGCGAACTTGCCCAGGCAGCAGGTGCGGCCGAGCGGCTGACCGAGATCCTGGCCGAAAAGCCGGCGATCCTGGCGCCGTCCGATCCGAAGCCGCTGCCGGCGGTCGCCAAGGGCGCGATCGTCTTCGACGACGTCTCCTTCTCCTATCCGGCAAGGCCCGACCGTGCCGCCGTCCACGGCCTGAGTTTCCAGGTCATGCCGGGCGAGACGGTGGCCATCGTCGGCCCCTCGGGAGCCGGCAAGAGCACTGTCTTTTCGCTGATCCTGCGTTTCTACGATCCCGAAACCGGCAAGATCCTGATCGATGGCGTCGACGTGCGCGAAGCCGATCCGGTCTCGGTGCGCGAGCGCATCGCCATCGTGCCGCAGGACGTCACCATCTTCGCGGCGAGCGCGCGCGACAATATCGGCTTCGGCCGGCCGGGCGCCGGCAATGCCGAAATCGAGGCAGCGGCGAAGGACGCGCTGGCCGACGAATTCATCCTCAAGCTCGAGAATGGCTATGACAGCCAGGTCGGCGAGCGCGGCGTGACGCTGTCCGGCGGCCAGCGCCAGCGCGTGGCGATCGCCCGCGCCATCCTGCGCGATGCGCCGATCCTGCTGCTCGACGAAGCCACGTCGGCGCTGGACGCCGAAAGCGAGACGCTGGTGCAGACGGCGCTGGAACGGCTGATGCAAGGCCGCACCACGATCGTCATCGCGCACCGGCTGGCGACGGTGCTGAAGGCCGACAGGATACTGGTCATGGATGGCGGCCGCATCGTCGAGGAAGGCACGCATCAGAGTCTGGTCGCCAAGGGCGGCATCTATGCCAGGCTGGCCAAGCTCCAGTTCGAGACCGGCGCCAGCGCCTTCAGGGGCGCGGCGGAGTAAAAAGGGAAGCCCGTTCTGCGTATGATTCGGAATGTCAGTTGTACGGCGGCGCTATGAGCGTCGGAAGGCTTCATGCAAATGCGTCTAGAGGCGTTTAGTACTTCTACCATCTCCGAATAGAGATCCCAATGCTTCGCGAAATTCCTTCTCACGCTTCCATCTATATTGCCCGATCTTAGCACGGAGACTGCTAGGTATCAGAAGTCGATACAGAAAATCGAGCCAAGATATCGAGATTGACGCTCCAGGCTCTCTGAATCTCTGAAGGTTTCGTCGAGAGTCGTGATACTCGCCTAGTCTTTCCTGCTGCTCGTCGGTCAATTTTTGAGGATCGTGCAGGCGATGCTCATACAACCAGAATGCCGCCTTTCGAGATTCTTCCCACCCGTAAGAGCCGTACTGGGCTCGACGATATGCCCAAACCCAGCCAGCTATCAAGAGAATGAATATGCTTTCAATAAAGGTGGATGCAGATTTTATCTCCAAATAGAAATAAAGTATCAGCATTAGAAATATCCAACCAGAAATGTAATCAAATATCCCGGTTGGCGCAGGATACCGCTTTGGCTCCTCCATCGATTTTCTTATTTGGTGGAGCTTTTCTAGCTCGCCAAGGTCCAATTTTTCACTGTAGCACTTCCAAATTAAATCAATGTCATTTTCGAATGGCTCGAAGTTTGGCGCATAGCTGACGAATGTAAATGGAGAAAGTCGGTTCAAAAAATTTAAAATTGCCGAATGAGTCTCTAAAAGTCCGATGATTCCAAATAGGACCAATATGGTTAATACTAGCCCTTGATTTTCAGGCGGCACAAATGGAATTACATTGATAACCGTGTTGTGGTATTTATCAATATAGATTGACATTTCGGAAATCTTCTTGCCGAAATCAAAATTGACGAACAATAAAATTGCCGTAACTATAATAGTTCCCGTTCGGCTTATAAGGTATCCTATGATCCCCCGAACCGGCTCGAAAAACTTCGTAAAATCCATTGTTTCCACCCGCGCCTGGACAAGCACTGTATCGCTTCAGGAGTAGCGGCGGAAGTCGAGCTAGTCACCACGCCATAAATCAAGGCGACTTGCCGAGCGCTACTTTACTGATTTAGCCTCAATTCGCCTCGGTTTCGGCATAGCCGAAATTGTAACTCCAGGAGGCGTTGTCGCCCATCTTCCTGCGCGATCTCAGATACGAACCGATATCCTTGGCGGGAACGCGATCGTTGATCGTCTTGAGAAACCAGTCGACCTGGAATTCGCTCGGCGTGCTCGACCAGCGCGCCTTGAAGGCGACATAGGGCGTGATCACGTCGTCGGACTTTTCAGGGCCGACAAACTCCGCCTTCAGGTTCCGGACGATGCACTGATGACGCTTGAACATCGGGCTGCCGAGCCAGATCGGCCCGGCCCTGCCAACCATGCCCGGCTCCGGCAAATTGCTGATGCCGACATCGGCCTTCAACGGGAAGTTCTTGACGAGATCATCGGCGTCGAGATCCTCGGCCGGCAGCTCGTAGGATTCGACCGTGGTGACGACATTGCCGTCACGGTCGTCCTTTGTCGACAACGGCGCCAGGCTGGTCATCCCCGGATACTGCCGGTTGTAATATTGGAGATAGTCGTCGGCGAGCTTGGTGGCCGATTGCGAAACCAGCCTGTAGCGCATCGAGTCGGCATCCGCGTCCCGGTAGGTCGTGCTGACCGTCAGCTTGAGCGCCTCGCCCGTGTTTTTCGGGAAGTCGAACGCCTCGCTGACGAAGGTGGTCGGCTGGAACAGCTCCTTGCGTTCGATCCGCTCCATCCGGGCGCTGCCGGCGACAACAGGCAAGGCAAAGCCATAGTCGGGCGGAACAAGGTTCTCGGCCCGGCCACCCTGCAAGTAATTGGTCGCATCGATCCAGTATATCTGGCTTTTGATCGTCGCCTTGACGATGACGTGGTCGAAGGCGCGGATCGTCGGCAGCATGTCGCCAAGCGCCAGTCCATCGTCGAGATCGGTCAGGGCAGGCTCAGCCTCAACGCCAAGCCGGCGCAGGCTGGAGGCAAGAAGCAAGGCCTTGTCCTTGCAGTCGCCGAAGCCGGAGGCAATCACGGTGCTCGGGCTGCGGGGAATGTAGGAGCCACGGCCCATCGACAGGCTGACATAACGGATGGTGTCCTGGACCAGCCGCATCGCTTCGATCATGCGGTCTTCGGGCTTGGCGTTTCGGGCGGCGATATCGTCGAGCTTGGATGCGAAAGCGGCCGGCAATTCCTGGTCGAGCCGGTAGTAGGGCAACATCGCGTCGACGACATCCTGCCATTTGGCTGTCGAAGAGATCTGGATCGTCGGATAGGTCAGGAAATCCGCCGGCAGGTTCTCCTCGGGCTTGACCGGGGCAGGGTTGATGCTTTGCCAGGTATAGGTTTTCGAGGCGCCGTCGGTTTTGACATCCGGCTGGATGTCGGTGCGAACCTGGCGGATGTTCAGGGGCTGGTTTGCCGGCCAGACGACCTTCTCGCGGATGAGCGCTATGGGCTCGCCCCAAGCCATGGCGACCGAGTGGAAAAACAGATCCGCGCCGACGATCGGCGTCCTGACGGTGGTCTTGCCATAGTCGATGATGTCGCCGACACGGACATCGTCGACATTCACGTAAGCGGTGAGCCAGCCGTCAAACAGGCCTTTCTCGGCATCCTTCTCACGCCGGAACACATCGAACGTAGCCCCAGGCAGCCGGTCGATGACCACGCCGTCGCGGATGACGTTCAGCCAGTTCATCGTCACTTGCGACGTTGCCGGGTCGAATTCGAAATTTATGGCGGCGCCGCGCTCGAGCCCGGTGCGGTCGACGATCCTGTAGGCATAGCGGTCGAAGGCCTCGATGCCGCCGGGCCGCTGCCGGATCTGATATTCCGAGACAAGGTTGGAGATGCCGTTCTTGATCCGGCTGTCGAAACGCGGGTCAGCCTTCGGAAGCTCGACGCGGTCGATCCAGCTGCCGGAGCTGCCCTTGTGGATTTCGGCGTCGGCCATGGCAGGCGCGCAGAAAAGCGTGAAGGCAATCAAGACGAAAAGCCGCGTGATCGCAGAAGATGTCACCGGAAGTACCCGCCCTCATGGTCCGCACGTCCTGCAATATACGGTCGGATACCACCAGTGATAGAAAAGTAGCGGCGATCCCGCAAGATGGCCGCCGGGCGATGGCGCGTCATCGCCTCCTTGTTCGCCGCCGCCGGCCGCCGAGACCGGGACGGCCGATTTCATCCGCCGTAGCGCTGCTTCAGGTGATTGACGAAATGCACGGCGTTGAGTTTTTCGCCGGTGGCGCGTTCGAGCAGGCCCGGCGTCGACCAGCGCGAGCCCTGCGACCAGATTTTTTCGCGGCGCCAGCCATTGATGGCCGCGAAGTTTCCTTTGGCAAGATCGTCGTCGGCGGAAGGATGTTCCCGGGTCAGCGCGGCCCACTGCTGCGCCGCCATCATCGCGCCAAGCGTGTAGGACGGGAAGTAGCCGAAGGCGGCGCCCGGCCAGTGCACGTCCTGCATCGGCCCATCGGCCGGGTTGTCCAGCGTGGAGAGGCCGAGATAGTCGCGCATCTTGGCATCCCAGGCCTCGAGCAAATCGGCAACCTCCAGCCTGCCCGAGACCAGCTCCTGCTCAAGTTCGTAGCGCAGGATGACATGCAGGGGATAGGTTACCTCGTCGGCGTCGACGCGGATCAGGCCGCGCTCGACGCGATGCACATGCGGCAGGAGATCGTCGAGCGACCAGGCCTCGCCGAGATGTTTTTCCACCACCGGCAGCGCCCAGTGCCAGAAGGCGGGATTGCGGCCGATCTGCTTTTCGACGAACAGGCTCTGGCTTTCATGCACGGCCATGCCGCGCGCCTTGCCGAGCGGCCAGTGCGACCACGCCTTCGGCAGGTTCTGTTCATAGAGCGCATGACCGGTCTCGTGCAGCACGCCCATCAGCGCCGAGAGGAAATCCGATGTTTTGTAACGGGTGGTGATGCGCACGTCGCTGGGCACGCCGCCGCAGAAGGGATGGTGCGACACCGACAGTGAGCCGTGCGTCAGGTCGAAACCGACCGCCGCCATCATGGCAAGGCCAAGCTCGCGCTGCTTGTCGATGGCGTAGGTGCCCGAGAGCGGCTTCAGCGGATGTTTGCGCAGCCGCGCTTCCTGGATCGCCAGCGCCTCCGGCACGAAGCCTTTGAGGAAGGCTTTCAAATCGGCGAAGACGGGGGTGATGTCGGCGGTACGGTTGCCGGGGTCGAATTGCTCCATAAGCGCATCATAGGGGGCGAGGCCGAGCACGTCGGAGCGCAGGGCCGCCTCTTCGCGCACCAGTGCCACAACGCCCTCGAGCGCCGGCTGGAAACCCGCCCAGTCGTTCTTGGCGCGCAGGTCGCGCCACAGCTGCTCGCAGCGCATGCGCGCCGTCGTTTGCCGTTCGACGAATTCGACCGGCAGGCAGGTCAGGTTGGTGTATTGCCGCCGCAGCTCGCCAAGCGCCGCACGCTGCTCGTCGTCGAGCGCCTCGCCTTCGGCGGTGGCGATCCAGTCGGCGATTTCCGGTGCGGTCGCCCTGGCATGGTACATGCCGGCCAATGCCGCCATCGCCTCTGCGCGCTTCTCGCCGCCGCCGACGGCCATGTGCGTCGCTTCATCGGCGCCGAGGATGGCCAGCGCATGCTCAAGCGCTTCGAGCTTGTGGCCGAGGTCGTCGAGTTTCTGAAAGGACATGGCGGGTTCCGTGATTGAGGACGGCGCGAAAAGACACCAACGCAAAAGCCTTGGCAACCCTCAGAGGTTCACCGTTTCACGGAAACGGCAAACCGCTCTAACTCTTTGTTTGACGCAATTCCCTAGGGAAAGCGCTACGCGCTTTTCCCCGGAAAACCGCTGCACACTTTTCCTGGAATTGCTTAGATGCCGTCCGGCGGATGCATCTTGCGCAGCCGATGCCACACATGAAATGCTGTCGGCAACGCGTGAAGGGGGAGCAAATGATCGGCAACATCCTGGTCGGGCTGGTGGCCTTGATCCATGTCTACATCGTCTATCTCGAGATGGCGCTTTGGGACACGCCGCGCGGGCACGAGACATTCCGCCTGACGCCCGAATTCGCCAAGGCGTCGAAGGTGCTGGCCGCCAATCAGGGCCTCTACAACGGATTTCTCGCCGCCGGCCTGCTCTGGGGGCTTTACCTCGGCGCCGCCGGTTTTCAGGTCAAGGTCTTCTTCCTGCTGTGCGTGGCGGTTGCCGGCCTTTACGGCGCGGCAACGGTCAGCGGCAAAATCCTGTTCGTCCAGACCGTGCCGGCGGTGGTCGCCTTGATCGCGGTCTGGCTTGGTTGGTAGGCAAGCCGGGCTGGTGAGAAAAAAAGGACGCCGGCGGGATTGGGGTCCCGAAGGCGCCAGGTGGTCCCTTCCTCTTGGACCTTGCCGGACGGCCTCAGCCGTTCGGATAGTTTCCGCCGTCGGCGCCGTCGCCCATCAGGAAACCGCTGCCGGTATCGACCCGCAGCCGCTGGTCGACATTGTCGAGACGGCGCAGCAGGTCATGATATTGCGCGGCCGGTATCCTGCCGTGATCGGACGCGGCGATCTTCTCGGCCGCCTGGCTGATGCGGGCGGTGCGCATTTCCAGGCGCTCCGCCACCGCCGGGGTGATGTTGTTGGCCTGCCTGGCGTCGACTATGCCCTGGTGGACGCCCTGAACCTGTTCGATGAGAGCCTCGACACGCGGGCCGGTCATGTCGGTCGGGTCGCTCGCGTCGAGAGCGCCCTTGTGATGGCCCGCGGCATAGGCGGCGGCGAGCGGGGCGACGATGAGAATTGCGGCAAGCGTTGCCGTCTTGAGAGATGCTGATGTGCGCATGGGGCGCTTCCTCCTGCAAGGAAGGGAGCGGCCGCGCCGCCTCGCCTTCCGACCGTTTGGGTCGTCAGTTCCGTCGCGTCGCGATGGGGAGGCATCGCCGGCGGTTCTCGGCCCTGCGCGGCAGGCTAGGAGCGCTCCGGCGGGAAGTGTAATTAAAAAAAGATAATCTTTTCAGGCCTTGTCGGCTCCGGCTTGCGCCCTAAAGTTGAGCCGGCGAACAAATTCGCGTGAGCTCGCGTGATGAGAAATCAACGTTCGGTGAGCTTCAGTTCAATGCGGCGGTTCTTGTTGCGAGCCTCGTCGGTGTCGGCGGGGTCGAGCGGCTGGAACTCACCGAAGCCGGCGGCGACCAGGCGGTTGGCCGGCACGCCGTTGTCGATCAGGAACTTGACCACCGAGGTCGAACGCGCCGACGACAATTCCCAATTGTCGCGGTAGCGGCCGGTGCCGGAGAGCGGCTTGTTGTCGGTATGGCCGTCGACGCGCAGCACCCAGTTGATCTCGGGGGGGATTTCCTTCTGCAACTCGATGATGGCGTCGGCGAGCTTCTTCATCTCGACCTTGCCGGCATCGTTGATCACCTCGGAGCCGGTCGGAAACAGCACTTCCGACTGGAAGACGAAGCGGTCGCCGACGATGCGGATGTTCTCGCGGTCGGCGAGGATCTCGCGCAGACGTCCGAAGAAATCGGAGCGGTAGCGGTTCAATTCCTGCACGCGCTGAGCCAGGGCGACGTTCAGCCGGCGGCCGAGATCGGCGATCTTGGTGTTGGAATCGCGGTCGCGGGCTTCGGACACATTGAGGGCGTCTTCAAGCGCGCCGATTTGCTTGCGCAAGGCGGCGATCTGCTGGTTGAGGATTTCGACCTGGCTCAGCGCCTGCTGGCTGATCTGGCGCTGGCTGTCGAGTTCGCCCGAAAGCGCCGCGGCGCGCTGGTTGGCCTGGTCGCCGGCGCCGGCGCCTTGCGCCAGCAACTGTTCGAGCCGGCTCTTCTCCGCCTCGGCCGCCGACAGCGACGCCTGCAGATTGGCCAGCGAATCCTCCTTGTCCTGCGCCGTCGAGCGCTCCAGCGCCAGCAACTGGGTCAGTTCGTTGATCTGCGAGTTGAGGCGGTTGAGCACCGTGTCCTTGCCGGAGATCTCGCGGCCGAGCAGGAACTGCGCCAGCACGAAGACGGTGAGCAGGAACATGATGGCCAAAAGCAGCGTCGACAGCGCGTCGACAAAGCCCGGCCAGTAGTCGATGCGGCGATCGGTACGCCGGCCCCTGGCAAGCGCCATGTCAGTGCACCCCGGGCTTCTTCAGGGCGTCGGCGATCTTTTCCAGTGTGTTGCGCATGGCCTTCTGCTCATCGGACTGGGCCTCGACCCAGTCACGCATGATCTGCTGCTCGGAACGCATGTTCTTGACCAGGCCGGAAATGCCGTCGGCGAGGTTGGCCATGGCGGTGGCGACGCGCGGATTGGAGCCGCCGCCATTCTCCTGCATGCTGCGCAGCCGCTCCGACAACAGACGGATCTCGTCGGATGGTTCGCTCTTGGCCTGATCGGAGACGACGATGTCGGAGGAGAGATCGGTGACCGAGGACAGCCAGTTTTCAAGCTCGGTGTAGAAGCGCGTCTGGGCGCGGCCCGCCTGCAGATCGAGGAAACCGAGCACGAGCGAGCCGGACAGACCGAACAGCGAGGACGAGAAGGCGGTGCCCATGCCGGCCAGCGGCGCCGACAGGCCCTGTTTCAGCGAATCGAGCACCGCCGCGGCGTCACCGGTGCCCGGGTCGAGCGATTCGATGGTCTCGCGGATCGAGCCGATCGTGTTCAACAGGCCCCAGAAGGTGCCGAGCAGGCCGAGAAACACCAGGAGGCCGACCAGGTAGCGCGAGGTGTCGCGGCTTTCGTCGAGGCGCGTGGCGATGGAATCGAGCATGGTGCGCATCGAGGAGGTCGAGAAGGCCATGGTCGAGGAGCGGCCGATCATGGCTTTCATCGGCGCCAGCAGCACCGGTTCGATGGTCTCCGAGCCGGCGCGGAAGGAGTTGAGCCAGCGCACCTCGCGAAACAGCCGCCCGACCTGGGCGAAGGCAAGCAGGATGCCGACCGCGAGCACGCCGATGATCAGGCCGTTGAGCCCGGGATTGGTCACGAAGGCCGTCGAGATCTGGCGGGTCAGGATGGCGGCAATGAAGGCGACGATGGCCAGGAAGATGACCATGGTCAGCAGGAACACCTGCGGACTCGACAGTTTATGGGGATCGTAGATCAGTACGTCAGAGCGCCTGCCCATGCCGAAGGATCTGAGAAAAGCCATCCGTGCCCCGTTTTCGCTGCCGCTGCCGCCGATCACGTCGTTCGCGACTCTAAACGGAATTGTGACCAAATTGAATGGCGCTTGGCAATATTGCCGCAGGCGGATCAGAAACGGTTAATCACCAGGCAGTCGACCATGGCCGCCAGATGCAGGCCCGCGCCAGTGACGACGAAGCCGTGCCACAGCGCGTTGTGGAAGCGCAGACCCTTCCAGGTGAAGAAGATGACGCCGCAGGAATAGACGACGCCACCGGCAACGATGAGCACGATCGACGTCGTCGGCAGCGTCTCGACGAGCGGCTTGACCAGGACGATGCCGCTCCAGCCGATGGCGAGATAGAAGACGATCGCCAGCCGGTCGAAACGGCCGGGAAAGCACACCTTGATGGCGATGCCCGTCGCCGCCGCGGTCCAGACCAGCACGATCATCCAGCGGGCCAGCGGCGAAGCGTCGAGCTGCGCAAGGAAAGGCGTGTAGGTGGCGGCGATCAGAAGATAGATCGCGGCGTGATCGAAACGCCTCAGAACCCATTTGGCCGGAGACGACACCGGCCACAGATTGTAGGCCAGCGACACCGACAGCACGGTGAGCAGCGAAACGACATAGAAGGCGGCGGCGATATACTCGCCAGGTCCGACGCGAAACGCCGCCAGCGCCAGCAGTGCCGAGCCGGCCGCGATCGCCAGCACGATGCCGACAGCATGGACAATGCCGTCGGCGATCATCTCCGCGCGGGAGTAGTGCCAGCGCCCGACAAAGGGGATTTCGAGTTGCGGCGGGATATTGACCATCGATCGTCCTGCTTCGCCCCATATCTGGGCAACCGCCGGACAGTATTTCAAGTTTAGGTGGCGGTTTTGCGACTGCGGCGGTTCGGCGCGCCGGGAGGCTTTAGCGGGATGCCAGGGGCTTTTTCACCGTCTTCAGCAGCGCACGCTGGATGACCTCGTTGCCCGCGACGACCGAGCCGTTGTCCAGCATCTCCTGCCCGCCATCCATGTCGGAGACGAAACCGCCGGCTTCGCGGATCAGGAGCAGGCCCGCGGCGATGTCCCAGGCCGACAGGCCGGTTTCCCAGAAACCGTCCATGCGGCCGGCGGCGACATAGGCGAGATCGAGCGCGGCGGAACCGAGACGGCGCACGCCCGAGACGTCGGCCATGACGTTACGCAATTCCACGAGGAAATTGCCATGGTGGCCGCGTCCCAGATGCGGCATGCCGCAGCCGATCACCGTGTCGACCAGCTTGATGCGTCCGGCCACGCGCAGCCGGCGATCGTTCATGAAAGCGCCGCCACCGCGCTCGGTCGTATAAAGCTCGTCCATGGCCGGATTGTAGATGACGCCGGCTACGATCTGGCCCTGGCGCTCCAGCGCGATCGAGACAGCGAAAAGCGGAATGCCGTGCAGGAAATTGGTGGTGCCGTCGAGCGGATCGACGATCCAGCGGTGCTGGCTGTCTTCGCCTTCCACCGTGCCGCGCTCCTCCATCAGGAAACCGTAGCCCGGGCGCGCCTTCGACAATTCGGCGAAGATGATGTCCTCGGCCTTGCGGTCGGCCTGGCTGACATAGTCGCCCGGACCTTTCAACGAGACCTGCAGGTTCTGGACCTCGCCGAAGTCGCGCGACAGCGAGCGGCCGGCCTTCATTGCGGCCTGGACCATGACATTAAGAAGGGCTGAGCGTGCCATCGTGTGTCTTCCTGTGCCCGCGCGTCAGTCCGCGCGGCGCACGTAAGTGATTTCGTTGGTGTCGACGATGATGCGTTCGCCGGCGCCGATGAAGGGCGGCACCAGCACGCGGATGCCGTTCTCCAGCACCGCCGGCTTGTAGGAGGATGCCGCCGTCTGGCCCTTCACCACCGGGTCGGCCTCGGTGATGGTCAGGGTGACATAGTCGGGCAGCGAGATGCCGATCGGCCTCTCCTCATAGAGCTGAACCGTCACCATCATGCCGTCCTGCAGGAAGGCGGCGCGGTCGCCGACGAAATCCTTGTTCAGTTCGAGCTGTTCGTAGCTCTGGGTGTCCATGAAAACCAGCGCGTCGTCCTGTTCGTAGAGGAAGGAAAAATCCTTCAGGTCGAGGCGGATCTGTTCGACCGTCTCGGCCGAACGGAAGCGCTCGTTGAGCTTGGTGCCGTTGATCAGGTTCTTCAGTTCGACCTGGTTGTAGGCGCCTCCCTTGCCGGGCTTGACGGTGTTGGTCCTGACCGCCACCCACAGGCCGCCATCGTGCTCGATGACGTAGCCGGGACGGATTTCGTTGCCATTGATCTTGGCCATGATGATGGGATCCGGAATGAGATTTTCGCCGGGACAAGCGATTTCGGGCTCCCAAGACCACAAATCGTCCGGAGAGGCAAGGGACGCCGGATCGGCTACGGCCGGTCAGCCCCGATCTTGATGGCTTCGCCGACGGTCTTTGCAATGGCCTCCACGACCTTCGCCAGCCGGTGGAGATGTGGCGAGCGCATTGCCACGACCTGCAATGAAAGGTCGACACCTTCGAGATCGACGAGCGCGAGGCCGTCGGGAAGTCCGTGCGCCGCGAGCCGCAACGGCATGAGGCCGAGGCCGTGTCCCCGACGGACCCATTCCATCTGCATCGCCGGATCCTGGATTTCCGCCGCCACGATGAGCGGATGCCGTTCGCCGCCCAAACTGGAGAGCAGTGTCTGACGGGCGTCGCAAGGCTCGGGGCTGAGAACCCAAGGCATGGGTGCCCGGGCGTCCGTGAGATGGGCGCCCGCCTGCGCTATGATGCAGAGACGTTCGGTGCCGAGCACGTCCGAGCCTCGATGATCGGCAGGTCGCAGAACGATCGCCATATCGAGCTGACCGCGTTCGAACTGCTCGATGAGCTCCGCGCTCCAGCCGGTCTTGAGCCGCAACGATATTCTTGGGAACGCGGCGGCCGCGCCGGCGATAGCGCCCGCAATGCTTGCATCGGACAAGCCATGTGTCAGGCCGACACGCAGCACGCCCTGCGGCTCAGCTTCGGCGGCGAACGCTTTCAGAGCCTCGACCGAAGCCAGTATGTCCCTTGCGCGCGCCAGCACCTCCAATCCCGCTGCGGTCAGCCGCGGCGGCTTCTGCCGGCGATCGAGAAGCGTTGTCGCGAGCATATCCTCCAGCCGCTGCATCTGCCGGGTGACGGCCGGCTGTGTCAAAGGCAGGCGGCGCGCCACATTCTGGATCGAGCCTTCCTCGGCGAAGAGCACAAGCGTGCGTAGTTCCTCCAGCATCCCTGATCCTCATATGCATAATCATCCTGATTATTATGAATTTGAAAATCAGGTCCCGGCAAGCGATTTTCCTTTCGACGGATTTTCAAAAGGAAGGAACGGCAATGCAGGCGATCGAATTGCAGGCCCCCGGCGGCATCGACAATCTCAGACTTGTCGAGCGGCCGATGCCGGAACCCGGCCGCCAGGAGATGATCATCAAGGTCAAGGCAACAGCGCTGAACTACCGCGATGTGGAGATCGCTCGTAGCAGCTACCACACCGCCTTTGCGCTGCCGCTGATACCGCTTTCGGACGGAGTGGGCGAAGTGGTCGCGGTTGGCGCCGAAGTGACCCGTTTCAAGATCGGCGACCGCGTCTGCGGCACGTTCTGGCAGCGCTGGGTCGGCGGCAGTTTCGCCATGGCGGAGCCTTCCTATCAGCGTGGCGGCCCCATCGATGGTCTGCTCAGCGAGTTCGCGCGGCTGGACGAACAGGCGGCCGTGCTCGCACCGCCACATCTGAGCGATGTCGAAGCGGCGACATTGCCTTGCGCCGGGGTCACGGCCTGGCACGCACTGTTCACCGAAGGCCAGGTGAAGCCGGGCGAGACGGTGCTCAGCCTGGGCACCGGCGGTGTCTCGCTGTTTGCGGTGCAGTTCGCCGCGGCAGCCGGCGCACATGTCATCGTCACGTCGAGCAGCGACGACAAGCTCACGCGGGCAAAGGCGCTTGGCGCGCATCACGGCATCAACTATCGCGACAATCCCGATTGGGCACCGGCCGTGCTGGCACTGACCGACGGCCGCGGCGCGGACCATATTATCGAGGTCGGCGGGCCGCAAAGCTTCGCCCAGTCGCTGAAGACTTCGGCGCGTGGCGCCCAGATCAACGTCATCGGCTATCTCGGCGGCAGCGAAGGGTCGATCAATCCCCTCGACATCTTCCGCCGCCAGGTCAGGGCGCGTGGCATACCTGTGGGCTCACGCGAATCCTTCGAGGCGATGAACCGAGGCCTGACAGTCAACCGGATAAGACCCGTGATCGAGAAGGTGTTTGCCTGGAAGGACGCGGCCGCAGCCTTCCGGCACCTCGAGCACGGCTCGCCCTTCGGTAAGGTCGTCCTCGATCACATGCAATAATCGAGCAGCGCCATCAGGGCAGCCGGTTTGCCTTCTGCAGGGCCTGTTTGGTCTGATCGTCGCTCAGCCCTTGCAGGAAATCGTCCATGTCGGGGTCGATGAGACCGGCGCGGCGGGCGACGATGTACCAGGCGCCGGCGAGCACCAGGTCCGGATCTGTGCCGATGCCTTGCATGTAGAGTTTTGCCAGCCGGTTCTGCGCGGCGACGTTGCCGCCCTCGGCGGCCTGCTTCGTCCAGCCGAAAGCCGATTTCAGGTCGCGGGCGCCGCCCCGGCCCTCGATCATCCAGGCGGCGAGATCGATCTGCGCGGTGTCGTAGTTCTGCCGCGCGGCCTGCGCCAGGAAGCGTCTTGCCTGCGTGTCGTCGCGGGGCTTGCCGCCGACGCCGTTGGCATAGATCTGGGACATGGCGTATTGCGCATCGGGGAGACCGGTCGCGGCGGCGCGCTCGTAATAGGAGACTGCCTTGGTCAGACCCGCGTCGCCGGGATCCTGCCGGACCAGCATCTGCGCGAAATTGAACTGTGCCAGCTGGTTGCCGGCTTCGGCGGCGGCCTGCATCAAGGCGTAGGCCTCTTTCGAGTCCTTCTTGACGTAGCGGCCGTCGAGCAGCATCAGCGCATACTGGAACTGCGCCTCAGGCACGCCCTGTTCGGCGGCGAGCGCATACCATTTCGAGGCCTCCGCCGCATTCAACGGCACGCCGAGCCCGCGCGACAGGATTTCGGCCACCAATGTCTGCGCGGCCGGGTCGCCATTCTGGGCGCGGGTCAGCGCCAGATTATAGGCCGTTTTGTAGAGCCCGCGCTGAAAGGCGCCATAGGCCGCGTCCGCCGGCTTGGCGCCGAAGCGGTCGGGATTGATGCTGTCGACCGAGGGCAGCGGTACGGGCTCCGCCGTGGTGGCGGGCTGCGGCAGCTGCCTTTCGATCGGCTTGTCGGTGTGCGCGCCGGTGTCAGGCTGGGGCGGCGGCAAGGGTATGGTTTCGGCGGCGGCGGCCTGGATCAAGACCGCTGCAAGCAAGGCCTGAAGGGGAAGCCTTACCGGAGCCACATCAGTCCTCGAAGCGCGGCGCGGTTTCGTCGAGCAATGCGTTGGCTCGGGCCACGGCCGTTTTCGGATCGACACCGTCGGCAAACACCGCGCTCGACAACGCGACGAACTCGGCGCCTGTGGCGGCCACTTCCTCGACGGAAGCCAGGTCGGATCCGGCCATGACGATGCAGGGAATCTGGATCATCTGCGCCCACCACTCACCCAGCGACAGGTTGCGCGGATGCGGCTCCGGTTGGTTGTCGTAGCCGAAGCGACCGAAGAAGATGTAGTCAGGCCTGACCTCGCCAAGCTCGAGCGCGTCGTCGCGCTTCTTGGCGCCGCCGGCGCCGACCATCATCTTCGCCTGGAAATGTTCGATCGTCTCGGCGAGTTCGGCCTTGGACGTCTCGACATGGATGCCGTCGGCCTGGACACGGCCGGCGATGCGGGTGTCGCCGGCGATGATCACGGCCACGCCCGCGGCCTGAGCCGTCGGCACGATCTGTTCGGCAAAGGCCTGGAAGGAGGCCTCGTCCATGCCGTTCTCGGGCAGGATCAGCGAGGCCACATCGCCGCCGTCGAATGCGGTGGCAATGCGGGCGGCTGGCACGCCGGGTGGCGCGATCAGCACGATGCGGCAACGATTTGGGGGTGTGACGTCGTTCATGGTTCTTCGATCCCGGGTTTCGCCTATGCCGGGCGAAGATGGTTGCATTGCGGCATAGAGCAAACTGCCCGCTTTGAACAGGCGGGCAGTCGGGATCACGTTTCCTGGCCGCCGGGCGACCGGCGTGCCTGCCCTATTTGGCCGGCTCAGGGCTCACGGTGACCGCCTTCGATTTCCACAAGGACCAGCCGAGGTTCATGCCGGCGGCAGCCACCAGGATGGCGGCGGCGCCGGCGACCTGGCTGAGATGCAGCCGATGGCCGAAAGCCACGACATCGACCAGGATGGCAACCACCGGATAGATGAAGGACAGCGATCCCTGCAGATGCGTCGGCAGCTTCTGGATGGCGCCGTACATCAATATGTACATCAGGCCGGTGTGGACAATGCCGAGCGTCGCCAGCATGGCCCAGCTCCACGGGTCGGCGGGAAGATGCGAGAGATTGGCGAAGGGCGCCAGCATGACGACGCCGACGCAGACCTGTATCAGCGCGATCAGATGCGGCGGCGTGCCCTTGAGTTTCTTGGTGACGATAGCCGCGACGGCCCAGAAGAAGGCCGCGGCCAGCGCCATCAGGATGCCGGCAAAATAGTTGGTGCCGACATCGCCGGCGTCAGGCGCGGCCTCGACGATCAGCACCATGCCGGCGAAGGCTATTGCCAGCCATGTCAGCTTGGTCAGCGTGAGCCGTTCGGCGAAGAAAAGTGCGCCGAAGCCGACCAGCATGAAGGGCTGGGTGTTGTAGACGGCGGTGGCGATCGAGATCGACGCGCGGGAGAAGGCGCTGAACAGGAGCAGCCAGTTGATAACGATGGCCGCACCGCCAAGCGCGGCGAGGCCAATGACGCGAGGGGAAAGTCCGCCGCGCAGCAATCCCAGGCAAGCGCAGATGACCAGCAGCGTCACCGCCCCGAACGCGCAGCGCCAGAACACCACATCCATGATCGGCTGGCCGGACATGACGACGAACCATCCGATCGTCCCGAGAATGGCCATTGCGGCCGACATTTCGACCGTGCCGCGCACCGTATCGTTCATGATAACCTCTGAGCTCGTTGAGGCGGCATAATCTCATGCGAGGCGGCCGCTTTCCATCTCATGGAAAAGGCGATATGGAGAGGTGGCCTAATTATATTAGGCTACCGCCGCGAATTTGCGAGAAATCTGAAATGCTTGACGATCTCGACCGAAATCTCCTCGATATCCTGGTGCGTGATGCACGAACCTCGCTGAAGGAGCTGGCTGCCCGGGTCGGGCTGTCGTCGCCAAGTGTTTCGGAGCGGCTTCGGCGGCTCGAGGAGCGCGGCGTCATCCGGTCGTTCACGGTCGAGATCGATCCGCTGGCGCTCGGCTATACGCTGCAGGCGATAGTGCGCATCCGGCCTTTGCCCGGCAAGCTGCACATCGTCCAGAAACTGATCGAGGAGATCGCCGAGTTCGGTGAATGCGACAAGGTGACGGGTGACGACTGTTTCGTCGCCCGGCTGTTCGTGCGCTCGATCGGCGACCTCGACGGCATTCTCGACCGCATTGCCGACAAGGCGGAGACCAGCACCGCCATCATCAAGGCGCAGCCGATCCGGCGGCGGCCGCCGCCGTTCGGGGTTTCATCTTCGTCTTGACCCCACATGGCCGTGGTGGACAGGCGCGACCGGTCCACTAAATGTCAGCCCGCCAGATGGTGGGCTGTGAGACGAGGTAGACATGGCGCAGAATATCTACGACCAGCCGGATTTCTTCGCGGGCTATAGCCAGCTTGGCCGGTCGATCGAAGGTCTGGACGGTGCCGCCGAATGGCCGGCGCTGCGCGCGATGCTGCCTGAAGTCGGCGGCTTGCGGATCGTCGACCTCGGCTGCGGTTTCGGCTGGTTCTGCCGCTGGGCGCATGAGCACGGGGCGAGCCACGTCCTTGGGGTGGACCTGTCGGAGAAGATGCTGGCCCGGGCGAGGGCTGCCGGCCCGGACGCAGGCATCATTTATGAACGGGCCGACCTCGACCAGCTCAGCCTGCCGCAAGACAGCTTCGATCTCGCCTACAGTTCGCTTGCCTTGCACTATGTCGAGGACGTCGCGCGCCTGTTCAGGACGGTACACCAGGCCTTGTCGCCCGGCGGGCATTTCGTCTTCTCGACGGAGCATCCGATCTACATGGCCCCGACCAGGCCCGGCTGGGCGGTCGATGCGGAAGGCCGCAGGACATGGCCTGTCGACCGCTACCTGGTGGAAGGCCCGCGCAAGACCGACTGGCTGGCCAAGGGGGTGGTAAAACACCACCGCACCATCGGCACCACGCTGAACGCGCTGATCCGGTCCGGTTTCGCGATCGAGCATGTAGAGGAATTTTGTCCGACGGATGCCCAGATCGCGGCCAAGCCGGAGCTCGCCGAAGAGCTCGAGCGGCCGATGTTCCTGCTGGTCTCGGCTCGTCGCTAGCACAAGGCGTCCTGGCCGGACGCGCAGCCGCTCGCATTTGCTGTCGCTCCGCCGGGAATTCTGGGCTATTCAGGCGTTGACGCTTTCCCTCCAGACCAGTCCCCTCCCCATGTCAGGCCTGCTTCTCGATCCCTGGTTCTACGCGGCCGCCATTCCGGCGGTCATTCTGGTCGGCCTGTCCAAGGGCGGGTTTGGCGGCGCTGTCGGTTTCGTCGGCGTGCCGCTGATGGCGCTGACCATGCCGCCGGTGCAGGCGGCCGCCATTCTGCTGCCGATCCTGTGCCTGATGGACATCGTTTCGGTTTGGACGTGGTGGGGCGTGTATGACCGCAAGATGCTGGTTGACATGATGCCGGGCGCCGTCATCGGTATCGGACTCGGCTGGCTGACGGCGGCACTTGTCACAGAGGAGGCGGTGCGGCTGATCGTCGGCGCCGTCGCCATCATCTTCGTGCTGCGCTGGCTTTATCTGCAGTTCCGCCACGGCGCCGACCATGCCGCCGAACCCAACCGCGTGGCTGCCGCGATCTGGGGTACGGTCGCCGGCTTCACCAGCTTCGTCGCCCATGTCGGCGGCCCGCCCTTCCAGGTCTATGCGCTGCCGATCCGGCTCGACCCCAAGGTGCTGTCTGGCACGGCCGCGATCTTTTTTGCCGCGACCAATGCGCTGAAGCTCATCCCCTATTTCGCGCTCGGCCAGTTCGACACCGCCAACCTGACGGCGTCGGCCGTGCTGATGCCGCTGGCGCCACTCTCGACCATCGCCGGCGCCTGGCTGGTGCGGCGCATGCGGCCGGAGATTTTTTATCCCTTTACCTACGCGACCGTGGCGGTCGTGGCGCTGAAGCTTTTGTGGGATGGCGTTGCCGGCCTGATGTAGCGAGCCGGCGGCTTTGCTGCCGCGCGCAGTTCACCGCCAGCGTCAGGCGGCGCTTTCCACGAGCCGGCGGCTTCCGCCGAAGGCCAGCGTAGCGCCCGCCACCAGAACCAGTATCATACCGGCGAGGATGCCGACATCATGCGTGGTCGGCTTGAGCACCATGTCGGCGACGATCACCAGCATCACGGCATAGTCGAAGCGTGCCGCGCTCATCATACGCTGACCGATGGCCAGAACAGCCGGCGTGATGCCCTCCTTGGCGAGCATCGCGCCCATGCGCTCGCCGGTCGGCTTGAAGATGAGCATGCCGATCGAGAAGGTCGTGGCATAGCCGGCCAGGCCGATGATGACCCACAGCTCGAAGAAGCCGACCCAGAAGCCGCACATGACGAGGCCGAAGAGCAGGGTCAGCATCGACATCGGTACGAAGAAACGCGCGCCCAACTGCCCGCTGGCCCTTATCGCCTGAAGCTTGTCCTCGATGTTGCCGGCGCGCTCGGCAAGCATGCCGAGCAGGAACAGTGCGAAGCCGCCTCCGACCCACAAAATGGCCGAGATGACGTGGAGGAATTTGACGATCGAGTACCAGTCCATGGCTTGCTCCGGGTAGGTTTGCGGCGGAGCGGATTGCGCCAGCCGTCAGAGGAGCGGGCGTTTAGCGCGGCGGGTGTTTCGGAACGATGTCGCGGAAACCCCGGCTCTGTTTCGGCTGCTTTTTCACGGGCATAACCTGCAGCGACCGCAGATGCCCAGGTTCGCTTCTGCTAATATACGAAATGTCGGGAGGGGTTGGCGCGACATCGTACGGAAACATTTGCCGATGCTAGTGCGCAGACGCCGGGAGCCGGTGGCGACAGGAATCGCCTGACGATCAACCCATTACCGCAACCGGGAAGAGGCAACCAGGGGGAACATTATGCAAGGGGTAGCACGGAATTTCTTCACGCTGGCCATCATCTATTCGCTGTGCGGCATGGCGCTTGGCCTGCATATGGCGATCAGCCAGGATCATGGCCAGATGCCCACCCACGCCCACACCATGGTCGCGGGATGGCTGATGTCGGCGGTGTTCGCCTTCTTCTATCATCTGTTTCCGTCAGCCGGGCAGAAGATGCTCGCCACCATCCATTTCTGGCTAACGGCCGTCAGCGGCATCGGCCTGTTGATCGGCCTCTATTTCCTGCTCGCCGGCAATGCCGCGATCGAACCGCTGGTGGGGATTTCTTCGATGGGCTTCTACGCGGCCATGCTGCTGTTCGCCTTCATCGCCCTGCCGACGGTCTGGAAGAAGGCCTGAATCGCCTGTTTGGAAATTCTACTCTGGCGGCCATCTGAAGGCGTTTTCTGCGCTTCCGGTGCTCACGGACCCGAATGTCCGCTCCGCCATCATACGACTCGCCAGAGCGACTTTCGAAACAGGCTCCGAGGCTGAACTAGGCACCGTCGGCTGTGCTGTTACGGCACAGGATGGGGACGTTCGGTCAAAAAACATTGGGGCCGTTAAAGGTTCATTAAGCTTTACAGGCGTTTACTATGCGCATCCAGTGATCTGGATTCTTACCGAGTGGTTGGAGCCACTTTGTTTGACGCCTCCCTGTTAAACTCCTGAGAGCCGCCTTATCCGCGGCTCTTTTTTTGTCCGCATTCCGGGGACTCGGACGCAGCGGCTCGCCGTTAACCTTCTGTTAAACATGTGCTTGCCTTCACCCCCTGCAAAGCGCATTTTCAACCTTCAGTCATTTAGGGTGCCGGGTGTATCGGCAGGGAGCCGAATCGGCCGGTTGCAAGTGCAGGGGCGTATCAATGAACGAGCCTTCGAAAGGCAGTGCGAAAACCGTCAAACTGGCGGAGCGTCGGGTTTTTTCGCACTCCTTCAAACCGCTCTACCAGGAAGGCATGGGGCTGGTCGAACAGGCGGCTGAATATCTCGACGGCAAGGGCCGCGCCGAGGCCAAGAAACTGTCGCGTCTGGCGGCCACGCTCTACGCGGCCGAATCGATGCGGCTGACGACGAGGCTGATGCAGGTTGCCTCCTGGCTGCTTTTGCAGCGCGCGGCCAATTCCGGCGAGATGACCCGCGACCAAGTCGCTTCGGAAAAGTCCAAGGTGCGCCTCGATACCGCTTCCGCGCATGATGAAGCCGCCGGCTGGGCCGAACTGCCCGAGGATTTCCTCGATCTCGTCAACCGCTCGCTTCGCCTGCAGGCGCTGGTGCGCCGCATGGATGACGAAATCTATGGCGCCGGCGCGGTGGTCGACATGCAGCCGATGGGCCGCCGGCCCAATCCGGTTTCCGACCAGATCAGCCTGCTCAACACGGCCTTCGCCCGCAACTGAGCGGCTTCGGACTATTTCCGGCCCGATAGGCCTTCGTTTCCGGTTTGTTCACATTTCGCTGGCATCGCTGTCCGCCGGAGGTAAAGTGAACGGATGGGGGACGCGATTCGCATCATCGGCATCGATCCGGGGCTCAGGCGTACCGGCTGGGGCATCGTCGAGAGCCTCGGCAATTCCTTGCGCTTCGTCGCGTCCGGCACCGTGCGCTCCGAGGACAAGGCGGCGTTGGCGACGCGGCTCTGCCAATTGCATGACGGGCTCGCCGAAGTCCTGCATACGGCAATGCCGCATGAGGCGGCGGTCGAACAGACCTTTGTCAACAAGGATGCCGTGGCGACGCTGAAGCTCGGCCAGGCGCGCGGCATCGCCATGTTGGTGCCGGCGCGCGCCGGCCTCGTCGTCGCCGAATATGCGCCCAATGCGGTGAAGAAGGCCGTCATCGGCGTTGGTCATGGCGACAAGAAGCAGATCCACATGATGGTGAAGGTGCTGCTGCCGAAAGCGACGTTCGACACCGAACATGCCGCCGACGCACTGGCCATCGCGATTTGCCACGCGCATCATCGCCAGAGCGCTGCCTATCGGATGGCGCTTGCTTCATGAGAGGCTGTCGGAAATGATCGGCAAGCTCAAGGGCACGCTGGACGAGATCGACGAGGATCATTGCCTCGTCGACATCCATGGCGTCGGTTATGTTGCCTATTGCTCGGCGCGCACGCTGGCGGCACTGCCTTCGCCCGGCGAAGCGGTGGTGCTGTTCATCGAGACCTATGTGCGCGAGGATATGCTGCGCCTCTATGGTTTCCAGTCGCAGCTTGAGCGCGAGTGGTTTCGGTTGCTGATGAACAATGTGCCGGGCGTCGGCGCCAAGGTGGCGCTGGCCATCCTGTCGACGCTGGCGCCGGCCGACCTCGCCAATGCCATCGCGCTGCGCGACATCGCCATGGTTTCCCGCGCGCCCGGCGTCGGCAAGAAGGTGGCCGAGCGCATCGTTACCGAGCTGAAGAACAAGGCGCCGGCCTATGCGGGTGTCGCCTCGGGCACCATCGGCCTGAAGCAGGAGCTCGGCGAAGGCGTGGCCGCCGCGCCGATCACCGACGCCGTCTCGGCACTGGTCAATCTCGGCTATTCTCGCGACACCGCCGCCAATGCGGTGGCCGCGGCGCTGAAGACGGCGGGCGAGGACGCGGACGCCTCGAAGCTGATCCGCTTCGGGTTGAAGGAATTGGCGCGGTGAGGGCTCGCTGGTCCGTCCCCCTGCCATATGCAAGGAAGACAGCATGAGCCTGTCGCCCCGTCTCATAGCTCCGGAAAAACGCGGAGAGGATGCCGATCAGACCTTGCGGCCGCAGACGCTCGCCGACTTTGTCGGCCAGGCGGCGGTGCGGGCTAACCTCAAAGTCTTCATCGAGGCCGCCAAGGGCCGCAATGAGGCGCTCGACCATGTGCTGTTCGTCGGGCCGCCGGGGCTGGGCAAGACGACGCTGGCGCAGATCATGGCGCGCGAACTCGGCGTCAATTTCCGCTCGACGTCGGGACCGGTCATCGCCAAGGCCGGCGATCTCGCCGCGCTGCTGACCAATCTTGAAGAAGGCGACGTGCTGTTCATCGACGAGATCCATCGGCTCAACCCTGCGGTGGAAGAGATCCTTTATCCGGCGATGGAGGATTTCCAGCTCGATTTGATCATCGGCGAGGGGCCGGCGGCGCGTTCGGTCAAGATCGACCTCGCCCGTTTCACCCTCGTCGCCGCCACCACGCGGCTTGGCTTGCTGACCAATCCGCTGCGCGACCGGTTCGGCATCCCGGTGCGGCTCAATTTCTACACGGTCGAGGAACTGGAGCAGATCGTCCGTCGCGGCGCGCGCATCCTGCAAATGCCGCTCGGCGACGACGGCGCGCTGGAAATCGCACGGCGCGCGCGCGGCACACCGCGCATAGCAGGGCGGCTGTTGCGCCGCGTGCGCGATTTCGCCTCGGTCGCCGGCGACGGCCATGTCGATCGTCTGATCGCCGACGAGGCGCTGACACGGCTGGAAGTCGACGCGCTCGGCCTCGACGCCCTCGACCGCCGCTATCTCTCGATGATCGCCCGCAATTTCGGTGGCGGACCGGTCGGCATCGAGACGATTGCCGCTGGCCTGTCCGAGCCGCGCGACGCCATCGAGGACATCATAGAGCCCTATCTGATCCAGCAGGGTTTCATCCAGCGCACGCCGCGCGGCCGCATGTTGACGGCCAACGCCTGGCGCCATCTCGGCCTCGACGCGCCAAAGGACCTTGCGCAGCAGCAGATCAACCTGTTCCAGGAAGAATAGCGGCGCAACCGTTCAGCCGCCGGTTCCGGACCAATGATCAAGGATATGTGACCCGTCCTGCGCAAAATCTGCGCGTCTTCGCCGATTTGCCGGCGTAATCCTGTATTTTATCGAAGGCGTGCGGGGAACCGCTGCGATCGAAGGGCCGGGGAGCCAATCCATGATAACCAGACGCGGGTTCCTGCGCTTCATCGGCGGGTCGTTCCTGACGGCCGCCGCGCTCGGCGCTTATGCGGTCGGCATCGAGCCGATGCTCTTGACCCATGTGAAGCGCTATGCGCTGACGCCGCCGCACTGGCCCGATGGCCTCAAGCTGCGGGTTGTGGCGCTCGCCGATATCCATGCCTGCCGGCCATGGATGACGCAGGAGCGGATCGCTTCTCTCGTCGAAGACGCGAATGCCCTGCAGCCGGACCTTATCGTGCTGCTGGGTGACTATATCGCCGGCATGCCCCTTACGGGACCTGTGACGCCGTCGCAATGGGCCTCCGCGCTGTCGGGCCTCAACGCGCCGCTCGGCGTTCTGTCGATTCTTGGCAACCATGATTGGTGGAGCGACGGCTTTGCGCAACGCGCCGGGGCAGGCCCAATCATCGCACGCAAGGCCCTGGAAAAGGTCGGCATCCCGGTGCTTGAGAATGATGTCGTGCGCCTGGAGAAGGATGGCCAGGGCGTGTGGATCGCTGGGCTTGCCGACCAACTGGCGCTGCTGCCGGCCAGGAAGGGCGACGACTGCAAGGGGCTCGACGATCTCGACGGCACGCTGGCCAAGGTTGGCGACACCGGGCCGATCATCCTGCTCGCCCATGAGCCGGATATTTTCCCGACCGTACCGGGGCGGGTTTCGCTGACGCTGTCGGGCCACACCCATGGCGGGCAGGTGCGGCTGTTCGGCTATTCGCCTGTCGTGCCGTCGCGTTTCGGCAACCGCTATGCCTATGGCCATGTCGTCGAGAACGACCGCAATCTGATCGTCTCGGGCGGGCTCGGCTTCAGCATCATGCCGGTGCGTTTCGGCGTGCGGCCGGAAATCCTGCAGATCGACCTCGGCTGAGAGCAGCTCTCAGTGAAGCGAGCGGATCACGTCCATCACACCAGGTTCGGCCTTGTCGCCATTGAAGGCATCGACGATCCCAAAGGCGCCGCCATAGCTCCACACCGACCATGAGAAACCATGTGCCTCGGCGCGGGCGATCATGTCCCGGACATAGGCGGCACGGTACTGCACCGGCATCACATAGGCATTGCCATATTCCTGGCGGATCATGCCGAACTCGCCCAGCGTGACGTTTTCGGGCTTGATGCCGTTGGTCTTCGCCCATGCCTCAACCTTTTTGAACGGCGCGTCCAGGAGGCCGAGCAGCTTGTCGGGGCTGTCCATGCTGGCGACCTGTTCGTCGAGATAGGCAAGCAGGCCGCTCTGCCGTGTCCACGGCGCCTCGGCCTTGATCCGGGCGCGGATGGCGTCGAGCGTCAGATCGAGCCGCTCCTTCGGCACGGCGTCGAGCGGATAAGGCAGGCCGGTCACGTATGGAATAAAGTCGCCGGCCCAGGTCGCGCCCTGATGGGTAAGCAGGAACGGATCATAGGAGTGGAAAGTCCAGATGACATTGTCGTCGGGGATCGCCTTGGGATCGATCTTCTGCAGGGATGAGGCGGCGGAATAGCAGGCGCCGGTCAGCACCAGGGTCAGTCTCGCCGCCGAGGATCGTGCCGCGGCGAACAATTCGCGCTGGCGGTCCGGCCACAGGCTGGTGCCGTCGCTGTCGCAGTCGACGATCGGTTCGTTCATAAGCTCGAAGGCGACCTTTTCGGGGTCCTCGCCGGTCAGGGTGCGGGCCATCTCGCGCACCATATCGACGTAGCGGTCGAAGGTCTGGGGATCGTCCATCACCTCAGCCATGCCGATCTTGCGGCTGCCGCCGGCTGGGATCAGGTGCATGTCGACGATTACCTTCAGGCCGGCGCGGTTGATCATGCGCACCGAGTCCAGCACGCTGGCATAGAGGTCGTCACGCAAAGCCGTTGTCTGGTCGGACAGGAAGGGCGAGGGGTCGACCGGCATGCGCAGGAAATCGAAACCCGCTTCCTTGAGAGCTCCGAGATCGTCATCCCCAAGGAATTTGCGCCATTCCGGATAGGGCAGTATGGTCTTGGCGTCGCCCCACTGATCCTCGCCGGGCCAGGTGACCCACTGGTCGAGATTGAGGCCGCGCTTCATGGTGAAAGTCGTTGCCTGACCAGGTAGCGCCAAGACCATCAGCACCAGCAGCGCCGCCATCAAACTCTTGATCATCGCCGTCAACGGTGCCATCCGATGCCATGTCACGCGCGGAACAGGTGCCCCGCCGCGACTGAAAAAGGAAGCGCAATGGACGATCATGGTGAATCGGCGGCACTGCTGGCCGGGCTTTCCGGGGCGCTGACGGCGTTCGGCCACCGGCTGATGGCGCGTGTCTACTATGCCGACACCGATTTCTCCGGCGTCGTCTACCACGCGCGCTATCTCGAATTCCTCGAGCGCGGCCGCTCGGACTATCTCAGACTCGCCGGCGTGCATCACACGGAACTCGCCGACGGCAAGCATGGCGAGAAGATCGTCTGGGTGGTGCGGCGCATGGAGATCGATTTCCGCAGCCCCGCCCGCATCGACGACATCCTGACCGTCGACACCCGCACCGACACGATTTCCGGCGCGCGCATCTTCATGGCGCAGCAGCTCAAGCGCGACGACGAGATGCTGGTCGAAGCCAAGGTCGAGGCGGCGATCATCGGCGAGAATGGCAGGCCGAGGCGTTTTCCCAGGGAATGGGTTGCAGCGTTCATGCCCAAGTCTCGTATTTCGGCTGATTGAACGGATTTGGCCGACAGCGGAGCTTGCGCACGCATCGGGCCCGTCATCAGGCGCGGCAATGCGCCGCGCCTTATCTACTAACCCATCCTTAACCATAACGGTTCATGAAGAGATTGGTGAAGATTGGCGTTATCCAACGCCTTCCTTTCACCAATATTTGCCCTGAAAAGGCCGCTAACGGCACGGTTTGGGGCGTCCGGTAGCTTCGTGCGAACCGACCACAAGGGATGCCAGGGGCCAGCCGCCAGCTTCGCCCGGAAAATCTTAAGGACGTAACGATGGAAAATATCGCACTGGCCGATCCGGGCGCGCAATTGTCGATTTGGGCGCTGTTCATGCAGGCCAGCTGGGTGGTCAAGCTGGTCATGATCGGGCTGCTCTGCGCCTCGGTGTGGACCTGGGCGATCATTATCGACAAGCTGGTTGCCTATGGCCGCATGCGGCTGGCGCTTAACCGCTTCGAGCAGGTCTTCTGGTCCGGGCAGTCGCTGGAGGAACTCTACCGCACGCTCGCCGACCGCAAGACATCAGGCATGGGCGCCATTTTCGTCGCCGCCATGCGCGAGTGGAAAAAGAGTTTCGAGAAGGGCGCCAAGACGCCGCTCGGGCTGCAGACCCGCATCGACAAGGCGATGGATCTGGCGCTGACGCGCGAGATGGAGAAGCTGGAGGGCCGCCTCGGCTTTCTCGCCACCACGGGCTCGGCAGCCCCGTTCATCGGCCTGTTCGGCACGGTCATCGGCATCATGACCTCGTTCCAGGCCATCGCCGGCTCCAAGAACACCAGTCTTGCGGTTGTCGCACCCGGCATCGCCGAGGCGCTACTGGCGACGGCCATCGGCCTGCTCGCCGCCATCCCGGCCGTTATCGCCTACAACAAGCTGTCATCGGATGCGAGCAAGCTCGCGGTGCGCATGGAAGGGTTCTCCGACGAGTTCTCCGCCATACTCTCGCGCCAAATCGATGAAAAAGTCGCGCCGAAGGCCTGAGGAGTAACTGATGGGTATGTCCGTAGGCATGGCGGGACGCGGCGGGCGCGGCCACAGGCGGCGCGGCCGTCACCATGGGCTGATGTCGGAAATCAATGTCACCCCGATGGTCGACGTCATGCTGGTGCTGCTGATCATCTTCATGGTCGCCGCACCGATGCTGACGGTTGGCGTGCCGATCGACCTGCCCGACACGCAGGCCAAGGCGATGAATGCCGACACGCAGCCGATCACGGTCTCGATCGACGCCACGGGCAAGATCTTCCTGCAGGAAACCGAGATCCCGATCGAGGAATTGGTGGCCAAGCTGCAGGCGATCTCGAAGACCGGTTACGAGGAGCGCATCTTCATCCGTGGTGACAAGTCCACCGACTATGGCACGGCGATGAAGGTGATGGCCCGCATTTCGGCCGCTGGTTACAAGAATATCGGATTGGTTTCGCTGCAGGAACAGGATCAATAGACGCGAGATGAAGACCGGCCTCACCACATCGGTGATCTTGCACACGGCGGTGCTGGCCTTCGGCCTGTTCACCCTGTCGGCGCCGGCCGCGCTTCCGTCCGCCGATGTCGAGTCCGTCGCGGTCGACATCGTGCCGATGGAAGCCATCGCGCAGACGCTGCAGGGCGACAAGAAGGCCGTCATGCATGAAAAGCCGGCGCCGCTGCCAACGCAGCGTCCCGACATCGTGCCGGCCGCGCAGAAGGTCGGCGAAAACAGCGTCGACACCGACAAGCCGATAACGCCGGAGGCCAAGCCGAAGCCCGTCGATATGACTTCGGCCCCGCCGCCCGCCCCGACTCCCAAGGAGATACCGAAGACCGAGGACGTGCCGAAGCCGCAGGAAAAGCCGAAGCCCATTCCGGCGACGGAAGTAGCGCCCGCGCCGACGCCGAAGGAAGAGGTCAAGCCCGAGCCGGTCAAGCAGACCGAGCCCAAGCCGACGCCGGCCAAGCCGGCGCCGACCCCGCCGCCGCAGGACAAGACCGCCGCAATAGATCCGACGCCCGAGGTTAAGCCGGATGCCGTCGCCGAGGCCATAGCCAAGGATCCGCCGACCGAAGAGACGCGGTTGCCGAGCTCGGCGCCCGCACCGGAAGCACGGCCGAAGCCGCAGCCGGCACAGGCCGAAAGCGCCAAGGCCCCCGAGCGCAAGGATGCCGACAAGCCGGTCAAGGAAGCCTCGTCGAAACCGAAGTCCGACGACAAGCAATTCAACGCGAACGAGATCTCCGCGTTGCTCGACAAGCAGAAGCCATCCGGCGGCGGCGCCAAGCGCTCGACGCAGCAGGCCTCGCTCGGCGGCGACAAGGACCAGGGTCAGAAGCTGTCCAAGTCGGAACAGGGCGCCCTGGAAAGCCAGTTGGGTGGGTGCTGGACATTGCCGGCCGGCCTTGAGGGCTCGGAGAATTTCGTCGTGGTCGTGCGCTTCAACCTGGACAATTCCGGCAAGCTCGATGGCCGCCCGTCTGTCGAGAAGTCGAGCGGCAACCGGCAGTTCGATGAAAGCGCGGTGCGCGCGGTTCAAAAATGCGACGTGGCCGGCCTGCAGGTTCCCGCCGGCAAGCAGGACATCTGGAACGACATCCGGGTCACGTTCGATCCAAGGGAGATGCTCGGCCTCTAGGCCTGGCGCCCACCCAATCAAAGAAGAGAAGCGAGAAGATATGAGATCCTTCCTCAAGCCGCTCCTGACGATTGCAGCCATGGCGCTGGGCATGACGGCCGTAGTCCCCATGCCGGCATGGGCGCTCGTCGAGCTCAACGTCAATAAGGGCAATGTCGAGCCGCTGCCGATCGCCATCACGGATTTCCAGGGCGGCGACGCGCTTGGCGCGCAGATTTCCCAGATCGTCACAGCCGACCTGAAACGCTCCGGCCTGTTCGCGCCGATCGACAAGAGCGCCTTCATCGAGAAGATCTCGAACCCGGATGCCGCCCCCCGCTTCGACGACTGGAAGGTTATCAACGCGCAGGCGCTGGTCACCGGCAGTGTCAGCAAGGAAGCCGACGGCCGCATCCGTGCGCAGTACCGGCTTTGGGACACTTTCGCTGGACAGCAGATGTCGGGTGAGCAGTTCTTCGCCAACGACGCCAACCAGCGCCGCGTCGCCCACATCATCGCCGACGCCATCTACGAGCGGCTGACCGGCGAGAAGGGGTATTTCGACACGCGTGTGGTGTTCATCGACGAGTCCGGCGCCAAGAACGCACGCAAGAAGCGCCTGGCCATCATGGACCAGGACGGCGCCAATGTCCGCTATCTCTCGGACGGACGCTCGATCGTGCTGACGCCACGTTTCTCGCCGAACCGGCAGGAAATCACCTACATGTCCTATGAAAGCGGCCAGCCGCGGGTCTATCTCCTGCAGATCGAGACCGGGCAGCGCGAACTGGTCGGCAATTTCCCGGGCATGACCTTCGCGCCGCGCTTCTCGCCCGACGGCCAGAAGGTGATCATGAGCCTGCTGCGCGACGACGGCAATTCCAACATCTTCGCCATGGACCTGCGTAGCCGCTCGACGACACGGCTGACCAACTCGACCGCCATCGACACCTCGCCTTCCTATTCACCGGACGGCAGCAAGGTGGTGTTCACCTCCGACCGCGGCGGCCGCGCGCAGATCTATGTGATGGGCGCCGACGGCTCGGGCCAGACCCGCATCTCCTTCGGCGACGGCGTCTATTCGACGCCGGTGTGGTCGCCGCGCGGCGATCTCATCGCCTTCACCAAGCAGACCGGCGGCGAGTTCCAGATCGGTGTCATGAAGACCGACGGCTCTGGCGAGCGCATCCTGTCGTCCGGTTTCCAGCAGGAAGGACCGACCTGGGCGCCGAATGGCCGCGTCTTGATGTTCTTCCGCGACTCCAATGGTGGTCCGAAACTGGTTTCGGTCGACCTCACCGGCCGCAACGAGCAGCCGATCCCGACCTCGAATTTTGCTTCGGACCCGGCATGGTCGCCGCTGCTGGAATAGCGTCGGCCGAATTGCCACACATGCTGAAAAGGGGCCGTTTCGGCCCCTTTTCCATGCCTTCGTCGCGTTTTGGCCGCATTTCCGCCTAGGGTCCGCGCCAACTGTGACCCTGGATCATAAGGTTGCGGACGGGCGGCCTAAACCAAATTTTAACCGTGTTTCTTGAATGCCGGTTAACCCAAACGTGGTTACTGGGTGATCAACGAAATCACTCGAAATGCGAAGGAGAGGCGGCATGGGCCGTATCGCAGCACTTACCAGAAACCCGGTCATGATCGCGCTGGTGGCGATGCTCGCCATCGCCGGTTGCGCTTCCAAGAAAACACCGAACAATGCCGCCGACCTCGGTCTCAATGGCGCCGGTGCCGCAACGCCCGGCTCGGCGCAGGACTTCACCGTCAACATCGGCGACCGCATCTTCTTTGATACGGACTCGTCCTCGATCCGCGCCGACGCGCAGACGACGCTCGCCCGCCAAGCGCAGTGGCTGAACCAGTACAAGCAGTATGCCATCGTCGTCGAAGGTCATGCCGACGAGCGCGGCACGCGCGAATACAATCTGGCGCTCGGCGCCCGCCGCGCCGCGGCCGCCCGCGACTTCCTGGTTTCCAAGGGTGTCGCTTCCAGCCGTCTGAAGACCATTTCCTACGGCAAGGAACGTCCGGTCGCGGTGTGCGACGACATCTCCTGCTGGTCGCAGAACCGCCGCGCCGTCACCACGCTCAGCGGCGCCGGTTCCTGAGTTGCCCGCGCGTCGGGGGACGCGAGCGCGCCGACTGGCAAAAATGCAACACAGCTTCGCGAAAGGCGGCCTTCGGGCCGCCTTTTTCATATCCGGGTGTCCGAAACAAAATTTGGCCGAAGTCTCGCGTCCTGCTATGAGCCGAGGGCGCTTGGCTGGTCCCATTCTGATTGGAAGGCGCGAACAGACTAACGACACACGGCGAGAGGCACATGCATTTGAGATCGGTTCTGAGCGGCACGCTTGCGGCGCTGCTCCTATCAGGCTTCACCGCCCTGGCAAGCGGTCCGGGCGCAGGCGGCACAGGGCAGTCAACCGACAGCGGCTTTTCCTTCCATCTGCCGAGCATCGAACTGCCCAGCCTCTTCGGCGACAAGAAGAAACCCGACCAGGTACAGCTCGCGCAGCAGTCAAACGGCGCCGGGGCTACCGGGCTCGAGGACCAGCTGCGCCAGATGAACGGCAAGATCGAGGAGCTCAATTTCCAGATCCTGCAGATGCAGGAACAGATCCGCAAGCAGCAGGAAGACAACGAGTTCCGCTTCCAGCAGCTGGAAGGCGGCGCGCAAGGCGGACAGCCTCCGGCGCAGAAAAAATCCGACGCCACCACCGGCGCCAACACCGATGTGGCGGCGGCCCCGGCAACCCAGGCTCCGACCGATGCCGCCGCCGCGCCCGGCGGTAATCAGTCCGCAGGCGGCAAGACGGTCGAGGACGTCATCGTCGAATCGCCCGATGGTGACCCAGGCAAGGTGATCCCCGGCACGGGAGCGCAGGAAAAGACCTTTGGTTCGATCACCGTCGACAAGAACGGCAATGTGATCGATGCCGGCGGCAACACCCAGTCGACCACGCCGGCGCAAGATACTGCCCCGGCCACCGGCGCTCCGGCTAAGGCCGGCAAGTCCAATGGCACGATCGTCGCGGCGCTGCCCTCCACAAAAGACCCGGAAGAACTCTACCGCAATTCCTATCAGTTCATCCTGTCGGGCGATTACAGCACCGCCGAACAGGGTTTTCGCGATCATATCTCGCGCTTCCCGCGCGATGCAAAGACGGCGGACGCGCATTACTGGCTGGGTGAATCGCTGCTTGGCCAGCAGAAATACCGCGACGCGGCGGAGGTCTTCCTCGCCGCCAGCAAGGACTATCCGAAGGCCAAGAAGGCACCTGACATGCTGTTGAAGCTCGGCGTGTCGCTGGTCGGCCTCAAGCAGCACGACGTCGCCTGCGCCACCTTCAGCGAAGTCGGCAAGCGCTACCCCGATATCTCCAATGCACTCAAGGAACGCGTCAAGCAGGAGAAGGCCCTGGCTGCGTGCTGATTTTTCCCAAGCATGTCCTGAGCCCAGGACCGCGACTGCTTTTGGACGACATGCGTTGATGCTCGACACCGAGCCTGATCTTTCGACCAGACTTTTTTCGCATATCGATTTTGCCCACGGCGCCGTTGCGGCCGTCTCCGGCGGCAGCGACTCGACCGCCCTGCTTCTCCTTCTCAAACACCATCTCGACCGAACCGCATCGTCCGCGAAGCTGCTGGCCGTGACGATCGACCATGGCTTGCGTCAGGGTTCGGCAGCCGAGGCGCAAGCCGTGGCGAAGCTGTGCGCTGAGCGCGGCATCGCCCACCGCATCCTGGCCTGGTCCGGGCGCAAGCCATCGACTGGCCTGCCGGCGGCGGCGCGGGAAGCGCGCTACCATCTGCTGGCCGAGGCGGCGCGCGCGGAGGGCATCGGCCTGATCGTCACCGGTCATACCGCCGACGACCAGGCCGAGACGGTGCTGATGCGGCATGCACGGGGCCGGGAGCTTGCCGACATGGCAGGCCGTGGGCTTGCCGGCATGGCGCCGGCCACCCTCTATGACTGGCGCGAGTGGATCGTTCGCCCGCTTCTGGGCACCCGACGCTCGGCGCTTCGCGATTTCCTGCGGCGCGAACATATCGGCTGGGCCGATGACCCGACCAATATCGACGAGGCCTTCGAGCGCCCGCGCGTGCGCGCAGCACTTGCCGGCGAAAGTGCCGAGCATATGGAGAATGCGCTGCGGCTCGCCGGCCACGCCGCGGTCGAGCGCAGGCAGCTTGGCGCCAGCGCCGCCGGTCTGATCCGTCGCTTCGCCAGCCAGCCGAGCACGGGCCTCACCCGGCTCGATCCCGCTCTGCTGATCGCGGACGACCAAGCGGCTATCTATGCCATGCGCATCCTGCTGGCCACCGTCGGCGGCGTTACCTTCCTGCCGGACCAGGCGCGCAGCGCGGCGCTGTTCGGCCGGCTGAAGGCTGGATTTCTTTGCGCCACATTGTCGCGGACGGTGGTCGATTTGCGGCGGGCAGGTCTCTTCCTGCGCCGCGAGGCGCGGGGTTTGCCGCCCGCCGCCACCGCTGTCGACAACACCATCTGGGATGGCCGCCGCCACATCACATTGAACGACAGGTCCGGCGCATTGTTGATCGTCCCGTTGGGGGCGACAGCAGCGAGGCGGCTGGCGATCGATGATGGAGAAACCCCGGCAAGGCTGATGCGTGCCGCACTGGCCGCGGAACCGACATTGCGGCAAGCCCTTGAAAACCCTGGTTTGCCGCAGGGCGAGCCGCGCTCGCCAGCGTTGGCGGCGCGACCGGTCGTGTCGCCGTTTGCCCGCTTCCTGCCGTCTTTCGATCTGGCGCCGGCGCGGGCCGTCGCCGAACTGATCGGCGCGTCACCGCTTCCCGCTTCGCCATTGGGCGGCCACAGTGCCGATTGACGGTGGTCGAAAGCTTAACCCAGACTTGCTGTTCTGCTTGGCAAGGGGAGACGCTCTCCCTATGTTAGGCCCAAGTTTCCTCTCATGATGCTGTCCGTGCGCGGACGCCAACGGGACAATTGATGAATCCGAACTATCGCAACCTCGCGCTCTGGGCGATCATAGCGGTCCTGCTCATCGCTCTCTTCAATCTGTTCCAGACGCCGCAGACGCGCGGGGCTTCGAGCGACGTGCCTTATTCGCAGTTCCTGCAGGATGTCGCGGCCGGTCGGGTCAAGACGGTGACCATCGCGGGCGCCCGCATCACCGGCACCTACACCGACAATTCCACCGGCTTCCAGACCTATTCGCCCGGCGATCCCCAGTTGGTCTCGCGGCTGCAGGACAAGAATGTCACCATCAATGCGCGGCCTGAAACCGACGGTTCCAATTCGCTGTTCGGCTACCTGATCTCCTGGCTGCCGATGATCCTGATCCTCGGCGTCTGGATATTCTTCATGCGCCAGATGCAGTCCGGATCCGGGCGCGCCATGGGTTTTGGCAAGTCGAAGGCCAAGCTTCTGACCGAGGCGCATGGCCGCGTCACCTTCCAGGACGTCGCCGGTGTCGACGAGGCCAAGGAAGATCTGGAAGAGATCGTCGAGTTCCTGCGCGATCCGCAGAAGTTCCAGCGCCTCGGCGGCAAGATTCCGCGCGGCGTGCTTCTGGTCGGCCCTCCCGGCACCGGCAAGACGCTGCTCGCCCGCTCGGTCGCCGGCGAAGCCAACGTGCCGTTCTTCACCATTTCGGGTTCGGACTTCGTCGAGATGTTCGTCGGCGTCGGTGCATCGCGCGTGCGTGACATGTTCGACCAGGCCAAGAAGAACGCGCCCTGCATCATCTTCATTGACGAAATCGACGCGGTCGGGCGCCATCGCGGCGCCGGCCTCGGCGGCGGCAATGACGAGCGCGAGCAGACGCTGAACCAGCTGCTGGTCGAGATGGACGGCTTCGAATCCAACGAAAGCATCATCCTGATCGCCGCCACCAACCGGCCCGACGTGCTCGATCCGGCGCTGCTCAGACCAGGCCGTTTCGACCGCCAGGTGGTGGTGCCGAACCCTGACATCGTCGGCCGCGAGAAGATCCTCAAGGTGCATGTGCGCAACGTGCCGCTGGCGCCCAATGTCGACCTCAAGGTGGTCGCGCGCGGCACGCCGGGCTTCTCCGGCGCCGACCTGATGAACCTGGTCAACGAGTCGGCGCTGATGGCTGCGCGACGCAACAAGCGCCTCGTCACGATGGCCGAGTTCGAGGACGCCAAGGACAAGATCATGATGGGCGCCGAGCGCCGCTCGTCGGCCATGACCCAGGCCGAGAAGGAGCTGACCGCCTATCACGAGGCCGGCCACGCCATACTGGCGCTCAACGTGCCGTCGGCCGACCCGCTGCACAAGGCCACCATCATCCCGCGTGGCCGCGCGCTCGGCATGGTCATGCAGTTGCCGGAAGGCGACCGCTATTCGATGAGCTACAAATACATGATCTCGCGCCTCGCCATCATGATGGGCGGCCGCGTCGCCGAGGAGTTCAAGTTCGGCAAGGAGAACATCACCTCGGGCGCCTCTTCCGACATCGAACAGGCGACCAAGCTGGCGCGCGCCATGGTCACGCGCTGGGGCTTCTCCGACAAGCTCGGCCATGTCGCCTATGGCGACAACCAGGAAGAGGTGTTCCTTGGCCATTCCGTGGCGCGCACGCAGAACATCTCGGAAGAGACCGCGCAGATCATCGACGCCGAAGTGCGCCGCCTGATCGACGAGGCCTATTCGACGGCGAAGTCCATCCTGACCAAGAAGAAGAAGGAATGGATCGCGCTGGCGCAGGGCTTGCTCGAATACGAGACGCTGTCGGGCGACGAGATCAAGCAATTGATCGCCGGCGAAAAGCCCGCGCGCGACCTCGGCGACGACACGCCGCCCAGCCGCGGCTCGGCCGTGCCGAAGTCCGGCGGCCGCCGGAAGAAAGGCCCCGAGCCCGAAGGCGGCATGGAGCCGCAGCCATCGAGCTGAACCAGGGCGGAAAGCAGATCCTCGGGACAAGCCCGAGGATCACGGCTCAACGTCCGCGTGACCGCTTTATCCGCGGTATTCGATTTTATGATTCAGCTTTCAGCCGCGCATTGCACAGGCTGTAATAACCGCCGCCCTTCTGGATCCAGCGAAGGCCGTTCAACGTACCCGCCTCCTTGTTGCCGTGGTAACCCTGCAGGCAGGTCTTCATCCGCGCCTTCGCGGGCTTTTCGGTCTTGAACTCGGCGGCGAGGGTGGTCGGGAATGTCACGCCTGACGGCGCTACAGTGGGGGCGACCGCCGCGTCGGTTTCCTTTTTCGGCTGCGGCGCGGTTTTGACGGCATCCCCGCTGACACTCTCCGCAGCGGGCGTCGCGCATTTCTCCTTGCGGAAAGCGGCCCAGTCCATGCCGTTCAAAGTGCCGCCTTCTTTGGCTGTCCGATAGGTCTCGCCGCATTCCTTCATCGTCAGTGCGCTTGCAGGGGCGACGCTCCAAGCAACCGATGCCGTCACAGCCAATACCGCCAATTTCAAATTGGGCATAAGATCCTCCCGGTTGATAACAAGTTAGACATCCTTTTGTATACTGTTTGTTCCTGATATGTTCAACTAGAATCTTTGGGAGCCAGCGATAAGCCCGGCGGTGGGCAGTGTGGGCGAATTGATGCCGACAGCTCCCGCGATAGATGCGAGCAAGGCCGCGGGCGTCGTCGCGAGCAACAAAAGGCCCGCGAAGCAGATGCATCGCGGGCCTTTGCCTGTCCTTGCCAGACTTTCCGTCTAACTCAATTCGATCTCAACCGGCCCATGCCTCATCGATCCGGGGGAATGCGTGGCTTAGCCCTTCAGCTTGGCGTTGCACAGGCTGTAGAAGCCGCCGCCCTTCTGGATCCACTTCAGGCCGCCAAGCGCATTGGCGTCCTTGAGGGCATAGTACTGGTCGAGGCAAGTGTGCATGCGGCCCTTTCCGGGGGTCTCGCTGGCATATTTCGTCGAGATCGCGGACGGGAAGGTGACGCCCTTGGGCGCAACCGTCGTCGGCTTTGCCGGCTCCTTGGTGTAAGTTGCTTCGCTCGGAGCAGGCACGCTGTCGTCATCGGAGGCGGCGGCGCCGCATTCGGCCTTGCGGAAGTCGTTCCACTTCTGGCCCTTCAGCGTGTTCGCCGTCTTGGCAGCCTGGTACTTGGCGCCGCACTCGGCCATGGTCAGGCCCTTGCCGTCGGCGGGAGCCGCGGCGGCCTTGGTGGTTGCCGGCTTGGTGGTTGCAGGCTTGGTGGTGTCAGCGGCGGCGGATGCGCCGGCGGCGCATTCGGTCTTGCGGAAGTCGTTCCACTTCATGCCGTTCAGCGTGCCGGCGGCCTTCGCCGCCTGGTACTTGGTGCTGCATTCCTTGGCCGTCAGGCCTTTCGCGGTGCTGTCGGCTGCCGCGGCGGCGGCCTTGGCCGGCTTCGTTTCGGTGGCCTTGGCCGGCTTCGTTTCGGCCGCCTTGGTCGTGGCCGGCTTGGTGTCCGTGGTGGCGGCGGCATCGGTGCCGCATTGTGCCTTGCGGAACTGGTTCCAGGTCTGTCCGGCCAGTGTCCCCGCATCCTTGGCGGCGTTATACTTCGTGCTGCACTCGGCCATCGTCAGTGCGTTGGCTGGCGCGGCCAGAAACAACGTCACTACGGCGAGGCCGGTCAAAGTGGCAAGTCGGTGGATGAGCATGGCGTTTCTCCGTTGCAGCAGCCCATTATACGTCCCAGCGAATCAATAACGCTCAACGGTCGGTTGCGCCAGATGCTAAGTGGCGTATATATCGCCCAAAGCTCGCTTCTCCCGATAAGGTGATGAAATCATTGTTCCTTACCGGGTCAAAAACAAGATTTTCCGCGTGCATCCGCAGCGAATAGCTCGCAGAACTGGTATATTGCGACGCCGCGGTGGCGCCATGTCAGGACGCAGCCTTGTTGTGTGCGGTGCACAACAATGATTTTCTAAGGATTGGTTACATATAATCACACAATGTGATCATGGCGCGCTGGCCAATTATGGCATGAGATGCCGGCAAAGAACCTTTAGGGAATTGAACTCGCATGGCAGGGAATTACTTCGGCACGGACGGCATCCGCGGGCGCGCCAACAAGTTTCCGATGACCGCGGAAATCGCCATGCGGGTCGGCATGGCCGCGGGGCTTTCGTTCCAACGCGGCAGCCACCGCCACCGCGTCGTTCTGGGCAAGGACACCCGGCTTTCCGGCTACATGATCGAGAATGCGATGGTGGCGGGTCTTTGCGCCGCCGGTATGGATGTGTTCCTGCTCGGACCGATCCCGACGCCCGCCGTCGCGATGCTGGTGCGTTCACTGCGCGCCGATATCGGCGTCATGATCTCGGCTTCGCACAACCCCTATTACGACAACGGCATCAAGCTGTTCGGGCCGGACGGCTACAAGCTCTCGGACGAGATCGAAGAGCGCATCGAGAGCATGCTCGACAAGGATATCGAACTGACACTCGCCGATTCCGACGGGCTTGGCCGCGCCAAGCGTGTCGACGGCGTGCATGACCGCTACATCGAGTTCGCCAAGCGCACATTGCCGCGCTCGATGTCGCTTTCGGGCCTCAGGATCGTCGTCGATTGCGCCAATGGCGCGGCCTACAAGGTGGCCCCCGAGGCGCTGTGGGAACTCGGCGCCGAAGTCGTGGCCATCAATGTCGAGCCCAATGGCTTCAACATCAATAAGGAATGCGGCTCGACCCATCCGGCCGGCCTGCAGAAGAAGGTGCATGAAGTGCGCGCCGATATCGGCATCGCGCTCGATGGCGATGCAGACCGCGTCGTCATCGTCGACGAGAACGGCGCGATCGTCGACGGCGACCAGATCATGGCGATGATCGCCGAGTCCTGGCACCAGAGCGGACGGCTTGCCGGCGGCGGCGTGGTTTCGACGGTCATGTCCAATCTCGGCCTCGAACGCTTCCTCGGCGACATGAAACTACAGTTGCACCGCACCAAGGTCGGCGACCGCTATGTCGTGGAGCATATGCGCGCGCATGGGCTCAATGTCGGCGGCGAACAGTCCGGCCACATCGTGCTGTCGGATTTCTCGACCACCGGCGACGGCCTGGTGTCGGCGCTGCAGGTGCTGGCCTGCATCAAGCGCCAGGGACGTCCGGTCAGCGAACTGTCGAAGAAGTTCGAGCCGGTGCCGCAACTCTTGAAGAATGTCCGTATCGCCGGCGGCAAGCCGCTCGAGGAAGCTCCGGTCAAGGCCGCGATCGAGGATGCGCGCAACCGTCTCGGCAAGGCCGGGCGTCTCGTCATCCGTCCGTCCGGCACCGAGCCGCTGATCCGTGTCATGGCCGAGGGCGACGATCCGCAGCTGGTCGAGGCCGTCGTCAACGACATTGTCGAGGTCATTTCGGAGACCCGCAGCGCCGCCTGATCTCCGGCGCCCTCAGAGTGTTTCACCGTTTCACGGAATTGCTCCGGGGCGCCACGTCGCTGCTCGGTTGCATCCAGGCCCGCCTTTTCGGCGGGCTTTTTTGTTGGCCGGGGATCGACCCCCTTACTATCGAAATCATGCCCGGATTCCTCGAATTTTACAGATTCGTGGTTAATCGACAGGGTTAAACGCCTTTTAACTTTTCCAATTCATTATCCACGCCTGAAAGCCAATCTCGTTCGGACGCGATCGCGTGCCGAGGGTTCCTAGGGGTGACAAGCATGTTCAATACAGCAAGAAAGGCCCTGCTCGCGCTGCTGTTCGCGGGCCTGGCCTGGCCAGTGTTCGCAGCCGACCTGCCTGAGCCGCAGGTCGAAGAGGCGCCGCCGCCGGTCTACGAGCAACCGGTCGACGTCGGCGGCTGGTATATCCGTGGCGACATCGACTATCACAAGTCCGATGTGCGCGGCATCGACTACATGACCTACGGCATCGATCCCTGTAATTGTACGGTCATACCGGGCGGCAAGAGTTTCGACTACGGCAAGCTCAAGGGCGGCTTCTCGCTCGGCGGCGGTGTCGGCTACAAGATCAATGAGCACCTCCGTGCGGACGTGACCGCCGACTACTGGTTCAAGTCGAACTTCAACGGCGGTACCTCGGATCTCGTCTCGACCTCGACCGAAGTGTCGAAGATGAGCGCCCTGTTGCTGCTGGCCAACGCCTATGTCGATATCGGCACCTGGCACGGCATCACGCCTTATGTCGGCGCCGGTATCGGCGGCGCGCGGGTCAAGTGGGATACCCTCTACGACCCGAACACCACCGAGACCAATCCCGGAGCATCGAACTGGCGCTTCGCCTACGCGCTCATGGCCGGTGCCTCCTATTGCTTGACCGACAAGATCATCCTCGATGCGGGCTATCGCTTCTCCCATATCCAGGGCGGCCGCATGTTCGAATGGGATGCGAGCAGCGCCGGCCCGGGCTTCGACCGCGGCATCAACACCCACGAGGTGCGCGGCGGCCTGCGCTATCAGTTCGGCGGCAACAATGGGTGTGCGGCACCGGTGGTGGCCTATCAGCCTGAACCTGAGCCGATCTACACCAAGTAAGACCTATTCGAGAAATCACAGAGCCGCCCGGCACAGCCGGGCGGTTTTCGTTTGAGCTGGCGCCAACGAATTGCCTGGAGCATCGCCTCGAACGGTGCCCACTCTTGGGCGATTACGCGCCAGCGAAATCAATTCGCTAACGCTCTGTTAGCCTTAACTGTGACTTAACCACTATGGTTAACAATGCCTCCTGAAACGATGGCTGCCATGTCGATTGCAGGTGTCGTCAAATCCGGGAGTCGGGGACCATGACACTCAAATCGCGTATTGTGCTGGCGCTTGCCGGACTCGGCCTCTTGCCGCTGACACCGGCAGTCGCAGCCGACTACGATCCGCCGATCTACGCCGACCAGGCGCCCGATTATGTGCCGGTCGAGGTCGGCTCGGGCTGGTATCTGCGCGGCGACGTCTCCTATCTGGTGCAGAAGAGCTTCAAGAACGATGATTTCGCCTTCACGCCGGCGAGCTTCGACGAGAAAGAAGATCCTATCTTTGCGAGCATCGGCTTCGGCTATCATTTCAACGACTATCTGCGCGCCGATCTCAATCTCGGCTATCTGCCAGGCAACAAGATTGGCGTTGGCTACGACGATTCACTGAGCGTCGTGCCGCCGGCAACCTCCACCGTCGCATCGGCGGAGCTAAAGAACTACGCCTACTCGCTCATGCTCAACGGCTATGTCGACCTTGGCACTTATGTCGGGATCACCCCCTATCTGGGCGGTGGCATCGGTATCGTACAGAGCACGCGCAAGCTCTCGGCCAGCTACTTCACCAACAATAGCGATCCCACCGACGATCTCGTCCAGCAAGACGACAGCACAAAGTATTCCTTGGCCTATACGCTGAATGCGGGCCTTGCCTACCAGGTGTCGAAGAACGTTTCGGTCGACCTGGGCTATCAGTATTTCTCCGCCCCGGATGCCGAATATGTCGCGGCTGCAAGCCTGACCTCCTTCCCGGTCCACAAGGGCATCAGCAATCACCAGATCAAGCTCGGGCTGCGCTACGATCTCTGGTAGACCCGGCACGGACGACGATGTTAGCGGCGGATCCCGGCGGTCCGCCGTTCGCGTTTGAGATCACGCGATCCTGATCGCGGATCGCCGGTATCCCGGCAGCGACAAAAACTTTCCTCTTGACGCCCGAGGCCTGAACGCATATCGCCGTCCGTGGGCCACCCCTCCCCAACGAGGGGCCACTATCTGGAAGGATAGACCACGATGACGACACCTACGAAGCCCGGACTCCGTCCGGCAAATCCCAATTTCTCTTCAGGTCCCTGCGCAAAACGCCCCGGCTGGTCGGTCGAGGCGCTGAAAAATGCCGCGCTCGGCCGTTCCCATCGCGCCAAGATCGGCAAGACCAAGCTCGAACAGGCGATCGAGCTGACACGCGAAATCCTCCAGGTCCCTGCGGACTACCGCATCGGCATCGTGCCGGCGTCGGACACCGGCGCCGTCGAGATGGCGCTGTGGTCGCTGCTCGGTGAGCGTGGTGTCGACATGGTCGCCTGGGAAAGCTTCGGCTCCGGCTGGGTCACCGATGTGGTCAAGCAGCTGAAACTGCCCGACGTGCGCAAGCTCGAGGCCGGCTATGGCGAGTTGCCGGATCTCTCCAAGATCGACTTCGACCGTGACGTGGTCTTCACCTGGAACGGCACCACGTCAGGCGTGCGCGTGCCGGACGGTGATTTCATTCCCGCCGACCGCAAGGGCCTGACAATCTGCGACGCCACTTCGGCCGCCTTCGCGCAAAGGCTCGATTTCGAAAAGCTCGACGTCGTCACCTTCTCCTGGCAGAAAGTGCTTGGCGGCGAGGGCGCGCATGGCATGCTGATCCTGTCGCCCCGAGCCGTCGCGCGGCTGGAGAGCTACAAGCCGGCGTGGCCGCTGCCGAAAATCTTCCGCCTGACCTCCGGCGGCAAGCTGATCGAGGGCATCTTCAAGGGCGAGACCATCAACACGCCGTCGATGCTGTGCGTCGAGGACTATCTCGACGCGCTGCACTGGGCGAAGTCGATCGGCGGGCTCGATGCGCTGGTCGCCAGGGCGGATGCCAATACGGCGGTGCTCGACGGATTCGTCGACAAGTCCTCGTGGCTCGGCCATCTCGCCGTCCAGCCGGCGACGCGGTCGAACACCTCGGTCTGCCTGTCCTTCACCGATGCCGATGTCGCGGCGCTCGACGCCGACGGTCAGGCGGCTTTCGCCAAAAGGCTGGTGTCGACGCTCGACAAGGAAGGTGTCGCCTATGACATCGGCTCCTATCGCGATGCGCCTCCCGGTCTGCGTATCTGGTGTGGCGCGACGGTCGAGACCTCCGATCTCGAAGCGCTGCTGCCCTGGCTCGACTGGGCCTTCGCCGCGCAGAAGGCGTCGCTGAAAGCGGCGGCCTGAGATTTTCCGTGGCGGCCCGCGGGCCGCCCATTCTCGGATCAATCCCATTTCAAGGAGGCCGCCATGGCGCCCCGCGTACTCGTCTCTGACAAACTCTCTCCCACCGCCGTGCAGATATTCAAGGATCGCGGCGTCGAGGTCGACTATCTGCCCGACCTCGGCAAGGACAAGGAAAAGCTGCTCGAAGTGATCGACCAGTATGACGGCCTTGCCATCCGCTCGGCGACCAAGGTCACCGAAAAGCTGATCAACGCCGCCACCAGGCTCAAGGTCATCGGCCGCGCCGGCATCGGCGTCGACAATGTCGATATCCCGGCGGCGAGCCGCAAGGGTATCATCGTGATGAACACGCCCTTCGGCAATTCGATCACGACGGCCGAGCATGCCGTGGCAATGATCTTCGCGCTGGCGCGCCAGATCCCGGAAGCCAACGCCTCGACCCATGCCGGCAAGTGGGAGAAGAACCGTTTCATGGGTGTCGAGATCACCGGCAAGACACTGGGTGTGATCGGCTGCGGCAATATCGGCTCGATCGTCGCCACGCGCGGCGTCGGCCTCAGGATGCATGTCATCGCCTTCGACCCGTTCCTGTCGGACAAGCGTGCCGAGGAGCTCGGCGTCGACAAGGTCGAACTCGATGAGCTGTTCGCCCGTGCGGACTTCATCACGCTGCACACTCCGCTGACCGACAAGACGCGCAACATCATCGATGCCGGGGCGATCGCCAAGATGAAGAACGGCGTGCGCATCATCAATTGCGCGCGCGGCGGGCTGGTCGTCGAAGCCGACCTGATCGCGGCGCTGAAGAGCGGCAAGGTGGCGGGTGTCGGCATCGACGTGTTCGAGGTGGAGCCGGCAGAGCAGAACGCCCTGTTCGGCATGGAGAACGTGGTGGCGACGCCGCATCTCGGCGCCTCAACGGCGGAAGCGCAGGAGAATGTCGCGCTGCAGGTCGCGGAGCAGATGTCGGACTATCTGATCAAAGGCGCCGTCTCCAACGCCATCAACATGCCGTCGATCACGGCCGAAGAAGCGCCGCGGCTGAAGCCATTCGTCAAGCTCGCCGAAGTGCTCGGCGCCTTTGTCGGCCAGGTCACCGAAGACCCGATCACGGAGGTCGAGATCCTGTTCGACGGCTCGACCGCGACGATGAACACGCGCGCCCTGATCAGCGCGACGCTTGCCGGGCTGATCCGTCCGCAGGTCTCCGACGTCAACATGGTTTCGGCGCCGATCATGGTGAAGGAGCGCGGCATCATCGTCGCCGAGGTCAAGCGCGACAAGTCGGGCGTGTTCGACGGCTACATCAAGCTGACGGTCAAGACCGAGCACAGGACGCGCTCGATCGCCGGCACCTGCTTCTCGGACGGCAAGCCGCGCTTCATCCAGATCAAGGGCATCAACCTCGACGCCGAGGTCGGCCAGCACATGCTCTACACCACCAATGCCGATGCGCCCGGCATTATCGGCCTGCTCGGCACGGTGTGCGGCGAGAACGGCGTCAACATCGCCAACTTCCAGCTTGGCCGCAACCGGCCGGGCGGCGACGCCATCGCGCTGCTCTATCTCGACGCGCCGTTCCCCGAAAAGGTGCTGGAGCAGGTGCGGGCGCACAAGTCGATCGACTCCGCCAAGCGACTGCAGTTCGACGTCGGCGGGATCTGATCCAGGCTTTTCGCCTAGATCGGAAGGCGCGGCGTTTGTCGCGCCTTCTTGCTGCTCAGCGCGCCCTGGCCGGCCGGGTCATCGCGCTCTTACGTCCACTATGTTCGGCAAGCCCGATGCCACCCAGCACGAGGACAAGCGCCAGCGCCTGATAAAGCTGGAACGTCTCGCCGACGATCACCACCGAAAGCAGCGTGCCGAAGATCGGCACCAGGTTGATGAACAGGCCGGCGCGGTTGGCGCCGATCAGTTCGTTGCCCCTGATGTAGGTTATCTGCGAGACGACCGAGGCGCCGATCGCAGTGTAGACGATGACCGTCCAGCCGCGCGCGTCGGGCACGATGGCCTTGCCGGCGGCGACCTCCCACAGCAAGAAGGGCAGCGAGGTGATGAGCGCGGCGATCGACATGGCCAGCATCAGGCTCTGCCAGCGCAGCGCCGGCTTCAGCCGCAGCCCGACGGAATAGCCGCTGTAAAGGATGACCGCCACCAGCATGATGGCGTCGCCGAAATTGAGCTCCAGCGTCAGCAGCCGGCGCGGATCGCCGTGGCAAGCGGTCAGGATCACGCCGGCAATGGTCAGCACGACGCCGGCGATCTGCGCCCAGTTCACGCGCAGCCGGAAGAAGACGAAATTGGCCGTCATGATCAGGATCGGCATCGCCGCCTGTTCGATCGAGACGTTGATCGCCGTCGTGTAGTTGAGCGCCGTGTAGAAGATCACGTTGAACAGTGTGAAGCCGCTGGCGCCGAGTGCCGCCAGAATGAGCCAGTGCCGGCGCACCACAGGCCAGTCCTCCTGCATCGTGCGCCAGCCGATCGGCAGCAGGATCGCCACTGCCAGCATCCAGCGCAGGAAGACAAGCATCATCGGCGAGACGTGATCGACCGCCAGCTTGCCGGCCACCGAATTGCCACCCCACAGCAAGGTGGTGAGCAGCAGGAATAAGTAGGCGCTTCGATGCATCGCGGGATTCCGGCCGCGACGGATGCGTCGCGGTGTTTGCCGGCCTATTGCCCCTCGCAGCCCAAGTAAATGATGTCAAAGCCGAAAATTGTTGTGCCTCAGGGCGTTTTCGGCGGCAAAGAAAGGTCGCACTCGCGTGGTCTTGACGCTATAGAGGCCTGTCGTTTCGAACCATATCCAAGCCGCTCGGCGGCGTCTCAAGGGAAAAGAAACATGGCCAATGTGGTGGTCGTCGGCTCGCAGTGGGGCGACGAAGGCAAGGGCAAGATCGTCGACTGGCTGTCGGAGCGAGCCGATGTCGTGGTGCGTTTCCAGGGTGGCCACAATGCCGGCCACACGCTGGTCGTCGACGGCAAGGTCTACAAGCTGTCGCTGCTGCCATCCGGCGTCGTGCGGCAGGGCAAGCTGTCCATCATCGGCAATGGCGTGGTCTTCGATCCGCATGCTTTCGTGGCCGAAGTGGCGAAGCTCAAGGCGCAGGGCGTCGAAGTGACGCCGGATCGCCTGAAAATAGCCGAAAACACAGCGCTTATCCTGTCGCTGCACCGGGAGCTGGACGGATTCCGCGAGGACGCCGCCTCAAATTCCGGGACGAAGATTGGCACGACCCGCCGGGGCATCGGTCCGGCCTATGAGGACAAGGTGGGTCGGCGCGCGGTGCGGGTAATGGATCTGGCGGATTTGGAAACGCTGCCCCTGAAGGTCGACAGACTGCTGACGCATCACAATGCGCTGCGGCGCGGGCTTGGCCATGGCGAAGTCACGCATGACGCGATCATGGCCGAGTTGACCTCGGTCGCCGACGAGATCCTGCCCTATATGGACCGTGTCTGGAAGATTCTCGACGACAAGCGCCGCGCCGGCGAGCGCATCCTGTTCGAGGGCGCGCAAGGCACGCTGCTCGACATCGACCACGGCACCTATCCCTTCGTCACCTCGTCGAACACGGTTGCCGGTCAGGCCGCCGCCGGCTCGGGCGTCGGTCCGGGCGCCATCGGCTATGTGCTCGGCATCACCAAGGCCTACACGACGCGCGTCGGCGAAGGTCCGTTCCCGACCGAACAGAAGAACGAGATCGGCGAATTCCTCGGCACGCGCGGCCATGAATTCGGCGTCGTCACCGGACGCAAGCGCCGCTGCGGCTGGTTCGACGCTGTGCTGGTGCGCCAGGCCGTCGCCGTCAACGGAATCAAGGGCATCGCGCTGACCAAGCTCGACGTGCTCGATGGGCTGGACGAGATCAAGGTCTGCACCGGCTATCGCCTCGACGGCGAGATGATCGACTATTTGCCGGCCAGCCAAGGCGCGCAGGCGCGTGTCGAACCGGTCTATGAGACGCTGGAGGGGTGGAAAGGCACCACTGCCGGCGCGCGCAGCTGGAACGACCTTCCGGCCCAGGCCGTCAAATATGTCCGATACATAGAGGAGTTGATCGGCGCGCCGGTGGCACTCCTCTCCACCAGCCCGGAACGGGACGATACGATACTTGTGACCGATCCGTTTCAAGACTAGTTTCTGAAGCCTTTCCGGGCATCTCGGCTGATTTGCGGGGGCCGGCGCGGAAGCAAAAATACAGGTCGACTGAAGCATGGCAGATTTTGTTGCTGTTCTGAAAAAGGCGCTCGGCAGGCACGGCGACGAGACGCCCGAAAAGCGTACGCGCATCTATGACAGCGTTCGCTCCATGCTGGCCAAGAAGCTCGAGGAATATTCGCCGCCGCTGGCCACCGAAGCCATAAGCGCGCAAAAGCATTCACTGGAAAACGCCATTACGAGCGTCGAGCGCGAGTATGCCAAGAGCGTGCCGGAAACGGATCCGCTCGCTGAGCTGGAACACATCTTTTCCTCGATCGACCGCAACAAGAACCAGCCGAGCCATACGCGCCAGCCGGTGAAGGCGGAGCCGGCGTGGCCGGCACCGCCCGCCGCCAAGCCGGAACCTTACCGTCCCGCGCCCGCCGCGAAGCCCGAGCCTTACCGTCCCGCGCCGCCGCCCGCAGCCAAGGCCGAGCCAAGCTGGCAGAAGCCCACGCCGGTGCAACCGGTGGCCCCCGATCTCGCCGATCGTGCCTTGCCGGGCACGGATGATGACCAGGACGATGACCGCGCCGATGTCTTCCCGAACGATGAGGAGCCGGCGGCGGCCGATACTTTCCGCCTGCGTCCGGCCGAGCGCAGGCGCAGCTATGGCGGGCTGATCGCCGCCGTCGTCGCCTTGCTGGTCATTGCCGGCGGCGGCTATGGCATCTGGCTGAACAAGGGCGCCTTCGGCAAGATGCTGGGCCTGGGCGGCAGCAAGGTCGTCGCCAAGACCGAACCGGTGAAACCGGCGCCGGCCAAGCCGGCGACCGACGCCGCGCCGGCACCGGCGCCCGCGGCAGGCGCCGAGGCGACGAAATTCACGCAGCGGCTGACGCCCGAAGGTGGCGAAACCGATCCCGGCCCGGCCGGCGGACAAACCGGCATAGGCGAAGGTGAATCCGTCGCAGCGCTGACGACACCGCCATCTGCGACGAATGCGCCGGCCAATCCGCCCCCGGCTGCAGCCGCGCCCGCGGCGGCGCCAGCTGCGGCAGCACCTGCCGCGACCGCACCTGCGGCGGGCACCGCGCCCGCCGCAGCCCCGCCTGCCAACGGCGCCGCACCCGCCGCAGGTGCGCCTGCCAACGGAACCGCACCCGCGGCGCCGGCCAATGCCGCTGCCACGCCGCCGCCCGCTCCGGCGGGCGCCGCGCCCGCGGCACCGGCGGCTGCCCCGGCGGCGGCCTCGGTGCCGGTCGGCCAAAAGGCGATCTTCTATGAGGAGCGCACCAGCACCGCGCAGGGCTCGGCCGAGCCCGGCAGCATCGTCTGGTCGCTGGTGCAGGAATCGCCCGGTGGCGACCTGCCGCCCGAGCCGGCGATCCGCGCCGAGGCGACCATCCCCGGCAAGGACATCCAGTTGCGCATGACCATCCGCCGCAACACCGACCAGACGCTGCCGGCCAGCCATATCATCGAGATGATCTTCCTGACGCCCGACGGTTTTGAAGGCGGCGGCGTCGACAACATATTGCGCGTCGCGATGAAGAGTTCCGAGCAGGATGCAGGCAGCCCACTGATCGGCATCCCGGCCAAGATCGCCGACGGCTTCTTCCTCGTCGCGCTCAACGACACCAAGGCCGACGAGGACGCCAACATGACCTTGCTGCGCGGCCAGGACTGGATCGACGTTCCGGTCGTCTACAAGACTGGCCGGCGGGCATTGCTGACCATGGAAAAAGGCATTCCCGGCGAGAAGGTGTTCGACGAGGCGATCAAGGCCTGGCAGACGAAGACGGCGGGCTGAGAAGGCGGCGTAGCGGTCGCCTTCAATCAGAAACCCTGGAGCAGCATGTCGGCGCGGCGACGGTATCGTCATGGTGCCTGGAAAGGTTTCCTTCTGGGTTCTGCAATTCGGAAGCGTCGAAGGCCGACACAAACTGTGTGACCATCACATGATCTTTGCCATTTATAGCGAAGGTCGGGTTCAGTCGGCGGCCAGGAACCGGCGCTGTGTCAGGCGGCATTAAGGGAATGACGACCCTCGTGCTCAGCCCTTCGAGAAGGTCTGACTGCACATCCAACAGATAGCCGTCGCTCTCGCCATTCCGATAGAAGTCGTAACGCGCCATCAGAATGGCCGATGTCTGGCCAATGGCAGTCCGTTGCGCCTGACATATTCATTGGAACTTTCGATGGCTTCCTTATTTTCTTCCTGCCATCGACGCGTTTTTTCCGCCGCTATCGCTTTCGCGATACCTGCCTCGGCGGCGCGGGAGATGTTGATGCCCAACGCCTTGGCGTCTTTGATCAATTGAGAGTCAATGGACGTGTTGACGGACGTTCTCTGAGGTTTTGGTGCCGGTTGAAGCATGGAGAGGCCCTTCTTTATGCGCATAATATGCGCGCACAAAAGCCCCATACAATCGTTTACCCTTCCATCTCCTCGCGCAGCATCTCCAACTCCAGCCACTCTTCCTCCAGCGCGGCCAGCGTCGCGCGTTCCTTGTCGAGGGCGGCGATGGTCTTCTGGAAGGAGGCCGGATCGCGCTCGTAGTAGGCCGGGTCGGCAATGTTGTTCTCCAGCCGCGAGATCGAAGCGGTCACCGCCTCGATCTTCTTGGGGAGCGATTCCAGGGCGAATTTCTGCTTGAACGACAGTTTCTTCGCCGGGCCTTTTGGGGCAGCCGGCTCGCTCTTGCCAGGCGCCGGCACATCGGCGGCTTCAGCCTTGGCGCGCACCTTGCGGTCGTCGAGCCTGGTGCCGCCGCGCTGCGCCAGCATGTCGGAATAGCCGCCGGCATATTCGACCCAGCGGCCGCCGCCATCCGGCGCGATGATGCTGGTGACGGTGCGGTCGAGAAAATCGCGGTCGTGGCTGACCAGGATGACGGTGCCGGCGAAGCCGGCGACCAGTTCCTGCAGCAGTTCCAATGTCTCCATGTCGAGATCGTTGGTCGGCTCATCGAGCACCAGGAGGTTTGCCGGCCGGGCCAGCACGCGCGCCAGGATCAGCCGCGCCCGCTCGCCGCCGGACAGTTCGCGCACCGGCGTGCGCGCCTGCTCCGGCTTGAACAGGAAATCCTTCATGTAGGAGACGACATGGCGCTGCTCGCCATTGATGACGAGGTTTTCGCCGCGTCCGTCGGTGAGGTATTGCGCCAGCGTCTCCTGCGGGTCGACCGCGTCGCGCTTCTGATCGAGCGTGGCGATTTCCAGATTGGTGCCAAGCCGCACCGAGCCCGCCTCCGGCGCCAATTCGCCGGTCAGTATCTTCAAAAGCGTCGTCTTGCCGGCGCCGTTCGGCCCGACGAGGCCGACACGATCGCCGCGCTGGATGCGGGTCGAGAAGCCCTTGACCACGGTGAGGTCGCCAAAGCTCTTCTCGATGTTCTTGGCTTCGATCACCAGCTTGCCGGATTCGGCGGCGTCGCTGGCCACCATGGTCGCGGTGCCTTCGGCGCCGCGATGGCCGCGGAAGCGCTGGCGCATGGTCTGCAACTCGCCCAAGCGGCGCATGTTGCGCTTGCGGCGCGCGGTCACGCCATAACGCAGCCAGTGCTCCTCGCGCACGATCTGGCGGCCGAGCTTGTGCTGCTCGCGCTCTTCCTCTTCCAGCACCTGGTCGCGCCATTCCTCGAAATGGCCAAAACCCTTGTCCAGCCTGCGGGTCTGGCCACGATCGAGCCAGACGGTGGCGCGCGACACGCGCTCGAGGAAGCGGCGGTCGTGCGAGATGACGATGAGCGCCGAGGAGGTGCGCACGAGTTCCTCTTCGAGCCATTCGATGACCGACAGGTCGAGATGGTTGGTCGGCTCATCAAGCAGCAGAATGTCGGGCTCCGGCGCCATGACGCGGGCGAGGGCCGCGCGCCTGGCTTCGCCACCTGAGAGATCGCCCGGCCGTTCCTCGCCCGTGAGACCAAGATGCTCCATCAGATAGCTGGCGCGGTAAGGATCGTCGGCTGGCCCGAGCCCCGCCTCGACATAGGCGCGCACATTGGCGAAACCTTCCATGTCGGGCATCTGCGGCAGATAGCGGACGGTTGCCGAGGGCTGGCGGAACACCTCGCCGTCCTGCGGCTCGATCAGGCCGGCGGCGATCTTGAGCAGCGTCGACTTGCCGGACCCGTTGCGGCCGACCAGCGCAATCTTGTCGCCGGCTGAAGCGGTCAAGGCGGCGCCGTCGAGCAGCGGCGTGCCGCCGAAGGTCAGTCTTATCCCGTCGAGATTGAGAAGGGGCGGGGCCATGTCAGCTTTCAGGTAGTGGATACGGATGCGCGAGCAGCAGCGCGCGGCCGTGGCCGAGCGCGATGTCGAGGCGACCGCGAACCTCGTTGGAAATGGTCAGTGACGAGCCGAAGGCCACCTCGACCTGGCTCAATGGCCATTTGGCGCCGGTGACGGTCAGGCCGGCAAGTTCGGAAAAGCCGAGGATGGAAAACAGCGTGCCGTCGGCATAGTCGAAACCGGCTGTTCCCGACAGCAGCGGGACACCTTCCTGGGCGCCACTGGTCAGCAGCACCTTCGTTCCGGCCTCGGCCAGGCGCAGGGCGAGCGCCAGATGCAGGAAAGCGTGGTCGGCGCGCTTGCCGCCGAACGCGCCTGCCAGCAACAGGCTGGTCGCGCCGCGCTCGAGTGCTGCGGCGATCGCCAGTTCGCCGTCGGTCTTGTCCTTCTCCGCCGGGAAGGTCCGGCGGGGCACCGCGGCAAGGTCGGCGGGGAGATCGGCCGGGACGGAATCGAAATCGCCCACCCACAGTTCCGGCACAAGGCCTAGCAGCCGCGCATGGCCGATGCCGGCGTCGGCGGCAATGACGCGCGAGCCTTCGACCTGGCGGTCGAGCCGGGGCGTGCGGATGAGATCGCCGCCAAGCAGGATGGTGAATGTGCTCATATCCTGTGGCCCTTACCAGCCCGGCACGGGAAACGGAAGGCCGGCAAACTGCCACTTGCGCGGTTCCCCGGCCCGGCCTATGTGTCGAAACGCTCTAACGGGGTGCCGGACGCGATCTTCGCGGACCGGCTGAGAGGCAGTCTCGCCAACCCGCTGAACCTGATCCGGTTTGTACCGGCGGAGGGATTAGACGTTTCGGACAGTCCGGCGCCTCAATTCCTTGCAATTCGAACGAAGGAGGCGCCGATGCGCACGCTTTTATACGCTCTTGTCTCGACCATGGTTGTGGCGCTGTCCGGGCCGGCCTTGGCCAAGGACAAGCTCACCATCTACACCTATGAGAGCTTCACCGCCGACTGGGGTCCAGGTCCCGTGGTGAAGAAGGAATTCGAGGCCGAATGCGGCTGCGACGTCGAGTTCGTCTCGGTCGCCGATGGCGTGGCCCTGCTCAACCGCGTCAAGCTCGAAGGCGCGTCGACCAAGGCTGATATCGTACTCGGCCTCGACACCAATCTCACCGCCGATGCCAAGGCTAGCGGGTTGTTCGCCCCGCATGGCGCGGTGAGCGATGTCAACGTGCCGGGCGGCTGGAGCGACGACACGTTTGTTCCCTTCGACTACGGCTATTTCGCTGTCGTCTACGACTCCGAAAAGCTGAAGACGCCGCCGAAGAGCCTGAAGGAACTGGTCGAAGGCAGTGCCAACGACAAGATCGTCATCCAGGATCCGCGCACCTCAACGCCGGGCCTCAGCCTGCTGTTGTGGGTGAAGTCGGTCTATGGCGACAAGGCGCCGGAGGCCTGGGCCAAGCTCAAGACGAAGGTGCTGACCGTGACGCCGGGCTGGAGCGAGGCCTATGGCCTGTTCACCAAGGGCGAGGCGCCGATGGTGCTGTCCTACACGACCTCGCCGGCCTACCACATGGTCGCCGAGAACACGCAGCGCTACCAGGCGGCTTCGTTCGAGGAAGGCGAGTATCTGCAGATCGAGGTCGCGGGCATCACCACCACGGGGGCGAAGAATCCGCTGGCGGCGAAGTTCATGGCTTTCATGACCGGCCCGAAATTCCAGGACGCGATCCCCGAGACCAACTGGATGTTCCCGGCCGGGAAGACCGACAAGCCGCTCAACCCCGCCTTCGACAAACTGGTCAAACCCACCAAGACCTTGCTGTTCAGCCCCGAAGAGGTCGCCGCCAACCGCAAGGCCTGGGTGGATGAATGGCTGGCGGTGATGAGCAAATAGGCGGGGTGGTGACGCCGGCGCAAACAACGGATTCACGCGTCAGCGCCGGCGTTGTCGCGCTCGCCGCGATCGCGCTGCTGATCGGCGGCGCGTTTGCCGGCTTGCTCATCGAAGGTGCCCATGACTTTTCAGGCGCCTGGGCGGCCTTCGATCCCTATCTGCTGCGCGTCGTGCGCTTCACGCTCTGGCAGGCCGTCCTCTCGACCCTGCTTTCGGCCATCCCGGCGCTGTTCGTTGCACGCGCCCTGTCGCGGCATCCGCGGTTTTTCGGTCGCGCCTTCATCCTGCAACTCTTCGCCGTGCCGCTGGCGCTGCCGGCGATCGTCGCGGCGCTCGGCATACTGGCGCTCTATGGCCGTGCCGGTTATTTCGCCGGGCTGTTCAGCGCCGTCGGCGGCCAGGGCTGGCCAGGCATTTACGGCCTGTCCGGCATTCTTGTCGCGCATGTTTTCTTCAATCTGCCGTTGGCGACTCGGCTGTTCCTCGAGGCGCTGCAGACCATTCCCGCCGACCAGTGGCGACTGGCGAGCCAGCTCGGCATGGGCGCGCGCCCGGCCTTCCGGCTGATCGAATGGCCGACGCTGCGCGCTGCCCTGCCGGGTGTCGCCGGGCTGGTCTTCATGCTCTGCATCACATCCTTCACCATCGTGCTGACGCTCGGCGGCGGCCCGGCCGCGACGACGCTGGAGGTCGGCATCTACCAAGCGCTGCGCTTCGATTTCGATCCCGCGCGGGCCGTCGCCCTGACATTGCTGCAGATCGCGCTGACCTTCATCGTGGTGCTGGCGCTGACGCGGCTTGGCGCCAATGTCGTCGGCGACACCAACCTGCCGGTGGCGCCGCGCCGTTACCTCTCCGTCAACGCGACCGAGGCGTCACTCAACGCCGTGCTGATCGTGCTGGCGCTGCTGTTCGTTGTCGGACCGATGGCGGCCACGGTGCTCGCCGGGTTGGGCGCCGATCTCGGCCGGCTCGCAGGCGAGGCCCCTGTCCGGCAGGCGACGCTGACCAGTGCTGTGCTCGCCTTCCTGTCGGCGCTGCTTTCGGTGATGCTGTCGCTGGCGCTGACCATGGCGCGACGGGCACTCGCGTTGAACCACCGCGCCGGTCCAGGAACACTGCTCGAACATGCCACGGATACCGGCGCCGGTTTTGTGCTGGTCGTGCCGCCGATCGTCATCGGAGCCGGCTGGTTCCTGTTGCTGCGCCATGCCGGCGATGTCTTTGCCATCGCCCCGGTCATGGTCGTCACCGTCAATTCTGTCATGGCGATGCCATTCGCGCTGCGCGCCGTTCGCCCCGCCTATGACGCGGCGAGCGAGCGCCACGAACGGCTCTGCGCGCAGCTCGGCATTTCCGGCTGGGCCAGGCTGCGGCTGGTCGACTGGCCATCTCTGCGGCGGCCGCTCGCCACCGGCTTCGCCTTCGCAATGGCGCTGTCGCTCGGCGATCTCGGTGTGATCGCACTGTTCGGCAGTGATTCCGTGCAGACCTTGCCCTACCTTCTCCTGGCGCGCATGGGCAGCTACCGCACGCAGGACGCCGCCGGCCTGGCGCTGCTGCTTGGCCTGGTCTGCCTAGCCCTGGTACTGGCGGCGGACTGGCTGGGAAGAGACAAGGTCCGAAATGTCTGACGGGGTGATGAGAGGGAAGGGCGTTCCGGTGCGGCTGGACAAAGTCTCGTTCAGCTATGGCGAGGCGCCGCTCGCCTTCGATGTCGCTTTTGCGGCGGCGGAAATCACCGCCATCATGGGGCCGAGCGGTTCGGGCAAGTCGACGCTGCTCAATCTGGTCGCCGGCTTCGAGACGCCGCAGTCGGGCCGCGTGCTGATCGACGGGGCCGATGTCGGCGCAGCGCCGCCGGCTGCGCGGCCGGTGTCGATGGTGTTTCAGGAAAACAACCTTTTTGCGCATCTCTCCGTCGAGCAGAATGTCGGGCTCGGCCGCTCGCCATCGCTGCGGCTGACCGAGGCCGACCGCGAGGCGATCGACGAGGCGCTTGCGCGCACAGGCCTTGGCGGCAAGGAAAAACGCTTGCCGCGCGAACTCTCCGGCGGCGAGCGCCAGCGTGTTGCCCTGGCGCGCGTGCTGGTCCGTGATCGCCCGGTGCTTCTGCTCGACGAACCCTTCGCTTCGCTGGGACCCGCCTTGCGCGACGACATGCTCGACCTGGTTGCCAGCGTGCATGCGGAGCGCGGCATGACGGTGCTGTTCGTCACGCACCAGCCGGAGGACGCACGCCGCATCGGCCGCAATGTGGTGTTTCTGGACAATTGCGCCGTCGCGGCCACCGGCAGCGCGGACGAATTCTTCGCCGGGGCTGGTCCGGAGGCGTTCCGGCGCTATATCGGCGCAAGTGCCGGCAATGCCGTATCACGAGATATTGCCCGGAAGCGGACATAATTTACGGTCAAACCGGCATCAGGCAATGGGGCGCTTGCTTGCCATGGCAGAAGTAGTGTGGCTAGGTCCGCCCTATTGGTCCGGCACAGGCCGTGATTTGCCTACGGTACTCGTCACACGCCCCGAGGGACGTGTGACGAGTACCGTAGAAATTTGTTTTTTGCGCATGACAGGTTCCGGAGATCGCCCCCGATTTTCGTGGTCATGCGCCGGGACCTGAAAGGAAGCCGTCCTGGCGATCGGCGTCGACAAGCTACGAATGAATCCGCTGGCGCGCTTTCTGGCGCTTGCCGGTTTTGCCGTGGCCTTGGCGAGCTGCCAGATGTTCACGCCTCCGGAAGTCCAGGAATCCGGTTTCCAGCCATCCGACAGGCCGATAACGGTCGACAATGTCGGCGCCAACAACAAGCTCGCCGAACTGGCCAAGGCGCAGCATCCGCGCATCCTGGCGACCTATGGCGGCGAATATTCCGATCCCAAGCTCGAGCGCATGGTCGCCAAGGTGGTCGGTAACCTGACCGTTGTGTCGGCGAACCCGACCCAGACCTATCGCATCACCATCCTCAATTCGCCCAACGTCAATGCCTTCGCGCTGCCGGGCGGCTATCTCTACATCACGCGCGGCCTTTTGGCGCTGGCCAATGATTCGTCCGAACTCGCCGCCGTCATCGCGCATGAAATGGGCCACGTCACCGCCAATCACGGGCTGCAGCGCCAGCAGCTGGAGGCCGAGGAAGGCCTGGCGACCAAGGTGGTCTCGGATGTGCTGGGCGACAGCCCGACCGCCAAGGCGGCTCTGATCCGCGGCAAGCTCCGGCTGGCGCAGTTCTCGCGCAACCAAGAGCTCGAGGCCGACGCCATCGGCATCAAGTCGATTGGCGAAGCCGGCTACGACCCCTATGCCGCCGGCCGCTTCCTGCAGTCGATGTCGGCCTATACCGATTTCCGTTCCATCAGCGGCGCCACCGACGCCAGCCTCGACTTCCTGGCGACGCACCCCAACACCCCGCAGCGCATCGACCTCGCGCAGCGCCATGCCCGCCAGTTCGGCGTGCCCGGCGTCGGTACGCGCGACCGCGATTCCTTCCTCGCCGGCGTAGACGGCCTGCTCTATGGCGATACGCCGGAAGAGGGCTATGTGCGCGGCGAGACCTTCCTGCATCCGGGCCTTGGCGTGTCGTTCACGGTGCCGGACGGTTTCATCATCGACAATTCGGCGGCGGCGGTGACGGCGACGGGGCCGGGTGACATTGCGATCCGCTTCGACGGCGTTTCGATCGACAAGAACCGCGCCTTGACCGACTACATCAGAAGCGGCTGGGTGGCCGGTCTCGATGACAGCAGCGTCAAACAGGAAACCATCAACGGCAACGAGGCCGCGACCGCGCATGCCAGTGCCGAAGGCTGGCAGTTCGATATCGCGGTGATCCGTGCCGGCGGCCAGGTCTACCGGCTGCTGACCGCGGCGCCCTCGGCCAGCACCTCTCTGGAGACGGTGGCGCGCTCGGTCAGCGGATCGTTCCGTATCCTGAGTGCCGCCGAGAAAGCAGCCTTGAAGCCACTGCATATCCGCGTGCTCACCGTGCAGCCGGGCCAGACCATGGGCTCGCTCGCCGCGCAGATGGTCGGCGTCGACCGCAAGCTCGACCTGTTCCGGGTGCTCAACGCGTTGTCGCCGGGGGCCGCGGTTTCGGCCGGCGACAAGGTCAAGATCGTCACCGACAAATAAGAGTACGCTGCAAACTCACCCCGCTGGACGCCTGCCGCGGTTTCTGTGCTTCCGGTGCACTCCGCTCCGGTTCTCGAAAACCACGCCATTCGCCTCAGCGGAGCGAGTTTTCAACGCACTCCTGCGCTGTGCTTTGAATGTCAGGCGGCTGTCGCCAGAAATTCCGGATTCTGTTTCACCAGCGCGACCTTGAGCTTTTCCATGGCGCGGGCCTCGATCTGGCGGACGCGTTCCTTGGAAATGCCGAGTGTCTCGCCGAGTGCCTCGAGCGTGGCGCCCTCGTCGTTCAGCCGGCGTTCCTCGATGATCCTGAGTTCCCGCGCGTTGAGCGCGTGAAGCGCTTCTTTCAACCAGCGTGAACGGCGCGCGACATCGATCTTGTCGCCGACGATCTCGTCGGGCAGCGGGTCGTCCGAGACCAGGAAGTCCATCCGCTCGGTCGCGCCCGCATCGTCGGCAAGCGGCATGTTGAGCGAGGAGTCGGGCGCCGACAGCCGTGAATCCATCATCGCCACGTCAGCCTCGGAGACGCCAAGCGCCACCGACACCTCGCGGTAGAGGGTCGTATTGGAAAGCGGCTCGGCGCCGTTCGCCAGCCGGGCGCGCAGGCGGCGCAGGTTGAAGAACAGGGCTTTCTGCGCGGAACTGGTTCCGCCGCGCACGATCGACCAGTTGCGCAGGATGTAGTCCTGCATCGAGGCGCGGATCCACCACGTCGCATAGGTGGAAAACCGCACTTCGCGCTCGGGCTCGAAGCGGGCGGCGGCCTCGAGCAGGCCGACATGGCCTTCCTGGATCAAGTCGCCGAGCGGCAGGCCGTAATGGCGGAATTTCGAGGCCATGGAAATGACCAGCCGCATATGGGCGACAGTGATGCTGTGCAGAGCGTTCTGGTCGTTGTCCTGCTTCCAGAGCAAGGCCAGCCGATGTTCCTCGTCGCGTTCGAGATAGGGAGCTTTCATCGCCGCGCGGACCATGATCCGTCCTGCCGTGTCTTCCATCATAAGGCGCTCCCTGGCACAGGCGATGTAACCGATGTTACGAACTTGGCAGGGCGTCGGTTGAAATCGCGGCGTCGCGCCCTAGAACAGCCAAAACTGCCATGCGCGAGAAAGGTTCCGCTGGCGCCGGCGGGCGGGGAATGCTGTGCGGGCGATTTCGACGCGGTTGCCGGGGATGTCCGGACACTGCAGGGAATCGGATTTAGAGAATTTGGTTTCAGAAATTCTTTGTTTTAGAAACCTGGTTCCTTATTCTTTCGGCTCGCATCTGTCATTTTCCAGCCCTCACAACAGGCCGTTGTCAGGCCAAGGACGGGATCACAAAAAAATGAAATGGTTCAAGTCGCTTATCGTCGCCGGAACGCTGCAGGCCCTGGCGGTCGCATCAGGTCATGCCGGCGCCAATCTCGACCAGATCAAGCAGGCCGGCGTCATCAAGGTCGGCACGGAAGGCACCTACGCGCCCTTCACCTACCATGACGCGTCCGGAGCCCTCGTCGGCTTCGACGTCGAGATCGCCAAGGCGATCGCCGACAAGCTAGGCGTCAAGGTCGAGTTCCTCGAGGGCAAATGGGACGGGCTGATCGCCGGCCTCGACGTCAAGCGATACGACGCCGTCATCAACGAGGTCGGCATCACCGACGCGCGCAAGGCCAAGTATGATTTTTCCGATCCCTATATCGCCTCCAAGGCGGTGCTGATCGTGCGCGGCGACAACGCCGACATCAAGACCTTCGCCGATCTCAAGGGCAAGAAATCGGCGCAGTCGCTGACCTCGAACTTCGGCAAGCTCGCCGAGGCGAGCGGGGCCGAGCTCGTCGGCACCGACGGCTTCGACCAGTCGATCCAGCTGCTTTTGACCGGCCGCGCCGACGCCACCATCAACGACAGCCTGTCGTTCCTCGACTTCAAGAAGCACAAGCCAGACGCCAATGTGAAGATCGCCGCACAAGAGGAAAATGCCGATTATTCCGGCGTCATCGTGCGCAAGGGCGATCCGGAACTGGTTGCCGCCATCAACAAGGCGCTGGCCGATATCAAGGCCGACGGCACCTACAAGAAGATCGCCGACACCTATTTCGGCCAGGACGTTTCGAAGTAACTTTGAGTGGGGCGAGTTGTCGCCCCGCAATGCATCCCAGCGGCGGGCCGTCTTTGACGGCTCGCCGCTTTTGTCGTGATATGGCTGACGCATTCGCGCTTCGATGATGCCATCTCGACCATTCTGGAGGGTCTTTCGTGCCGCACTGGCTGCAACTGATGCTAGAGTCGCTGCCTTCGCTGCTCTGGGCCGCCCTGATCTTCACCGTGCCGTTGACGCTGTTGTCCTTCGTGCTGGGCCTGACGGTTGGCCTCGGCGCCGCACTCGGCCGGCTGTTCGGGCCGAAGCCGCTGGTCATGCTCGTGCGCTTCTATGTCTGGATCTTCCGCGGCACGCCGCTGCTGGTGCAGCTGTTCCTGATCTTCTACGGTCTGCCGTCGGTCGGCATCCTGCTTGATGCTTTTACCGCAGCGCTGATCGGCTTCACGCTCAACGTCGGCGCCTACACGTCGGAGATCATCCGCGCGGCCATCGGCTCCGTGCCGAAGGGCCAGTGGGAAGCCGCCTATTCGATCGGCATGACATGGAGCCAGGCGATGCGGCGCACCATCCTGCCGCAGGCCGGACGGGTCGCGGTGCCGCCGCTCTCCAACACCTTCATCTCGCTGGTCAAGGACACCTCGCTGGCCGCCGCCATCACTGTGCCGGAAATGTTCCAGGCGGCCCAACGCATCGTCGCCACCACCTATGAGCCGCTGATCCTCTATGTCGAGGCGGCGATCCTCTATCTGGCGATGAGTTCGGTGCTGTCGGCCCTGCAAACGAGGCTGGAGGAACGGCTCAACCGCTATGGCGGCTTCCTGGAGGCACGCGCATGATCGGCCTCAGCAATATCGAAAAGCGCTTCGGTGACAATCTCGTGCTCAAGGGCGTGACGGTCGCGATCGCCGAAGGCAGCGTCACGGCCCTGGTCGGCCCTTCGGGCGGGGGAAAAAGCACGCTGTTGCGCTGCATCAACCTCCTGGAGATACCGAACTCGGGCACGGTGCGCATCGGTGACGAGACGCTCGAATTCCGGCCTGGCGTCAAGGTGCCTGCCGCCGACATCAGGCGGCTGCGCCTGCAGACCGGCATGGTGTTCCAGAATTTCCAGCTGTTCCCGCACCGCACCGCCATCGAGAATGTCATGGAGGGGCTGGTGACGGTGCTGAAATGGTCGCCTGAGAAGGCCCGCGAACGGGCGCTCGCTTTGCTGGAAAAGGTCGGGATGGCGCACAAGGCCGATGCCTGGCCGGCGACGCTGTCAGGCGGCCAGCAGCAGCGGGTCGCGATCGCCCGCGCCTTGGCGCCGTCGCCAAAGGTGCTACTGTGCGACGAACCGACTTCGGCGCTCGATCCGGAACTGGCGCAAGAAGTGGTCGACGTGCTCGGCAAGCTCGCCGGCGAAGGCACGACCATGGTGATAGCGACGCATGATTTGCGGCTTGCCTCCAAGATTGCCCAGGAAGCGGTGTTCCTCGATGGAGGCGTCATCGTCGAGCAGGGGCCGTCGGCCACCTTGTTCGGCAATCCGGAGCGCGAACGGACCAAGCGCTTCATCGCGACGCTGAAGCAGGAGGCGGAAAAAGAAGCCGGAGGGCAGGCGTAGGCGCTGCCATTGCCTTGTCCCAGCACAAAAAACCCGGCGCGAGGCCGGGTTTTTCGTGAACTTGAAGGCTCAAGAGCTCAGGCAGCTTCTTCCTGCTCGGCTTCCTCATTGTCGGCCTTGGCGCCGCGCTTAGGGCCCTTGTTGAGGTTGACCTCGATCAGGCGCACGGCTTCGGTTTCCGACATGCGGTTGACGGCCGCGATCTCGCGGGCCATGCGGTCGAGTGCCGCCTCGTAAAGCTGACGCTCGGAATAGGACTGCTCCGGCTGGTTGTCGGCGCGGTAGAGGTCGCGCACGACTTCCGAGATCGAGATCAGGTCGCCGGAATTGATCTTGGCATCATATTCCTGGGCGCGGCGCGACCACATGGTGCGCTTGACGCGGGCGCGGCCCTGCACGACCTTCAACGCGCGCTCGACATAGTCCTCTTCCGACAGCTTGCGCATGCCTATGGAGGTCGCCTTGGCGACCGGCACCTTCAGGCGCATCTTGTCCTTCTGGAAGTCGATGACGAACAGTTCCAGCTTATGGCCGGCCACTTCCTGCTCGTCGATCGACACGATCTGGCCTACGCCATGCGCCGGGTAGACGATGTACTCGCCAGTCTTGAAACCATGACGCGCACCAGTGGACTTCTTCTGCGGGGTGATCGTTGCCATTACGCCCTGAACTCCTTGTTGTGGGCCGGCGGCGGTGCCGGCTGAACTCGTGCGACCGGGGAAACCGATCGTTAGCCGCACAACAGATGAACCCACCGGAAAAGCCAGGACCGGCAAACCGCACGAACTGCGACCGCCTGACCCAGATCGCTCTGGTCCGGAATGGGATTTTCACCTTTCAGTGATTTGGGGCGTCTGCGCCATAAATCGACGTTGTGTCACCGGCATATTTGGCTGATGTAGCACAAAAAGTCGGAAGAATCAAGGTTTTGCTGCGTAAGCGAAGGCCACAACCGATCGCCGCCTGTCAAGGCGGTTAATCCGATGTGCCTGTTACGCTGCGTCATACAAGCCTTTACGGCCGTATTGTCAATCGCCTTCGCCGGGCTCGGCGGAGAAGTATTTCTCGAACTTGCCGGCCTCGCCGTCGAAGGTCTTGGCGTCTGCCGGTGGCTCCTTCTTGGCGGTGATGTTGGGCCATTTCTCGGCATATTCGGTGTTGATCTGCAGCCATTTGTCGAGACCTGGCTCGGTGTCGGGCTTGATCGCGTCGGCCGGGCATTCGGGCTCGCAGACGCCACAGTCGATGCACTCGTCGGGATGGATGACGAGCATGTTTTCGCCTTCGTAGAAACAGTCGACCGGACAGACCTCGATGCAGTCCATATATTTGCATTTGATGCAATTGTCGGTCACGACATAGGTCATCGGTCGGCTCCGGGACGTCCCAGCTTAATGGGCCAGTTTTCTTGGGCTTTTTCCGTGAGGTAACGCCTTTGTCTCTCGCTTGCAAGGGTTGCCATGCGCGGCCGCTTCGGCGTTGGCGGAATGGAATTCCAGGCGGCAGGCGCGGCGAGGGCGGCTGATGTCCCGCGGCAGCATCTCGTTTGCCGGGTTCCGTCCCGCCCCGCGCCCGCCGTCGCCCCGGGATTGCGGCTCGCGATCTGGCCGGCAAGCCTCAATCGTCGCCAAGCAAGCGGTCGGTCTGGCGGCGCTCTCGTTTGGTCGGGCGGCCGCTGCCGGCCTCGCGCAGCGCCGGAATAGCGTCGGGAAGGGCCTCGCCCTTCGGTGTGGGCGGCGGCGACATGTCCTCATAGAGGGCGCGGGCTTCCTCGGCCGGGCCGCGCCGGACACCGGCGCCAAGCACCTTCCAGACGAAAATGCGCCGGTCGAGCGTGATGGTCAGCACGTCGCCCGGCTTGACCAGATCGGAGGCCTGCGCTGCTTTGTCGCGATTGATGCGCACACGCCCGGCAATGACCAGCTTCGCCGCCAGCGAGCGCGATTTCACCGCGCGCGAGAAGAACAGCCATTTGTCGATGCGCTGGCGGCCTTCGGCAACCATCGAACCAAGCCTACTTCTTCAGCTGGTCGCGCAAGGCGGCGAGCTTGGCGAAGGGCGAATCCGGATCAAAGCGCACAGGACGTTCCTCGCGCGGCTTCGGTTGGTACGCGGGCTTTGCGCCCCCCTTGCCCTCGGGCCGGCCACCCTTCCAGTCGGGTCGGCCTTCACGGCGTTCGGGACGCTCGCCTTGCGGGCGCCCGTCACGGCGCTGTTCGCCTTCGCCCTGCGGCTTGGGCTTGAACTTCGAACGGTCGAAGCGCGGCTTGCCGGCGGCATCGCGACGTCCCTCATGGGCGGGACGTTCTCCGGGCGCGCCGGTGGTTTGCGCAGCGCCGGCCTCGGCCGGTGCATTGCCACGGCCGCGCGCCTGTCCGTTGCGCTGGCGGTTGTTGCGGCCTTCGTGATGACGGGGGCGCTGTTCGAAACGGCCCTGGCGCCACAGCAGGATCGGCTTGGGCGCTTCGGCTTCGGCGGCTGGCTCGCCGGCCGCCGCTTCGGCCACCACGGCTGGCTTGCTGGCTTCACCCTCCCCCCCGTGGGGAGGGCCGGCGCGCAGCGCCGGGGTGGGGGCGGCGGCGGTACCGTCAGCACTGCCTGCATCAACTGGCGCGCCGGCTTCGTCAGCACTGCCTGCATCGTTGGCGTCGTCACCCTCACCCGCGTCGCTTCGCGCCGCGACCTCCCCCATCGAGGGGGAGGTAAGGGCGCCGTCGCTTTCGATGGCGGTGACGTCGGAGATGGCTTCTGCAACGAGCGGAACTTCTTCCGTGGCTTCGGCCGAAGCTTCTTCCGCGACAGGCTCTGCTGTCGTTTCCGCTATGACCCCGGCCGGCGCTTCGAGGGCGCCCTCGGCGGCAGCCGGTTCCGAATCCTCGATCGCTGCCTCCGCGGCCGCGTCTGTAGCGGCGGCTTCGGCTGCCTTGGCCTGCTCGGCGCGCGCGGCTTCTTCCGCCGCAAGCTTGGCCGCGGCGGCTTCCCGCGCGGCGGTGTCCTGCGCTTCCAGCCGCGCCTTGACCTCCGCCGCCGGCTTCGGCTCGGCGCGGTAACCCAGGCCCTTCAGGATCTCTTCCATGTCGTCGGCGGTGGCACCGAGGATCGACATCATCGGCGGTGTCACCATGAAGGAATGGCCGTCATAGGCGCCGTCCGGACGCTGGCCTAGGCCGGGCTTCCAGTTGGTCGCCGGGCGGATGAGGTCCGCCAGCCGTTCCAATATGTCGATGCGCACGGCGCGGCGGCCGAGATTGCGGTAGCCGGCCAGTTTGTAGAAAGCCTTGTCGAAGGCCGGATCGATGACCACGGAGGTGCGGCCCGACGCCAGGGCATGGACGACGTCGCCGAAACCAGGCTTGTCCTTGCCGTCATTCTTCAGCGCCCACAGCAAGGTCACCAGCCCGGCGGGGGCCGGCTTGATCAGGGCGGGCACGAAGACATGGTAGGCGCCGAACCGCACACCAAGGCGGCGAAGGGCCGCGCGGCCCTCCTGGTCGAGCGACTTCATCTCCTCGGCTATGTCGCGGCGGTTGATGAGGCCGAAATTCTCGACCAGCTGGAAGGCGATGCCGCGGCCGATGCCGGAAATCTGGTCGGCGTTCTTCAGGTCGACGAGCGGCTTCAGCAGCGTTTCGATCTGGAAATTGACGAAGCGTTCGGCGCGCGCGGCGACCTTGTCGCGTGCCGGGCCGGTCAGCTGTTCGTCGGCGAAAAGCACTAGGCGCGGCTTCAGCGTGTCTTCGCCCGAAACCAGCGTGCCGATCGGCGCGCCGATCCAGCGCAGCGTGCCGTCCGAGCCGAGCGCCAGATCGCCATTGGCGCAGGCGCCGAAGCGTTCGGCGCGCGCCTCGAATTCGGCGGCAAGCGCCTTTTGCGCGGCCGTGCGCACGGCCTTGGCGTCTTCGCCGCCGGCGGTCTGGTCGGCGGTGAAGCGGAACCCTTGCAACTCGCCGACATGGTGGCCTTCGACAAGGACGGTTCCGGTAGGACTGATTTCGGCTTCAGGCATAGTATTTTCTCTAAGGCGCCGCATGAGGACGGAAGTCCTGCGGTCTACGAAGCGTTTCGTCAACCGCTCATGCAACGCATCCGACAATCTGTCTTCGATTTCGCGCGTCTTTTCCTGCCAGTGTGCCTGATCGGCCAGCCAGCCGGGCCGGTTCGACACGAAAGTCCATGTGCGGATCTGGGCAATGCGGTGCGACAGCGTGTCGATGTCGCCCTCGGTGGTGTCGGCGCGGCGCACCTGCTCGGCCATGTAGTTTTCGTCGACATGGCCATGACGGGCGAGGTCCATGTAGATCGAGGCGATCAGGTCGGCGTGCTGGGCAGGCGCAATCTTCCTGTAGTCGGGCAGCGCGCAGGCTTCCCACAGCAGCGCCACGCGCTTGGCATCGGTGGCGAGCGCGCGGATGTCCTCGTCGCGGGAGAGATATTCGAGCGCCTGTGCGTCGACCGCCGGCAATGCGCGCGTCAGGCCCTCGACCGGCGCGTTGGTCTCGATCGAGCGCTTCAGCGCATCGAGGCTGGCGAAGTCGAAATGGGCGGTGCGCCACTGCAGCACCTTCACCGGATCGAAGTCGTGGCTCTCGATCTTCTTGACCAGCTCTTCGTCGAGCGGGTCGACCTGGCCGGTGACGCCGAAAGTGCCGTCGCGCAGATGCCGGCCGGCGCGGCCGGCGATCTGGCCAAGCTCGGCCGCCGTCAGATTGCGATACTGGTAGCCGTCGAATTTGCGGTTCTGAGCGAAGGCGACATGGTCGAGATCGAGGTTGAGACCCATGCCGATGGCGTCTGTGGCGACAAGATAGTCGACATCGCCTGACTGGAACAGCGCCACCTGGGCGTTGCGGGTGCGCGGCGAAAGCGCGCCGAGCACGACGGCGGCACCGCCCTGCTGGCGGCGGATCAACTCGGCGATGGCGTAGACCTCGTCGGCGGAAAAGGCGACGATCGCGGTGCGGCGCGGAAGGCGGGTTAGTTTCTTAGAACCGGCATAGGCCAGGTGCGACAGCCTTGGCCGCGTCACCACCGAGACGCCCTTCAGCAGGCGCTGCAGGATGCCGTGCATCGTGGCAGCACCAAGCAGCAACGTTTCCTGGCGGCCACGCAGATGCAGGATACGGTCGGTGAAGATGTGGCCGCGCTCCAGATCGCCGGCGAGCTGCACCTCGTCGATGGCGACGAAGGCGGCATCCGTCTCGCGCGGCATGGCCTCGACGGTGCAGACCGAATATTTGGCGCTTGGCGGCTGGATCTTCTCCTCGCCGGTGATCAGCGCCACTTTGTGGGCGCCGACCTTTTCACAAACACGTGTATAGACTTCCCGGGCCAGCAGCCTGAGCGGCAGGCCGATGACGCCGGTTTCGTGCGCCACCATGCGCTCGATGGCGAGATGGGTCTTGCCTGTGTTTGTCGGGCCAAGCACGGCGGTCACGTCGCGGCCCGACAGGATCAGCGGCTCAGTGTGTTTCGGCTGGATGTTCATCGACCTGGAAATAAGGCTTTCTGGCCTCTGGTTGTCGGGAGCGTGCCTCAACTGGCGGGTATGACAGCCGACACATAGGGATTTCGGGCGCGAAGCGAAAGCGGAATGTTCCACCGGCGGCTTCGAAGGCAACTCTATCTGGCGCTAAATTGGCTGCTGCTTAACTGACGGAACGAGTCTGGAACGAATCAGCTACGAATCGGCGACTCGCTCAGATTCAGCTTTTGTTCACGGCTACATATGGATTTTGTGATGCTGAGTCTCACCACATGCTGAATCGTCGAACTGGCCCGTTTTATGCTGGGTGAGCCTTATCCTTAACGTTTGCCGGCAAATGAAAGGAGTGGCTCGATGGCTACCGCTCAAGATTATGAAATTATTAATCTTTCTAAATTCACCGTTAAGAAAACACAACTGAATCCGGGCCATTAACGTTAACTTCCGCTCAAAGCCGGAACGAATCGGCGACAAATCAGCGCCAGAGGAATTTTCCCGTTTTGTTCCCTCAATATCTTGTGTTGTGAACAGCTTATCCACCGAGGATTCACAGGCTGACCGAAGTGTTGTGCACAGCCGGAGTTCAGATGGCTCCACTCTTGGGCCCTAGCTTGGCACAAGGGTGCCCATAGATGAATTCGATGCGTCAGCGCGCGTCGTGGCCCATGACGTAGCGTTGCAGTGCCGGGCCAACATTCTTGATGATCTCTTCGTGGGACAGTGCCACCACCGGCCCGAGCCGTAGCAGATACCTGCACATCGCCAGTCCAAGCAACTGAGTGGCAACCAGTCCGGCACGACGGCCGGCATCCGCCGGATCACCTATGGAAGCGACCATCGGTTTCACCTGGTTGGCGAAAACTTCGCGGACTTTCTCGGCTGCATGCTCATTCGACGCGGCCGAGCGAAGCAGGATTATCATGCCGGGACCGTTGGCCGGCCCTTCCCAGTTAACGAGGAAGCGCCTGATCAGCGTTTCGCCGATAGTGGCGGGATCTATCCGTTGATCCGGCAACCGTAGATCCACGACAGCCGCCCTGGCGAACAGTTCATCCTTGCTGTGGAAATAGCGCATCACCATCGCCGGATCGATCGAGGCCTGGGCTGCAACGTCACGGATTGAGGCTCCGTCATAGCCGTGCTCGGCGAAAAGCTGGCGCGCTGCTTCGAGGATTTGAGCCCGCGTGCGGTCTGACTTGGTGATTTTCCTCGGCTGATTCTCGGTCATGAAGACATATATGTCAACGACTGTTGACAAATGCAATGCGGCTCGCTAAAAGTCAACGACTGTTGATAAATGGAGATGGAAATGCTGCCCGAGAAAACTGAAGTCCTCATCATCGGTGCCGGCCTACCGGCATGGCGCTGTCTATTGCCCTGCATCAGGCCGGTGTAGATCATGTGCTCATCGAAAAGCTTCCCCACGGTCTGCAGACGTCGCGCGCCGGTGTCATCCATGCGCAAACGCTGGAATCGCTCGAACCGCTCGGCGTTACCCAGCGGCTGAGTGAACTTTCTGTGAGGCTGGAAGATTTCACCATACGCGACCGAAACGTGGCGCTGCTCAAGCTCGATTTCGGCAGACTCCCATCTAGGCATCCCTATCTGATGATGCTCCCGCAGAACCTGACAGAGCAGGTGTTCGCCGAGCGGATATCTGCCCTGGGCGGCACGATTCATCGCGAAGTCGAGGCCGTGGCGGTAACTCAAGACGGTGACCGCGCGCACGTGACAGTGATCGAAAACGGCCAGGAAGAAATTATATCGGCGCGCTACGTCGTCGGCGCCGACGGCATGCAAAGCCTAGTGCGCAAGTCGGCAGGTATAGAGTTCGACGGCGAGGCCTATGACGGCTCGTTTGTGCTGGCAGACGTTCGTCTCGAATGGCCCGTGGGGCCGACCGAGGTGTCGCTGTTCTTTGCTCCGGCCGGACTGGTGGTGGTGGCTCCGCTCCCGGATGGATCGTACCGGGTCGTAGCAACAATGGATAAGGCTCCGGAAAAGCCTGAGGTCTCAGATATACAGGCATTGCTCGACCGCCGCGGGCCGACCAGAAAGAGAGCCCGGGTGCTCGGCGTGACTTGGAGTTCGCGATTCCGGGTTCATCATCGCCTCGTCCGGGCCTATCGCAAGGACCGTCTGTTCCTGATGGGCGATGCCGCCCATGTCCACAGCCCGGCCGGTGGGCAAGGCATGAACACAGGTATCATCGATGCGGTCGTGCTTGGCCAGTTGCTTGGCGATGTGGTGAACGGCATTCGTTCCGAGGCGGAACTCGACCTTTATGAAACACTACGCCGGCCGGCTGCTCAGGAGGTACTCGGCCTTGCGGGCAGGATGACCGACATGGCGCTTGCTCGCAATCCGGTGAAGCGGTTCCTGCGCAATCTGGCCCTCTCCGTGCTGAACCTCAGCCCGTTCTTGAAGCGTCGCGTTGCGCTGAAACTGTCAGGGCTCAGCCGGGCGCCGCTCGCGCGGCTGCCCGCGCCTTCAGGCACGCCGAGGTCATTGGAGGCCGGCAAGTCCAAAGCCGGACCCAAGCTAAAACTCGCCGCCTGACAATTGCGATTGTCAGGCGAGCAGACCTCCGCCGAGCGTCGGGACGTCTCAGACGAAGTACTGGCCACCATTGGCCGTGATGGTCGAGCCGGTGATGAAGCCGGCATCCTGCGAGGCGAGGAAGACGACGCAGCGCGCGATCTCTTCCGGCTCGCCGAGGCGGCCGACCGGGATCTGCGGCAGGATGCGCTCGTTGAGCACCTTCTCGTCGATGGCCTTGACCATTTCGGTGGCGATGTAGCCAGGGCAGATGACATTGACGGTGATGCCCGCGCGAGCGCCCTCCTGGGCGAGCGCCTTCGAGAAACCGATGTCGCCGGCCTTGGCGGCGGAATAATTGACCTGGCCGGCCTGGCCCTTCTGGCCGTTGATCGACGAGATGGTGATGACGCGGCCGAATTTGCGATCGCGCATGCCGTTCCACAGCGGATGCGTCATGTTGAAGACGCCCGACAGATTGGTGTCGATGACCTCTTTCCACTGGTCGCGGGTGATCTTGTGGAACATGGCATCGCGGGTGATGCCGGCATTGTTGACCAGTACCGAGACCGGGCCGAGGTCGGCCTCGACCTGTTTGATGCCGGCGGCGCAAGCGTCATAGTCGGCGACCGACCATTTGTAGACCGGAATGTCGGTCTCGGCCTTGAACTTCGCCGCCGCCTCGTCATTGCCAGCATAGTTCGCGGCAACCGAATAGCCGGCGGTCTTCAAAGCGATCGAGATCGCCGCGCCGATGCCGCGCGATCCGCCCGTGACGATTGCAACCTTGGTCATGTGTCCCTCCCTTTTTGTCACTGAAGCGAATAGAGAGTAGCGAATGGCGAATAGGGGTTTGATGTCCCATCGCGCCGACGCCGTTCTTTCCTATTCGCTACTCCCTATTCGCCATTCGCTCAGAGCGCTTCCACGCACATGGCCACGCCCATGCCGCCGCCGATGCACAGCGTCGCGAGGCCCTTCTTGGCGCCGCGGCGGCGCATCTCGTAGACCAGCGTGTTGAAGACACGGGCGCCCGAGGCGCCGATCGGATGGCCGATAGCGATGGCGCCGCCATTGACGTTGACGATCGAAGGATCCCAGCCCATGCCCTTGTTGACGGCGCAGGCCTGCGCGGCAAATGCCTCGTTGGCCTCAACCAGGTCGAGATCGCCGACCGACCAGCCGGCCTTCTCCAAAGCCTTGCGCGAGGCCGGGATCGGGCCGGTGCCCATGATCGCCGGATCAACGCCGGCGGTTGCCCAGGACGCGATGCGCGCCAGCGGGGTGATGCCGCGCCTTGCGGCCTCCGCTTCGCTCATCAGCAGCGCGCCGGCCGCTCCGTCATTGATGCCGGAGGCGTTGGCGGCGGTCACCGTGCCGTCCTTGTCGAAGGCCGGCTTCAGCTTGGTCATGGCGTCCAGCGTCGCGCCGTGGCGGATGTATTCGTCCTGGTCGACAATGGTGTCGCCCTTCTTGCCCTTGATGGTGAAGGCGACGATTTCGTCCTTGAACTTGCCGGCCTTCTGCGCGGCCTCGGCCTTGTTCTGCGAGGCCAGCGCGAACTGGTCCTGATCGTCACGGGTGATCTGGAACTGGCGGGCGACGTTTTCGGCGGTGTTGCCCATGTGGTAGCCGTTGAAGGCGTCCCACAGGCCGTCCTTGATCATGGTGTCGATCATCTTGTAGTCGCCCATCTTTACGCCGGCGCGCAGATGCTCGGCGTGCGGTGACAGCGACATCGATTCCTGGCCGCCGGCAATGATCACCTTGGCGTCGCCGGTGGCGATCTGCTGCATGCCGAGCGCGATGGCGCGCAGGCCCGAGCCGCAAACCTGGTTGAGACCCCAGGCGGTGGTCTCCTTGGGCAGGCCGGCAATGATCGAGGCCTGGCGGGCCGGGTTCTGGCCCTGGGCCGCGGTCAGCACCTGGCCGAGGATGACCTCGTCGACCTCGGCTGCCTCGACACCCGCGCGCGACAGAAGTTCCTTGATGACGACGGCACCGAGTTCATGCGCGGGCGTAGCGGCAAACGCGCCGTTGAAGGAGCCGACGGCCGTGCGCGCGGCGCTGGCAATGACGATGGAATCGGACATTTTCTTCTCCAGACTTCAAGGATGTTGTTCTATCGCTGAGGACTTTTCTTGCCCTTTCCCAACCCCAAGTCAAACCGGAAATCGGCATGGCGCCCATGCGCGCCAAGCAGGTCGCGCGCCGCCATGCCGGCGGGCGGGCCGCTGCTGCGCAGCATATTTTGCCTGCTATGCAGCACTATATGATCCCGCACTGCACAAACTGCTTGGAATTATGAGGCTTTTGCGCATATCCTCAAAAAGGGCGCAATCGTTACCGGCTGCTTACTCAGGCGCGCCGGTGTCCGGGGAGGATGCAGATGGCCGCAAAAGACGACCCGATCATTATCAAGAAATACGCCAATCGCCGCCTCTATAATACGGGGACGAGCACCTATGTGACGCTCGAGGATCTGGCCGACATGGTCAAGAAGGGCGAGGAGTTCACCGTCCAGGACGCCAAGACCGGCGACGACATCACCCATCCGGTGCTGACCCAGATCATTTTCGAGCTGGAGAACAAGGATGGGCAGAACATGCTGCCGATCCCGTTCCTGCGCCAGCTGATCGCCTTCTATGGCGACCAGATGCAGATGATCGTGCCGAGCTTCCTCGAACAGTCGATGATCGCCTTCTCCAAGGAGCAGGAGCGCTTTCGCGAGCAGATGAAGGGCGCCATCGGCAAGTCGCCGCTCGATGTGATGAAGATGGCGACGCCGATGAAGGCGCTGGAAGAACAGACCCGCCGCAACATGGAAATGTTCCAGAACGCTATGCGGCTGTTCACGCCTTTCCCGCCCGCGGGCTCGGCGCCGGCCGCGGCTCCCGCCGAGCCAGCCAGGAAGGACGCGCCGCCGGAGAAGTCCGACGATCTGCAGCAGCTGAAAGACCAGATCGCGGCCATGCAGCGCAAGCTCGACACGATGTCGTGAGCCGGCCAGCCGGCAAAGCCAAATCACGCTTGTAGGACACCAGGCTCCTTGCCCGAGGCGAAAGGAAGCTCTTCGTCCTGCCAGCCTGAAATGCCGCCGATCATGATCTTGACCGGCAGGCCGAGGCTGGCCAGTTTAAAGGCCGCCCGGTCCGCGCCATTGCAATGCGGCCCGGCGCAGTAGACCACGAACAGCGTGCCTGCCGGCCATTCTGCCATCCGCTCGGCCGATATCTCGCGGTGCGGCAGGTGCAACGCGCCAGGCACATGGCGGCGCTCATAGGCGTCAGGCGAACCCACCACGTGCAGAAGTACGAAGTCCGGCTTTCCACCGCGCAGCGTCGCGGCGACATCGGAACAATCGGTCTCGAGCGAAAGCCGGTGCAGGAAATGGTCGCGGGCAATCTCCGGCGAGGCCGCTGGAATGTCGGTCACATAGCTCATCAAGGGGCTCCATCACTGATGGAGCTGGTCTCCATCGCTTTTGATGGGGTTGACGTAGCGCAGCGAGCCAGGCGATTGCAGCTGGCAGCTTTGCCATATATCGTCAAGATCATGCCAAATGCGCCCCCTTCCAATCGGCTTGTCGTAGCAGTCGCCTATGACGGGCTATGCACGTTCGAGTTCGGCGTGGCTGCGGAGATGTTCGCCTTGCCCAGGCCGGAAATGGGTTCGGATTGGTACTGTTTTGCCGTCGCCGGCATCGATGCCGGCGAAATGCGTGCAATGGGCGGCGTGCGCATCGTCGCCGATGGCGGACCCGATCTGATCGGCGAGGCCGGCACGGTGATCGTGCCGGGATGGCGCGGTGTGGACTGTCCGGTGCCGCCCTTGCTGATCGAGGCGCTTCGGACGGCCAGTGAGCGGGGCGCACGCATCCTGTCCATCTGTTCGGGCGTCTTCGTGCTGGCCGCGGCTGGCCTGCTGTCAGGCAAGAAGGCAACCACGCATTGGCGCTACAGCGACAGGCTGAGGGAGATGTATCCCGACATCACTGTGGTCCCGGACGTCCTGTACATCGACGAGGGGAATGTGCTGACATCAGCCGGCAGCGCGGCGGGCATCGACCTGTGCCTGCATCTTGTCCGGCGCGACTTCGGCACCAAGGCGGCCAATATGGTGGCGCGCCGCCTGGTCGTGCCGCCACACCGCGACGGCGGCCAGGCCCAGTATGTCGAAAGTTCCGTTCCCGAGCCGCACGAACGCAGCCGGCTTGGACCGTTGATCGACAGAATGCGCGCGGATATTGCCGCCGACTATCCCGTTGCCGCCCTGGCCGAGCTGGCGGGGATGAGCGTGCGGACATTTCTGCGCCGTTTCGCGGCGGCAACCGGGGTCACACCAGCGCGATGGCTGCTCTCGGAACGGCTTTCGCGGGCGCGCACTTTGCTGGAAGACACGAGCATGCCGATCGACCGGATTGCCGAGACCGCCGGGTTTGGCGCGGCGGCGACGTTGCGGCATCACTTCCGCCGGCAATTCGCCACCACGCCCGCCGCCTACCGGGCGCGGTTCGGGACCAACTGCGCCTGACGCCTGACGCTCGCCGTCAGGGTAGCAGTCCCTCATAGCGGCCGCGTGGCCGGATGATGCTGCCGCTGACGATCTGCTCGACCATATGGGCGGCCCAGCCAACACTGCGCCCGAGCGCGAAGAGCTGGAACGGCGCATCGCGCGGCAAGCCAAGACCGCGCGTCACCGCAGCCAGGGCGAAGTCGATGTTCGGGCGCGCGCCGGTCATGGCAATGGCGGCCTTTTCCAACTGCTGCAGCGTCTCGTCGACAGGGATAGCTGCCGAAAGTGCGATGGCACGGGGATCCCCGTCCGGATAGAGCGGATGACCGAATGCCGGCAATGGCCGGTCATGGCCGAGCCAACGCCTGATCGCCGCATCGGCGCCATGCCGCGTCGCATCTTCAGCAAGCTGCATCACCGCCTCGCCGGCGCCACCATGGCGCGGACCGGAGAGTGTTGCCAGGCCCGCCAACAGGCACGCGGCAGGCGAGGCCCCGGTCGAGGCCGCAACGCGGGCGGCGAAGGTCGATGCGTTGAGTTCATGATCGGCAAGCAGGACAAGGGCGCGCCGGATCGCATCCGCACCCGCATCATCCACCGACCAGCCCCGCGCCAATCGCCGATGCACCGGATCCGGCCCCGCTTCGGCACCGAGGGCGCCGGCCAGCACGCCGATTGCGCGCGCGGCGTCGGCACATAACGAGGCGGCGCTGCGTCCAAGCGAAGGCCGAGACTGGCCGGCAAGCAAGGCAAGTTGGGCGAAGGCCGGGGCTCGGCCGGACTGGCGCACCGCATCCGGCAGCGGCGTTTCGAAACGGACAGGTTCAGGCAGGCCCCAAAGCACGGCGGCAGTCTCTTCCAGCGTGGCATGGTCGGCGAGCACGGCGGCGTTCCGGCCCCGATAGATGAGGTGACCGTGCCAGACGGTCGAAATTGCCGTTGCGATCGACGGCTCGCCCCAGGCAATCGCGCTTTCGGCGATGGCCGAGGGGCTGCGTCCGCGCGCCCGGCGTGTTGCCAGCGCCGCGATGTCGTCGGCGCGATACTGGCTGCGGCGCGGATCGGCCCGGTCGGGACGCATGCCGATGCGCCCGCGGCTGACATAGGCATAGAGCGTCTGCGGCCGCACCCTAAGCCTTTCCAGCGCCTCTTCCCGCGATAACCATTCCGACATTTTCGGCTCTGATATTGATTCTATTGATCAAGATTGATGCTTGGGTTGATCAGCCTTATCTCCGATCCGGAAAAGCTTCAAGGAGACAAGGCTATGGCGAATGGGCTCGATGATGTGGTGGCGGCCGAAACCGTGTTGTCCGACGTGGATGGTCTGGGCGGCCGCCTGACGATCCGTGGTCATTCGCTGGCGGAACTGGCCGGACGATGGAGCTTTCCGCAGGTCGCCCGGCTGTTGCTCGACGGTTTCTTCGACTATCTGCCTGGCGATGCCGAACTGGCGGCGCAACTGGGTGAGGCGCGTGTCGACGTGTTCGAGCGGACCCTGCCTTCACTGTCGCTGCTGGCGCCACTCGACATCTACAGCGCCATGCGCGCCGGCATGGCGCTGCTGCCGGACGGCGAGACACTGGCGGACGCGCTGCGGCTGATCGCGGCGCCCGCCGTGCTGACGCCAGCCTTGCTGCGCCTGCAGCGCGGCGAGCAGCCGGCTGCGCCGGACGGCAAGGCCGACCATGCCGCCGACATGTTGCGGATGCTCCGGGGGTCCGTCCCGTCTCCGGCATTGGCAAAGGCGCTTGACACCTATCTGGTGACCGTCTGCGACCACGGCCTCAACGCCTCGACCTTCGCCACGCGCGTCGTTGCTTCGACATTGGCCGGCCTGACCTCGTCGGTGCTGGCCGGGCTCGGCGCGCTCAAGGGGCCGCTGCACGGCGGCGCGCCCGGCCCGGTGATCGAGATACTTGACGCGATCGAGGCGTATGGCGATGCGGCCGGCTGGCTGCGCAACGAGATCGCGCAAGGCAGGCGGATCATGGGGTTCGGCCACCGCATCTACCGCGTGCGCGATCCGCGCGCCGATGTGCTGAAAGCAGTCGTGCGGCAGCTTGGCGGCGAGGGCGAGGCCGGCCTCCGGCTGGCTTTCGCCGAGGAGGTCGAAAAGACGGCGCTCGAGGTGCTGCGGATCGCCAAGCCGCAGCGCTCGCTGCAGACCAATGTCGAGTTCTACACCGCGCTGGTGCTGGAAGCGACGGGTTTCCCGCCACGGGCCTTCAGCAATGTCTTTGCCGCCGGGCGCGTTGCCGGCTGGATCGCGCATGCGCGCGAGCAGCAGACGACCGGACGGCTGATCCGTCCGCAGTCGCGCTATGTCGGCCCAGTGCCGGATCTGGTTGCCTAGGCATCCCTGACCCATAGACACGGCCTCTCCGCTTCAAGCGGGGGCTTTTCTCTCATGACCGAAATTTCATGTGATCACGCGACCGTGTTCGTGTTCTTGCCTTGGTCCGTCCTTATATGCTGCACTGCAACATACGCCGCCAATAGCTGGTTCCTTCCGTGACGTTGGGGCAGGCGGGCGCATCAGGACGACAGGAACGCCATGACGAAGAACGGCAAGGCGGAGGAAAACAAGAAGATCAACATCGCGCTTCAGGGCGGCGGCTCGCATGGCGCCTTTTCCTGGGGCGTGCTCGACCGGCTGCTGGAGGACGGCAGGCTTGAGATATCGGCGGTTTCCGGCACCAGCGCCGGCGCTATGAACGCCGTGGCGCTGGCCGATGGATTTGTGCGTGGCGGGGTCGACGGCGCGCGGCAAAAACTCGACGATTTCTGGCGCGCGGTGGCGGCAAAAGGCCGGTTCAGCCCGGTGCAGCGCATGCCGTGGGATGTCGCCTGGGGCAACTGGTCGATCGAGAACACGCCGGGCTACGTCTTCTTCGACACGATGTCGCGGGTGTTCTCGCCCTATGTCGCCAACCCGCTGGGCCTCAACCCGCTTCGCGACGTGGTCGCGCAGCAGATCGACTTCAGCAATGTGCGCGCCTGCAAGTCGATGGAGTTGTTCATCTCCGCCACCAATGTCGAGACCGGGCAGTTGCGGGTGTTTTCCGATGGCGAGATCGACCTCGACACGGTGATGGCCTCGGCTTGCCTGCCGCAACTGTTCCGCGCCGTTGAGATCAAGGGCGTGCCCTATTGGGACGGCGGCTATGGCGGCAACCCTGCGCTGTTTCCGTTCTTCAAGACGGCGGCGACGGAGGACGTGCTGTTGGTGCAGATCAATCCGGTGGTGCGCGAAGGCACGCCCAGGAGCGCCAACGAAATCCAGAACCGCATCGACGAGATCACCTTCAACGCCGGGCTGTTGAACGAATTCCGTTCGATCGCCTTCGTCAAGGAACTGATCGCCGCCGGTCGGCTGCCGCATGGCGAATACCGCGACATCCGCATGCACCGCATCGACGCCGACGAGGCGTTCAAGGATTTGTCGGCGTCATCGAAGGTCAATGCCGAATGGGCCTTCCTGACCTATCTGCGCGACCTCGGCCGTACCGCCGCCAGCGACTGGCTGGAGGAGAATTACGAGGCCGTCGGCAAGCGGCCGACGCTCGATCTCTCCGGCGAACTCGATGACGGCTACAAACCGCTGCGCGGTCCCGCGCCCGGCCGGCGGGTCAAGGAATTCCTCGCGGCGCGCAAGAACCCCGAAGCGAAGCGGAGCGCCTGACCGGAACCCCGACAGCTCGGCTTCATCCGGCTTTTAGCGCCAGGTCGATCACCTTGATCAGGGCGGCGGCCGCCTGCCGCTGTCCCTCGGGATCGCTGATCCGCGCCTTCATGCCTTCCAGCCCGTCGAGAAGCATGTCGGCAAGCAGTTGCGTCGACAGGCCCCTGGCCGCCAGATCGACGCCGCTCCTGGCCGCTTCGCCATGGATTGCGGCGGCGATAAGTTCGACGAGAGCACCGCGCCAGCCGCCGACCAGATCGCCGAGGCTCGATTTCATGTCCAGCAATTCGGCGCCATGAGGCGAGGCAACGATGGCGCTCATCATCGATATGAAAGCCTCGTCGATGGCTCGCATCATGCGCTCGGTGAAAGCACCATCGCCGGCCAGAGCTATTTTTGCCGCCGCGACCGAGCGCGACAGCACCATCATGGCGATGGCGCGGAAAATGTCGGTCTTGTTCTTGAACTGAAGATAAAGCGCCGGACGCGACATGTCGGCGGCGCGGGCGATGTCGTCCATGGTGGTGCGGGAGAAGCCATAGGCCAAAAACACCTTCATTGCGCCATCCAGGATTCGGAGGCGTTTGGGGTCGGTGGCGGCGATGTCTTCGTTCTGATTCATGGGGCGACATTATCCTGCAAAATCTCAATTGACAAAATTACGGAATTTGTCAATCTGTTTGATAGCGAAGCGACCCAAGGGGGCTCTTCGCCTTCGGGCAGTGGACGACAACAAGGGGTATCCCATGCGCCTCACCGTCGACGGGCAGTCATTCGACATCGAAGCCGATCCGGACATGCCGCTGCTGTGGGCGCTGCGCGATCTCATCGGCAAGACCGGACCGAAGTTCGGCTGCGGCATTGCCGCATGCGGCGCCTGCACCGTGCATGTCGATGGTCAGCCGGTGCGCTCCTGCTCGCTTCCGGTCGGAGAGGTCAGCGGCGCTGTCACCACCATCGAAGGCATCGGCACGGCGGACAGGCTGCATCCTGTGCAGCAGGCATGGCTGGAGGAACAAGTCGCGCAATGCGGCTACTGCCAGGCCGGCCAGATCATGAGCGCGGTGGCGCTGCTCGACGAGGTCGCCGACCCGAGCGACGCCGATATCGACAACGCCATGGGCGGCAATCTCTGCCGCTGCGGCACCTATCCGAAGATCCGCTCGGCCATCAGGAAGGCTGCAGCGCTCAAGACGGCGGGGCTCTGACAATGGCCAGTGTCGGAAAGATCGCCCGCCGCACGTTCCTGATCGGCGCGGCCGCTGTCGCGGGCGGCGTTGCCGTCGGCTACTACTATTATCGCAAACCGTTCCCGAACCCGCTCGAGACCGATCTCGGCAAGGGCGAGGCGACCTTCAATCCCTATGTGAAGATCGGCGCCGACGACACCGTCACCATCGTCGCGCCGCGCGCCGAAATGGGGCAAGGCATCTCGACGACCCTCGCCGTCATGGTCGCCGAAGAACTCGATGTCGGTCTCGACCAGATCAAGGTCGAGCACGGCCCGGCCTCCTACGCCTACTACAACGCGGCGATTCTCGAAGAGGGCGGTCCGTTCGCCTTCTTCGACGAGGGCATGATCGCGCAGGCGGTGCGCTCAGGTCTCGGAGTGGTCGGCAAGCTCCTTGCTCTCCAGGTCACCGGCGGCTCGGCTTCGGCGCGCGACGGTTTCGACAAAATGCGCCAGGCGGGCGCCGCAGCCCGGCATCTGCTGATCGCGGCGGCGGCGCAGAAACTCGGCGTTGCCGCCGCCGATCTGGAAACGGCCAATGGCTCGATTCTCCACAAGGCGTCCGGCACGTCGCTGACCTATGGCGCGGTTGCGGCGGCTGCCGCGGCAACCGCGCCTCCGGCCGAAGTCAGGCTCAAGGACAGGGCCGACTGGAAACTGCTGGGAAAGCCGCAGAAGCGCATCGACATGCTGGCCAAGGTCACCGGGGCGCCGATCTTCGGCATTGATGTCAGGCTGCCGGATATGCTCTACGGCACGGTGAAGATGAGCCCGCGCTTCTGGGCCAAGCCAGTCAAGGCAGATCTCGCCAAAGCCGAGAAAATACCCGGTGTGATCAAGATCGTGCCGCTCGAGACGAATTACGGCCACGGCTTCGGCATCATCGCGCAAAATACCTGGGCAGCCTTCAAGGCGGCCGATGCCATCGACGCCCAGTGGGCGGATCCCGAATATCCGCTCGGCAGCGCTGCCATATCAGGCGTGCTGAAACAGGCGCTCGGCACCAAGGGTTCGGCAATGCGCGACAATGGCGATGTCGATACCGCCTTCGCCGACGCGCCGCGCGAAAGGGTGGTCGAGGCGGACTATGCGGTGCCCTATCTGGCGCATGCGACGATGGAGCCGATGAATGCCACGGCGCGGTTCAAGGATGGTGCCCTCGACATCTGGTGCGGCAACCAGGCGCCGACCCTGGTGCGCCAGCTTTGCGCCAATGCGGTCGGCGTCGGCCAGGACAAGGTCACTGTTCACACCACGTTCATGGGCGGCGGTTTTGGCCGCCGTACCGAGATGGACTTCTCGCTTTGCGCCGCGTTGATGGCGAAAGAGACAGGCGGGCGCCCAATCAAGGTGACCTGGACGCGCGAAGAGGACATGCGTCACGACGCCTACCGGCCGGCCGCGGTCGGCAAGTTCCAGGCGCGGCTTGGCGAGGACGGCATGCCGGTCGCCGTCGACATGAAGATCGCCTCGCCGTCAGTGATCGCCAGCACCTTGCGCCGGCTGTTTCCCTCGATACCGCCGGTCGGTCCCGACAAGTCCATTGTCGATGGGGCCTATGACCAGCCCTACACCATTGCGAACTATCGGGTGAGCGGTGTCGCGGCGCCGGTCTCGATTCCCGTCGGCTTCTGGCGCTCGGTCGGCAGTTCCATCAACGGCTTCTTCCATGAAGGGTTCATGGACGAGATCGCCACCGCCGGCAAAATTGATCCGGTCGAGATGCGCAAGAGATTGATGGCCGCCTATCCCCCGGCAGTGAAGGTGGTGGAGAAAGTCGCGGCGATGGCGAAATGGGGCGAGGCGCTGCCTGCCGGCAAGGCCAAGGGCATGGCCTTCACGCTGTCTTTCGGAAGCTGGGTCGGCGAGATCATTCAGGTGGCGGACACGCCGGCCGGCATCCGCATCGAGAAGGTATGGATCGCCGCCGATGTCGGCACAGCACTCGATCCGGGCATCGTCGAGGCACAGCTGATTTCCGCCGCCATCTTTGGTCTGTCGGCCGCAATGGGACAGCAGATCACCTTCGCCGACGGCGTGGTCGAGCAGTCGAACTTCCACGATTTCGACGCCATGCGGATCTTCCAGTGCCCGGTCTTCGAAGTCGCCATCCTGGAGAATTTCCACAAGATGGGCGGCGTCGGCGAGGTTGGCACGCCGCCGGCGGCACCGGCGCTGGCCAATGCCATCTTCGCGCTTACCGGCAAGCGCATCCGCACGCTGCCGCTGTCGACAAAGGTGGCCTTCGCATGAAGAAGCTTCTCATCATGCTGACGCCTGCTGCCACCTTGTTTACGGCGGCGCCTTCCGCAACCGCGCAGGAGAGCCAGACATCGCCGAGCCCGACGGTCGACATGGCCAAGGGCCTGTCCGAATGGGACAAGGTCTATGCGGTGTTCTCACATCCGCGTTGCGCCGATTGTCATGTCGCGGACGACCGGCCGCGCTGGTCGGGTGCGCATTATGGCGCCACACGCGTGCACGCCTTCAACGTCCAGCGCGGCACCGACGGATCGGGCTTCGGCAATCCGGGCCTGCACTGCACAACCTGCCATTTCTCCAGCAATTCCAATGCATTGCACGGGCCGCCCGGTGCCGAGGGCTGGCATCTGGCGCCGGCCGGGATGGCCTGGTTCGGTAAATCCTCGGCCGAAATCTGCGCGCAGATCAAGGATCCGGCGCGCAATGGCGACCGCACATTGGCTGATGTCGCGCTGCATGTCCGCGACGGCAAACTTGTCGCCTGGGGCTGGGCACCGGGCTCGGATCGTGAGCCGGCTCCGGGCTCGGCCGAAGCGACCTATCAAGCGATCGAAAACTGGATGGCGGTTGGTTCACCTTGCCCGATGCCGTAATGGTCTTGCAACTTTAAGGCTATATTGCAGTGCAACTTTGATGTAGAAACGCGCTCGCCTATCACGGCAATTTGAACACGGTCAGGCGCGCACCCATATCGGCGACGCGCCCGCGTCATGAAGGCGCGGTGCTGACCGAACCCGCAACGGAAAAAACGACGATGCCTAAAATCAGGTTTCACAAGCTTGCAGCCATTGTTGTGCTCATAGGTTTCGCGGCGTGGATGGCGACAGGCGAGTTCTCTTCGGTCGGCAGCGTAGCGGCCAACAAGGCCAAGGCGGCCGAAGTCGAGCAGGGCAAGGCGCCGGACGCGAGCAAGCCGAAGACGGCGGAAGCCGAACCGAAGGCGCAGCTGCGCACCGTGGCCGTGGTAACGCCGCCACGCAAGACCTATGCGCGCGCCATCCGCATTTCTGGCCTGACCGAGGCTGACAAGCGCGCGGTTCTGGCGACCCGCGTCGCCGGCGTCATCGACAAGCTGCCGGTCAAGCAAGGCGATCACGTCAAGACCGGCGACCTGGTGCTGATGCTCGCGGCGGAAGAAAAGATCTCGATGGTCGACAACGCCAAGCAACTTGTGGCGCAGCGCAAGGCCGAGCTCGATGCCGCGGAGCGGCTCGCCCGGACCGGCAATCTGCCCAAGCTGCAGCTCGACACCGCCCGCTCCAATCTGACCCAGGCGCAATCCCAGTTGGATACAGCGCAGGCCGAACTCGACCGTAACGAGGTCAAGGCGCCGTTCGACGGCGTCATCGACCGGGTGCCCGTGGAACTTGGCAGCTCGGTCATGCAGGGCGGCGAGGTGGCGACCATCCTCAAGCTCGATCCGGTGATCGCCCGCGGCGAGATCAGCGAGCGCGACCTCGGCTATCTCAAGATCGGCGACAAGGCCGGCGTCCGGCTGGTCAACGGCCAGACCGTCGAAGGCACCGTGCGCTATATCAGCCGCGACGCGTCGTCGGCGACCCGCACCTTCCGCGTCGAGGTCGCCATCCCCAATGCCGACGGCTCGGTGCCGGCCGGCATGACGGCGGAAATCCAGCTCAGCGCACTGCCGACCGATGCGGTCCTGCTGCCGCGCTCGGTGGTGACGCTGGGCGACAAGGGTGATCTGGGCATCCGCGCCGTCGGCAAGGACAACAAGGTTGCATTCTTCCCGATCGACCTGGTCGACGACACGCCGACCGGCCTTGTGCTTGGCGGCATCCCGGACGATGCGCGCATCATCGTTGCCGGCCAGGAATTGGTGAAGGAAGGCGATGAGGTCAAGCCAGTCGAGGCCGACCAGGCGACCATCAACAAGCTGATCGGCGAAGCCACCGCCGGGACGCAGTAGCGCAGCGAGGCCGGCGCCGGGCTGTGCCCGGCGACGTCAGTCCGTTCGCCACTCCCGAAAGCAACAGCAGGCATAAGTCATGGATATCGTCAGACTCGCAATCAACAATGCCCGCCTGACCATCTCGGTTCTGGTCTTCCTGCTGATTGCAGGCTGGGTCGCCTATCAGTCGACGCCGAAGGAAGCGGAACCCGACGTTCCGATTCCGATGATGTATGTCAGCCTGATCTATCAAGGCATTTCGCCGGAGGATTCCGAGCGACTTCTGCTGCGGCCGATGGAAAGCAAGCTGAAAAGCCTGAAGGGCCTCAAGGAAATGCGCTCGGCCGCCTTCCAGGGCGGCGGCTATGTGCTGGTCGAATTCCAGCCGCAGACCAATCTGGCGACGGCACTGCAGGATACGCGCTCCAAGGTGCAGGACGGCAAGGCCGACCTGCCGCAGGCGGCCGAGGAGCCTGTCGTCAGCGAGGTCAACATTTCCGAATTCCCTGTGCTCGTCGTCACATTGTCGGGCGAATTGCCCGAACGCGTGCTGGCCGCCGCGGCGCGCGAACTGCGCGACCGCATCGAGGAAGTGCCCGGCGTTCTGGAAGGCTCTCTGCAGGGCTCCCGCGACGATCTCGTCGAGGTCGTCATCGATCCGATGAAACTGTCTTCCTACGGGCTGCAGCTCGACCAGCTGATCGGCGCCGTCGGCGCTTCCAACAGCCTGGTCGCCGCCGGCAATATCGAGGGCTCGCAAGGCAAATACGCGGTCAAGGTGCCGTCGCTGATCGAGACGCCGGAGGATGTCGCGGCGCTGCCGGTGGTTGCCGGCCCCAACGCCGTGGTGCAGGCCAAGGACATCGCGACGATCCGCTCGACCTTCGCCGACGCCACCACAATTACGCGCCTCAACGGCAAGCCGGCCATCGCCATCGAGGTCAAGAAGCGCATCGGCGCCAATCTGATCGACACGCTCACCAAGGTGCAGGCGGTGTCTGACGCCTTCGTCAAGACCATGCCCGAGGGGATGCACGTCACCTACACGCAGGACAAGTCGGTCTTCGTCAACCAGCTGCTTGGCGACCTGCAGAACCATGTGATGATCGCCGTCATCCTGGTGTTCATCGTCATCCTCTACGCGCTGTCCGGCCGTGCGTCGCTGCTCATCGGCCTCGCCATCCCGTCGTCCTTCCTGATCGGCATCCTGCTGTTGGCGATGATGGGCTACACGATCAACATGATCGTGCTGTTCAGCCTTATCCTGGCGGTCGGCATGCTGGTCGACGACGCCATCATCGTCACCGAATTCGCCGAACGGCGGATGAGCGAGGGCATGCCGAAGCAAGAAGCCTTCGCGCTTGCTGCCAAGCGGATGGCCGGTCCGGTCATCGCGGCGACGATGACGCGTATCGCCGCCTTCTCGCCGCTGCTGTTCTGGCCCGGTATCATCGGCGACTTCATGAAGTACATGCCGATCACGCTGATCGTCACGCTGTCGGCCTCGATGCTTTATGCGCTGGTCTTCGCGCCGACGCTTGGTGCGATCTTCGCCAAGGCGCCTCAGCATCATGAGGATGGCAATCGCGACGGCTGGTACATGGCTGTCGTCAAGCAGGCGGTGCGCTTCCCCATCACCGTGATGGTGCTGACCGTCATGTTGCTGGCGGGCATCTTCGTTGGCTATTCGAAATACGGTGCCGGCGTCGAGTTCTTCCCGAGCGTGGAGCCCGACTACGGCCTGCTCTATGTGCATGCCCGCGGCAACCTTTCGCTGGCCGAAATGGACACGGCGACAAAGATCGCCGAAAACCGGCTGCTCGGCTGGCCAGGCCTGAAGTCGGTCTACACTCGCGTCGGCAAGTCGCAGGGCGGCGGCCAGGATGTGCCCGAGGATGTCGTCGGCGTCATCCAGTACGAATTCATCGACTGGCGCGAGCGCAAATCGGCGAACCAGATCCTGAACGACCTCCGCAGCGTCATGGCCGGCATTCCCGGCGTCGATGTCGAGGTCCGCGTGCCGGAAGCCGGCCCGCCGACCGGCAAGCCGATCCAGATCAGGCTTTCAGCCATCGATCCCAAGGGATTGGACGACAAGGCGCGTGCGGTGGCGGCGCGCATCGCCAAGGTGCCCGGCGTCATCGACATTTCCGACGGCTTGCCGCCGCCCGGCGTCGACTGGGCACTCGAGGTCGACCGCGCCAAGGCTGCCCAGTACGGCATCAGCCCGACCTCGGTCGGGACGGTGGTGCAGCTCGTCACCAACGGCCTGAAGCTGTCGGAATACCGGCCTGCCGGCGCCGACAAGGCGGTCGACATCCGGCTGCGCTTGCCGGAGGACCGGCGCACGCTGTCGACACTCGACGAGCTCAGGGTGCAGACCTCGCAAGGATCGGTGCCGATCTCGAACTTCGTCGTCCGCAAGGCCAAGCCGAGCGTCGGCATCCTCAACCGCATCGACGGCGCCCGCACCGTGGTGGTGCAGGCCAACGTCACCGCCGGCACCCAGGTCGCCGCCGTGCAGCAGGAGGTCACCCAGGCCGTCGCCGACATGAATCTCGGCAGCGGCATACGCTGGAAACTGGCCGGCTCCAACGAGGACAGCGCCGAAGCCAGCGCCTTCCTCAGCAAGGCCTTCGGGGCGGCGATCTTCCTGATCTTCCTGGTGCTGCTCGCGCAGTTCAACAAGTTCACCAGTGTCTGGCTGGTGCTGTCCTGCGTCGTCATGGCGACGATCGGTGTATTCCTGGGACTGCTGATAACAGGCGAGACGTTCGGCATCGTCATGTCGGGCATCGGGGTCATCGCGCTGGCCGGCGTGGTGGTGAACAACAACATCGTGCTGATCGACACTTATGACCGGTTGCGCGAAGAAGGCTGGGACAAGATGGATGCGGTGCTGCAGACCTGCCGTGAGCGTGCCCGGCCGGTGGTGCTGACGGCGGTGTCAGCCATCCTCGGCGTGCTGCCGATCGCCTTCGGCCTCGGGCTGGAAATCTTCCATCACGAGACGACGATCAACGCGCCGTCGACGCAATGGTGGATTTCGCTGTCCTCGGCGATCGTCTTCGGCCTGTCCTTCGCCACGGTGTTGACGCTGGTGGTGACGCCGTCGATGCTGATGGTGTTCACCCGCGCCAAGGTCAAGCCCGGCGCGCGGCGCGGCCTGATCAGCCGGCTGTTCCGGCGCGGCAAGGGCGAGATCTCGACGGAGACGCCGACGGTGGACGCCGGCGCGGAACCCGCGATTGCCTTTCCAAAAGCCGCCGAATAGGCGGGCGTCCCAATCTGAACGGCAAAGGCCGCCCGGAACAACCGGGCGGCCTTTTGCATTGTTCCCCCAGCGTCGTGCGAAAGCATCGTCCTTGGGCAAACTCAATGCGGGGAATTTCTCATGCCGATCAGCACCCTTGTCATCGTCGTCCTGATCCTTGTCCTGATCGGCGCGGTGCCGACCTGGCCGCATTCACGCTCCTGGGGTTATGGACCCTCGGGCATTATCGGTGTGGTGCTGGTGGTGGTCCTGGTGTTGCTGCTGATGGGGCGGCTCTGAGCCGCCTTTCCGGCTCAATGTGGGTGGAGGGGGCGGGCATGGCCTGACGGCTTAACTCAGGCAGCCTTCATGCCCTTCACAGTAGCGATGCCGATGTCCTCGAGGGCTTGGGCGACAGCCTGATCCAGCGGCGTGTGCGGGATTTCGCCGATGATGCCTTCCAGCCGTGTCGAGGCCAGTTGGTGCGGCTCGAAGCGCAGATAGGACATCGACACGATCTCGCGCCACATCGCGACGAACGGGCTGCCGGCGCGCAGCACCCACCAGGGCATCGAGGTCATCTTGAGCGGCCGGCCAAGCGCCTTCTCGGCTGCGGCCTTGATCTCGAGATCGGTGACGGCATGGCCTGGAAAGTTCAGCGCCTCATAGAAGCCGAGCCTGTCGAGATTCCTGGCCAGTGCGACGAAGCCCACGGCGAAGTCCGGCAGGTAGGCCCATTCATGCACCAGATCGACCGGACCTGGCGCGGTGTAGACGCCCTTGCTCATCTTGGCGGCGACGACCAGGTCGAACCAGGAGCCGCTGCCGGTGCCGCCAAAGAAGTCGCCGGCGCGCAGCAGAATGGTGCGGACGCGGCCGGCATCGGCCTCGCGGCGAAACAACTCCTCCATGGCGCAGCGGATGCGGCCCTTCTCGGTGGTCGGATGGAACGGCGTGTCTTCCGTGATCACCGCCGGCATCGGCGAGCCGTAATTGTAGACGGTGCCGGGGAATAGATGCAGCGCGTTGTTGGCATGGCAGGCGGCCATGACGTTTTCGGCCATCGGCAGGCATTTGCCCCAGTCGGTGTAGATCGGGTTGAGGCCGTTGAAGATGATGTCGACGCCCTCGGTGGCGTGGATCAGCGATTGACGGTCCAGCGCATCGCCGGCAACCGCCGTGGCGCCTGCGAGCTCGGCCGGCACCTTGCCGGTGCGGGTGACGGTGCGGACGTCGAAACCGGCGTCGATGAAGGCCCTGGCAACCACGCGGCCGAGCCGGCCATTGGCGCCGAGAATTGCGATCTTGTTCATTGAATTCTCCTGGTTGGTGGTTGCAGTCCGTATTGGTGTTTGCAGCGCGAATATGATTGCCTCACCGATGAATTGAAATTGACCATGAATGCAGTTTTGATATTCATTATTGAATGGAAAACATCGACTGGAACCTGATCAAGAGCTTCGTCACGGTCGCGGAAACCGGCAGCCTGTCGGCTGCGGCGCGAAAACTGTCGGCCAGTCAGCCGACGCTTGGCCGCCATATCGGCGAGTTGGAGCAGGCGCTCGGTGTGACGCTGTTCAGGCGAGGGCGGAGCGGCTACGCGCTGACGGAAGCCGGCGCCACGCTGTTCGAACGCGGCAAGGCGGTCAGCGAGCAGGCGAGTGCCTTTTCACGCCTGGCGCTGGGTTCGGTCGAGGCAATCGAGGGCACGGTGCGCATCGCCGCCAGCGAAGTGGTGGCGGCCTATGTGCTGCCCGACATGACCGCACGGCTCGGCATCGAGGAACCCGGCATCGAGGTGGAGATCGTTGCCTCGAACCAGGTCGAGAACCTGCTGCGCCGGGACGCCGACATAGCCATCCGCATGGTCAAGCCGGCGCAGAACGAACTGGTGGCACGCAAGGTCTGCGACATCCCACTCTGCGCCTGCGCTGCCATTTCCTATCTTGACCGGCGCGGCCGCCCGCTCGGGCCGGCCGACCTCGTCGACCACCCCTTGATCGGCTTCGATCGCAGCGACGAGATGATCCGGGGCTTTACGCAATTCGGCCTCCCGGTCACCCGGAGCAGTTTCCGCTTCAGGGCCGACAATCAGGTCGTCCTGTGGGAAGCGGTTCGGGCGGGAAATGGCATCGGCCTTGGCCAGGAGCCGCTGGCCGATCGCGACCCGCTGGTGGAGAAGGTGCTGCCCGGCCTGCCGTTGCCAAGCCTGCCGGTGTGGCTGGCGATGCATCGCGATGTGCGCAGCAGCGTGCGCATCCGCCGCGTGGCGGATTTTCTCCACGAGGAACTGAAGCGCTATTCGGCGGGCACGGGGGCGAATTCGGCGCGGTGAGCGAGGCCCGCCATCAGCAGAACGACGATCAGCAGCATCGACATGGCGATGAAGATCGGCCCGAAGCTGGAATGCTCGGCGACGAAGCCGATCGCCGACGGCGCCACCAGGATGCCGGAATAGCCCATGGTGGTAACGACGCTCATGCCGGTGCCCGATGACATGCCTTCCTGGTTGCCACCCGCCGAGAAGATGATCGGCACCATATTGGCGATGCCGAAGCCACACAGGGCAAAAGCCGCGATGGCGAGCCAGGGCGAAGGCGACAGGCCGGCGACCAGCATGCCGGCGGCGGCGACGACAGCCGAGCCGCGCAGCGTCGTCACCGCGCCAAAACGGTTGCGCACGCCGTCGCCGAAGAAGCGCATGATCGCCATGACGCCGGAAAAGGCGGACGGCAAGGTCGGCGCCGAGTTCTTGTCGCAGATACAGCGCCGCCCAATCGAGCACCGCGCCCTCGGAGATCATTGTCAGCAGGGCCATCAGGCCGATCAGGTAGACCAGCGGGTTTGCCGGCAACGTGAATTTATGATGCTCGGCAGCCTGTGGTCTGTCCTCAGCGACGAGATAGCCGACCGCCATCGCGATCGTCGCGAAGGCAAGCACGGTCACGACCGCGGCATGGGCGAGGTGGCCATAGTGCTGGATGGCAAAGCCGCCCAGGCCGCCGCCGGCGAAACCGCCAAGGCTCCAGAAGCCGTGCGAGGACGACATGATGGCGCGGGACATCTTTCGCTCCACCACCACCGCATTGGCGTTCATGGCGACATCCATGCCGCCGATCGAGCCGCCGAAAATGAACATGGCGATTGCCGCCAGCGGCACGTTGGGCGCCAGCGCCACGACCAGAAGGCCGAGGCTGCCGCACAGGCCGAACCAGCGCAGCACGGTGCGCGAGCCATGTTTCGAGATCAGTTGGCCACACCAGGTCATGGCGGTGACCGCACCAGCGCCGAACAAAAGGATCAGCAGGCCGAGGGTGAATTTCGAGATGTCGAGCCGGGTCAGGAACACCGGGATCTGCGGCGCCCAACTGCCGGTCAGGAAGCCATTGGCGAGGAAAATGGCCGCCACGGCCCATCGCCCGCGAATGGCAGTCTGCATGGCGTTTTGCGCATCCATGGCTCGAATCCAGTCAAGAAATGGCTTTGCGCGGCAAATTAGATCGATTCAATTTTCAGTCAAGCACCTCGTACGGGAAGTACTTGGACCAAGATGTGCGGGGTGGACCTGTGGGGGTGAAGCCTACTTCGGAGATTAGCCGAAGCGCTCCTCTTGTCGTCATCCTCGGGTCTGCGCGTCCGCTTCGCTCCCGCTCCGCCCGTGGATGATGAAGCCGCAGGCCACCTAAGGCCGCTCAATGGTCCTCCGGCCGCCTAGCCTCGAATTCCGCCTTCTTGGCGTCCGACGCTTCCGTCTGGTTGAGCGCCTGCCACTCGGCATAGGGCATGCCGTAGACGATCTCGCGCGACTGATCCTTGGAGAGATCGACGCCCTCGGCATTGGCCGCCTCGCGATACCAGTTCGACAGGCAGTTGCGGCAGAAGCCGGCGAGGTTCATCAGATCGATGTTCTGGACGTCGCTGCGTTCCCGGAGGTGCTCGACCAGCCGGCGAAAGGCGGCGGCTTCGAAATCGCGCTTCTGCTCGTCGCTGAGTTTGGTCATCGAAACCTCTGTCATAGCGGCCCGGTGCGCGAGCCGAATATTTTTACCGCATGTATATCGGGACGGCGGTCTATCGCGTCAACGATCGGCGCCAGGCGCTCGGCCCAGGCAAGCGCGCCTTTCTGGTCCGCTATCAGGTCCTGGCGGATCTCGATCAGCGCGTGGGCATAGCCGTTGACGATGGCGTGCCTGAACATGGTGTCGCCGCGCAGCGCGCCGTCATAGGGCTCGTTGTCGCCGACGATGAGGGTCTTGTCCTGCGCCAGCATATCGATCAGCGGTCGCGCCACCCGGTCGTCAATATCCCACAGGATGCCGACATGCCACGGGCGCTGCCTGCCTTGCATCACCGGCGTGAAAGAATGCACGGAGAAGATGAAAGGCGCCCGGCCGGAAGCCTGCGCGACCGAGGCGATCACGGCGCCGACGGCGTCATGGTAGGGCCGGTAGAAGCGGTCGAGCCGCCTTTCGCGCTCTTCCGGCGCGATGGGATAATTTCCCGGCACCACCGTGCCGTCATAGAGCTGGCGGATCAGCGTCGGATCGTCCTCGCCGCGATTGGGATCGATCAACAGCCGCGAGAAATTGGCGATGACCGCCGGCACGTCAAGCAAGCCGGCGAGCTCGCGCGTTACGGCTTCGACGCCGATGTCGTAGGCGATGTGCCGGTCGAATTCAGCTGCGGGCAGACCGAGGCTGCCATAGTCGTCGGGCAGGTCGCGACGGCCATGATCGGCCAGAAGCACGATGCCCCGCTTGCGGTCGCCCTCGACGATGTCGAAAGGCGCGAAAACTGTGGATCGGGTCATTGGCGGGAAATGGTCTGTTCGCTGGCTTCCGGGGAGGGTGCTATCGTCATTCCACGAAGACGACGCGTGCGCAATGCCGTTGTTTGGCCAAGGTTTCTCGGGAAATCTGGCAAAGGGCGACGGTTAGTGCGCCGGGAGCCTTCCTAAATCGATTGGAATTGGTCAAAACGGCGCGTTGACATGCGCCCGGACTTTTCCGAAAAGGGGCGCAGAGAGATGCTGATGTGGTTCTTGAGGGGTTTTCGGATGGGTTCCGCCGGCAGGCAGCGCATGCGCTCTGCCTTTGCCATGCCGTTCCTGACCGTGGCCGTTGGCCTGTCGGCGATGGTCATGACCTCGCCGGCGCGCGCCGATTTCCGCGTCTGCAACGCCACGCAGAACCTGGTCGGCGTCGGCATCGGCTATCGTGCCAAGGCCGGCTGGATCACCGAAGGCTGGTGGCACATCGAAGGATCGAGCTGCAAGACGTTGATCGAAGGGCCGCTGTCATCAAGGTTTTACTATCTTTATGCAGAAGACGCCGAGCGCGGTGGACGCTGGGACGGCCCGATCAACATGTGCGTGGCTGAAAAAGAGTTCAAGATCGCCGGCGTAAACGACTGCGTCGCCCGGGGCTTCCAGCGCGCCGGATTCCAGGAATATGACACGGGCGAACAGGCAAGCTGGATGGTCCAGCTGACCGATGAACCCGCAACGGGAGGCGCACCAGCCGCCCCGGGAACAAATAGTCAATGAGACGCAGCCGCAAGGTCAAGATCCTAGCCACAATCGGTCCGGCATCCTCCTCCGAGGAGATGCTGAAGAAATTGTTCGAAGCGGGCGCCGATGTGTTCCGCATCAATATGAGCCATACCGACCACGAACTGATGCGCACGCTGGTTGGCCGCATCCGCGCCGTCGAGGAAAAGGTGGGCCGGCCGATCGGCATCCTCGCCGACCTGCAAGGCCCCAAGCTGCGCGTCGGCAAGTTCGCCAACGGCAAGGAAGTGCTGACGCCAGGCCAGACCTTCACGCTCGATGACAATCCCGAGCCCGGCACGTCGACGAGGGTCTATCTGCCGCATCCGGAGATCCTGAGCTCGGTCGAGCCCGGTCACCGTCTTTTGATCGACGACGGCAAGCTCGAGCTGAAGGCGGTGAAGAGCGACGGCAAGTCGATCGTCTGCACGGTCGTCGCCGGCACCACGATTTCCGACAAGAAGGGCGTCAGCCTGCCCGATACCGACCTGCCGGTTGGCGCGCTGACCGAAAAGGACCGCAAGGACCTAGACGCGGTGCTCGCCACGGGCGTCGACTGGATCGCGCTGTCCTTCGTGCAGCGTCCCGAGGATCTCGCCGAAGCGCGCAAGATCGCGCGCGGCCGCGCGCTGATCATGGCCAAGATCGAAAAGCCGCAGGCCGTCGCCCGGCTGGCCGAGATCATCGAACTGTCCGACGCGCTGATGGTCGCCCGTGGCGATCTCGGCGTCGAAATGCCCCTGGAAGCCGTTCCCGGCATCCAGAAGCAGATCACGCGCGCCGCGCGCCGCGCCGGCAAGCCGGTGGTGGTCGCCACGCAGATGCTGGAATCGATGATCACCGCACCGGTGCCGACCCGCGCCGAAGTCTCCGACGTCTCGATTGCCGTGTTCGAAGGCGCCGACGCCATCATGCTGTCGGCGGAATCGGCGGCGGGTGCCTATCCCGTCGAAGCCGTGGCGATGATGGACCGCATCGCGACCAAGGTCGAAACCGACCCGACCTATGCCGGCATCATCAACGCCCAACGCTCCGAGCCGGAAGCGACCGGCGCCGACGCTATTTCGCTCGCCGCCCGCGAGATCGCCGAGACGCTGAAACTGTCGGCGATCATCACCTACACGGCGTCAGGCACCACCGGGCTGCGCGCCGCGCGCGAACGGCCCCAGGTGCCGATCATCGCGCTGTCGCCGATCCTCAACACGGCCCGGCGGCTGTCGCTTCTGTGGGGTACGCACTGCGTCGTCTCGCCCGATGCCACCGATCTCGACGACATGGTCAACCGCGCCTGCCGCATCGCGCTGGAAGAAGAGTTCGGCAAGCCGGGCGACCGCGTCATCATCACGGCCGGTGTGCCGCTGAGGACGCCCGGCTCGACCAACATGTTGCGCATCGCCTATGTCGGGTCGGAAAAGCAGGGCAGCCGGTAAGCAGCTGATTTCGTGACTGAAGCAGCGTGTCGCGCGGTTTCGTGCGGCTCGCCGTGGCTGGAATACAAAGGCGCGGGGCAATGATCCCAGCCTTTGTCTAACTTCTGGCCATCGCGATCCCGAGCGCTCTTGCCGCGGCTTTCGCGTGGTCGATGCGCTGGAGGAACCGGCGCGCACGGAGAACCGCGTCATACAGATACTGATCCGGGCCCAGCATCTTTCGCCGGTTCAATTCGGTCGTGTCGAGCAGATCGAAATCGACCGTCTCGATCGTGCAGTGCCAACCGGCACTGTGGGAGGCCCAGCCCTTTCGATGGTGCTCCAGCAGGCGCTCTCGGTTGGAATAACCGTGGTAGTCGAAAGCGATGATGCCGTTCGTCACATAGATATGGTTTCCCGAAAAGCCCTCGGCCGGGATGATCCGCTCCGCATAAAATCCTGCAAGTGGGGGATACTCGAGGAAAGTGCCTGCAAGAATGTGGCATGCGCCGTAGCCGAAGAAAATGCGATCCGGCAGCGCCCATCGCCTTTCCGGGTTTTTCTTGATGCCGTTGAGGACATACATGTCAGGTCGGCGCGAGTTCCGCCTTCGGCTCCTTGATGTCGGCGCATTTGCCCACACCATAGACATCGCCGGCAATTCGGGCCTCCACGGTTCTGGTCATCGCCTCCAGGTCGACATCCTTGCCGGCGACCTTTTCGATGGCACCGGTGACGAGGTCCGAGGCGATCCAGTCCGGCTTGTGGCCGAGATTGTGCACCCAGACGAGCTCGGCGCCTGGGATATCGCGCGCCAGCCCGACGGAATGGATATGGGCGTAGACGACCTTGTCGCGGTCGCCCGAAATGACCACGGTCGGCGCGGTGATCTCTTTGTAGTGCGGTGCGGCGCCAAGCGTATAGCGATAGAGGCCGGCGACGTCGGTGGCGTTAGCGCGAAAGGCCGGCGGCCGCAGCACCAGCGGGATCGCTGCCGTGCCGAGATAATTGTCCGGCACCTTGTTGGGCGAGAAAACGCAGGTCGTCGCATCGGCCATCTGAAACGTGCCGGCAGGATAGGCGAGCGTTTCGGAAAAGAGCCGGCCGATCACAGGAACGGTGGTCAGATCATAGTACCAGGACGTCGCGCCGCCCGGCCAGGGATGGGTCGCCGGCGCCAGGAAGACGAGACCGAGCGTCTTGTCAGCATGTTCGCGGCCGAAAGCCGCCGTCACCACGCCACCGAAGGAATGGCCGACAATGATTGCCTTCTTGATGCCGAGGCGGTCCATTAGGGCAGCGAGGGTATTGGCCTGCGCCGACGGATCCTCATTGTTGCCGGGCCCGCGCTCCGACCAGCCATGACCCGGCCGGTCGAAGAACAGCATTTCGGCGCGGCCCTCGAGCAGCGGCCTGAGCGGCAGCATCTGATCCCCGAGATTGGCGCTGGCGCCATGGATGAAGACGATCGGCGGCAGCTCCGCATTGGCGGGTGCCGGAATGTGGACATAGTGGATGCGCGCGCCGCCGATGTCGGCGAATTCACCGATGGGCGGATTGCGGCGTTCGATCAGCCACGAGCCGACGCGGGTGACGCCGACCAGGGTAAGGACGAGCGCGAGAAGGAAGGCGAACGCGGCGCAGATCAGGTTCATGTGGGGGGAACGTGTGGTGGGGTGGGATTAGTTCTGAAGTAGGCAGTAGGGAATAGGCAGTAGGCAGTAGGCAGTAGGCAGTAGGCCGTGATTCCCAATTTCTACCCTATTCCCTATTCCCTACTGCCTGCATCAAATTCCTTCGCCGGCAAGCTCTTCCGAAAGCGTGGCGACCTGGTCCTGGGCGCTGCGCATCATCGGATAGATGGCGAGCACCTTCTGCCAGGCTTCCAGCGCCGACTGCTTGTGGCCGGTCAGGGCCATGATCTGTGCCAGGCCCGACAGCGCGCCGAAATGGCGCGGCTCGAGTTGCAGCGTGTGGTCGATGTCCGACATCGACTTACCGTAGTTCTTCATCATGAAATGAACCGTGGCGCGGCGGTTCCAGCCTTCGGCATAGGTCGGCTGCAAGATCACCACCTGATCAAGCAAATCGAGCGCGACGTCGAATTTCTGCTTGTCCATCGCTTGTTGTGACCACAGCATCATCAGGTCGATCGAGGCGCTGCCGGACTGGAACCATTCGCTCCAGATGTTGCCGGCAATGCGTTCGGCCGCCTTTTCGTTGCGTTCGCGCTTGAGGTCGGAGAACAGCTTGTCGAGCCGGGCCTGTTTCGTCATCGGCGCGGCAGGAGCCTCCGGGGCAGCCGGCGCCGCCGGCTGATCGTCCGCGGCCCAGACTGGCAGGCTGGTGGCGCCGTAAACAAGCAGGGCTATCAAAAATGCAAAAAGAATCCGCATCGCCCGATCCTAGTCCCGGGCGGCGGAACAGCAAAGTGATTTTAGCGTGAGAAGGTCGGCAGGCCGACAAGCATCAATGGGGCGGAGGCGGAAAGCCTCCGGCCGAAAGCTCAGCCCTGGCGCGCCTTGTAGCGCGGGGCGGTCTTGTTGATGATGTAAACGCGGCCCTTGCGGCGAACCAGCTGGTTGTCGCGGTGACGCGCCTTCAGCGCCTTGAGCGAATTCTTGATCTTCATGGTCTTGCCTGTCGGTGTGGACCCGGTCCCGGGTCGAAATTTTAAGGCGCGCCAGAAGACGCGCCTTTTCAACGGTGGGTGGCTCATAAACGAGGAGCCTTGCCCATGTCAACCGCAAGCATGCTCTACACCTCCATATCATCAAATATCCGCCATATCAGTGGCTCGGCATTGCACGGTTCCGGGCGGGCTGGGATGATGCCGTGTATTTCAAGTGATTTGGGGACGATCATGCGCCGAATATTGCTGTCCGCCTGCCTTGTCGTCCTGGCGGCAAGCGCAGTCGCCCGCGCACAGGAATGCGACCGCTCCGACGACAGCCAGCAGATGATGAATATCTGTGCCGGCGAGGACTACCAGGCCGCCGACGCCAGGCTCAACCAGGCCTATCAGGACCAGATCAGCTCCGATGATGCTGACGGCAAGCGATTGCTGCAGGTGGCGCAACGCGCCTGGATCACCTTCCGCGACGCCGAGTGCGCGCATAGCACAGCCGCCAGCGCGGGCGGCTCCATCCACGCGATGGAGGTTTCGCAGTGCCTGACCAGGCTGACCAATGACCGCATCAAGCAGCTCGCCGCCTCGACCAATTGCGAGGAAGGCGATGCGAGTTGCGCCAGTCCCAACGAGGACAGTGACGAGGTGCAATAGGGTCGCTTCCGGCTATTAAACGCGGCGGCTGACGCGGGTGAAATGGCCCATCTTGCGGCCGGGCCGCGCCTCGGCCTTGCCATAGAGATGCAGCATCAGATCGGGCTCGGCGAGCAGGGTGGGCACGCGCAGCACGTCGTCGCCGATCAGGTTCTCCATCACGCAATCATAGTGGCGGCCGGGGTTGCCCAGCGGCAGGCCGGCTACGGCGCGGATATGCTGTTCGAACTGCGAAACGATGCAGCCGGCCTCGGTCCAATGACCGGAATTGTGGACGCGCGGCGCGATCTCGTTGGCCAGCAGCGAGCCGTCGGCCAGCACGAAGAACTCGACGCCAATGACGCCGACATAATCGAGCGCCGACAGGATTTTTGCCGCAGCCGTTCGCGCAGCTTCAGCCGTTTCAAATTTGACGCCGGCCGGCAGGGTCGATGTGTGGAGAATGCCGTTGCGGTGGACATTCTCGGCCGGGTCGTAGGCAGCCACGGCGCCATCCAGGCCGCGCGCTGCAATCACCGAGATCTCGCGCTCGAAGGGCACGAAGCTTTCCAGGATCAGCGGCACATTGCCCATCGCCTCGCAGGTGCCGGCGAAGCCGCCCGCTTCCATGTTGCGGAAGACGCGCTGGCCCTTGCCGTCATAGCCCATGCGCCGCGTCTTCAATATGCCGCTGCCGCCGAACGCTTTCAGCGCGGCCGTCAGCTCGCTGTCGGTGTCGACCGGACGAAAATCGGCGGTGGCGATGCCGATGCCGTTGAGGAATGTCTTTTCACTCACCCGGTCCTGCGCCACGTCGAGCGCGCGCGCCGGCGGATAGACCGCAACCTTGGCAGCAAGCGCTTCTGCCGCGGCAACGGGAACATTCTCGAACTCGTAGGTGACGACAGCACTGGCCGCCGCCAGTTCGGCAAGGGCGGCCGGGTCGTCATAGGCTGATGTAATCTGCCGGTTGGCGACCTGGGCGGCCGGGCAATCCGGCTGCGGCTCCAGCACAATGGTGCGGTAGCCGAGGCGAGCGCCGGCCATCGCCAGCATGCGGCCGAGCTGGCCGCCGCCGATGATGCCGATGGTTGATCCGGCGGGCAGGCTCACGGCGTGTCCGTCGGTTCGTCGGCGACCTTGGCGGTCTGCGAGGCGCGCCAGGCATCGAGGCGCTGGGCAAGCTTGTCATCGTAGAGCGCCAGCACGGCGGCGGCCAACAGGGCTGCATTGGCGGCACCCGCCTTGCCGATGGCCAGCGTGCCCACCGGAATGCCGGCCGGCATCTGGACGATGGAGAGCAGCGAATCCTGGCCCGACAGCGCCTTCGATTCCACCGGCACGCCGAATACCGGTAGCGGCGTCATCGCCGCCGTCATGCCGGGCAGATGCGCGGCACCGCCGGCGCCGGCGATGATCACCTTGTAGCCGGCCGCCTTGGCGCCCTTGGCGAATTCATAGAGCCGGTCGGGCGTGCGATGCGCCGAGATGATCAGGCGTTTGTGCGGAACGCCGAGTGCCTCCAGCGTTTCGGCAGCCTGGCGCATCGTCGCCCAGTCGGACTGGCTGCCCATGATGATGGCGACGTCGGCGCGTTGATCGTTCAAGGCTAATGCTCCCCGGCGACAAAGGCGCGCCTTAGCGGAATTCGCGCGGGGCCGCAAGGATATGCGGGCATCGGCGGGAACCGACGGCCACAATCCAGGCTAAACCGCCGCCTTGCGGAAGCGGGCGACGAAGTCGTCGAGCTCGGGCCGTTCCATGTCGGAGATCGCCCAGTAGGAGAAGGCGCCGTCGCTCCAGTGCACCATCGAGAAGCCGCCGGAGGAAAGGTCGTCGGGCTGGGTGGCCTTGCCGCCCTGCTGCGGTTCGGCGACCAGCGTGATCAGGTGTTCGCGGTGGCGATAGACCAGGGCCGGCACCGGCCGGCCGGATATCACCTCGACCCGGCCGCCGATCAGCGCGTAGCCATCCTGGGCAAGGTCGGGCGCCGGCGGCGACACGCCGATGCGGGCGTCGAGCCAGGGCTTGACCGTATGGCGGTCGGACGAGACGATATCGATCGGGCTCGCGGCAAGCAGGCTGCGGCGATGGCCGCTGGCGACCGCCGCGGCAAAGCCGTCATCGACGCCGCTCTGCATCACCCATTGCGTCGCCCCGCTGGCCAGCACCGCGCTGATCATGATCGACGCGGCCATGGCGCGCCAGTCGAACGAGCCGAAGCGGCGCGCTCCCGGTGATGGCCGCGCCTGGGAAGGACGTGTCCCGGCTTCCCGTCGCTGGCCGCCGCCAGCGCCCGCAATCAACCCCGGCCATGCTGACGGTGCGCCGCGCTGCGGCTCCGCCTCGACCGGCGCCTGTTGTTCGGTGCCGGCCATGCCGATCGCCGCGATGCGGGCCCGAAACGCGTCGCTGACATCGGGGCGCGGCAAGCGGCTGACAGCGCCCTGCAAGGCGACAATGCGGGCATGCTCGGCGGCAAGCCTGGGGTCGGCGGCGATGCGACGCTCCACGGCAAGAGCGGCCGCCGCATCAAGCTCGCCATCGACAAGGGCATGGATCATCAGTCTGATACCTTCGGGATCGTTGGGCAGTCCGTCGTCGTGCGTCATGACGCTCTCCCCAGTTCAGACGCGAGCAGGCCACGGGCGCGGGCCAGCCTGGACATCACCGTGCCGATCGGCACGGCAAGCATGGCCGATATCTCGCGATAGCTGAGGCCGTTGATGTCACGCAGCACCAGTGTCTCGCGAAATGGCTGCGGCAGAGCCGCGATCGCCGCCTCCAGCGCCGCCGTATCGGCCTTGGCGATCAGGCTCGCCTCCGGGCCGTCCTCGTCGGGCATGCTGGTGCCGTGCGCCGCCGCCATGTCATCGAGGTCGCCCAGATCACCGACGGCCATCATGGCGCGCGGCCGGTTGCGCGCCATCCACGTGTAGGAGGTGTTGCGCACGATGGTCAGCAGCCAGGCGCGGGCGTTGCCGCCGGCATAGCCTGATATGCCGGCATGCGCCTTGATGCAGGCGTCCTGCACCACATCCTCGGCATCGGCGGCATTGCCGGTCAGCCAGCGGGCCAGCGCCAGCGCGTCGCCGAGATGCGGCAGCACCACTTCGTTGAAGCGTTCTGCCAGGGCCCTCTCGCTCAAAGCGGCACCATGATCCGATACTCCAGGCCGTGCCGCCTCAAGATGCGACGGCGACCTTGCCCTGCTCGCAGGGGCAAAGCCCCCGGAAGCAGGCAGAGCCGCCTGCCTTGCCGAAACTGAATTCATCTGCGTCACCGCTGTCAAGCGCCACAAAGGAGAGCCTGATGATCATCATGCTTGCTAGCGCATCGCCACGGCTGCCGTCGTGTTCGCTGTCCTTGCGATGATGGGGCATGCCGGTCTCCTCAACGCCAGTGGTGGCGTATGCCTAGGAGACTTGTCGCGGCGCTGATTTATTCCCACAGCCTGCGATCCGGCTGTTCACAGTCGCGTGATCACTGGTGGTTTGGGATGTTGGCTTGGCGCTCAATCCGGCCAGCGCAAGACGCCGGAAGAATCCTTCCGCGCTGCCTTCATCGCATCGGCGGGACGGTCCTTCGCGGTCAGCAGCGCACGCAACCGTTCCGCGACGACCTCGGCCTCGCCGGGATGCAGATTGCAGGGGTCGAGGAAGAAATGGCCGCGCTCGACTTCGTGGTAGCGCACGATGATCGGCGGCGAGCCCGCCGCCAGCGCCGAGGCGAGGCCGGCGGCGCTGAAGCGGCTCTCCGGCGATACGAAGATCTGCAGCCGGTCGAGCGGATTGGCTGTCGGGTCCGGGATGATCTTGGCAAGGATGCCCGGAAGTCCCTGCAGAGCGTCCTTCCAGAGGTTGAGCGCGGCTTCCTCCCGCCGTCGGATGCCGGCATGATCGCGCTTCTCCCAGGCTTCCAGCGCCGCCATGGTGCCGGCGATGCTTTCCTTGCCGACTTTCATGGCCCGCGCCACGCCGCGGTTCTGCAGATAGGCGGCCCGCACCAGATCCTTGCTGCCGGTGACGATGCCGCTGGTCGGACCTGAGAGGAATTTGTGGCCGCTATAGATGACGACGTCGGCGCCGCGCGCCAGAAAACCGCGCAGATCATATTCGGACGCGGCATCGACGATCACCGGCACGCCTTTGGCGTGGCAGATCTCGCAGAATTCCTCCAGCGACAGCATGCCGTACTGCACCGTGTGGTGGGCGACGACATAGAGGCCGGCCGCCGTGCGCTCGTTGATGGCTTCGCGCACATGGTAGTCCTGGGTGACGCTGACCGTGCCGGCCGGCACCACCCTGGCGCCGGCGACGCGGATCGACTGGTCGATCGGCGCGCCGTAATTGACGATGTGGCCAAGCTGGATGACGACCTCCGATTTGAGGTCGCCGGTGTCGTCGGGCAGGCGCTCGATGGCGAGCAGGCTGGTTCCCGTCATCGCGCCGGCGATCGCCATGGTTATGCCGCTGGCGCAGCAGGCGGTGATGAAGCCGGCCTCGCCGCCGGTAAGGCGCGCCACCACCGTGCTCGCGGCGCGCTGCAGGTCATCCATCTCCACCCATTGCGAGGCCATCTCCGCCATGGCGCTGATCGCCTCCGGCACAATGATCGATGCGCCGAGCGCGGTCATGGTGCCGGAGACATTGATGATCGGCCGCAAGCCCAGCCGTTCGCGGATGGTGGTGTTGGAGCCGGTGTCGGAATAGGTTTTCATGTAAGCGGATCCCGTGAGTGGCAGGTCAGGCGGCGATCTCGACGACCGCCTCGATTTCGACAGTGATGTTTCCAGGCAGCGAGCCGACGCCGATCGCCGAACGGGCATGGCCGCCGATCTTGTCGAAGACATCGGCGAACAGGTCCGAACAGCCATTGACCACTTTCGGGTGGTCGCTGAAAGTTGGCGTCGCGTTGACGAAGCCGAGCAGTTTGACGACGCGCACGATGCGGCCGAGGTCGCCGGCGGCGGCATGCATCACGGCCAGGAGATTGAGCCCGGTCAGGCGCGCATGCTCATAGGCCTGCTCGACCGTCACGTCCTCGCCGACCTTGCCGGTGCAGAGCGTGCCGTCGGCGCGCAGCGGTCCTTGGCCCGACAGGAAGATCAATCGCCCGCTCTCGGCATGGGTGACGAAATTGGCGATGGGCGTCGGCGGCACGGGCAGCGTCAGGCCGAGTTCGGCGAGCCGGATGTAAGGCGTCATGGAAGCAGGCTCCTCGGGACGGCACCGGCCGTCCAATGTCAGAAATGCGAGGCGCGGAAGCGCGCCAGGAAGGTGCGGAGGCGCTCATTGCTGGTTTCCGCCGCCAGGATCTCCTTGGGCGGACCGACGGCGCTGACGCCGCCATCGGCCATGAAGACGATGCGGCTCGAAGCGTCGCGGGCAAAGGCCATTTCATGCGTCACCATCAGCATGGTCATGCCGTCCTCGGCGAGGCTGCGCACCACGGCCAGCACCTCGCCGACCAGTTCGGGGTCGAGCGCCGAGGTGATTTCGTCGAGCAAAAGAATCTTGGGCTCCATCGCCACCGCGCGCGCGATGCCGACGCGCTGCTGCTGGCCGCCGGAGAGCTCGGCCGGCAGGCTGTCGGCCTTGTGCGCGAGGCCGACGCGGCCGAGCCAGTGTTCGGCGATCTGGCGCGCCTCGGTCTGGCTCTTTCCCCGCACCCTGGTCAGCCCGAGCATGATGTTGCCGGCGGCGGTGAGATGCGGAAACAGGTTGAAGCTCTGGAACACCATGCCGGTCTCGGCGCGCATCGCTGCCAAGTCGCGTTCGCTGCGGCGCTGGCGCGTTCCGGCCTCGCGATAGCCGACCTCCTTGCCGTCGATGCGGATCGAGCCTGAGTCATAGCTTTCGAGGAAGTTGACGCAGCGCAGCAGCGTGGTCTTGCCGCTGCCGGAGGGGCCGATGACGGTGACCACTTCGCCGCGCTTGACCTGAAGACTGACAGAACGCAGCACATCGACGGCGCCGAAGGCTTTGGAGACATCGCGCACGTCGAGCAGCGCGGGACTGGCGTTTGCGGCGTCGGACATCGTGCTATTCCCGAATGAAAGAAAAACGCCGCTCGAGCCGACGGCTGGCGAGCGAGAGCGCGTAGTTGACGGCGAAATAGATGAGCGCGCCGAGGATATAGAGCGGCATCGCCTCATAGGTGCGGCCGATCACCTGGTTGATGGCCTGCATCAGATCGGTGATGCCGAGCAGCGAAACCAGCGCGCTGCCCTTGACCGCGTCGGTGACGCCGTTGATCCAGGGCGGCAGGAAGCGCCTGAAGGCCTGCGGAAAGATGACGGAGGTGAGCCGCTGGCGGAAGGTCAGCCCGATCGCCATCGCGGCCTCGGACTGGCCTTTCGGGATCGAGGCGACGGCGCCCCTGAGATATTCGATGACCTGCGCCGTCTTGAACAGGGTGAGCGCCAGCACGGCTGCCCAGAAGGACGGCAGATGCAGCCCGATCGCCGGCAGGCCGTAGTAGACGAAGAACATCAGCACCAGGATCGGAATGCCGCGGATGGTGTCGGAGAAGATGCGCACCGCCCAGCGCAGCGGGGCGGGGCCATAGACCAGGCCGACACCAAGCAGGACGCCTGCGACGAGCGACAGGGTAACGACCAATAGCGACACCCAAAGGGTCACGGCGAAGCCCTTGGCGAGGAAGGGCAGGGCGTAGAGGATCTGGCTCGCCATGTCAGCGCGCCGCCCTGAACCGGCGCTCGACGAGCCTGAGCCCGAAAAGCAGGATGTAACCGGTCAACAGATACATCGCCGTGGTCACCAGATAGACCTCGACGATGCGGAAAGTGTTGAAGTTGATCCACTGGGCGCCGAAGGTCAGTTCCGGCACCGAGATGACCGAGGCGATCGAGGTATCCTTGAACAGCGAGATGAAGGTGTTGGACAGCGCCGGCAGCGTGATGTGCAGCATGGTCGGCAGGCGCACATGGATCAGCCTTTGCCAGGGCGTCAGGCCGATCGCCTTGCCGGCATCGAGCTGGCCGCGCGGGACGGCCTCAAGGCCCGAGCGAAAGACCTCGACCAGATAGGCGCCGCTATAGACAGACAGCGTCAGCACGAACGAGGTCGGCGCGCTGTAGGCCAGGTCGACCACGGTCGGCACACCGTAGAAGACAAGATAGACGAGCAGGATCAGCGGCACGTTGCGGATGAATTCGACATAGGCGGCGATGATCGCCCGCACGACGCGTCCGGCCGAGACGTACCAGACCGCGAGCACCAAGCCGATGACGGTGCCGATGGCAATCGAGATCACCGCAAGCTCGAGGCTGAGCAGCAGACCGCCCCACAGCTTGTCGAAATGCCGCCAGATCAGGTTGAAATTCAGGGCATAGCCCATGCGTGCGCCTCGGTGTGAAGGGCGTCAAGCGGATGCGGAAGGGCTGGACCGCCCTTCCGCATCCGGGATCAGATGACCGGGAAGCCGGGGTGGCGTGCCGGCGGCTCCTGACCGAAATAATCCTTGAAGGCGGCATCATAGAGCGCCGATTCATGGCCGAACATGGCGATGGTGAAGGTCTGGTTGACGAAGGTCAGCCAGTCGAGATCGCCTTGCCGCAAGGCCGCGCCGTAGAGCATCGAATACCAGCTCTTGCCGGCATCGAAATATTTGTCCGGATTGCGCGAGGCGAGCCAGCGAACGGTGGACAGATCGACGGCGGCGGCGTCGGCGCGCTTGGATTCCAGCGCCTGCAGCACGTTGGCCTGGGTGTCGATCTGCAGCACCTGTGCCTGCGGCAAGGCATAGTGGACGGAGCTTTCGGCATCGACATTCTGCAGGATGGAGATGCGCGTCGCCGAACCGCCGGCAAGCAGCTTGTCGAAGGTCTTGTTCTCGGCGGTGGGCAGCGTCAGCAAGGCGACGCCTTCGACATAGTAAGGCCTGCTGAAGTTGATCAGCTGGGAGCGCTGCGCCGTCATCGTCATGAACTGGATGGTGATGTCGACCTTGTTGGTGGTGACGTTGGGAATGCGCTGCGCCGGATCCTGCATGACGAACTCGACCTTGGTCGGATCGTCGAAAAGTCCTTTGGCCAGGATGCGTCCCATGGTGATGTCCATGCCGACCAGTTCGCCGGCATCGTTCTCGAAATGCCACGGCGCGTTGGTGCTGCCGGTGCCGACGATCAGCTTGCCGCGATCGAGCACGGTGCGCAGCAGGCTGTCGGATGCGGCCTGGGCAGCGGCCTTCTGGGCATCGACGGTTGCCAGCACGCCGGCTGTCGCCAGTCCCGCCATTCCCAATTTCAGAAAATCACGTCTTCCGGATGTGTCGTTCACGGCGACCTCCTTTCGTGTTGTGTTCCCCATGCACAGGCAAGACACACGTCGGCGCTTCAAAATGATTGTCTCTTACAAGAGACGCATGTATCCTGTACAAGACAGATACTAACACCAGGAATCGACAATGCAAGATGCCAATGACCTGGCCGTTTCGGCCGACGAAAAGACGACGGCGTCCCGCGAGAAGGGCCTCAACCGGGTGCTCGAGATCCTGGACTTCCTGCACACGACGCAGCGGGCGATCGGCATTGGCGACCTTGCCAAGGGGGTGAACGCACCGCGCTCGACGACCTACACGCTGGTGCGGTCGCTGGTCGATGCCGGCCTGCTGGAGATGGCTGGCGACGGCAACCGCGTCTATTTCGGCAAGAAGCTCTATCTCTATGGAATGGATTATGTGCGCGGCAACGACCTGCTGCGGCGCGGGCGCCAGGAGGTCGACCATCTGTCGCGCGAGACCGGCGAGACCTCGGAACTGTGCATGCTGCAGAGTGGCCGCTACACCATCGTCCACTCCAGCCCGGGCACCCGGCCGTTCCGCATCAGCTCCGCCACCGGCCTGCAGATACCGCTGCCCTGGACCGCCTCCGGCCGGCTGCTTCTGGCGGGGCTGGAGCGGGCCGAGGTCGAAGCCATGGTGTCGGAAGACGATCTCGTGCTGCCCGACGGACGCAAGCTGCGGCTCGACGATTTCATCGACGACATCGCCAAGGCTAGGGTGACTGGCTACTGCGTCACCTCCGGGCTGGTCGATGCCTATACGAAATGTCTTGCCGTGCCGGTCTTTTCGGCGCCGGGCAAGGTCGAGGCGACGATGTGCCTGGTTGTTCCCATCGACACGTCCGAGGAGCGGACCGGCAGTCTCATCGGCCTGCTGCGTGATCGCGCCGGCAGGCTTTCGATCGGCGGATAGGGGAACGCGTTCAGGCGATGATGTCTGGAATGATCTTGTCTTCCAGCTTCATCAGCCGGTCCTTGAGCGCGAGCTTCTTCTTTTTCATGCGCTGGATCTGCAGCGGGTCGCAGTTGGTGGCGATCATCGCGTTGATCGCCGCATCGAAATCGGCGTGTTCCTGCTTCAGCCGGGAAAATTCGAGGCGAATATCGGCCTGTTCCTGATCGGACATTCTCTACCGTCTGCACGTCTGCGTCGCCCAAAAACTGGGCCTGATTGGGCGGGGGTGGCAATTTCTGCCACCGGCGCGCAGCCCATACCACATTTCACATTGTCGTGGAATGCTACCACGCAGCATTCGACATCCCAGTCGGAAGGTGGCAAAGTATCATGCTGCCGTCACAGAACGACCTGCGGTGGACGTGCCGTGACGGCTGCAATCGAGGAAACCATGAAAGGGAGAACCAATCATGTCTCTTGCATCCCATCTTGATGAGTTGCAGCGGAAACACGGCGACATCGAACGCGAGATCGATGACGCGATGAACCACCCGTCGGTGGACGACCTCGAAATCGTGAATCTCAAGCGACGCAAGCTGGCACTCAAGGATGCGATTGAGAAACTGAAAGCGCAACCGACCACGCATTGATGCCCGACTGACATAGCCGCCTACTATGCGGTCTTCCTTGCCGGCGGCAATCGCCGCCGGCGTTGGTGTTTTGATTTCAGCGTGACTTCATAAGCCGCAGCTAACATCCCCCTCCAGATCCATTTGCACCTCGGCCATCGCCGGGCCTTGCGCTGTTTCATGCCGCCAGCGGAGATCAATTGCGGCCAGTGGCGACCTGTCGCCATTGACAAGCCATCTTTGCTCCTCCACCTGATGCCCGGACTTCAGCGCATCGGCCGGGAGCGCACCTTGTGCGTCCAAGCGGACGCACGGCGCCCCAGAGACAAAAGGCTGCCGGCATGACCGGATATTTTTCCTTCCCCTTCCCTCGCCGCACCTCGGTCGGCGTCGATGTCGGCGGCGTGGCCGTCGGCGGCGGCGCGCCTGTCGTGGTGCAGTCGATGACCAACACCGACACGGCCGACATCGATCAGACCGTCGCGCAGGTCGCGGCACTTCACCGCGCCGGCTCCGAGATCGTGCGCATCACCGTCGACCGCGACGAGAGCGCAGCGGCCGTGCCGCGCATTCATGAGCGCTTGCTGCGCCTCGGCATCAATGTGCCGCTGGTCGGCGACTTCCACTATATCGGCCACAAGCTTCTCGCCGATCATCCGGCCTGCGCCGAGGCATTGGCCAAATACCGCATCAATCCGGGCAATGTCGGCTTCAAGGACAAGAAGGACCGACAGTTCACCGACATCGTCGAAATGGCGATCAAACACGACAAGCCGGTGCGCATCGGCGTCAACTGGGGTTCGCTCGACCAGGAGCTTCTGACCCGGCTGATGGACGACAACCAGGACAAGGGTTTTCCGCTGACGGCGCAGGAGGTGACGCGCGAGGCGATCGTGCAGTCCGCCATCCTGTCGGCCGAGATGGCCGAAGAGATCGGCCTTGGCCGCGACAAGATCATCCTGTCGGCCAAGGTCAGCGGCGTGCAGGACCTGATTGCCGTCTATACCGAGCTTGCCACCCGCTCCGACCATGCGCTGCATCTCGGCCTCACCGAGGCCGGGATGGGCTCGAAAGGCATCGTCGCCTCGTCCGCCGCCATGGGCATCCTCTTGCAGCAAGGCATTGGCGACACCATCCGCATCTCGCTGACGCCGGAGCCGAATGGCGACCGCACGCGCGAGGTGCAGGTGGCGCAGGAACTGCTGCAGACCATGGGGTTCCGGCAGTTCGTGCCGATCGTCGCCGCTTGCCCCGGCTGCGGCCGCACGACCTCCACCGTGTTCCAGGAGCTTGCCCAGAACATCCAGGCGGACCTGCGCAAGAACATGCCGGTGTGGCGCGAAAAATATCCCGGCGTCGAGAACCTCAAGGTCGCGGTGATGGGCTGCATCGTCAACGGCCCGGGCGAATCCAAGCATGCCGATATCGGCATTTCGCTGCCCGGCACCGGCGAGACACCGACGGCGCCCGTTTTCGTCGACGGCAAGAAGGCGGCGACGCTGCGCGGGCCGTCAATCGCGGCGGATTTCGAGAAAATGGTCGCCGACTATATTGAGCAGAGGTTTGGGCGCGGCAAGGCCGCGGCCGAGTAGCCGCGATGCAGCGTTTCCTCTTGGCAACGCTGATTCTGCTTTGCGGGTTGGCCTGGTCGACACTCGTTCAGGCCGACCCGCCACAATCGGCCAAGCAACGGCTGATCGACAAGGTCTGCAACCTGATCCAGGCCCATGCCGACCAGAACGGCCTGCCCCGGGATTTCTTCGCCCGGCTGATCTGGAAGGAAAGCCGTTTCGACCCCAACGCCGTCAGCCCTGTCGGCGCCGAAGGTATCGCCCAGTTCATGCCGGGCACCGCCAAGATGCGCGGGCTCGAAAATTCCTTCGACATCTACCAGGCGATCCCGGCCTCGGCGAAATATCTCGCCGAAATGAAAACCGGCTACGGCAATCTTGGCCTGGCGGCGGCCGCCTACAATGCCGGCGAAAGCCGGGTGTCGCGCTGGCTGGGGTCGGGCGGCTTCCTGCCAATGGAGACCGAGAGCTATGTCTTCGATGTCATGGGCGAGCCGGTCGACAAGTTCACCGACCCGGCCTATGCCGGAAAAATCGAGCCGCTCGATGCCAAGACGGATTTTGCCGTCGCCTGCCGCAAGCTGCCTGTCATCATGTCGCAGACCGTGGCCATGGCCTCGATCAACGTCAAACCATGGGGCGTCCAGGTGGCCGGCAATTTCCGCCGCAGCGCTGCAATCAGCCAGTGGCTCAGGGTGAGGAGCCGGTTTCCGGCGCTGCTTGCCGGCCATGATCCGGTGGTGAGCCGGGTGCGCACGCCGATCGGCCGGCGCGGCATCTACGCGGTCAGGATCGGGATCGACGATCGTGCCGCCGCCAATGTCATCTGCCAGAAATTGCAAAGCGTCGGTGGAGCGTGTGTGGTGGTGCGCAACCGGTAGTCCGCCCCGAAGCCGGATACTCTGGTCCGAAGGAGCGTTGAGCGTGAAAGCCAGGATCGTCCTGCTCAATGGCGTCGGCAGTGCGGGCAAAAGCTCGATCGCCAAGGCGTTGCAGACAATAACCGCCGCGCCGTTCCTGCATGTCCAGATGGACAGTTTCCTCGAGATGCTGCCCGATGCCTTGCAGAACCATGCCGATGGCTTCTCCTACGAAACCGTTCGACAGGACGGCAAACCCGCGGTCGTGATCCGGACCGGACCGGTGGGCGAAAGAACTCTGCGTGGCATGCGCCACGCCATTGCCGCCATGGCCGGGCAAGGCAACGACCTGATCGTCGACGATGTGCTGTGCAATGACGAAATATCTGACTATGTCGACCTGCTGTCGGCCTTCGATCTCCATCTGGTCGGCGTGATGGCGCCGCTGGAGGCTCTGGAGGCGCGCGAAGCCCGGCGAGAAGACAGACTGCCGGGGCTGGCGCGCTGGCAATATGAGCGGGTGCACCGGGGCGTATGCTACGACCTCGAGGTCGACACGAGCCGGTTCACACCGCTCGAATGTGCCCGTCGCATCCGGCAACGATTTCAATTATAGGCGGCAGTGGACTGGCCGGGGTTGCCCTGCCTGCGATGGACGACGAGGGCAGCGCGATGTTTGACGCCTACATTATCTGCGGCACGCCGAGAACCGGCAGCACGTTGCTGTGCAAGCTCCTGGCATCCACCGGGACATCAGGCGATCCGCACTCCTTCTATCGGCCGCAGGACCTGTCGGAATGGGCCGAGGAGTGGAAACTGCCCGGTCGCGACACGATGGGCGGACTGGAATTCGATGTCGCCTATCTCAAAGCGGCGATCGTTGCCGGCAAGGGCGACACCGAGATTTTCGGCCTGCGCCTGATGCGCGAGAACCTGGATGAACTTTCGGCGATCCTCGACCGGATTTTCCCGGGGCTGGCGTCAGACACAGCGCGTTTCGAAAAGGCCTTTGGCCGCATTCTCTACATCCACCTGTCGCGTGAGAACAAGCTTGCGCAGGCGATCTCGCTGATCAAGGCGCGGCAGACCGGCCTTTGGCACATTGCGCCGGACGGCACCGAGATCGAAAGGGTCGCACCGGCGCAGGAACCCCACTATGATTTCGAGCGGATCAAAGCGGAACTTGCCAGGCTCGAAGCCTATGATGCGGCCTGGAACATCTGGTTCGTGGCGCAAGGCATAACGCCGCTGCGGGTTGGCTACGATCGTCTCTCCGCCGATCCGGCGGCGGCATTGCTGGGTATCTGCGAGGCCCTCGGCGTTCAACAGCCGAATGCCGATGACATCCGGCCAGGCGTCGCGAAGCTCGCCGACGAGACAAGCCTCGACTGGATGCGGCGCTATCGTCTGGACGCGGCCGGCTGAGTATGGGGCCGAGCATGACCGATCCGATCTACAATGATCCCGACTTCGTTCAGTTCTACGACATCGAGAATCAGCATGGCCGCGCCGATTTCGACTATTGCATCCGTCTTGCCCGGGATGGCGCCTCGGTCCTCGATCTTGGTTGCGGCACTGGTCAACTGGCCGCCGAAATGGCCCAGGGGTACAATGTCACCGGTGTCGATCCCGCATCGGCCATGCTCGACGTCGCACGACGCAGGACCGGCGGCGACAAGGTCGACTGGGTCGTTGGCGACGCGCGAACGGTGCGGCTCGGAAGACGGTTCGATCTGGTGCTGCTGACCGGTCACGTGTTCCAGGTTTTCCTGACCGAACAGGATCAGCGGGGGGGGCTGCGCACCATCGCCGAACATCTCGGTCCCGGTGGGCGCTTCGTCTTCGACACGCGAAATCCCGCCGTGGAGGCGTGGCTGGAATGGACGCCGCAGCGCTCCGAAAGGATGGTGGAGCATCCCAGCCTCGGCACGGTCAGGGCTTGGTATGATGCCGACTGGGATGCCGCCAGTGCGGTGGTCACCTATTCGACCTTCTATGAATTTCCGGGCGGCAGACCAATTCTAGGCGCTGAATCGAAAATCGCGTTTCCGAAGAAGGAAAATCTTGCCGGGATGCTGGATGACGCCGGCCTGCTGGTGGAGCAATGGCTCGGCGACTGGCGGGGCGGACCCTATGCGGACACCTCACCGGAAATCATCCCGATCGGTCGGCCGCGCTGATCTGGTAGCCTGACGGGACTATATCTCACGCCGTCTTGGCCACCACCGTTTCGCTGAGCCATGTGCCGATTTTCGTCCCCAGGCGGTCGGGCGAAACCGGCTTCGGCAGATAGTCGTCCATGCCGGCCTCGATGCATTTGTCGCGATCGCCCTTCAGCGCGTGCGCGGTGACGCCGACGATCGGGATGTGACCGCCCGACGAGACCTCGATCGCCCGGATGGCACGGGTTGCCTCATAGCCGTTCATCTCGGGCATCGAGACATCCATCAGGATCAGTTTCGGATGCAACGAGCGGTACATCTCGACCGCCGTGCGGCCGTTGCCGGCGATGCGGTAACTCAGACCGAGCCCGTTGAGGATCTGGCCGAACACCAGCTGGTTCACCTCGTTGTCCTCGGCGATGAGGATGTCGATCGGGCCGTTTGGCGTGGCGGTCGATTCTGGCACTGCCATGACCGGCATGGCGGGGCCGCGGATGACAGTGAACGCGGGCGGAGCCGCCTGTGGGACCGGCTTCGGCTGGACCGGTTCGCGAATGAATTGCGCCTTGCCGCCTTGCGAGCGGGCCTTCTGGATGACCGAGATGACCGTGCCGAGCAGGACCGCCGAGCGCGCCGGCTTGGTCAGATGCGCCGATATGCCGAAATCGATGATCATCTTGCCGAAATCGACCTGGTCGACCGAGGTCAGGATGACGATCGGGATGGCCGACAGCCGGCTGTCGGCGGCGATCGCCCGGGCGACATCGGCGCCATTCATGCCGGGCATCTGGTAGTCGAGGATGATGCAGTCTACGCTGGCGCCGAGTTGGCAGGCGCGATCGAGGAAGGCCAGCCCCACCGCGCCGCTTTCGGCGGCGGCGCAGTCGAAGCTCCAGCTTCTGAGCTGCTCGAGCAGGATCTCGCGGTTGACCGGATTGTCGTCGATGACCAGCACACGCGCGCCGGTGACGTCGACCGGCACGATCGCTTCGCGCGCCTCGGCATGATGCACGGGCAGCGGCACAGCGAACCAGAAGACGGAGCCGCGCCCGATCTCGCTCTCGACCCCGATCTTGCCGGCCATCAGGTCGACGAGGCGGGCGGCGATGGCAAGGCCAAGGCCGGTGCCTTCGTGACGCCGGGTCGAGGAGCCGTCGACCTGCGCGAATTTCTCGAACACGTTCTGCAGTTTCTCGGCCGGGATGCCAATGCCGGTGTCCTCGACGCGCAACCTGAGCTGGACGACATCGTTGACGGTTTCGCCGCCGACATCGATCAGCACATGGCCCTTCTCGGTGAACTTCACCGCATTGCCGACCAGATTGGTGACGATCTGCCGGAAGCGGCCGGCGTCGCCGACGACATGGGCCGGCAGGCGCGGATCGACACGCACGATCAGTTCGAGGTTCTTTTCGGCGACGCGTGCCGAGACAAGTGTCGCCACGTCCTCGACCGCTTCGGTGAGACGGAAAGGGGCGGGGTCCAGGGTGAGCTGTCCGGCATTGATCTTGGAGAAATCGAGGATGTCGTTGATGATGGTGAGCAGTGCATTACCGGATTTGACGATGACGTCGGTGAAGGTCTTCTGGCGTGGGGTCAGGTCGGTCTTGGCCAGGAGTTCGGCCATGCCGAGCACGCCATTCATCGGCGTGCGGATCTCGTGACTCATATTGGCCAGGAATTCCGACTTGGCGCGGTCGGCGGCCTCCGCCTTGAACAGGGATTCGGCCGATTGGGCAAAGGCGCGGCGGATCGCCTGCTCCATCGGCCGGAAGATCCAGAAGGCGACGATGGCCAGGACGCCGAACAACAGGCCGCTCGCCCACAACAGCAACCGGTCGCTGGACGCGTCGGCCAGATGGCGCTCTTCATCCATGGCGGTGCGGACGCGGACCAGCATCGGCTGGACGAACAGGTCGTTCTGGTTGCGGATTTCCCGATAGCTCCATTCATCGGCCTTCTGCGCCACCGACATCAGGTTGAAGTTGCGCACCATGTCGTGCGCCGACCAGAACAGATCGCCGTTGACCGAAGCAGTTTCGAGTTCGTTGAGGGTCTTGGCCGACAGGCGCGAGCGCAGCGCGGCGAACTGGGCGGACAGCGTGTCGATCTCGCCTGTCAGGCGTTCGGAATGGTCGCGGGCCGAGGCGGTCAGCGCGTCGCGCGTTTCGTTGCGCCAGGCGGAACCGGTGGTCTCGGCGAAGCTGGTCGCGTTGCGCAGGTCGCGGGTGAAGACGACGAGGTTGCTGCTCAGCGCGTCGATCTCGTGGCGGAAGGAATTGACGCGGTTGAGCGCAACCATGATGGCCGTGGAGGCCAGCGCGAAAATCAGCAATCCTGAAAGATAGCGAATCCGGACAAACCGGATGAAGGAAGAATATTCCGGCATGCGCAACCCCAACACATACGCATTATTTTAACGACCGGGATTACGCTTCATTTACATTAAGATTTCGTTCGTGCGGCGGCGCGGCGATCAGATCGATGCGGTGATGCCGCCGTCGACATAAAGGATATGGCCGTTGACGAAGGACGAGGCGTCGGAGGCCAGGAACACGCAGGCGCCGACCAGTTCCTCGACCTTGCCCCAGCGGCCGGCCGGGGTGCGCTTTTCGAGCCAGCCGCTGAAAGCCGGATCGGCGACAAGGGCCGCATTGAGCGGCGTGTCGAAATAGCCGGGGGCGATGGCGTTGCATTGCAAGCCGTGTTTGGCCCAGTCCGTCGCCATGCCTTTGGTCAGGTTGCCGACCGCGCCTTTCGTCGCTGTGTAGGGGGCGATGCCGGGGCGGGCAAGTGCCGTCTGCACGGAGGCGATGTTGATGATCTTGCCACGGCCGCGGCTGATCATGTGGCGTGCGACCGCCTGGCCGACATGGAAGACGCTGGCGATATTGGTCTGCAGCAGCCGCTCGAATGCATCGGCCGGAAAATCCTCGAGCGGCGTGCGGAACTGCATGCCGGCATTGTTGACCAATATGTCGATCGGTCCGCCGGACAGCTCGAAATTGTCGATGGCTGAACGGACCGCGTCATGGGCGGTCGCGTCGAAGGCAAGCGTACGCGCCCCGGGGATCTGCGCCGCCGCGGCGCCGAGCTTCGCCGCGTCGCGGCCGTTGAGGATCACGCTTGCGCCGGCTTGCGCCAGGCCCTTGGCCAGAGCGAGCCCAATGCCTTGCGACGAGCCGGTTACGAGCGCCTGGCGCCCGCCGAGATCGAACAGATTGGCCGACATCGAAGCTGATCTCCCATTTGTCTCGCGCCGATGTCGCGGCCCGCGCTCAACTGTTGCGCGTCGCGACGAAGGTCGCAGCCTCCTTCAGCAGCGCCGCCTTGTCGCCATAGGGGTCGAGCAGCGCGTGCGCCTGCCCGACAAGACCGTGCAGCTGGCTGCGCGCCCAATTCGCGCCATGCAGCGCCACCAGCGTTCCCTTGCCGGCGGCGGCGTCCTTGCCGGTCGCCTTGCCCATCTGGCCGGCGTCGGCGGTCAAATCGAGCAGGTCGTCGGCAAGCTGGAAGGCAAGGCCGATGGCCGAGCCGAACTCGGCCAGTCTTTCGCGGTCCTCGGCCGCAGCGCCGCCGATGATGGCGCCGGCCTCGCAGGCGAAGCGGATCAGGGCGCCGGTCTTCATCGCCTGCAGCGTTATGATGCCCGCCTCGTCGGGCGGTGTCTGCTCGGCTTCGAGGTCGAGCTTCTGGCCGCCGACCATGCCGCCGGCTCCGGCCGCGCGAGCAAGCGCCAGCACCAAGCCCGCTCGCCGCTCGGCCGGAAGCAAGGTCGCCTCGCTGGCGACGATGTCGAAGGCCAGCGTCAGCAGGGCGTCGCCGGCCAGGATCGCGGTTGCTTCGTCGAAAGCCTTGTGCACGGTCGGCTGGCCGCGGCGCAGATCATCATCGTCCATCGCCGGCAGGTCGTCATGGATCAGCGAATAGCAATGCACGCATTCGAGCGCCGCCGCGACGCGCAGTGCTGCTTCGCCATCGGCGGAGAAAAGGGCGGCGCTTGCCATGACCAGAAAGGGGCGCAGGCGCTTGCCGCCGTTCAGCACGCCATGGCGCATCGCCGCCATCAGGCGATCGGGCCGCGCGATCTCTCCCGAAAGCGGGCGATCGTCGAGCAAGCGCCGCAGCAGCACCTCGACGGCGGCTGCCCGCCTGATGAGCGCCATTTCGAACGCCATTTCGTCGTCATTCGTCATGATCGGGACCGGTAGCCGACACTCAGACGTTGCGCAAGAAGGCAAGCGCCATTATGCCGGAGCGAGGAGAAGCACGGGTTGGGCAGCTTGGCGGAACCGATCGTCGATCATGAAACCGAAAAGCTGGACATGGCGACGAGATCGCGCGGCGTGAACCGCCGCAGTCTCAGGCGCTGGGTCCGGCGCGGCCTTGTCGTGGCCGCCGTACTGGCGCTCATCCCGACCGTGCTGACCTTCCTTTACCTGCCGTCCTTCGTGCATCCGGTGTCGACGCTGATGCTGAAGGACCTGGCGACCTTCTCCGGCTATGACCGGCGCTGGGTGTCGATCGACGATGTCGCACCGGTATTGGCCCATTCCGTCATCATGTCGGAGGATGGGCAGTTCTGCTTCCACCGCGGCGTCGATCTCGGCGAATTGCGCGGCGTCGTCGACGATGCGCTTGCCGGCGAGGCGACGCGCGGCGCCTCGACTATCACCATGCAGACGGTGAAGAACCTTTTTCTCTGGTCGCGCCCGCTGGGCTCGGTGCGCAAGATCGTCGAACTGCCGCTCGCCGTCTTTTTCGACGCGGTGATGTCGAAACGCCGCATCATGGAAATCTACCTCAACATCGCCGAATGGGGGCCGGGCATCTACGGCATCGAGGCGGCGGCGCAGCATCATTTCGGCATTCCCGCAAAACAGCTGTCGCGCCGGCAGGCCGCGCTTCTCGCCGTCACCTTGCCCAATCCGATCGCCCGCAATCCGGCCAGACCCGGACCTGGCCTCAGACGGCTCGCCAATCTGATCGAGCGACGCGCCGGCCGCTCCGGCGCCTATGTCGGCTGTCTCGAGTAGCCGACACAAAAAAATTCGTGGCAGCGCTGGCCAAAACTGTGCCAGGCGTGTATAGGCACCCGACTTTCTCAGATTTAGGCCCCGACATGGCCCTTTCACGAGGGCGGGCGGGGCTTTTGACCATGTAGTGGAGCATATCCATGGCCGTTCCGAAACGCAAAACCTCTCCGTCCAAGCGCGGCATGCGCCGCTCGGCCGACGCCCTCAAGGCCCCGACCTATGTCGAGGACAAGAATTCCGGCGAAATGCGCCGTCCGCACCACATCGACCTGAAGACCGGCATGTATCGCGGTCGCCAGGTGCTGACCCCCAAGGAAAGCTGAGACCAGCTTTTTGAAGGGTTGAGTTACAAAAGACCGGCCTCTGGCCGGTCTTTTTGCGTTGGCGGAACCTAATTGCCGAGGCCCAGGCTGCACCGGCACGTAGTGCGCGCCGGCCACGTCAAGCGCCGAACCTCTGTCCTGCTCCATGTCGGCTGACATGGTTGTTGCATCCGGTCTTCGACCGTGTTTGCGGCCTCACACGAAAAATCTTGACGGCGTGGCTGTGGCGCATTCTACAGAAGGTGCCCCATATGGAGACGCCAGATGTTCGGTGCCGTCCCGCTTTTGATCGTGCCTTTCATTCTCTACAATCTTGGCCTGCTCGGAATTTTCGGCGGCGGCGACGACCCGTGGGAGGGCGAGATCTTCTCGTTCCGCATGATGTCGGGCGGGGTGTTCTCGATGACGCTCGGCGACCTGATGATACTGATCGGGCTGATCGTCCTGTTCCTCGAAATGGTGAAGTCTGCGCGCACGACCGGCGCTTCGATCATGGATCATCTCCTGTCGACGCTGGTCTTCGTCGCTTTCCTGGTCGAGTTCCTGCTGGTCAAGGGCGCGGCGCACTCGATCTTCTTCACGCTGATGATCATCGCGCTGTTCGATGTGCTGGCCGGTTTCGCTGTGTCGATGCGGTCAGCGAGCCGGGACATCAACCTCAACTAAGCACTCAGCCCGGATCTGCGGTGAAGCCTGCGGCCTCGATGCCGGCGATGGCCGCGGCCTCGTCATTGTCGGACGTGTCGCCTGAAATGCCGACGGCTCCGACAATACTGCCGGCCTTGTCGCGGATCAGCACGCCGCCCACGACTGGCAGCACACGTCCGCCCGACACGTCGGAGATACCGGAGACCAGATGCGGGCGCTCCTTGGCGAAGGCCTCGACCTTGCGCGAGCCCATGCCGATGGCCAGCGCGCCATAAGCCTTGCCCGCCGACATTTGCGGGCGCAGGAACGAGGCGCCGTCCTGGCGCTGGAACGCGACCAGATGGCCGCCGGCGTCAAGCACGGAGACGCCGAGCGGCCTGAGCTTGAGATCGGCGCCCTTGGCGAAGGCGGCATCGATGATTTGCCGGGCTTTTTCGAGCGGCAGTGCGGTCATGGCAATCTCCTGTTGGAAAGGGACAATCATCGGCGGCCGGCCGGCCGAAGCAATCCCGGTTTCGGTTGAAATTGCTTCTTGTGAAGCGGCGGGATGAAGAGTTGCTGCCAGGACGGCGCCGGCGAGCGGCTGGATCGGCAGGCGAACGGCGTCGGCTGGTCAGGCCGGGTTGCCGAAGGGCCGTGGGGTTATTTCTTCTTGGCGCGGGTGGGCTTCTTGACGGGCGCCGCCGTCGCGCTGGCAAGGTCTTCGGCTTCCTTTGCCAGCCGCAGAGCCCGTAGCTTGTCGGTCTTGGCCTTGCGGGCGTCGCTCTCCGCCGCATATTCGGCCATTGCCTTTTGGCGAACCGTTGCCGCCTCTTCCTGCTTCTTGAAGCGCAGATCGGCGCGCGCGCGGGCGGCATCCCGAGAGTTCTCAACCAAGACCTTATCCAATCCCGTGAATTGTGGTTTCCGCCTGTTCTAGCAGAGCCGGCCTCGCAACGGGGAAAATAGTTGGTTACGCGGCCGGACTGGCATCGAGAGCCTTGCTGGCGACCACGGCCTGATAGGCGGCCTGCAGGGTCGCGCGGACAGAAGGACCGGATGCCATGTCGAGCGGCATGCCCAGATGCTCATGGCGTAACTCGTCCATGAACTTCTCCCACATTGGCGGTCCGCCCTTTTCCAACAGTTCGGCGCGGATCGAGAGTTCCTCGGTGGTCGGCAGCCAGACGCGGCCCCAGGCGCCGAGATGGGCGAGAATCGGCACCAGCGTGATGGCCATCTCGGTCAGGCTGTAGATCGCCTTCTGCTTGTGAGAAGGGTCGTCGGCCTTGGTCAGCATGCCCAATTCCATCAGCCGCTTCAGCCGGTCGGCAAGGATGTTGGAGGCAATGCCTTCCATCGATCCGTTGAGCAGTTCGCGGAAATGCCGCCTGCCGCCAAAAATCATGTCGCGAAGGATGATCAGGCTCCAGCGGTCCCCGAACACTTCCAGCGACAGGTTGATCGGGCAGCCGGACCGGCGATCGAGGCTCATTCGATTCTCTCCACACAAAACCAGTTGCATTATCGTATCAGTCTTATTATCGTGCAACCGATTGCAAAATGCAATCGGATTAGGAGACTGAGTGATGACGAAGACCAATCGCCCCGAGATCAAATCCGAAGCCTTCGGCGATCCTGAAAATCCCGCGCTGCTTCTGATCATGGGCGCGATGGCCTCGATGCTGTGGTGGCCGGAGACATTTTGCCGGGAGTTGGCGGATGCCGGCCTGTATGTGATCCGCTACGACAATCGCGATACCGGCCGTTCGATCAAATATCCGCCGGGCAAGCCGCCCTATACATTCGACGACATGGCGGACGATGCGATTGGCGTGCTCGACAGCCATGGCATCGGCAAGGCCCATGTCGCCGGCATGTCGATGGGCGGCAGGATCGCGCAACTCGTGGCGCTCAAGCACCCGTCCCGCGTCGCGTCGCTGACGGTGATCAGCAGTTCGCCGGTGGGGATGGACACTTCGCATCTGCCGCAGACAACCGATGCCTATATCGAGCATTCGGCCGCGGGCGCCGATGTCGACTGGTCGGACCGCCGCCAGGTGATCGATTTCATGGTCAAGGACACGCAAGCGATCGCCAGCACCACACATCCGTTCGACGAAGCCCGGATGAGAGCCTTCATCGAGCAAGACTACGACCGCTCCGGCGGGTTCCTGAGCGCAACCAATCATTTTTCACTCAAGGGTGGCGATGCGTGGAAGGACCGCCTGCAGGAGATGGCGGCGCCACTGCTGGTCATCCATGGTACTTCTGATCCGATCTTTCCGGTCGAACATGGCGAGGCGCTGGCCAAAGCAGTCGCCGGCGCGGAACTCCTTCGCGTCGCGGGCGGTGGCCATGAGCTGCATCCGCAGGACTGGTCCGACATAGAAGCCGCCATCGTCGCCCATATCAGGTCCAACTGAACCATCGCGGGCGGTCTTGACGGACAAGGCATGTCGCAATAGTTAAGTAAATGCTTCAGTGTTGATCTCCCGCCCATCGACGAAACACGAAACAGAAGAGCACAGAATGTCCCTCACGCTGCATTTCCACCCGCTGGCCTCTTTCTGCTGGAAGCCACTGATCGCGCTCTACGAGAACGCCACCGCCTTCAACCCGGTCATCGTCGATCTCGGCGACGAGCGCTCGCGCGCGGCCTTTCTGAAGATATCGCCGAGCGGCAAGATGCCGGCGCTGCACGACGATGCGCGCGACCGCACGGTGCTGGAATCGACCATCGTCGTGGAATATCTGGCCGCGCACTATCCCGGGCCGGTCGCGCTCGTTCCCACCGATATCGACCTGGCGCTGGCGGTCCGCCAGGCCGACCGCTTCTATGATTTCTACGTGCAGGAGCCGATGCAGAAAATCGTCGGCGACCGGTTGCGGCCTCGGGACAGGACCGATCCGTTCGGCGTCGAGCAAGCGCGCGGCCAGCTGCGCAATTCCTACGCCATCGTCGAGCAGGAGATGCAATCGAAGACCTGGGCGGTGGGCGACGCCTTCAGCCTGGCCGATTGCGCGGCCTCTCCGGCACTCTTCTATGCCAACAAGGTGGAGCCGTTCGGCGACAAATACCCCGCCGTGAAACGCTACCACGACCGTCTGCTGCAGCGCCCTGCCTTTGCCAGGGTGGTCGAGGAGGCGCAGCCCTATTTCAAGTTCTTTCCCTACAACAACGGCTGACTGCGATGCTGCACGATCCCGCCCAGCTCGACCTGATGTTCCAGGCGCTCGCCGATCCGGCGCGGCGGCAGATGGTCGACCGGCTGTCGCGCGGCCCCGCCTCGGTCAGCCAGCTGGCCGAGCCGCTGGCGATGTCGCTGTCCGCCGTCGTCCAGCATCTCAACGTGCTGGAGGCGAGTGGCCTGGTGCGCACGCAGAAGGTGGGGCGGGTACGGACCTGCCAGATCGAGCACAAGGCGCTGAGGGCGGCGGAGCATTGGATCAACGAGCGGCGCCTCTCCTGGGAACGCCGGCTGGATCGGCTCGGTGATTTTCTGGCGGAAACCAAAGACGAAACATGAAGGAGGCCATCATGACCGAACCATCGGTGACCCACGCAACAATCGTGCTGGAGCGCGTCTACGACGCCTCGCCGGCGCGGGTGTTCCAGGCCCTTGCCGACCCACAGGCGCGCGCCCGCTGGGGAGCGCCGTCGAAAAATGTCGACCTGGTCTACGACAAGGCCGATTTCCGCGTCGGCGGGCTGGATATCAGCCGCTGCGGGCCGCACGGCAGCCTGATTTACCGCGTCGAGACCCGCTACATCGATATCGAGCCGGAGCAACGCATCGTTTCGACCGAGCTCGTTTGCGAGGGTTGGAACCGGCTTTCCGCCTCGCTGATCACGGTCGAGCTTCAGCCGGTGGGGGCGTCGACGCGGCTGGTGCTGACCGACCAGATCGCGGCCTTTGGCGGCAAGGACATGATCGCCGGCAGCCAGGCAGGGTTCAGCGCGGCGCTGGACAATTTGGCGGTGGAACTCCGGCATCAGTTGATGCCTGAAGCCTAAGGGCCGGCAGGACCTATTTCGGCAATCCAGTTACCAACAAGGACCCAGACCATGACCGAACGATCCGTCGTCCATTCCACCTTCGTCGTCGAGCGGAGCTATCCGGTGGCGCCGGCGAAAGTCTTCTCCGCGTTCAGCAATCCTGATGCCAAGCGGCGCTGGTTCGTCGATCCCCATGACCCCATGCCCAGCCGGCATGACATGGACTTTCGCGTCGGTGGCAAGGAGGTTAATGCAGGCTGCCAGAGCGATGGGCAGATGCATTTCTTCAACGCGGTCTATCAGGACATCGTGCCGGACCAGCGCATCGTCTACAGCTATGAGTTGCTGTTCGGTGAAACCCGCGTCTCTGTGTCACTGGCGACGATCGAGTTTGTGGCCGAAGGCGGGGGCACGCGGCTCGTGATGACGGAACAGGGCGCCTTTCTCGATGGCCACGACACCTCAGCAACGCGAGAGCATGGAACGGGCGAACTGCTCGATGCGCTCGGCGCCTTCCTGAAAGTCCAAGCCTGACTATCGTGGCGATGTCGAGGATAAAGGGCGAGCGGATCAGGCTTCCCAGAATTGATCGAGCCAGATGTTGAGTCTCAGGAAGCCGGCATTGCTTACCGTGTAGACGCGCCGCGTGCCCTCAGCCTTGGCGTTGACCAATCCGGCGTCGAGCAACACTTTCAGATGCTGTGATACGGCCGGGCGTGAGACTGGCAACCCGGCTGCCAACTCGTTGACGGTCTTCGGGCCGCGTCGAAGTTCTTCCAGAAGGTGGCGCCGATTGGGGTCGGCGATCGCCATGAAGGCGTCGGAAAACATCATGCCTCATTTGTGAGGCAAAGTTTTTCGAATCTCAACTGTCTGCTTCTGCTTTTCTTCTTGGGTCAAGCCGCAATGCTTCCGGCGTCACGGAGCGGTCGGCCGGCTGCGTCTTGAAGGCGTCGCGATCGCCGATCGGCACCGGGGCGCGGCGGCTGATGCGCAGCAGCGTGTAGCCGGCCAATGACAGATGCGCGAAAGCGGTCGCCAGGAACAGGCCCTCAGGGCGCATCCAGCCCATCAGCGCCGCCGCCAGCAAAGGCCCGATCATGGTGCCGAAGCCGTAAAGCAGCAGAAGTCCACCAGACACCTTGACGAAGTCCTCGGCACGGGCGTGGTCGTTGGCATGCGCCACGGCGATCGAATAGAGCGTATAGGCGAAGGCGCCGTAGGCGGCGGTGAAGACGATGACGAAGATGCCGGTACGCGGCTCGAACAGGAAGATCAGAAGCGCGAAGAGCGCCGCGCCGAAAGCGGCGCCAGCCAGCACGAAACGCCGGTCTGTCTTGTCGGAGAGACGCCCGGCCGGCAGCTGCATGGCGGCACCGGCGACGACGACAAGGCTCATCATCAAGGCGATCTCGGCAGTGGAAATGCCGATGCGCGCGCCATAGACCGCACCAAGCGTGCCCCAGGCGCCGTTGGCAATGCCGATCAAAACGCAGGCGATCGCCGACACCGGCGAGTTGGCGTAGAGCCCCTTGACGTCGAGTTTGACGTCCTGCAGCGGTTTGGGGTGCGACGCCGTCGAAACCGCTGTCGGGAGCAGCGACAGGCAGAACAGGATGCCGGTGATCATGAACAGCGACGCCGATCTCACGTCGCCGCCGGCGACGATCATCTGGCCGCCCATGATCGAGGCATAGGTGACCATCATGTAGAGGCCGAAGACGGTGCCGCGATTCTCGTTGGTGGCCTTCTCGTTCAGCCAGCTCTCGATAACCATGAAGGCGCCGGCCATGGTGAAGCCGGTGAAGGCGCGCAGCAGGATCCAGACATATTCGTCGATGATCAGGCCGGTGAGCAGGGCCACGATGGCGCCGGATGCGGCAAAGGCGCCGAAGGCGCGCACATGTCCGGCGCGGCGCACGATGCGCGGGGCAAAGAAGCAGCCGGTGACGAAGCCGCCGGCCCAGGCCGTGCCCATCAGGCCAAGCGATGCGGTGGAGAACCCTTCCACCTGGCCGCGCAGGGGCAACAGCAGCCCATGCAGACCCGATGCCGCCAGCAGGAAGGCAGTGCCGCGAAGCAGGGAGAGGATCGGTCTGTAGGATGCGAGCATTTTCTGATCCGGCTGGGCTCTGGGAGGGACTGAAGGTCTGAAGACAGTCGCATTCGGGCTTTTCGGCGGCGGGCTGTGCCGCCCGTCTGCCTATCCGCGACGGAACAGTGCCTCGGCGGCCGATTTTGTGTTGTCCTTGGCCTTGAGCTCCGCCTCCAGCCTTGCGATTTCGTCGCGCAGGATGCCGATGCGCTCCGACAACTCGCCAACCGAGAGCAGCGACAGGTCCTGCCCGATCTCGTGCGGGCGTGCCTTCTTCTTGGGTTCGTCGTCGAAGATCGCCATCGTTGCTCCTCCTCCGCCACACCAGATTGGCCATTTGCCTGATTTGGCAATCAGCATACATAGGGCAAGCGCGTCGATGCAAACAGCCGGTAAGAATGCGGCGAGGAAAGACTTCATGGCGAACGGACAGAAAATTCCGGCGAGGATGGCGGCAATCGCTATCTCGGAACCGGGTGGCCCACGGGTGCTGAAACCGGAAACGCGCGATGTGCCGCAGCCCGGCCCAGGCGAGATCCTGATCAAGGTGCATGCCGCCGGCGTCAACCGGCCCGACGTGCAGCAGCGCAAGGGCGCCTATCCGCCGCCGCCCGGCGCATCGGACCTGCCGGGCCTCGAAGTGTCGGGCGAAGTGGCTGCCCTTGGCGACGAGATATCGCGCTGGCGCATCGGCGACCGGGTGTGCGCGCTGACGCCCGGCGGCGGCTATGCCGAATATGTCAAGGTTCACTCCGGCAGCGTGCTGCCGCTGCCCGCCGGTTTCACCCACACCGAAGCAGCGGCCGTGCCGGAAAACTATTTCACCGTCTGGCACAATGTGTTCGAGCGCGGCGGCCTGAAGAAAGGCGAGACGTTGCTGGTGCATGGCGGCTCGTCCGGCATCGGCACCACGGCGATCCAGCTGGCTTCGGCCTTCGGCGCCTATGTCATCACCACTGCCGGATCCAGGGAAAAATGCGACGCCTGCCTGAAGCTCGGCGCCGACCGGGCGATCAATTACCGCGAGGAGGATTTCGTCACAGCGGTCAAGGAGGCGACGGATGGCAAGGGGGCCAATGTCATCCTCGACATGGTCGGCGGCGACTATGTCCAGCGCAACTACGAGGCGGCAGCCGTCGAGGGCCGCATTGTCCAGATCGCCGTGCAGGCTGGTGCTGTCGCCAGCGCCGATTTTTCCAAGATCATGGTCAAGCGACTAACCCATACCGGTTCGACGCTGCGGCCGCGCACCGTCGAGTTCAAGGCGGCGATCGCGGCGGCGTTGGAGGCGCAGGTATGGCCGCTGCTCGGCACGCGCAAGGTCGCACCCGTCATGGACATGATCTACCCGCTCACCGATGCCTGGCGCGCGCATGAGCGGATGGAGGAGGGCGAGCATATCGGCAAGATCGTGCTCGACGTCGGCTAGGACGTATCGATATTCCGGTGATGCCGGTCTGCAAATGGCTGATGCCTGCGCTTCCGGTGCTCGCGTACGAAAAGTACGCTCCGCTCCGGTTCTCGGTATCAACCATTTTCGACTCGGCCTGACCGGAATCTCGACACGTCTTGGGACAGCCCCCTTCGTCCACTGCCTACAAGATGAACAGAGGCTTAATGGTGCAATGCAGCATTTGCATCATTGCTATGCAAAATCGGTCGTTCAAGTTCCCACCGATGATCACTATCTGTGCAGCATCGAAACGAACACCCCATCACGAGGACTACCATGAACCCGATCCGCGCTTTCCGTAACTGGCGCATGTACAACGAGACCGTGCGCGAACTGAACCGTCTCAACGCTCGTCAGCTCAGCGATCTCGGCATCAACCGCGCCGATATCGAACGGATCGCCCGCCAGGCGATCTGATATCAAGCACGACCCGGCCGCAGGGCCGGGCTCATGCTGAGAAGTAGAGCCGTCGCAGACGTTTCCCGTTTCCGGTTCCGAGCCCGCTGGACCCCGTCCAGCGGGTTTTGTCTTTTTGGGGATTCAGGCAGTTGCAGGGTCGCGTCGCGGGATTCGCCGAGACTGTGGCGCGCCAGCAAAGCCAGCATACGAACGCGCTTGCCAGCTCCTAAACCCATCGGGGCCGCCGCGCCTGCAAAAACATTGCGAAACAGTAAGGGAACGGTTATACAGGCCGCGAATTTCCCATTTTGGTGGCTCTAAACCACCGCCCGCGCGGGAACGCGGGCGAACGAGAAGGATTTTTGAAATGGCCAACACGCTGCTGATGCCCAAGGCGACCGCCGTCTGGCTGGTCGACAACACCGCGCTCTCCTTCGAGCAGATCGCGCAGTTCTGCGGGCTGCATCCGCTCGAGGTCAAGGCAATCGCCGACGGCGAATCGGCGCAAGGCATCAAGGGCATGGACCCGATCATGACCGGCCAGCTGACCCGCGACGAGATCGCGCGCGCCGAGAAGGACCCGAACCAGCGCCTGAAGCTTTCCGACCCCAAGGTGCGGGTGCCGGAATCCAAGCGCAAGGGGCCGCGCTACACGCCGCTGTCGAAGCGCCAGGATCGGCCGAACGCCATCCTGTGGCTGGTGCGCAACCATCCCGAACTCAAGGACGCACAGATTTCGCGTCTTGTCGGCACCACCAAGTCGACGATCGAGCAGATCCGCGAACGCAAGCACTGGAACTCGGCCAATCTGCAGCCGATGGATCCGGTGACGCTGGGTCTCGCCTCGCAGATCGATCTCGACATGGAAGTCAACCGCGCTTCGCGCGGCCGCGAACAGGCGCAGCCGGTCGGTGACACGCTGCTGCCGGCGGCCCTGACCGAGCGGCTGGTGCCGGCGCCCGAAAAGCCGAAGGACGAGGATGCCGAACTCGACGCCAACGCCGTGTTCGCCAAGCTCTCGGCGCTGAAGTCGAAGAACGAAGACGCTGACGACGAATGAGGACAGGTCGGCCTTGGCCGATCAATCGACAACGATTGAAGCGACGAACGCCCGGAGCCATAGCGAAAGGGCAGGTCGCGCTTAAAAAAAAGCCCGCTTCGAGCGGGCTTTTTTTTTCCATATGCAATCTCAGCTTCGCGCCACTCGGTCCGGCGCCATACCGTAATCCTCGCTGCGCTCCACGGCCCGGTAGAAGTCGGCAAGCTGCTTGCCGCGCTCCGGCTTGAAGATGCGGCCGGCGATCACCACCGAGGCGATGCGGTCAATGCGGAAGGCGCGGAAGTCGTCGCGCATCTCGCACCAGGCGACCAGCGTCCAGACCTTGCCCCAGAACCACAGGCCGAGCGGCCTGATGTCACGCGCGGTGCCGCGCCCGGCCTCGTCGCAATAGTCGATGGTCAGCACCTGGCGCTTTTCGACGGCACGCTCGATCAGGTCGATCGCCTCGCGGGCGGCGTCGCTGACCACCCACATCGGCGTGTGGATCTCGGTACGGGCGATGCGGTCCTTTTCGGCATCGGGCAGCACGGCGCCGATCTTGACCAGCGCCTCGTCGGCGGCCCGCGCCATGGCGGCGCCGCCAAAGGCGCGCACCATGCGCGCACCGGCAACCAGCGCCACGATCTCGTCACGCGTGAACATCAGCGGCGGAAGATCGAAACCCTCCCTCATCATGTAGCCGACGCCGGCCTCGCCGTCGATCGGCACTCCCGTCGATTGCAGGTCGGCTATGTCGCGATAGATCGTTCGCTCGGAAACCTCGAGCCACGTGCCGAGCTTCTGGGCGGTGACCAGACGCCCACCCCGCAGATGCTGCACGATCTGAAAAAGCCTGTCGGCGCGGCGCATCGTTTGCTTCCCCAGTGTTGCTGCTGGAGCGGTTCCTGGACCGGAGCCGCTTCCAGACGACATTCATTACGGTTTCAGCCCTTCGCGCTTGCGCTGCGCGGCGATGAATTCCGCGCCAAAGGACAGTTTCTTCGTTGTCGGCGTCTTCGCATCCAGCACGCGCCAGAAGGGGGCGACGTCGCTCAGCGTCATGCCGCGCTCGAGATCTTCCCTGGCGGCTTCGGCAACCGTACGCAAATGGTAGCCGATGGTCACCGGACATGTCACTTCGGCGCCATGTTCGATAGCAAGGGCTGTGCGCAGCGCACGGACATCCATCTCGACGCCTTCCGGAATCGAGCGGATGAAATCATCGACCTGGCGCGCCGTCGGCACCAGCATCGGCTGGCCTTCGACCACGTCACCCACCGTGCGTGGCGTTGGTTTCACGCCGTTGATGCCAGGCGTGTTCAGCCTGTCGTTCCAGCTTTTCATCGATCGTTCTCTCGGCCGGCCATGCGCATTATCCCACCATCGCACGTCCCTCCTGACAGCATACTGTCAGGAGGCTTCAGCATATTCCCTGGCAAACAGCGTCCGCATCTGCGCGAGATCGCCGTCTCTTTCGGGATAGAGCGTCTTCAGAAAGGCAAGGGCAAAGGTGCCGGGCGCCGAACCCGGCGCGGACACGATCTTGCCGTCGGCGACCGCATGCGGCACGTCCTGATAGTTGCCGTCGCCGGCATAGCCGGCTTCATGTCCGTTGATCCAGTCGCGGCCATTGCTGGTATGTTTGGCTTGTTCGAACATGCCGGCCCGGGCCAGTGCCAGCGTACCGGCGCAGATGCCGCCGACGACGCCGCCGCGCGTTGCAACGGTATTGAGCAGTTGAGCGACATCCGGAGGTGTTTTGCCAGCCCACTGGTCGGAACCGATGACGGCGACCGCGTCAAGATCGGCATTCTCGTCGATGCCGGCTGAGCGGTCGGGTGTCAGCCGAAAACCGCTGATGCCGGTCACCGGCTTGCCTCCCGGGGTCAATGACACGGCACGAGCGCCGAACCACTCAACCGCCGAGGCGGCCAGCAAGCCATATTCCCAGTCGGCAAAACCTTCGATGAAGACGAAGCCGATTGTCTTCTGATCAGGCATAAGCTCGCTCCGTCCCCCAGCGCGCCGCGTCTTTGTTTTCATGCATGTCGGGCCCCCCTAAACCGGGGGCCACTTTTGGGCGACATGCACTGATATCTGGGCATTGGCGCGCCCGTGTCCAATATCAATGTCGAAAAATCGCCTCAATTGCCGCGGAAGCGACGTTCCGCATACATATCGGGCCAACCGATATCCTTGCGGATGTCCGCGGGCAGCGCGTTCATGAAACGCTGCGTACGAATTTCGTTGCGCATGGTGCGAACCTTGCCGACATAGTGCTGCATGCCGCGCAGGATGGTGAAACCGTTCATGGCTATTCTCCTCTCTCTAACTGGAGGCAGTATCGCACACCCCTCCTGACAGCAGTCTGTCAGGAGGATGGCAGGGCGCGCGACGATCGTTCCGGCTGGCGGGAATTGTCCTCGGCCCGTGGCCCTCGACCTAGCTGGCGGATGGAGGATTGTTCACCGCGAGGCTGCCTGCGGAGCGCCATTGTTCAATTGGAGGCGACGGACCGTCAGGATCGGCGGCCTTCAGCGGCGTGACCGGAGTTCTGATATGAAGGGAGAAAATTCTTCCCCAAAACCAGGGAGACGACCATGAGCCTGCAACTGACAGGAATCCACCATCTGACCGCCATCACCGCCAACGCACCGGGCAATCTTCACTTCTACACGAAGGTGCTGGGCTTGCGGCTGGTCAAGAAGACGGTGAACCAGGACGACACGTCGGCCTATCACCTTTTCTATGCCGACGGCGAAGCGACGCCGGGCACCGACCTGACCTTCTTCGACTGGCCGGTTGGCCGCGAACGGCGCGGCACCCACAGCATCGCGCGAACCAGTCTCAGGGTCGGCAGTCCGGAGAGCCTGGCCTGGTGGAAACAGCACCTGGCCGCCGAAGGCATCATGATAGGAGAAATTGCGAACATTGGCGGCTACCCGTCCCTCGATTTCGAGGATCCCGAGGGCCAGCGTCTGCGGCTCGTCAGCGATGGCGGCAAGGGCGGCAGCCATCCCTGGGCGCAAAGCCCGGTGCCGGCCGAGCATCAGATCCGCGGGCTCGGGCCGATCGTCATCAGCGTCCCCGACATCACCAACACCGAGGCAGTGCTGACCCGAGTGATGAACATGCGCAAGGACCGCGATTATGCTTCGCCGGATGGCGAGGGCCAGGTCCACGTCTTCGAGATGGGCGCTGGCGGGCCGGCGGCGGAGCTTCATGTCGCTGTGCAGCCCGGGCTGGCTCCCGCAAGGCAAGGCGCCGGTGCGGTTCACCATGTTGCCTTCAGGGCGCCGGACCAGGAGACGCTGCATCAATGGACCGCCCGTCTGGCTGAATTCCGCCTGCCGTCGAGCGGCGAGGTCGAGCGCTACTACTTCCGCTCGCTCTATTTCCGTGAGCCCAACGGCATCCTGTTCGAGATCGCCACAGACGGGCCGGGCTTCACCGCCGACGAGCCGCTGGAGACGCTGGGCGAAAGCCTGGCACTGCCGCCGTTCCTCGAACCGAAGCGGGCCTCGATCGAAGCCGGCCTCAAGCCGCTGAAGCAGATCACTGTCTGAAAGGTGGGCGCCGCGTTTCCGGTTCGGATTGTGGCGCCTGTTCTTTCTCAGAGATCGAACAAGGCGCTTTGACAGCCGGCGACGTTGCTGGTCAAAGGCGGCATGACGAAACTCCTCGCCCTTGTCATTGTCGGTTTCATGGTCATCCAGCTGATCAAGCCGATCGGCTGGCCGGGACTCAAGCGACGGAGCGACTTCTGGAAGCTGGCGTTTCTCGCCATGGCCGCGATCTCGCTGGCGGCCGTGCTCGGGCATCTGACATAGGCCTGCAAGCCGTGTCGGCCGTCGGTGTTCAGCTGGCGAGCACCAGACCCACGAGATGCTCGGCCCAGGCGCGGTAGCCCGCCTCCGAGGCGTGGAAGCCGTCCGAGGCGAAACCCTGTTCGGGATTGGTGATCGGCAGGCGCGGGGCCGGCACCGCACCGCGCTCCAGGCAGAGCCGTTCACCCATTCGGTTCATCGCGGTGGCGCGGATCTCGAGGATTTTGCCGAGCAGCGGCGGCATGGCCGGCGCCCGCGTGAACTCCAGCACCGGCGACCACACCACGCGCGCTTCCGGCCATTTGGCGCGCAGGCCGTAGAGCAGGCCGCCGAACTCCTTCTTGAAGCGCGGCACTGAATGAAAATTCTTGGTGTCGTTGGTGCCGATGGCGAGTACGATATGCGTCCACGGATCGGCCGACAGATTGGGCAGGACATGGTCGCGGATCTGGCCCGACGTCGCCGAATTGAAGCCGGCGGCGCGCCAGCGCACCGCGCGGCCGGTGCGCTGAGAGATCAGCACGGCGAGCTGCGCGGCAAGCCCGTCCTCGGAATTGCCGATGCCGACCGAGGCGGCCGAGGAGTCGCCCAGCACCAGAAGCGAGATATCAGGCGCCTTGCCGGCAAGATCGTGCATGACCGGTCCCCGTGCCGGCAGCATGCGCGTGGTGCGGCGGCGCACGCCGAGCCCCTGCCAGATATAGACGGGGAAGGCGAGCCAGGTGAGAGAGGCCGGGAAGCGCATGGCGGAACCGTGGAATGATCTAGGGCAGGCTTAGCGCATGTTGGGGCCGAGGTGAACGGATCCTTGCATCGCCGGCCGGTGCCCTAAGGTCAGATATCGTCCCGTTGCGACCTGTTCCCATATTCATCGTGCAGCCGCACCCAGTCCATGAAGGTCCCGTAAGGACCGGTCTCGTCACGACCTTTCGGTGCAATGTCGAGATACTGATAGGCGCCGATGAACTGCTCGCTGCCGCGCGCGCGTGACATGAAGGTCAGGAAGATGTCACCGGTTTCGCCCTTGTAGAAGACAGTGGTGCCGGGCAGATCCTTCGATGTTAGCACCGGTGTTTCGAAATTGTAGACCGCTTCGCCGGATGCGAGCTGTTTGTCGGTGAAGGACACCTGCATATCGAAGTTGAAGTCCGACGCATAGGAAGACACCCAGTCGAACGTCCAGCCCATTCGCTGCTTGTAGGGCAGCAGCTCGGCAAGCGGCGCCCGCGATATGGTGACAAGGGACACGTCATGATGCCTGAGATGCCGGTTGGCGCCGTCCATATGGTCGGCTACGAAGGCACAGCTTTCACAGTGATGAATGGAGCCTGGCGCGAACACGAAGTGGTAGACGATCAGCTGGCTGCGGTTGGCGAAAAGATCGGCCAGTTTCTTCGGTCCTTGCTCCGTCTCAAAGACGTAGTCCTTCCTTACTTTCAGCCAGGGCAGTTCCCGCCGCTCAGCCGCAATACGCTCGCGCAGCCGCGTCAGTTCCTTTTCACGCGCCAGATGCGCCTTGTGCGCCTGGAACCAGTCTTCGCGTGAAACGACCTTGTTGCGATACATGAACCTCTCCCTGTCTCTCTCATGCCAAGGACGTTCGGGACGAGCGCAAACCGACACCGCCGGCAACGCCCAGAGGAAATAGGGATGAGGAGGTCTTCCCCCAAATCGCAGGCAACAAAAACCCGGGCGCATTGGCCCGGGTTTGAACGGAGGCGGAAAAGCTGGGTTCAGGCGGCCTGTTCGAGGCTCGGCTTCCATTTTCCAAGCGCCGCCAGATAATTCATATGGGCGCGATGGGTGAAGGCGGCCTGGCCGGCGGCGACATTCGACGCCTTGCCGCTCCATGCCTTCTGGGGGGCCGCCTGCAGCGCGCGGCCGTAGGAGAAGGTCAGCTTCCACGGGTGCGGTCCGATGGCGTTGATGGCGTTGAGGTTGGCGGTCGCCTCCTCGTCCTCCTGGCCGCCGGAGAGGAAGGCGATGCCCGGGACCGCCGCCGGCACGGTCTCGCGGAACAGTTTTATGGTTTTCTCGGCGACTTCTTCGGGGCTGTCCACCGTGCCCGACTTCTTGCCCGACAGCACCATGTTGGGCTTCAGGATCGTGCCTTCGAGTACGACGCGCGCCGCATGGAGTTCATCATAGAGCTTGATCAGCGTCGCCTTCGAGACCTCGTAGCAGGTGGCGATGTCGTGGGCGCCGTCCATCAGCACTTCCGGCTCGACGATCGGCACGATGCCGGCTTCCTGGCAAAGGGCGGCATAGCGGGCGAGCGCATGGGTGTTCGCGCTGATCGAAGTGGCCGAGGGCACCCCCTTGCCGGTGTCGATGTCGATCACCGCGCGCCATTTGGCGAAGCGGGCGCCGAGCTTGTAGTATTCGGCAAGGCGCTCGCGCAGGCCGTCGAGGCCTTCGGTGATGGTATCGCCGGGAAAGCCGGCCAGCGGCTTGGCGCCGGCATCGACCTTGATGCCGGGAATGGCGCCTGATGCCTTGATGATGTCGACCAGTGGCGTGCCGTCGGCCGCCTTCTGGCGGATGGTCTCGTCATAGAGGATGACGCCGGAAATGTACTTGCTCATCGCGTCCCTGGCGCGGAACATCATCTCGCGATAGTCGCGGCGGCTGTCGGCGGTCGATTCGACGCCGATGACGTCGAAACGCTTCTTGATCGTGCCGGAACTTTCGTCGGCGGCCAGCAGGCCCTTGCCGTTGGCCACGATCGCGGCGGCAATGTCTTCGAGACGTTCGCTCATCATGCTTCTCCTGAAAAGGGTTCGTTCCGCGCTTAACGGAAGTCTACCGCCAAAGGAATGGCATCGGAAAGCTCGAATCGATTGAAAGTCCCGGGCGCCTCTTTGTGTTGATCGCCTCAGCGTTTCAGCACGTCGACGCCTGGCAGCGGCTTGCCTTCCATCCATTCCAGGAAGGCGCCGCCGGCGGTCGAGACATAGGTGAAGTCGTCGGCGACGCCGGCATGGTTGAGCGCCGCCACCGTATCACCACCACCGGCGACGGAGACGAGCTTGCCGGCCTTCGTGCGCGCGGCGGCGTGTTTTGCCGCCGCCACCGTGGCGTGATCGAAGGGCTCGATCTCGAAGGCGCCGAGCGGGCCGTTCCAGACCAGCGTCGCGGCGCGGTCGATCCATTCGCCGATCGTCTTCACGGTCTTTTCGCCGACATCCAGGATCATGCCGTCGGCCGGGACATCGGAGATGGCGACGGTCTCGCAGGCGGCGCCCGCCTTGAATTCCTTGGCGACGACGCCATCGACCGGCAGGATGATGGCGCAGCCGGCCTCGGCGGCCTCGATCATGATCTGTTTGGCGGTGGGGGCAAGGTCATGCTCGCACAGCGACTTGCCGACATCGGTGCCACGCGCGGCAAGGAAGGTGTTGGCCATGCCGCCGCCGATCACCAGCGCGTCGACCTTCTTCACAAGGTTCATCAAAAGGTCGATCTTGGTCGAGACCTTGGCGCCGCCGACGATCGCCACGACCGGGCGGACCGGGTTGCCCAGGCCCTTCTCCAGCGCTTCGAGCTCGGCCTGCATGGTGCGGCCAGCAAAGGAAGGCAACAGACGCGCCAGCCCTTCGGTCGAAGAGTGGGCGCGGTGCGCCGCGGAAAAGGCGTCGTTGACGAAGATGTCGCCATTGGCGGCGAGCCGCTCGCTGAAGGCCGGGTCGTTCTTCTCCTCGGCCTTGTAGAAACGGGTGTTTTCAAAGAGCAGCACGTCGCCCTTGTTCATGGCCGCGACAGCACTTCCCGCCATGTCGCCGACGCAATCCGAGGCGAAGCCGACGGGGCGGCCGAGCACCTCGGCCGTCGCCCTGGCGATCGGCTCCAGCGAGAATTCCGGCGACGGCCCATCCTTCGGACGACCGAAATGGGCGAGCAGGATGACCTTGGCGCCCTTGCCCGACAGTTCGGCGATGGTCGGCGCGATGCGTTCGATGCGGGTGGCGTCGGTGACCTTGCCGTCGGCGACGGGAACGTTGAGGTCGACGCGCACCAGCACGCGCTTGCCGCTGATGTTGCCGATATCGTCCAGTGTCTTGAAGGCGGCCATGCCGGTTCCTTTCCTAGGGAAAATCGCCGGGACCTTACCCCGCATCGGTGCCGATGCAAGGCTTTGGCCGCGACGCGATGCGAAATTTTGAGGCGGGCGCGAACATAGTCCGTGAAGATCGCCCCTCGATGACGGGGCAAGGCCAACGATCGCTCTTTTCAGCTCCCGGTCGTGGCCTTTTCAACCGGCGGCTCGGGCGGCTCATCTGTCTGTGTCGCCGCCTCCTGCGTCTCGGTCGGCTTGCGCCAGCTGCGGATGAAGGCGCCGAGGCGGTCGCCCATCTCGCCGGCGCTGAGGAACACCGGCACCCGCGCCACCGGCGCGGTCGGCTCGAAGGAAAGGCCGAGACCCGTGATTCTGCCCTTGTCGTCGACATCCCTGACGATCAGCTCGATCGAGCCGATCAGCACGCGATCGGCATATTCGGCATGGCCGCCAAGCCGCGCCGTGACCAGCGCGCCGACGGTGAGCTTTTGCTCCGCCTCGGTCAGGCCCGGAGCGTAGGCTGCCTCCAATTCGGCCGCCGCGCGCGCCGGGTCGACCGCGAAGGCGCCGAAGAAATCGGCGTCTTCCGGGTCGACCACCGCGCGGCTGGCGAACAGCTTGTCGAGCAGGCGCGGGTAGCGGTCCGGCACGAAGATGTAGACCTGGTCTCCGGCGGCCAGCCGGCCCATGTCCTGAAAGCGCATGGATCGTCCGTCGCGCAGCACCAGCGAGGGCCGCGCCCAACGCGGAATGCGCTCGCCGCGCGCCACCGGGCTGCCATGCGCCACGCGATAGGCGAGAAGCTCGTGATGGGCGGAGCCCGGCAATTCCAGCTCGACCTTGTCCAGCGGTCCGAGGCGCGCCGGCACGATGAGGCCGAGGCGACGCGCCAGCGGTCCAACGGTCCAGCCCTGGATGACCAGCGACACCAGCACGATGATGAAGGCGGCGTTGAAGATGGTGCGGCCGTTTTCCAGCCCGCCGAGCAGCGGGGTGATGGCGAGCAGGATCGAGACGGCGCCGCGCAGGCCGACCCAGGAAACGAAGGCGACTTCGGGGCGCGGCAGGCGGAACGGGATCAGGCAGAGCCAGACAGCGATCGGGCGGGCGACGAACATCAGGAAAAGGCCAAGCGCTATCGCCGGCACCATGATCGCCGGAAATTGCGAAGGGGTGGCGAACAGGCCCAGGATCAGGAACATGATGATCTGCGCCAGCCATGACATGCCGTCCTGGAAACGCTTGAGGATGGTGACGGCGCGGATGTCGGAATTGCCGGCAATGAGGCCGGCGATATAGACAGCCAAGAAACCGGAGCCGCCGATGGCGCCGGCTGCGGCGAAGACCATCAGCGACAGCGTCAGCACGAAGATCGGCAGCAGGCCGTGGTCGAGATTGAGCCGGTCGACGAGACGCACGATGGCAAGGCCGCCGAGTGCGCCGATGATGGCGCCAAGGCCCATATTGACGAGGAAGCCGAGGATCAGGCTGGTGACCAGGACATTGGCTTCGGGGTTGGCGTGGGCGGCGATGACCTCGACCAGGGTGATGGTCAGGAAGATGGCGATCGGGTCGTTGGTGCCGGATTCCACTTCGAGCGTCGAGCGCACGCGCTCACGCAGATTGATCTCGCCGGCGCGCAGCAGGAAGAACACCGCCGCGGCGTCGGTCGAAGCGACGGCGGCGCCGAGCAGGAAGGATTCCAGCCAGCTGAGGTCGAGCAGATAGTAGGCCGCGGCGCCGAACAGGCCGGTGGTGAGAAGCACGCCGAAGGTCGCCAGCGACAGCGCCGGGCCTGCCGCCTGCCGCAAGGCATTAAGCGGTGTGCCGAAGCCGGAATCGAACAGGATGACTGCCAGCGCCAGTGAGCCGGCAAAATAGGCGATGCGGGCATTGTCGAATTCGATGCCGAGGCCGTCGGTTCCAGTGGCGAGCCCGATGCAGAGAAAGAGCAGCAGAAGAGGGGCACCGAAGCGGAAGGCGATCAGGCTCGAAAACGCGGCGGCGACAACAAGCGCGGTGCCGACCAGCGTGACGAGATAGATCGCATGCTCCATCCGTGATTTGCCCCTCGAATTCCTCTGTTTCCGGCTTTACGTGAGAGTGGGGCGAAGGCATGGCCAGTGCAAGGCGAGAGGGTGGTTTTTTGGCTGAAGCCGCTTATTTTCGGACGGCGGACCGTTGCTGTTCCGGCAAATGAAAAACGCCCGGACGAAGCCGGGCGTTTCAAGCATCGAGAAGGTAGTCTTCGATCAGGCGATGGTCTTGCCGAAGGCGACCGCGGTGTCGCCCATGCGGTTGGAGAAGCCCCATTCATTGTCGTACCAGGACAGCACCGAAACGAAGTTGCCGTCCATCACCTTGGTCTGGTCGAGCGCCATGATCGAGGAGCGCGGATCATGGTTGAAGTCGATCGAGACGTTCGGGTGATGGGTGACGCCGAGAATGCCCTTCAGCTTGCCGTTGGAGGCGGCGATGACCGCGTCGTTGATTTCCTGCACTGTGGTCGAGCGTTTGGCGATGAACTTGAAATCGACGACCGAGACGTTCGGGGTCGGCACGCGGATCGAGATGCCGTCGAGCTTGCCCTTGAGGTCGGGGAGAACGAGGCCGATCGCCTTGGCGGCGCCGGTCGAGGTCGGGATCTGCGACAGGGCCGCGGCACGGGCGCGGTAGAGATCCTTGTGCATGGTGTCCAGCGTCGGCTGGTCGCCGGTGTAGGAGTGGATCGTCGTCATCATGCCCTTTTCGATGCCGACCGTTTCGTGCAGCACGGCGGCCAGCGGCGCCAGGCAGTTGGTGGTGCAGGACGCGTTCGAGATGACGATATGGTCCTTGGTCAGCTTGTCGTGGTTGATGCCGTAGACGACGGTCAGGTCGGCGCCATCGGCAGGCGCGGAGACCAGCACGCGCTTGGCGCCGGCGGTCAGGTGAGCGGCGGCCTTGTCGCGGGCGGTGAAGATGCCGGTGCATTCGAGCGCGATGTCGACGCCGAGTTCCTTCCACGGCAGCTGCGTCGGGTCCTTGATGGCGGTGACCTTGAACTTTTCCTTGCCGACGGTGATCTGGTCGCCGGATACCGACACTTCATGCGGGAAGCGGCCATGCACGCTGTCGTAGCGCAGCAGGTGTGCATTGGTCTCGACCGGGCCGAGATCGTTGACGGCGACGACGTCGATGTCCTTGCGGCCGGATTCATGGATGGCTCGCAGAATGTTGCGGCCGATGCGGCCGAATCCGTTGATGGCAACTCTGACGGTCATTTTTCTCTCCCTGGGAGCTGGAAGGCTGACGATGGGTCCGCAGCTTCATAGCGGCGGATGGGCAAAGAATCCAGCCGCAGCGACATGGATTTAAATCGATTAGGTTGGGCCAGTCCGGCGAAATCGCTTTGCGTGGTTTCGCCGGGCGTTTTTGTTTGCCCATGCCGTTGTCCCAAAACCGCGACGCGCTTTTGGGCGGCATGCTCAGCCTTACTTGGCGTGCAGGCGAGCTTCCGCCGCCTTGGCCGCCACCTCGGCGGTGATGCCGAAATGCGGGTAGAGCTGCTCGATCGTGCCCGAGGCGCCGAAGCCGGTCATGCCGACGAAGATGCCGTCCGAGCCGATGAGATGATCCCAGCCCTGGCGGATGCCGGCCTCGATCGCCATCTTGATCGGCGCGTTGCCGATCGTCTTCTTGCGGTAGTCGTCGCTCTGCTTGTCGAACAGCTCGAAGCAAGGCACCGACACGACGCGGGTCGGGTGGCCATGCTTCTCGAGCAGGTCGCGGGCGCCGAGCGCGATCTCGACCTCGGAGCCGGTGGCGAAGATCGTCACCGCCGCCTCGCCGCTGGCCGCGGCCAGTTCGTATGCGCCCTGGCTGCTCAGGTTCTTGGCCGAGTGCTCGGTGCGCACCGTCGGCAGATTCTGGCGGGTCAGCGCCAGCGTCGACGGCGTCTTTTCGGATTCGAGCGCGATCTGCCAGCATTCGGCGGTTTCCACCGCGTCGGCCGGGCGGAAGACATTGTGGTTGGGAATGGCGCGCAGAGCCGCCAGATGCTCGACCGGCTGGTGGGTCGGGCCGTCCTCGCCCAGACCAATGGAATCATGGGTCATGACGAAGATCGACCGGATGCCCATCAGCGAGGAAAGCCGCATCGACGGGCGGGCATAGTCGGAGAAGCACATGAAGGTGCCGCCATAGGCGATGAGGCCGCCATGCAGCGTCAGGCCGTTGATGGCGGCGGCCATGCCGTGCTCGCGGATGCCGTAGTGGACATAGCGCTGGCCGTAATCGTCCGGCGTGATGTTCTTGGTCTGGCTGGTCTTGGTGTTGTTGGAGCCGGTCAGGTCGGCGGAGCCGCCGATGGTTTCCGGCACGGCGCCGTTGATGACTTCAAGCGCCATTTCCGACGATTTGCGGGTGGCGACCTTCGGCTTGTCGGCCGAGAGCTTCTTCTTGTAGTCGGCGATGACGGCGTCGAAATTGGACGGCAGCTTGCCGGCCAGGCGGCGCTCGAACTCGGCCTTCAGCTTCGGCTCGGCCTTGGCGAGACGGCCTTCCCAGTCGGCGCGCGGCTTGGCGCCGGCCTTGCCGGCGGCGCGCCAGGCATCGAGGATGTCGGCCGGGATCTCGAAGGGCGGCGACTCCCAGTTGAAGAACTTGCGCGCACCGGCGATCTCGTCGGCACCGAGCGGTGAACCATGCGCCTTGTTGGTGCCGGCCTTGGTCGGCGCTCCGAAGCCGATGGTCGTCTTGCAGGCGATCATCGTCGGCTTGTCGGAATGGCGGGCGGCTTCGATGGCATAGGCGATGGCTTCCGAATCGGTGCCGTCGATATGGCTGGCGTTCCAGCCGGAGGCCTGGAAGCGGGCGACCTGGTCGGTGTTGTCGGCAAGCGAGACCGGGCCGTCGATCGAGATGTTGTTGTTGTCCCAGAAGACGATCAGCTTGTTGAGTTTGAGATGCCCGGCCAGCGCGATGGCTTCCTGCGAAACGCCTTCCATCAGGCAGCCGTCGCCGGCCAGCACATAGGTGTAGTGGCTGACGAGGTCGTTGCCGAAAGCGGCGTTCATGATGCGCTCGCCGAGCGCGAAGCCAACCGAATTGGCGAGACCTTGGCCGAGCGGGCCGGTCGTCGTCTCGATGCCGGTGGCATGGCCGTATTCGGGATGGCCTGCCGTCTTCGAGCCCAACTGACGGAAGTGCTTGATCTGGTCGAGGGTCATGTCCTCGTAGCCGGTCAGGTGCAGCAGCGAATAGAGCAGCATCGAGCCATGGCCCGCCGACAGGATAAAGCGGTCGCGATCGGGCCAGTGCGGGGCCTTGGGATCGTATTTCAGGAATCGGGTGAACAGCACCGTTGCAATGTCGGCGCAGCCCATGGGCAGGCCGGGATGGCCGGAATTGGCCTTCTCGACGGCATCCATGGAGAGAAAGCGGATCGCATTGGCCATCCGGTCATGTTGTTCACGCGACGTCATGGTTCCTCCAAAGGTGGGGGCTTGGGAGCGCCCTTGAAAAGGTGCGCGACACATAGCAGGCGCGGGCTTTTAGTCAACAAATCGGGCGCAGATTTGCCGGTCTTGTGATGCTGGCTGTGGGCCCACATTAGCGTTAGCGGGGGACAGTCGCGAGAGCTTTGTTGACGTTGCCTTCACCCGGTGCCTAATGTTTCACGGATAACGCGTTCTGAACGCGAACGATTCGGTGATGGGCAGGGCACAGGACGAAGGCCATGACCGGGGAAACCACGCTCAAGGAAGTCATCTCCAGGCTAGGCAAGGCCATCGAGGGGCTGGAAAATGCCGTCGCGGCCAAGTTGGAGCATGAACGCGACTACTCGGAAGCCGAGGCCGAGGTGCAGCGGATGAATGCCGACCGCTCCCGGCTGGCGCAGGAACTCGACAATTCCGAAGCGCGCGCCGAGCGACTGGAGGACGCCAACAAGGAAGTATCGCGACGGCTGGTGACCGCCATGGAAACCATCCGCGCCGTGTTGGACAGATAGGAGCTGGCCCATGGCACAGGTCACGGTTTCAATCGACGGCAAACAGTATCGTATGGCCTGCGACGAGGGCCAGGAAGAGCATCTGATCGACCTCGCCGAACGCTTCGACCGTTATGTCTCGCATCTGAAGGATTCTTTCGGCGAGATCGGCGACCAGCGGCTGACCGTCATGGCCGGCATCATGGTGATGGACGAACTCTCGGAACTGCAGAAGCGCGTCAAGGGCATGGAGAGCGAAGTGCTGACCTTGCGCAAGACGCGCGACGAGGCGCTGACCAAGGCCGACAAGAGCGACAGCGTGCTGACCAGCGCGCTTGGCGCGCTGGCGCAGCGCATGGAAGATCTCGCCACGTCGCTGGCCGTGAAAACCTAGACTTTCGCGACGCCGACAGCGAAATTTCTACATTCCCCAAGAAAAGGCGAAAATTTTTCGCGGCCTGCATCATTGCCGGGGGACCTCACCGTTTTGAACGTCGCCGATGGAGTGGTAAAAGGTGGGAGACCGCCAATTGGCGGCATTCACAGGGGTAGGAACCATGAGCCTTCGTATCAACGACATCGCGCCGGATTTCACGGCCGAGACCACGCAAGGGACGATCAGCTTTCACGACTGGATCGGTGACGGCTGGGCGATCCTGTTCAGCCACCCGAAGAATTTCACGCCTGTCTGCACGACCGAGCTTGGCACGATGGCCGGGCTGGAAAACGAGTTCAAGAAACGCAACGTCAAGATCATCGGCATCTCCGTCGATCCGGTTGCGAGCCACGATAAATGGCAGGCCGACATCAAGACGGCGACCGGCCAGACGGTGCACTATCCGCTGATCGGCGACAAGGACCTCAAGGTCGCCAAGCTCTATGACATGCTGCCCGCCGGCGCGGGCGAGACTTCGGAAGGCCGCACGCCCGCCGACAACGCCACGGTGCGCTCGGTCTATGTCATCGGGCCGGACAAGAAGATCAAGCTGGTGCTGACCTATCCGATGACCACGGGCCGCAACTTCGACGAGATCCTGCGCGCGGTCGATTCCATGCAGCTCACCGCCAAGCATCAGGTGGCGACGCCGGCAAACTGGAAGCAGGGTGAGGACGTCATCATCACCGCCGCCGTTTCCAACGAAGATGCGATCAAGCGTTTTGGCGCCTTTGACACCATCCTGCCTTATCTCAGGAAGACCAAACAGCCGTCCGCCTGAAGCAGGCGCCGGAACGGTTTTTGCCTTTTCCACCCCAGCGGGCCAAGTCATGCTTGACTGGCCCTGCCTGGGTGGACAACCATGCTCTTATTGGAGCCTGGCGGAGAAAGCCGTTCCTGCCGGCTGGGTTGGGGGAGTTCGGTTTGGACGTGGCTTTGGCAAGACCTGAGGTGAAAGGCTTTTATGACAAGCCGACCGGAGCCATTCAGTATGTCGTCGCCGATCCGGCGACGAAGCGATGCGCCATCATCGATCCGATCCTCGACTTCGATGAGAAATCCGGCGCGACGGGAACGAAGAGCGCGGATGCCCTGCTCGATTTCGTCGGGGAGAACGGCCTGGAGCCCGAGTGGATCCTCGACACCCACCCGCATGCCGACCATTTCTCAGCCGCGCACTATCTGAAACGGAAGACCGGGGCGCGGACGGCGATCGGCGCCAGGGTCGTGGACGTCCAGACCCTGTGGAAGGCGATCTACAACTGGCCGCATTTTCCCGCTGACGGCTCGCAATGGGACAGGCTGTTCAGGGAAGGCGAGACGTTTCGGATCGGCAGCCTACCAGTCAAGGTGCTGTTCTCACCCGGACATACGCTGGCCTCGATCACCTATGTGATCGGCGATGCCGCCTTCGTGCACGACACGCTGTTCATGCCCGACAGCGGCACGGCGCGGGCGGATTTCCCCGGCGGCAGTGCCGCGCGGCTGTGGCGCTCGATCCAGGGCATCCTCGCTTTGCCCGATGAGACGCGCGTCTTCGTCGGACATGACTATCAGGCCGGCGGCCGCGAGCCCTTGTGGGAAAGCACGGTTGGCCTGCAGAAGGCCGGCAATATCCATCTCGTTGCCGCGCACAGCGAGGCTGAGTTCGTGGCGCTGCGCGAGGCACGCGACAAGACATTGCCGATGCCGCGGCTGATCCTGCACGCGCTGCAGGTCAACATGAATGGCGGCCGGCTGCCGGAACCGGAAGCCAATGGCCGGCGGTATCTGAAATTTCCGCTGGATGGGCTTTGAGGCGATCGCGACGCCCCGCCGCGCGTACGAAAAAGGCGGCGCCAGTTTCCTGACGCCGCCTTGATGTTTTGTCGCCGAAGCTGCCTTAAGCCGCCGGCTGTGCCTCGATGGTACGCAGCGCCTGGGTCTGGCGCTTGGCGGCGGCCTTGACCGCATCCTGCACCTTCTCGAAGGCGCGCACCTCGATCTGGCGCACGCGCTCGCGGCTGATGTCGAACTCGGCCGAGAGCTCTTCCAGCGTCAGCGGTTCCTCGGCGAGGCGACGCGCCTCGAAGATGCGCCGCTCTCGCTCATTGAGCACGGCAAGAGCGCCCGACAGCATACCGCGCCGGTTTTCCAACTCGTCCTGCTCGATCAGCATCTCTTCCTGGCTTTCGTGGTCATCGACCAGCCAGTCCTGCCATTCGCCGGATTCGCCTTCCGTCGCCCGGATCGGCGCGTTGAGCGAAGCGTCGCCCGACAGGCGGCGGTTCATCGACACCACCTCGGCCTCGGTAACGTTCAGCCGCGTGGCGATCTCGGCGATCTGGTCCGGCTTCAAATCGCCGTCATCCAGCGCCTGGATCTTGCCCTTCACCTTGCGCAGGTTGAAGAACAGACGCTTCTGGTTGGCGGTCGTGCCCATCTTGACCAGGCTCCACGAGCGCAGGATGTATTCCTGGATCGAGGCTTTGATCCACCACATGGCGTAGGTCGCGAGGCGGAAGCCGCGCTCGGGTTCGAATTTCTTGACGGCCTGCATCAGGCCGACATTGCCTTCCGAGATCACCTCGCCGATCGGCAGGCCGTAGCCGCGATAGCCCATGGCGATCTTGGCGACGAGCCGCAAATGGCTGGTGACGAGCTTATGCGCGGCGGACGTGTCTTCATGCTCGGCATAACGCTTGGCGAGCATGTACTCTTCCTGCGGCTGAAGCATGGGAAAGCGGCGGATTTCTTCCAGATAACGGCTGAGGCCGCCTTCGCCGGAAACAATACTAGGTAGTGACTGGGCCATGATAGCGCCCCCTCTCTATTGGAGTGATGCCCCCGAAACGCGGCAGGCATGTGACGCGAACACCAAAAGGCTCGCTCGCGGCATAAGGTCTTATACAGGAACAAAACCAGAAAAGACAGGCATTTGTTCAACACGAAACAGTGTGTCACGCTGAAGTGAACAACGCCAGTCAGGTTTTTTGATGGCTAGATTTCGGGCTTGTTGATGGCAGGTTTAGAGATTGCGAAAGCCGCCGACGAGTTCCTCCATGTCCCTGGGTATCGGCGCCTCGAACCTCATCGTTAGATGGGTATCGGGATGGCGAAATGCAAGGAGCCAGGCATGCAAAGCTTGCCGGGAAAATGCCTTGACCCGACTTTTCAGGGGTTCCGGCAGCCGGTTAGCCTTGGTGCGGAAGGCCTGTCCGTAGTCGGGGTCGCCGATGACCGGATGGCCGATATGGGCCATATGGACGCGGATCTGGTGAGTGCGGCCGGTCTCCAGCCGGCATTCGACCAGGCTGGCGGTGGCGAATTCCTGCTGTGTTTCGCCGAAACGCTCCTGAACCGCAAAGTGGGTGACGGCATGGCGGGCGTCGTCGCGGCCTTCCGGCACCACGGCGCGGCGCACCCGGTCGGCGGCGCGGCCAAGCGGTGCATCGACCGTTCCGGTCGGCCGCTGCGGTATGCCCCAGACCAGCGCCAGATAGGCGCGTTCGAGATCGCCGGTCCGGCCGTGATCGGCGAAGGCCTCCGACAGCGCCTTGTGGGCGCGGTCGGTCTTGGCCACCACCATGACGCCGCTGGTCTCCTTGTCGAGGCGGTGGACGATGCCCGGCCGGCGCACCCCGCCAATACCCGACAGGCTGTCGCCGCAGTGATGGATCAGAGCGTTGACCAGCGTGCCGGTCCAGTTGCCGGCGCCGGGATGCACGACAAGTCCCGCCGGCTTGTTGATGACGATCAGCGCGTCATCCTCATAGAGCACATCGAGCGCGATGGCCTCGCCCTGCGGCGCGGCAGGCTCGGGTTCCGGCATGGCGACCGACACGCTTTCGCCAACGGACATCTTGCGCTTGGTCTCTTCGACAGGCTTGCCGTCGACGCTCACGGCGCCTAGCCTGATCAGCATCTGCACACGGCTGCGCGACATGTCAGGGCCGAGGCTGGCGGCGAGCCACTGGTCGAGGCGCTGGCCGGCCGCAGCCGCGCCCACCACCAGCACTGTCGGCCCTGCCGCCATGAATCGGTCCTCTATCAATTCGGGGGCCTCTTCGTTATGAGCGCTCATCGAAAACCGTTCCGGAATATTTGCCATGGCCCGGCCCGATGCCGACGAAGATCAGGAAAAGCCGCTCGACCCCGAGGTCGAAAAGCTGCGTGGCAAACTCGTCCGCTTCATGGCCATCAATCTCGGCCTGCTGTTGCTGGCTCTTATGGTGGTGATCGCGGCGATTGTCTACAAAGCCCGCAAGGCACCGCCGGCAAGCCCGCCACTGGCCGGCGACATCCAGGTGCCCGCCGGCGAGCCGCTGAGCGGCGACATCGTGCTGCCGGTCGGGGCGAAAGTGGTCAGCCAGTCGCTGTCCGGCAATCGCATCTCGATCGACGCCGAGCTTGCCGACGGCGGCCGTGCGATCTTCGTCTATGACATCGCCGAGCGCCGCCTGATCGGGCAGTTCGCAATCCGCAACAAATAGGGCCGGCCGCAATGCAACAAACACGTTTGTCGCAGAAATGAACAGGCCTCAGGCATGACAGGCTTCGCCGGGAATCGTCGTGTTGCAACCGTAGCGCTTGTCGTCGCCGACTATGACGAGGCGATCGCCTGGTATGTCGGCAGGCTGGGTTTCCAGCTCCTCGAGGACGTCGATCTCGGCGGCGGCAAGCGCTGGGTCACAGTCGCGCCGGCCAACGGGCAGGGCGCCAGGCTGCTGCTCGCCGAGGCGTCCGACGGGGCGCAGAGGCAAAGCATCGGCAATCAGACGGGCGGCCGGGTCTTCCTGTTCCTCGAAACCGACGACTTTGCCCGCGATCATGCGGCGATGCTGGAAAAGGGCGTCGAATTCCGTGAGGCGCCGCGTTTCGAACCCTATGGCACGGTCGCGGTTTTCGCCGATCTGCACGGCAATCTCTGGGACCTGATCGAGCCGAAACGGTAAAGCGCGGGCGGCTTTTTGTTCAATGCGGTAAAGCCGCCGAACCCCAGTTGCTTTTTCCCAGTCGTCAGCCTATATCGCCGGTTCTTGAGCGCGCCCATCGTCTAGCGGTCAGGACACCGCCCTCTCACGGCGGGAACAGGGGTTCGATTCCCCTTGGGCGTACCAAAGACTCAATGATTAACTGAATGTGGAAACCGTCAAGGAACGGTCAAATAAGCTGTCTGGGAGTACCGGCCAGGGTTGCCCAGGTGGGAACTGCGGGTGGCGGCTAGGCAGCCGGCGTCCCCTTCGCCGTAACGGCGCGGTGGATCTCCTCGGTCAGGCTGTTGTTGACCTTGATGAGCCGGTGCACCTCATCCTGGATTTTCAAGAGCGCTTCGGCATCCTTGTAGGTCTGCAGCGCCTGCTTGTCCGAGGCGGCGGCCGAAACCTTTTGGCCAACCATGATTACCGACAGCAGCACCAGCTGCAAAAATGTTTGTGCGATCCAAGCGATCAGCGTTGCAACTCCGCCCTGAATGGCAGCCGGCAAGCTGATGGGGGCGATCCCGGCAAAGACATAGGCGCACCACATCGTGCCAACAGAATTCGTGATGAGGAGAGCGATTCTCCCGTTCAGGCCCAATTGCTCATGCCGGGTGAGGTGAGGTCCGACCTTCTCGCGTTCCTTGATTCGCGGATCGGGAATGTGTTCGACGTTCACGATCGGCTTTTCCATGATCGAGATCATGGCCGGCTGATACCGGAAACACAAGTCAACCACGTGCCGAACCTGGCGCCTAAGCCGGTCAACGGTGAGGCGGGCAGATGCCCAATGGACTACCTATAATAGTACCTGTGGTGGTGGTGCCTGTGGTGGTGGTAATAGTGTCTATGGTGGTAGTAGTACCGGTGCGGATAGTAATAGCGGTGGTAGTACCTGTAGTGATGTCGGTAGTATGGGCGATATGGCTCGTAGTACGGGTCGCCGTAGTAATCGTCACTATAGCGGTAGGGGAAAGGGAACCCTCCGAAACCACCATAATAGCCGCCGAAGGGCGAGAACAGAAACTGCGCCTGGGTCGGCGAAATGACGGCGGCTGTGGTAGCAAACGCGAGCACGGACGCGAGTATCAGCTTCCTCACGGTTACCTCCATCGGTTCGATTGTGAATAACGCGAACGCCGATCGAATCGTTCCTTATGCTGGGTGGTGGTTTGGCTGCTCGAGTGAATCGCCCCCGCTCACCTTGCGCGAGGAAGGCACAGGCATGATGATGACAGTCTGCACGGCTTCCTAGGTCGCATCGATCGTGCAAGACCTGCGCCGGCGTCCAAGGGCCTGTCAAAATAGATGTTGATAGATGTTGCCTTCATGATCGACTCACCAAAGCGTCAGGATCCCGATGAGGCCATCGAGCCGGGTTTTCAGGCAATCGAGGCGCGCAGAGTTCCCTTGCCCGTCGGTTACCGACAAGGTGTGATCTCCGCGATCACCGTATTGCTGGGGTTTTCGCTTCTTTTCCTGCGGTATTGGAATTTCGAAGCTGGGGGCGGATGGACTGTCGCCTCGATCCTGGCGACGCTTCTGCTCGTGTTGGCCATCGTCCTCCAACTCGTCGCATTGTGGCGTTCGCTGCTGCCGCGCGACGACGACGAGCCGGTCTATCAGGTCACACTGCGCTGGTTCCTCGCCTCGATCATTGCTCTGCTTGCGGGCGTGCTGCTGGCCGGGCTGACCGCTTCGCACGTCTTCAATCTTTAATCGGGACGATTCCGGGCCGCTCGACCATCGGCTTTTACGCCGCAAGGTCGTGCTGTCGACCGCACGGAAAAGCCCCGCCGACCGGGAGTCAAGCGGGGCCCTTGGAGAGTAGCCGCAAAGGGGACTGGCTTCGGACTACTCATTGATCCGTAGGATCATCTTCAATGTAGTCCTCGGGATGAGATGCCGCATCGGCCGAATAGATGAAGGAAGCGGCCTTATTCTCATTTCAAGGCCATCCTCTCTACAATAGAGAGGGACTGGACAATACACGAGCACGCATCCGCGCGGATTGAGTTTGGCCGTTGGCGAAGCCCGCGATAAGCGCCGGTCCGCATGCCCGAATCCCCCAATTTAAGTCAGGCCGCGACGCTTGAAAGCGCAACGATCTCTGTTACTTACAGTGTGTTGGGATGGCGTCCGCGGCAGCGCGGATTGGGTTGGGTAGAGTTGGAATGGCGTCAGGAAAGATTTGCGCACGCTGCCATGGCGGCGGCAAGGTGTTTGACTGCTCGAGATGGAGTGCGTCGAAGGGCCATTGCTGTCCGCAAGGGACGCATCAGACCAGTTGCCCGGGGGAAACCCTCATTTGCACCGAGTGTGGCGGTGTGGGGATGATCGCGGAAGGCGAGTTCAGGGCCGTCGCTTAGTCCTGGCTTCGGCGAGGGCGCGATGCGGTCAGCCTTGGCGTTGCGCCGTGCCCCATCACTTGGAAAGATCCTGCAGCTTTGCGGCTACGGGCGGTTTCGCCGTCGTGCAACGATGGGGCTTGCCGCTTCTGGCGCGGCGGGGCCGATTGCATTAGCATCATGTCATGGATTTCGAGGCACGGCCCAGCGGCGCGCAGAACGCCGGGTGCCAGGCGGATCCTGACGAGCACTCGATGCCGCGGGGAGAAGGCCAATGCAGAAACTGCAAGCGCAAGGCGTCCACCACATCACGCTGGTCGGCGCTGGGCGCCAGACCTCGATCGATTTCTGGGAAGGCGTCCTCGGCATGCCTTTCATCTTCGAGCAGCCCAACCTCGACAAGGCCAGCGAGAGCCATCTTTATTTCGATCCGGGCGACGGCCGGCTGATCACCGTCTTCACCGATGAGAGCCGCACGCCGCAGAAGCGACGCACGCCGACCGATCCAGGTTGCGTCCACCACATCGCGTTCGCGGTGTCGCGTGTCACCTTCCTGCAGGCGGTCGCCCGGCTCGACGAGCGCGGCATCAAGCACAGCGGCGTCAAGGATCGCGGCTTCATGGATTCGATCTATTTCGAGGATCCGCTTGGCCTTTTGATCGAACTCGCTTCCTACCGCTTCGAGCCGCCGGTGGGTTTCACCCATGCCGATGTGCTGATGCAGGCGCACAGGCTGCGCGTCGGGCGCGGCGACTACAATATCGCCGAGGTGCATCTTGCGGACGCGATCCAGGCGCTCGTCGAAAGCTCACGCGCGACCTTGTCGGACGACCGGGCGCCGAAGAATCCATACTGACGGCCAACAAAACAGAGGGAGGACAACAATGGCAAAGACAGTGACCAAGAGCCCCGGGGAATCGGCTGCCAAGGCAAAGGCAGAAGCAGCCGCGAAGCCGGCGGTGAAGGCAGCCGCGAAGGCCGCGCCAAAGGTGGCCGCGAAAGCGGCGGCAAAACCGGCGGCGCAAAAGTCGGCGCCCAAGGCTGCCAAGGCCAAGTCGGCGAAAAAGCCGGCGTTGAAGCTCAGCATGCTGAAGCCGAGCGTCAACAACATGACTGTGCGGGTGTTTGCCCGGGCGGCAGGGTTCGACGCCGCCGAGACCGACGCCTGGGGCCACACGCGTTCGCCCGAATATCTGGCGCGCAATCCGGCGCATCTGACGCCGATGATCGAGGACAAGGGGCTGCCCAGGGGCGTGCTTTGGGAGAGCTGCGCCATCATGCAGTATCTCGCCAACAAGCACGGGCTGGAGAAATTCTATCCCAGGGCGCCGGCCAAGCGGGCGATGATCGACAGCGCCATGTTCTACCTGATCGGCACGCTCTACCCTTATGTGGCGCGCGCCACCTATCCGGCACTGGGTTTTCCGCAATATGCCGGCGAGGTCGGCCACAGCGATGCCCATCCCGACAGGAAATCGGAGGCACAGAAGGCGGCGATGGCGGCGATCGCCGAGCCGCTGGAGGTCTTCCACAGCTTCTTCAGGGATGGCAAGCCGTTCATCGGCGGCAAGAACCCGTCGATCGCCGACATAAGGCTGGCGGCGACGCTCGAGTTCCTGGCGGTCATCGACTATGCGCTGCCCAAATGGGCGCAGGATTACATGGCGGCAATCGAGAAGAAGCTCGGCAAGGCCTACGCCGAGCCGGCCGGCGACGTGCGTGGCTATATCGCCTATGTGCGGTCGCAGGCGAAGGCTTCGGCTTAAGGATTCGTTAACCAAAGCCCTGTCTACTGGCGGGAATTCACCGCGCGACCACGGATGTACTGGCGCATTGTCGGTGGAAGGAAAGGTCGGCTCCGTGCCGGCCTTTTTGCTTTTTGGACCCCATGCCGGGACATCGCGCGACGGTGTGATGGGGCCGTGGCGGAGCATCAACTTTTTGCACCGGGATATTGTCATCGCCGACGTTGTCTCTAACATCCCGTTCAGCGGATCCGGCTTGGAATGCCGGCCTGGAGTGAGATGAGGGCCTGCGATGAAATGCGTGGCGGCAATGCTGATGATCGCCGGTGGAATGCTGGCTGGGACGCTCCTTCCGTCACAGGCAGCAGTGCTCAATACAATGGATGATGTCGGGGACGCGATCCAGGCATGCTGGACGCCGCCGGCGGATGCCGGGAATTCGACCGTAACCCTGAGTTTCAGCTTCAAGCGCGACGGCTCGCTGATCGGTCCGCCACGACCGACCGCCGCCAAGGTGCCCGGCGATGACAAGGCGCGAAAGGCGTACATCGACGCGGCCATCGCCGCCGTCAAGAATTGCACGCCTCTGAGTTTCTCGCCGGCTTTGGCGCAAGGCATTGGCGGCAACGTCTTCACGTTGCAACTGGTTTCCCCAAAGAAATAGCTGGCCCGCCGACCTTTCAGCGAGAAATGCCGCTTGGGTGCATCCTACGCATTGCCTGTAAGGCTTCCGCTTCCGCCACGCCGGCTTTTCCAGAACCCATTGCTCAATGGCTCAGGCGTCGAGCCTCGGCATGCCGTGCCAGGTCCGGTGTCTCGAAAACATAGTCGCTCCAGGCCGATTCCGGAATCTGCCCGGCCAGATAGCACTCGAGCAACAGGTTTTCCTCGGGATTGAGTGGTCGTGGCGCGCGCTCGTGATCCAGCCCGAGAGAATGAAAAAGGTTTCTTGTCAGTTCCGATACCGTGAAGTGGATCGACATCTGCGTTCTCCCTGCGCCTTCAACGCGGCAGCCAGGCAAAGGTTTCAGCGTCAAGCTTCGGTAGCGTCGGATTGATCGTTCGCCTGCGGGAACCACGGCCCGGCAATTTCGATAGCCGGCGACCTGGCCGCTTTGCTTTGCGGTTCGTCTCAGTGTTGAAAGAAAAATACAATATCGAATTCACAGAAGCCATTCTACAACATCAAATGAAAGTCTGCTTTGGCCAAAGGGCTTCAATTGTTAGGTATAGCTCGCTTGGTGGAAGATTATCCAAGGCGAAATAATGCGATTCCGGGCTAATCAGCAACAAGGACCATGTCGGCCGCTTAGCTGCAGTCGATCGAAGCCGGTACGCGAGCGGTGCGTGTGGTCGGCCTCCTTCTTCCCGGCTGAATGACCTCTCTCGCCACGCGTCCCTCAGATACAGGCTGCATAGAGCTGTCATGGCGCAGCCGGCGCCAGGACCCGCCTGGAACGGAGGGGCGCTCACGGCGTTGTGATCGACAACAGCCGGGAGAAACGCCATGGCTACGTTCAGAGAGATGCGGGTTCTGGAGATCGTCGAAGACGGCTCCCTGACCAACGACCAGAAGATCGCCGCACTGCGTGAGATCGAATCCGAGGCACGGGGCCTGCAGCGGGCCGCGTCGGAGGGTCCGATGGACGACGATGACGGCTGGCAGGACGATTTGCGCCAGGTTCGCCTTGCACTCGACAAGCTCGGCGCGAAGGAACCCAAGAAGGGCGCGGCATCGCTGTAAGGCCGCCGGTCAACTTTCCCGAATTGCGCCTATTCGCAGACCATTCGAACGCGTTCGCCTGGCGCGCTTACGTTCCTGCATGCCAATTGCTTTTCGGGGTCCGACGGCGGGGGAGGCGGCGGTGAATATCGCGTCTGATGCCGTCTGTGCCCGGCAGGTTTCAAAACCCTGCGTTCGGCAAATTGTCCGGGCGGCTGTGGCGGCACCGGAAAGGCGCCGTTGTCGGCTGGCGGCGTGTAGTCGACATTGGGTGGCGGCCGGTCCCAGAAGCGCCTGGCGTCGAGCGGCCGCGGGATGATGACCGTGCCGTCATAGCTGCGCGCACAACCGCTGCCGAAAAGCAGCGTCATGCCCAGCAAGAAAGGCCCTATCCGTCGATACATTAGCAACACCCCTGCGCGGCTTATAACGCGGCCTTGGCCCGCCCGACAACCGGAGGGAATAACGCAGCAAGAGCGTGCCGGTTGCGCCGTTAAGGTTAGCGGATCGTTAATGCTTCTCGGGCACATTCCGCCGACGAACCGCGGAGGGAGGGTTCGGCCTTGATTTTCGGGGTGGGGACAGGATGGCGGAAGCGGACGAAGCAATCGGCGCGCGCGGCAAGCGTGGGCCCGACAAGCCGGTGCATCGCGGCGACGCGCCGCCACGCGCGGACATGGATTCGCCCGACGCGCTTCGCCAACTGCTCGAGGCGGGCTCGGACTGGATCTGGGAGACCGACGCCGAGCTGCGATTCTCCTGGCTTTCACCCACTTACCAGGCGGCCACCGGCATCGATCCGGCTGATGTGCTGGGCCGGTTCCGCTTCGATTTCCTCAACCAGGTCCTGAAGGGGAATCACAGTGCGGCGGCGCATCTGGAGGATTTGCAGGCACGCCGGCCATTCCGCGACTTCGTCTACGAATTGAAGGGAGGCGGCGCCGACTGCCGCTGGGTGCTGACTTCAGGCTTCCCACGGTTCGACAATGAAGGGAAATTTGCCGGCTATCGCGGCATAGGCCGCAACGTCACCGCACTGGCCGCCGCCTTCGAAACCGTGGAGCAAAACCCGTTGTCGGGCAGCGATCCCGACCGGCATCTTGCCGATCTCGAACGGACGATGGACGCCATGCACATGGGCGTCGTGCTTCTGGATGCCAAGCTCGACACGCTGATCGTCAACAAGGCCTATCGCGACCTGTCCAGCATTCCGGACGATGCCGTGACCGTCGGCGCTCCGTTCAGCCGGTTGATGGAACTCAACCGCCGCAACGGCATCTATGGCGATATCGACGAACAGCAGTGGCAGCGCTACCTCGCCAGCCGTATCGAGGAGATTCGCGCCGGCTCCGTCGCGCCTCGCGAATTTGTCCATGCCAGCGGCAGGACGATGATGTTCTCGGTGACGGCGCTGTCCGGCGGCAAGCGGCTCCTGACCTACTATGAGGTCACCGAACTCAAGCGTCGCGATGCCGAGATCGAAAGCGCCAACGCCAAGATCGCCGAAACCTTCGTCAATCTGCGCACCATGGTCGATGAGATGCCGATCGGTGTCCTCGTGCTGGATGCCGATATGCGCGCCGAAGTCATCAATCGCGCCTTCTATGACTTCTGGCGGATCGATCCGGGCCGCGCCGGGATCGGCTCGGCCTTTCGCGAACTCATGGAAGCCAGCCGCAGCATCGACCCTTACGGCGCCGATGACGTCGCCTGGCAACGGCATAGCGCCGAGCGCGAAGCCGAAATCAGGGCCGGCGTCGCCGGCTCCAGACAATTGCCGCACAATGACGGGCGTACGCTTGTGGCATCGCTGGCGCCGCTTCCCGGCGGCAAGCGGCTCATCTCCTATGTCGACGTCACCGACATGAAAGGGCGTGAGACCGAGGCACAGGACGCGCGCAAGCATCTCGCCAGCGTGCTGGAATCGCTGCCGGCCGGCGTCATCATCTACGACCGCGACGACAAGTTCGTCTTCGCCAACCGCAAGCTGCAGGACACGCTGCCGGCGCTGAAGCCCTTCTGGCAGTCCGGCTGCAGCTTTCGCGAGGCATTGGAATTCGGCCAGTCGATCGGCTATTTCCGCTCGAGCGGCGATGCCGGGATCGACAGGCTGTACGAGGTCGAACCCGAACGCTGGCTCGACAGCATGCTGGCGCGTTATCGCTTGCCAAATTCTTCCTACGAGCGCCTCAACGCCGACGGGCGCTGGTACCAGGTCTACGACATGCGCACCGATGACGGGACGTTCATCGGCGTGCGCGTCGACATCACCGACATCAAGAGCCGCGAGGCGGCGCTGCGCGACTCGATGCGCCAGATCGATCTCTTCCGCCACGTCATGGACGAGTTGCCAGTGGCGGCCTTCATCAAGGCGCAGGACCTGAGCATCGAATTCGTCAACAAAGCCTGGTGCGCGCTGACCGGGATCGCCAAGGAAGACGTCATCGGCCGGACCGACCGTCAGCTGTTTGGAACGCAAGACGCGGAAGGCTACAGCCATGACGACACCCAGGTCGTCGTAACCGGCAAGGGCCTCGAGGTCGAGGAACCCGTCACCCATCGCGACGGCACGGTGCGGCAGTTGATGACGCGCAAGAGCCGTCTGGTGGCGACAGACGGATCGGTGCATCTTGTCGGCTCCAGCACCGACATCACCGACGTCAAGGCGCGCGAGAAGGCTCTGGAAGAGAGCATGCGCGAGAACGAGGTGTTCCGTAGCCTGATCGACAATGTACCGGTGTCGATCTATGCCAAGCGCTCCGATCTCAGGCAGTTCTATGTCAACAAGGGCTGGTGCGATCTGACGGGTTTCAGCAGGGAAGATGCGATCGGCAAGACCGACATCGAGATTTTCGGGGAGGACGGCGAGGCTTTCGTGGCCGGCGATCTGGCAGTGCTGCGCACCGGCGACACCCAGGAGGTCGAAGAGACTGTGCGGCTTGCCGACGGCAGCGTCAGACATCAGTTCGCGCGCAAGGGCGCGATGATCGCCTCGGACGGTTCGCTCTACCTGATCGGATCGACCACCGACATCACGGAACTGAAGATGCGGGAGGCCGAACTCAGCGAGGCGCGCCAGCGCGCCGTGCTCGCCGACCGCGCCAAGTCGGAATTCCTCGCCAATATGAGCCATGAAATCCGCACGCCGATGAACGGTGTGCTGGGCATGGCCGAACTCCTGGCCAAATCCAATCTCGATCCCAAGCAGAAGACGTTCACCGACATCATCGTCAAGTCGGGCAACGCGCTGTTGACCATCATCAACGACATCCTGGATTTCTCCAAGATCGATGCCGGCCAGATGGTGCTCGACCCGGCGCCCTTCAACCTTGCCGAGGCGATCGAGGACGTGGCGACGCTGGTGTCGACACGCGCCAAGGAAAAGGACCTGGAACTCATCGTGCGTGTCGAGCCGAGGCTCGAAAGCCTGTTCGTCGGCGATGTCGGCCGCATCCGCCAGATCGTCACCAACCTGCTTGGCAATGCGGTGAAGTTCACCGACGAAGGCCATGTGTTGGTCGACGTGACCGGCGAGAGGGTTCCGACCGGAACCATGCTGACGATCTCGGTCACCGACACCGGGATCGGCATCCCCGAGGAGAAACTGAAACTGGTGTTCGAGAAATTCAGCCAGGTCGACACCTCCTCGACACGGCGGCACGAGGGCACCGGGCTTGGCCTTGCCATCACCTCACGGCTGGTCGAACTGATGGGCGGCACCATCGGTGTCGAGAGCGCCGAGGGCAAGGGCTCGACCTTCTGGTTCACCGTGACGCTGCCCGGGGCCGGACAGCAGAACGGGCAGCGCATCATGCCGGTGGACGTGACGGGCGCCCGCGTGCTGATCGTCGACGACAATGCCGTCAACCGGGCCATCCTGACCGAGCAGATGACCTCGTGGACGTTCGATTCCTGCGCGGCCGAAAGCGGCGCGGAGGGCCTCAAGGTGCTGATCGCGGCTGCCGCCTACGGCGTGCCTGTGGATTGCGTCGTGCTCGACTACCAGATGCCCGAGATGAGCGGCGCCGAAATGGCGCGCATCGTGCGCAGCACCGAAGGCCTCGCCGACACGCCCATCATCATGCTGACCTCGGTCGACCAGTCGCTCGCCAACACCAGCTACCGCGATCTCGGCATCGACGCCCAGCTGATCAAGCCGGCGCGCTCCTCGGTGCTGCTGGAGACGCTGGTGGCGACCATCCAGCGCCATCGCCACGCCACGGACAGCCACGCCATCCAGCCGCTTGCGGCCGAAAGGCCCGATGCTCCCCAGCCGCCGCCGCTGGCGCTGTCCGAACAACGCGCGCAATTGCAGCCGCCGCCGGTTCGGCCCCGGCTGGCTGCTACTGGCGGCGACGGACACAGGCTGGATATACTGGTGGCCGAGGACAATGAGGTGAACCAGATGGTCTTCACCCAGATCCTTGGCGAGACAGGCTACGGTTTCGAGATCGTCGGCAACGGCCGCAAGGCGCTCGAGGCTTTCGGCAAGCTCAATCCGTGCATGATCCTGATGGATGTTTCGATGCCGGAAATGAGCGGGCTCGAGGCGACCGCCGCGATCCGCCAGCTGGAGCAGGAAACCGGCACGCATGTGCCGATCGTCGGCGTGACCGCGCATGCGCTCAAAGGCGACCGCGAACGCTGCCTGGAGGCGGGCATGGACGACTATCTGCCCAAGCCGATCAGCCCCAGGGCCCTGCTGGAGAAAGTCGAGCGCTGGGTCGGCGCCGGCCGCCAGCTCCAGCGTAACGCGGGATAGCTGCGCTGCGCCCGATTCCAGGGCCCGAAGGGGCAAGCCGAGGGAATCAATCGCGGATCATGCCGCTACCCCTGCGTGCAATGCCTATGGTGCGATCGCACCATACCAAAGGCGGCGCCGAGCCGGGACAATGGCAAAATCGAATTCCGCCCTTGCAGTTACGGGCGGGAGCAGCGACCGCCGGCAAGAAACAGCGTCAACCTACCCCAACGGACCTGTTTTTGGCGATGGCCCGGCCACGACACGCTCTGGCCTTGAGCAACGCGCTCCCGTCCGGATTTTCTTCATCCGAGAAAGCCCCGTCGAAATCCGGCGGCGGCTCCAGCCCGCGGATGGCTCAAGCCCCTGATTCCGGGGTGAAACTCGGGTCAGGCCACGGCCACCCGACGCCACCGCCTTTTCCAACGCCGGCGACGCGTTACCGGGCTGACACGAAACTGTCATGCGACTGTAATAATCGAAGTCTATTGGCCTCAGCGGGCGCTGGTTAGGAATGGCGCCGAGAGACCATCTTCCGAACAGGAGCAGGCCACATGAGACATTTCATCCGCTCGGCGGCCGTTGCGATCGCAATGGCTACAGCGTCTACCTTCACCCTTTCCGCAGCCATCGCAGCTGACCTTTCCGGCGCTGGCTCCACCTTCATCTATCCGGTGTTCGCCAAGTGGGCCGACACCTACAAGAAGGACACCGGCGTCGGCCTCAACTACCAGTCGATCGGTTCGGGCGGCGGCATCAAGCAGGTCATCGCCAAGACCGTGACCTTCGGCGCCACAGACAAGCCGATGTCCGATGCCGATCTGGAAAAGAACGGCCTCGTGCAGTTCCCGATGGTGATGGGCGGCATCGTGCCGATCGTCAACCTCACCGGCGTCAAGCCGGGCGAACTCGTCCTCGATGGCAAGACGCTCGCCCAGATCTATCTCGGCGCCATCACCACCTGGGACGATGCCGCGATCAAGGCCCTGAACCCCGGCCTCACCCTGCCTTCGACCGCGATCGCCGTCGTGCATCGTTCGGACGGCTCGGGCACCACCTTCAACTTCACCAACTATCTGGTGAAGCTTTCGCCCGACTGGAAGGACAAGGTCGGTTCGGACACCGCCGTCGAATGGCCGACGGGCGTCGGCGCCAAGGGCAGCGAAGGCGTTGCCAACACCGTCAAGCAGACGGATGGCGGCATCGGCTACGTCGAATACGCCTATGCCAAGCAGAACAACCTGTCCTACTCCAAGATGCTGAATGCAGCCGGCAAGGTCGTCGAGCCGTCGCTCGAATCCTTCGGCGCTGCCGCTTCGAATGCCGACTTCAAGACTGCCAAGAACTTCAACGTCATCATCACCAACGAGCCCGGTGACACCACCTGGCCGATCGCTGCCTCGACCTGGGTCCTGATCCACAAGGCTCCGGATGATGCCGCTGCCACCGGCGAAGCCCTGAAGTTCTTCGCCTGGGCCTACAAGGACGGCAAGGAAACCGCCAAGGCGCTTGACTACGTCTCGATCCCCGACAGCGTCGTCGACCTGATCAAGGCTTCGTGGAAGGCCGACATCCAGGCTGGCGGCAAGCCCGTCTACGCCGGCGAGTAACATCCTGCGAAGGAGCGCCGCACCCGCGGCGCTCCTTTTCTCATCAACTGAAAGAGCCGAGCTTGACATGAGCGCTGTCCAGGAAGCCTTGCCAGCCGTCAGAGGTTCGCGCGACGCCACCGTTCGACGGTTCGCGCTGACCGATTCGATCTTCCACGGACTGACCCGCGCCGCTGCCATATTGGTGCTGGTCCTGCTCGGTGGCGTAGCGATCTCGCTGGTAGCCGGTTCCTGGCAAGCCCTGTCGACCTTCGGCTTTTCCTTCCTGACCAGCGAAAGCTGGAACCCGGTGACGGAGAAGTTCGGTGCCCTGGCGCCGATTTACGGCACCATCATCACCTCGGCCATCGCCATCCTGATTGCCGTGCCGCTCGGCATCGGCATCGCCATCTTCCTCACCGAACTTTGCCCGCGCCCGCTGCGGCGCCCGATAGGCATGGCGGTTGAATTGCTGGCCGGCATCCCTTCGATCATCTACGGCATCTGGGGCCTGTTCGTGCTGGCGCCCTTCCTGCAGACGACGGTGCAGCCCCTCATCATCAGCATGTTCCACGGCGTTCCGGGCCTCAACGGCCTGTTCGCCGGCCCTCCCTACGGCATCGGCCTGCTGACCTCGGCGATGATCCTGGCGATCATGATCCTGCCCTTCATCACCTCGATCACCAAGGACGTCTTCGATACGGTGCCGTCGGTGCTGAAGGAATCGGCCTACGGCATCGGCTGCACGACCTGGGAGGTCACGCGCCGCGTCGTCATTCCCTACACCCGCATCGGCATCATGGGCGGCGTCATGCTCGCTCTCGGTCGCGCGCTCGGTGAAACGATGGCGGTCACCTTCGTCATCGGCAACGCGCACCGCATCTCGACGTCGCTGTTTGCGCCGGCAACGACCATCTCGGCGACCATCGCCAACGAATTCACCGAAGCCGTTGGCGATCTCTACACGTCCTCGCTGGTCGCGCTCGGCCTGATCCTGTTCGTTATCACCTTCCTGATCCTTGCCATCGCCCGCTACATGCTGATGCGCATCGATGCCCGCACGGGAGCCTGACCGATGTCGACAGCCGCATCGCTTCACCAGAGCCGCAAGCGTAGGAACGGCGTGATGATGACGCTGTGCGTCATCGCCGCCGGCATCGGCCTTGCCTGGCTGGCGCTGATCCTTGGCGCCCTGCTCTACAAGGGCCTGTCGGGCGTCTCGCTCTCGGTCTTCACCGAAATGACGCCGCCACCCGGCGACGCCGGCGGCCTGCTCAACGCCATCTACGGCAGCATTGTGATGACCATCATCGGCATCATCGTCGGCACGCCGATCGGCGTGCTGGCCGGCACCTACATGGCCGAATATGGCCGCTTCTCGAAGCTCACCACCGTAGTACGTTTCATCAACGACATCTTGCTGTCGGCGCCGTCGATCATCATCGGCCTGTTCGTCTATGAGCTGATGGTGCGGCCGATGGGGCATTTCTCAGCGATCGCCGGTGCCGTGGCACTTGCCATCCTGGTCATCCCCGTCGTCGTGCGCACCACCGAGGACATGCTCAATCTGGTGCCGAATGCCTTGCGCGAAGCCGGCACCGCAATCGGCGCGCCGCGCTGGGTGGTCATCCGCTCGGTGGCCTATCGCGCCGCGCTTTCGGGTATCGTGACCGGCATATTGCTGGCCATCGCCCGTATTTCCGGCGAAACGGCACCGCTTCTTTTCACGGCGCTGAACAACCAGTTCTGGTCGAGCAATCTCAACGCGCCGATGGCCAGCCTGCCTGTCACCATCTTCCAGTTCGCTCTCAGTCCCTATGAGGAATGGCAGCAGCTGGCCTGGACCGGCGCACTCATCATCACATTGACGGTTCTCGCGCTCAGCATCTTTGCGCGCAGCCTGACCGGACGCAGAGAGGACAAATGAGCCAGATGTTGTCTCCAGACATGACGATCGCCGCCGAGGCGGTGACCAAGGCCAAGATCGAGGTCAAGAACCTCAACTTCTACTACGGCCAGTCGAAGGCGCTGAAGGATATCACGCTGTCGCTGCCCGAGCGCAGCGTCACCGCCTTCATCGGCCCGTCGGGTTGCGGAAAGTCGACGCTGCTGCGCGTCTTCAACCGCATCTACGAGCTCTATCCCAAACAGACCGCCGAGGGCCAGGTGCTGCTCGACGGCCAGAACGTTCTCGACCGTTCGCAGGACCTCAACCTGCTGCGCACCAAGATCGGCATGGTGTTCCAGAAGCCGACGCCATTCCCGATGTCGATCTACGAAAACATCGCTTTCGGCGTCAGGCTCTACGAGAAGATCAGCAAGGCCGAGATGGACGGCCGTGTCGAGCAGGCGCTGAAGCGCGCAGCACTGTGGACCGAGGTCAAGGACAAGCTCAATGCCAGCGGCCTCAGCCTGTCGGGCGGCCAGCAGCAGCGGCTGTGCATCGCCCGCACCGTGGCGGTGAAGCCGGAGGTCATCCTGCTCGACGAGCCGGCCTCGGCGCTCGATCCGCTGTCGACCGCCAAGATCGAGGAACTGATCGACGAGCTGCAGGCCGACTACACGATCGTCATCGTCACCCACAACATGCAGCAGGCGGCGCGCGTCTCGAAGCAGACGGCCTTCATGTATCTGGGCGAACTGGTCGAATTCGACCGCACCGAAAAGATTTTCACGTCGCCTCGCGAGAAGCGCACGCAAGACTACATCACTGGCCGCTTCGGCTGATCGCACGCATACGAGGACCAGGATCATGGCCGAACACACAGTCGCAGCCTTCGACGAGGATCTCGGACAGATCAGCAGGCTGATCAGCGACATGGGCGACCTTGCCGGTTCGATGGTCGGCGGCGCCACCAAGGCGCTTCTGAACTCCGACAATGCTCTCGCTCAGCGCGTCGTCTCCGACGATGCCATCATGGATGCGCGCCAGCGCGAACTCGACGACCGCGCCATCACGCTGATCGCCAAGCGCCAGCCGATGGCCGACGACCTGCGCCATGTCGTAGGCTCGATCCGCATGGCCGGCGACCTTGAACGCATTGGCGACCTTGCCAAGAACATCGCCAAGCGGGTCGGCACTGTCGGCCTCAGCGCCACGCCGCGCGACCTGTCGCATTCCATCGACGCCATGGCCCAGCTGGTGCTGATCCAGGTGCAGGGGGTGATCGAGGAGTATGCGGCGCGTGATGCCGCGGCCCTGGCGAAGCTGCGTGCCGACGACGAGCGGATCGACGTCAAATACACCTCCGTCTTCCGCGAACTGCTGACCTATATGATGGAAGATCCGCGCAACATCACGGCCTGTACGCATCTGTTGTTCTGCGCCAAGAATCTCGAACGCATCGGCGACCACGTGACCAACATCGCCGAGAATGCGTACTATGTCCTGACCGGCACGCAACTGCCCGCCAACCGTCCAAAACAGGACGAGACGGCGATGTCGGCGCCGGTGGCCTGAGCTCAGGGGTAACCAATCGATGATCGCACCACGCATCATGGTGGTGGAGGACGAGGAGCCGCTGGGTGTGCTCCTCCGCTACAATCTGGAATCGGAGGGTTATCAGGTCGAGGTGGTGACTCGCGGCGACGAAGCCGAAATCCGCCTGCAGGAGAACGTGCCCGATCTCCTGGTGCTCGACTGGATGGTGCCGGCGGTGTCCGGCATCGAGCTCTGCCGGCGCCTACGAATGCGGCCCGAGACCGAGCGGCTGCCGATCATCATGCTGACCGCGCGGGGCGAAGAAAGCGACCGGGTACGTGGGCTCTCCACCGGCGCCGACGACTATCTGGTCAAGCCGTTCTCGACGCCGGAATTCATGGCTCGCGTCAAGGCGCTGCTGCGCCGCGCCAAGCCGGAAGTGCTGTCCAGCGTGCTCAAGGTCGGCGATATCGTGCTCGACCGTGAATCGCACCGGGTCTATCGCAAGAAGAGCGAGATCCGGCTAGGGCCGACCGAATTCCGCCTGCTCGAATTCATGATGCGGCATCCCGGCCGCGTGTTCTCACGCAGCCAGCTGCTCGACAATGTCTGGGGCGAGACGATCTATATCGACGAGCGCACCGTGGACGTGCATGTCGGCCGGCTGCGCAAGGCGGTCAACAATGGCCGCATGCCCGACGTCATCCGCACCATTCGTGGGGCGGGCTACGCGATCCGCGAGGATTGAGCACGACCTGACTCAGGCGACGTTTTTCTTCGCGGCAAGGCCTGCTTTCGTTTGCACGCCCGGCGCGAAAATCTCCTGGTCGACGAAGGTCAGGGCGCGCATGGCGCAGCCTTCGCGGATCAGCGGCAGTTCGTTCGGCTCGGTGTCGAAGGAGATCGACTCCGAATGCTGGCCGCCGGCGGTCTGGGCAATGGCCTCGCGCAACGCCGGCTCGATCAGGTCGAAGGCGGCGGCGCTGACGCCGACCATGGCCACGGGCGCGGGATCGATCAGCGCAAACAGGCTGCCGAGGCCGTAGCCGAGTGCCTCCCCGGCCTTGCGATAGGCTTCGCGCTCAGGCCCGTCGCGTTCGCGTGCCGTCGCGGCGAGCGCCCGCATCTGCGCGTCGCTGACATCGGCAACCGGCTCGGTGTCCTCGCTGAGCTGCCTGGCGTTGCGCCAGATGGCATAGTTGCCGGCATAGGCCTCGACGCAGCCACGCCGCCCGCAGCGGCAGAGCGCGCCGCCGGGCCGATGGATCATATGGCCGAACTCGCCGCCCGAGGAATGGGTGCCGGTGAACAGCTCGCCCTTCAGCACCAGCCCCATGCCGATACCGTGCGAAAGCAGGATGGCGATGAAGTCGTCGCGATAGCGCTCGGGATCGCGCCAGCGCAGCGCCACCGCCATCATATTGCAGTCGTTTTCCATGGTGGCGGGGATGCCGAACTCGGCTTCGAGTATGTCGGCGAAGGCGATGTCGGTCTGCGGGGTGATCGGCGACCAGAGCATTGCCCGGGCCTTGGTGTCGGTGATGCCCTGGATCGCCAGCGCGATACGGGCGACGCTGCGCACATCGATGTCGGGATCCTCGAGACGCCGCCTTACGATGGCCACGCATTCGCCGATCAGCGCCTCGCGCGACATGGTCAACGTGTCCAACCGGCGCTGTTCTTCCGATATCACCTGGCCGGCATAGTCGATGACGGCGACCGACAGGAAATTCAGCGACAGCACCACGGTCATCACAGTCGCGGCCTCGGGGTTGAGGCCGAGGCCGACCTGCGGCCTGCCGCGCTTCAGCGCGCCGGCCTCGCTGGGCCTGCCCTCGGCCAGGATGCCTTCGCCGATCAGGTCGGAGGAAATGGCCGATATGGTCGAATGGCTGAGGCCGGTGGTCGCGGCGATCTCGGTGCGCGAGGGCCGGCCGGCCCGGCGCACGGCCGCAATCACCATGGCGCGGTTGCGCCGGCGCAGATCGTCGTGGCGGATTCCGACCGACATGCTTTTTCACATCCTCCCGATCGCCGCGGTTCTTCCGGTCCTCCCTCGAACGCTGCCGGCGACACGATCAAATACTGGCAGAAGCGGCCAGTCCTGTCATTTATTTATTCCGAGGCTCGAAAAAAAATCAGAAGGACATCAAAATCCCTCAGAATCGTTGTTGACAGCGTTCCGGTGTTGGATCAGTGTTTTTTCGAGGCTCGAAAAAATAGAGCCTTTGTGCCGGCCTTCGGGCCAGTTTGGTCGCGCCATACGCGGCGCAGGGAGGAATATCATGAAGAGATTCACAGCCGCCATCCTGGCGGGTGTCGCCATGTCGCTGACGCTTGCGTCGGTCGCGCAGGCGAAGGACAAGGTCATCGGCGTTTCGTGGTCCAACTTCCAGGAAGAGCGCTGGAAGACCGACGAGGCCGCCATGAAGAAGGCCATCGAGGCCGCCGGCGACAAGTACATTTCCGCCGATGCGCAGTCCAATCCCGGCAAGCAGCTTACCGATGTCGAGAGCCTGATCTCGCAGGGCGCCAATTCGTTGATCATCCTGGCGCAGGATGCCTCGGCCATCGGCCCGGCCGTGCAGAAGGCGCTGGACGAAGGCATTCCGGTCGTCGGCTATGACCGCCTGATCGAGAACAAGGACGTCTTCTACCTGACCTTCGACAACAAGGAAGTCGGTCGCTTGCAGGCCAGCGCGGTGTTCAAGGCCAAGCCGGAAGGCAATTATGTCTTCATCAAGGGCTCGGGCGCCGATCCGAACGCCGACTTCCTGTTCGCGGGCTCGATGGAAGTGCTCAAGGCTGCCATCGACAGCGGCAAGATCAAGAATGTCGGCGAGGCCTATACGGACGGCTGGCTGCCCGCCAACGCCCAGAAGAACATGGAGCAGTTCCTGACCGCCAACGACAACAAGGTCGACGCGGTCGTCGCGGCCAATGACGGCACCGCCGGCGGCGTCGTCGCGGCGCTGACGGCGCAGGGTCTTGCCGGCACCGTGCCGGTTTCGGGTCAGGACGGCGACCATGCCGCGCTGAACCGCATCGCGCTCGGCACCCAGACCGTGTCGGTGTGGAAGGACGCGCGCGAACTCGGCAAGAACGCCGCCGAGATCGCCTCGCAGCTGGCCGACGGCAAGAAGATGACCGACATCGCCGGTGTGAAGGACTTCACGACGCCTGGCGGCAACACCGTCAAGTCGCTGTTCCTGACCCCGGTCGCGATCACCAAGGACAATCTCAACGTCGTCATCGACGCCGGTTGGATCAAGAAGGACGAAGTCTGCGCGGGCGTCGCCGCCGGCAGCGTCGCCGCCTGCAAGTAAACGGCGCAATACCGTTCGATATCGACGCCGCGGCCCAAAAGCCGCGGCGTTTCTCAAGGGGCTTCCCGCTTCAAATGACCGCGGAAAGCAAATAGCATCCATGTTCGGTATCCGCGCCAGACGGTAAACCGATGGGAGGATAGCATGACCGACACGACCTCTAATCAACCGGTCGGCAGCACCGCAGCGGACAAGGCGCGTGCATCCGAACTCAGCGCCATCGGACGGTTCCTCAAGGCTACCGAGCTCGATACGCGTATGCTGGGCATGGTCGGTGCGCTGCTGGTCATCTGGGTCGGCATCCACATCCTGTCGGGCGGGCTTTTCCTGACACCGCGCAATCTGTGGAACCTGTCGGTGCAGACCTCGTCGGTCGCGATCATGGCGACCGGCATGGTGCTGGTCATCGTCATGCGCAACATCGACCTCTCGGTCGGATCCGTCGAAGGCGTGATCGGCATGATCATGGGCGTGGCGCAGGCTGAATTCCTCATCCGCGTCGTCGGCTTCCAGCTTGGAAATCCCTGGCTCTGGATCATCGCGCTGGCGGCCGGCGTGGTGCTTGGTCTGCTGATCGGCGCATTTCAGGGCTTCATCATCGCCTATATGGAGGTTCCCGCCTTCATCGTGACGCTGGGCGGCCTGCTGGTCTGGCGCGGCATGGCATGGCTGATCACCAGCGGGCGCACGGTCGCGCCGCTCGACGCAACCTTCCAGCTGATGGGCGGCGGACCACGCGGCTCGATCGGCGCCACTGCCAGCTGGATGGTCGGTGCCGTCGCTTGCGCGGCTGTCGCTTTCGCGCTGCTCAACGGCCGGTCGCAGCGCAAACGGTTCCACTTTCCACTGCGCCCGGTTTGGGCCGAGACCTTGCTTGGCGCGGTTGCCTGCGCCGCTATCCTTGGCGCCGTCTGGATCGCCAATTCCTATCCATGGCCGATCGGCATCGTGCGCCAGTACGCCCAGCAGAACGGCATTACCGTTCCCGAAGGCGGGCTGTACATCGCGCATGGCATTGCCATACCGGTGCTGATGGCGGTGGCGGTGGGTATCATCATGACCTTCATCACCAAGCGCACGCGTTTCGGCCGCTACGTCTTCGCCATTGGCGGCAATCCGGAGGCGGCTGAACTTGCCGGCATCAACACCCGCTGGGTGACCATGAAGGTGTTCATGATCATGGGCGTTCTGGCCGCAATCAGCGCAGCGATCTCGTCGGCCCGGCTCAACGCATCGACCAATGCGTTGGGCACGCTGGACGAGCTTCTGGTCATCGCCGCCGCAGTCATCGGCGGCACCTCGCTTGCCGGCGGCTCCGGCACGGTGATGGGCGCCATGCTGGGCGCGCTTCTGATGCAGTCATTGCAGTCGGGCATGGTGCTGCTCGGCATCGACTCGCCGCTGCAGAGCATCGTCGTCGGCGCCGTGCTGGTCATCGCCGTGTGGCTCGACACCGTCTATCGCAAGCGGGTTTAGGGGAGAAACGATCATGGCCGACAAAACCGCTCCCGCAACTGCCCCGGTGGGCACACCGCTGATCGACATGCGCAACATCTCGATCGCCTTTGGCGGCATCCGCGCCGTCGACGATGCCTCGATCGATCTTTTCCCCGGCGAGGTCGTGGCGCTGCTCGGCCACAACGGCGCCGGCAAATCGACGCTGATCAAGATCCTGTCCGGCGCCTACAAGCGCGATGCCGGCCAGATCTTCGTCAACGGCGAGGAGGCTTCGATCTCCAACCCGCGCGACGCCAAGAAATACGGCATCGAGACCATCTACCAGACGCTCGCTCTGGCCGACAATGTCGACGCCGCCGCCAATCTGTTCCTCGGCCGCGAGCTGATGACCGGCTGGGGCACGCTCGACGACGTTGCCATGGAGGCCGAGGCCCGCAAGGTGATGGGCCGGCTCAATCCGCGCTTCCAGCGCTTCAAGGAGCCGGTGATCAAGCTGTCGGGCGGCCAGCGGCAGTCGGTGGCGATCGCGCGCGCGATCCTGTTCAACGCCCGCATCCTGATCATGGACGAGCCGACGGCAGCCCTTGGTCCGCAGGAGACGGCGCAGGTCGGCGAACTGGTCAAGCAGCTCAAATCCGATGGTATCGGCATCTTCCTCATCAGCCACGACATCCACGATGTGTTCGAACTGGCCGACCGGGTCTGCGTGATGAAGAACGGCCAGGTCGTCGGCACAGCGCGCACCACCGACGTCACCCAGGACGAGGTGCTCGGCATGATCATCCTGGGCAAATGCCCGCCCGGCGCCATTCCCGGGCCGGGCGCGCTGAAGATCGCCGCCTGAGGCCTGCCGGCGGCCCGGTATGCTTGATCGGCATTGCCGGCTGCCGCCCACGTGATATGCCATTGATCGCGATGGCTTGGCCTTGCCATTGTGTTGGCGGGGCGACTTGCCCATAAAGGTCCGGTATTGCTCATGGACCGCATCATCCGTTGAAGAAACTTTTTCCAATCGTCGCGTTCATCGCCGTAGCGCTGATCAGCATGACCATGGCGGGGTTCGCCTATTTCGCGACGCAGGAAGCCTCCCGCATCAAGTTCGAAGCGGCGGCCGATGACGCGCTCAACCGGATCGAGAGCCGTATCGACCTGCATCTGTCGCTGCTGCGGTCCACACAGGCCCTGTTCGACGCCCGCAATGGCGATATCTCGCAGACCGAGTTCAAGGCGTTCTTCAACGCGCTCGATGTCGACAACAATTTCGCCGGCCTGCGGGGCATCGGTTTCCTCGGACTCGTCAAGACGGGTGACGAGGCGGCGCTCGAACGCGATATCCTGCACGATTTTGGCGTCAGCCATCCGGTCTATCCGGAAACCACGCAGCCCTGGCGCGCGCCCATCATACTGTTCGAGCCGCTGGATCCGTCCAACCAGGCCAGCATCGGCTACGATATGTTCAGCGAACCGGTGCGGCGCGCGGCGATCGAAAAGGCGATGGCCGACGACCAGCAGCACGCCAGCGGGCTTGTGCAACTGGGCCAGGGCACGGGCGCGACACAGACTTTCCCGGGCTTCCTGGTCTTCGTGCGGCTCAATGTCGAAACCGCGCCTGAGGTCATCAACGCATCGCGGTCCTCGACCGCGGGCTTTCTCTATGCGGCCTTCAGGGCCCGCGACCTGTTCCAGATCGCGCTCAGCCGCGCGCCGCTGCTGCCGGTCAACACCGAGATCTACGACGGCGAGGTGAACAGCGACAATCTCTTGTTCCGGTCGGAGACGCCGCCGGCCTCCGCCTTTGGCGATCGGCTGCTCGTCACCCGCAAGATCACGGTGGCCGGCCGCCAATGGACCGTGCTGTTTCGGCCGACCAGCGCCTTCTCGCAGCCGTCGTCGCGCGCCATCCCGGTGATGCTGGGGCTGTTCGGCCTGCTCGCTGCGGGCGCCATCGCGCTGGTGGCGCGCTACCAGGAGCGGGCCTACGAGGCGGCCTCGCGCCTGCACGAGACGACCGAAAAGAGCCTGCTCGAAAAGGACCTGATGCTGCAGGAGATGAAGCACCGCATCAAGAATTCGATCACCCGGGTGCTGGCGATCGCGCGGCAGACGGCGTCGCGGGCGACGGACGTCAACGAGTTTTCGGCGTCTTTTTCGGCCAGGCTGCAGGCGATGGCAGCCTCCCAGGACATGCTGACGCGCTCGCGCTGGCAGAAGGCCGATCTCGCCGACCTCCTGCGCATCGAGCTTGGGCAGGTGTTCGGCAAGGACCTGCCCGAGGGGCTGCTGTCGGGGCCCGAGGTGCTGCTCGACGAGACCACGACGCAGGCGCTTGGCCTGACCTTTCACGAGCTGGCGACCAATGCGCTGAAATATGGCGAAGCCGGCAATTCCGCCAATTCGCTCAGGAGCGACTGGGCGCTCAAGGTGGACTGGTCGGTGGAAGGGCGCGGGCGGGAGCGGATGCTGGCGCTGAACTGGCGCGAGGCCGGGAAGAAAAAAGTCGAGGCGCCGGCCGAGACCGGATTCGGCACCAAGCTGATCGACCTCAATGTCACGCGCGAACTGAACGGAACGATCAAGCGCGATTTTCAGGCCGATGGTCTGAAGGTGGAAATCAGAATTCCGCTGACAGGCTGACGGCGAACAGTCAGGCGGACAGCAAATGGCACGCCCATACGTGCAAAATCCGGAGGCCGGCGGACCGGCCTCCGGATCGAAGTTTCGACTATCGCCGAATCAGTTGCAGCGTGCCGTGTAAATCCGGCCGCGATGATCGCGATACTGGCAATAGCCGTTGCGCAGGTTGCGCACCAGCAGGCCGGAACCGGCACCGACAGCCGCACCGATCAGCGCGCCCTTGCCGCCGCCGACCAGACCGCCGACGCCGGCGCCGATCAAGCCGCCGCCAACCACGTCCTGCTCGGTCGTGGTGCAGCCGCTGAGAGCGGCCACCGCAACCATGGCAATAATCATCTTCCGCATTGAGTCACTCCTCACTTTGTGTCCACACTTTGGTAAGCTCCAACAGCCATTTAGCATGAAATGACGGCCTTTGCTGCTCGAATCTATTCTTGGCTAAGATAGTCTTTTTCTGGGCGCGCCGCATTGGATGCCATGACAAGGCTGGAAATGGCAAGAGAGGCGTCGAGGCTGCCGTCGGGACGCACATTCCAGACGACCTGGTCGTAGTCATCCTCGAGTGCGGGGTCGACGGCGAGACATCTGGCGACGATATGCTGCGCCTGCCCCGATACGTCGCCCATGGCGAAGGGGCGTTCGGCGGTGCATGCGTCGGCGGTTTCGAAAATGCTCACTGGCACCTGCAGCTCACGACAATCGGTCATCGAGTTGCTGCAGCCGATGACAAGCAACAATGCAGCGATGTGTTCCATGGCGACATGCCCTCTCGCCACAATAACGGCCTATATCGACCAAAAGTTCCTGAGCGGTCGGGGTGACATGCGAATAATGCCGCGGCTGCAAGCGGTTAACAGCGCGCACTGTTGCCAGCAGGGATTTTCGGTCAGGTCAGATTGAACAGGGCGATGAGGAGAATTGTCGAGGCCGCAGCCAGGACGATGCCCCACGGCAATGTGTGTTGCGGCGAGGCAAGCGGTTCCGCGGATGCGCCAGGATCGTGGAATTCGCCCATGGAAACACGGGCGGCCTGTTCCAGTCTGTTCATGTCGGTGACCGTCAAGCATTCCTCCCACACCATGCCCCAACCCAGCGGATTGCGGCGGCATCTGGGTTAAAACAGCATCCGCTCTTATGGTGAACAGCCGGTTAAGGATCGTTGATGGCAGCCCGCCCCTCACTGCGTCTCGAAATTGCTGTGCGGGACGACAAGACGGTATTCAAGGCGGCCGTCCGCGATGTCGAGGCTTGCGGTTCCGCTCAGGGATGCCGGCACCACCCGCTCCAGCGCGACGCTGCCGAAACGCTTTTGACTCCCCCGGCCGCCATTGGCTCCTATGGTTTCGGCCCATGTCAGCGAGAGTGTAACCTCGCCAGGGGCCATGATGTTGAGATTGGCGGTCACTTCGACGAATCCATCCGGCCGGGACAGGGCGCCATAGCTGACCGAGTTGACGGCAAGCTCATGCATCGCCAGGCCGACATGCAGCGCGGCATTGGGATTGAGGTAGGGGTTGGCGCCCTGGAGGCGAAGGCCGTGCGATGTGTTCGTCCCATAGCGGCCGACCTGGCTCATGACCAGTTCATGAAGGGCCGCACCTCGCCAATTGGAGGATGTCACCAGATCCTGGGAGGAGGAGAGCGACTGCAGCCGGCCGCGAAAGCGCGTGAGGAAGTCGCCGATGCCATCGGAATAGCGACCGGTCTGCGTCGCGATGCTCTGGATGATCGCCAGCAGATTCTTCGAGCGATGGCTGACCTCGCGCAGCAGCGCCGTCAGGGTCTGTTCGCGCCGCTTCTGCTCGGTCGTCTCGACCATGGTGGTGACGACACCTTGCACGTCGCCGGCATCGCCCCGGTCGGCATCGACCCAGATCTGAAACCAGCGGACGCCGTTCTCGACCGGAACACTGATCTCAAGGCGCTCGGGGTTGCCGGTGGCGACCACATCGCGTTTGGCGGTGCGGATGCGGTCGGCCTGCGCCATCGGCAGGATGCCATTGCCGTCGGCACTGTCCGAAGCCCAGGGCGCGCGCATGTTGCGGGCCCAGACGGTCTTCATCTCGCGATCCTGATAGAGGACGGAAATGCCGGCATTGTGCAGCGCGTGGAGAAGAGCCCGGCCAAGCTGCATGCCACTTTCCGCCGGATGCAGGGCGATGACTTCGTCACTCGCTGCGCCTTCCATTTTATCTGCGGTCCTGGAGCGCATCGGCCAATCTGTCCACCCAATTCAGGCTGAACGGCTCACTGTGAAATGGGTTCCCAATGAATTTCCCGGGAACTTACCTACTTCCAGCTACTTCCAGGGGATGATCGCTGGACAAACGGAAACCGTTTGTCCGAGAAAACCGGTTCCCACTTTTCGGGATCCTGCTCTAAAGCGGTCCGCCGGACGGTGTCCCTTTGAAGGATACCGCCCGGCGGGGGCTGGAAACCGTTTGAGGGGTGCGGCTTCCAGTGTTCGCTCGGAGAAGCGTTCGCCCTCACGCCCGTCTGAACAGGCCGGCCAGCAGCGAAATGACCAGGAAGGCGAGAAAGATGAAGAACAATATCTGCGCTATGCCGGCGGATGTACCGGCGATGCCGCCGAACCCAAGCGCGCCGGCGATAATCGCCACGACAAGAAATACGAGCGCCCAGTAAAGCATGGTTCATCTCCTTCCGAATGTGCAGGGAAAACGTGGGTGCATGCGGTTTGTTCCACCCTTTGCCGAAAATGGCGTTGCTTGCAAACCGTTAGAGCAATTCCAGGAAAAGTTTGAGCGCTTTCCCTTGGGAATTGCGTCAAAACAACAACTTAGAGCGGCTCGCCGTTTCCGTGAAACGGTGAGCTGCTTGAGGCAAAGCGCCTCAAAATTCGCGACTGATGGATCTGGTAGCCAAAAAGGCCGCCTGATGCATCGCATCGGACGGCCTTTGTTTTGCTTTCCCGGCTGGAAAGGCCGCGCCCCTATGCGGCGGCCTTCGCCTGACGGTCGAAGAACAGCGCCTGGCTGATCAGTGCCTTGACCATGTCGGGATTGAACGGCTTGGTCACCAGGAAGGCTGGTTCGGGGCGCTCGCCGGTCAGGAGGCGTTCGGGAAAAGCGGTGATGAAGATCACCGGTACAGAAGTTGACGACAGGATCTCGTTGACCGCCTCGATGCCCGAACTGCCGTCGGCGAGCTGGATGTCGGCCAGCACCATCTTCGGCCGCGTCTTGCCGAACATCATCACTGCCTCGGCATGCGTGCGCGCGGTTCCAACGACACGATGACCAAGGCTCTCGACCATCTCCTCTATATCCATGGCGATCAGCGGTTCGTCCTCGATGATGAGCACATCGGTCGCCACCTGGCGTGAAATCTCGTTGCTTGCCTGGGCAAGCAGCTCCGAGAATTGCTGGTCGCCGACGTTAAGTATCTCGGCCGCCTCGTCCTCGCTGAAACCTTCGACGGCAACCAGCAGGAAGGCCTGACGCGGAAGGGGGGCGATGGCGTTGAGATTGGCGGCGGCGCGCTGCTCCCACGCCGACTGCGCCTGCTCCGGTGGCACGCGGATGGCGACAGACGTGAAAAGTTTGGCGAAAACCTTGTAAAGGGCGATACGGTCGCTCGATGCTTCGGGGAAGATGTCGACATCGGCGATGATGGCCTCAAGCATCGCAGCGACCAACGCGTCGCCGCTCTCTTGCGATCCCGAGACGGCGCGCGAGAAGCGGCGCAGGAACGGCAGGTGCGGTGCGATGGTAGCGGATAAACTCATGATAAGACGTCTCCCTCAGTATGACGCGATTGCCTGAATTGCAGGTCAAGCTGATTTGCAAGCCCGCTAAGACAACGCGGCTTTTCTCAAAAAGTTCCGACCGATATGGAACGAAAAGCCGGGAAGGGCGTTTGATGTGGGGATGGGCAACCAGACGAGGGTGCCGCTTGCCTTGTGTTGAGTTGAGTATGAGCGGCCTAGTGCTGGGAATATAAGGGCGAAATGAAGGACATGACGAAAGATATTTTGGCTGGCGCCGAGGGCAGGCGCCGGAACGGTGTCGGTGACCCGCTGGGGCCCAACTCCGAAATCGGACGCAAACTCAAACAATATTATGACGAGCTGGTCTCCGACGATGTGCCGGATCGCTTTGCACAGCTGCTCAGCCAGCTGGAACAGGCCGAACCCGCACAGAAGAAGGACTAAGCGATGGCAGCGGTCTCCCAAGGCTTCAAGACCGATCTGCTTGGGGCGATCCCGAGCTTGCGGGCCTTTGCCGTGTCGCTGACGCAGAATGCCGACAAGGCCGACGACCTTGTTCAGGAAACGCTGGTCAAGGCCTGGGACAAGCATGAGAGCTTCCAGCCCGGCACCAACCTCAAGGCATGGCTTTTCACCATCCTTCGCAATGAATTCTATTCGCAGATGCGCAAACGCGGCCGCGAAGTACAGGACAGCGACGGCATCATGACGGCCAGGCTCGCGGTGCATCCGGCCCAGCACGGCCAACTCGATCTCAAGGATTTTCGCGGCGCTCTCGAGCAGTTGCCGGAAGACCAGCGCGAGGCCATCATCCTCATCGGGGCATCGGGCTTCTCCTATGAGGAGGCCGCTGAAATCTGCGGTTGCGCGGTCGGAACGATCAAGAGCCGCGTCAGCAGGGCGCGCACGCGCCTGCAGGAAATCCTGAAGATTTCAGGCGAGGACGAATATGGTCCCGATGCGATCTCTGCCCAGGTGACGGGGACGGCGGCGCGTTGAGGTGAGGCCAGGTCGCGGAACTCGGATCCGATCGCATCACTCTCAACCGGCAGAGCCTCGTCCATAGGCCAGCGCCACCGCTTCGACGAGATCTTCGCCTGAATAGGGTTTGGTGACCAGCCTCACCCCTGGAAAGGATAGCTTGATCTCGTCGGCATCCGAATAGCCGGAGGCAAACACGAAAGGCACGCCCGTTTCGCGCAGGCCGGCGGCGAATTCGAGCGTCGAAGCGCCGCCCAGCATAAGATCGACGATGGCTGCGTCAAACTGCATCGCGATCTTTCCGCCATCGACCTCGGCCAGATCACGTGCAATCACCACCTCGCCGGCGCCGTGGTCGCGGCAGAGCTGCTCGACATCCATGGCGATGAGGAATTCGTCCTCCAGGACAAGAATTCGCAATCCGTCAAGCAAATGGGTCACAGGCAATCGCTCCTTGAAACGCGGGGAGTCATGATCGCTATTTGGCGCGCTGTCATTTAAAAAAGACATGCCGACAGTGGCGGAATGCCGATCCCCGGCAAAGCGTTTCAAATCGACCTGCCAGCTGGCAGGCTTTTCGAAGAGGGTCGAGATGCCAAGCCAGAATGCACGTTCTTTTGCCAGCCGCCAATACCCTTGCGAGAATTGTCCGTTGCGGCCCCTGCCGGTCTTCCGCGAGTTCGAAAAACAGGAACTGGCCTTCATCAGCACCTTCAAGAAAGGAGTTCGCGGTCGACAAGGGCGCAACGGTCCTCGTGGAAGGAAGCCACAGCGCCCATCTCTACACCGTGCTGTCCGGCTGGGCGTTCCGCTACAAGCTGTTGCCGGACGGTCGCCGACAAATACTCAACTACCTCATGCCCGGCGATCTCATCGGCCTTCAAGGCAGCGTCATGGGGGAAATGCAGCATTCCGTCGAGGCCCTGTCGCCAATGCTGCTTTGCGTCTTCGAGCGCGACAATCTGCATGAACTCTACCGCAACCATCCAGGTCTCGCCTACGACATCACCTGGATCGCGTCGCGCGAAGAACGCATGCTGGACGAGAACCTGCTCAGTCTGGGCCGCCGCAGCGCGATCGAGCGCGCCGCCTATCTGATTGCCTTCATAGGCAGCCGTGCCAAGGTCGTCGGGCTGAACGGCAAGCAATCCATCCAGATTCCGATCACGCAGCAACATATCGCCGACACGCTTGGTCTTTCGCTGGTTCATACCAACAAGACGATCCGCAAACTGATGGACCGCAAGCTGATCCTCTGGCGCGATGGTGGCTGCGAGGTGGTCGATGCGGAAGGGCTCAAGCAACTCGCCGGCTGGGAAGGGCTGGGCGAGGGGCGTCGCCCCCTGATCTGACGAAGCGCCTTTCGTCACGGCTTGGCGATTGATGTGTGCGTGCGTGTTTTCGGCTAGTTTGTCCCGATGCCGGAACCTTGAGACGCAAGGCGCGTTTGAAATCGAGCAATCACAAGGAGTTAAGCAATGGCAACCGCTGCAGGGAAGACCGCCAATGAAGCGCGGGCGAATTCGGATCTCGAAGCCGACATAAGGCAGTTGAAGGCCGATATCGACAAGCTCACCAAGCAGTTGGCCAAAACTGGCGAACACGGCTATGGCACGGCCCGCCGCGCGGCCACCGAGGGCGTTGAGCAATTGCGCGTCCAGGGTGAAGCTGCGTTTGACAGTCTGCGCGGCAGTGCCAAGGACATCGAGGCACAGCTGCTGGCAAATGTTCGCGAAAAGCCGGTGACGTCGCTGGCGATCGCCGCCGGTGTCGGCTTCCTCTTCGCGCTGCTTGCGCGGCGCTAGTTCCACCCAAATGGGACTGTTGGCATCCCTGCTCTCGGGTTTCGCCTCGGGTGAAACCGTGGCCGCCCTACGTCGCGCGCGTACGACGGCGATTGTCTATGCGCTCGCCGCTTTGGCGGCTTTGTGCGGTCTCGGCTTTCTGGTCGGGGCAGCCTATATCTGGGCCGCCGCCCGCTATGGATCGTTCGCCGCGGCGCTTGGCTTCGGCGTCGGCTTTCTGGTGATCGCCGGCCTCGTTCTTCTGATCCATCTGTTGATGTCCGGCGCCCGTGCCCGCCGCGAGGCAAGGCGGCGCAGTGCAGACCTGAAGGCGATCGGCATCACGGCGGCACTCGCCGTGCTGCCGGCCTTGCTCAAGGGAAAGGGTGGCCTCGGCGTCATTCTAGGCCCGGCCGTGGCGCTCGCCGCCTATGCCATCTACCGCGAGAATGTGAAGCCCGACGATCCTGATGCCGGCAAGGGGAAATAGCGTCGGCCTGGAATCAGAGATACGTCATTTGGACAGATCTTCCAGCGGCATCGATATTTGGGCGAAGACGCCTTCCCTGCGGAATTCATGGGTCACTTCGCTTGAAATGACCTTGGCCAGGCTGCGGCGGATGAGGATCGAGCCGAAGCCGTGGCGCTCCGGCGGGACGACTTCAGGGCCGCCACTTTCGCGCCACGTCAGCACCAGGCGGTGGTTGCCCTTCCTGCCTTGCGTCTTCCAGTCGAGATCGACCTTGCCGGATGCAATCGACAGCGATCCATATTGCAGCGCATTGCTGGCCAGTTCGTGCAGGATGAGCCCGAGGCCGACGGCCTGATCGGGCGACAGCAAAAGGTCGGCGCCGGAAACGGCGATACGCGGCTGGTCGGCGGTGTCAAAGGGCCTGATCTCGATCTGGACGAGTTCGCGGATGCCGATGCCGCGCCACTCGCGGTCGGACAAGAGATTGTGGGCGATGCCCAGCGCCTGAAGCCGGGCGCCGAAGGCCTCAAGGAATTCGCTCGGCTGGCGGGCATGACGCACGGTCTGCGTCGCCAGCGCCTGGACGGTCGCCAGCGTGTTCTTGACGCGATGATTAAGCTCGCGCAGCAGAAGCCGCTGCCGCTCCTCGCCGAGCTTGCGTTCAGAGATGTCGTAGTTGACGCCGAAGATCAGCGTCGGCTTGCCGGCGCCGTCGCGCTCGATGACGCGGCCGCGCGTGGCCACCCAGCGCGGCGGATGAAAGCCCTTCACACGGTATTCGCCGAAATAGTCGTCGCTGCCGGACAGGGCATCGCGAAAGCGGGTCTCGGTCTGGTAGACATCGCGGGGATCGATGGCGGTCAGGATGTCGCGCGCCCGCAGCCGGGTCGAGCGCGGCAGGTTGAACAGTTCCGACAGCCGGACATCGCATTCGATCATGTCGGTGCGGATATCCCAGGCCCAGCTGGCGAGCGAAGCCGCGTCGAGCGCGATGGCGCGCCGCTTTTCCTCGCGCGCCAGGGCCGCCTCGGCAATGGCGCCGCTGCGGGTCGCGTCCTTCAAGGTGAACAGGCTGGCGGCGAGGCCGGCCAGCGTCTTCAACTGGTCCAGCTTGGCGCCGGAGGGATAGGCATGCGGTTTGCGGTCGAGCACGCACAGCGTGCCGATCCTGACGCCTGCCACCACCATCGGCGCGCCGGCATAGAAGCGCACATGTTGCCTGCCGGTGACCAGCGGGCTGGCTCTGAAGCGCGGGTCCGTCGTCGCGTCCGTCACCACCATGGGCTCGTCGCCGGCGGCGATGGCGTGGGCGCAGAAGGAGATGCTCGTCGCGGTCTCGGTCTCGTCGAGGCCAAAGCACGACTTGAACCATTGCCGCTCGATATCGACGAGCGTGACAAGGGCGGTGGGCGCTTGCATCACAGCCGCGGCAAGGCTGGTGATGCGGTCGAAATCCGGGTCGGCCGCCGTATCCAGCACCTCCAGCCCGTTCAGCACGGCCAGCCGGTCCTCGGCATTGACCGCGAGCGCCACCTCGGCCGGCAGGCTCGCCCCTATTTCCGTCTTGCTATCCACCCCAATCCCCAAATGCCCATGCCGGCCTTCGCCGTCTTGCCGATCCGCCTGCCCACCGCAAGCGGGCCTCCCGGAACCATCCTAGCGAGGAACCGTTACCCGACCGTGATTTGCCGAGTGCGCCAACAGGCGCAAAACGAAACAAGGACCGGCCATGATCAAGATCATTCCTCAGGACAAGGCGCGGCAGGGGCGGTGGGGTTGGCATGGCTTGCGTATCCTGATCGCCGCGCTGCTTCTGGCCTTTGCGGCCTGGGGCATCGCTGAAATCTATGGCGAGGTGGCCAAGACACCGGCGACGCAGCAAGGAAGTGCACCAAGCGGCTAGATTTTCGGCCGTCATCGTTGGAGATCGCATCAGGCGGCCTTTGCCGCGGCGATGCTGGCCGGCACCAGGACGTTCAGCGCGCCGGGCTGGATTTCGATCGTCGTCTCACGCTCGAGCCTGACCAGTTCGCCATCCATGACGGCGCGGAACTTTCTGCTGCCGGAATGGATTTTCAGGACGGTGCGGTCGGCCTGGTGGATCTCGACATGTTCGTTGTCGCGCCATCTGCCGCGCGCCACGTTGAAGAGGAATTTCATTAGTTCGGCGCGCTGCTGCGCCACCGTGACATAGATGCCGAGCACGCCACCCGAAGGATTGTCCGCATAAGGCAGATGGCCTTCACCGAACAGATTGTTGGTGACGCCGATGCCTGAGATGCGCGCCGTCATCTCGGCCTTGCCGACAGTGAGCGTGACGTTCATCGCCGGCGGGTTCTTGATTGTCGCCCATGCCGCTTTGGCCGAGGCTCCGATCTTGCCAAGGCGCGAGCCGAATTCCATCCCCTGGCGCAGTTGCACCATCTTGGCATGCATGCCGATCGAGAATTGATGGACGAAGGGCCGGCCGTTGGCGGTGGCCATGTCGACGGCGATGATCTCACCGTCGGCGAAGGATTTCAGCGCGGCATCGAGCGACTGCGGAATGCCGAGGCCACGCGCGAACAGGTTCATGGTGCCGGCCGGCAAGATGGCAAGCGCCTTTTTGTTGCCCATCAGCCTCGCGGCCGCCGCCGAAATGGTTCCATCACCGCCACCCGCCAGCACGACATCGACGGTGCGACGCGAGGCGGCGTTGTCGAGGGTTTCGACAACGTCCTTGCCGGCAACCACGTCGATGCTCAAGGAGTGGCCTGCCGCTTCCAGCGTCTGGCGCATCCTGTCGGAAAAGGCGGCGAGGTCGGTGGTGCGCAAGGTGCCGCCATCCTGGTTCAGCACCGCTGCAAATTTCATGCCCCGCTCCGTTGTCAGCCCAAAACGGGCCAGGACGAACCCAGCCGGAGGCTGAAACGTGGCGATGCCGGAATGGTTCCGTTGGAAACGGTGCAATTCAACGCGTGTTCTCCAGCCGCCCGCGCAACTGCTGCGTGTTTTCCGCACGAAATCCACGCCAATTTTGTCGGAACAACAGCATGGTCACGACGTTTGTGAACCATAGAGATGCCGCGCCCGATCTTCCCAGCGACGGTTCAATCGGGCGCGGCGTGCACGAAATCACGCACCAGGAGAGACTATCATGATACGCACCCTTTTAGCCACGACCGCACTCACAACGTTGATCGCGACGGGCGCCCTCGCGCAAAGCGGTACGAACCCTGCTCCGGCCGATCCACCGGCCGTCCAGGAGCCGGCTGCGGCCGCTCCGGTGCCGCACGCCGAAGGCAGCATCGTCACCAACATCATCGGCGAATCCGTCTATAACGGCACCGGTGATAACGCCGAGAACATCGGCAAGGTCAGCGATGTCGTCTTCGACAAGGACGGCATGGCCAAATCCGTCGTCATCGGCGTCGGCGGCTTTCTGGGCGTCGGGGCGAAGAATGTCGCCTTCGACTATGACAAGCTGCAATGGGCCGAGAAGAACGGCGACCGCTGGTTGGTTGCCCAGACAAGCAAGGATGAGCTGAAGGCGCATCCGGAGTTCGACAGCAAGCCCTACGGGCCAACGCCGGCTCCTGCCACTTCCACCGACGCGGCAGCACCGAAAGCGCCTGCGACGACGGATACCGCACAGGCCCCTGCAGCCGCGCCGGCCGAGCCGGTGAAGCGTGCTGATGGCAATCTCGCCACCAACATCATCGGCAAGACCGTCTATAACGGCACGGGCGACGATGCGCAGAATATTGGCAGCGTCAACGACATCGTGCTGTCCAAGGAAGGCAAGGCCGAATCTCTGGTGATCGGTGTCGGCGGCTTCCTTGGCCTAGGCGCCAAGAATGTCACCTATGACTTCAACAAGGCTAAGTGGGCGGAGAAGAATGGCGACCGCTGGCTGGTGGCGCAGACCACCAAGGAGGCGCTGCAGGCGCAGCCGGATTTCAACCGCAAGGCCTATGATCCGGCGCCGGCAACCACGGCAACCAATGAGCCGGCGGCAACTGCGCCGGCCGCGACCACGGCTCCTGCTGCCGCGCCTGCGGACAAGACGGCCGAAGCACCAGCGGCTACGACCCCTGATGCTACCGCTCCTGACCAGACGCAGACCGCCGCCATCGACAAGTCGACGCTGACCGCGATGCCGGTCGGCGAGATCAAGGCCAGCGATCTGAAGGGTACCACTGTCTACGGCGCCAATGACGCCAAGGTCGGCGAGATCGGCGATGTCGTGCTGACGCCCGACAAGAAGACGGATGCGGTCATCGTCAATGTCGGCGGCTTCCTTGGCATCGGCGAGAAGGAGGTGGCGGTCGGCCTGGATAATCTGAAGTTCATGACCGACAAGAACGGCAAGAAATATCTCTACACGACCTTCACCAAGGAACAGCTCGAGGCGCAGCCTGCCTATGACAAGGGCAGCTATGCCGAGAAGCGCGACCAGCAGCGGATGATTGTGAAGTAGGCAGTAGGCAGATAGGCAGTAGGCAGTAGGCAGTAGGCAGTAGGCAGTAGGCAGTAGGCAGTAGGCAGTAGGCAAGCCCTATTCCCTACTGCCTATTCCCTTGCTCACATGTCCCACCACGCCATTTTCCGTGAGTTCCGCCAGCGCCAGCGACTGGTCGAGATGTTCGGCCCGCCAGGCGAGAAGCCGCTCAGCGAATTGCAGGCGGGTGGACAGATGCGCAGGGCTGGTGGCGAGGTTGGTCAGTTGGCCAGGATCTGCCTCGACGTTGAAAAGCAGGGGCGGCAAGCCGCCGCCAAAATGCACGTATTTGAATTTTTTGGTGCGGATGACAGCCAGGTTGCACTGGCGCGAGGCAATGCCGAAATGCGCTTCGGCCTCGCCGTCCGCGATCGAGCGGAAATCGAACTCCCAGTGCGCGGCGTCGCGCCAGGCGGCGGGGCTTCCGCCGCTCAGGAATGGTTTCAGCGAGCATCCGTCAAGGTGCGGTTCAGGGGGCTCGCCAAGCAGGTCTATAAGCGTGGGCAAGATGTCCACCGCTTCGGTGAAGCGATCGACCGTGCTGCCGGCCGCCTTGCGATGCCGCGGATCGCGAATGATCAGCGGGATGTGGTAGCTGCCGTCGAAGTAGCCGCCCTTGCCCAGCATGAAATGGTCGCCCATCATCTCGGCATGGTCCGAGGTAAGGACAATGATGGTGTCGTCCCACGCGCATGAAAGCTTGAGCGCCTGCCATATCACGCCAAGCTGTGCATCGACCTCCGAGATCATGCCGTAATAAATCGCTCGGATGCGTCGGAAATCATCCTCGCTCCAGTCATGCACCTTGCCTGCGGCACCGGGGCGGAATTTCGCGCGGTTCCGCCGGCTGAGATCATAGGCGAGATAGGGATGGCTCTGCGCTTCGGCCCGCCAGCTCTCCGCGCGGTGGAATGCCGGGCCGTCGGCCGGATCGTATAGCGTGTTGTAGGGCTCCGGCACGATGAAGGGCGGGTGCGGGCTGATGAAGGAGAGATGCGCGAACCAGGGCGTGGCCTGTTCCTGCTCGCCGAGCCAGCGGATGAATTCACCGGCAAGGAAGGCCGCCGGCGTATGGTCCTTCGAATAGATTGGCGGCGCCTCGGTCACAGTGTCATCGTCTTCATCGCCTACAGGACGGTGGATGTCCGGAGATCCGGCGCTGGCATCGATGCCCTGCTGCTTCAGCCAGGACAGCCACTGCTTCTGATGCTCGGGCAGCAGCTGACGCACCGTGAATCCGGGCAGCACGCCTTCATAGGTTTTCAGCCTCGGATCACCTGAAGTCAGCAGGCGCGGGTCGAGCGACACGTCGGTGTAGCCGAACAGCGTCGGATCGTAGCCGATGCTGCGCGCGTGCTGCGCGATGTTGCCGTGACGGGCGTCCAGCGGTGAGCCGTTGCGGCAGACGCGGTTGTTCATCTGGTAGAGACCGGTGTAGAGGCAGGCACGCGCCGGCGCGCAAGGCGCCGCACCGCCATAGTGCTGCTTGAACAGCACGCCTTCGGCGGCAAGCGCGTCGGCATTCGGCGTCCTCACCACGGGATGACCGGCGGCCGACAGGCAATCGCCACGCCATTGGTCGCAAGTGATCAGGAGAACGTTCGGGCGCCTGGCTTTTCCTGTCACTCGCGATACCTTTCGCTGCATGGTCGAATGCCATTCATGGAGCCGATTTCCAGCAAGGGCGCAAGACCGCCCGCATTAGTCGTTCGGTGAACAAAATTCTTTTGACTGTTCACTTTTACAGCACAGTCCATTCTGTGTTTGCCGCCTTTGCCGCAGGCGGCCATGTCCTCATATTGGCGTGGACAGCGGCGAAGGCCGCACAAACAACAAGGGAAGGAGCGACATAATGCTCGACCAGATCAAGGGCCTGCATCACGTCACCTCGATGGCGAAGGATGCCCGGCAGAACAATGATTTCTTCACCCACAAGCTCGGCCTGCGCCGGGTCAAGAAGACCGTCAATTTCGACGCGCCCGACGTTTACCACCTTTATTATGGCGACGAGGTTGGCACGCCCGGTTCGGTGATGACCTATTTTCCGTTTCCCAACATCGGCAAGGGCCGTCCCGGCGTCGGCGAGGTCGGCACCACGGTCTATTCCGTGCCGGAAGGCACGCTCGCCTATTGGGAAAAGCGCTTCGCTGATGAAGGCGTGAGCGGCGTTTCCCGCGAGGAGAGTTTTGGTGAGAAGCGGCTCAGGTTTGCCGGCCCCGATGGCGACGGTTTCGCGCTTGTCGAGGACAAGGCGGATAGCAGAGCGCCGTGGGCCAAAGGCGGCATTGCGACCGACGAAGCGATCCGCGGCTTTCACTCGGTTTCGCTCAGGCTGAAGGATGGCGGCGCCACCGAGGAGCTGTTGAAATTCATGGGCTACGAGGAAGTCGATAAGTCAGGCAATGTCAGGCGGCTTGCGGTGAAGAACGGCAACGGCGCCGATGTCGTCGATATCGAATCGCTGCCGGCTGCTGCCTTCGCCGATCTCGGCGCCGGTTCGGTGCATCACGTCGCCTTCGCCGTCGAGAACCGCGCCAAGCAGCTCGAAGTGCGCAAGGCGTTGATGGATACGGGCTATGGGGTGACGCCGGTGATCGACCGTGATTATTTCTGGGCGATCTATTTCCGCACGCCGGGCGGCGTTCTGTTCGAAGTCGCAACCAACGAGCCGGGCTTCGACCGCGATGAGGACACCGCGCATCTGGGCGAAGCGCTGAAGCTGCCGACGCAGCACCAGCATTTGCGGCCCTATCTCGAACAGCATCTGCAGAAGCTGGAAGGCTGAGGCCATGAGCACGGACGCTTACATCCATAAGGTGCTGCCCGGTTCGCCGGGCGGCCCCATGCTTTTCGTCTTTCACGGCACCGGCGGCGACGAGAGCCAGCTTCTGTCGCCTGGACGCGATCTCGTGCCCCAGGCCACCATCATTTCGCCGCGCGGCGATGTGTCCGAATACGGTGCGGCGCGCTTCTTTCGTCGCACCGGCGAGGGCGTCTACGACATGGACGACCTGGCGCGGGCAACGGACAAGATGGTGGCCTTCGTCAAGGGGCATGTCGAAGCGGCGAAGCCGTCGGCGGTGCTTGGTCTCGGCTATTCCAACGGCGCCAACATACTGGCGTCCGTGGTGTTCGCCGAGCCCGAGCTGTTCGACGCCGCGGTGCTAATGCATCCGCTGATCCCGTTCGAACCGCAGGTCGAGGGCAGCCTTGCCGGCCGTCACATGCTGCTGACCGCCGGCAAGCGCGATCCAATCTGCCCGCCGAACCTGACGACGCGGCTCGAAGCCTATTTGCGTGCCGACGGCGCCGATGTCACAGTGGAATGGCACGAAGGCGGGCACGAGGTGCGGCCAAATGAAATCGAAGCGGCGCGGCGGCTCTTTGCCGGTGTCGCTCAAGGAGTTTAGACATGCCCGACCAACTGCCTGAAATCGAACTGGAAGACCGCGGCTCCAAAGGGCGCTATGTGCTGCGCGGGCCTGGTGGCGCCGAGGCCGAGATGACCTTCACCAAGATCGGTGAACACCAGATCATCATCGACCACACCGAAGTGCCGGACGCGTTTCGCGGCCAGGGTGCCGGGCTTCGGCTCGTCACCCGCGCCGTCGAGGATGCGCGCGCGGCGGGCAAGAAAATCATCCCGCTTTGCCCGTTCGCCAACGCCCAGTTCCGCCGCCACGCGGAATGGGCTGACGTGCTGAAGCACTAGGAGACGCAGGCACGTCATCGATTGGCTACAGCGGGGGGACAAAGTGGCAGTCCCCGCTGCCGGTTGGCTTTGTCATTTGCCGCGACCAGATATCTTGCCTAGATATGATATCTCGCCGTGCCGACAAACGAACTGAATGATCCCCCGATGACCGAAACCGACCTCGTCCCCGTCTTCGACGGTCACAACGATACGCTGCTGAGGCTGTATCAGTCGAAGGACAGGGACGCCGAAAAGCTGTTCGTCGAAGGCAAGTCGGGCGGCCATATCGACCTGCCGCGCGCCAAGGCGGGCGGCTTCGCCGGCGGCATGTTCGCGATCTTTCCGCCGCCGATCGAGAAGGCCAGGCGCAGCGCCGTGCCCCTGGCGCCGAGCGACAGCGAGCCGCTGCCGCCGGAGGTGCCGCGCGCCGATGCGCTCAACTCGACGATCGCGATGGCTTCCATTCTGTTCCGGCTGGAACGGGCCGGGGCTCTGGCTGTCTGCCGCAGCGCCGGCGATGTGCGCAACGCCATGGCCAAAGGCACGATCGCTGCGGTGTTCCACATCGAGGGCGTCGAGGCGATCGATCCGGAATTGACCATGCTCGACGTGTTGCATGCCGCCGGCCTGCGCTCGCTCGGCATCGTCTGGAGCCGGCCGAATGCTTTCGGCCATGGCGTGCCGTTCCGCTTTCCGTCGTCGCCCGATACCGGCCCGGGGCTGACCGATGCCGGCAAGGCGCTGGTCAAGGCCTGCAACGAACTGAAGATCATGATCGATCTTTCGCATCTCAACGAGAAGGGTTTTCGCGATGTCGCCGGTCTCAGCGACGCGCCGCTGGTCGCCACCCACTCCAACGTGCATGCGCTATGCACCCACTCGCGCAATCTCACCGACTGGCAACTCGGCGCCATTCGCGAGTCCGGGGGCATGGTCGGGCTGAACTTCGCCACCGGCTTTCTGCGTGAGGACGGCCGCATGAATGCAGACACCAGCCTCGACATCATGGTGCGCCATGTCGATTCCCTGCTGCAGGCGCTAGGCGAAGACGGCGTCGGCCTCGGCTCGGATTTTGATGGCGCCATGATCCCGGCGGTTATCGGCGACGTCGCCGGCCTGCCGAAGCTGATCGATGCCTTGGCCGCGCGTGGTTTTGGCCGTGCCCTGATCGAGAAGATCGCCTACCGCAACTGGCTGAGCATGCTCGAAAGAACCATTGGGTAGCGCCCAGGCGCTACTCGAAACCGATCCTTTTGAGCCAATCCTTGCCGACGCCGCGGTCGCGGATGATCGGCAGCGGGTTCTCCGAATCTAGCCGCGCGCAGATGCGGTAGACCTCAAGCGTCTCGGCGCTCATCTCGCCGCGCTTGTAGAAGAACATGGCGGCGGCATAGCGCGTGCGTCCGGACCATTTCTCGCCGAGCGGCGTTTTGACCAGCTCCCACTGCTCGGCCGCCTCCAGCTCGGCTTCGTCGGCCATGGTCAGAAATCCGCCGGCGGATTGGCTGTGCGGCGGTCGAGTTTGATGAAGGGCCGCGCCACCACCTTGGCCCGTTTCATCAGCTTCTGATACTGCAGCTCGCGCATGGCGTAGATCTCGACCCAGAGGTCTTCCACGACGGTATCACCATAGGGCCGCGCCAGCGAGGCGATGGCGATGTTGCGCTTGGCCATTGGCGACCACATGGCGGCGCTGACCAGTCCGACCTCTTGATGCTTCTTGTGATAAACGATCGCGTGTTCGGCCGGGATGTTGCCCTCGATCTCCAGCCCCACCAGCATATGGCGCAGCCTGCGTTTGACGCGCGCCTCGAGAATGGCGCGGCGGCCGTTGAAATGGGCTTTCTGCGGATCGATCATGAAGCCGAGCCCGATCTCGTCGGGCCGGCGCAAGCGGTCGGCCCGGATGGCGTGCTCGGCGGTGGTGAAGTCGGCATTGGCAACGATCAGCCCGGCCTCGATCCGCGTGCGGTTGAGGGCAGTGTAGCCGATGGCGCGGATGCCGCGCGGTTCGCCCGCTGCCATCAGCCGGTCCCAGAGGCTCAGGGCCTTGTCGGCAGAAACGAACAGTTCGTAGCCGAGATCGCCGGTGAAGCCGGTGCGCGAGATGGTGACGGTTGTGTCGTCGTGCCGGAAATCCGCAAGGTCGAAGACCCTGAGTTTTTCGACGCCGGCAAAGCCGGCCTCGCGCAGCACGGCGAAGGAGGTTGGGCCTTGAAGGGCGAGCCCGGCGACGGCCTCGGTCTCTTCTTCGACCGTCACATCGAATCCAACGGCGCTATCCAGCAGCCAGGGCAGATGCCGCTCCTGCGAACACAGGCGGAAGCGCGTCAGCGACAAGCGAAACAGCGTGCCGTCGTCAAGGACAAAGCCCTCGTCGTCACACCATGCCGTGTAATGGACGCGGCCGGGCCTGAGCTTGGTGACATCGCGCAGCGTGACGCGGTCGAGGAAGGCTTCGGCGTCCGGCCCTTCGACCCGGTATTTGGTCATCGGCGAAATGTCGAACAAAGCCGCCTGACTGCGTATGGCGAAATATTCCAACTCCTCGTCCCACAGCGAATGCGGCGCGCGATAGCCGGCCCAGTTGTACCAGTCCTGGGTCTTGGCCAGTGCGTCGAGGCGCGGCTGGAACGGTGTGCCGAGGCGCAGCGTGCGGAAATGGGATTGCGCGGCTATGCGGGCGGAAACGGCCGCGTCTTCTGTCTTTGCAACGGGCTTCTTCCTGGTTGCCTGGGCCATGACCTATCCCTTCATTGCAATGATGCGCCGCGCCGCGTTGAGGCCGGGAGCGCCGGAGACGCCGCCGCCGGGATGCGAGCCGGCGCTGGCCAGGAACAGACCTTCGAGCGGCGTGTCGTAGCCCGACCAGCCGGTGAGGGGACGCGAGATCAGCATCTGGTCGGCCTGCAGCTCGCCATGGTGCCAGTGGCCGCCAGGCATGCGGTAGCGCGCCTCGATATCGGCCGGCGTCAACAGCTCGGCATGGACAACGCTCTTGCCGATGCCGGGTGCGTAAGCCTCGAGCCGCGCCACGATTGCCTCGAGGAATTTCGGCTTGCCGGCAGCCCAGCCTTCCTTCAACGCGTAGGGCGCGTATTGCACCACCGCCGACAGCACGCAGGCGCCATCAGGCGCAAGCGATGTGTCGGCGAGGCTGGGCAGCGTGATTTCGAGCACCGGCTCGGGTGAGAATTCGCCATACTTGCATGGGTTGAAGGCGCGTTCGACATGGTCGGGCGAGGGCGCGATGACCAGACGGCCCTTGTGAGCGGCGGCATCGGCGCCGGTGAATTGGGGCGGCTGGTCGAGCGCCAGATGCAGCTTGGCGGCATCGCCCTTCATGCGGATGTTTTTCACCTTGCGCAGGAAACCGGTGTCGATCTCGCGTGGTCCGACAAGGTCGAGGAAAGTGGTCGCCGGATTGATGGCCGAGACAATGGTCCTGGCGCGCAATTCCTCGCCAGTGTCGAGCGCGACGCCGACGGCATGGCCCTTCTCGACGATGATTTTCGCTGCGGTAGCCGATGTGCGGATGATGACGCCGGCTTTTTCCGCCGCGGCACGAATGGCGGCGACGACTGCGCCCATACCGCCTTGCGGCAGGACCTGCGCGCCGGCCGCTCCGCCGGTCTCGCCCGCCAGGCGATAGTAGAGCCCGAGCAGGGAGGTCGGCGAGCGCGGGCCGAGATGGCTGCCGAGCGTCGCGTCGAAGGCGAGCAGGCCTTTCAGCCTGTCATCTTCGAGCTGTTCGTCGAGCAGGTCGGCAACGTTCATCAAGAGCACGCGCAGGAAGTCGCGCATGTCTTCCTTGCCGAGTTTTTTCAGCGCCAGAGCGGTCTGGCCGAGCCCCGCGGTCTCCAGCAACGACATGCCGGCGAGATCGGGCGGGCGGCGCGAGAGAAAGGGCTTCAGGATGCCGGCATGGCGCAACAGTTGCGCGCGCAAGCCCTTCCAGGCCGACTGTTCGGAGGAACTGGCGCCGGTCAGGACCTCGCCATAGGCGCCATGCAGCATCAGCGCCGGGCCGTCCTTCGACAGTGCCACCGACGGCAGGAAGGCGGCGCGGGCGAATCGCAGTCCATGCGTCTCCAGCTCGAGTGTCTTCGCCACATCGGGATGCAGACGGTTCAGCAGATGAGCGACCGAAGAGACGCGAAAGCCCGGGGCGAATTCCTCGGTGCGCGCGGCGCCGCCGACTTCGCTACCGGCCTCCAGCACCAGCACCTTGCGGCCGGCCTTGCTCAGCGTGGCCGCGGCGACAAGGCCGTTGTGGCCGCCGCCGATGACGATTGCATCAAATGACGTCATGGGCCGGGCTCATATGCGAGGTTGATTTGGCGAGGTCGCGCAGGATTTCCACTGCTGCATTGCGGCCGGGCGCGCCCATGACACCGCCGCCCGGGTGGGTCGAGGAGCCGCACATATAGAGCCCGCCGACGGGCGAGCGGTATTGCGCGTAGCCCGGCACCGGGCGGTTGAACAGAAGCTGGTCGAAGGTCAGTTCACCCTGGAAGATATTGCCTTCGGTCAAGCCGACCTCCGCCTCGATTTCGCGTGGCGTGCGCACCTCCATGTGGACGACGCGGTCGCGAAAACCCGGCGAGTACTCGGCGATTTGCGCAACCACGCTTTCGGCGAAGCCGTCACGGTCGGTACCGGTCCAGTCGCGGCCGTTCACTTTGGGTGGCGCGTATTGCACAAAGCAGCTCATGAAGTGCTTGCCAGGCGGCGCCATGGTCGGATCGAGCGTTGTCGGGATGACCATGTCGAGGAAGGGGTCGGCCGACCAGCGCCCGGCCTTCCAGTCGTCATAGGCGCGCTCCATGCGCCCGATCGAATCGGTGAAATGCATGTCGCCGCGATAGACTGGCGAGTCCTTCGGCAGCGCCGGGAATTCCGGCAGCGAATCGAGCGCGATGTTGACCTTGCCGGAGGAGCCGCGGAGCTTGAAGTTCTTGACCCGGCGCAGGAAAATGTCGGGCAGTTCCTTTTCCTCGACCAGCTTCAGGAAGGTGCGCTTCACGTCGGCATTGGAGACGACGACCTTGCCGTAGATTTCCTCGCCGCCGGCCAGCACCACGCCCTTGGCCTTGCCTCGGCTCACCAGCACATGGTCGACCTCGGCGCCGGTGCGGATGGTGCCGCCCGAGGCCTTGAACGACGCGGCCAGCGCCCTGGTGACCGCGCCCATGCCGCCGCGCGCATAGCCCCAGGCGCCGACCGAGCCGTCGACCTCGCCCATATAGTGGTGCAAGAGCACGTAGGCCGTGCCGGGCGACATCGGCCCGAGCGCGGTGCCGATGATGCCGGACAAAGCGAAGTTCGCCTTGATGACATCTGTCTCGAAATACTCGTCGAGGAAGTCCGAGATCGACATGGTCCAGAAGCGCAGCGTCAGCGCCATCTCTTGCGCCGACAGGCCTGCGAATTTCTTGCCGAGATAGAGCAACTCGCCGATGTCGCGCGGCTTGAGGCTGGTCGGGTCGGGCGCGGTGCGCATCAAAAGCGGCTGGATGAAGCGGCACTGCCGCGTCACGTCGCGGGCGTAGCGGTCATAAGCCTCGGCATCGCGCCTGGAGAAGCGGGCAAATTCGCGCCGATGTGCATCATGGTCGCGGTAATTGGCGAGATAGTCGCCGTCGCGGGTGAACACCGCGCCGCCCTCATAGGAAATGACCTGCAGGCCAAAGCGCGGCAGTTCGAGGTCGCGCATGATCTCGGGGCGAAACAGCGAGCAGACATAGGAGCAATTGGAATAGAGGAAGCCCGGCGTCAGCTCGCGGCTGGTGGCCGCGCCGCCGAGCCAGTCGTTCTTCTCCACCACCAGCACATCCAGCCCCGCGCGCTGCAGGTAGCAGGCATTGACCAGGCCGTTGTGTCCGCCGCCGATGATGATCGCGTCCCAAGCTTTCATTGTGGCCCAGTCTCATTGTTTCCGCGCAATTCCCAAGGCAAAGCCACCCACGCTTTTCCTGGAATTGCTCTGTGCGACCCGCTGTTCATTTTTGCGTGATCCGTTCCCGAACATATGGAATTTGGCACGATATCGGCCATTCTGTCCAGCCATACTGAATGAATGTTCAACAAATCATGTTGCGTTTTCTCACGCATGCGCTAGGCTTTGCCGGCGTTCGAAACGAGCATTCATCGGTTGGGATCGAGGGCTGATGATCGAAACGGCAGATGCCGAGTATGACGACACCGCCATCCGTTTCCTCGAGGCGCTGTGGGGCGATGGTTATCTGTCGCCGGGCGGGCCTGAGGAGGTCGACCGGGTCGTCGAAGGGCTTTCGCTCGAGGGCAAGACGATCCTCGACGTTGGCTGCGGCTCCGGTGGCATCACCCTGCGTCTGGTCCAGCGCCATGGCGCCGCCCACGCCACCGGTTTCGATGTCGAGCAGCCGGTGATCGACGCGGCTAGGCGGCGAGCAGCCGAGCGCGGGTTCTCGGACCGCGTCAGCTTCGTTCAGGCGCCACCCGGACCGCTGCCTTTCGCCGATCGCTCCTTCGATGCCGTTTTTTCCAAGGATGCACTGCTGCATGTGCCGGACAAGGACGGCCTGTTCGCCGAAATCTTCCGCGTGCTGAAGCCGGGCGGCGTCTTTGCCGCCTCCAACTGGATGATCGGGCATGATGGCGAACCCTCACCCGAAATGAAGGCCTATATCGCCGCCGAAGGGCTGTCCTTCGCCATGGCCTCGCCGGCGCGCTATGCGCAGGCGATGCGAGGAGCGGGCTTCGCCGACGTCACCGTCAGGGACCGCAATCCCTGGTACCGCGAGGTGGCGCGCGGCGAATTGCAAAGGCTGAAAGGGCCGCTCTATGCGCCGGTCGCCGCCGTGGTCGGCGCTGCCTATGTCGACAAGAACATCCGAACCTGGGAGGCCATGCAGAAGGTGCTTGACAGTGGCGAGCACCGCCCCACTCATCTGCGCGGTTGGAAGCCGGTTGGATAGCCGGCAATGCTGGAGACCGTCACATCCATGAAGACTTCCGAGGCCAGAAACATTCTCGCCGAAACGGCGCGAAAGGGCGATGCCGAAAAACGCGGACGCAAGGCTTCGAAGGAGGTCCGTCAGCTGCAGCTGATCGAGGCGACGATCGATTCGCTGGCCAAGCGCGGCTATGCCGAGACGACGATGGCCGATGTCGCCGATGGCGCGGGCCTGTCGCGCGGCATCGTTAACTTCCATTTCGAGAGCAAGGAAAAGCTGCTGATCGCGACGCTGCAACACATGTATGACGAGTATTCGGCGCATTGGCGCGCCTCCCTGGAGAAGGCAGGCGACGATCCGGCGCGGCAGCTGCAGCAACTGGTGTGGGCCGACTTCGACCGCTCGATCTGCAACAAGCGCAAGCTCGCCGCCTGGCTGGCCTTTTGGGGCGAGGCCAAATCGCGTCCGACCTATCAGGCGCTGAGCAGTTCACGCGATGCCTATTACCAGCAGGTCTTCATCGATCTCTGCACGACGCTCAAGCAGAGCGGCTCGTATGCCTATGAGCCGCAGGTGATGGCGCTGGCGCTGTCGGCCATGCTGGAAGGGCTGTGGCTGCGGCTGATGATGGGCACCGAGGACACAACGCGCGAAACAGCCTTGCAGGCTGCCAACGCTTTTTTGGCCGCGGCCTTCCCGAAGCACTACGGTTAGCAACAGCCGGCCGCCAAGACCGGCAAGACCAAAAGAGGATGGAACAGCATGAAGAACCTTAGCCGACGCCTGACATTGACATTGGCGCTGGGCGGCGCGCTCGCGGCTTCCGCGGCAGCGTTCGCCGTTGCCGCCGACAAGGACCTGATCGTGTTCGATTGGTCCGGCTATGAGGATCCGAGCTTCCATCCGAAATATGTCGAGAAGAACGGCGATTCGCCGACCTTCGCCTTCTTCGGCGACGAGGATGAGGCGTTCGAGAAGGTGCGGTCGGGTTTCAAGGCCGATCTCGGCCATCCCTGCTCGCAGAGCGTGACGAAGTGGCGTGAGGCGGGCCTGCTGCAGCCGCTCGACACGTCGAAGATCGCGGGCTGGAAAGACCTCAATCCCGGCATCATGGCGATGAAAAACCTCGCCACCACCGATGACGGCAAGGCGTGGTTCATGCCTTGGGATTGGGGCAACACGCAGCTCACCTACAACTCCTCCAAGATCGACGCCAAGGATGTGCAGTCGCTGAAGGCGTTCGCCGATCCGAAGTTCAAGGGACGGGTGTCGATCGGCGACAATGTCGACGACGCCTATGCGCTGGCGAGCCTCGCCATCGGCCTGCGGGACTGGACCAAGATGACGGACGACCAGTTCAAGCAGGCCTCCGATTTCCTGCGCCAGGTACACAAGAACGTCCGCTCCTATTGGACCGACACCACCGATATCGTCCAGTTGCTGTCGGGCGGCGAGGTCGACCTCGCCTGGGCCTGGAACGATGCGACGGTGCAGTCCGTCAAGGCGGGCGTGCCGATCAAGTCGGTAAAGGATACGAATGAAGGCATCTCGACCTGGGTCTGCGGCTATGTGCTGTTCAAGGACGCGCCCGGCAATATCGCCAAGGCCTATGATTATCTGAACGCCATCAACGATCCGGAGACCGCCAAGGTGCTGGTCAAGGACTGGGGCTATGGCCAGGCCAACGCCAAGGGCATGGCCGGCGTCGACCAGGCGATCCTCAAGGAAAAAGGCTATGACGACGTGCAGAAATTCGTCGACAAGACGCTGTTCCAGTCGCCGCTGCCGTCGGATCTCAAGCTGAAGATGATCGCCGAATTCGAGAAGATCAAAGCCGGATATTGATCTTGTCCTGACTGCCCGTCCGTTGCCGGCATGGCGGGCGGACGGCCTCGCCAAAGCGGACAATATCTCCTAACCTCGCAGCAGCTTTTTCGCGATGGGGGAGTTTCGCCATGACGCCGATGCTACGCCGCCTGGCGCTTGCAGCCGCTTGCACGATCGGCGCCGGCGCGGTCTATGCCTGGGCGGAAGGTGGCGGCGATCTCGTGGTGTTCGACTGGTCCGGTTACGAGGATCCGCTGCTGCATCCCGCCTACACCACCAAACACGGCGCCGAGCCGACCTTTGCCTTCTTCGGCGACGAGGACGAGGCCTTCGAGAAGATGCGGGCTGGCTTCAAGGCCGACATTGCCCATCCCTGTTCTCAAAGCGTGGCGAAGTGGCGCGACGCGGGCCTGCTGCAGCCGCTAGACACGTCAAAGATCACGGGCTGGAAAGACCTCAATCCCGGCATCATGGCGATGAAGAACCTCGCCACCACGGCCGACGGCAAGGCCTGGTTCATGCCGTTCGACTGGGGCAACACGGCGTTGCTCTACCGCACCGACAATGTGACGGGCGATGAGGCGAAGTCGCTGCGGATCCTGGCCGATCCGAAATTCAAGGGTCGCGTCACCATCGGCGACAATGTCGACGATGCCTACGCGCTGGCGAGCCTGGTCATCGGCCTGAAGGACTGGACGAAGATGACCGACGCGCAGTTCAAGGAGGCGTCCGATTTCCTGCGCCAGGTGCACAAGAACGTGCGTCTCTACTGGACCGACTCGAGCGATATCGACCAGGCTTTTTCCGGCAATGAGGTCGACCTTGCCTGGGGCTGGGGCCAGACACTGATCGCGATGAACGGGCAAGGCGTTCCCGTCGCCATGAACCGCGATACCAAGGAAGGCTTGTCCACCTGGGTGTGCGGCTACGTGCTGATGAAGGACGCGCCGGGCAAGCTCGACCAGGCCTATGATTTCCTGAATGCGGTCAATGCGCCCGATATTTCGAAATTCATGGTCACGACATTTGGCTACGGCCATGGCAACAGCGCCGGCATGGCCGCGATCGACCACAAGGTGCTGGCCGAGCGCGGCTTCGACGATATCGACAAGTTCCTCGACAAGACGCTGTTCCAGCAGCCGGTCGCGCCCGAATTGAAGAAGCGCATGGTCGACGAATTCGAGAAGATCAAGGCCGGCTATTGAACGACAAAATCGAAAGAACCGACGTCGTCATCGTCGGTGCCGGCTTTACCGGCCTGTCGGCGGCGCTTGAGCTGAAGCAGGCCGGCATAGGTTTTGTGCTGCTTGAGGCACGCGCCCGTGTCGGCGGGCGAGTGGAAGCCGTTCGGAATGGGCTTGGCGAGCGGCTCGATAGCGGCGGCCAATTCCTGTGCGAGGACATGCCGGAAGTGATGGCGCTGGCGAAGGCGCGCGGCAAGACATTCGTCGAGACCTATGTCGAGGGTGATTTCATCACGCATCCGTCGATGCCGGCCAAGGATGCCAAGCAGACCTATCACGGCGCGATGGCGATCCGCGAGCGCATGAACGGCATCGAGCCGGACGACCCGTCGATAGAAGGCATGAGCGTCGCCGCCTGGCTGGAACAACAGCATGATCCCATCGACGCCAGGAAGGCTTTCCGCTCGATGATCGAAGGCCTGTGGTGCCTGCCGATGGACAGGGTGCCACTCTGGTACCTGATCGACAATGACCGGCGCATCACCAACGAGGTGCCGGAGCTGCAATACTTTCTGCGCGAGACGATGCAGTCGCTGGCCGAGGATCTTTCTGGCGATCTCGGCGACCGGGTACGGCTCGGCGAACCGGTCACGCGCATCGAGCATGGGCCGCAAGGTGTTCGTGTCGTCACGGGCAATGGCGTGATCGAAGCGCGCCAGGTGCTGGTCGCGCTGCCGCCGGCGACGGCCGCAAGACTCGCTTTCGCGCCGGCCTTGCCGGCGGCACTCGCGAAGGCGCTTGGCGTCTGGCAGAGCGGCGCGGTGATCAAGATCCTGGTGCGCTATCCCAGGCCATTCTGGCGCGAGCAGGGTTTGAGCGGCATGGTGATGTGGCGCGACCTGCCGGGGCTTTTTGCCTGCGACGCCAGCAAGGACGGGGAGCATGCCGCGCTCGTCGTCTTCGTTGGCGGGCCGCTGGCGTTGCGCTGGCGTGCGCTCGACGAGGCGGGACTGCGGACGGAAGTGGTCACCCGGTTGCAGGACGCTCTCGGCCCGGATGCCGGCGATGCCGTCGATTTCAGCTCACGCGACTGGATAAAGGATCGCTGGAGCGGCGGCGCCTATAGCGACCTCATCGTCGACGTGACGGCCAGGGATGCCGAGCGGACGATTCTCGCGGGCGCGCCGCCAGTGCATTTTGCCGCTTCGGAACTGTCGCCGTCATTCCCCGGCTATGTCGAAGGCGCGATCGTCGCCGGGCGCATCGCGGCGAGAAAGATAATCGCCGAGCTTGTTAGCTGAGCATGATCCCTGGACAGGACGGGTTCGCGATTGTCCGACAAAACGGGTTTCCGTTTGTCCGACAAAACCGGTTCCGGTTTGTCCGACAAAACCGGTTTCCACTTTTGGGGATCATGCTTCAATCCCCCATCGCTACCAGCGCCTCGGGATCGTAGGCAAGGCGGATCGGGGTGCCTACGGGAATGTCGTCGGCGCCGAAATCATTGGTTTCGGTTACCGACAGCGGCTTTTCCAGCCCCGGTATCTCGACGATCAGATGGGTGATCTCGCCGAAATAATGGCGTTCGACCACCTTGCCGGCAACCTCGAATTTTGCCGTGGCATTGTCCCACAGCACGCGCAGGCGCTCGGGTCGGATCCCCAGCGTTGCCGCGCCGCCATTGCGCACGAAGGCCTTCGGCTTGTCGGTCTTGACGCGGCCGAAGCCGAGCGTGTCGACGATCAGCGAGGCGCCGTTCTCCTCGACGATCTCGGCCTTGACGAAGTTCATGCCGCCGAGGAAGTCGGCGACCTGGCGGTTGACCGGGCGCTGGTAGATTTCCTTGGGCGAGGCGACCTGCGCGATCCTGCCGCCAAACATCACCGCGATGCGGTCGGACATTGCGAGCGCTTCATACTGGTCATGGGTGACCAGTACGAAGGTGATGCCGACGGCCTGCTGCAGCCGGCGCAGTTCGACCTGCATCTGCTCGCGCAATTTCTTGTCGAGCGCCGACAGCGGTTCGTCGAGCAGCAGTACCTTGGGCCGCATGACCAGCGCGCGGGCCAGCGCCACGCGCTGGCGTTGGCCGCCGGACAATTCGGTCGCCAGCCGCTTGCCGAGCCCGGTCAGCGAGACCTGCGCCAGCGCCTCCTCGACGCGGCGTTTCTCCTCACCGCCCTGCAGCTTCAGCCGCTTCAGCCCATAGGCGACGTTCTGCTCGACATTGAGGTGCGGGAAGATCGCATAGCTCTGGAACACCATGTTGGTTGGCCGGCGGTTGGCCGGGATGCCTTCCATCGGCTGGCCGCCGACCGCGATCGATCCGCTGGTCGGGTTGTCGAAGCCGGCGATCATGCGCAAAAGCGTGGTCTTGCCGCAGCCGGAGGGGCCGAGCAACGAGAAGAATTCGCCCTCCCTGATGGTTAGGGACGCGTCGTCCAGCGCCTTGAACGATCCATAGCTGCGGGTGACGTTGCGGATCTCGATCATTGCCCGATCAGGCTGGGCTCGGTCAGCTTGGGCCCGATCAGACTGGGTCCGGTCCGCCTGGGGGCGCTCGATCGGCGGCTGTTCAGGCATAGAGGCCTCCCTCGTTCTGGGTGCGTCTGGCCGCGCGGCGGCGCAGGATTTCGGCGATTGTCATCAACAGGAAGGAGGCAACCAGAAGCAGCGTGCCCAACGCCAGCACACCGGGCAGTTTCGAGGCGAAACGCAACTGGCCCCAGATGTAGATCGGCAGCGTCGCTTCGGTGCCGGTCAGGAAGAAGGCGATGATGAACTCGTCGAGCGAAATGGTGAAGCAGACGAGCAGGCTGGAGATGATGGCCGGCGCCACCATCGGCAGCGTCACACGGCGGAAGGTGCCGAAGGCGCTTTCGCCGAGATCGGCGGAGGCTTCCTCCAGACTGCGGTCGAAGCCCTCGAAGCCGGAAGTCAGCACCGTCATCGAATAGGGAATGCAGACCAGCACGTGGCCGAGCACGACCGTGAACAGCGAGAGGCTGAGGCCCAGCTGCAGCATCACCAGCAGCATCGAGATGGCGACGATCACCTCGGGCAGCACCAGCGGCGCCATGATCAGGCCGTTGATGGTGCGGCGGCCTGGATAGCGATAGCGGGTGATCGAACGGGCGGCGAGGATGCCGAGCACGGTGGCCAGAACCGACGCGCAGACGCCGACTTTCAGGCTGTTCCAGGCTGCATCCAGCAGGGCCGGCGTGTGCGGCAGGTCCGCATACCATTGCAGCGTGAAGCCGGTGAGCGGGAATTTCGGCGTCGGCGCCGTGTTGATCGAGAAGATCGGCAGGAAAATCACGGGCAGATAGAGGAAGACGATATAGAGGAAGGCATAAACGGACAGCCAGCCGCCCGACAGGAAGCCCCGCACCCTCATCGTGCCAGCCTCTGCAGTGCGCGGATGATCAGAACCGTGGCGCCGGCCATCAGGGTGACGATCAGCATGGTGGTGACGGAAAGCGCGGCACCCAGCGGCCAGTTGGCGGCTTTGCCGAACTGCGCCTGGATGGCGTTGGCGATCATCACGCCGTCCTTGCCGCCGACCAGCTTCGGCGTGACATAATCGCCGACAGTCGGGATCATGACAATCAGCGCCGCCGAGATGACGCCCGGCGCCGACAGCGGCAACGTCACGCGCAGGAATGAACGCAAGGGACCGTCGCCGAGATCGGTGGCGGCTTCGACCAGCGTGCGGTCGACCTTTTCCAACGAGACGAAGATCGGCAGGATGGCGAAGGCCGCCCAGGCATGGGTCAGCGTGATGATGACGGCGCTCGAATTGTAGAGCAGAGCCGTCGACGGCTCGTCGATGATGCCGAGGCCAATCAGGCCGGAATTGAGCACGCCATTATAGCCGAGGATGACCTTCCACGACATGACGCGCAAGAGATAGCTGGTCCAGAACGGGATGGTGATGAGGAACAGCCACAGGCTCTTGTGACGGCCGCCGTGGAAGGAAATGAAGTAGGCGATCGGGTAGGCGAGGATGACGGTGAACAGGCTGACCGTCAGCGAGATGTAGAGCGAGCGCCACAACAGATCGCGGTAGATCGGCTCGGTCAGCGCCACGCGGTAGTTTTCGAGCGTGAAGGTGCGGTCGATGGTCAGGTAGTGCTGCGTCCAGAAGGAGTGGGCGATGACCACCAGGATCGGCAGGACCAGGAGGATGAGGGCGTAGAGAAAGGTCGGGCTGATCAGGGCAAAGCCCTGGACGGGTTCGGAGTGCAGAAGGGCATTTCGTCTGGCCCGCGTCATGCGCAACGGGGGCGACCCTTCCACTGCCGCCGTCATTGCCAGCCTCCGGGGGGCAGGGCTCCGGGCGTGATCTCGGTTGCTGGCCTGGACTGTTCCGCCATGCGGCATCCCATTGTGCTGACGCCGGCTGTTTGTTCCCACTTATCCTTGGAACGCGATCGGATGCAAAACCGGTTACCACTTTTGCTGGTCGCGTTCCTAGCTTGCCGGCTTTCTTTCATCATGCGCGCATCCGTGGATTGAAATCAAGCGCTATTTCTGAGATATTGATTGAACGAACATTCAAAATTAGGTGAAGAAAGCCGCCATTTCCGGCGTTTGCCGCCAAATTTGAGGTTCAAGGAAAAATCGACAGAGATGTGGAGACGACAATGGCTGCGGTGAGGGACCTGAAGGCGACCGAAATGGCGACGTCCGGCGGCGACGATGCCATTGAACTGGGCAAGCGCCATCTCATCCAGCCCTGGCCTTATGCCGGTTCCGTCGGTGCCGAAGCCCGCGCGCTGATCGGCGAAGGCGATGGCATCTACATCACCGACAACACCGGCAAACGGCTGATCGACGGGCCTGCCGGCATGTGGTGCGTCAATGTCGGCCACCGCCGCGAGGAACTGGCCAGGGTGATGTATGACCAGGCGATGGCGCTGTCCTACAACACGCCCTGGTACACGATGAACGCGCCGTCGGCCGAACTTGCCATGCGTATCGCCGGCCATGCGCCGGGCGACCTCAGCCATGTCTTCTACACGACCGGCGGCTCTTCGGCCGTGGAGACGGCGCTGCGCTTCATGCAGTTCTACAACAATGTGCGCGGTCGACCGGAAAAGAAGCTGATCCTGTCGCGCGGCGGCGCCTATCACGGCTCGACCTATCTGTCGGCCTCGCTCAATGGCCGCCCACGCGACCGCGATTGGATGGACGGCGCCGACGAGCTGGTGATCAAACTATCCTCACCCGATCCGTTCCGCCGTCCGCAAGGCATGAGCCTTGCCGCCTTCACCGACGTCCTCGTCGACCAGTTCCGCGACACGGTCGCCCGCGTCGGCGCCGACAGAATAGGTGCTTTCGTCGGCGAGCCGGTGCAGGCCTCGGGAGGCGTCGTGATCCCGCCGGACGGCTATCTCAAGCGCATCCGCGAGATCTGCCGCGACAACGACATCCTCTATGTCTCCGACGAGGTGGTCACGGGCTTCGGCCGGCTTGGCCATGTCTTCGCCTCGGGCGAGGTGTTCGGCATCGATCCCGACATGATCACCTTCGCCAAGGGCGTCACCTCGGGTTATTTCCCGCTCGGCGGCGTCATCATCTCTGAACGGCTGCTGCAAGAGTTGCGCCGTTCGAACCATCCCGATGCGATGTTCGGCCATGGCCTGACCTACACCAGCCATCCCGTCGGCTGCGCCGTAGCGTTGAAAAACCTCGACCTGCTGGAAGAGGGCCTGCTCGCCCATACGCAGGCGGTGGCGCCCTATTTCCAGGCGCGGCTGAAGACGCTGGAGGAGCTGCCGCTGGTCGGCGAGGTGCGCGGCGCTGGGCTGATGGGCTGCGTCGAATGCGTCGCCGACCGTGAAAGCAAGGACCCGCTGCAACTCGACAAGGATGTCGGCAAACGCATCGACGCCCACTGCCATGAGCTCGGCCTGCTGGTGCGGCCGCTGATCAACATGTGCGTGATGTCGCCGCCGCTGATCATCACGCGCGAGCAGATCGACGACATGGTCGGCATTTTGCGCGAGGGCATTTCGCGGACCATGGATGATTTGAGGAAAGAAGGTGTGTGGCGGGGGTGAAGTTCCTCCCTTCTCCCCGTTTCATGGGGAGAAGGAAGCTACGACCGCGACCTCAGCGCGTCGTTCAAATTCCACATGTCCTTCTCCTCGGGCGCCGTCTCCAGGCCCAGCACGGGCAGCATCTTGCGCAGATGGTCGTGATGGGTGCGCACGCCATATTCGAGGTCCGACAGGTAAAAACCCTCGAAGGCTTCGGACAGCATGGATTCGTTCGACCATACCGACAGCTGGACATCTTCCGACATGGTGTCGCGGTCGATGCGGAACGAGAGGTAGCGGGCGGCGGCCTGTTCGCGGCTTTCGTCGCGGTAGCGGTAGATGGCGCCGCGCAGCAGGGTCTCGCCCGTCGACAGCGGAAACTCCTGATAGAACTGCACCGACTCGGGCATCACCGAAATGACCGCGTTGGGGAAGATGCCGTAATAGACCCAGGCCTTCTTCAGATGGTCCGGCAGATGCGTCGGCACTGGCGCGATCTTGACGTAGTTCTTGACGCTCCAGCGGCGGCCGGCATGCGGATTGTAGGTGGCGAAGGAGCGCGACACGCCGTTGATGAAGGGCTCGTCGAAATAGGTCGCCCCATAGAGATCCTGCAGGGCAGGATGCGCCATGGCGACGTGATAGCCCTCATTGTCGACATCGCGCACCGACTTCCAGTTGACCGGAGTCTTCTGGGTCCAGATGCCCCAGGACGGCACCATGTCGGCGGCCTTGTAATGCGCGAATTCGGGCTCGATCGGCTTCATCAGCTCGGCGACCGAAGGCTGCGGTCCGCCATTGCGGAAACGGATGAAGATGAAGCCCATCCAGACTTCCAGGTCGAGCTGCATCAGGCCGAACTCGGTCTTGTCGAGATCGGGGAAGGAGCGCGGACGCGCGGCGCCGCGCAGCGTGCCGTCGAGATTGTAGACCCAGCCGTGGAACGGGCACACCAGCGCGTTCTTGCAATTGCCCTGGCTGTCGGCGACGACACGGCTGCCGCGGTGGCGGCACATATTGTTGAAGCCGCGCACGACGCCGTCCTTGCCGCGCACGATCAGAGCGCGCTCGCCGACCAAATCCATGGTCAGATAATCGCCGGCGTTCGGGATGTCGCAGACATGGCCGACGATCTGCCAATGGTTGCGGAAAACATGCTCCTTCTCGAGTTCGAGAAGGGCATCGGAATGGTAACTCCAGCCCGGTAGTCCCCGGCGGTCCCAGTCGTTGGGGATCGCCACGTCACGGAGGTGCGGGTTCATAAAACGTCTCTTCTTTTTTGTTGAATAATCATTCAATAAAATCATATTTTGCATTGAAATGCAATGGCTTGTGAAAATCGCAAAGATTTTTGAGCGGAGTCCATGCGTTCGTTCTTGGCTGAATTCCATGCTCCGGATGCTCGAGAAAATCGCGGAGAATCCGGGTGTTAGCTCCGGTTTCCGAAACGCCATCTAGTGTGATTTCGCAGAGCGCACGGGCTGCAGAACAAGTCACCTTGCCGGTGGCAAAAACGCTCGCCGCGCCGCGGCTGCTGTTCGGCAGGCACTTGGGTTGGGCGGCCCGGCGGAGTCGGGCTGAGGTTGCCTTGTATCGGCCACAGGCGAGCCGGGTGACCGATTATGCCCGGTTTTGCCCGATAGCGTCGTTTCAATCTGGTTACATTGCCAGAGCTGCACCAATTTTGTGCTGTTACAAAGTGCGAATAAGTTCGTTTCATCGTCAAAAAGAAACGCAGCGAAGGGGAAGGCAATGCATGCGAAAGTCGAGATCATCGCCAGCCAACACCGCCTCCAGGCTCCAGAGCGCGCTGACCGCCGCCCGAAACTGGCGCTACGCCAACGCGCCAGCGATCACCCCATGGCCATGTTCATGGGGCTGGCTGCTTGCGCCATCATCGGCATGGCGCTCACGCCGACAGTGGGGCCGGCCTTCGCCTCGCTGAATCCGCCGGCCAATGTGGTCGAAGGGGCGCCAACGACAATCAAGACCGCTCGCCTGCCGATGCCGGCGCTCGACTTTGCCTGCAAGGGGCAGGCATGGGGCGCCGAGAGCGTCGATTGCCTGCGAGCCATCGCCGAACAGTCCGGGACGCATAAGGCCCGCGCGATCCGCATGATCGCCAATGCCGCGCCGCTGACCAACACGCCAAACATTTTCTGATTTCCGTCGAAGCGTGATCCCGAACCGTTCCCTTTCGGGTTCCCGCTCTGACCTCCCCGAGCGCTCCTCCAGCGCTCCATTCAGCTCCCGCCGCACAGCCGGCCGGGAGCTTCTTTTTTAGCCCTTCAACGCGGCCTGCTCGGCGATGGATGAAAGCACGCTGCGCACGTCCAGCGTGCTGAACGGCTTTTCCAGGATCTGCGGCCGCTGCTGCGCCGGCAAGGCTTCGATTTCCGCCTTGGCGCCGATCAGATCACCAGTAACCAGCACGAAACGCCGTGCCAGTTCGGGCCTCTCGGCGAGCAGCTCGCGGTAGATGGCCATGCCTGATGTGCCGGGCATGCGCAGGTCCGAAAAGACGATGTCGGGCGGCATGTGGCCGCTCAAGGTGGCGGCGCCCGATTCCCAGACCGGCGCGATGCGCGACTTGATGCCCATCAATTCGAGAATGTCGGACAAGGAGCCAGCGACATCAGGCTCGTCATCGATGATCAAGGCATGACGCAGGCCGCTCGAGCGTGGCTGGCTTTCTCCGGCAGCGGCGATGCCAGGCGAAATGGCTGGCAACTGGACAACGAAACGCGCGCCTCGGGGCTGCACTTCCTCGAACCAGACATTGCCATTGTGCCGCTCGATGATCGATTTCGAGATCGACAGGCCGATGCCGGTGCCGACACCGACCGGTTTGGTGGTGAAATAGGATTCGAAGATGCGGTTGCGGATCGCTTCGGGAATGCCGGGCCCGTTGTCCTCGACCGAGAAGCAGGGATTGTCGCGATCGCTGCGGAAGGTCCGCACCTTGATCAGCCGGTCGCCGGCAATGCCGGCCAGCGCGTGCTGGCTGTTGATAAGGAAATTGGCCGCCACCTGCGTCACGTGGTCGGCGTCCGCCATGGCCAGCAGCGGACCCGGCGCGAAATCGGTGTCGATGATGATGCCGCTCGAGCGTGCGCCATAGGCGGTCACCTCGAGGGCAGCGCGGATCACCTGGTTGAGATCGGTCTCGGCCTGGGCCGCGGGATGCAGACGGACCATCGACAGGAAGCTCTTGACGATGCGGCCGCAGCGCTCGGCCGCGGCACGCACCTTCTCGGCGCGAACCTTGGTCTGCGGGTCGGAGGCGAATTCGTGCAAGAGCGTCGATTGCGCCACCACCACCGCCAGCGGATTGTTGAGCTCGTGCGAAACACCCGCGAGCAGCGAGCCCATCGCAGCCATCTTCTCGTTCTGGTGCAGCTTCTCGCGCTGCCGGTTGATCTCTTCCTCGGCCCGCAGCCTGTCGCGCAGGTCGCGGATAGAGCCGAAGATCAGGCGGCGGTCGGCGACGCGCATCTCGGTCGCCGTCAGCTCGATCGGAAACACCTCGCCGGCGGCATTCTGTGTCACGGTCTCGAGCCTTTGGCCGACCATCGGCGCGCCGCGGCCCGACATGTAGTCGGCGCCCGAGGAATAGCCCTTGCGGTAATATTCCGGCACGACGGTGTCGAGCAGGTCCTTGCCGAGTATGTCGCTGCGCTGGAAGCCGAACATCTTTTCGGCGGCAGGATTGAATTCAATGATCGATCCGGCCTCGTCGATGACGATGATGGCGTCGAGCGAAGCCTGCAGCATGGTGCGGCGGATCACTTCGCTGGCATGGGCGTCCGAAGGCGAGTGTTCGATGGCGTCGCCGATGGCGAGCGCGATGATGTGCAGCGTCGCCTCCTCCTCGTCGGTCCACTCGCGCTCGTCGACGCAGTCATTGACGGCGAGCGTGCCCCACAGATGGCCATGGGCGAAGACCGACACCGACAGGAACGACTTGATGTTCTGCTTTTCGAAATCGGTTCTCAGGAACCCTTCGAGATCGCGCGTATGCCCGGCAAAGATCTTGCCCTGCCGTTCGTTCTCGGCGACGCGTTCCAGCAGCGGGTCCGAATTGACGATCGACTGCATGATGACGGTCGGCGATGCCAGTTCGCCGCCAAAGTCGGGGTCGATCCAATAGGCGGCAACCGACTGGGCAAAACCCTGGCCCGGCAGTTCGCGCAAGCGAAACAGGATGCCGCGCTGACATTCGATGGCCCGGCAAAGGGTTTCCAGTATGCCGTCCATCTCGCGCTGCCAGTCGCCGGCCTCGCGCAGCCGGCGAACGACACGCACGGCCGCCATTGCCGCGCCCTGCCTGAAACCCTGCATATCGGTGCTTGTTGCTTCGCCCGTCATTTTCAGCCGTTATTCCAAAGTGATGCCAATTCGATCGGCGAGCAACGGCTGTGACCCTGTGACCCTTACAGGCCTTGGCGCTCAGTTGCTGTCGCCGGTCGGCAGCGAGAAGATATAGCCTTCGCCGCGCACCGTGCGCAGGAATTTCGGGTTGGCCGGATCCGCCTCGATCTTCTTGCGCAGGCGCATGATGCGGATGTCGACTGCGCGCGACGATTCCGGATCCTCGGTGAAGCCGATCGCCTCCGAGATCGCGGCGCGCGTCAGCAGCCGGTTGGCGCGGGTCAGGAAAACCTCCAGCACGTCGAATTCGCTCTTGGCCATGTCGATCACGGCGCCGTTGGCGCCGGTGACCAGCCTGCCGTCGAGATCGGCTTGGAACGGGCCGAAGGCGACGGAACGGCGGTCCGTCGTGGTCTTCCTGTCGAGCCGTTCCGTCGGCTGCGGAACCCGGCGCAGCACGCTGCGCACCCTCGCCAGCACTTCGCGCAGTTCGTATGGCTTGACGATATAGTCGTCGGCGCCGAGCTCCAGCCCGACGATGCGGTCGAGCGCCGTGCCGGCGGCGGTCGCGTAGATGATGCCGATCGGCATTCTCGAGCGCAGCCAGCGGCCGAGCGACAGCCCGTCCTCGCCGGGCATGGCGATGTCGAGAATAGCCAGATGAAAGGCTTGGGCCTCGATCAGGCTGCGCGCGGCGGCGGCGGTTTCGGCGGTCGCCACATCATAGCCGGCGGCGCCGAGATATTCGGCAACCGCGTCCCTCAGGTCGGGCTCGTCCTCGACGATCACTATCCTTGCCCGCACGATGCTCTCGCTCCCACTTTCAGTGGAAAGTAGATTGGGTATAAACATCATGTCCAGCACTCATATCCGGTTGGAAGGGAACGGTTGGAAAACATGGCTGCACGAGCCGTCATTGCGCTTGTTTCCGTCGCCGCCTCGGTCGCGACCGAACTTGCCGACCATCTCGAGCGGCGTGGCCATGATGTGCGCCAGGCGCGGCAGGCCTGGGAGGCCGAATCGCTGCTGGCGGGCGGAGGCATCGATGTCGTTGTCGTCGGTGACAGTCTCAGCCAGGCGGAAGGGCGGGATCTGCTCAGGCGCTATGGCGGCCAAGGCGAGGGCGGCCGGGACGGGCCCGATTTCATCCTGATCTGCCGGCCGTCCGATCTCGTCGACAAGGTGCTGGCCCTCGAACTGGGTGCGGCCGACGTCGTCGAAAGCCCGCTCAATGTCAGGGAACTCGCCGCCAGGGTCGGCGGCCTGCTGTCGCGTCGTGGCAGGGGCAAGCAGGAACTGATCGTGCTGGAGAACGCGACCGTCGATTTGAGATCGGCCATCGTCATGCACCGCTCCGGTACGGAGGAACAGCTTTCGCCCGGCCAGGTGGCGCTGCTCAGGCTGTTCCTGGCGAGCCCCCGCAAGGTGCTGACGCGTGACGACATCATCGCGGCGGCACCGGCCGAGAATGCCGACGCCTTCGATCGTTCGATCGATTCGCGCATCGTGCGGCTGCGCCGCAAGCTCGACACCGAGACCATCACCACCATACGTGGCGCGGGCTACCGGTTCGATCCGCCACAGCAATTCACCGACTGACGGCAGCGTACCGGGGCTGTCTTTCTGGCTGAGCATCGGATTTTCCTCCTGCCGATGCTCCCGCGGTTCAGCGCACCACCAGCAGCGACGGGCCCGACGGCATGTCGCCGCTCACGACGAGTTCGTTTGCGTGGGCACGCTCCTTGAGGAGCACGGTGGCCAGGGCGGCAAAGCCAAGCAGGCCCTGCGCATAGAGCAGTGCGGAAAGCACCGAGGCGGCGAATTTCGTCTTCATCGTTCCAACTCCCCAGAATTCTTCAAGAATGAGTATGTCGCGGGTCGCTTCAGGAAACTCCCGAAGTGCCCGCGCCGCTCACGGAGCCCCCCGCTGCGGCGCGGGCCTTCGGTCCTCTCGGCTGCAAGTTGCCGGAGGGGCCGCGCAATGCCAGCAACCGAAGGCCAACCCGCCAGAGGGCCTTGAGCCGGGTAATGCGCAGGCTGGAAACAATCCAGACCGAGGCGGAAAACAGGGCGACGTGCAGGGTAGAGATCTCACTCGAACTCATCGCCGCCAGCTTTGCCACCGGGCCGCCGGCAACCGTGCCGGCACCGCCAATGACTGCCGCCGCGACGCTGATCCTGAAGAGCCAGGACCGAGTGTTCGTTTTCGTTCTCATGGTCGTTGCCGTCTGCTTTCGTTGCGTCAACCTTGCGTGTGGCCCGTATCCGGATCATGCCGCCCGAAGCCGCGCTTTGTTGCAGGTTGGTTTCGGGATTGCCGCTTTATCTTTCACATAAAGGCAATTCGAACTTTCGTTTTGCTGGGAATACCTATGTGCCGTATCTCGCTGGCGTCTTAAGGTGCGATCGTTGTCGCTGTGATCGCTTGGGCTGTTAACCAGGGGAAACAGATTCGAAACACAAACGAGCATTTCGTGAAATCTCCTCGAAACATGCCGCAACGATAAGCCGCTCATCGAATTGGAGCCGGCCTGACCGGCACAGAGAGGGGACGTCATGCACACCACCATTTCCGCCAAGCTCATCAACATCACCGCCGCCGCGCTCACGGGTGCAGCACTTCTGTTCGGCGCCAACGCAGCCCATGCCGCCAACAAGATCGTGGCGCGTGTCTCGCTTTCGCAGCAGATCATGGAGGTCTCGGTTGACGGACGGCCGACCTTCGCCTGGAAGGTTTCCACCGGCGACAGGGCACATGTGACGCCGACCGGCTCGTTCAAGCCGACGCGCATGCATGAGATGTGGTATTCCAAGAAGTACGACAACGCGCCGATGCCGCACTCGGTGTTCTTCAGCGGCGGCTACGCGGTGCACGCCACCTATGCCATCAAGCGCCTCGACCAGCCGGCCTCGCATGGCTGCGTGCGGCTGCACCCGGACAATGCCGCCGATTTCTATCAGCTTGTCGAGACCTTCGGGCCGGCCAACACCAGCATCGTCATCGTCAAGTAGCAGGCTGAGGAACGGGCCGGCAGACCGCCGCGCCTGTCCAGGACTCCCTCCGGAACATCCCGGCGGTATCGAGCGCAGCCAAAAAAAGAGGCCGGGATTTTCCCGGCCTCTTTTTGTTTTTCGGTTTCTGTCAGTCCGGCAATGCCGGCATCAGCTTCGGATCCGGCTTTTCCGCAAGATGCGGCAGGTCCTTGCTGGCGATGAAGGTGTAGAACATGGGCACGACGAAGAGCGTGAACATGGTGCCGACGAGGATGCCGGTGAAGATGACCAGGCCCATCGAATAACGGGCCGCGGCACCGGCGCCGCTCGACGTGATCAGCGGTACGACGCCCAGCGCCATCGCCGCCGTCGTCATCAGGATCGGCCGCAAACGCACCTTGGCCGAGGCGATGATGGCGTCACGCCGCCGCATGCCATGGGCCTCGCGCTGCTGGTTGGCGAATTCGACCAGCAGGATGCCATGCTTGGTGATCAGGCCGATCAGAGTGATCAGACCGACCTGCGTGTAGATGTTGAGCGTGCCGAGGCCGAGATTGAGCGGCACGATGGCGCCAAAGATCGACAGCGGCACCGCCATCATGATGATCAGCGGGTCACGGAAGCTTTCAAACTGCGCCGCCAGCACCAGGTAGATGACGATGACGGCCGCTGCGAAAGCGATCAGGATGGTGTTGCCCTGTTCCTTCTCTTGCCGGGACTGGCCGGAATAGTCGATGAAGAAGGTGTCGGGCAGGCTCTCTCTGGCGATATCCTCGAGGACCTTCAACCCGTCGCCCGTGGTGACGCCCGGCAGCGGCAATGCCGATATGGTCGACGAATTCAGCTGGTTGAACTGTTCGATCGCGGCCGGCGAGGCATTGTTGGAAATCTTCACGACGGCCGACAGCGGCACCATCTCGCCCGTGACGCTGCGCACAAAATACTCGCCGAGCCTTTCGGGGTTGTCGCGGAATTGCTGCGGCACCTGCGGGATGATGTCGTAGCTGTTGGAGTCGCGGTCGAACTGCGCCACTTCGCCGCCGCCGACCAGCAGCGTCAGCGTTCGGCCGATATCGGCGATCGGCAGGTTCAGCGCCGCCGCGCGGTCGCGGTCGATAGTCACCGTCACTTGCGGCGAGTCATAAGACATCGAGTTCTGCACGACGATGAAGCGGCCGGAGGCCTGTGCCTTGTTCTTGATCTGCTCGGCCGCCTTGTACACTTCCGCGGAATTGCCGGTCGAGCGCACCACCAGGGCGATCGGCAGGCCGCCACCTGAGCCCGGCAGCGTCGGCGGTGCGAAGACGAAGGCCTGCACGCCCGCCACCTTGGCGAGACGAGCAGTGATGTCGGCCTGCAGTTCCTTGGAATTGCGCTTGCGCTCCGCCCAATCCTTGAAAGCAAAACCGACGAAGGCGCTGTTTGTCGTGCCGCCGAAGGCGACCGCCGAGAACTGTGCCCGCGTTTCCGGAATATCCCTCACCAGGCCGAGCATCTGGTTCACATAGGCTTCGGTATAGTCCGATGTCGCGTAGGTCGGCGCGGTCACGATCGAAAGCAGAAAGCCCTGATCCTCTTCCGGCGCCAATTCGCTCGAGGTCTTGGTGAACATGAATCCGGTCACGCCGACGAGCGCCAGCACGATGATCAGCGTCAAAGGACGATAGTTCAGCGAACCTGTGACGGCACGCTCATAGACGTGCTCGACCCGCGCGAAAATGCCATCGACAATGCGCTGGAAACGGCCTGCGTTGCCAGCCTTCAACAGGCGCGCCGACATCATCGGGGTGATGGTGACGGCGATGACGCCCGACAGTACGACCGATCCGGCGAGCGTCACCGCGAATTCGCGGAACAGCGCGCCGGTCAGGCCGCCGGTGAAGGCCAGCGGCGCAAACACGGCCGCCAGCGTCATGGTCATGGCGACGATGGCCGAGGCGATTTCGCGCATGCCGCTGAACGCGGCCTGCATCGGCGTCATATGGTCTTCTTCCATGTGGCGGTGGATGTTCTCCACCACCACGATGGCGTCATCGACCACAAGGCCGATCGCCAGGACCATGGCCAGCAGCGACAGAAGGTTGATCGAATAGCCCACTGCAAACAACAGGAAGCAGACGCCGATCAGCGACAGCGGAATGGTGATGATCGGCATCATCACCGAACGGAACGAGCCAAGGAACAGGAGGATGACCACGATGACGATGGCGACAGCCTCGCCGATGGTCTTGAACACCTCCTCGATCGAGGCGCTGATCTGCCCGGTCGCGTCGTAGACGACCTCGATGGTCATGCCTTTCGGCAGCGTCTCCTGGATCTGCGGCACAAGCTTGGTGAGCGCTGCCGCAGTGGTCAGCGGGTTGGCCGCCGGGGTCGGGAAGATGGCGAGGAAGGTGCCGGGCTTGCCGTTGAAGGAGACCCTGGTGTCGGTATTTTCCGCGCCGAGCTCGACGCGGGCCACGTCGCGCAGCCGCACCACATTGCCGTCGGTCGAGCGCAGGGGCAGTTCGGCAAAGGCTTCCGGCGTCTGCAGCGTCGAGCGCACGGTGATCGACGAGACGACATATTCGTTCTGGGTGTTGCCGGGCGCCGACAGGAAGTTGGAATTGTTGATCGCCGTCAGCACTTCCGCCGCCGTGACACCGCGCGCGGCAAGCCGGATCGGGTCGATCCAGACGCGCATCGAGTATTGCTGGGCGCCGAAGATCTGGACGTCGGCGACACCTTCGACCGTCGACATACGGGGCCGGATGACGCGCTCGATATACTCCGTCAGTTGCTCCTTCGTCATGTTCGGATTCTGCATCGAGATGTACATCATCGCGAACTGCTGGCCGGTGCCCTTGACGATGACAGGGTCCTTGGAGGCGTCCGGCAAGGTACCGCGCACGCCCTGAACCTTGGACAGCACTTCGGTCAGCGCCACGTCGGGGTTGGAGCCGAGCTTCATCTGCACCGTCACGGTGCTGGAGGACGGACGGCTGGACGAGGTGACGTAGTCGATGTTCTCGGTCGAGGCGACGGCGCGCGCGATCGGGGCGGAAATGAACCCCTGGATCAGGTCGGCGCTGGCGCCCGGATAGGCCGTGGTGATGGTGATCGCGGTTTCGTCAACCTTCGGATACTGCCGGATCGACAGGTTGAAGATGCCCTGGAAACCCAAGAGCAGGATCAGGCAGCCAAGGACCGTCGACAGGACGGGCCGGCGAATGAAGAGATCGGAAAAGCTCATTGCTGGTCGGCCTGCTTGTTCGCCGATTTGGTCGGGTCGATCGTGTTGTCGACATTGACGGACATGCCGTTGAAGAGGCGGTTTTGACCCGCAGTGACGACCTCGTCGCCGGCCTTCAGCCCTTCGACGATCTCGACCATGCCCTGGTTGCGGCGGCCAGGCTTGACGAAGACCTGCGACAGCACCAGCGCGGGCTTGTCGCCTTCCGCCGCCGGCTTGGCCGCATCGGAAGCGGCCTTGTCCGCTGGCTTGGCCGCATCGGCGGCAGGCTTCATGGCATCGGCAGCCGGTTTCATCGCGTCCGCCGGCTTGGTGTCCGCCGGCTTGTCGGTCGCGGCGGCAGCGGGTTTTTCTTCCGGCTTGGCGGGCTGCCCCGAGGCCGTACCGGCGGGCTTGGCCGGCTGCACCACGAAGATATAGTCGCCATAGAGGCTGGTGGTCAGCGCCGTCTGCGGAAGCGTCAGCACGTTCTGCTCCTCGGGCAGTTCGACACGCACCTGCACGAACTGGCCAGGGGTCAGCTTGCCGTCGGGGTTGGCGACTTCCGCCCGGATGTTGACCAGCCGGCTGGACGGGTCGATCTTGGGGTCGATGCCGCGAATGGCGCCGGCGAACGGCATGTCCGCACCGCTCAAGCCCAGCCGAACCGTCTGGCCGATCTTGAGCAGCGGGAGCTGCTGTTCGGGTACCGAGAAATCGACCCGCATCGTGTCGAGGTCCTGCAGTGTCACGACGGCGGTGCCAGGCGCCATATACTGGCCGATATCGATCTTCGGAATACCGACCGTACCGGCGAAAGGCGCCGTCAGCTGCTTCTGGTCGAGCACGGCCTGCAGCTTGGTGACCTGGGACGCCGAAGCCGAAGCCGCCGCCCGTGCGGTGTCCAGGGTGGAGTCGGAGCCGACGCCACGCCTGGTCAGTTCGATGGCGCGGGTCAGCGATACCTGGTCAAGCGCGGCCTGCGCCTTCTGCGCGTCGAGATCGGCGCGCTCGACGGCGTCGTCAAGCTGCAGCAGCACCGCATTGGCAGCCACTTTCTCGTTGGCATGGAAGGAAATTTCCTTGACGATGCCTGCGGTCTCGACCGTCAGGTCGACACCGCGCACGGCTCGCACCGTACCGATCGCCTCGACGCCCGGCGTCCAGCTCGACGGCTTGGCGATGGTCGTTGAAACGGTCGCCGCCGGCGGCTTCATCGTGGCGAAATACTGCTTGATGCCGTTGTCGCGCAGGAAATTGAAGCCGACGATGCCGCCGACGACAATGACCAGCACAGCCAGGACGACGATGATGAGAAAGATACGGAGTATGCGCTTGAACAAGGAGGTCCCCTCAGTCGAAATCCGGCGCGAAGCGCGGACATCGGGACACATATCGACTGCGGGTCCCGATTTCAAATGATGGCGGCTTTACTGTACCGTCTGGACGGTCTTGTCAATTGGGCCTAAGCTTGCGAAGGGAGGCGCCATGAGAGCCCGACGAGCGAACTCGCGCGAGAAGATACTCGCGGCGGCGGCTGATGTTGCCCGCGAATCCGGGCCCGGCAGCCTGTCGCTGGATGCCGTCGCCAGCCGCGCCGGCGTGTCGAAGGGCGGGCTGCTCTACAATTTCCCGACCAAGGCCAGATTGATGCAAGCGCTGGTCGAGGGCTATCTGCGCGATTTCGAGCAAGCTCTGGAGACCGCCAGCAGCAACGACAAGGGCAGTAATCCGCTCGCGGTCTACATCAGGCTGTCGGCCAATGATTGCGAGGAAAAACAGCCCGCGGCCTCGTGGATATTTTCGGCGATCGCCGAGGATCCCGATTTCATGACGCCGATAAAGACGTTCCAGCAGCAGCTTTTCGAACGGCTGAAGGGCGAGACGAACGACCTCAAATCGCTGCTGGTCTGTTATCTCGCCATCGAGGGGCTGCGCAGCATGAACCTCTTCGATTCCGACGTGCTGTCCAAGGACGAACGGCAACTGCTGGTGGCGTCCCTGCTGGAAATCGCAGGATCACCCGATGCCGAGCATGCACCCAGGACGCAATCCTGAGGGCCTTCAGCGGCGCCGGTTTCAGGTTCAAAAAGCCTTGCCGGTGTCAGGGTTGAAGAGCCGCAGCGCGTCCTCGCTGAAGGCGAAGCTGACCGCCTGACCTTTCGCGACGCGGGATGCCGGCGGCAGGCAGGCCGTCAGCCGCTGGGTGCCGATCCGCGCAGTGGTGACCAATTCGGGACCGGTCAACTCGACGACTTCTATTTCCACCGGCAGTGATGACGCTGAGGCATCCGCCGCGACCCGCAGTGCTTCGGGCCTAATGCCGACCACGACGCGCGCGCCGTCGGCGACTGTCTGGCTGAAACGGGCAGGCAAGGGCAGCCGCGCGTCCGAACCGTCGATCGCCAGCTCGCCGTCCGTGAGGGTGGCCTTGAGCATGTTCATCGACGGTGCGCCGACAAAGCCGGCGACATAGAGCGTTGCCGGTTCATTGTAGATTTCCTCCGGCGTTCCGAGCTGCTCGATCCTGCCGTCGCGCATGACCGCGATGCGGCTCGCCAGTGTCATCGCCTCGATCTGGTCGTGGGTGACGTAGACGACGGTGGTCTGCAGCATCTGGTGCAGGCGCTTCAGCTCGGTGCGCATTTCCAGGCGCAGCTTGGCGTCGAGATTGGACAGCGGCTCGTCGAACAGGAACACCTGCGGCTTGCGCACCAGCGCCCTGCCGATGGCGACGCGTTGGCGCTGGCCGCCGGAAAGCTGGCTCGGCTTGCGGTCGAGCAGGGCTTCGATCTGCAGCAGTCTTGCAGCTTCCGCCACCGCCTTTTCGCGCTCGTCGGCGGCGACGCCGCGCATCTCCAGCCCGAAGCCGATGTTGCGGCGCACGGTCAGGTTCGGATAGAGCGCATAGGACTGGAAGACCATGGCGATGTCGCGGTTCTTGGGATGAACGCCAAGGATCGAGCGGCCGCCGATCAGCACGTCGCCGCTTGTCGCTTCGGCCAGCCCTGCGATGATGTTGAGAAGCGTCGACTTCCCGCAACCCGACGAGCCGAGCAGCACAAGGAATTCGCCGCTCTGCAGCGCGATGTCGATGCCTTTCAGCGTTTCGACACTGCCGTAATTCTTGCGGACGTTGCGGATTTCAAGCGCGCTCATGCGTGGCTTCCCTTGGATGCATCGGTCCGCCGTAGTTACGCGGCAAGGTTGATATGGCGCGCGACGCCACCTGCGTCGCGGCTGCAAGTGAGGCGGTCAGCGTCTGGTCCTGCGCCAGTGCGGCCAGGAAGGCCGCATTGAACACATCGCCGGCGCCGATCGTGTCGACGACCTTGACGTCGGGCGCCGTCGCCGTGACCAGCGCTCCGCCGGGGCCGATGGCGATCGCCCCTTCGGGACCGCGTTTGACGACGGCGATAGCGCCCTTCTTCATGCTGGACTGGATTTGCCGCGCCGCCTCGACCGGATCGGGCAGGCCTGCCAGGGTCACGGTCTCCACCTCGTTGAACAAGGCAAGGTCGCAGCGCGCAAGCCAGGTGCGGGCCGCCTTGCAGTTCGCCGCGGTCCAGCCCTCAATCGGCCAGCCGGTATCCAGCGCCACCGCGATATCGTGCCGGTTCGCCCAGTCGAAGAACGCCTCGTAGTCGCGCGTCAGATCATCGGTGAGGAAGGAGCCGCACAGCAACGCATAGCCGCCGGCGAGCTGCTTGCCATCGAGCACCGAAAATACGTCGGCAAGGCTGAAGCGGGGCAGGTGTCCGCGCGTGGTGAAGAAGGTCCGTTCGCCGTCGGGGTGGGTCATGCCGACGGACAGCGTCGTGCTCTCCGGGCGCACAGGCCATTTGTCGGCACGGCTGCCGAACGCCTCGCGCAGCCAGTGGCCGAACTGATCGTCGCCGACATTGGCGGCGATCTCGAAATCAATGCCCAACGCCTGCCAGGCGAGCCCGGTGTTGCCGGCCTGTCCGCCGACGCGCAATTCATCATGGTCGACCACGGTTTCCGTGCCCGCCTTCGGCCACGGCGCGACCGGGCCGACAATCAGGTCGACGTTGACATTGCCGATCACCGCTAGCGGACGCATCACTCGCTCCTGGTGATCTTGGTGGAGCGCACGGGCGTGCCGGCATTGTCGACGTGGCTGTCGGCAAAGGCGATCATCAGCCGCTGCGCCACCGGCAGCATGGCGAAGATCGCGGCGAGACCCGAAGCCGGCTTGAAAGAGAGCGTGACGGCGCCTGCGACCGGCGATTGCCCGGAGGCGTCGAAGATCACGAGCGGTGCGCCGGCCTCGACCACGGAAACGGCCATCGCCGTCACCAGTTCCGCCGTCGGATCGTTGCCGCGAAACAGGATGACGCCAATTTTCGGGCCGAGCATTTCCATAGGACCGTGCCGCAACTGACCGCCTTCGAGTGAAAAGCAGGGCAACCGCGACAGTTCGGTGAGGCCGAGCGCCAGCGCTTCGGCCACACCTTGCAGGCGGCGGCCCGAGGTGACGATGGTCGTCACCTCCGCCAACGCTGCGAGCGCTTGCGTGATGTCGTTGTCCTGTTTCTGATCCAGCGCGCCAACGGCCGCACTTGTGTCCTCACCCAACGCAGCCAGGATGGCCAGATGCAAGGCGAAGGTCACGGTCAGGCTGCGGGTCGCGGCGAAGGCTAGTTCGGTGCCGCCGGCGCCGACCAGGCAAGGCGCGGTGCGGGCGAGAAAGGAGCCGCCCTCGAGCGTCAGGCCGAAAACATCGGCAACGCTTCCGGCTTCCGCAAACCACCTGACGACCTCCGCGCTCTCGCCGGACTGCGAGGTGACGAGCACCGTCTTACCATCCAGCGGCACCGGCTGGCCGAGCTGTTCCGAGAGCGGCAGTGCCAGCGCATCGATGCCATGCGCGCGATAGTGCGGTTCGACGGCGCGCCCGACGGCATGCGAGCCGCCCATGCCGAGCAGCAGCAGACGCCCGGTCTTCCTGATCGAGGCGGCGACGTTTGCCGCCATGGCGGTGTTGTTCCCGAACGAAGCACGCGCATCCGCATTTTGGCGCGCCATTTCGCGGTCGATGACGGCCAGTCCGGCCGGCCGAATTCTTGTTGCAGTCATCGTCATCCTTTCACACCGCCGCTGGTCAGGCCCGAGATCAGCGCCCGCTGCATGACCAGGCCAATCAGCACCGGCGGCAAAGCGGCCAGCACGCCGGCGGTGGCGATCAGCCCGTAGTCGGAAACACGGCCGCCGGCCAAATCGGCGATGGCGACGGTCAAGGTCTTGGCGCGCTGGTCGGAGGTGAACAGCAGCGCATAGAAGAATTCGTCCCAGGCAAGCAGCACGGCAAACAGAGCCGATGTCGCCGTCACCGGCGCCGCCAGCGGCAGGGTGATGATGCGCAAGGTCTGGAACAGGCCGGCGCCGTCGATCATCGCCGCCGCCTCGATCTCGCGCGGGATCGAGTCAAAACCGGATTTCATCAGCCAGGTGGTGAAGGGCGCCAATATGGTCAAATAGACCAGCGCCAGGCCGAAGACATTGTTGAGCAGGCCAAGATGCGACAGGCCCATATAGAGCGGCACGGCGAGCGCCACCGGCGGCAGCATGTAGGTGGCGATGACCATCGACAGCGACCAGCCGATCGTCGGCGTGCGCGACACCGCCCAGCCGGCAGGGATGGCCAAAGCGAGTGCGGCCAGCGTCGCCATGCCGGCGATCTCCAGGCTGTTGCGCAGGGACGAGGTGAAGGCAGAGCCGGCGCTGTTTTCGGCGGTCGACAGCAATGTCTGGTAGCGCGAGAAGTCGGCGGCCTGCGGCCACCAGCGCAGCGGCTTGGCGGCGAGATCGGCGGCCGGCGAAATGCTCATGATGAACAGCCAGGCGATCGGCGCCAGGATAATGGCGGCGAGCAGCAGCGCGCAGGCATGGATGAAGATGGTGAAGGCGGGGCTTCTGCGTTCCATCAGGCGGCACTCCCGGCGGTCTTCCTGACCAGCGCCGCATAGGCGACGGCGAGCACGGTGACGAGCAAGGTGACGATCAGCGCCAGCGATGCGCCCGAGCCGGCGCGCTGGAAGGAGAAGGCTTCCTGGTAGACGAGGATCGACAGCGTGCGCGTGCTGTTGGCCGGGCCGCCACGGGTCATCACCCAGATGATGTCGAAGACCTTGAAGGCCTCGATGGTGCGCAGCACCAGCGCCACCATCAGCGGCCCGGCGAGATAGGGCAGGATGACGAAGCGGAAGCGGTTGAACGGTCCCGCGCCATCGACGAGCGAGGCGGCGGTGATGTCGCGTGGCACCGCCTGCAAAGCGGCGAGCGCGATCAGCGCCACCAGCGGAAAGTTCTTCCAGCAGTCGGCGACGATCAGAGCCGTCAGCGCCGTGCCCGGCTCACCCAGCCAGGAGCGGTAGGCGTCGATGAGATTGAGTTGCGTCAGTGCGGCGTTCAGCGCGCCATATTCGGGATTGTAGATCAGCCGCCATAGCGTCGCGTTGACCACGGTCGGCAATGCCCAGGGCAGGATCATCAAGGCGCGCAGGACGGCGCGACCGTGGAACTGCTGATTGAGGAGCAAGGCGGCGAGAACGCCGATCACCATTTCGGCGGCAACCGAAATCACCGCGAACAGCGTCGTGGTGACCAGCGTGCGCGAAAAATTCGAGCTCGACAGCATGTTGGTGTAATTGTCGAATCCGACGTAATTGCCGCCGGTGCCGACCAGCTTGGCGTCGGTGAAGGAAAGACCGACCGTATCGACCAGCGGCCAGCCGATGACGGCGACCATGACCACGAGCAGCGGCAGCATCAAGAGCCATGCACGGGTTGTCATCCAGGTGCTCGACATCGGAGCAGCCTCTCTTCATTCATGGTGATTTCAGACATAGCACGGGCGGCACTCGCGCATGACCCAGGAAGTCGGAACCGATTTCCGGGAGGATCGTGCGCAAGATCAGAAAACGCTACAGCGTCCTTTGCCCGTCCAAGGGGACGGGCGGCGCTGTAGTGCCGCCCGTGATCGGAGAAAACGGCTCAGAGGCCGCTGTTCTTGGCCGCCGTGTTCAAGGCGTCTTCAGGCGAGGATTGGCCGAGCAGCGATTCCTGGATGGCCTGCTGCAGCGCTGTCGACAGTTCCTGGTACTTCGGCGTGGTCGGACGCGGATACATGGCGGCGAGGCCGAGCTGGGCGGCGGCGATCAGCTCTTCCTGACCCTTGGTGACGGCCGGGTCGTCATAGGACGAGGCCCAGATCGGCAGCGACAGCTTGGCATACTGGTTCTGCGTCGCCTGCGAGGTCATGTATTCGATGTATTTCCAGGCTTCGTCCGGATGCTTCGAAATCGCGGTGACGCCGAGGCCCATCGAACCGTTGACGGCCGACACCTCGCTGATGCCGGTGACGCCCGGCGCCGGCACGACGCCGACCTTGCCGGCCACCTTCGAGTCCTTCGGATCGTTGGCCATGTTGTACATGTAGGTCCAGTTCAGCGCGAAGGCGGCGTCGCCGTTTTCGAAGACCTTGCGCACGTCCTCTTCCAGGAATTCCTTGGAATTCGGGTTGGTGAGGCCGGACTTGTAGCTGTCGACCATGTATTTCAGCGCCGAGAGGCCGCCGCCATTCTGGAAGTCCGGCTTGCCGTCCTTGAGGAAGTCGCCGCCATAGGCGCTGACCAGCGTGGTGTAGTCGCAGATCGCGGCTTCGGCCTGCGACCAGCTCCAGGCGATCGGTGTCTTCAGCAGGCCCTTGTCCTGGATGATCTTGGCCTGCGCGCCAAGCTCTTCCCAGGTCTTTGGCGGCGTCTTGATGCCGGCCTTTTCCAGGATGTCCTTGTTGTAGAACAGATATTTGGTGTCGAGGATCCACGGCATGCCATAGTACTTGCCGTCATACTGGACCGTGGTCCAGGCGCCGGGCAGCACACCCTTCTTCATGTCGTTGGTGATCTTCGACGAGACGTCGACCAGCACCTTGTTGGTCGCGTATTCGGCCGGCCAGATGACGTCGAACAGGACGACGTCGTAGCCGCCGCCCGAACCCTGGGCGAGCACCGTCTTGTCGTGCAGGCCTTCATAGGGCACGAATTCGAGATTGACCTTGACGTCCGGATTGGCCTTGGTGAAGGCGTCCGTCATGGCGCGCACATCGGCCTCGCTGTAGGCGGCCTGCGCCATGAACAACGCATTGAGCGTCGTTTCGGCGAAAGCGTGAGGGACGAGCAGTCCTCCGGCGAAGACCGCGCCGACCAGTGTTTTGGTGATTGTCCTAAGCATCTTCTTCTCCCATTTCCGGCGTTGACGGGCCGGCGATGCGGGCGTTTCGCATTGCCTTCCCGGATCCATGTCGCGTGACCTGATGCTTACCCTGCCGACCAGTGGCGACAGGCGGAGCGCCTTGGCCATCTTGTTTTGGGACATTCGGATTGCATTAAGTCAACTCGCTTGACTTAATTAGTCGATCAATATTCTAATGGAGTCAAGAGGGGAAAAGCCGGTGGACGACATCAGCCCGATCCGCGCCAAAAGCGGCACCAACCAGGAAGGCACCAGCGCACACAATCGCCGGGTCATGATCGAGGCGCTGCGCCTCAACGGGGCGCTGTCGCGAGCCGATTTGGCGCGGGCGACGCAGCTCACCAAGCAGGCGGTCTCCAACATCATCGAGGATCTCGAAAGCGACGGCCTGGTCGTGGCGCTGGACGCGGTGCGCAAGGGCCGGGGGCAGCCGTCGACGCCCTACAGGCTGGTGCCCGAGGGCGCCTTCGCCATCGGCCTGCATATCGACCGCCATCTGACGCGCGCGGTGGCTGTCGACCTGATGGGCAGCGTGCTGGCGCGGGCCGAGGCGAACCTGCCTTTCGACGAGCCGTCGAAGGGCGTCGAGATCATCCTAAAGCTGATCGCCGGCGTGCGCCGCGACCTGGCCGGCATTTCGGCCCAGTCGGAAAAACGGCTGGTCGGTCTCGGCGTTGCCATGCCCGGTCCTTTCGGACTGAAGGATTCGGACGACAAATGGATGATGCCGGCCTGGCAGAAATTTCCACTGCTGGATACGCTGGCCAAAGGCACGGGGCTGAATGTCGGCTTGCAGAACGATGCCGCCGCCTGCGCCACTGCCGAACGCATCGTCGGCGCGGCGCATGGCGTCGACCACGCGGTCTGTCTCTATGTCGGCTACGGCATCGGCGCCGGACTGATCCTCAATGGCGAGCTCTACAGCGGCGGCCATGGCAATGCCGGCGAAATCGGCATGGCGCTGCTGGGGCCGGCCGGCCCGGGCTCGACGCCGCTCGAGCACCGCGCCTCGCTGGCTTCGCTCTACCAGCATCTCGGCCTCAATCCGGCGGATAGCGATATCTACGAACAGATGAACGCCCTGGTCATCGCCGAGGATCCAAAGATGATGGCCTGGATCGATGGTGCGGCGCATGATCTGCGCTGGAGCGTGCATCTCATCGAAACAATCTTCGATCCGCAGACCGTGATCCTGACCAGCGGCGCGCCGGAAGCGCTGGCCCGCCGGCTGGTCGAGGCTATGCATCCGCTGCCGCCGTCGATCGCCGACCGGGCTGGCCGTAACCTGCAGCGCCTGCAGCTTGGCACCACCGACCCCTGGTCGATCGCGCTCGGTGCTGCAGCGGCGCCGATCAGCCGTGCCTTCGATCCGCTGTTCTCGGCGATCCTGAAGACGCGATCCAGCGGCGCCTGAAGCGTCGACCGCCCGGCTTTTCGTCTGGGATATCGCTCAGAGGTTGTGTTCGATATCGTCATACAGGGTTCATTGTGCGGACATAGCGTTCGTCCCGGTTCTTTGCTGCAATGCAATAGGAGTGGGACATGGTGGACATAGTTTCTAGTGAAGCGGGCATTCCGAGACCGGATCATCCGCTGCACAGTTCGGGTAGCGCGAAGTGGTTCCTGCCGGCCTTCGGCGTATTGGTGCTCGTCGGCGTCGTCTATGTCGGCTACGCGCTCAGCCGGGATCTGGCCGAGGCCAAGACCGTGCCGTGGATCCTGCTCGGCATAGCCTTGCTGATCGCGCTCGGCTTCGAATTCGTCAACGGCTTCCATGATACGGCCAATGCGGTGGCGACGGTCATCTACACACGCTCCATGCCGGCCGAATTCGCCGTCATGTGGTCGGGCGCCTTCAATTTCCTGGGGGTTCTCACTTCCAGCGGCGCGGTCGCCTTCGGCATCCTGTCCCTGTTGCCGGTCGAGCTGATCCTGCAGGTCGGCTCTTCCTCCGGCTTTGCCATGGTGTTCGCGCTGCTCGTTGCCGCCATCCTGTGGAACCTCGGCACCTGGTTCCTCGGCCTGCCGGCGTCGAGTTCGCACACGATGGTCGGCTCGATCATCGGCGTCGGCCTCGCCAACCAATTCATGGCGCCCGCCGGCAGTGCCACCAGCGGTGTCGACTGGTCGCAGGCGACCAATGTCGGCATCACCTTGCTGGTGTCGCCGATCATCGGCTTCTTTGCCGCGGCGATCCTGCTCTATGCGATGAAGCTGCTCGTCCGCAATCCTGCCCTCTACGAGGCACCGAAAGGCAACACGCCGCCGCCATGGTGGATCCGCGGCCTGCTGATCTTCACTTGCACCGGCGTCAGCTTCGCGCACGGCTCCAACGATGGACAGAAGGGCATGGGCCTGATCATGCTGATCCTGATCGGTGTCGTGCCGACGGCCTTTGCGCTGAACCGGACGCCCGACATCAACTACCTCGAGGCCTACAAGGCGGCTTCCGTCAGCGTCGAACAGGCTCTGGGCAAATATGTAAAGCCCGGCGTCACCATCGCGGATGCCAAGGATGCCAAGGCAGCCGTCCAGGATGCCGTGCGCACCCGGACCTGGAGCGACCAGACGACGGTCGCGCTGCAGACCTACATCCACAACACGACCGCGGGCCTGCAGCCCTATGCCACCGTCGACAACGTGCCGACCGATCTGGTCAGCAACGCCCGCAACGACATCTACCTGATCGGCGAGGCGCTCAAGCTGATCGACAAGAAGAAGTTGCTGCCGATGGAGGCAGCCGATCTCAAGGCGGTCACCGACTATCATAAGGCCGTCGACAACGCGACGAAGTTCATCCCGATCTGGGTGAAAGTCGCTGTAGCCCTGGCGCTCGGCCTCGGCACCATGGTCGGCTGGAAGCGCATCGTCGTCACCGTCGGCGAGAAGATCGGCAAGAGCCATCTGACCTATGGCCAGGGTGCCGCCGCGGAGCTTGTCGCGATGGTGACCATCGGCATGGCCGATCGGCTCGGGCTGCCGGTGTCGACGACCCATGTGCTGTCGTCGGGCGTCGCCGGAACGATGGCGGCGAACGGTTCGGGCCTGCAATGGTCGACAGTGCGCAACCTGCTGCTTGCCTGGGTGCTGACGCTGCCATGCTCGATCACGCTCGCCTTCGTGCTGTTCATCGTCTTCCGCCAGGTGTTCTGAGCGCCAGACCGTCAAAAGAACGGCGCCACCTGCGGCGCCGTTTTCTTTGTCCTGCGAAGACCAATGAAGAGTCAGAGCGTGCGCCTTCCCAAACGGGCGCGCCGCTTCGAACGTTCAGCTTTCGATGGAACCGTTGGCCGGCTCCCACCGCCGCGCAACTTCCGCCCTGTTACGGCGGCGCAGCTGGCGTAGCGACAACATGTGCAACAGGATCGAGCTTGGCACCACGAAAGCAGGGGTCAGAACACCCGGATAATCGCCTGCGCCGATGCTCTGCACATCAGGGACAATCAACTGCCACGGGCCGGGCGAGGTGATTATGCCCATGGTGATCGCGACTGCGAAGTCGGCAAGCCCGAGGATGTTCCAGAGAGTTGCCGCCCTCCGGCCTTTGTCCGTGCCGCTCGCCACTGCGATCGCAACCGGCAACGCGAACAATCCGATCAGCATGTCGCCGATGCCTGCCGGCGCCGCGAACGCGCCGGGCAGCGTACCACGCAGCCAGGCCGCGATAGCCCAGGTGCCGAATACGCGGTAGAGCTGAAGCATGACGAGCCAGCTCGCTGGCATCGCATCGAGCACTAGCCCGATCCTCCTCGAGAGCAGTAAGAACGGCGCCCCGATGACCACCGGTAGGAAGATCGCCGATGGCAATACCGGAAAAGAGGCAGTGTCCGCGTGAAAGACGCCGTTGATCGCGGCGCTCCAGCTGAAAGCGAGCCACAGCGTGTCCGGGATCATGATCGCCAGCCAGGTCCTGCGGCGTTGAGCTGGCGTCAAGCTCGTGTGTTCGAGGCCGAGCCACAATCCCAGCGCGATGAGCCCGTGGGCTGCGAGCTGGTGAGCCGTGGTCGGAACGCCAGTGGCCGGGATCGCCGGCCATCTGTAGATCACCAGGAGCCAAAGCGACGTGAGCGGCGCAAACCAGAGCAGGCCGCGCCAAGCGTCACGCGATGGAGCGATAGCAGGGGAAACAGCTTCGACGGTCATCAGCGGTACTCCACTAAGCCTGGCGGATTTGCCTGCGCTCAGAAGTACGCCTGTTTTCAGCGAGCTAATATTCGCGACAATGTTGATAGGCTGTGAAGAAGAACTTCACAGTCCGGCCGAGCTTGCTCGACGGCGTGAAGACGTGCTCCGTAGTTTTGCCGAGCTGCCGCGGAACTCATGGTGGCGGCCAGGCGGATCGCATCCTTGTCCCGCATGTCTGGACAGCGCTCGTGATAGGCACGATGCGCGTGTCGGTTTGCCCAACCGGCGGAGGATGCCGTTCGCGGGCGAAGTCCGCTGGACGCAAATGTCAGGTCGGGTCTTCGCGATGCAGGTCGTGGATGGTGACGCCGTCAGCATTGGCCGGCATGGTCAGCCATTTGCGATGGCGCAAGGTGCGCTGCGTGTCTTCCAGACCGGTTTCCCAATGCTCGCGCATCGAGGTGCCGGAGAACTCGTAGTCCTTGGCGTGACCTTCATAGCCCTTGTGCTGGTAGATCAGGTGCACGATGTTGACCACGCCGGCGTCCGAATAGTCCGCGATGAGCGCTTCTTCCGCTGGTGTGAGCTGTTCCTTGGGTACGCGCTTGAGTGCATCGAGCAGGCGCATCTTCAGGCCATGGATGCGCTTGAAATTGTCGGTGTTCTGGCGCGTGCGGCTGGAATACATGATGTCCTTGTGACGCGACAGCACGTCGGGCATGCTGCGCGGCAGCACGCCGCGGGCGCTGAACAGGTCGACCTGGAACACCAGCGACGAGCGATCCTCTTCCTGGTCGAGCAGATATTGCAGCGGCGTGTTGGAGACGATGCCGCCGTCCCAATAGTACTCGCCTTCGATACGGACCGATGGAAAGGCGGGCGGGAGCGCGCCGCTGGCCATGATGTGCTCGGGTCCGATGCGCACCTTGTCTGTGTCGAAAAAGACGAAGTTGCCGGTCCGGACATTGACCGCGCCGACGCTCAGCCGCTTCTTGCCGTCGTTCAGCACATCGAAGTCGATCAGGCTTTCCAGCGTGTCTTTCAGTTCAGCGGTGTCGTAGAAGCTGGTCGCACCCTCGGCGCCCTGCGGCTCAAACCATGGGTTGGGGTTGCGTGGCTTGAAGAAGCCGGGCTGGCCCATGGTCATGGTCATCCATGACGAGGTGCGGTTGCGGATGTCGCGGTAGATGTCGCCTTCCGGCGTGTAGGACCAGATCTTGCGGCCCGAGATCGTCTGCCAGAACTGTTCGAGCCGCTGCAGGCGGCGGCTGGGTTCATTGCCGGCGATGATCGAGGCGTTGATGGCGCCGATCGAAACGCCGGACAGCCAGCTCGGCTCGCAGCCGGCATCGGCCAGCGCCTGGTAGACGCCGGCCTGGTAGGCGCCAAGCGCGCCGCCGCCCTGGAACACCAAAGCGATGCGGTCATACTGCGCCGATATCTCCGCGATCGTCGCGGCGAATTCCTTGTTTCGGTGGCGTTCAAGCACGAATTTTCTCCGGCTGGGTTGTGCTGGTTGCGAGCCGGCTGTGATCGGCAAGATAGTCGTGGACGACCTCGCCCAACCCAAGCGTCAAATCGGCCTTGAAGTGGACGGCGGATACGATGTCGAGCACCGGCAGCTTCGCCACGTCGGCCATGACGTGGGGCCTGAGATCAAGCGCCGCGGGCGCCGTCCAGGCTTCCTTCAGCGTGATGTCGGTGAGGTAATAGCGCACCAGCTCGCAGATGCGCGGGCCGCCGTCGACATGCGGGATGATCTTGATCAGGAAATTGGGGGCGGCGAGCGATGCGAGCACGGAATCGTGATCGGCTTCCCGGTGCTTGTAGCCCATCGTGCCGGTGGCGCACAGAACGCTGCCATAATGCAGCGTGCCGACGATCACCTCGCCTTCGTGGACGATCTTGGGGTTGGCCAGTTTCTTCGGAAAGCCCCACAGCTCGCGGCCGCCGGCAATCGGCGCGTCATCGTCGAGATACATGGAATGGACGTAGCCGCCATGCTGGCCCTTGTATTTCACCGGGATGACCTGTCCGGTCTCGGTATAGTCGCCGAAGCCGGTGGAGTCCGGCATACGGATGAATTCGTACTTGACCAGCGGCTCGTCGATTTCCAGCGGCGCCGGGACGACGGCCTCCAGCGCCTCGCGTGTCGTGCGGTAGGTGATGATGATGTATTCGCGGTCGAAGAACCGGTAGGGACCGGGCGGGAAGGACGGATTGGTCAGCGGCATCGCATAGGCGCGCTTCACGACATCGGCGATTTCCAAGCTGCACCCCCAAGGTTCTGATGAATTTCGTTCAGGAATGACCGCGCGAATGCGCAATCGATTATGTTGCACGGCACCATGACAGTGCCGTGTCAGGCAAACGACCTTGGTTTCGCAGCGGACTGGGGCCGTGCCGGCGCTGTCGTCCAGCTGTAATCGCATCGACACATGGCTCTGTCATTGTCATGTTGCGACGCACAATTATATCCTTCCATTCTCCTCCACCTCTCGCGAGATCATCATGGGTTCCCTGTCTTCGAAGAATGCCCTCGTCACCGGCTCGACCAGCGGTATCGGCCTAGCCATCGCCCGCGCCTTCGCCGCCGAGGGCGCCAATGTCACCATCAACGGTCTCGGTGATCCGGCAGCCATCGAGCAGGAGCGCGCGGGCATCGAGAAGGATTTCGGTGTTAAGTGCCGCTACTCCGACGCCAACATGATGGATGGCGCGGCGGTGAGCGGCATGGTGCATGACGCCGAGGCGGCGTTCGGCAGCCTCGACATCCTGGTCAACAATGCCGGCATCCAGCACGTCGCGCCGATCGAGGAATTTCCCGACGACAAGTGGGAAGCCATCATCCGCATCAATCTTCTGGCCGCCTTCTATGCCATCAAGGCGGCGGTGCCAGGGATGAAGGCGCGCAAATGGGGCCGCATCATCAACACGGCGTCGGCGCACGCGCTGGTCGCCTCGCCGTTCAAATCGGCCTATGTTTCGGCCAAGCACGGCATTGCCGGGTTGACCAAGACGGTGGCGCTGGAAGTGGCGCAGGACGGCATCACCGTCAACGCAATCGCGCCCGGCTATGTCTGGACGCCGCTGGTCGAGAAGCAGATCCCCGACACCATGAAAGCGCGCGGCATGACCGAGGAACAGGTCAAGCATGACGTGCTTCTGGCTGCACAGCCGACGAAGGAATTCGTCACCGTGGAGGAACTTGCCGCGCTGACACTGTTCCTATGCTCGGACGCCGCCAGGCAGATCACCGGCACGACCTTGCCGATGGATGGCGGCTGGACGGCGCAGTAGAGGGTCGATCAAGGCGTTGCGTTTCTGGCTGGCGCCACGCGGCGCCGGCGGGAAGGGTGCGGTCAGGTCCATGAAAATCATCCAGCTCTCCGATCCGCATCTGATGACGCCAGGTTGCCTGCTCTACGGCTCCGACCCGCTGGCGAGGCTGGAGGCCTGCCTTGCCGATATCGGCAAGAACTACGCCGATGCCGAACTGGTGGTGATCTCAGGCGACCTGACCAATGATGGCGAGCGGGAAGCCTATGCGGGGTTGCGGGACAGGCTGGCGCAATTTTCTCCACCCTGCCGGCTGATGCTCGGCAACCATGACGACCGGGCGCTCTTCCTTGAAATGTTTCCCAACGCGCCTGCCGAGCAAGGGTTCGTGCAGAGCGTGTTCGATGGCACAGAGGGCCGGCTGATCCTGCTCGACACGCTGGACGACGGCCAGGTCGAGGGCAGGCTGTGCGCGGCGCGACTCGACTGGCTCGATGAACGGCTGCGAGAGGCGGGGGACCGGCCGGTCCTCCTGTTCATGCATCACCCACCCTTCCGGATACACATGCCGGTGCTCGACGAGGTCAGGCTTGCTGACGCCGATGCCTTCCATGACGTCCTGTCGCGTCACGGAAATGTCCGCCACATCTTCGCCGGCCACGTCCATCGGCCGATCGCCGGCAGCTGGCGCGGCATTCCCGTCAGTACGCTGCGCAGCACCAACCACCAGACCGCGCTCGATTTTTCGCAGAGCTGGCGCCTGGGCCACGAGCCGCCCGCCTATGCGGTGATCTTCATCGACGCGGATGGCGTCATCGTCCACTTCCACGATTTTCCGCTGCCGCCGGTATCGGATCGAGTTCTGTAGAGTTCGCGATTCCGAGAAGGGCTCCGGCGGCCGTGACGCGGCGAGCGGCGCGACCGGCCGAATGAGGCCGCCGATCTCCCGTGCACCAGGGATACTCCCGGCGAACGTCTGCCCGCGCACCGCCCTGCGCGGTTGCCTGCTTTCATGGTGTTTTTGGCTCATACCCGGTCTCCGCGAAAGGGCGCCAAAAAGCACATGAAATTGGACATTAGTCTTGACAGAAATACATATGTTCAATACCCGTCAAGCGAATGAACAAGCCTGCAATGTGGGAGGAATGAGCGGTATGGCTTCCAATATTTCGTTGACGGGCCTTGCCCGCGATCTCGATGAGCGCGGCAAGTCGGGCAAGCCCATCCGCATCGGCCTGATCGGCTCCGGCGAGATGGGAACCGACATCGTCACCCGCGTCGCCCATATGTCCGGCATCGAGATCGGCGCGATCTCGGAACTGAACCTGGCGGCCGCCAGTAGGGCGGTGGACATCGCCTTCCAGGAAACCGGTCATGCGCGCGAGGTGTCGAACGCCTCGGCGATGACGGCCGCCATGGAGGCCGGCAAGGTGGCGGTGACCAACGACGCCAGCCTGGTCATCGACAATGATCTGATCGACGTGGTCATCGACGCGACCGGCGTTCCCGCCGTCGGGGCCGAGATCGGCCTGCGCGCCATGGAGCACGGCAAGCATCTGGTGATGATGAATGTCGAGGCCGACGTCACCATCGGCGCCTATCTGAAGAGCGAGGCCGACCGGCTGGGCGTCACCTATTCGCTCGGCGCCGGCGACGAGCCGTCCTCCTGCATGGAGCTGATCGAATTCGTCTCGGCCATGGGACATCCGATCGTTGCCGCGGGCAAGGGCAAGAACAACCCGCTCAACATCGACGCCACGCCGCCCGCCTATGAGGAAGAGGCCAGGCGCCGGCATATGAATGTGCGCATGCTGGTCGAATTCGTCGACGGCTCGAAGACCATGGTCGAGATGGCGGCGATCGCCAATGCCACCGGGCTGGTGCCCGACAAGGCTGGCATGCACGGCCCGGCGGCGACGCTCGGCGAGCTCTCGAAAGTGCTGGTGCCTGAAAAGGATGGCGGCGTGCTGTCCAGGGTCGGCGTCGTCGACTATTCGATCGGCAAGGGCGTCGCGCCCGGCGTCTTCGTCGTCGCCGACATGTCGCATCCGCGCATTTCGGAGCGCATGGAAGATTTGAAGATGGGCAAGGGTCCGTACTTCACCTTCCACCGCCCCTATCACCTGACCTCGCTCGAAGTGCCGCTGACCTGCGCCCGCGTCGTGCTGTACGGCAAGGCCGACATGGTACCGCTGGCGAAGCCCGTGGCCGAAGTCGCCGCCGTGGCCAAGAAGGACATGCAGCCTGGCGAAAAACTCGATGCGATCGGCGAATATTGCTACCGCGCCTGGATCATGACGGCGCCGGAAGCGCATGCCGCCAAGGCCATTCCCTGCGGCCTGCTGCAGGGCGGCTCGGTAACCGCGCCGATCAAGAAGGGCGAGCTCATCACCTATGCCAATGCCGCCCCGGCCGTGGGCTCCAAGATCGCCGAACTGCGCGCCCGCCAGGACAAGCTCGTCTACGGAACCGTGGGAGCCTGATCATGGCCGGTGCCAGTAAAGCCGTCACGGACAGTCGCGCTAACCTGCCTTTCGTCTATCGGCAGTACAGCGCCGAGCAGCTCAGAGAGGTGCTCTACAAGATGTACCTCATCCGCCGCTTCGAAGAGGGCGCGGAGGAGAGCTACATGCGCGGCCTGATCCATGGCACCATGCATCTGTCGATCGGCCAGGAGGCCAGCGCCATGGGCATCTGCATGCCGCTTGGCGAAGATGACCAGATCACCTCGACCCATCGCGGCCATGGCCACTGCATTGCCAAGGGCGCCGAGGTCAAGCGCATGTTCGCCGAGTTCTTCGGCAAGACGTCAGGCTACTGCAAGGGCCGCGGCGGCTCGATGCACATTGCCGATGTCGCCAAGGGCAATCTCGGCGCCAATGGTATTGTAGGCGGCGGCATTCCGATCGCCGTCGGGGCGGCACTCTCCTCCAAGATGATGAAGACCGGCAAGGTCGTCGTTTCCTTCTTCGGCGACGGCGCCAACAATGAAGGCGCCTTCCACGAGGCGCTCAACATGGCGGCGGTCTGGAAGCTGCCGGTCATCTTCGTCTGCGAGAACAATGGCTACGGCATGTCGACCTCGACCGCCCGCTCGACCGCGGTCAAGAACATCGCCGACCGCGCCGCCGCCTATTCGATGCCCGGCGTCATCGTCAACGGCAACATCTTTTCGGAGGTCGCCGAGGCCTCCTACAAGGCGGTCGAGCGCGCCCGCGCGGGCGAAGGGCCAACGCTGATCGAATCCAAGACCTATCGCCATCGCGGCCATTCCAAGAGCGACCGCAACCGCTATCGCAGCAAGGAAGAGATCGAGGACTGGATGTCGAACCGCGATCCGATCACGCTGTTCGAGAACGAGCTGCGCGAATTCGGTTTCATCGACGACAACGGCATCCAGACCATTCGCAGTGGGGTGGCGCAGGAGATCGCCGACGGCATCGAGTTCGCCAAGGCGAGCCCGTCGCCTGACGTCAGCGAGACCGGAAATTACGTGTATACGGAGCAGGCGTGATGGACGCGATGGTGCGTGAACTGAGCTACGCCCAGGCGATCCAGGAAGCCATGGCGATCGCCATGGACATGGACGAGCGCGTCTTCCTGATGGGCGAGGATATCGGCGTCTATGGCGGCGCCTTCCAGGTGACCGGCGATCTGGTCGACCGCTATGGCACCGAGCGGGTGATCGACACGCCGATTTCGGAACTGGGCGGCGCTGGCGTCGCCGTCGGTGCGGCGCTCACGGGCATGCGGCCGATCTTCGAATTCCAGTTTTCCGATTTCGCGACGCTCGCCATGGAGCAGATCGTCAACCAGGCGGCCAAGATGCGCTTCATGCTGGGCGGCGAGGTCTCGGTTCCCGTGGTGATGCGCTTTCCCGCCGGTTCGGGCACGGGTGCGGCCGCCCAGCACAGCCAGAGCCTGGAAGCCTGGCTTGGCCATGTGCCGGGCCTGAAGGTCATCCAGCCGGCGACGCCCTATGATGCCAAGGGCATGCTCCTGGCTGCGGTCGCCGATCCCGATCCGGTGATGATCTTCGAGCACAAGCTGCTCTACAAGATGAAGGGTCCGGTTCCCGAGGGCTATTACACGGTGCCGATCGGCAAGGCCGACATCCGCCGCGAGGGCCGCGATCTCACCATCGTCGCCACGTCGATCATGGTGCAGAAGGCGCTCGACGCCGCCGCCGTGCTGGAAGCCGAAGGCATCGATGTCGAAGTCGTCGACCTCCGAACCATCCGGCCGATGGACAAGCAGACCGTCATCGACAGCGTCAAGAAGACGTCGCGGCTGATGTGCGTCTACGAAGCGGTCAAGACACTGGGCATCGGCGCCGAGGTCAGCGCCATGATCGCCGAGAGCGAGGCGTTCGACTATCTCGATGCGCCGATCGTGCGGCTGGGCGGCGCCGAGACGCCTATCCCCTACAATCCGGAGCTCGAAAAAGCCACGGTGCCGCAAGTTCCAGACATCATCACCGCCGTGCGTGACCTCGTGAAAGGGGTTCGCTGAGACATGCCGACCGAAGTCATTCTTCCCAAGGTCGACATGGACATGGCGACCGGACAGATCTCGCGCTGGTTCGCGGAGGAAGGCGCCCGGGTCAAGAAGGGCGACGTGCTGTTCGAGATCGAGACCGACAAGGCTGCAATGGAGATCGATGCGCCGGCCAGCGGCGTGCTGCGCGACGTCACCGGCAAGGAAGGCGTCGACATTCCCGTCGGCGCGCCGGTTGCGTGGATTTATGCCGACGATGAAAGTTATGCGCCAATCTCCCCCCTCGAGGGGGAGATGTCGGCAAAGCCGACAGAGGGGGTCGCCTCAGAAGGCATCTCCCAGTCCAGCACCGCCCTGGCGCCGAGCCCGGTCGAGCCGACCCCACCCGACCGGCCTTCGGCCGGCCACCCTCCCCTCGAGGGGGAGGGGAAAGCCCGAGCGACGCCTTTGGCGCGGCGGCTGGCCCGGGAAGCTGGGCTGGACCTTGCGGCATTGTCAGGCACAGGCCCGCGCGGGCGCGTTATAAAAGCCGATATCGATGCGGCGATCTCCTCCCCCCTTGAGGGGGAGGTCTCAGCGAAGCGGACGGAGGGGGTCGCCTCAGAAGGCACCGCCCAATCCAGCACCGCCTATGCGCCGAGCCCGGTCGAGCCGACCCCACCCGACCGGCCTTCGGCCGGCCACCCTCCCCTCATGGGGGAGGGGGACGTTCTGCGTCTTTTCGAGCAAGGCTCCTACGAACTCGTCCCGCATGACAATATGCGCAAGACCATCGCGCGCCGGCTGGTCGAGGCCAAGTCCACCATCCCGCATTTTTATCTTACGCTCGACTGCGAGCTCGATGCGCTCCTGGCGCTGCGCACGCAGATCAATGCCGCCGCCCCGATGAAGAAGACCGAGAAGGGCGAGGCTCCGGCGTACAAGCTGTCGGTCAACGACATGGTCATCAAGGCGATGGCGCTGGCGCTGAAGGCGGTGCCGGATGCCAATGCCTCGTGGACCGAAAGCGCCATGGTCAAGCACAAGCATGCCGATGTCGGCGTTGCCGTGTCGATCCCCGGCGGCCTGATCACGCCGATCATTCGGCATGCGGATGAAAAGACGCTGTCGACCATTTCCAACGAGATGAAGGATCTGGCCAGCCGTGCCCGCAGCCGCAAGCTGAAGCCGGAAGAATATCAGGGCGGCACGACGGCCGTTTCCAACCTCGGCATGTTCGGCATCAAGGACTTCGCCGCCGTCATCAATCCGCCGCATGCGACCATCCTGGCCGTCGGCGCCGGTGAGGAGCGGGCTGTGGTCAAGAATGGCGAGATCAAGATCGCCACCGTGATGTCGGTGACGCTGTCGACGGACCATCGCGCCGTCGATGGGGCCCTTGGCGCCGAATTGCTGGTCGCCTTCAAGCGGCTGATCGAGAACCCGATGGGCATGCTGGTGTAAGGTCAGTCGAGCGCTTTTGATGAGCGTTGGGAAACATAGCCCTTAGTCCGGCGTGCAGTTGCGCCCATCAGGCTCGCGGAAAGCCAATTCCGCGGGCCCTCCTGTCGTGCCGTGAGAGCATCTCGTGCCAAGCCATCGCTTGATCTGATCGCGCATCCCCCGCTGTCATCCACCAGTCATATGCGCCGTGCAGGGAGGAGGAGACGGGGAGCCGGCCAGGGGCCGGACCGGTCATGCACAGACAGGACAGGAGGTCTCATGAAGACGCTACTCATCAAGCTGCTGGCCAGCCAGTTGGCGGTCGTGGCAACTTTGTTTGCCGGCGTGGCAAACGCCGAAACACTGACGCTCTACACATCGCAGCCGGAAGCCGATGCGGCCAAGACCGTGGATGCCTTCAAGAAGGCGCAGCCCGGCATCGACGTGACCATCTATCGCTCTGGGACCAGCGACATCCTCACCAAGATGGCGGCCGAGTTCGCCGCCGGCAGCCCGCAACCCGACGTGCTCTTGATCGCCGACGCGGTTTCGATGGAGCTGCTGAAGAAGGACGGCCGGCTGCTGCCCTATCCCGAGGCCAAGCTCGACGGCATCGAGGCCGATGCCTATGACGCCGACAAGACCTATTTCGGCAGCAAGCTGATCACCACCGGCATCGTCTACAACACCGCGGCCGCCGAAAAGCCGCAGCATTGGGCCGATCTCGCCAAGCCCGCCTATGCCGATGGCCTGGTCATGCCGAGCCCGCTCTATTCGGGCGCGGCGGCCTACCTGCTTTCCGGTTTTGCCGGCGATACCAATTATGGCTGGGATTTCTTCCAGAAGCTGAAGGCCAACAACACCGTCAGCGTGCGCGGCAATGGCGCGGTGCTGAAGTCGGTGGCATCAGGCGAAAAGCCCTATGGCATCCTCGTCGACTTCATGGCGATGAACGCCAAGAAGAAGGGCTCGCCGGTCGAGTTCGTATTCCCGAGCGAAGGAGTGCCGGCGGTGACCGAACCGGCCGCCATCATGAAGACCGCGAGGAATGTCGACGGCGCCAAGAAGTTCGTCGACTTCATCCTGTCGGATGAAGGCCAGAAGCTGGCGCTGTCCATGGGTTATCTGCCGGCGCGCGCCTCGCTCGGCCGTCCCGAATGGCTGCCGGAAGGCATCAAGGTCAAAGTGATGCCGTTCGACACCAAGGCGATCGTCGCCAAGACCGACGCCGACAAGGCGAAGTTCCAGGAACTGTTCGGCGGCTGAGCCGGCAATCGTGGCGGGATGTCGTTTGGGCGGCATCCCGGACCTCGGGAAACGCAACCATGCCAACACCCATCAGAAATGGCCGGGGCCAGGAAATGGCCCTGACGGCGGCAGTGGCCGTCGTCATCGTGCTGCTTTCGCTGCTGCCCATGCTGCGCCTCATCAAGGAGATCGTGGCGCCTGGCGGCACGCTATCGACCGTGGCCGTCGAGGCGGGCTTGAGAAGCCCGGCGACCTGGATCGCGACATGGCATACGTTGGTCGTCGGCATTGGCGGCACCTTGCTTGCGGTGCTGTCGGGCACGCTCGTGGCGGTGCTGGTCTCGCTGACCGATATACGCGGTCGCAGCGCCCTAGTGTTGTGCTATGTCATGCCGCTGATGATCGCGCCGCAGGTGACGGCTCTGGCCTGGCTGCAACTGTTCGGCCCGGCAAGCCCATTACTCAAGCTCTTCGGCGCGGCACCACCGCTCGGCACGAAAAACCCGCTTTACTCGACCTCGGGCATCATCCTGCTGCTTGGCGTGCAATATGGCCCGCTGGTCTTCCTGCTGGTGCGGGCCGGGCTGCGCAAGCTGCCGCGCGAACTGGTCGAGGCCGCGCGCGCCTGCGGCGCCGGTTGGTCCACCGTGCTGGCCACCATCGTGCTGCCGCTGATGACGCCGTCGATCATGGGGGCCGCGGCACTGGCCTTCGTGTCCTGCGTCGGCAATTTCGGCATTCCCGCCTTCCTCGGCATCCCCGCCAACTATCTGGTGCTGCCCACGCTCATTTATCAGAAGCTGGCCGGCGGCGGTCCGGCCGTGCTCGGCGAGACCGCGTTCCTTTCGGTGCTGATCGGCGTGATCGCCGTGGCCGGCATTCTCGCCCAGGAGATGATGAGCCGCCGCCGCGACTACCGCATCTCTTCGACATCGCTGCCGGCCGAACCTTACGAACTCGGCGGCTGGCGGCCTGTCGTCGAGGTCGGCATATGGCTGCTGATCGTGTTGGTGCTGTTCCTGCCGCTGTTCGGGCTGGTGCTGACCTCATTGGTGCCGGGGTATGGCATCGCGCTCACTGCCAAGACGGCGACGCTCGACAATTACCGCTTCGTGCTGTTCGAGCATGATGCCGCCAACCGCGCCTTCTTCAACAGTTTCCGGCTATCGATCGCGGCCGCCTTCTTCGCGGTCGTCGTCGCCGTGCCGGTCGGCTATCTCATCGCCTGGGGCAAGCAGCGCTGGGTACGGCTGCTCAATTTGGCTGTCGAACTGCCCTATGCCTTGCCCGGCGTGGTGTTGGCGGTTGCCTCGCTGCTGCTCTTCCTCAGGCCGATCCCGCTGACCGGCATCCAGCTCTACAACACGGTCTGCATCATCCTCTACGCCTACCTCGCACGCTTCCTGGTGCTGGCGCTGCGGCCGACCATCAGCGGCTATCACCAGATCGACCGGGCGCTGGAGGAGGCCGCGCAGGTGGCGGGCGCCGGGCTGCTCACACGCATGCGCACCATCATCTTTCCGCTGATCGCACCGGCGGCGATCGCCGGTGGTCTTTTGATCTTCATGACGGCACTCAGCGAACTCACCGTCTCGGCGCTGCTGTGGTCGTCAGCTCGGAAACGATCGGCGTGGTGATGTTTTCCTTCGAACAGGGCGGCGATTCCAACTACGCGGCGGCGATGTCGGTCATCACGGTCGCGGTCACCTTCGTGCTGATGCTGGTGACCAATCTGCTAGCCCCGCATCTTCCGAGTGGAGTTCTGCCATGGCGCGACTGAGCCTGGACCATGTGACCAAGAGCTTCGCCGACTTCGATGCGGTCAAAGACGTCTCGATCGACGTTGCCGACGGCGAGTTCCTGGCAGTGCTTGGACCGTCCGGCTGCGGCAAGACGACGTTGCTGCGGCTCGTCGCCGGCTTCGAGAAAGTGAGCTCCGGCGAAATCCGCATCGGCAACGATGTCGTGTCGAACAGCGGCGGCAGCGTCGCGCCGGAAAAGCGGCGCGTCGGCATCGTCTTCCAGAACTACGCGCTGTGGCCGCATATGACGGTGGCCGAGAATATCGGCTATTCGCTGAAGGTGGCGAAGCTCGACAAAGCGTTGGCGCGCCGAAAGATCGAAGACGCGCTGGCTCTGGTCAATCTGCAGGGGTTGGGTGAGCGCAGGCCGGCCAATCTTTCCGGTGGTCAGCGCCAGCGCGTGGCGCTCGCACGTTGCCTTGTCGCCGCACCGTCGCTGGTGCTGTTCGACGAGCCGCTCGCCAATCTCGACGTGCATCTGAGAGCCTCGATGGAGGATGAGTTCGCCGCCTTCCACAAGCGCACCGGCACGACCATCGTCTACATCACCCACGATCAGGCCGAGGCGATGGCGCTGGCCGATCGCATCGCGGTGATGGACCATGGACGCCTGGCACAACTGGCGACGCCGCGCGAACTCTATCATGAGCCGGCAAATGAGATGGTGGCGTCCTTCATCTCGCAAGGCATCCTGCTGCCGGCGGATATCCTGACGGGTGAAGACGGTGGCCATTGCAAGGTCAGGGTTCTGGGAACCGAGCTGGTGGTCCGCTGCCGCCCCGGCGAGCGGCCGCGTGCGGGTGCCAGGATCTGCTGCCGGTCGGCTGATCTCGCCGTCTCGCCGGATGGGTCGGGCTTCGATGGTCTCGTCAAACGGGTGGTGTATCAGGGCGGTGCGGCGCGCGTCGAATTCACCCCTGCGGCCGGCCCTGACCTCACCTTGCATTTCGAGCAGCCAGACCCGGTCACTCTGCAGAGTGGAGCCCAGGCACGGCTGCGCATGAGATCCGGCTGGCTGATCCCGGCGGCGGAGGCAGCCGCGGGACAGAGCCTTGGGCTTTGATAAATATCGGCTTGTCGTGAATGTCAGGACGGACGCTGCTCATTGATGCGCGTCAGCAGCCCGGTAAAGCTGCCACCCGGTATTTTGCCACCTCGATCACCAAGCTGTCAGCGGCTAAACCGCGCCAATTCCGTGCCTGTGCTTGAAGCCGCCGCTATTTCATTCCACATCGGGCGTAATGAACGGCAAGATACGAGAGTGGCTTCGCAATTGGCGATGGGCCTTGGCCGCATCGCTGATCCTGCATGCCTTGATCGTAGCGTTCTTGTTCTTTGGCGTGCCGAGATCCGAGCAGCAGCCGGATCAGCAGGAACAGCCCGTCAATGTCGCGATTGTGCCGCCGCCCGAGAAGCCTAAGCCGAAACCTGCTCCAAAGCCACCGGAGCCGACACCTGACAAGAAGGCTGAAAAGCCGCCTGAACAAAAGCCGCCTCCAGAGCCGCCGAAACCGCCAGACGACCATGTTCTGAAGCGCGTTTTCCAGTACGGCCAGAAGGATGCGGGGCCGGAGAAATCGCTCGACGGAAGCAGCGCTAAACCCAACACGCCGTCACAGGCCCAGGATGAGGTGGCGAAGCCGCCTGTAACACCAACACCCGCGCCGACCCAGCCCGCCCCGGCTGCAACGCCACAGCAGAAGGCAGAGCCCAGCAAGCCTGACGAGAAGCCGGCCACCGTTGCGCCGGACGCCAAACCTGCGCAAAATGAGGAGAAGCAGGCGACCGACGCCGCTGAAAAACAGCAGCCAGACAAACAGGAGCTCGCACCGCAACCCGCCGAAAAGCAAGCGGTTGTGACGCCAAAGCCATTGGCGGCTGAGGCTGGTGGTAAGCCGGCGCCTCCAGCCTCAACTGGAAAGGCAAAGCCCAAACCTGCCAAGACGTTGGCGTTCAAACCCGCAAGAGCCTTCAAAGCGCCGATCGGGAATGCTGGAAGGTCAACCAACAACGACGTTGCGGGATCGCCAATCTATTCCGGCCTTCCGGGCGTCAGAAAGCTCTATTCGCAAGGGGCAACCGGCGACGCGTTCGCCACAAGCTCCATGGAGAACGTGCCACGCGGTCAGCGCGTGGCCAACCTTTGCGGCAATGTTCTGAGCCAGGAACTGCAAAGTGCCGACTATTCGGTCAAATGGGTGCCAACCATTACGCTGGACAAAGGCAATGTCCTCAATCCTCCGCTGGCCGCCTTCAGCACGAGAAACACCTGGTACAATCTAAACTTCCGGTGCGAGGTCGACGCCGATGCGACGAGAGTCCTGTCGTTCAACTTCCGCGTTGGGTCATTGATCCCGCCCGGCGAATGGGCCAGCCGTGGATTCACCAAGTATCCGCTGAACTAGGCCGGCACGCCGATCCGGCCAATTGCCGGCTAACTTCGTGCCTGTCGGCGCAGACGAAATCGGCACCGGCCGCCGTCAGTCGCGCGGCGTGCTCGGCATGGTGTGGCCACCGCCGGTGTAGCCGATCGCCGTCATGCCGGCGGCAACCGCGCCTGGATGCCGACGGGCCGAATCCTCGACGACGATGCAGTCGGCAGGTTTGGCACCCATACTGGCGGCAGCGAACTGGCTGATCCCAGGTCTTGATGGATCGGATCGTGGGCAGCCGCTCGTTGAGCCGCCCCAGCGCCTTGGTCGGGCTGCCCTTGTGCGCGGACATCCGATCACCTAGCTGTCAGCGGCTAAAACGCGCCAATCCAATGCCTGTGCTTGAAGCCGCCGCTATTTCATTCCACATCGGTCAGGATGAAGGACGAGGCACGAGAACGGCGTCGGAATCTGATGTGGGGTATCCCCGCATCGCTGATCCTGCACGTGCTTGTCGTGACGCTCCTTGTCTATGGCCTGCCCGTGCTTCCCCAACAGCCGCGCGAGGAGCAGCCGGTCAATGTCGCTCTCGTGCCTCCACCTGATCAGCCAAAGCCGAAACCTGTTCCGCCGCCGCCAAAGCCACCGGAACCGAAGGTTGAAAAACCGCCTGAGCAGAAAGTTGAAAAACAACCTCCGTCGGAGAAGCAGCCTCAGAAGCCAACGCCAGTCGAGGTCCTGAAGCCTGTTTTTCAGTTCGGCGACAAGGATACCGGCCCGAGGAAATCCCTGCACGGGGCAAGCGCCCGCGACAGCTCGCCGTCGCCAGCCAAGGATGACGATTCGAAGCCGCCGGTCATAGCGAAGCGGGCAGAAAACCAGTCTACCACGCCATCGGAGCAGCCGGCGGACCCAACCAAGGTCGACGAGAAGCCGGTAACCGCGACGGCGGACGACAAGCCCACACAGGATGCGGAGAAGCAGGCGGCGCTCGACGCCGCCAAGCAACAGGATGAGGCACCAGCGTCTTTGGCTGCCGATAGCAGTGGCGAGATCGAGCTTCCGACATCAGCCGAGGCACCAAAGCCCAAACCCACAAATGCGCCGAAGCCCAGCCCCTCAAAGGCCTCGAAATCTGCATCTCGGAACGATTCGGGTCTTCCGGCTGTTCGCAGGCTCTACTCCCAGGGCGCTACCGGCGATGCGCTGGCCACGACCTCGATGGGTGGCGTGCCTCGCAGTGAGCGCGCTTCTTTACTTTGCGCCAGCGAGTTGCAACAGCAACTGGTGGACGGCTCCTATTTTCCTTATCAGTGGCCGAAAGTTCCGCTGAAGGGGGGCAATATAATCGACGCCCCGGATGTCGCTTTCAGTACGAGAACCACATGGTACCATCTGAGCTTCCGGTGCGAGGTCGACACCGATGCCACGAGGGTCTTGTCGTTCGACTTCCGTGTCGGCGCTGAGATTCCACGCAGCGAATGGCCGCGGCCTCTCTAGTTTCTGCAAGCCTAGGCCGGCACGCCGATCCCGGCCAACTGCCGGCTAATTTCATGCCAGTCGGCGCAGACGAAATCGGCGCCGGCCGCCGTCAGCCGCGCGGCGTGCTCGGCATAGGTGTGGCCGCCGCCGGTGTAGCCGATCGCCGTCATGCCGGCAGCGGCCGCGCCCTGGATGCCGAAGGGCGAATCCTCGATGACGATGCAGTCGGCCGGATTGGCGCCCATCCTGGCGGCGGCGAACAGGAAGATGTCGGGCGCCGGCTTGCCGTTCTTGACCATGGAGGAGCTGTAGATCGCCTCGCCGAAGACATGCGCCAGGCCGGTAACGGCGAGGCTGTGGTTTATCCGCTCGACGGAGGAGGACGAGGCAACGCAGCGGTCACCCTCGAGCGTCTCCAGAAACGCCGCTATTCCCGGCGTCGGCTTCAACTCCTCGGTGAATAGCACCTTGGTCTCGGCCCAGATGTCGCCATCGGCGGCAGCGGGAAACTGATGGCCGGTCAGTTCCCTGATCCGGGCGATGATGTCGGACTGCTTCATGCCGACGCACTGGGCGATGATGCCGCCATGTACGCCCGGCATGCCGTGCTTTTCATAGACGCGCTCATAAGCCCTGGCGGCCAGCGGCTCGCTGTCGACGAGAACACCGTCGCAATCGAAAATGATAGGCCTTGGTCGCGCCACGCGCTCGTCTCCTCACGCCAATTTCAGCACATCGCTATCGGTAAAAAAACAAATGTTCAATAGCGCGATGCCTTGAGCGCGTTTTGGGGCTGAAATGGCGGGCAGTCAAAGCTGGCGCAGCGCATCGCTTGCGCGGCCGGATCCGAGCGCCCGTTGCATGGCTTGCCGGGACTGCGCGCGGTCCGGCGTGATCCAGTTCGGCTCGGCTCCGAGGAAGCGGTCGAGGAAAGCCACCGCGTAGGCCGGCATCTCGGTCACGTTCTCGCGATAGGACCACCAGGTGCGCAGATCGTCGGCGCATTTGTCGATACTGGGCGCCTTGCCGAACTCCTGCTCATAGATCGCTGAAATCACCGAGACGCAGTAATTGGTATAGAGAAAACCTTCCGGCCAGAAGCGGATGATTTCCAGCGTGCCGGCATTCTGATCCGTTTCGATGAGCTCGGCGAGGCCCGAGATTTCCCGGGCCGGCGCCTGCTTGATCAGCTCGCGCAGCACCAGGCCGGCGGCAAAGACGATGAAGTCGGCACGGTCGATCGCGGCGAAGCGCTTCTGCGCCTCCATGATCTCGACCCAGTCGAGAAAAGCTCGGGTCAGCTTTGCCTCGTCGATCTCGAAGCGCACGCCGAACGTGTCCGAGACCACCTTGGCGCTGCCACGGAAAGTGGCGCGAAACCAGCGCAGCTGCCGCAGCCGGTGGCGCAGGTCGGGCATAAGGGCCAGTTCATCCCTGAAGGGCAGTTCCATTTCATGCATCCCGTTTGACGACAGGCTAGCACAGCCATGCCGCCGCCGAAATCGGCAGGCGGCCCTGTGGATGGCGTTGCGGAGGTCAATATCATACATATTGACATTCTTGGAAACAAATGTTCTCACTTTGCTGTTGTCGCGTGCCGGTCCAAGGTGCGGCTCAACATAGGCTTCGGGAGGAGAACCGAATGGCGATTTGGCAGTGGGGACTGCTTCTGCTGGTTATTGTGTGGGCGCTGCAGTCGCTCGGCGTCTGGCTGCAGATGCGGCACTACTCGGATGTCTTCCGAGGCGTCACCGACCAGTACAAGGATGGCTTCGTCGGAGCCGGCAATTTTCGCGGCCGGCTGGCCAAGGGCACCATCGCGCTCGTCGTGGTGACGCCTGACCTGATCGTGCGCCGCCTGATGGTGATGAGCGGCCGGTCCGTCTTCACCAAGTTCAAAAGACATGAAGAATTCGAGGGTGTTCCCCTCGATCGAGTCCGGTCCAACCCTGCGATCATGGGGGAGGGGGAACCCGGTGTGGCCGAGGCCGTGAAGCGGGCGATCGAACAGATCGACAAAGCACGGTCGGAGCCGGGGAAGAAGCCGGGCCTGGCCGGCCTGAACATAGCTAGGGCTTAGAGGACGCCGCGCACCGACTGGGATAACTGGCGGGCGGCATAAGGAGGAGAAATGTCTGTATTTTCGTTGTTGGCGCAGCATGCCGACATGGCCGTGCATAATCTGCATGTCGCAGGCGCCATGGTTTCGGATGCTGCATTGCATGGCAAGCTCGCTGTCGAGCATGCTTCCGACCATCTCGTTGTCCTTGCGCAAGCAGACAGCGGACCCATAACCGTCGATCAGTTCAAGGAAAAGCTGAAGGAAGTCCAGCAGGAAGAGCAGCTCGGCTGGCTGACCGCCATCGGCAAGTACTTCATCGGCATCTTCCAGAAGGGCGGCGAAGTGTTCGCCGGCTTCGTCACCGGCATCATTCCGACGCTGGTGGTGCTGATGACCGCGTTCTACGCCGTCACCGAACTGGTCGGTGAGGAGCGCGTGCATGGCCTGGCGCGCGGCGCCGGCAGGATCGCCTTGACCCGCTATACGCTGCTGCCGCTGCTGGCGGTGTTCTTCCTCACCAATCCGATGGCCTATACGTTCGGATCGTTCCTAGAAGAAAAGCACAAGCCGGCCTTCTATGACGCGGCCGTGTCCTACGTGCATCCGCCGCTCGGCCTCTTCCCGCACATCAATCCCGGCGAATATTTCGTCTGGGGCGGCATTCTCGTGGCTCTGCTCGAGCTTGAGAAGAAGGGCGTTGTCGTCGCCGGTTACCACGTCAAGGTGGCGATCTGGTACGCCATTGTCGGCCTCGTCGTCATCCTGCTCAAGGGCATGCTGACCGAGCGCATCACCACCATCATGGCACGCCGCCAGGGCGTCGAGCTGTAAGGGCGGGGAGGACATCATGGACAGGACATTCAAAGCCGTAAAGATCTCCCGAGGCAACACAGGCTGGGGCGGCCCGCTCGTCATCGAGCCGACCCTCCAGCGCGACAAGGTCGTTTCCGTCACCGGCGGCGGCATCCATCCCGTCGCCCAACTTATCGCCGACATGACCGGCGCCACGGCCGTCGACGGCTTCAAGGCGCCGCCGATCGAAGGCGAGATGGCGGTGGTCGTCGTCGATTGCGGCGGCACCGCACGTTGCGGCGTCTATCCGCGCAAGCGCATCCCGACTGTCAATCTGACGCCGGTCGGCCAGGCTGGGCCGCTCGCCCAGTTCATCACCGAGGACATCTACGTTTCGGGCGTGAAGCCGGCCAACGTCACAATGGCGGACGGGTCCGAGGCGGTCACCACTGCGGGGGGAGCAGCATCGATGAGTTCAGGCAACAACACTGCAGCCGCGGCGCCACAGCCGCTGCCGAGCGAAGGCGGGCTGATCGGCCTGATCAGCTCGATCGGCCGCGTCATGGGCCGGGTGGTCGGCATCTTCTTCAATGCCGGCCGCCGCACGATCGACCAGGTGGTGCGCAACGTGCTGCCGTTCATGGCCTTCGTGACCATGCTCATCGGCCTGATCCTGTACACCGGCATCGGCGATGTGCTGGCGCAGCCGATGGGACCGCTGGCCAACAACATTGTCGGCCTGCTGATCATCTCGGCCATTTGCGGCCTGCCGTTCCTGTCGCCCATCCTCGGGCCAGGCGCGGTCATCGCGCAGGTCATCGGCGTGGCCATCATCGGCCCGCAGATCGCCAACGGCACGATTTCGCCGGCGATGGCTCTCCCGGCGCTGTTTGCCTACAATACCCAGGTGGGCTGCGATTTCGTCCCCGTCGGCCTGGCGCTCGGTGAAGCCAAGCCGAAGACGATCGAAATCGGCGTGCCGGCGGTGCTCATCAGCCGCCAGATCATGGGCCCGGTCTCGGTGCTGATCGCCTGGGTCGTCAGCCTGATCGTGTTTTAAAGAGAGTAAGGAAATGAGGTTCGCCACATGACGGTTCTGTTGAGAACACGGGTCACTTCCATCGGGCCCGAAGTGGCGGATCTTGCCGAAGGGGGCGTGGTCATCCTGTTCGCGGATGGCTCGCCGCCGGAGCTTGCCGAGGTTTCGGTGCTCCATAAGACGGAACTCGGGCCTAGCGACGGCGCGCCGCAAAAGGGCGCGTCGATCACCCTTGGTCCGGTTTCCGCAGTCATAACCGCGGTCGGCTCCAGCGCGTGGAGCAAGGTGCTCGAGATGGGCCACGTCGTCATCTCGTTCAACGGCGCCACTGAGGCCGAGAGGCCGGGCGAGATCTGCGCATCGCAGGTCGATGCCCAGGCGCTGGTGGCCGCCCTGAAGACGGACGCGATCATCACCATCGCCGCCTGAAGCATTCGCGCCGCGGCCCATCTGGTTTTGGCGCCAGGGCAATTCCGGGAAAACCGTGAAACGGTTTTTCGCCCGGAATCGCGTTAGAACAAAGAGTTAGAGCAATTCGCCGTTTCCGAGAAACGACGAATTGCTCTTGAAAAAGCAGAGTATTTGCCATGGAACGCTCGACCATCGTCAGAGTGCATGAAGGTTTGCACGCCCGTCCCGCCACGCGGTTCGTCAAGCTCGCCAAGGGCTTCGAATCCGACGTCGAACTGGTCAAGGACGGCAAGGCGGTCAGCGCCAAGAGCTCCGTCAAGCTGATGCTGCTGGCGGTCAAGGAAAACCAGGAAGTCACCGTGCGGGCCAATGGCGCCGACGCCATCGAGGCGATCGAAGCGCTGATCGGCTATCTGGAAAATCCCAAGGCGGGTCTCGACGACGAAGCCGAGCCGCAGCGCCCGGCCAATGATGCCGGCCAGGCGGCACCCGCACCGGCGCCCCAACCCGTGCCGGCTGCATCAGGCGAAGGGAGCGGCTTGCGCGGTGTCGCCGCCAGTGAAGGCGTCGCGATCGGGCAGGCCTTCGCGCATTTTCCGCCCGAGATCGCCGGACAGGGCCGCCTGTTGCATGCCGGCGAGATCGCCGGTGAGATCGACAGGCTCCGTGCCGCCGTCGCCGCCGTCCAGGCGCGCATGGACCGGGTCCTGGCGCAAGACAGCCTGTCGGCCGGGGACCGAGGCATTGTCGCGGCACTCAGGGATATCGCCGCCGACGACAGCCTGACCGGCGAGGCCGAAAACGCGATCAGGGGCGGCAACGATGCGGTCTCGGCCGTCATCACCGCAGCCTCCACCATCGCTGCCGATTTCAGCGCGGTCGACGATCACTACCTCAATGCGCGGGCCGACGATGTCCATGCCGTCGGACGGCAAATCTGCCTGGTGCTGCTCGGCCAGGACGAGGTCAGCCTCGAAAGCATCCCCGAAGGCGCCATTCTGATCGCCGACGATATCGGCGCGTGGGATCTGGCGCGGGCGCCGCTGAAGCGCATCGGCGGGGTCATTTGCGGCCATGGCGGTGCCACCTCGCACATCGCCATCATCGCCCGCTCGCACGGCATTCCGGCGGTGCTGGGCCTTGGCGACCAGGTCAATGCCTTGCGCACCGCGCGGAACGTGGCGCTCGACGGCAACACCGGCCATGTGATCATCGACCCGGATGCGGCGACGCGCGCCGAATACGCCGGCCGTGTCGAGGCGGCGGCGAAAGAGCGCGCCGGCCTGACCGCCTTCAAGACGGTGACGCCGAAACGCGCCGACGGCAAGGTGATCGAGGTCGCTGCCAATATCGGTTCGCTCGAGGAAATCGAGGCGGCGCAGGAAGCGGGCGCCATGGGCGTCGGGCTGTTCCGCACCGAACTCCTGTTCATGCGCCATATGCATCTTCCCTCGGAGGACATGCAGGCCGAGACCTATGCGGCGCTGGCCAAGGCCTTCGCGCCCTATCCGGTCATCGTGCGCACGCTCGACATCGGCGGCGACAAGCCGATCGCCGGCATCGAGTTTCCCGACGAGGAAAACCCCTTTCTCGGCTGGCGCGGCATCCGCATGTGCCTCGACCGGCCTGACATCTTCAAGCGCCAGCTGAGGGCGCTGCTGCGGGCGGCCGTGCACGGCAACATCAAGGTGATGCTGCCGATGGTGTCCGATATTTCCGAAGTCACGCGCACCCACGCACTGGTCGATGAATGCGCCGCTGAGCTCAAGGCCGAAGGCGTGCCGCATGCGACATTCGAACTCGGCGTGATGATCGAAACCCCGGCCGCTGTGCTGATCGCCCCGGTGCTGGCCAAGGAAGTCTCCTTCTTCTCGATCGGAACCAACGACCTGACCCAATACATCATGGCCGCCGACCGGCTCAACCCGACCGTCGCCAAGCTCAACGACGTCACCAATCCGGCGGTCATGTCGGCGATCGAGCTGACGGCCAAAGCCGGCGTCGCCGCCGGCATCATGGTGGGTATGTGCGGTGAGGCAGCCGGACGCCCGGATCTGATCCCGGCCTTCATCGAGATGGGCCTGACCGAGCTTTCGATGAGCCCGGCCTCGATCCAGCGCGCCAAGAAGACGATCACGGCCATGGCAGCTGGGGAATAGGCCGCATACTCATAAAGGCCAGAAAATCAGTTGTTGAATGCTTCGATCTCCTTGATGGGAGAGTGCGAAGCCTAGTCTTTCGTATAGTCAGGCCCGACACGTGTCGGCAGGCCGTCGGCGAGTTTCAACCAAGGCAGCTTCTCCTCAAAAGCGACGTGCAGCGTTGGTGCAAGTTTTTCCGGCTCCTCCATCGCTGCGGCAAAAAAATGCATGACGCCGGACATGTTCTTTGAGCGAAAGGACAGCGGCGAGCCACAGTGATCGCAAAATGTTCTTTCCACACCGGGAGAAGAGTTGAACACCTTCGGTGACTTGCCCAGCCATCGCCATTGGTCGTCCAAGACTCCAATGTAGGTGGTCATCGGCGCAGAACATTGCCGCCGACAACTTTCACAATGACAGCTCACGCATGCTTGTGCCGGGCCGTCGACTTCAAAAGCAATAGCGCCACATAAGCAATGACCGCGCATGCAAATCCTCCCTGAGTCACTGAACTGACCGACAATTTATACCGGTCGTAGTGAGGGAGTCGCCATGAAACGCGCTGAACTGGCGCCCAATTCCGACGCAAGCAATTGTCTTGCTTGGGCGACGGGAGCTTACGGCAAATGCGCAAGCAAGGTGGCGAAGACTGGTGTCAGTTCCTCGACCGGGCTCGCCTTGGCGCAGGCCTGCGCGATGCGGTCGTGACGGATATCGGCAGCCAGGATCGCGATCTCCAGCATGTCGGGCTCCGGCGCGCCGTCACGGCCGGTTGTCGCCAGGCCGCAGGCCAGAACCACTGGTGCAAGGCAGCTTATGTCGAGCGCGCGCTCGCCGGCCGTTTCAGGCGCGGCTTCGCCAAGGCGCACCGGACGCTGGCTGAGCAGCTCGACCAGCAACGCCGCGCAAGTGGCCGCGATTGCCTGCAGTCCGGCGCCCGGCGCGGTCAACGCGGCCAGAAGATCACCATGGCGCTTGCGCATCGTGGCATGCGCGGCGGCGAAATCTGCTTCGTGGATGCGGGCATTGTCGATCTTCAGCCCGGCGAGCACCGCCTTGGTCAGATAGTACACGTCGCGCCGGAACAGGCGCTCGGCGCTCAACTGCAGGTCTTCGTTGCCGGCCGGAAAATAGGTGCCGAGGCCTTTCACGGTCGTGCCGTCCACCTTGATCGGGCGCTCGTGCGGGACAAAGGATTCGGCGATCGACAGCGCCTCGTCGACGGCGCTGGCGGCATGGCTGAGCAGCCCTTCAATGCCCTTGCCCGGAAACGGTGGCAGCCGGCTGGTCGCTTCGCGCAGCACGCTGGCATCACCGGTGCCGTCATGACGGCTTTGCCGGATGATGTCGCGGACTTCCCGCAACCGATCCTTCAAATTGACGCGGACGTCTTCGGAGATTTGTCGGAGCATCGCGGTCTGCCTCGAAAGTGCCTGCAAGACGGCCGGCGAGGGGCCAGCCGCCGACTCTACATTGTTCCTATCGATTGGTAGATCAATAGGCGATACTAGACCAGCATGCAGAATCGGCGACGACGCGCTCGTCCGTCGCACGGGGGAGGGATGATTGGCCAGGCGACGACAAACCGAAGAAGGGCGGGCCGAAGAGGGGCGGACAGGAGCCGAGGCGACCGAGCAGGTCGCTAGTGAAAGCCGGACGGACCGCCTCAGGATTCGCGCCGCCTGGATGTATTTCGTCGAGCAGATGACGCAGAACGAGATCGCCGACGTGCTTGGCGTCGGCCGCGTCACCATCGTGCGCATGCTCGCCGAGGCGCGTTCGCGCAACGAGGTGAAGATCACCATCGAGAGCGAATTGTCGGAGATCGTGCGGCTGGAGCGCGCGCTGGAGCGGACTTTCGGCCTGCAGCAGGCGCTGGTCGCCCCGCTCACCGCGCCCAATGCCGATCCGATCCCCGCAATCAGCGCCAAGACCGGCGCGTTCCTGTCCGACACGATGAAATCAGGCATGCGCGTTGGCGTCGGCTGGGGCCGGACGCTGTTTTCGAGCCTGCCCTTCATCAGCGCCAAGTCGCTCACCGATTTCAAGGTCATCTCGCTGCTGGGCGGTGTCGGCGTGGTGCGACGCTACAATCCGGCCGAGTTCGCCTGGCGGTTCGCCCAGATCTTCCAGGGCGACGGCTATCTGATTCCGACGCCGGCCGTCGTCGACAGCGTCGAGACCAAGATCGCTCTGGTCGAGCGCTGCGGCCTGCAGGAGGTTTTCGAGATGGCCAACGTGCTCGATGCGGTTCTGCTGAGCGTCGGCGGCATCGCCTCGGCGACCACCTTCTCACGCGGCGGCTTTCTCAGGGAAGCGGACCGCGAGGCCCTGCTCGAGCGTGGCGCCGTTGGCGACCTTCTGTTCCATTTCTTCGACCGCAACGGCGATCTGGTCGACCATCCCGTTAACAGCCATGTGATGTCGGTGGAAGTCGACCGTCTGCGCGCGGCGCCAATCCGTATCCTCACCTCCGGGGGCGAGGAGAAGACCGAGGCGCTGCTCGGCGCGATGAACCTGATCGCGCCGACGATCCTGATCACCGACGAGGAAAGCGCCAAGCGCATGCTCGAAGCGGTCAGCGCAAGCTGAAGGATCCCGTGACATAGTCGGGCCAGGCCTGCTGTTCGTCGAAGACGGAGGCAAGATCCGGTGTGTCCGCCAATATGCCGCCGAGCACCAGCGCCGTGGCGACGCCGGCGGCGTTGCCGCCCGCTATGTCATGCTCGACGCTGTCGCCGACGCAGACGACGCTGCCGCGCTCGGGCTCGCCCGCCAGTGCCAGTGCCGCATCGAAGATCGCCGGATAGGGCTTGCCTATACGGATGACGCTGCCGCCCAGGCTTTCGTAGAGATCGGCGATCTCGCCGGCGCCGAAGCGCGGGCCGACCGCTGTCAGCATGATCCTGTCCGGGTTGGTGCAGAAGCACGGCACCCGCCGCGCCGCCGCTGGGGTGAGCAGTTCGCGGTAATGGTCGAGGTCGTGGCGGTCGCCTTCGCTGGCCGAGATCAGCACCAGTTCGGCGTCCTCGCCGGCCTCGGTCAGCACAAAGGGCAGGCCCTCGATCGCCGTGCGGTCATTGTCGCGACTGATCAGCAGGCATTTTGTCCCCGGGCGCAGCTTTCCCAATGCCGCCATGGCGTTGAAGGATCGCCACGCCACCTCGCCGGAGGAGACAAAATGGTCCCAACTGCCGGCGGCGAAGCCGAGTTTCAGCAGGCGGTCCTCGTTGGGCCTGGCGCGCTTGCCGGAATTGGAGATCAGCACCACCGTCTTGCCGACGCGCTTCAACGCCGACAATGCCTCCGCCGCACCGGGATAAGGAGCTTGGCCGTCATGCAGCACGCCGAACTGGTCGAGCAGGAAGACCTGGTAGCGCTCAGCCAGCGGCCCGATGCCGTCGAGGCGTTCGATTGTTTTCGTGCTCATACCAGTCCCGCCTTGTTTGCGCCCTTGAGCGCCAGCCGCGCGGTGCCGGCGGCCGCCTCGTCGGAAAGGGTGGGCAGGAAATCGACGCCGAGCTTGCGCCGCCTGATCGCCGTCCAGGCCGGATTTGCCGCACCTCCGCCGACGCTCCTGACTGAGGTCAGCGCCGGCGCGCCGAGTTCGGCCAGCCTGCGGTAGCCCAACGCCTCGATCGCGGCCATGCCTTCGAACATCGCCTTGAGATAGTCGGCATCATCAGCTGGTCGTGGCGAAAGACGCGGCGGCAAGGTGGGATCGGCGATCGGAAAGCGTTCGCCCAATGCGCCGAGCGGATAATAGTCGAGCCCGGTTTGCGTCGTGGGGTCGATTGCCGCGCTGAGTTTGATGATCCGCGCCAGCGGAAAATGCTGCGCCAGCACCTTGCCGCCGGAATTCGACGCGCCGCCGGCCAGCCAGGAGTCGCCGAGGCGATGGCTGTAGATGCCGAAGCGCGGCGCCGAGATCGGCCGGCCGGAGAGGATCTTGATGGTGAGCGAGGATCCCAGCGCCGTGACGCCGTCGCCGGGGGCCGTGGCGCCGGTCGCCAGGAACGAGGCGCAGCCATCCGTGGTGCCGGCGACCACGACCACATCGGGCGGCAGGCCGAACAGCCCGGCGGCGGCGGCGGTGAGCGTGCCGGTGACATCACCCGGCCCGACGACATCAGGCAGCAAGTCCATGCGCATGCCGGTGGCCGCGATCCAGTCCGGCCAGCGGCGCGCCTCGACGTCATAGCCTGTCTTCAGCGCATTGTTCTCGTCGCTGACATTGAAGCGGCCGGAGAGTTTTGCGGCGATCCAGTCGGCCTGGTGCAGCACGGCCGCGACATCGGGCAGATGCTGAAACCGCAACGCCTTGGCGAGGCCGGAAGTCGCGCCGTGCGCGGCGCTCGCGTCCGGCGCCTCGCGGGCGACGGCTGCCAGGATGTCGGCGTCGTCGACCTTGTCGTTGTACATCAGCGGCTCAGTCAGCGGTCGCCCGGCGGTGTCGACCGGCAGCAGCGTGCCCGACGTGCCGTCGACGGCGATGGCGCGGACCGCAGTGCGGTCGATGCCCGAAAGCAGTTCCGTCAGAGCCGCCTGGACCGCTTGCCACCATGCTGAGGGCTCGCGGGGATTTTGACCAAATATGTCGAGGCGAACGGCGGACTGGCCGGCAATGGAAAAATCCGGGCGCATGGCGACGGCGCGCGCGCCCGACGTGCCGATGTCGATGCCGATGACAAGGGGCATCATCTCTTCAGTCCTTTGCTAGCCGCTGCGGCATTGAGCTTCTGGCGATACTGCTCGGCGTCCCAATTGACCAGTTCGTTGTTCTCGGCAGCGGTGAGATAGTTCAGCCGCGCCGCGACATCGACGCGTACCGTCACGTCGGCGAGGCAGCGCTGCATGGCGTCGGCGCCGGCACTGGCGTCGCCACGCATCAGAACGCCTGCGCCGGGAAACAGGATCGCCATGGGGGCCGTGCCGAGGCGCGCGGTGACGCTAGCCGCGTTCTCGCCCGGCTTGGCTACCACCGAGCCCTGGCCGAGGAAGATGACATGGTCGGGATAGAGGCTGCCGGCCTCCGCAATGCGGAGGCTTTCCGCATCGAGCGCGACCGCATGCGCTTCGACATCCGCCGGCAACCGGTAGACGCTGTCGGCGGCAAGCGCCGTCAGCGCCGTGATGTCGGGCGCGGCAGTTGCGCGCGACGGCCGTGCCAGCAGCGAGCGGACGCGGTGCAGCAGCCGCTCCGCCTCGGTCACGGTTTCGGCGGCAACGACCAGCCCGTGATTGCCAAGGATCAGCACATCGACACCAGGCCGCAGTTTCTCGGCAATGCCGCGGGCGAGCGGCAGGCCCGGCCGGCAATAGGGCACATAGGCCCATTCGATGCCGCCGAGCCGCCTGGCGACCTCGGCCTCGCCATCTGCCTGCACGGCAAGCGAAATCGTGTCGACGCAGTGGACATGCAGAACCACGCGTTGCGGCATCAAGGCATGCACGGTGGTTTCGATCGACGGGCGCAGGCCGCGCGGATTGAGTTCGTCGATAGCGAAGGCCTGCGGCTTGTCGGCGGCCGGGTCGCGCTCTTCGACCGCCTTGAGCAGCGGCGCCATCGCCACCGGCACCATGATGTCGTCATCAAGGGCATCCTTCAGCCATGTGCCGGAGGCCTTGATCCACAGTGTGTCGCCGGCCTTGAGCGAGGTGTTGCCGCCCGCCGCCTGGGTCATATGCGGGTTGAACCCGATGCTGGCTGAAAGCGCCCGCAAGGCCGCCAGTTCCTGCGCGTCAGCTTGGGTTGCCATGGCGCCTTTCCTTCAACGCTTGCCCGGGATCCCGCCGCTGGGGCCGGTGTTGGCGTTGATATCGCAGATGCGAGCGACTTACGTCAACAATGATCTACTATCATCAAAACCAGCTTGCAATCTGACTGATGTTGAGTAAGTTGCACCAATTGCCATGGAAAATGGCACTTGGGAGGAAAGAGTTGAGCGATTCCGGCCGCCAGCGTCAGATCGTCGAACTGCTGCGGGACCGCCCGTTCGCCTCGGTTCGCGAGCTGCAGGAACGGCTTGGCGTTTCGGCGGCGACGGTCAGGCGCGACATCGACCGGATCGACGAGGCCGGCGAGGCGCGCAAGGTCTATGGCGGTATCTCGGCGCTCGACGGCGCATCGCATGCGGGTGTTGCCTATGCCCGGCCCTATGACGAGAACCGCGACCTCGCGGTCGAGGCCAAGCGCCAGATCGCGGCCATCGCGGCGACCATGGTGCGCGATGGCGACGCCGTCATCGTCCATGGCGGCTCGACCTGCTTCCATCTCGGCGTCAAGCTCGCCGACCGCAGCATCCGGCTCTACACCAATTCGATGCCGCTCGCGGCCTATCTCAGCGACCATGGCCACTGCAGCCTGACGGTTGCCGGCGGCGACCTGCATCGCGAACCCGGCATCATCCATTCGTCGGCCCAGGCGACGCCCTTCTACGCCTCGAAATTCTTTCTCGGCGCGCAGGGCCTCAACCAGGAAGGCGTGCTGGAATCGCATCCGCTGCTGGTGCGCTCCATTGTCGATCTCAGCCTCTGCGCCGACCAGATCGTGGTGCTGGCCGACAGCCGCAAACTGTCGATCCACGCGCGCAATGTCGCGCTTCCGCTGTCGCGTATCGGCACGCTGATCACCGATGACGGTCTTTCGGATGCCGATGCGCGCATGCTGGAGGATGCCGGCGTCACGGTGCGGATCGCGTCCACCTTGGGAGCCGTCCCGTGAAAGTGGCGGTTCTCGATTTCGGCAAGACCAATTCGAAGCTGTTCGTCTTCGGCCAGGACGGACGCATCCTCGACGAGCGCCGGACCCGGCCGAAATGGACGCGCCACGACGGCTTCAGCGTGCTCGACGAAGCCGCCCTGCATGACTGGGCGCTCGGTGCGGTCACGGACGCCGTCGAAAACCATGGCGTGGAAGGGGTGATGGTGTCGGGCCATGGCTGCACCTTCGCCCTTGTGGACGACGCGGCGCTGACACATCCGATCCTCGACTACGAGCAGGAGCCGCCGGCCGAAATCGCTGCCCGGATCGATCGCCGTATCCCGGATTTTGCCGAGACGTTCTCGCCGCGCCTGCCGCTCGGCTTCAACTATGGCCGACACATGCTGTGGCTGCAGGACGTCGATCCCGACGCGTTCGCGGCGGCGAAATCGATCCTCGGCTATCCCCAATACTGGAGCTGGCGTCTTGGCGGCCGAGCCGTCTCGGAAGTCTCCTATCTCGGCTGCCATTCGCATTTGTGGGCGCCGCGCAAACGGGACTTTTCCTCATTGGTCGATGCCGAGGGTTGGCGCGGCCAGATGCCGGCCTTCGCGCGCGCTGGCGCGGTCATCGGCGAGCGGCGTCTCGGCAACAACTCGCGGCCGATCTCCATCCACAATGGCGTCCACGACTCTAATGCGGCGCTCCATGCCTATCGCCGTCAGGAGCTTGGCCCGCTGACCGTGGTGTCGACCGGCACCTGGGTCGTCGTGCTCAATCCCGACTGCCCGCTGGACGTGCTCGACCGTGACCGCGACATGCTGGTCAATGTCGATGTCGATGGCGGCCCGGTGCCGACCATCCGCTTCATGGGCGGGCGCGAATTCGCCGCCATCAGTGGCGGCTGGCAAGGTGCGATCCCGCATGGCGCGGTCCAGCAAGCGATCGATTCCGCCATCATGGCTCTGCCGAGCTTCGCGCCGGGCGGGCCGATGCCGGACCGTCCCGGCCGCCTGGTCGGGCGCACGCCCGATGCCGCAGAACGCGCCGCCGCGGCTCTGCTCTATGTGGCGCTGATGGTCGATCTCTGCCTCGACCTCATCCATTCGCAAAACACCGTCATCGTCGATGGCGGGCTGAACACTGGCGGCCTGCTTGCCGGGCTGCTGGCTGAACTGCGTCCCGGCCAGGCCTTCCTGCAGGGCGCCACGCTTGAGGGCAGCGCCACGGGCGCGGCAGCACTTGCCTTCGAGAGCGTCGGGCGCGACTTCACCGCCGAGGCGCCGGAGCCGGTGCATGCGACGCGCTTCGGAGGCTTAACCGGCTATCGCGACGCCTGGCGCGATCGCGTCGGCGGGCAGGGCGCCGCCATCAAGGCCGCCGGCGGTGCACGATGAGCGCGACGGCGCAGAAACAGGCAAGCAGCCATCCGGTGCTGGAGATGCGTCACATCTCCAAAACCTTCGGTGCGATCCGCGCCTTGCAGGATGTTTCGCTCACCGTCCATGCCGGCGAGCTGCATGCGCTGATGGGCGAGAACGGCGCCGGCAAGTCGACGCTGATGAAGGTGCTGTCGGGCGCCTATCGGCCGGATGCCGGCGGCGAGATCCTGATCGATGGAGTGGCCGCCGCGACCGGCGATCCGATCAAGGCGCGCGCCGCCAGTATCGCTGTGATCTATCAGGAACTGTCGCTGGCGCCCAATCTGACGGTGGCGCAGAATATCTTCCTCGGCAACGAGCCGCGGCGCTTCGGCATTGTCGACCGCGATCAGTGCAACCGGCGGGCGAACGAAATCATCGCGCGGCTCGGCGTCTCCTTCTCGGCGCGTGCGCTGGTCTCCAGCCTGTCGCTCGGCGAGCGCCAGCTGGTCGAGATCGCCCGCGCGCTGTCGACCAACGCCCGCATCATCGTCATGGATGAGCCGACGACGTCACTGACCTCGCGCGAGACCGACAGCCTGTTCGAAGTGATCGCGACGCTGAAGACGCAAGGCATCGCCATCATCTACATCAGCCATCGCATGGAAGAGGTCTACCAGCTCGCCGACCGCGTCAGCGTGCTGCGCGACAGCGGTTATGTCGGCACGCTGGAGCGCGCCGACCTCAACGCTTCGCGGCTGGTGTCGATGATGGTCGGCCGCAATCTCTCCGCCTTCTACAAGAAGGATCATCGTCCGCCGGACGAAAAGCGCGCCATCGCACTTTCGGTGCGCGGCATGTCCGACGGGCGCCTGCTGAAGAACTGCTCGTTCGAGCTGCACAAGGGCGAGGTGCTGGCCCTGGCGGGCCTCGTTGGCTCCGGCCGTACCGAACTCGCCCGGCTGATCTTCGGCGCGGACAGGCACAGCGCCGGCACGCTGGAACTTGATGGTAAACCGATCTCCATCGGCTCGCCGCGCGAAGCGCTCGACGCGGGCATCGCCTACCTCACCGAGGACCGCAAGGAACTCGGCCTGTTCCTCGACATGTCGATTTCCGACAACATCAGCATGGGCGTGCTGGCCAGGGACGCGCGGACCGGTGGATTGCGCGACTTCAGCGCCGCCGACAGGCGCGCGGCAAAGGCCATCGCGGATCTGTCGATCCGCACCCGCTCGGCGCAGGTCAACGCCGGCTCGCTGTCGGGCGGCAACCAGCAGAAGGTGCTGCTCGCCCGGCTGCTGGAGACCGAACCGAAAGTCGTCATCCTCGACGAGCCGACTCGCGGCGTCGATGTCGGCGCCAAGTCGGAAATCTACCGGCTGATCGACAACCTCGCCAACCGAGGCATCGCCATCCTGATGATATCAAGCGAATTGCCCGAGGTGATCGGTGTCGCCGACCGCGTGCTGGTGATGCGCGACGGTGCCATCGCAGGCGAGGTGACGGCATCCGGAGGCGAGCCGCTGCGTCAGGAGGCGATAATGGAACTTGCGACGGGAGCGGCCCAGGAATGACCGACAGAACGACGACGAGCGCGGATCAGGCGGCGGTCAGGAGCCGGCGGCTGCGCACAGCCTTCGCGGCGCTCGGCATGCTGCCGGTGCTGGTGCTGCTGGCAGCGGGCTTCCAGTTCATCAATCCCCGCTTCCTCACCGAGACCAACCTGCTCATCGTCACGCAGCAATCGTCTATCAACATCGTGCTCGCCGCCGGCATGACCTTCGTCATCCTGACCGGCGGCATCGACCTGTCGGTTGGCTCGATCCTCGCCGCCTCGGCGATGGTGGCGGTGCTGGTGTCCTTGGTGCCCGACTGGGGCCTGCTCGGCGTGCCGGCAGCCATCCTCGTCGGCCTCGGCTTCGGTCTCGTGAACGGGCTCCTCGTCGCCTATATCAGGCTGCCGCCCTTCATCGTCACGCTGGGTTCGCTGACGGCGGTGCGCGGCATTGCCCGCCTGCTCGGGCAGGACACGACAGTGTTCAATTCGGACCTGCCGTTCGACTTCATCGGCAATGGCTCGCTGTTCGGCATTCCCTGGCTGGTCGTCATCGCGCTGTCGGTCGTCGTGCTGTCCTGGCTGGTGCTCAAGCGCACCGTGCTCGGCACCTGGATCTATGCCGTCGGCGGCAACGCCGAGGCGGCGCGACTGACCGGCATCAAGGTGCCGCTTGTGCTGCTCTTCGTCTATGGCGTGTCCGGCCTGCTCGCCGGCCTCGGCGGCGCCATGTCGGCGGCAAGACTCTATGCCGCCAACGGCCTGCAGCTTGGCCAGTCCTACGAACTCGACGCCATCGCCGCCGTCATCCTCGGCGGCACCAGCTTCGTCGGCGGCGTCGGCTCGATCTGGGGCACGCTGATCGGCGGCCTGATCATCGCGGTTCTGTCCAACGGGCTCATCTTGGCCGGTGTCTCGGACATCTGGCAGTACATCATCAAGGGATTGGTCATCATCGTGGCGGTCGCCCTCGACCGCTACCGGCTCCAGGCAGGGGCGAGAACGTGAGTGACCTGGTCGCCGGCATCAAAGACCGGCTTGTGTAACGCACCGTGAGAGGCACGGGGCATCAGGAGGAAGTAAGCGTAATGAAGACCATCGCCAAACTGCTCTGCGGCGCCGCGTTCGCGGCCGTCGCCATCGCGCCGGCATCGGCCAAGGACCTCAACAAGGTCGGCATCTCGGTCGGCCTGCTCGGCAACCCCTTCTTCGTCGCCACCATCAAGGGCATCGAGGACGCTGCCAAGAAGATCAATCCGAAGGTCGAGGTGACGTCGGTATCGGCCGACTACGACCTCAACAAGCAGGTCTCGCAGGTCGATTCCTTCATCGCCGCGGGTGTCGACGTGATCATGCTCAACGCGGTCGACGCCAAGGCGATCGCGCCGGCGGTGAAGAAGGCACAGGCCGCCGGCATCATCGTCGCCGCCTTCGACGTCTCGGCGCCGGGCGCCGACGTCACCGTGATGACCAACAACGTCAAGGCCGGCGAGGAGGCCTGCCAGTATCTGGTCGATCATACCGGCGGCAAGGGCGACTACGTCATCCTCAACGGCCCGGCATCATCGTCGATCCTGGAGCGGGTCAAGGGCTGCAAGAACGTGCTTTCGCAGCATCCCGACATCAAGATCCTCTCCGACGACCAGAACGCCGAAGGTTCGCGCGACGGCGGCCTGAAAGTGTTCCAGTCGCTGCTCACCCGCTTCGACAAGATCGACGCGGTGTTCGCCATCAACGATCCGACGGCGATCGGCGCCCAGCTCGCCGCCAAGCAGCTCAATCGCTCCGAGTTCTTCTTCACGGCGGTCGACGGCGCGCCTGATATCGAGAAAGAGCTCTCTTCCGGCAAATCGATGATCAAGGCCTCGGCCTCGCAGGATCCCTATGTGATGGCCGGCCAGTCGCTGACGATGGCGGCCGAGCTGCTCGCCGGCAAGAAGCCGGCAGAGGCCACCGTGCTGCTCGATCCCAAGCTGATCACCGCCGAGAACCTGAAGGACTACAAGGGCTGGACCGCGGCCCGCTGATCACTCCAACAGCGCGGCCGGATTCGTCCGGCCGCGCCCTTTCTTCGTCGCAGCAAACCGGAGACGATCATGGCGCGCATCGGAATCCATTCTTTCGTCTGGTCGGCAAGCTCCGCACAGAGCGAGCTTGAACGCACGCTGGCCAACACCAGGGAGGCCGGCTTCGACCTGATCGAATTCTCCTATCTCGACCCGGCCGATGTCGACATTGGGCGGCTTGCCAAGCACATCGCCGATCTCGGCCTCGGCGTGGCGATCAGCATCGGATTGCCTGGTGACGGCGACGTATCGAGCGCCGACAAGGCGGTCGCCGCGCGGGGCGTCGAGATCCTCAACGAGACCATCGCGCTGACGCGCGACCTTGGCGGCCGCAAGGTCGCCGGCATCCTGTCGGCCAGCCACGGCCTGCAGGTCGAAGCGCCGACGCGCGATCAATGGAACCGCAGCGCTGCAACGCTGGCGAAAGTCGCCGAGACGGCGAAGGCGGCCGGCGTCACGCTCAATCTCGAGATCGTCAACCGCTTCGAAAGCAACCTGCTCAACACCGCCGCGCAAGGTCTCGCCTTCATCGAGGATAGCGGCTCGGACAACATCTTCCTGCATCTCGACACGTTCCACATGAACATCGAGGAGGCCGATGTCGGGCTGGCCATCCGCCGCGCCGCGGGCAAGATCGGCTATGTTCATATCGGCGAAAGCCATCGCGGCTTCCTCGGCACCGGCAATATCGACTTCTCAGCGATTTTCGATGCGCTGATCGCCATCGGCTATGCCGACGATCTCAGCTTCGAGTCCTTCTCGTCGGAGATCGTCGATGAGAACCTGTCGAAGAAGACTGCCATCTGGCGCAATCTATGGACCGACAATATGGCGCTCGCCAAGCACGCGCGCGCCTTCATCGGCCTTGGGCTCGAGACGGCGCGGCGCAAGGCGGAACTGGTCTCGGCCCCTCACAAGCCGTAGGGCGGTTGCGGGCGGCAGGATTTCCCAAGACGCCCAGGCGCGTAAACGCCGTTCGTTGTCATCGCGCATGCATTGCCCCCGTCCTATGCATCGGCTATCCGACCTCTGCGACACATGAAGAGAAGGAGCCAGGCATGACGAACAAGACGATCCTCAAATTCGGCCCCGTCGAGCACGCGGAAGCCGGCGACCTGCCCGGCTGGATCGTGGTCGAGGGCCACCCGACCATGCAAACTGCCGTCCAGCACACGACGGAGGACGGCAAGGTGATGTCCGGCACCTGGCGGGCGTCGCCCGGCACCTATCACGCGACCTACACCGACTATGAATTCGTGCACATGATCGCCGGCCGCATCATCATCACACCCGACGGGGGCACTCCGGTCGAAGTCGGCCCCGGCGACGCCTTTGTGGTGGAAGCCGATTTCAAGGGAACCTGGAAGATCATCGAGCCAGTGACCAAGCATTTCGTCGTGCGGGTGGCCTGAGCCGGCCGTCTCGGTCGTGCCAAGCTGGCAGGTCGGCAATGTGCCGGCCTGCAAGTGGCGGGGACCAGGCGGTTCAATTCGCAGCGCCACGTCTTTATTTGTATCTGATCTGCTGATACATAACCCGTGTGACCAGTGCGGGGCCATATGTCGAATGAAATCATGGTCGTCGATCCGCTTGAGCGGCTCGACTTGTTGAAGAGCCTCGCGAGCGAGGTCCGGGTCCGGATTCTCGATCTGCTGCACCGCAAGGGGCCGAAAAACGTCAATCAGGTGGCCGAAGAGCTGGGTCTCCCGCAATCGACGATTTCCGCGAACATCCAGGTTCTTGTCGATGTCGGTCTGATCGAGACGAAATCACAGAAGGCGCGCAAGGGAAGCCAGAAGGTCTGCTATTCGACCTTCTCCGAGTTGGTTGTCGTCTTCAAGGACCGCACCCCGGCGCAGGATCTCGGCGTCATAGAAGTGGCGATGCCGCTTGGACTCTACACAAGATGCGAAGTTTCCGCTCCCTGCGGCCTGTGCTCAAAGGACGGCGTCATCGGACTTCTCGACGTGCCCGACACCTTCCTCGATCCTGACCGTATGCGGGCCGGGCTGCTGTGGTTCACGCGTGGCTTCGTCGAATACCAGTTTCCCAACAATGCGACGCTTGCCAATGCCAAGGTCGGCGGGCTGGAGCTGGCGATGGAGCTTTCGTCCGAGGTGCCGGGCACATCGAAGGATTGGCCATCGGACATCACGGTCGCGATCAACGGACACGAGATAGATACCTGGACGGCGCCGGCCGACTATGGCGACAAGCGCGGCAAGCATACGCCCGGCTGGTGGAAGCTGGCCGGATCGCAGTATGGCGACCTCGCGCACTGGCGCGTCACCAACAACGGCACCTATCGCAACAACGACAAGGTTTCCAAATGCTCGCTGGCTGATCTGGAGCTCGAGCGGCACCGCTCGATCCGGATACGTATCGGCGTGAAGGAAGACGCACGTCACCCCGGAGGCATAAACATCTTCGGCAGCGGCTTCGGCAATTACAGCAACGACATCGTTCTGCGCCTGCTGAAGGCTTGAGAGCGTATTAGGCCCTTGACGGGCGGACGAACTCGACCCTTAACTGACCCACGACCCGGATATGGACCGGAAAGTCGGATTGATAATCCGCAGTGGGAGGGATCATGAAGGCCAGAGTCACGGCGAACGCGGCCTATGCCGTCGCGGATATCGACAAACGCCTTTACGGCTCCTTTCTCGAGCATCTTGGCCGAGCGGTCTACACGGGCATCTACGAGCCCGGACATCCCCAATCGGACGCGGAGGGGATGCGCAAGGACGTGATCGAGCTGGTGCGTGCGCTCGACACGCCGATCTGCCGTTACCCAGGTGGCAACTTCGTGTCCGCCTACAATTGGGAAGACGGCATAGGCCCAAAGGAAAACCGCCCGCGGCGGCTCGATCTTGCCTGGCGCACCACGGAGCCGAACCTGGTTGGCATCCACGAATTCGCCGATTGGGCCGAAAAAGCCGGCACCGAGATGATGCTTGCGGTCAATCTCGGCTCCCGCGGCCTCGACGAGGCGCGGGCCTTCGTCGAATACGTCAATCACCCGGGCGGCAGCTACTGGTCCGACCTCAGGGCCAAGAACGGACGCGCGCAACCCTGGAACTGCCGCCTCTGGTGTCTCGGCAATGAAATGGACGGTCCCTGGCAGGTCGGCCACAAGTCGGCGAGCGAATACGGCCATCTCGCCAACGAGACCGCCAAGGCGCTGCGCGGCCTCGACCCGACGGTGGAACTGGTCGTCTGCGGCTCGTCGCATTCCAATATGCCGACCTATCCGCAGTGGGAAGCGACCGTGTTGGAAGCGACCTACGAACAGGTCGACTACATCTCTCTCCACATGTATTTCGAGAATTACGAGAAGAATACGGCCGAATATCTCGCTCTTCCGGCCAAGCTCGACCGCTACATCGGCACGGTCGCGGGCATCATCGACTATGTGAAGGCCAAGACCCGCTCGAAGCGGGACGTGAAGATCTCCTTCGACGAGTGGAACGTCTGGTACCATCAGCGCAAGCAGGACGCCGAGCGCATGCGCGGCTGGGACTGGCCGGAAGCGCCCAGGCTTCTGGAAGACATCTACAATTTCGAGGATGTGCTGCAGGTCGGCTGCATCATCAACACCTTCATCCGCCGCTCGGATGTTGTTCGCATCGCCTGCATTGCGCAGCTGGTGAACGTTATCGCGCCGATCATGACCGATCCCGGCGGCAGTGCATGGCGGCAGACGATCTACTGGCCTTTCATGCTGGCCTCCAGGCACGGCCGGGGCACCGCGCTGCGGCTCGCGGTCGAGGTGCCTACCTATGACGCGGCCGCGGCCGACAAGGTGCCATGGCTCGACATTGCAGGCGTGCATGATCCGAACGCCGGCACGCTGACCTTCTTCGCAATCAACCGGCATGGGTCCGAGACGATAGAGGCCGACGTCGCCCTCGAGCGGTTCGCCGCCAAGTCCATCGAGCACACGATCATCCGTCATGACGATCTCGAGGCCCGCAACACCAAGGATGCGCCTGACAACGTATCACCGGTCAAAGGCAACGGGGCAGCGCTCAGCAGCAAGGGAATGACGCTGAACTTGCCGCCGCACTCCTACTCGATGGTGCGTGTGACACTCTGAGTTAATATCCGAACATCAGATACATACCGTAAAATCCGTTGCAGGCGGTTCGGTTTGGTGTAGCATTGAAAATGTTCAAGGCGGATCTAACCGCCGTACTCGGGAGGAAGCTGAGATGAACTTTCGCAGGATGATGGCCATAGCGGTGGTTGCGGCCGGAGGATGTTGGGCCGTCGCGGCCCAGGCCGAAGAAACCGTCGCATGGTGGGATTTCCTCGGCGGCGGTGACGGTGTGCGCATGAAACAGATGATCTCCGACTTCAACGCCGCCCACGCCGGCAAGATCAAGATCGACGCGACGACGCTGGAGTGGGGCACTCCCTTCTATGCGAAGGTGCAGACCTCGGCCGCGGTCGGTGAGGCGCCGGACGTCATGACTTATCATGCCAGCCGTATCCCCTTGGCGGTGAGCCAGGACCTTCTCGAAGAAATCACCGCCGACGACATGAGCAAGATGGGCCTTTCGGCCTCGGACTTCGCCCAGACGACGATGGGCGCCGTGACGGTCGACGGCAAGCAATATGCGGTGCCGCTCGATACCCATCCAATCGTCCTGTACTACAATCGCGTCCTCCTGAAGAAGGCAGGCGTGCTCGGCGACGACGGCCGTCCCATGGGCATGAAAAACAAGGAGGAATTCACCGCGACACTGCAGAAGTTGAAGGATGCCGGCGTCGAGTTCCCGCTGGGCAGCGTCACCGCCGACGGCAACTTCATGTACCGCACGATCTATTCGCTGGTGTGCCAGCAAGGCGGTGAGCTTCTGACGGGCAACGAGTTCCTCGCCGGCGACAATGGCAAGAAGCTGGCGAACGCGCTGGCGGTACTGCAAGGGTGGACGAAGGCCGGGCTGCAGTCGACCTATACGGACTATCCCGCAACCGTCGCCCTGTTCACCTCGGGCAAGGCCGCAATGATGATCAACGGCGTCTGGGAAGTTCCCACGATGACCGACCTGGCCAAGCAAGGCAAGCTGTTCGACTGGGGCGCCGTCGAGATCCCGGTGATCTTCGACAAGCCATGCACCTACGCGGACAGCCATTCGTTCGCCATCCCGAAGAACAAGGGCAAGGAGATCGGCCCGGAAAAGCGTGCCGCCGTTCTCGAGGTGATCTCATGGATCGACAAGCACTCGCTGTTCTGGGCCACGGCAGGCCACATCCCGGCATACAAGCCAGTCACCGAGACGGCCGAATACAAGGCAATGCAGCCCAATGCGACCTACTCGACGCTGACGGCCAACATGATCTTCGATCCGAAGTCGCCCAAGGCTGGTGTCGCAGGGCCGATCTTCGACATCATGTCCAATTATTTCGTGCCGACCCTCAACGGCGAGATGGACCCGGGCGAGGCGGTGAAATCCATCAAGGAAGAGTTGAACAGCATGTAAGGCTCAAGGCTGGGGCCGCCCTGCCCAGGGCGGCCCCAGCCGTGTTCGAGGAAGAGCCATGCTTCGCAACTCCCGCACGGAACATCTTGTCGCGCTGGTGCTGATCGCTCCCTTCCTGGCGATCTACCTGCTGGCCTTCGTCTATCCGACGGTCCAGATGTTTCGCATCTCCTTCACCGATGCGCCGCTGATCGGCGCGGGGCGGTGGGTTGGTCTCGACAACTACCTGCGGCTCGACAATGACCCGATGTTCCGGCGCGCGGTCTGGAACACCGCTTACTTCGTGCTGATGACGGTCGTCCCCGGGACGCTCATCGCCCTGATGATCGCGCTTGGCGTGTCGCGCCTCAAGGGCCGGTTCCAGGCGATCGTGCTGGCGCTGTTCTTCCTGCCCTACATCCTGCCTGTGTCGGTCGTCTATCTGATCTGGGACTGGACGCTGAATTTCCAGTTCGGGATCGCGATGCACGTGCTGGACTGGCTGGGAATCCCGCGCGTGCCGGTCTTCAAGTCGCGCGTCTGGTTCTTACCGGCGGTGGCCGGGGTGACGATCTGGTGGACCGCGGGCTTCTCGATCCTGCTCTTCCTCGCCGGATTGCGGTCCATACCAGCGGAGATCTACGAAGCCGCCGCACTCGACAGCTCGACGCGATGGACGACGTTCCGGCGTATCACCTGGCCGCTGCTATGGCCGATCACCTCGCTGGTATTCACGATCCAACTCATCCTGCAGCTCAAGATCTTCGATCAGGTCTATCTGTTCTCGATCGGCGGCCGGCCGAACGACAACATGGTGCTCGTCTACTACGTCTTCCAAAAGGCCTTCCAGCAGAATCAAGGGGGCAGGGCGGCGGCTGTCGCCGTCACCCTCTTCATGCTTGTGGTCTTCGTCTCGGTCCTGCAATTCCAGCTGCTCCGGTTCGCCGAAAGGCGGCGCCGATGAATGCCGTGGCTGCGCAACGCTGGAATTTTTGGGGCGGGATCATCACGGCACTGACGCTCGTCTGGGCCATCCTGTGGGCGTTTCCGCTCTATTGGGGGGTGATCTCATCGCTCAAACCGGACGACGAGGTCATCCGGCCTTACATCGAACTCTGGCCCGAGACGCCGACGCTGGAGAACTACATTGACGCCCTGACCACCACGCAGATCGGCGCCTGGTACGTCAATTCGGTGGCGGTCGCGGTCGGCGTGACGGTCATCACGATCTTCATCTCGATGCTGTGCGGCTACGCGATCTCGCAGTTGCGGTTCCCGGGGCGGATCGCGCTGTGGTGGCTGATCCTCGCCTCCTTCATGGTGCCGACCTCGGCGCTTATCATCAATCATTTCGTGCTGGTCGCCAACCTTGGCCTGCTCAACAGCTGGGCCGGTATCATGTTGCCGCAGCTTATCCACCCGGTCATCATCATCGTGTACAAGCAGTTCTTCGATCAGGTCCCGAAGGACTTCCGCGAGGCCGCGGTCATGGACAATGCATCTGAATTCGGGATCCTCTTCAAGATCTACATGCCGATGAACTGGGGGGTAACGACGGCGCTGTCGATCGTCTGCTTCATCTGGACGTGGAATGCGTTTCTGTGGCCGTTCCTCTCGGTGACCCGCACCGAGATGATGACGATCACCGTCGGCATCACGCAGGTCAATGACGCCTTCGGCGTTTACTATGCTCGCCAGCTGTCGGCAGCCGTGCTGGCTGGCCTGCCGGTGGCACTGGCCTACCTTTTCTTCCAGCGCAGGGTAACCGAAGCGATAACGCTCTCGGCAGGTATCAAGGGCTAAAGCGCCGGCAAGTGCACCGCAATGCCGGAGGGCACGACCTCGCTCGGCAGGGTCAGGCCCCGTCAGCGCCCGCGTGCCAGGCCGATCCGTCCGCGGCGAAGAGATGCAGCGCCGTGGTGTCGAACTTCAGCCGAACGACGTCGCCCGGTTTGACGCTCGAAAGCCCGCGATCCTGTGCCGTCACCTGCGTCCCGTCCGCGAGCCGCGCATAGACGAGCGTTCGCTCGCCAAGGCGCTCGACGACGGTGGCCGTGGCAGATGTTGCATTGCCCTCGGCGACGACAGTCAGCGATTCCGGCCGCACGCCGAGTTCGCGCCAATCCATGTTGACCGGCGCGCCCGGAAGTTCGACGAGCGATCCATCCGTCAGGCGCGCATTGAGCCTGTCGCCCGAGCCCGAAACCGTGACAGGCAGAATGTTCATCGCCGGAGACCCGACGAAGGTCGCGACGAATCGCGACGCCGGACGTGCATAGACATCGACGGGTCTGCCCATCTGCTCTATCCGGCAATTGTTGAGGATCACAATACGGTCGGCGAGCGTCATCGCTTCCACCTGGTCGTGGGTGACGTAGATCATCGTCGACTTCAAACGCTGATGCAGTTCGGCAAGCTCGACGCGGGTACGGGCTCGAAGTGCCGCGTCCAGATTGGAGAGTGGCTCGTCGAACAGGAATGCCTTGGGCTCCTTGACGATCGCACGCCCGATGGCCACGCGCTGGCGCTGCCCGCCGGAGAGCTGCGACGGCCGCCGCTGGAGCAGCGCTTCGATCTCCAGGATACGCGCAGCCTCGGCGATCCGTTCGCGTATCACGTCCGGCGCGACCCGAATGTTCCTCAGCCCAAAGGCCATGTTCTCCGCGACCGTCATATGCGGGTACAGCGCATAGTTCTGGAAGACCATCGCAACGTTGCGCCTGCCCGGCGCAAGGTTCTCCGAGCGCACCCCGTCGATCGTCAGCGTGCCTTCGTCAATGCTTTCGAGGCCGGCGATCATGCGCAGCAACGTCGTCTTGCCGGAACCGGACGGACCGAGAAACACGACCAGTTCTCCCGGCTCGATGTTCAGGCTCACGTCGCGGATCACTTCGACTGAGCCAAAGTGCTTCGATACGCCCGAAAGCGCGATTCCCGTCATGCCTGCGATCCTTCTTTCCTACATAATTTCGGATAAATACCCGATGTCAAGGAACAATGGGCACCGAACCGATCAGGCGGCTCAAACGCCGCATTGACCTGGCCGGGCATCGGCAGTCTCCTAGAGGCGCCCTTGGTGTTCAACGCCTGATCGAGGAAATGAAAGATGCATCGGCGAGGTTTTCTGGCGGCAGGTCTTGCGGCGGTTCTTATGAGCGAGCGCGCCGTTGCGCAGATGAAGACGGACGACATGCCGGGCATGGATATGGGCGGTCACGCGGGCCACGACATGGGCGCCGCGCCGCAAGGCGCGGTCGTTCCCGAGGGCGAGGTGTTGCGTGAATTGCCCCTGCTGGCGAACGAAGCCGGCAGGCCGGGTCTGTTCAAGGCGACGCTGACGGCCGGGTTCGCCACGGCGCGTTTTGCTGAGGGACTGGACACGCCGATCCTCGCTTACAACGGCACCAGCCCCGGGCCGCTGATCGAGGCCGTGGAGGGCGACCGCGTCGAGATCACCTTCGCCAACCGGATCGCGAACGAGGCAAGCACCATCCACTGGCACGGCATGCCGGTGCCGGCCGATCAGGACGGCAACCCGATGGACCCGGTCGCCACCGGCAGCGACCGCACCTACAGTTTCGATCTGCCGGAAGGCAGCGCCGGCTCTTATTGGTATCACCCGCATCCACACGGCAAGACGGCCGAGCAGGTCTATCGTGGCCTTGCCGGCGCGTTCGTGGTCAAGCCGAAGACCGATCCGATCCCGGCCGCCTATGGCGATACCGTGCTGGTTTTCACCGACCTGCGCCTTGCGGCCGACGGCACCTTGCCCGACAACACGATGACGGACCTGATGAACGGGCGCGTCGGCGACCATGTGCTGGTCAACGGCCAGAAGAATCCCACTCTGACGGTGCCCTTTGGCGCGAAGCGACGCTTCCGGCTCTACAATGCGACCAACGCGCGCTTTTTGCGGCTCTCCTTCGACGGCGCGGCGATGACGATCATCGGAACGGATGGCGGTCTGCTGGAGGCCCCGGTCTCGGCCGGCGACATCCTGCTCAGCCCGGCGGAACGGCTTGAACTGGTCGTCTCTTTCGACAAGCCCGGCGCGGCCGCGCTTACCACGCTCGACTATGACCGCGGCTGGATGGGACCCGGGCGCCCGGCCGATGCCGGTCTGACGCTGCTGACGGTCAACGTCTCGCAGACCGCGGCGGATCCTGTTCCGCCACTGCCCGACAGGCTGCGGCCGATCGCGCAACTCGGCGCTCCCGCCGTCAGCCGCCGCTTCGTCTTCACAGAAACCATGGCCATGAACGCCAGCGGCATGGAGATGGCGTTCCTGATCAACGGCGCCGCTTTCGACATGCAGCGCATCGACGTCGTCGCCAAGGCTGGTCAGGTCGAACTCTGGGAGATCGTCAACGCGGCGGACATGGATCATCCGTTCCATGTGCATGGCACACAGTTCCAGGTGGTCGAGCACGAACGCGGCGGCACCACATCAAAGCCGGCCTATCGCGCCTGGAAAGACACCGTCAATGTCGCGCGCGGGGAGACGGTGCGGCTGCTGCTGCGGCAGGACCGGCCGGGGCCGAGGATGTATCACTGCCACATCCTCGAGCATGAGCAACTCGGCATGATGGGCATTGTCGACGTGCAGGCATAGTCCGGCGTGGTGGCGCTCTATGGCGCATTGTTCATCAGCGCCTTCCTTGCCGCAACCGTCCTGCCGATTTCGTCGGAGGCGGTGCTGGCTGGCCTTGTCGTCTCCGGCCGCGGTGACCCTTGGCTGCTCCTTATGTTGGCGACAATCGGAAACACGCTCGGCTCCGTGATGAACTGGGTTCTGGGGCGTGGCATTGACGGGCTCCGCAACAGCCGCTGGTTTCCAGTCACCGCGGACCGCTATGAGCAGGCACGCCGAACCTTCAGGCGCTTTGGCGAATGGACGCTGTTGTTTGCCTGGCTGCCGGTCGTCGGAGATGCTCTCACCCTTGCCGCGGGCGCCGCACGCGTGAACCTCGGCGTGTTCGTCGCTCTTGTCGCGACAGGCAAGGCTGCACGTTATGCGGTGATCGTCGCGGGAGGGTTGTGGGCGACCGCGTGAGCCATCGTCCACATCGTCGACCGCAAGCTGCATTCTCATTGGCGCGAGGCCGTTTTCGGCCGGCCGATGACCATGCTTCGCATGACGCCATCGCGCAGCAGCACCAGATGCACCATGGCAGCCAGGACGTGAATGCCGACAAGGCCGAGCATTATCCAGACCAGCTTCTGATGCACGAACGCGAAACCTCTTGCCGACAGCGCCCCAACGGACGGCGCCAGCGGCACGGGCAAGGTTCCAAAAAGCCGTGCAGGGGGCATGAAAGGCATTGGCCGGTAGCCCAGCCACCCCGTTATCAGGACGGCGAGGATCGTGACGTAGAGAAGCACGTGGAAGAAAGCCGTCGCAAACCGCACGAACCGTGAGGTTGGCCTGACAGGGGTCTGGGTGAAGCTGCGCCAGCAAACCCTGAGGACGATGATGGCCAGGATCGTCACGCCGATCGACATGTGAAGCGGCAGCCAGTTCATCATCGTCATGCCCGGCCCCCGCATCGGCCCGAAGGCAATGGCGATTTGCGCCGCGAGCGCGGCTACGGTCAGCCAATGCAGCAAACGAATGCCGAAATGCCAATGCAAGCGAGGTTTCCCGCTCACCTTCGCGGCCCGGCGTTTGTCAAGGGTGCGCATGAGGGCGTGATGTCTTCGTCCTCGTCAACGGACCTGATTTCGCCAAGAGATACAGTACTTCTTCGCCAAGCACTTGAAAATGCGTGGTGATCCCGACAGGAATCGAACCTGTGACCTACAGATTAGGAATCTGCCGCTCTATCCTACTGAGCTACGGGACCACGCGGCCCGACACATAGCCGCTTCGGACCGTTTCGCCAAGAGGCTGGCCGCATGCAATCAGCTGGCCTCTTGTGCGGTGCTCATCAGGCGGCCAGCGCGGTTTCCGCCAGCTTCACCCAGTAGCTCATGCCGTGCGGGATGGCCTCGTCGTTGAAATCATAGGCCGGGTTGTGAAGACCGGCGGTGTCGCCATTGCCGATGAAGATGAAGGCGCCGGGGCGGGCTTCGAGCATGTAGGAGAAATCCTCGCCGCCCATCACCGGCTGGATGCCGCGGTGGACATGGGCGTCACCGGCGACATTGGCCGCGATATCGCTGGCGAACACCGTCTCTTCGGCGTGATTGAAAGTGACGGGGTAGTTTGCCTGGTAGTCGACCTCGATCCTGGCGCCGAAAGCGGTCGCCAGGCCGTCGCAGATGGTGCGGATGCGCTCCTCGGATTTCTTGGCGATCTCCTTGCGCAAGGTGCGCACGGTGCCGGCGATCTCGGCCGATTCCGGGATGATGTTGTAGGCGTCGCCGGCATGGAACTTGGTCACCGACACCACCACGGCCTCGACCGGATCGGTGCTGCGCGAGGCGATCGTCTGCAGCGCGCCAACCAGCTGGCTGGTGATGACGATCGGGTCGATCGTGCCATGCGGCATCGCGGCGTGACCGCCCCTGCCTTTCACGGTGATGGTGAATTCGGCCGTCGCCGCCATGATCGGGCCTGGACGGATGGCGAACTGGCCGACGGGCAGGCCCGGCATGTTGTGCATGCCGAACACTTTGGAGATGTCGAAACGCTCCATCATGCCGTCCTTGACCATCTCGTTGCCGCCGCCGCCGCCTTCTTCCGCCGGCTGGAAGATCACCGCCACGGAGCCGGCAAAATTGCGCGTCTCGGCGAGGTATTTCGCGGCACCCAGAAGCATCGCCGTGTGGCCGTCATGGCCGCAGGCATGCATCTTGCCGGGGACGGTCGAGGCATAGGGCTTGCCGGTGATTTCGTCGAGCGGCAGCGCATCCATGTCGGCGCGCAGGCCGATGGTGGCGCCTTCGCCCAGGCGGCCGCGGATGATGCCGACGACGCCGGTCTTGCCGAGGCCGGTGACCACATCGTCGCAACCGAACTCTTTCAGCTTTTCGGTGACGAAAGCCGCGGTCTTGAAGACATCGAAGTTCAGCTCCGGCGTCTGGTGCAGATGCCGGCGCCAGCCGGCGACTTCGTCCTGCATTTCAGCGGCGCGGTTCAAGATTGGCATGATGGTTCCATTCGTTGTTGGAGCAGCCGGCTTCAGCCTGGTGTTCTGCAATTGTGCCTGGGATTTTGCAATTGTGCCCAGGGTTTTGGAATTGTGATTATCAGGCACTTTGCCATGTTGGCGTCACATAGGGTAAATAGCACCGCACCGATGTGGTCCGTTTTTGAGGGGCGGACCTATTCTGCTGGCGGTCACGTAACGAAATCTTACGGAGCCAGGGGCGATCAGGGCAAGAGGCGATTTCGGATTAGATCATGCGGCACAGGCATTTCCTCAAACTATTCCCGGCTGGCGCAATCATGCTGTCGGTCCTGGCGGGGCCGGCGCTGGCCAATCCGGTGGTCGTCTTCGACCTGAAGAACGGCCAGATCCTGCAGCACCAGGATGCCTTCAAACGCTGGTATCCGGCCTCGCTCAGCAAGCTTATGACCGCTTATGTGACCTTCCGGGCCATCGCGGCCGGCGAGGTCCAGCTCGATTCGCCGATTAAGGTGACCAAGCATTCCGCCGGCGAGCCGCCAAGCAAGATGGGCTTCAAGCCGGGCTCGGTGATGCGGCTCGACAATGCGCTGAAGATGATGCTGGTCAAATCGGCCAATGACATCGCCATGGCTGTCGGCGAGAATGTCGGCGGCTCGCAGGCCGCCTTCGCCGAAAGGATGAATGCCGAGGCGGCACGGCTCGGCATGAACGGCACCCATTTCGTCAATCCGAACGGCCTCTACTCGCCCGACCAGTACACGACGGCGCGCGACCTTTCGGTCCTGGTGATGGCGATCCGCCGCGAGTTCCCGCAATATGCGCCGTGGTTCTCGATCGAAGGTCTTGCGGTCGGCAAGAAGGCCATTGCGAACTACAATCTCCTGATCGGCCGTTACCCCGGCGCCGATGGCATGAAGACGGGCTTCGTCTGCCCTTCCGGCTTCAACATGATCGGTTCGGCGACGCGCAACGGCCGCACGCTGGTCGCGGTCGTGCTCGGCGAGAAGTCGGCGGTCAGCCGTGCCGAGACCGCGGCAAAACTGCTCGACCAGGGGTTTGACACGCCCACGGCCGGGTCAGTCACCGTCGCCACACTGGCGCCCTATGGCGACACGGTCTCGCCCAACGACATGCATGACGAGATCTGCAAGAAGAAGAAGACGTCGGAGGAGCAGTCCGAGGCGCCGCCTGCGGCTGCCGCCAAGGACGCACCGAAATCGCCCTATCAGGAAAAGCTCGACCATGTGCCGACGCTGGTTGCCGTCGGTCTCGGCGGCGCCACCGGCCCGGCACCGAAAGCGATGCTCGACCAGGGCGGCCAGGAATATGCCGACGTGCCGATCCCGAGCTGGCGGCCCGATCAGCCGGCGCCGATTGGCGCCGGTCCGGCCGTCGCCGGTTCCGCCATGCAAGGCGACCAGCCGGTCAAGGTCGCGAACTAACGCGATGAATGGGTTCCCGATCCCCGTCTCGGTGCTGACCGGCTTCCTCGGCGCCGGCAAGACGACGCTGCTCAACCGGCTGCTGAAGGACCCGGCGCTGGCGGACACGGCGGTCATCATCAACGAATATGGCGAGGTGGCGATCGACCATTTGCTGGTCGAGCAGGCTTCCGACGGCATCATCCAGCTTTCCGACGGCTGCCTGTGCTGCACCGTGCGCGGCGAACTTGTCGATACGCTGGCCGACTTGGTCGACCGGCTACAGACCGGCCGTATCGCCCGTCTTGCCCGCGTCATCGTCGAGACCACGGGGCTGGCCGACCCGGCGCCGGTGCTGCAGTCGATCATGGCGCATCCGGCGCTCGTCCAGGCTTTTCGGCTCGATGGCGTGATCACGCTGGTCGACGCGGTCAATGGCAATGCCACGCTCGATGCCCATGTCGAGGCGGTCAAGCAGGTCGCCGTCGCCGACCGCATCGTGCTGAGCAAGGCCGACCTGGTTACCGATGCCGGCGATCTCGACACGCTGCGGGCGCGCCTGCGGCAGGTCAATCCGGGCGCCGAACTGCTTGATGCCGGCAATTCAACAACCGGCGTGGCGGCGCTGTTTGATTGCGGCCTCTACAATCCCGCCACCAAATCCGCCGATGTGCGCCGCTGGCTCGGCGAGGAAGCGGCGCATGACCATGCCCACGACCATCACCATGACGGTCATGACCACGGGCATGACCACGATCACAGTCATGATCATGGCCATCGCCACGATTCCCGCGTGCGCTCCTATTCGCTCGTCCATGATGGTCCGGTGCCGTTTTCAGCGATAGAAATGTTCCTTGACCTGTTGCGTTCGACGCATGGCGAGAAGTTGCTGCGCATGAAGGGTGTGATCGAACTCGGTGAAGATCCGTCACGCCCGCTGGTCATCCACGGCGTGCAGAAGATCCTGCATCCGCCGGCAAGGCTGCCGGCCTGGCCGGACGGCCAGCGCGGCACGCGGCTGGTGCTGATCACGCTCGATATGCCGGAAGACTATGTGCGCAGGCTGTTCGCCGCCTTCACCAACCGGCCGTCGATCGACACGCCGGACCGCGCGGCACTGGAAAATAATCCGCTGGCGATCGCTGGAAGATAGCGTTCCACACCGAAATTCAGACGGTCTCGCCGCGCTCGACCAGGAATCGATGGCCGCCTGATACCGCCGCTGTCTCAATCAGCTGGTGGCCGGCATCCGCGCAAAAGGCGGGAATATCGATGACGGCGAGCGGATCGGTGGTCTCGAGCCAGAGCCGGCTGCCTGGCTGCATTCCCGCCAGCCGCTTCTTTGCCTTCAGTACCGGCAAAGGGCAGTTCAGCCCTTTCAGGTCGTAGACAGCGGTATCCCCGGCCAAGACCAAGCTCAGCCGCCGAACATGCCGAGCAGCTTGTTCTTCAGCTTGGTCACCCGGCTCTCATCGGCGCTCGCTGCCTGCGTTTCGGCTTCCGGCGCTGCCTGTGACGGGGCGGCTATGGTGGCGGTGGCGACCGGAGCTTCCTTGGCCGCCTTGGCCGCTTCCTTTGCCGCCACGGCTTGCGCCTTGGCCGCTTCCTTTTCGGCCAGCGCCTGAGCCTTTGCGGCCTCCTTGGCCTGCTTGGCGGCCTCTATGGCGGCCAGCCTCTGTTCCTCGGCCTTCTGCTTGGCTGCCTTTTCGGCATCGAGCGCAGCCATCTTGCGGCCGGCCGGCGAATCGATGCGACCCATGCGCGCCGTCTCGGTCACCGTGCCGTCGTTGTTGAGCGACGGCGGGTCGATCGGCACGCGCTCGCCGCGCGCGCGGCGCTTCGACCAGTCGGAGACGATGCTGGCTTCCTTGATGCCGGCGATGGTCGGCTTCGGCGGCGGCACGCTTGCCTTGAGCGCGCTGTTGAAGGCCGCGTCATAGGTGCTCTGATAGGCGTTGTAGGCGCTCTTCAGCGAATCCGGCTGCGTGGTTGCCGGGCACGGTCCGGTCGGATCAAATGTCTGGCCGTCGGCGGCGACCTGGTTGAAGACGTAGCGCTTCTCGCAGACATCGACCTTCGGCGGCACCTTGGTGACCTCGAAATTGTCGTAGCCGACCTTCAGCATCTTCCAGAACTCGTAGTTCGGGTCGTTGCGGTAGCGCGCCATGTTGGCGGCGGTCATGCGGAACGGGAAGGCCTGGATCTGAAATTCCGTCTGGCCGCCCTGGAAGGCGTCGCGGCCGAAGGCATAGATCTGCTCGATCTGCGCGTCGGTCATCGAATAGCAGCCCGAGGACGAACAGGCGCCATGCACCATCAGGTTCTGGCCGGTGCGGCCATTGGCGCGGTCATAGGCGTTGGGAAAGCCGATGTTGAAGGACAGATGGTAGTTGGAGCGCGGATTCATCTGCGACGGGCGGACCGTGTAGAATCCTTCCGGCGCCTGGCGATCGCCTTCGGTATATTTGGGACCAAGCTTGCCCGACCATTTGCAGATGTCGTAGCTCGCCACCATGTCGTAGCGGCCGTTGGTCTTGGCCTTCCAGATCTCGAGCTTGCCCTCTTCCTTGAAGATGCGCGCCATCACCGAGGAGGTGCGCACCATGCCCTTGGCCTTCATGTCGGCAAGGATCTTGTCCGGCAGCGGCTTATTGGCTTCCGGGGCAAAGTCCTTCATCGACGAATCATTGCAGCCGGCGATGGCTATCGAGGCGGCGAGGACTCCGGTGCGGGCGAGCTTGGCAAGCATGGATATGGCTATGTCTTTTCCTTCGGGCCAATGGCTGCGAAACTGCCGAGCCCGTATGCTGAACACAGACGGACCGTAAGCCCGTTAACCTTGAAAATTCCTTACCGCAAGCTTCGACCAACCCCTCACGGTAATTTCATTGACCCGAATCCGGCGGCATTTTTGTGGCGAAATTGCACATTGCCGCCACATTGCCGCGGGCGCGGGGCGTCCAATGGCCTTGTCCCCCGGCAGATGCCGTCAGAGGCTGCGGCCCATCGCCAGGTATTTCTCACGGCGCTGCTCGCGGAAATCGGTGTTGGCCCCGGCAAATTCTTTCATCGTCTTGGCAATGAGGTCGCCGGTCGCGGCAATCACCGTTTCGGGTGCGCGCTGGGCGCCGCCCATCGGCTCGGGGATGATGGCGTCGATGATCTTCAGCTCCAGAAGATCCTGCGCGGTGATCTTCATGTTGGTCGCCGCGTCCTTGGAGCGCGTGGTGTCACGCCACAGGATCGAGGCCGCCCCCTCAGGCGAAATCACCGAATAGATGGCGTGTTCGAGCATATAGACGCGGTTGGCGGTGGCGATCGCTATGGCGCCGCCGGAACCGCCTTCGCCGATGACCACCGAGATCGACGGCACTTTCAGCGCAAGGCAGGCCGAGGTCGAGCGGGCAATGGCCTCGGCCTGGCCACGCTCCTCGGCGCCGACGCCGGGATAGGCGCCTGCCGTGTCGACCAGCGTCAGCAGCGGGATCTTGAAGCGGTCGGCCAGTTCCATCAGCCGCACCGCCTTGCGGTAGCCTTCCGGGCGTACCGAACCGAAATTGTGCCTCAGGCGGCTGGTCGTGTCCGAGCCCTTCTCCTGGCCGATGATCGCGACGGGCTCGCCGCGGAAGCGGGCAAAACCGCCGACGATCGCCTGGTCCTCGCCGAAATTGCGGTCGCCGGCGAGCGGCGTGAAGTCGCTGAACAGGCCCTTGATGTAATCGACGCAGTGCGGCCTGTCGGAATGGCGGGCCACCTGTACCTTCTGCCAGGGCGTCAGCGCCTTGTAGAGATCGCGCAGCGCGTCGCGCGAACGCTTCTCCAGCCTGGCGATCTCATCGGCGACATCGACCGCCTCGCCATTCTCGGCAAGCTTCTTAAGCTCGAGGATCTTGAGCTCGAGATCCTGCACCGGCTTTTCGAAATCGAGGTAATTATACATGCTTGGGCGGACCGATACGTCGGAAGGCAAGGACTGCGGAACCCTTGAAACCAAGGCTCCCGGCGGTGAAATGTCGTCCTCACATAGCGATATGAGGCCTAGTCGGCAAGCGGATGATGATCGTTGACCAGCCGCACCAGCCGCTCCTCCAGCACGTGGGTATAAATCTGTGTCGTCGATATGTCGGCATGGCCGAGCAACTGCTGCACCGCCCTGAGATCGGCGCCGTTCTGCAGGAGATGGCTGGCGAAAGCATGGCGCAGCACATGCGGCGATATCTTCGCCGAGGTGATGCCCGCCCGCGCCGCCAGCCCTTTCAGGTCACGGGCAAAGACCTGGCGCGAGAGATAGCCGCTATCGGATGCTGCCGGAAACAGGAACGGGCTGTCGGCGAAGGCGGGCACTCCGGCCCGGGCGGCAAGCCAGGCGCGCATCGCCACCCGCGCCTTGGCCGACAGCGGCACCATGCGTTCCTTGTCGCCCTTGCCGCGCACCATGAAGAAACGGTCGTCGCGCTGCGCCACCGTCACCGGCAGGCCGACCAGCTCGGAAACGCGCAGGCCGGTGGCGTACAGCACCTCGACCAGCGCATGCATGCGCAGCGCGGCCAGCCTGTCGCTGTAGCCCAGCCCGGCATCGCCGGCTTCCATAGCGGCGCGGTCGATTAGCCGGCCGGTCTCGGCCTCGCTCATCGTCTTGGGCAGTGGACGGCCCTTTTTCGGGCTGTCCAGCGTGCCGGTCGGGTCGTCGGTGCGCAGGCCCTCGGCGTAGAGGAATTTGAAGAACTGGCGGATGGCCGACAGTTTGCGCGCCTGCGAGGTCGGTGCGAAGCCGCGCGCGGCGATATCGTCGAGATAGGCGCGGATATCAGCGGCACCAGCACTGGCAAGCCCGCCATCGATTCCGGTGGAGGCGTCTTCCAGGTCGCGGCGGTAGGAGGACAGCGTGTTTTCGGCCGCGCCGCGCTCGGCGCTCATCATTTCCAGGAAGGCCTCGATGCGGGCGGCGCTGTTCATCCTCGGGGATCAGTTTTCTTCTGGATCAGTTTTTCTTGGGGTTCAGCTTTTCCGGCGGGATGCGCACGCTCATCTCGGCTTTTTTGGGCTCGACGAACATCACCAATGCGAACATCGTACCATAGGCAATGCCGGCCAGAATCGCGAGGATCACGACAAAGCGAAACAGTGTCGGCATCAATTTTCGCCCGTCTTCTTGTTCTGCGTTTCCAAACCCTGTGCCCTTATGGGACGCCTATCCGGCCAATTCAAGGAAGAAGCGGAGGCCTGTCAGCAACTTCTAATGCGAGCATCCTCCGTCCGATATAGACTTGCCTATACTCGGCACGCTTGACGCAAACCGGCTTTTCATGTCGATACGCCGGCAAAGAGGGTCCAAGAAACAGCTGATGAACGCGCCACAAGCAAATCCTCCGGGCGAGAGCCACGCAGCGCTGCTTGGCCGGCTGGGCAGCCGGTCCGTCGTCTTTGTCGGCCTGATGGGCGCCGGCAAGACGGCGATCGGCCGCAAGGTGGCGACGATGCTTTCGCTGCCTTTCATCGACAGCGACCAGGAGATCGAAAGCGTCTCGCGCATGACCGTGCCGGAGCTGTTCGAGCGCTATGGCGAGACAGAGTTCAGGGCCCTGGAGCAGCGCGTCATCCTGCGCGTGCTTGAAAATGGCCCGCAGGTTCTGTCGACCGGCGGCGGCGCCTTCATGAACGCGCAGACGCGCGAAGCCATCGCTGGCCATGGCGTGTCGGTGTGGCTGAGGGCCGAGCTCGACCTTCTGATGGACCGGGTCTCGAAGAAGCAGAACCGGCCGCTGTTGAAGAGTGCCGATCCCCGCGCCGTGCTGGAGCGGCTGATGGGCGAACGCTATCCGGTCTACGCGACATCAGATGTCACCGTGCCGACCCGCGACGACCGCAAGGAGGTCATCGCGGCCGAGGTGTTGGTCGCACTGTGCCGACATTTCGGCATCGATGAAATTGCAGCGACGGGCGAGATCGAATCGTGAGCGTGGACCAGCCAGTCACCGTCGAAGTCGGCCTTGGCGACCGCGCCTACGACATATTGATCGGCTCCGGCCTTCTGTCGCGCGCCGGCGAGGAGATTTCGCGCCGTCTGCCAGGTACACGCGCGGCTGTCGTCACTGACGAGAATGTCGCCGCCGCGCATCTCGATACGCTGAAGGCAGGGCTTGAGAAGGGTGGCATTCAACCCACCGTCATCACGATGCCGCCGGGCGAGAAAACCAAGAGCTTTGCCCATCTCGAAGAGGTGGTCGATGGGATTCTGGCGGCAAGGCTGGAGCGTGGCGATGTCGTCATCGCGCTGGGCGGTGGCGTCATCGGCGATCTCACGGGTTTTGCCGCCGGCATTGTGCGGCGCGGCATGAATTTCGTGCAGGTCCCGACCTCGCTGCTGGCGCAGGTCGATTCCTCGGTCGGTGGCAAGACCGGCATCAACAGCCCGCGCGGCAAGAACCTTGTCGGCGTCTTCCTGCAGCCCAGGCTGGTGCTGGCCGACACGGAAGTGCTCGACACGCTGCCGATCCGCGAATTCCGTGCCGGCTATGCCGAACTCGCCAAATACGGGCTGATCGACCGGCCGGAACTTTTCGCCTGGCTGGAAGTGAACTGGCAAAAGGTGTTCGCCGGCGGTCCGGAGCGGGCGCAGGCGATTGCCGAAGCCTGCCGCGCCAAGGCCGATGTCGTCGCCCGCGACGAGTTCGAGACCGGCGACCGGGCGCTGCTCAATCTTGGCCACACATTCGGCCATGCGCTCGAAGCCGCCACGCGGTATGACGGTGCCCGCCTCGTCCATGGCGAGGGGGTCGCCATCGGCATGGCGCTGGCGCATCGCTTCTCCTCGCGGCTCAATCTGGCGAGCCCCGACGACGCGGCACGCGTCGAGGCGCATCTGCGCGCCGTCGGCTTGCCGTGGCGGATGGCCGATATTGCGGGCGATCTGCCCGATGCCGAGGCGCTGCTTTCCTTCATCACCCAGGACAAGAAGGTGTCGCGTGGCGCGCTGACCTTCATCCTGACGCGCGGCATCGGCCAGGCCTTCATTGCCAAGGACGTCCCGGCTTCGGAAGTGCTGTCGTTCCTGAGGGAAAACCATCCATCCAGCCGGAAAGCCGGCTGAGATGGACAACGAGACGGGTTGGATCGTCGTCGCCGTTCTTGCCATCCTCATCCTGCTCGTCGTTGCGGTGCGCACTCGCCTCCTCGCCATGTTCGGCTACGAGCTGTCGCGTATCGAGCCGCAGCGCTCGAGTGAGGCCGAATTGCGCGGCGCGGTCGACGATTTCCGCCGCGACGGCCAGGTGGTGCGCGAGGATCGCGACCGCATCGGCGGCCTGTTCGATCTCGAAGAGCTCGAAGTCTCCGACATCATGGTCCACCGCACCAATATGCGCTCGGTCAATGCCGACAATGCGCCGGAAGCGGTGGTGCGCGACATCCTGCAGAGCCCGCACACCCGCATGCCGCTGTGGAAGGGCTCGCTCGACAACATTGTCGGCGTTCTGCACGCCAAGGATCTGCTGCGCGCACTGAACGAAGTCGGCAACGATTTTTCCAAGATCGACGTGATGAAGATCGCCTCGAAACCCTGGTTCGTGCCCGACACCACGACTTTGCAGGAACAGCTCAACGCCTTCCTGCGCCGCAAGGCGCACTTCGCCGTCGTCGTCGACGAATATGGCGAGGTCGAAGGGCTGGTGACGCTGGAGGACATCATCGAGGAGATCGTCGGCGAAATCGCCGACGAGCATGATGTCGACATCCAGGGCGTCAAGCAGGAGGCCGACGGCTCCGTCGTCGTCGATGGCAATGTACCGATCCGCGATCTGAACCGGGCGCTCGACTGGAACCTGCCGGACGAGGAGGCGACCACCATTGCCGGCCTTGTCATCCACGAGGCGCAGTCGATCCCCGACGAGAAGCAGGCCTTCACGTTCCACGGCAAGCGCTTCATCGTCATGAAGCGGGACAAGAACCGCATCGCCAGGCTGAGGATCAGGCCGGTCGTGTAGCACCGCTTTTGGCCACGTTACCGATCCTTCATTGGAACTTAGCGACGTCCCGGTGCATTTTGCGCCGGGCGGTCAGGAGAAGATGATGATCGATCGGCGAACCCTGCTTCTGGCTTCGATGGCGGCTTTCTTGCCGGCCACGACGTTCGCGCGCCAGTCGTCGCCCTCTCCCAAGACTTTCGACTACGGCCCGGCCAAGCTCGACATCTACGCGCCCGATGACGCGAGCGGACTGCCGGTGGTCTTCTTCGTTCATGGCGGCGCCTGGGAGTTTGGCAAGCGCAGCCAGGTCGGCGCCAAGCCGGCTTTCCTGCTCGCCAACGGCTTCTGCTTCGTCTCGATCGACTATCGCATGCTGCCTGAGGCGGATGTGGCTACCCAGGCCGCCGATGTCGAAAAGGCTCATGCCTATGTCCGGGCCAACATCGCCGGACATGGCGGCGACCCCAAGCGCATTGTCGGCATGGGCCATTCCGCCGGCTGCCATCTGATTGCATTGACCGGCATGCGCGGCGGGCTGCCCGGCGTCGCCGGCCTGCTGCTCGACGACACCAGGGCCTATGATCTTGCGGCGCTCGAGAAGAACGGCGGCATGGTGCGGGCCTATGCGCGGGTCTTTTCCAATCCTTCACAATGGGCGGCATTGTCGCCGGCCAGCTATGTCGATGGCCGCAAGCATCCGCCGACCTTCATCGCGTATTCGGGGGCGCCAGGCCGTGGCGAGGAGTCGAAAGCCTTCGCCGAGCGCCTGCGCGCCACTGGCACGAAGGTCACGCTGTTCGATGGCAGCGCCTATACGCACATGTCGATCAACCGCGATTTCGGCAGGGATGGCGATCCGCTGACCGCTGCCGCGCTGACATTCCTGAAATCGACGGTCGGCTGATCGCTGTCGACTTCCGCTCGCCCACCTCTGCAACTGGATCATGCCAAAAGCAGCGGCGGGATATTGCCGTGCGGACATCCCTAGGTGCAATTGGTTCTCATGACTTGGAGAAAAATTGCATGAATGGCGCCGATGTCCTGTGCGACGTGCTGCTGGCCAATGGTGTGAAGGTCTGCTTCGCCAATCCCGGCACCTCCGAAATGCATTTCGTTGCCGCGCTCGACCGCAAGCCTGCGATGCGCTGCGTGCTCGGCCTTTTCGAGGGCGTGGTGACGGGCGCCGCCGACGGCTATGCGCGCATGACCGACCGCCCTGCTGCGACCTTGCTGCATACCGGCCCGGGCCTGGCCAATGGGCTGGCCAACATGCACAACGCCCGGCGTGCGTTCAGCCCGATGATCAACATCGTCGGCGACCACGCTTCCTATCATTTGCCGCTCGATGCGCCGTTGACCAGTGACATCGAAGGCTTGGCGGCGCCGATGTCCAACTGGGTTCGCCGCATCGCGGGGCCGGCCGATGTCCAGCCGGCCACGGAGGAGGCCTTTCGCGCGTCGCTGACGCCGCCCGGCGTCACGACGCTGATCCTGCCGGCGGATGCTGCGTGGGGCGATGCTGCTCCGGTCTCGCCGGGCAAGATCGTGCTTTCACCGCCGCCGGTCGTCGACAGGGACGCCGTACGCGCGACCGCCGCTGCGATCCGTGCGGGTCCGGGCCGTGTCGGCATGATCGTTCGCGGGCGAGCGGCGCGGGCCGATGCGCTCGAGATCGCCGGCCAGATTTCGACAGCCTGCGATGTCCGCCTGTTCAGCGAGGTCCTGATCGCGCGCATGCAACGCGGGCGCGGACGCGTCGCGCCGACACGTATTCCCTATCCGATCGACGCGGCGACGGCGCTGCTCGGGGATATCGACGTTGTTGTGCTGGTCGGCGGCAGAGAGCCGGTCGCTTTCTTCGCCTATCCGGGAAAACCGGGACGGCTGGTGCGCGACGACTGCCAGGTGCTGACGCTCGCTGCTCATGGCCAGGACCTGCATGCGGCGCTGGAGGCGCTTCGGGACGAACTCGGCGTCAAACCATCGCAACAGGCTGACTTCGCAACCGCTTTTCCCGACGAGGCTGCGCCGAGCGGCGAGCTGACTGAGGATGCCATCGCGCTGTCGGTGGCGCGCAAGCTGCCGGACAATGCGATCGTCTGCGACGAGGCGGTCACCTCGGCGCGACGCTTCTTCGCTCTGTCGGCCTTTGCCGCGCCGCACGACTACATGATGGGCACCGGCGGATCGATCGGTGGCGGCATTCCGATGGCGACAGGAGCGGCGATCGCCTGTCCCGACCGCAAGGTGATCAATCTGGAGGCCGATGGCAGCGGCATGTACACGGTGCAGGGCCTGTGGACGCAGGCGCGGGAAAATCTCGACGTGGTGACGATCGTCTTTTCCAACCGCACCTACGCCATCCTGCATGGCGAGATGAAGAATGTCGGCGTCGACGCGATCGGCGAGAACGCCAGGCGCATGCTTGACCTCGACCGTCCGGCGCTGGACTGGGTATCGCTGGCCAAGGGCATGGGCGTGGAGGCGGCGCGCGCCGACACATGCGAGCGCTTCGACGCCCTGCTGGACAGCGCGCTGTCGCGGCGCGGGCCGTTCCTTATCGAAGCGGTGATTTGACTGCGGGTCTAACCTACCAGCGGGTCTTTTCGCCGGGCGCAGCCGGTTCGATCGCCAATGCATGAACGCCGGCCTTCAGTTCGTCGGCAAGCAGTTCGTTGACTGCGCGGTGGCGGTCGATGCGGCTCATGCCGGCAAAGGCGGACGACACGACGCGGACGCGAAAATGCGTCTCGCCGGTGCCGTCATAGGCGCCGTGATGGTCCGAGCCGTGGTGATGGTGGCCCGCGTGGAGATGGCTTTCGTTGATGATGACCAGCCGCTCCGGCGAAAATGCCTTGTTGAGCTTGTCTTCCATGGTCGCCTGTATGGACATCGCCGTCTCCGTTCACCACATATGCTTGGCGCACCAGCGTGAGAACCGGAAATCGGTTTCACAAGGGGGGCCGCTCTTGCGCAACTAAATCCGACATTCGCCTGCTTTAAGCCGCGATTCAGCGGTTAGGGCGATGATCGTGAAAATGTCAATTCTTGTTTCGCATCCGCGAACGCCCCATAAATGGGTGAGATGAAGCCGTATCCCAAATATTTCGAGAAGATTCGCATCCGCCCGGAGAAGGATGCGGAGCTGAAGTCGCACTCGCCGATCTGCCAGTGGGACGGCTGCAAGGAGCCGGGCACCCACCGCGCGCCGGTCGGGCGCATGAAGGAGGGCGAGTATTTCCGCTTCTGCTTCGACCATGTGCGCGAGTATAACAAGGGCTTCAACTACTTCTCCGGCGTGCCGGACACCGAGGTCGCGCGCTTCCAGAAGGAAGCCATGACCGGCCACCGGCCGACCTGGAAGATGGGCGTCAACGGCGCCTCGACGCGCTCATCGCCCGATATGGCGCAGATGCGCTCCGGCCGCGCCGGCTATTACAACCGCATGCGCGACCCGTTCGACCTGTTCAAGGGGCCGAAGGATCCGCGAGAGGCGCGCGAGCGCAAGGCCAAGCCGCTTGAGGCCAAGGCGCTGGAAACGCTTGGCCTTGATACAAAGGCGACTGGCAAGGATATCAAGGCGCGCTATAAGGAACTGGTGAAACGTCACCATCCGGATGCGAATGGCGGCGACAGAGGTTCGGAAGACCGGTTCCGCGATGTGCTGCAGGCCTATCGCGTGCTCAAACAGGCGGGCCTGTGCTGAGCGACCCTACGGTTTGTGTCGCTTTCCAACTTTCATAAGGTTGGAAAAGGCTCTAAGACCGCCCCCGAACAAAATCGATTGCCGGCGAAACGGGACGTTTCGCCCGTGGAGACGTTGAGAGATATGAACAAGGTCGATCGCGACATTGCCAACCTGCCCGACACGACAGTGTCGGTGAAGGATAAATTCGGCTTCGACTCCAAGATGGTGGTGCCGGCCTATTCGGTGACATCAGAACATGTGCCTGACGTCGATCCGGACTATCTGTTCGACAAGGCAACGACCCTGGCGATCCTGGCTGGCTTTGCCTACAACCGCCGCGTCATGGTGTCCGGCTATCACGGCACCGGCAAGTCGACGCATATCGAACAGGTCGCCGCCCGTCTCAACTGGCCCTGCGTGCGCGTCAACCTCGACAGCCATGTCAGCCGTATCGATCTCGTCGGCAAGGACGCGATCGTCGTCAAGGACGGCTTGCAGATCACCGAATTCCGCGATGGCATCCTGCCCTGGGCCTACCAGCACAATGTGGCGCTCTGCTTCGACGAATATGATGCCGGCCGCCCGGACGTGATGTTCGTCATCCAGCGCGTGCTGGAATCCTCGGGCCGGCTGACGCTGCTCGACCAGAGCCGGGTCATCCGTCCGCATCCGGCATTCCGGCTGTTCTCGACCGCCAACACGGTTGGGCTGGGCGACACGACCGGCCTTTATCACGGCACACAGCAGATCAACCAGGCGCAGATGGATCGCTGGTCGATCGTCACCACGCTGAACTATCTGCCGCACGACAATGAAGTAAACATCGTGCTGGCCAAGGCCAAGCACTATCGCGACAGCAAGGGCAAGGACATCGTCAACAAGATGGTGCGCGTCGCCGACATGACGCGTTCCGCCTTCATCAATGGCGACCTGTCAACAGTGATGAGCCCGCGTACGGTCATCACCTGGGCCGAGAACGCCGAGATCTTCGGCAATATCGGCATGGCGTTCCGGCTGACCTTCCTCAACAAGTGCGACGAGCTGGAGCGTTCGGTGGTGGCCGAGTTCTACCAGCGCGCCTTTGGCGAGGATCTGCCCGAAAGCGCCGCCAACGTGGTGCTGGGGTAAGCAGAGCCTCGATGGCGGGTCCGGGCGACAACACGCGCAACAAGTCGAAGACGGGGTCTGAAGCCGACAGCTTCAAGCGCGCCGTCACCGTCTGCATGCGCGCCATTGCCGGCGACAAGGACATGGAAGTCGGCTTCGCCAAGGATCGGCCGGCGCTCGCCGGCAGCCGCGCGCGTCTGCCGGAACTGCCGAAAAAGGCGTCGAAGACCGACATTGCGATTACCCGCGGCCTCGGCGATTCCATGGCGCTGAAGCGCGCGTGCCATGATGCGCGCATCCACAGCAAGCTGGCGCCGGAAGGCAAGGCGGCCCGCGCCATCTATGACGCGGTCGAGCAGGCCCGCGTCGAGGCGATCGGCAGCCGCGCCATGCAGGGCGTCGCCGACAATATCGGCTCGATGCTGGAGGACAAATACGCCAAGGCCAACCTCGTCGACGTCAAGGACAAGGCCGACGCGCCGATCGAGGAAGCGCTGGCGCTGATGGTGCGCGAGAAGCTGACCGGCCGGCAGGTGCCGAAGAGCGGCGAGCGGCTGGTCGAACTCTGGCGGCCGTGGGTCGAGGAAAAGGCCAAGGCCGACCTCGACGGCCTGTCGGCCAAGCTCGACGACCAGCAGGCCTTTGCCCGCGTCGTGCGCGAGATGCTCGCCTCCATGGAGATGGCCGAGGAACTCGGCGACGACCAGGAGACGGAAGACTCCGAGGACAATGACGACAACCAGCCTCAAGGCGAGGAGCAGAGCGAGGAGGGCGGTGAAGAGGATTCCGGCTCCGAGCAGTCGCGGTCCGAGGATGCCGAGGCTTCGGCCGATGACGAGCAGTCCTCCGAGACGGAGGCCTCCGACGCCACCGCCGACGATCTGTCCGACGACGACGATGCGGATGCCGAGACGCCCGGCGAGGCGCGGCGCAACGACAATCCCTTCACCAATCTGCCGAAGGAAATCGACTACAAGGTCTTCACGTCAGCCTTCGACGAGACGGTCGGCGCCGAAGAGCTGTGCGAGGAGGAAGAACTCGACCGGCTGCGCGCCTTCCTCGACAAGCAGCTGGCCAATCTGTCGGGCGTGGTCGGGCGGCTGGCCAACAGGCTGCAGCGCCGGCTGATGGCGCAGCAGAACCGGTCCTGGGATTTCGACCTGGAAGAGGGCTACCTCGACCCGGCGCGGTTGGTGCGCGTCGTCATCGATCCGATGCAGCCGCTGTCCTTCAAGCAAGAACGGGACACCAAATTCCGCGACACGGTGGTGACGCTGGTGCTCGACAATTCGGGCTCGATGCGCGGCCGGCCGATCACGGTCGCCGCCACCTGCGCCGACATCCTCGCACGCACGCTGGAGCGCTGCGGCGTTTCGGTCGAGATCCTCGGCTTCACCACGCGGGCGTGGAAGGGCGGGCAGGCGCGCGAAAAATGGCTGAAGGACGGCAAGCCGCCGAACCCCGGCCGCCTCAACGATTTGCGCCACATCATCTACAAATCCGCCGATCATCCGTGGCGGCGGGCACGGCGCAATCTCGGCCTGATGATGCGCGAAGGCCTGCTCAAGGAAAACATCGACGGCGAGGCGCTGCTGTGGGCGCACAATCGCCTGATCGCTCGGCCCGAACAGCGCAAGATCCTGATGATGATCTCGGACGGCGCGCCGGTCGACGATTCGACGCTTTCGGTGAACCCCGGCAATTATCTCGAACGCCATCTGCGCGCCGTGATCGAGCTGATCGAGACGCGCTCCCCGGTGGAACTGCTGGCCATCGGCATTGGCCATGACGTCACGCGCTATTACAGGCGCGCCGTCACCATCGTCGATGCCGAGGAACTGGCCGGCGCCATGACCGAGCAACTGGCCTCGCTGTTTGCCGAGGAAAGCGCACGCGACACGCGGCGCGGCGGCATGCGGCGCGCCGGATGATCTTTTCGCGCGGCGGGTTTCGGCAAACGCTCTTCGCCGCCATCGCTCTGTTCGCCGGCGTGGCTTCGGCGTCAGCCCGCTCAGCTCCGGTTGAACCCATCGAGGTTTCGGCCCGTCCGATCACCGAATTCCGTATTGGCAAGGCCGACAAGCAGTTCGGTTCGCTCGAATTCGTCGGTGGACTGGAAATGACATCGAAATCGCGCGATTTCGGCGCGCTGTCGGCCTTCCGGTTTCTGAAAGCGGGGAGCGATTTCATCGGCGTAGCCGACACCGGCTACTGGTTCTACGGCACGGTGGCCCGCGACGCCGACAGGCACCCCGTGGGCATCCAGAATTTCCGCATGCAGCAGATGGTCGACCAGGGCGGACAGCCGATCGACGAGAAATGGGAGGTCGATGCCGAAGGCCTCGCCGTCAAGGACGGCATCGCCACGGTCGGTTTCGAGCGCAACCACCGCGTCGCCCAGTTCAGGATCGATCCGACTGATATGAAGGGGCCATACCGGCAGCTGGATTTCCTGGTACCGGCGCGGGAGCTGCGCCAGAATCGCGGCTTCGAGACCGTCACCCATGCCAATGCCAACGGCCAGCATGCGGGCGGTCTCGTCGTGGTCTCGGAAAAGAGCCTCGACAAATCAGGCAACATCTATGCCGCCATCATCGAAGGGCCGCACAAGGGTGTCTTGACCGTCAAGCGCAATGGCGATTTCGACATCACCGACGGCGCCTTCCTGCCGGACGGCGACCTTTTGCTGCTGGAGCGCAGTTTCACCATGGCGGGTGGCCTCAAGATGCGGCTGCGGCGCATCTATGGCGAGAGTGTCGAGAAAGGCGCCGTCGCCGACGGACCGGTGCTGCTGGACGCCGACATGGGCTACCAGATCGACAATATGGAAGGTCTCGACGTCTGGACGCGCGATGACGGCGCGGTGATGGTGTCGCTGATCTCCGACGACAACCACTCGATCTTGCAGCGCAACCTCTATCTGGAATTTATCCTGCACCAGGATTGAGTGGCAGCTCCAACTGCGAAGCTGAGTTGCGGGCTTTCAACAGCGGCTTTGATTTGAGGCGAGTTCGATCAGGTCGGGCGCCTTCTCCCACTCCGCCGCTGCGAAGCAGCGGCGGAGTGGGAGTCGCCTGCTCATCCCTCGATTTGCGTTCGCCAGAATACTTTAGTCCAGACTTGACAATTAGCGTCGCCGCCGCAATACTCAAGTCCATGCTTAACTATTTCACGATCGACGGCATCCTTCGCGCTCTTGTCGAGCCCACGCGTCGCCAGATCCTGGAACGGTTGAGCCGCGGACCGGCCACCGTCAGCCAGCTGGCGGAGCCTTTCGGCATGACCTTCGCCGCCGTCTTGCAGCATCTGCAGGTGTTGGAGGCCTGCGGGCTGATCCGCAGCGAAAAGATCGGGCGGGTGCGCACCTGCCGGATCGAACCGGGCGGGCTCGCTCCGCTCGCCGACTGGATTACCGAACGCCGCATAACGGCGGAACGCCACCTCGACCGGCTCGGTGAGATTCTGGCCGAGACGGACCAACCATCCCCGAAAGTTCAAGATCAGGAAAAGGACGAGCAGATATGAACCAGATCGCCCCCGTGAAAGAAGAGCATTCCGTCATCCATTCAACATTCACCATCGAGCGCACGTACCCGCAATCGCCGGATCGCGTCTTCCATGCCTTTGCCGACAAGGCGACTGTGCGGCGTTGGCGGGTCGACGGCGACGGTTTTACCGTCGCCGAATTCAGCTTCGATTTCCGGGTCGGTGGTGGCGAGGTGTCGCGCTTCAGCTATGGCGGTGGCCCGGAGATCAGGCTCGACGCCCAGTTCCAGGACATCGTTGCCGACCAGCGCATTGTCTTCTCCTACAGGATGGCGATCGGTCCGCAGCCAATGTCGGCATCGCTGACCACTGTCGAGTTGACGCCCTCGGGCAATGGCACGCGGCTGACCTATACCGAGCAAGGTGCGTTTTTCGACGGTGTCGATTCCGCGAAAGGGCGGGAAGAGGGGACCCGCGGGCTGTTGGAGGCCCTTGCCGTGGAACTCCAGAAGTCGAAGTAAAAACCGCCTGCGGCCGTTTCGCTGCCCCGGCTTCCTATCAAGGATGTGAGCTGTTGGTGGCGAGGCGGCCCGCGTTTCGGCCTCGCGCACGATGCCGATGATCTCCGTCGTGAATGTCTCACTTCACAGGAGCGGCCAATTCCGATAGGCCCACCAGAGCCGGCCCGATAAAGGACAGCAAGGCTTCGGCTCGCCGCGATCGACGGCTGGCGCGGCGATGGATGACATAGATTGGTATATCCGTGGACTGCCAATCGGCAAAAAGCCGGACGACGGAGCCGGATTCGACATGCCGCCGCACGAAGAAATCGGGCAGGACGGCGATGCCCAGGCCCTGCGTGGCTGCTTCGAGCAAGGCAGGATAGGTGTTGGCGCTGAACCGGTCCGAGCGAACCGTGACTGTGGCGATCTCGGCCTCGCGCGACAAGACAAGCTCGCTTTCCCCATCGCCGAAAGCCAGCATGGGCAAAGTCCTGGCCACGGTCGCCAGGTCCTTGCCGGCCAGGCTATCGGCGATGGCCCTGTTCGCGACGAGCACCCGCCGGAATTGGCCGATGCGGCGCGCGACCATGGCGTCGTCGACGATTGCCCCGACACGGAAGGTGAGGTCGAGGTGGGGATCGAACAGATCCTGATAGGCATAGTCGAGACGAAGAGCCAGGCGGATACGGGGATGCAATTCCAGGAACGGTGCAAAACACGTCTGCAAAAGCCAGGCACCGAGCTCGGGCGGCGCGCAAATGCACAAGGGGCCCGCGAGCCCGTCGGCCTGCGCCTCCAGGGCTTGCGCCAGGTCATCGACGTCGCCCAGCAGGGCCTGCCCGCGCTGGCGTAACAGCTCGCCGGCAGGTGTGACGATAAGACGTCGCGTGGTGCGCTCGAGCAAGACGCGTCCCAGCCGCAGCTCCAGCCGCCGGGTGGCCTTCGACACGGCGCTCTTTGTCGTACCCGCTTGCCAGGCAGCTCTGGTCAGCGAGCCCTGGCGCGTGACCTCGAGAAACAGGGCCAGATCGGCCAGCGATATAGTTTCCTTTTTGGCTACAGTGTTGTTCATGCGGCCTCACTTTATCGGCTTCTGGAAACAAAATATGGTGCGGGCCAACCTGTCAATCGGAGTGTCGTCATCATGTTGGATCGCCGTACCATGCTCACAACCGCCCTGGCGGCCTCAGAGACCGCGAGCGGTCTGTCGGCAACACCCGGTCAGCCCTTGGTCTATAGCGACAATGGAATCGATTTTTCCGGCCGAATAGTCATGCCCGACGGCGCGGTGCGCGGCGGCCTTATCTATGTTCCCGACTGGTATGGCATCTATGACTATCCGCTGGCCGAGGCGCGCCGGTTCGCAAGCCTCGGCTTCGCCGTGATGGTAGCGGATGTCTATGGTGCGGGCGTACGCATCACTTCCGACGCCCAGGCGACACAAGCCAGCCAGTTCCTGCGGGACAATCCGCGCACCGCGTCGCGCCGCTTGCAAGCCGGGGTCCGCGCGTTTCGCGACATCATCCCACAGGCGCCTTTCCTTGCCGCCGTCGGCTTCTCGCTCGGCGGTTTCTGCGTCCTGGAGATGCTCACGGACGCACCGCTGGTTCATGGAGCCGTCATCCTGTCCGGGGCGCTCGGCCAGCCGGACGGCGACTATGCCGCCATCGAGACGCCCATCAGGTTTCATCATGGATCGCGTGACGTGGTGGCCGATGCGGCGCGGGTTACGGAGGTTCTGGCCTGGCTCGAGGCCAAGGGTTGCGACTGCGCCTTGACCCTCTATGCCGGTGCCAGGCATGCCTTCACCAATCCCAACCTTCCCTCCGGCGGCGACGGCTGGCTGGGCTATGATGCCCGCTATGCCGAGGAAGCCGACGCAGCGACAGAGTCGTTTCTACTGTCCTTGATGGGGTAATATCGAGGACTAAAACCTGCCCGCGGCGGTGGCGATCCAGATGACATGGCGAGCGCCGCGCTTGCCGTTGGCGCGCGTGTTGACCTCCTCGACGGCGAAGCCTGCCTGTTTCAGCCGCCGCGTGAAGCCACTGTCCGGTCCTTGCGACCACACCGCCAGCACGCCGCCCGGCTTGAGGGCGGTGCGTGCGGCGCCAAGGCCCGCGAGGCTGTAGAGAGCGTCATTGCCCTTGTGGACGATGCCTTCGGGGCCATTGTCGACGTCGAGCAGGATGGCGTCCCAGGCAGCGGGTCCGGACCGGATTAATTGCCCGACATCGGTCTCCTGGACGGCGACGCGGGGATCGTCGAGGCAGCCGCCAAACACTTCGGCCATCGGGCCGCGTGCCCAGGCGACGACCGCCGGCACCAGTTCCGCGACGACAATCTCGGCATCGTCGCCCAACTCGGCGAGCGCGGCGCGCAAGGTAAAGCCCATGCCGAGGCCGCCAATCAGAATTCTCGGCTGGCGATGGCCCGCGATCCTTTGGCAGGACAGTTTGGCCAGCGCTTGCTCGGAGCCGCTGAGGCGGCTGTTCATCAGTTCGTTGGTGTCGAGCATGATCGAGAATTCGCCGCCGCGCCGCTTGAGGCGAAGTTCCTGGGCACCATCCCCGGTCTTGGCCGAATCAAGCTGGACCCAGGGGATCACGGTTTAGACCGCGACCGCCGGCTGGCTCCAGCGAGCGGCGAGCAGCCGGTAGGGGATGAGCGCGACCACCGCGATGATCAGCTTCACCGAGAGATCGCCCAGCGCCCAGGAAACCCAGCGCATGGCCTCGACATGGAAGACACCCATCAGCGGCGCCGTCTCGAGCGCGAAACTGTCGTTTGGGCCCGCAAAAGCGAAAGCGGCCGAGAAAGCGACGGTGAAGAACACCATGGTGTCGAACACCGACCCGACAAGCGTGCCGATGATCGGCGCCCGCCACCAGCTCTGCCGGCGCAGCCGGTTGAACACGGTGACGTCGAGCAGTTGCGCGGACAGGAACGCGGCACCGGAAGCGGCAGCGATGCGCACCAGCCGGTCGGCGGCCGTCTCGAATTCGATCAGGCCATGGCGGAACAGGAAGGGCGGGACGAGGATCGAGCAGACCACCGCCGTCATGAAGCCGACAAAGACGATCCGGCGCGCCACGGCAGGGCCATAGCGGCGGTTGGCGAGGTCGGTGACCAGGAAGGAGAACGGATAGGTGAAGGCCCCCCAGGTCAGCAGGTCGGCCAGAGACAGGCCGCCGATCTGGCCCTGCATCGGGAACTGCACGAGGATGTTCGACGCCACGACGACAAGCGCCATGGCGGCCACGAAGGGCAGATATCGCGAGAAGGAAGTCATTTTTTTATCCTGGGTAATGGAACCAGCGGAGCATGATGCCCATCGGGGCAGTGCTCGCTTCGTAGTCGAGCACCGGATTGTCGAACCCTTGCGGATCCATCCGATGCCCCAAGCCAACCACAGGTTGGCCCGGGCGGTCCCCCGCCTTTATCCGGTGTTAGGCAGCGACCTGTTCGGCCAGCTTCTTGGCGATCTGCTTCTTCAGCAGGCGCGCGCGCTGCGACAGTTCCTTGACGTCGGCCTTGGCCAGGAAAGCGTCGAGGCCGCCGCGATGTTCGACCGAACGCAGCGCGTTGGCCGAAATGCGCAAGCGCACATTCTGGTTCAGCGCTTCCGAAATCAGCGTCACATTGACGAGGTTCGGCAGGAAGCGACGCTTGGTCTTGTTGTTGGCGTGGCTCACATTGTTGCCGGTCTGGACTGCCTTGGCAGTGAGTTCGCAGGTGCGGGACATAATTCTAACCTTCAATTCTCTCGGGACCTGCCAAACATTCAAGCCCACGCCGGGTGGCGCGCGGTTCTGGTCAGGCGGCCTTATGGAAAAAGTTGGCGTTCCATAGTTGCATTTCACCGGGGCGTCAAGCTCCGGCTTCGCCACGGAAGCGCCCGGCATTTCATATTAAGGCCGGATTTCATCCTATAAGCGGTCTCATAGGGACACGCCAGACCGGAGTCGCCCGCCTCCGGCCGAAAATCAAGGATCCGATCCCGCATGCCTCGTTTGCCTCACGCACTTGTTGCCGTGCTTGCTTTCGCCTTGCCGTCCGCCGCGTCGGCTGCCTCGCCGCAGTCCTTCAAGGGCGAATACACGGTGTCATTCCTTGGCTTCTCGATCGCGAGATCGACCTTCTCCAGCCATTACGAGAACGGCGCCTATGCGATCGACGGTACTGTCAGCGCCGCCGGACTGGCCAAATTGTTCGACGACACGCGCGGCACCATCTCGTCCAAGGGCACGATTTCCGGCAAGAAAATGGTACCCCAGGCCTTCCGCGCCGATTATACCTCCGGCAAGAAGGTGTCGGCGATCGACATTCGCTTTGCCAATGGCGCCGTCACCTCGACGCAGGTCATCCCGGCGCCGGGCCAGCGCGACCCCAACAACTGGGTGCCGATCGGTGCCGGCGACCTGGCATCGGTGCTCGATCCGATGGCCGCGACCGTCATCCATGCCGACAGCCTCGACCAGGTCTGCGGCCGTACGGTGAAATTCTATGACGGCGAGATGCGCGCCAACCTGACGCTGACCTACGCTTCGAAAGGCACGATCTCGGTGCCGGGCTACAAGGGCGATACCATCACCTGCCGGATGGGTTTCGAACCGGTGGCCGGCTATCGCAAGGGCCGCAAGGCGCTGGAGTTCCTCAAGAACAAAAGCCGGATGATGGTGACGTTTGCACCGCTCGGCCAAACCGGCGTATATGCGCCGATCCACGCCACGGTAGGGACCCAGATCGGTCCGCTGACCATAAGCGCGAGACGGTTCGAAGCGGTACAATAGGGCCGCCCTGGAAACAGAACAGGGCGCGCCACGGGAGAGGACATGGCGCGCGCAACACTGATCGGTTTTTCGGCGGTCGCCATGTGGGCGCTTCTGGCGCTGCTCACCGATGCGTCCGGCAAGGTGCCGCCGTTCCTTTTGTCGGCGATCACCTTCTCGATAGGCACCGGCGTCGGGCTTGTCGCGCGGCTGTTCATGCCGGCCGCCGACAAGAGCCAGAAAATACCGCCGCAGGTCTGGCTGATCGGCATCGCCGGCCTGTTCGGCTACCACTTTTTCTATTTCACCGCGCTGCGCAATGCGCCGGCGGTCGAGGCCAGCCTGATCGCCTATCTGTGGCCGCTGCGCTCCGCGCTGATGCCGGGCGAAAAGCTGGCGTGGAACCATGTCGTCGGCGCGTTGCTCGGCCTTGCCGGCACTGTGCTGATCGTCACCAAGGGCGGCGGCCTTGCCTTCGATGCGCGCTACGCCTTCGGCTATGCCATGGCCGCCGTCTGCGCGCTGCTCTGGTCGTCCTATTCGCTTTTGTCGCGGCGCTTTCCCTCGGTGCCGACCAGCATCGTCACCTGGTTCTGCGCGGCGACCGCCGTGCTGTCGCTCGTCTGCCATCTGGCGCTGGAACAGACAGTATTGCCAAGTGGCGCCGGCCAGTGGCTGGCCGTACTCGGGCTTGGCCTGATGCCGGTGGGTGCGGCCTTCTATGCCTGGGACATCGGCGTCAAGCGCGGCAACATCCAGGTGCTGGGCGCGGCAAGCTACGCGGCGCCGCTGCTCTCGACGCTGGTGCTGATTGGAGCCGGCGTCGCCGAGCCGTCGTTGCGCATCCTCGCCGCTTGCGTGCTCATCACCGGTGGAGCGGCCCTGGCGGCAAAGTCGCTGTTCCTGCGCAAGCCGGCCGCGGCCGAGAGCGTAGCCAAGGCATCCGAAAGCGGAGCCGGGGCATGACGATGCCGTTTGCCGGCGGCATCGACGCCAATGCCAATGCGACACTGATCTTCTCGCTGGTGGCGGCGGTGATCTATGCCTTCACGCTGGGTATGCCGCCGAGCCTTGCCCGCTCAGCGGCGAAGACGCTTGCGGTCGCGATGCTTGCCGTGCTTGCGGCGCTGCAAGGCGGCCCCCTGCTGCTGGTCGCGGCTCTTGCGCTCAGCGCGGTGGGCGACGCCTTCCTGTCGCGTGACGGCGAAAGGGCGTTTCTCGGTGGGCTGGCCAGCTTCCTTGTCGCCCACATCGTCTACATCGCGCTGTTCCTGCGCAGCGGTAGCGGGTCGGGCTTGCTTGGCGCCGAGCCCTGGCGCGGGGCGATCGCGCTGGCACTGGCGGTGTTCGTCATCGTCATGCTCGCCGCGCTCTGGCGCCGCGTCGGCCCCGGCCTGCGTGTGCCGATCGCCATCTATGTCGTGGCGATCCTGGCGATGGGCATGGCTGCGCTGACCACCAGCAGCACCTGGGTCATCGGCGGCGCTGTGCTGTTCATGGCATCGGACGGGCTGCTGGCCACCGAGAAATTTCTGGTGGCCGCCATCTCGCCGCATCGCGCCTGGATGCGTTTGGCCGTCTGGGTGCTGTACTATGCCGCCCAGCTTGCGATCACGCTTGGTTTCTTGCTGGGTTAGGCTGCCAGCCCGGCTCGGCCAGTTCGAAGGCGGCGAAATCAAAACCCGGCGCGACGGTACAGCCGACCAGCGTCCATTCGCCCAGGCTGCGCGCCGATTGCCACCAGCCCGCCGGTACGACGATCTGTGGCCGTTCACCGGCCGCGAGCTCGATGCCGAGCACCTGCTCAATCACCCGGCTGCCCTTTGGGCCGCCTTCTTCCCACATCGACAGCGCCAGCGGCGCACCGGCGTGGAAATGCCAGACCTCGGCTGCATCCTTGACCCGATGCCAGGCCGAAAGCTGGTGCTGTTCCAGCAGGAAATAGATAGCGGTCGAATGGCCACGCGCTCCACCGGCCTCGTCGCGAAAGGTTTCCGCGTACCAGCCGCCTTCGGGGTGCGGCTTCAGCCCGAGTGTCGCGATGATTTCTGCTGCGCTGGTCATCGGTCGGGAGACCTGCACGCTCAAAAATTGTCCTTGCGCTTGCGGATCTCGGCGAACACCTCGGCATCCCCGGCCTTTTCCATGCCGAGATGCTTGCGGATTGCCGGATCGTGCCAGCGCAGGAAGGGATTGGTCGACAGTTCCTCGCCGATCGTCGTCGGCAATGTCGGTTTGTTGTCGACCCGCAGCGCCTCGATCCTGGCGGCGCGCTCCTTCAAGGCCGAATTGGTCGGGTCGACGGTCAGCGCGAAACGGGCGTTGGCGAGCGTGTATTCATGGCCGCAATAGATCGTCGTCGCGGCCGGAAGGGCAGCGAGTTTCCGCAGCGATTCGTACATCACCGGCGGCTTGCATTCGAACAGCCGCCCACAACCCAGTGCAAACAGCGTGTCGGCGGTGAAGGCCACCTGCGATGCCGGCAGATGATAGGAGACATGGCCAGCGGTATGGCCGGGGGTGGCGATCACCTCGACGCGCTCCTCGCCGAGATGAAGGACGGAACCCTCCTCGACGGTTTCGTCGATGCCGGGGATCTTGGCCTTTTCCGCCTCCGGGCCGACGATGCGCAGCTTGAAGCGCTCCTTCAGCGCGAGATTGGCCTCGACGTGGTCCATATGATGATGCGTGGTCAGGATCATCGTCGGCGTCCAGCCGGTGCGCTTGATCGCGGCCAGGATGGGCGCTTCCTCGGGCGCGTCGATGATCGCGGTCTGGCCGCTCTTGGAATCATGCACCAGCACGCCGAAATTGTCCGTGCGGCACATGAATTGTTCGATTTCGACCGCCATCGCATCTCTCCTTTTGTCGCCGCAGACATAGGGCGCCGGAGGGCGTATGTCATCCACGGGATGACGGAATGTCATTCCCGGGGATGACGAATGTCATCGCAATGTGTCAGCCGCCTCAGGGCCCTTTGTTGAAACCGGCCGATATCACGGCTACATCCCTGACATGCATTCCGACATCGTCGACCTTCGCTCCTTCTATTCGACAACGCTTGGCCGGTTCGCCGAGCGTTCGATTACCATGGCGCTGTCGTCGATATGGGCTGCTGTCCCCAATGAACGGCTGGTCGGGCTCGGCTATACCTTGCCGTGGCTGGAGCGTTTCGGCTCCGATGCCGAGCGGGTCTTTGCCTTCATGCCGGCGACGCAGGGCGCTGTGGTCTGGCCAGCGACCGGGCCCACGGCGACGGCTTTGGTCTTCGACGAGGAACTGCCGCTGGTCGATTCCTGCATCGACCGCATGCTGCTCGTCCATTCGCTCGAACATGTCGAAAACCCGCGCGAGACGCTGAACGAGATCTGGCGGGTGCTGTCGCCCGCCGGGCGCGTCGTCATCGTCGTGCCAAACCGGCGCGGTGTCTGGGCGCGATTCGAGCATACGCCTTTCGGCAATGGCCGGCCGTTCTCGCGCGGGCAGCTGACTGAACTGCTGCGCGAGGCGAATTTCACGCCTGCCGCCTGGTCGGACGCGCTGTTCTTCCCGCCATCGCGGCGGCGCTTCATGATGCGCTTCCACAATGTGCTGGAGCGCGCCGGCCGGCGGCTGTGGCCGATCTTTTCCGGCGTCATCGTCGTCGAGGCGCAGAAGCGGCTCTATCAGGGCGTGCCGGTCGCCCAGCGCACCTCGCGTCGCGTCTTCGTGCCGGTGCTGTCGCCACACGGCGCGACGCGGCTCGGCCGCCGGGCCGAGGCGACAGGCGCGGCCATGCCGTCTCGCCAGGTGAAACCTTCGTGATCGTGCTAGAAACGCGCGCGGCGCGTCCCTCCTCGACCTATCTGTCGTGGTGAACCCGCAACCTGCCTGATATGCGGATGCCGTCATCATCCGGTTTCAGCATCGCCCCTGAACGCAAGGACCTCTGACATGGCTGATCAACTGGACAATCAGGCCACCGTTCAGCCGGTCGCCGTGGAGGCCAGCAGCCTGCGTGATCAGGTTGCGACGATCAGGCGGGCGCTGGTGGTGTCGCCGGTTCGCAAATGGCTGCTGTGGACGTCGGTCGGCATCATGGCCGTCATCATCGCGACGTCGATCGGCCAGGTCCTGCTCAACCGCTGGAACCAGCCCTTCTACGACGCGCTGGCGCGCCGCGACATGGCGGCTTTCCTGCACCAGCTCCTTGTCTTCGCGATGATCGCCGGCGGGCTGCTGGTGCTCAACATCGGCCAGACCTGGCTCAACCAGATGATCCGGCTGAAGCTGCGCGAGGCGCTGACGCTCGACCTGATCGACCAGTGGATGCGGCCGGCACGCGCCTTCCGGCTGGCCAATGCCGGCGCCATCGGCGTCAACCCCGACCAGCGCATGCAGCAGGATGCGGCGCATCTCTCCGATCTGTCGACGGACCTTGGTGTCGGATTGCTGCAGTCGCTCATCCTGCTTGTGTCCTTCGTCGGCGTGCTGTGGGAACTGTCTTCGGGCTTCATCTTCCACATCAACGGCTGGTCGCTGGCCATACCGGGCTACATGGTCTGGGCGGCGTTCCTCTATGCCGGCACCGCCTCCTGGCTGAGCTGGCTGGTCGGGCGGCCGCTGATCAGGCTGAACAGCGACCGCTACACACGGGAGGCGGAGCTGCGCTCCTCGATGGTGCGCGTCAACGAGAATGTCGATGCCATCGCGCTGTACCATGGCGAGGCCGACGCCAAGCAGCGGCTCGAACTCGACCTCGGCACGGTGCTGGGCGCCATGCGGCGCATCTATACCGCACAGATCAACCTGTCCTGGGTGACCGATACCTATGGCTGGATCACCGTCGTGGCGCCGATCCTGGTTGCCTCGCCCGTCTATTTCTCGGGCGATATCAGCTTTGGCGGACTGATGATGGCGGTCGGCGCCTTCAACCAGGTCCATTCCTCGTTGCGCTGGTTCATCAACAACATCGGCAGTATCGCCGATTGGCGGGCCACGCTGATGCGTGTCGCCGACTTCCGCATCGCGCTCGACGAAACCGATGTGCTGCACGACACCGAAAGGCGCATCACCTTCGATCAGAATGCCAATGGCAGCCTGACGTTCGAGAAGCTCCAGGTCGCCTCGCCGGAGGGCTGCACAAAACTCTCAGACCAGCATGTCGAAATCCGCGCCGGCGATCGCGTGATGATCACCGGCGAACCCGGCGCCGGCAAAACGCTGTTCTTCCGCGCCATTGCCGGGCTTTGGCCCTGGGGCAGCGGAAAAATCGGCTTGCCGGCCGGAGAGACCCTGATCTTCGTGCCACGCGTGCCGTATTTGCCGGCCGGCACGTTGCGCGAGGTGCTCAATCACGCCAACGGGCATGCGCCAGCGAGTGACGCCGACATTGTGGCGGTGCTGGCCGAAATTGGCCTTGAACGGCTGTCGTTCTCGCTCGACCGCGTCGGGCGCTGGGACCATGAACTGGGCGATGACGAACAGCGCTTGCTGGGCGTGGCCAGGCTCGCCTTGCGGCAGCCGAAATGGGTGATCATCGACGAAGCCATGGATGCGTTCGACGGTCCCTCGCTGCGGCGGGTGCTGGCGATGCTGGAAAAGCATCTGAAGGGCGCCGCGATCATCAACATCGGGCGCGGCCAGCACAACAATCAGTTCTTTCCGCGCGGCCTGACGATCGTCAAGGATTCGGGTGCCCAGCCGCTGAAACCAGCCCGCGTCAGGGCCGGCGCCATCGATCCGCCGCCGGTCGCCGTCCGCCGCAAGAAATAGGACTGCTTCTCCGCATAGCCGCAGTAAGCTTTATTTCGCCGCGATCGCGAAGGAAGATTTCCGCGAGAAACAAAATTTGGCGGTGGCGATGCTTGATGCTCTGCGCCTGCTTGCCTGTCTTGCCTGTGTCCAGCCAACTCCTGTTGCCTCGCCATCGGGTGCGCCGGCGGTCGACGTCGAGTTGGTGTTGGCGGTCGATATATCCCTGTCGATGGACGAGAAGGAATTCGCCCTGCAACGCGCCGGCTATGTCGCGGCGCTGCGCCATCCCGACTTCATCCAGGCCGTCCGGTCCGGCAATGCCGGCCGCATCGCGATTGCCTATTTCGAATGGGCCGGCACGGTGCGCGACGACGCGGTCATCGACTGGCAGATCATCGACGGCGCGCAAAGCGCCAACAACTTTGCCGACAAGTTGGCGGCCCGCCCGTTCCGGAGTTTTCGCGGCACCTCGATTTCCACCGCACTTGCTTTCGGCACAAGGCTGTTCGACAGGACGAATTTCGCCGGTGGACGCAGCGTCATCGATATATCGGGCGATGGCCCTAACAATATCGGGCCGCCGGTTACCGCGACGCGCGATGCGGCAACCGCGAAAGGCATCGTCATCAACGGCCTGCCGATCCTGATCGACCCATCGCCCACCTTCAAGCATCTCGACCAGTATTACGCGCAGTGCGTGACCGGCGGACCCGGTTCCTTCGTGTTGCCGATCCATGCGGCCGCCGAATTTTCCACCGCCATCCGACGCAAGCTGATCCTCGAAGTGAGCGGCATTCAGGACAAGGCCAGCATCATCCCCGTCGACGCGGACGCGCCGATCGACTGCCTGCAAGGCGAACGCGACAGGCGGTTCCTGTCGGATCCGTATTTTCCGGAACTCGACCGCTGAACTTGCGCAGAAGCGCCCGCGGCCGACCGTCGAAGGCGCCGATTCCATTACCTCGGGCGTAATCGCCTCGCGTCAGGCATTCCGGCAGATTGTCCTCATGAGACCGGCAAATCGGCTTCGATAGACAAGGGAGTTACGTCATGACCGCTTACGCCGTTGCCCATATGCGCCAAGTCACGATGGGGCCGCAGATCGTCGAGTATCTGCACAAGATCGATGCCACGCTGGAACCATTTGGGGGCCGTTTCCTGATCCATGGCGGCGATGTCGAGGTGATCGAGAACGACTGGCCGGGCAACCTCATCGTCATCGAATTTCCCGACCGGCGGCATGTGCGCGAGTGGTATGATTCGCCCGCCTACCAGGCAATATTGGCCTTGCGCACGGAGAATTCCCAATCCGATGTGGTGTTTGCCGACGACGTCGAACATCCGCACAAGGCTACTGATGCCCTGGGCTAGACGTGCCGTGCCTTATCGTTTCAGCAGAAACACCGCCTGCTGGCCAAAGAAGTTCCAGAACCACCAGGGCATGGACAGGCCGATCTTCTGGCCGGCGGCGTCGAGCGCAGTCGCCTTTTCCACCGTCGCGCCGAGCTCTTCGCACAAATTGACGAAGTCGCGGATGGTGCAGAAGTGGATGTTGGGGGTGTCGTACCAGGAATAGGGCAGGTCCTGGGTCACCGGCATGCGGCCTTTGACGAACAGCGACAGGCGTACCCGCCAATGGCCGAAATTGGGGAAGGAGACGATCGCCCGGTTGCCGATGCGGAGCAGTTCGTCGAGCACCAGCTTCGGGTTGCGGGTGGCCTGCAGGGTCTGCGACAGGACGACGAAGTCAAAACCCTTGTCGGGATAGAATTCGAGATCCTTATCGGCATCGCCCTGGATGACGGAGAGGCCGCGCGCCACGCATTCGTTGACGCCGCGCTGCGACAGTTCCAGCCCGCGGCCGTCGACCTGCTTGGTGTCCTGCAGCAATTCAAGCAGCGAGCCGTCGCCCGAACCGACGTCGAGCACGCGGGACTGCGGCGGGATGAGGTTGGCGACGACCTCGAAGTCGACGCGCTGGCTGCCGTTGACGCTCATGATGTCGCCCTCTGTGTGGCGCATGATCCCGATCCTGAAAGTCTGCAACTTTCCAGGGTCATGCGCTTAGCCCTCTTGCCCGCGCCGCGGAGCCGATGAAGCCGTTGATGGCGGCGAACAGTTCCGGCTCGTCGAGCAGGAAGGCGTCGTGGCCGCGATCGGTCTCTATCTCGACGAAGGACACCGAGGCGCCGGCGGCGTTGAGCGCATGCACGATGGAGCGGCTTTCTTCCGTCGGAAACAACCAATCCGATGTGAAGGACACCAGGCAGAAGCGGGTCTTGGTTCCAGCAAAGGCGTCCGCCAGCCTGCCGCCATGGTCGGCGGCGAGGTCGAAATAGTCCATGGACCGCGTCATGTAGAGATAGGAGTTGGCGTCGAAGCGATCGACGAAGGTCATGCCCTGGTGGCGCAGATAGCTCTCGATCTGGAAGTCGGCGTCGAAGCCGAAGGTCAGCGCCTCGCGATCCTGCAGATTGCGGCCGAATTTCCGGTGCAGGGCGGCTTCCGAGAGATAGGTGATGTGGGCGGCCATGCGCGCCACCGCCAGGCCCTTTTCCGGGCGCTTGCCGTGTTCGAAATATTTGCCGCCATGCCAATCCGGATCGGCCATGACAGCCTGCCGGCCGACCTCGTGGAAGGCGATGTTCTGCGAGGAATGGCGCGCGCCGGTCGCAATCGGCAGCGCCGAAAAGACGCGTTCGGGATAGCTCGATGCCCATTCCAGCACCTGCATGCCGCCCATCGAGCCGCCGAGCACGCAGAACAGTTTCTCGATGCCGAAATAGTCGATCAGCATCTGCTGGGCCCGCACCATGTCGCGGATGGTGATGACAGGCAGGTCGAGCCCATAGGGCTTGCCGGTGGCGGGGTTGGTCGAGGCCGGTCCGGTGGAGCCGAGGCAGCCTCCGATCACGTTGGAGCAGATGACGAAGAAACGGTTGGTGTCGATAATCCTGCCGGGGCCGATCAGCACTTCCCACCAGCCTGGCTTGCCGGTCACCGGATTGGTGTTGGCGACATGCTGGTCGCCAGTCAGCGCATGGCAGACGAGAATGGCATTGGAGCGGGCATCGTTCAGCATGCCATAGGTCTGGTAGGCGATCTGGAACGGCGACAAAAGCGTGCCGGCGTCGAGCTTGAGCGGCTTGTCCGCCCCGAAGCGCAACACCGGGCTCGACGGCTGGTCGGCCTCGTTGTTGGTCTTTCCTGCGCGCAAAGCGGCCATTCTCGTCTCACTTGCTGCATCATATCAGGCGAAAAATCGCCGCCGATGCGTCCGTCCGGCCGGCCGCGGACAATAAAAAACCGGCATTGCCATTTCGCAAAGCCGGTTACGTCACGCAAACGGCCCTTTAGCGAATTGTTTAACGTGGCTGCAAGCCGACCGGCCAAATCACCACGGGACTGTTGCTGCCCTTCTAGAACTCGTCCGCCCTGCCGTCAATGCCGACATCTGGGCCGGCTGCTGGCACCATTGCCACCTCTCGACATTGTCGGCCCCGGCTTGTATTCCCGCTGCGGCCTCGGATGAGGCTCTCTCGACGGATTTTTACGACATGACGCAGACACCGGATCAGGCACGTCCAACCCCGCGCGCGGGCATCATGGACATCGACGCCTATGTGCCTGGCAAGAGCGCCGCACCCGCCGGTGTCGCCAAGGTCTACAAGCTGTCGTCGAACGAGAACCCGCTTGGCCCGTCACCGAAGGCGATCGAGGCCGCGCGTGAGGTTGCCGCCAGGCTCGACATCTATCCCGACGGTACCGCCAGGCGGCTGCGCGAGGCGATCGCGGAAGTGCATGGTCTCAACGCGCAGAACATCATCTGCTCCAACGGCTCCGACGAGATCCTTGGCCTGCTGGCGCAGACCTATCTCGCACCCGGCGACGAGGCGATATTCACCGAACATGCCTTCATGGTCTACAAGATCTACATCCAGTCGGCCGGGGCTGCGCCGATCGCGGTCAAGGAGACCGATGAGCGCGCCGACATCGATGCGATACTGGCGGCCGTCACGCCGCGCACGAAAATCGTGTTTCTCGCCAATCCCAACAATCCGACCGGCACCTATGTGCCGTTCCAGGAGGTGCGCCGCCTGCATGCCGCCCTGCCCAGACATGTGCTGCTGGTGCTCGACGCTGCCTACGCCGAATATGTCCGCCGCAATGACTATGAAGCCGGCATCGAACTGGTCGGCAGCGCCGAGAATGTGGTCATGACCCGCACCTTCTCCAAGATCGGCCTCGGTGGCGCGCGGATCGGCTGGATGTACGCGCCCATGCACATCGTCGACGCCATCAACCGCGTCCGTGGTCCCTTCAACGTCAACGCGACGGCGATCGAGGCCGGCATCGCGGCGATCCGCGACCGCGCCCATGTCGAGCGCAGCGTGACGCATAACGAGACCTGGCTTGCCTGGCTGAGCCAAGAGATGGCCGGGCTCGGGCTGCGAGTGACGCCCAGCGTCGGCAATTTCCTGCTCATCCATTTTCCCGACGATCAGAAGCATTCGGCGGCCGCGGCGGACGACTATCTGACCGCGCGCGGCTATATATTGCGGCGCGTTTCCGGCTACGGCTTCCCCAACGCGCTGCGCATGACCGTCGGCACAGAAGAGGCCAATCGCGGCGTTGTCGCCGCGCTCACGACATTCCTGAAAAGCTAGAACAGCCCGAAAAGCTGGAACGCCCGAAAGCTACAACGCCATGACATCACCGATGTTTGAAAAGATCGCGCTGGTCGGCATCGGCCTGATCGGCTCGTCGCTGGCCCGCGTCATCCGCCGCGAAGGGCTGGCCGGCCACGTTGCCATTTCGACCCGCAGCGCCGCGACGCTGAAGCGGGCGGAAGAGCTTGGGCTGGGCGATGCCTACACGACGGACGCAAAGCAAGCGGTCCGCGATGCCGATCTGGTCATCGTCTCGGTGCCGGTCGGCTCGTCCGGCGCGGTGGCCGAGGAGATCGCGCCGGCGCTGAAGAAGGGCGCCATCCTCACCGACGTCGGCTCGACCAAGGCCTCGGTGATCGCGCAGATGCAGCCGCACGTGCCTGATGGCGTTCATTTCATTCCCGGCCATCCGCTGGCGGGCACTGAAAAATCCGGCCCGGATGCCGGTTTCGCCGATCTGTTCGACAATCGCTGGTGCATCTTCACGCCGCTGCCGGAGACGGATCCCGAGGCCCTGGAGAGGCTTTCAGAATTCTGGCGCCGCTGTGGCGCCAACATCGACACGATGGACCCTCAGCATCACGACATGACGCTCGCCATCGTCTCGCATCTGCCGCACATCATCGCCTACAACATCGTCGGCACCGCCGACGATCTGGAATCGGTGACCAAGACGGAAGTCATCAAATATTCCGCCTCCGGTTTTCGCGACTTCACGCGTCTGGCCGCCTCCGACCCGACCATGTGGCGGGACGTCTGCCTGCACAACAAGGACGCCATCCTCGAAATGCTGGCGCGGTTCTCGGAAGATCTGGCATTCCTGCAAAGGGCGATCCGCTGGGGCGACGGCGACAAATTGTTCGACCTGTTCACCCGCACCCGCGCCGTGCGCCGTTCGATCATCGAGGCCGGCCAGGACATCGACGTGCCGGATTTCGGCCGTCAGGCGGTCGAGCACCCCGTCAAGAACTAGGCTGTTTCGGGCCAGGTCTCGGCGACCATGGCCATCGTCTCGGCCCGGTCCGGCGCGCCGAGCCTGCCGCCGAAGCGCAGGCATTTGAGCGCGGCGGCGGCACTGGCAAAGCGCAAGGCCTGCTCGACCGGCATGGCCTCCGCCAGTCCGATGCCGAAGGCGCCGTGAAAGACGTCGCCGGCGGCGAGCGTGTCGACCGCCTTGATCTTTGGCGCCGCGACATGGCGGGATGATCCCCCCGCGCGATCGAACCACCAGGTGCCCGCCGCGCCGCCGGTGACAGCGACGAACGCATCGGTGCGGGAGGCCAAGTCGGTGCAAGCGCTCGCCAGATCCAGCGCCTGGCCGCATATGATGCGGACCGCCGGCTCCGAGGCGACAATGTGCGAAGCCAGCGGCAACAGCTGCTCCAGCACCGCCAGCGGGGCTGTGTCGGCATCGAGGATTGCCGGCCGGCCGGCAGCGCTTGCCGCCTTGAGGGCAAGCCTCGCTGCACCCGGCCAGCGCACGTCCACCAGCACGGCATCGAATGCGGAGATGTCGGCGAAAGGCAAAGTTTCGGGATCGGCCTGGGCCAGGCTGTCGTAGAAAGGCACGATGATCCGCTCGCCATGCGCGTCGACCAGGATCGAGGCCAGTGCCGAGCGGGCGCCGGCGACGCGGCGGACATAGCTGCAATCGACACCCTCGGCCTCGATCCCGGCGATCAGCTGATCGCCAATAAGGTCGTCGCCGGCGCTCGCCCACAGCGATACCTCGGCGTCGAGGCGATGCGCGGCGCAGGCAGCACTGGTGGCCATGCCTGAAGCGATCTGGACGCCGTCGGCGGCAATGAACTTGCCTTGATGCGTGGGCAGCGTCTCGACACGCAGGATGGTGTCCAGCGTCAGCGCGCCGACGCTGAGGAGCCTCGAGGGTCTTGCCGTCACAGCGTTATTGCACCGGCTTGATCTTGCCGAGCGGAATGAAGCCGAGCGAGGCCTTGCCCTTGGCCACTTTCAGCGGCATCGACGGTTCGGCGCCGAGCATGGCGAGCGCGGCAAAACCCTGTTCGATCGCATTCTTCTGCTCGGGTATGGCGCCAGCAAGGATGGCCGCCACGGCCTTCGGATCCTTTATCCTGATCATCAGATCGGCGTCGACCAGGCCTTCGGCGTCGACCGACAGCGGCCCGGAAACGATGACCCGCGCCGTGCCTGACGACAAATCGAGGTTGCGGATCTCGACCCTTTGGCCGCGCAGGCTCTTCACCTGCGTTCCGATCAGCGCGACACCATTCTTCAGCGTGGCGTCGCCGCTGGCGTCGAGCGCCGGCAGCACGCGGCCGCCGATCGCATCCGGGTCGATCTCCAGATCGGTGAAACTGCCGATATAGTCGACGTCCTGACCGTTCGGCTGCAGCTGGCCGGCCGCCCTGCCGGCGCTGAACAGTTCCACTGGGTCGGTATCGTCGGCCGGATCGGTCTGGCCCGACAGGCCCTCCGCCTGCAGTGCGATGCGCTGCGGCAGCGGCCAAGATAGTTTGACCTTGGCCTGCAGATTGTCCCAGTCGATCCACAGCGGCACCATGCCGGGGACGGAGGTCCTGAGCGGCCCGCGCAGATCGGCGACCGGCGACAAGGGCTGGATGATCTGGGCGACGGCATTGAAGGAGCCGGCCGAGGCCGCGATGTTCTTGGCATCGTCCTCATACGCCAGATTGTCGCAGGACACGGTAAAGCTCAGGGGATAGCCGCTGACCTGGAGATTGGTGCAGCCGGCATTGATGCCGCTCTTGTTGAGCGTGGCGACCGTCTTGTCGGCCTCGGCCCTGACCCTGTTGGCCAGATAGAACCAGCCGCCGCTGTAGATGGCGAACAACACAACGATGAACGCCACAAGCCAGAACAGGCCGCGGCGGGACTTTGGTTGGCGTTCGTCACTTGACGTCATGCTTTGGCTCTCATTAACCCACGGTGTTGGTGGACGGACCTTCGATTCCAACAACCAGGTAGACATTGACGGATAGGTAGCCGGGGACGGACGGAAAAAACACCGGTTTTCGGTGCGGTGTTGCCATTCTTTAGCAATCAGGCACGGCGATATGGGCGATTTTTGGGTGTTTGGCTACGGTTCGCTGATCTGGCGGCCGGGTTTCGCGCATGTCGAGACGCGGCGCGCCCATCTGCACGGCTACCGCCGCTCGCTCTGTGTCTATTCCTTCGTGCATCGCGGCACGCGTCAGCGGCCCGGGCTGGTGCTTGGCCTTGACCATGGCGGCTCCTGCGTCGGCCTGGCTTTCCGTGTGCCCGGCGAGTTACGCGACGAGGTCATCGCCTATCTGCGTGAGCGCGAGCTCGTCACATCAGTCTATCTCGAACGCACGCTCAGGGTTCGCCTCGAGGGTGGCAGCACGGTCGAAGCCGTGGCCTACATCGTCGACCGCAAGCATGAGCAATATGCCGGCGCGCTGGATGCCGCCCATGCGGCGGCGGTGGTGCGCGGCGCCGTCGGTCAATCCGGCAACAATAAGGATTATGTTCTCAGCACGCTGAAGCATCTGGAGGCGCTGGGTATCCGTGACCACTGGCTGGAAGAGGTGGCGCGGCGGATAGCGCCCTTGTGAATGGCTGGCTCTGCTGAAATAGATGGCCAGGCCTTTGACCTCGACGGGGCAAGACCTAGCTTAGGCGTCAAACCCCAGCCAGCGGGCGGCATCCGCCTCATGCCAATCATCACGGAGAACCACCTTGCAGAAACGCCGTCTCGGTCGCACCGACCTTTCCATCGCGCCGCTGGTCCTGGGCGGCAATGTCTTCGGCTGGACCGCCGACGAGAAAACCTCTTTCGACCTGCTCGACCGCTTCGTCGCGGGCGGACTGAACGCCGTCGATACGGCCGACGCCTATTCGCGCTGGGTGCCGGGCAACAAGGGCGGCGAATCGGAAACCATCATCGGCAACTGGATGAAGGAGCGTGGCAACCGGGACAAGGTCGTGGTGATCACCAAGGTCGGCTCGGATATGGGGCAGGGGCACAAGGACCTCTCCGCCGCCTATGTCGAAAAGGCCGTCGAGGCCTCGCTGAAGCGACTGCGGACCGACGTCATCGACCTCTATCTGTCGCATTGGCCGGACCCGGCGACGCCCTATGAGGAAACGCTTGGCGCCTATGAGAAGCTGCTTGCCAAGGGCAAGGTCCGCCATATCGGCTGCTCGAACCTCGACGCCGGCCAGTTGCGCGCCGCGCTCGATGTGGCGAGCCTGCGCAGCCTGCCGCGCTACGAGGTGCTGCAGCCGGAATACAATCTCTACGACCGCTCCTCCTTCGATGGGCCGTTGCGCGATCTGTGCGTGGCCGAAGATATCGGCGTCATCACCTATTTCAGCCTGGCCAAGGGGTTCCTGAGCGGCAAATACCGCAGCGAGGCCGATCTCGGCCAAAGCGAACGCGGCGAGGACGTCGGCAGCTATCTGAACGCGCGCGGCATGCGCATTCTGGCCGCTCTCGATGCCATATCCGCCAAGCATTCGGCGAAACAGGCGGAAGTCGCCCTTGCCTGGGCGATCGCGCGGCCAGGTGTCACCGCACCGATCGCCAGCGCCACCAAGCCCAGCCAGATGGACAGCCTGATCAAGGCGGCGTCGTTGAAATTGACCGCGGACGACATGGCCGAGCTCGACAAAGCGAGCGACTGAGGCTTTCGGCCGCTCTACGCACGAACGTCCAAGACCACCCTCCTGCCTTGCCATAACGTCCTTCGCCATTGGCAAGACAGAGGGTATAATGACGGAGCCGCTTCTTTCGCAGCCGCAGCTTTGGCGACCTCTGCTCGCCCTGGTGCTGGCCGCCACGGTGGTGATGGGCAGTCCAGGGCCGGCAACGATAAGCGTCACCGCTGTTGGCGCCGCCTTCGGCCTGCGCGATTCTGTGCCCTACACCTGGGGGATCGTTCTCGGCACGGTCGCGGTGCTGCTGGTCGTGGCGACCGGGATCATGGCGGTGCTTTCCTCGATACCGAAGCTGGCGCCGGTGCTGGTTGTCGCCTCGGCGGCCTACATCCTCTATCTCGCCTTCAGGATCGCCACGGCACCGCCGCTGGCGGCGCGCACGGCAGAGGCGGCACGCCCAACCTTGCTGGCCGGGTTTCTGCTGGCGGTCGCCAATCCCAAAGCCTATGTGGCGATCGCCGCCGTCTTTGCCGGCGCCTCTTCGAGCCAGGACGGCGCGGAACTCGGCCTATGGCTGAAGCTGACGGTGCTGGCGGCGATGATCGTTGTCATCCATGCCGTGTGGCTGCTCGCCGGTGCGGCGTTCGCACGCTTCCTGCGCAGGCCTGTCGCTTCGCGGATCATCAACCTGGTCTTTGCCGCGACGCTGGTGCTGACCACCGTGCTTGCGGTCTACGGCTGATTGCCTGGTTGGAGGACCTTCAGACCTTCGCGCCGAGCTCCCGCAGCCGCTTCAACGCCGTCGGCGGGAAGGCGGGCGGGTTGGGTGCGCGCGATGCCTCGATCAGGAGCTGGTCACAGGCGGCTTCCGTCTCGCCGATCAGCCGCGCCATGAACTCGTCCTTGCCGAGGCCCGGTGGGATCGGCGGCAGGAAGCGCGCCTTGATGGTGCCGGGATAGCGCAGGAATTTGCGGCGCGGCCAATAGAGGCCGGCGACATGGGCCACAGGCACCACGGGAACACCAAGCTGCGTGTAGATTTCGACGATGCCGTATTTGTAGGCCGGCTCGTCGCCCGGCGCCCGGCGCGTGCCCTCCGGATAGATGATCAACTGGCGCGGGTTGCGCGCCATCTCTTCCTTGGTCGCCGCGACCACCGCCTTCAAGGCTTTTGAGCGGCTGCCACGATCGACCGGGATCATGCGCATCTTCATGATGTACCAGCCGAAAAACGGGATCCAGGTCAGTTCGCGCTTGAGGATGTAGAGCGGATCCTGGAGGAAGGGGAAGAAGGCGATCGCATCCCAGAACGACTGGTGCTTGGGCGCCAGGATGAAGGAGCCTTCAGGCAGGTTTTCCTGTCCGGTGATGTCGTTCTTCGTTCCGGCGATCTTGTCGTAGAGCCACATGCAGCTGCGCGACCAGAATTTCGGCACGAACCAGGCGCGGTGGCGGGGCGACAGGAAATAATAGGGGGTCCAGATGATCATCTGGACGATCAGATTGACGTAGAAGACGAAATTGAACGCCAGCGATCTGACATAGAGCATGTGGGAGGTCCGGTGAGGAAGTGTGCGTTGGTTACACCAAGCGCGGGGAAAAAGGAAATGGCGCAGGCGTGTCCAGACTGATGTGAAGTATGGCTCACGCCAGTGCAGCCACGCTACCCCAATCGCGCCAGCCGCTCCTTCAGGCGCGGTGCGGCAAAGTCGAGGAAGGCACGCAGCTTGACCGGCAGCAGGCCGTGGCCCGCATGCACCAGGCTCACCGGCCACGGTTCAAGCTCGAACTCTTGCAGCACGATGCGCAGCAGGCCGGACCGCACGGCCGCATCGACCTGATAGGAAAGCACTTTCGTCAGCCCGACGCCGGCAATCGCGGCATCGATCGCCGCGTCGGCGGTGTTGACCTGCAGGCGCGAGTGGACCCGGACCGTGACGTCCGTCTTGCCTCTGGCGAAGCTCCACGGGGCGGCGGAGGAAAGTCCCTCGAAGGTGATGCAACTGTGGGCGCCCAGGTCTTCCGGGATCATGGGCGTGCCGTGTTCGGCCAGGTAGGCCGGGCTGGCGCAGACGACGCGGCGGATCGAGCCGACGCCAATGGCGACCAAGCTCGAATCCGGCAACTGGCCGATGCGCAGCGCGAGGTCGAAATGGTCCTCGACCAGCTGGGTAATGCGGTCCGCCAGGGTCAGGCGGATATCCACGTCGGGGTAGGCCGAGAGAAAGCCGGTGACCACCGGCAGCACATGGAGGCGGCCGAAGACGACCGGCGCGGTAATGGCCAGTTCACCGGTCGGAGCGCTGTATTCGCCGGCCGCCGCGCGCTCAGCCTCGCCAACGTCATCGAGGATGCGGCGGCAGGCGGCAAGATAGGCCTCGCCGGCATCGGTCGGCGTCAGCCGGCGCGTCGAACGATTCAGCAGCCGGGTGTTGAGATGGCGTTCGAGATCGGAAACCTTGCGGCTTACGGTCGCCAGCGGAATGCCGTAACGGCGGGCCGCGGCGGAAAGGCTGCCGGCCTCCACCGCGGCGACAAAGAGCGACATGGCTTCGAGACGATCCATAGCGTCTTCCAAAAAATGGAAGGAATGATTGCAGATATGCCATCTGCATTTCAGGAATGGAAGGGGTTATATCTGAGCCGTGGTTTAGTCCGCAGCGTGGACACGCAATGGAGTTCTTATGTCTGAGAGCCGTCCGCCCCTTCCGCCCTTCACCGCCGAGACCGCGGCGCAAAAGGCCCGCATGGCCGAGGATGCCTGGAATTCGCGCGATCCGGCACGGGTCGCGCTCGCCTATACGACCGACAGCCGCTGGCGCAACCGCGCGGAATTCCTGCAGGGCCGTGATGCCATCCAGGCTTTCCTGACGCGCAAATGGAGCCGCGAGCTCGATTACCGGCTGATCAAGGAGGTCTGGGCCTTCAACGGCAACCGCATCGCCGTGCGCTTCGCCTATGAATGGCACGACGACAGCGGCTCTTGGTTCCGCAGCTATGGCAATGAGAACTGGGAATTCGACGAGCACGGGCTGATGCGTCTGCGCATCGCCAGCATCAACGACCTGTCGATCAGCGAGGCTGATCGCAGGTACCACTGGCCGCTGGGGCGCCGCCCGGACGACCATCCAACATTGTCGGCGCTCGGGCTTTAGAGCAATTCCAGGAACAGCGCGTAGCGCTTTCCCCAGGGAATTGCGTCAGCTGCGAGCCGCTCCCGGGCAAGGAGGTTTCGATGAACGCGCATGCTTTCACCAGCGATGTCGCCTTCACGCCGACCGTCAAGGCGATCCAGGCGCGCAAGGGTTCGCGCCAGTCCTACGCCCGCGTCGACGAGCGTGGTGGCTGGCAGGCCGTTATCACGCCGGACCTTGCCGCCTTCATCGAGATGCAGACCAGCGTCTTCCTGTCGACGGCCAATGGCGATGGCCAGCCCTACATCCAGCATCGCGGCGGCCCGGCCGGCTTTCTCAAGGTGCTGGACGAAAAGACGATCGGCTTCGCCGATTTTTCCGGCAACAGGCAGTTCATCACGCAAGGCAATCTGGCGGACAATCCACGCGCCTTCCTGTTCCTGATCGATTACATGCTGCGCCAGCGCATCAAGATCTGGGGCACGGCGCGCGTCGTCGAGAACGATGCCGAACTGATGGCCAGGCTGATGCCGCAGGACTACAAGGCGCGACCCGAACAGGTCATCCTGTTCACCGTCTCTGCCTGGGATGCGAATTGCCCGCAGCACATCCCGCAGCGCTTCGAGGCGGCTGATGTGGCGGCAGCGCTTGGCGAACGCGACAGGCGCATTCAACAGCTCGAACAGGAGATCATGCAGTTGAAGGCCGCGTCGAAGCGGACAGACAAGGAACGATGATGGAGCGCCGGGGGCTCAGCCGCCGGCCGCGGTCTCGGCCAGCGCAATGCCGTCCGGGGTCGGCTTCACCGGCACGATGCCGCGCGCCAGCGCCAGCAGATATTTGGTGTATTCAGTGAACAGCACACGCAGCGCCTGCGGCTTGGTCAGCCAGCCGCCATTGTCGAGGTTGGAATTGACCACCGGATAGGGCTCCAGCTTGGCGCCATGCAGCAGGCGGCGCATCTCCAGCAGGCTACGCGGCATATGGTAATTGTTGGTGACCAGGATCACCGTGCCATAGGCGTGGCTTTCGACCCATTTGGCGCTTTCCTCGGCATTGCCGATTGTGTCGAGCGCGGCGCGGTCGATATCGACGCAGCAGGAAAACAGGTTCTTGTCGCCGCCGGTGGCTGCCTGGAGTTGGCGCCGGCTGGCCGAAGGATGCACGCCGCTGATCAACAGCCGCTCGCCCTTGCCGGACGCCAGCAGATCCATCGCCGCATCGAGGCGCGACTGGCCGCCGGTCAGCACGATAATGGCATCGGCCTTCTCCGGATTGGCGGGCGTAGTCAGATGCGCGACCTTGTTGGCGAACCAGCCGAAGCCCCCGGCAAACAGCGTTGCGAGAACGAGGAGGGAGAGCGCGGATATCCGAAGTGCGGTCTTTAAACGGCTAATCCCGCTATGGTCGCGCAGACGCGCAACCACCACTGGCATCTGTCCAACCGTCCCGGTCGAATCCCGCACGTCCATAACCATATGGTTAATCCTGAAATGCGGCCTTGGGTAGGTAAAAGACGCACTTTGCGTTACGCCGTTTCTCCATCCGTGATCAGCCAGCCTCCATCAGACCAGGTTCCCTCTCATGCGTCGGGTTGGCGAACATCGATGTCGCTGAGATAGGCAACGACGGTGGCATGCGAGGTTGCCGCCGTCAGCGCGCCGATCACCAGCACCATGAGGACGACGCCGAGATAGCCCGCCGAGCCGATGGCAAAATTGCCGAACAAAGCGGTTGCCTGATCGGCCTGCGGCGTCGCCATGTTGCGTGATGACCACCAGGAAAAGACGATGAAGACCAGAACCGCCGCCGCGCCGCCGGCGGCCGCGCCCTTCATGCCGGTGACCAGGAAATGCCGGCGGAATTCGCGCGCGATGAAGGCCGCCTCGGCGCCGACGAAATGCAGCACCTCGATGATATGGCCATTGCCGGCCATGGCGCCGCGGGTCGCGAACACCACGGTCAGCACCGTCGCCGACAGCATCAGCGCCAGCACGGCAATGCCGATGGTCACAGTGGTGCGGGCCATGGCCACCAGCCGGTCGACCCAGGTGCGGTGATCGTCGAGGGATGCACTCGGCAGTTTCGGCGTGATCGCGGCGCGCATGGCGGCGAAGTCGGGCGGGCTGTTCTCGTCGATGGTGACGATGATCAGGCGCGGGACCGGCAGCTCGTCGATGTTGAGGCCCGAACCAAGCCATGGCTCCAGCAGCCTCGCGGTCGCCTCGCGGTCGATGATCCTTGTCGACTTGACGCCTGGGAATTCGCCGGCGATCTGCGAGGCCTGGGCAAGGGCCGCCTCCATGTCGAGGCCGTCGGCCGGTTTGATCTGGATCGTCGCCTCGCGCGAGATCTGGTTCTCCCAGACCGAGGCGGTGTCGCGTACCAGCGTCACCGCGCCGAAGGTCAGGCAGGACAGGAAGGTCATGATGGCGATGACCAGGACGAGCGCCCGGCCGGCGATGTTCTGCGCCGGCACGATCGGCGCCATGCGGCGCTGGGCGCGCGGCCTTGCTTCGGCCGCCTCGGCTTCCTGCTCATGCTCTTCGAGGTGTTCGGCGGACAGATCAGTCATAGATGTCCAGCCTTCCGCCGGCCAGGATCATGCGGCGCGCGTCGACCTGTTCCATCAGGCCGAGGTCGTGGGTGGCGATCACCACGGCGGTGCCGAGACGGTTGAGCTCGATGAAGAGCCGCAGCAGCCGCCGCGCCAGCGGCGGATCGACATTACCGGTCGGCTCGTCGGCCAGCAGGATCTCGGGCTGCTCGATCAGGGCGCGCGCGATGGCGGCGCGCTGCTTCTCTCCGCCCGACAGCACCGGCGGCAGCACATGCATGCGCTCGCCCAGCCCCACCCATTTCAGTAGTTCGGTGACATCGGTGCGGTAGCTCGCTTCCTCGCGCCCGCGCACGCGCAGAGGCAGCGCGACATTCTCATAGGTGGTCATGTGGTCGAGCAGGCGAAAATCCTGGAACACCACGCCGATGCGGCGCCGCAAATGCGGCAGTTCGGTGCGCGAGATGCGCGAACGGTCCTTGCCGAAAATGGTGATCAGCCCGCGCGTCGGCTTCAGCGACATGAACAGCAGGCGCAGCAAGGTCGTCTTGCCCGCGCCTGAAGGCCCGCTCAGGAACTGAAATGAGCGCTCCGGGATGTGCAGGGAAATGTCGCGGAGGATTTCCGGACCCATGCCATAGCGGAGGCCGACATTTTCGAAGCGAATCAATTTCGACGACCTGAAATTCGTGGCGGCAGCGAGCCAGCCTGTTCTGGGAAAAGACCATCGGCCGGCATGGTTAACCGGCGGTTAATTCTTGGGCTTTTTCGGCTCGTCACGAGGGCTCCGGTGGGGAAGCGTTAACCATTTATGTTTACGCAAAAGAAACGAAAAGCGAACACGTGCCGCAATGCTGGGGCCATGATGGCTGAAGATAGAACCGCGCGCCCGGTTTCCGGCGAAATCATGACCGATCCGGTGGCAATTGCCGCAACGGACCGGTTCATGCGTGGTCCAGCGGCCGACATCGTCGATGCCGACTACGTGGTGATGCCGCGTCTTGTGCCTGCCGTGGAAAGCGCTTCGCCGCTGCCGCGCGCGATCGTCACGCCGTCCATCGAGGGCATGGACATGCTGCGCAAGCCGGAAGCGCCGGCGGAACGGCCGCCGGCCGTCCGCGGCGGGCCGATCTTCTGGATCGCCGGCATCGGTGCCGCCTTGGCGGCCTTCTGGGTCTCCGGCGGACATGCGCTGGTGCGCCAGGCGCCGTTCCTGTCCGGCACGCAAGCCTCGGCGCTGACCATCTCGGGCGTCACCTCGCGCGTCGACGCCTCGGGCGCCAATCCGGTGTTGTTCGTCGATGGCGAGGCGGCCAATGACGGGACGGGGCCGGCGACAATGCCGCCGCTTGAAATCCGCGTGACCGGCAATGACGGGCGCGTAACCCGTTATACGTTGGGGACATCCGGCCATTCGCTGGCATCGGGCGAAAGATTCGGCTTTGCCAGCCGGCTCGACGTGCCTAAGAAGGGCGTGAGAACCGTTCTTGTTACTTTCGCTGAGTAGGCGATCATCAGGGAAGATCAGCAATGCCCATCGTACGCGACAAGGACATCGAAGTCCTGTTTTCGGCATCGGCGATCGCGCGGCGCAATCTCGAGCTCGCCAAGGAGATCGCCGGGCACGACTATCACGATCTGCTGGTGATTTCGGTGCTGAAGGGCTCGTTCATCTTCGCCGCCGACCTGATCCGCGCCATGCACGATGTCGGCCTGTCACCCGAGGTCGAGTTCATCTTCATTTCCAGCTATGGCGCCGGCACCACCAGCGGCGAGGTGAGGGTGCTGCGCGACATCGACAACGAGGTTGCCGGCCGCGACGTGCTGCTGATCGACGACATTCTGGAATCGGGCAAGACACTGACCTTCACCCGCGACCTGATGCTGTCGCGCGGCGCGAAAAGCTGCTCCATCGCCGTGCTGCTCGACAAGCGCATGCGCCGCCAGACGGCGCTGGTCGCCGACTATGTCGGCTTCGACTGCCCCGATTATTTCGTCGTCGGTTACGGCATGGATGTCGCGCATGCCTTCCGCGAATTGCCGTTCGTGGGTGTCGTGAAAGGCGATGCGTGAGGCCACTGCCTTGCGCCGGTAAGGTCTGAAAAAGGCCTTAACGACGCCGGAAAAATTAGCCCGGTCAGGGGCTGGGTCCTTTCAGGAAAAGTCAACTTTTCGCGGCCAAATTGCCGGCCATGGCAAAGCTTTTGATCGTCGAGGACGATGAGTCCGTCCGCACCCTCGCTGCCCGCGCGCTCGAACGCGCAGGCCACGCAATCGATATCGCCGCCGACGGCGCCCAAGGCCTGGCGCTGATACGCGCCGCGCATGGCGGCTACGATCTCGTCGTCTCCGACATCCGCATGCCCGAGATGGACGGCATCGAGATGGCGATCGCGGCGGCTGCCCTTTTCCCGGCGATGAAGATCATGCTGATGACAGGCTATGCCGATCAGCGCGAGCGCGCCGAGGAGTTGAACGGCATCATCCTCGATGTCGTGCAGAAACCGTTCACGCTGGCGGAAATCCGCTCGCGCGTCGAACGCGCGCTGATCTGCTTCGCTTGATCAGACCGGATCGGCGGCGGCAAGCACGGGCGCTGCGCTCCTGCGCCGTGCTGTGTTGAGCGCGAGCAGGCCGGCGCCGATGATCAGCGCCGCGCCGATCACGGTCGTCGACCGCGGTACCTCGGCGAAGAACAGGAAGCCCCAGAGCGGCGACCACAGAATGCCGGTGTATTCGAAGGTGGCGACCCGATTGGCCGGCGCCAGCCTGTAGCCCTGCGACAGAAGGATCATGCCGGCCGAGGCGACAAAACCGCAGGCGGCCATCTTGAGGAAATCCGGCAGCGTCGGCCATATCCAGGGCCGCACCAGGAATTCGACGCTGGGGTGGACGGCGTGATTGATGCCGGCCAGATGGAATGTGCCGGCAACCACGGCCGCGCCGACGAGATAGGCGCCGTTCTGATAGAAAGCCATGACCGTGGACGATTCGGTATCGCCGATCTTGCGCGCCATCAGTTGCGAGAAGCCGTAGAGCGCCGCCGAGCCCAGCGACAGCAGTGCCGCCCAGTCGAACAGGCCGGCACCGGGGCGCACCATCACGATGACGCCAAACAGTCCGATCAGCACGGTCGCCAGCGTCCGCCAGGAGACGCGTTCGCCAAGATAGGGCCCGGCCAGCGCCATGATGAACAGCGGCGCCATGAAATAGAGCGCCACCGCGTCGGCCAGCGGCAGCACGGCGATGGCCAGATAATACACGGTGTAGGAGGTGAACTGGATGAAGGCGCGTGTCGTCAGCAGGCCGAACCGCTTCGACAGGATTGCCCGCAGCCCGACATCGGCATGGACGAGGATGATCAGGATCGGCAAGGCGACGATTGAGCGGATCGCCATCACCTCGGTCACCGGGTAGCCGCTCGACACGGCCTTGACGAGCGGGTCTTGCAGCGAGAAGACCAGCACGCCCAGACACAGGCTCAGGATGCCGCGCACCGTCCTATTCTGCATCTGCGTTCCGGCTCCTGCGCGTACGATCCGAAGCAGCCCGCCTCCAGATCAAAAAGAACCCGCCACCGTTTCGGGCAGCGGGCACGAGTGAGGACTCTTTAGATTGGTCCGCGGCCGATTTCGCAGCCGCATATCCAATGGGTAAGGCAACTATCGTCCGGCGTTTGACATGTTGCAAACGAATTGGAATGATGCCTGCAATCAAATCTGCTTATGATGGATAGCATGCGTCCAACCCTCGACAGCGACCTCCTGCGCACCTTCGTCGCCATTGCCGAGGCCGGCAATTTCACCCGGGCGGCCGAGCAGGCCGGCCGCACCCAGTCGGCCGTGTCGATGCAGATGAAGAAGCTTGAGGAACTGGTCGGGGACAGCCTGTTCGAGCGCGGCTCGCGCGGCGTCGCGCTGACGCGGCGCGGCGGCGAACTCATCGTCAACGCCCGCCGCATCGTCTCGCTGCTCGACGAAACGGCGGCGTCGATGGCGGCAGCGCCGCTCGGCGGACCGGTACGCATCGGCATTCCGGAGGAATATGGCCACGCCATCTTGTCGCGCGCGCTCGGCGCGTTTTCGAAACGCCACACCAAGGTCGAGGTCACCGTGCGCTACGCGCATTCGGAGGCGCAGCTGGCGGCGCTCGCCGCCGGCGAACTCGATCTGTGCGTGGTTTTCGAATGGCAGGATCTGGCCGGCGGCGAAGTGCTGATGCACGATCCGACGGTCTGGGTGACGTCGACCCTGCATCACATGCACGAGGAACGCCCGGTGCCGATCGCGCTCTACAACCGGGTCAGCTGGTGCAAGGACTTCGCCATCAAGTCACTGGAGCAGCGCGGGCTTGCCTATCGTGTCGCCTATACCAGCGACACCACCGGCGGCCTGAAGCTTGCGGTCACCTCAGGACTGGCGATCGCGCCGATCTCGCGCAGCAACATTCCGGATGGCTGCCGAGAACTGACGTCCGCCGACGGGTTCGGCGACATCGATGCCTCCAATGTGGTGATGCATCGCAACCCGAACGCGTCAGGCGAGGCGATCGACGGCATGCAGGAGGCGATCCGCGAGGCGTTCGTCAACAGGCAAGGTTAGTCTCTCACATCCTCATAGAAGGTCAGGCGGTTGCCGAACGGATCGTTGACCGTGACCTCCTTCGTCTTCCAGGGCGTCTCCTCCAACCCCGGCCTGGCAAAGCGGTACTTCCTGGCAGTCAATTCGTGGTGAAGCCCCGCGATGTCGGTCGTCTCGATCCGGATGTGAGAGCCCGGCGCGCCGTCGCCATGATGTTCGCTCAGATGCAAGACGCAGCCGTCGCGGCAAACGCCCGTGTAAAGCGGCGTGTTGTCTTCGAAGCGGTGTTCGAACTGCACTTCGAAACCGAGAAAACCGAGGTAGAATTCATGTGCCTTGGCAACATCGAAGATCCGCAGGATGGGCGTGACAGTACCGAGCTTCGGCATGGTGTTGCAGTCGTTCGAGAGGGGTTCGGGGCGGAGCGTCGGGGCGACTATCCTATTTCAGCTCGAGCAGCCGTTCGAGATAGCTACGCTCGATATCGGGGCTGAGCGCGTTGCCGAGCCGCTTGCGGATCGCTTCCAGGATCTGGCGGGCGCGCTGGACGTCGATCTCGTCGGGGACTTTCACCGAATCGCCGAAATCGGGACCCTGGCTGGCGCGCGGCCGGCCGAGCGGGTCACGGTCGGCATTCTGCTGACGCCCGCCTTCCTGGCTGCCGCCCTGGTCGCCCTGCATGGCTTGCATCTGCTTCATCATGTCCTTGGCGCCCTTGCGGAGCGCCTCGAGCGCCCGACCCTGGTGGCCGACGGCCTCGTCGCCCTGGCCCTCGCCAAGTGCCTGCTCGGCACTGCCCATCGACTTGCCGGCTTCGCCAAATCCTTCATTGGGCTCCATGCCCATGCCTTCGAGGCTCTTCTTCAACTGCTCGAGGTCGCTCTTCAGCTTGCCCTGGCCTTCCTTCAGCTGCTTCAGCGCGTCGGCGAATTCCTGCGGCGTCATCGGCTTTTGCCTGGCGAGCGGATCGCGGTCCTTGCCGACGCCTGGCTTGTCCTGGTCCTCGCCACCGCCCTGGCCGAGCTGCTCGTCGCGGTTCTGTCCGCGCTGGCGTTCGCCCCGCTGCATCTGGTCCATGCGGAAGGTGTCGTTCATCATCTCCTGCTGGCGCCGCAGGATCTCGCCGAGCTTGTCCATCTGCTGGCGCATCTGGCTGTCCTGCTCGCCGCCCTGCTGCTGGCGGCCGGCCTGGAGATTGTTCATCATGTCCTGCAACTGCGACAGCAATTGCTGCGCCTTGTCGCGATCGCCCGACTTCGCCAGGTTCTCGATCTGGTCCATCATCCGGTCAATGTCGCTCTGGCGCAGTTCCTGGCCGTTCTGCTGCATTTGCGGCGCGTTCGGGTTCTGCTTGGCGCGTTCGGCGAATTCCTGCAGGAACTGGTTCATCGCCTCGCGCAGTTCCTTCATCGCCTTCTCGATTTCAGCATCGCTGGCGCCGTTCTTGATGGCGTCCTGCAGCGCCTGCTGCGCCTGGCGCAGCCGTTTCTCGGCCGCCGAGAGATTGCCCTCCTCGATGCCGAGCGCGATTTCCCAGAGATAGGCGACCTCGCCGCGCAGCTGATCGTCGTTCCCGGCCAGTTTCAGCCGGCTGCGCGCGCTCATGATGGCGAGGTAGTGGGACATGTTGTCGAACGTGTCTTCCGGCCGTAGCGTGATGGCGTCGATCAGGTCGAGCACGTGCGGCCTGGCATTGGCGTCGAGCGCCAGCAGGCGGCGCTGTTCGATCACCGCTCGCGCCAGCGGGTTGGCGAAAGGCCGCTCCGGCATCACAAGCGTCTTGATCTCGCTGGACGCGGTATGGCCGGCGTCGTCGGTGGCGACCAGCGTCAGCTTGATGCTGCCGCCGGCCCAGACATGCTCGGTCAGGTCCTTGGTGGTCTTGGCTGCATTGGCCTTGCCGCCACGGCGCGGCAGCGTCAACGGCATTTCGGGTGGGCCGTAGAGCGGATGCGCACCTGGCGCTTGCGGGTCTGCCAGCGTGAAGACCGCCTTGGCGGTGGCGGCTCCATAATCGTCGTCGATCTGGTAGTTGAGCTCGAAGGCGCCGTTGGCGGCGCGCTTGGGCTCACCGACGAAGCGGATCTGCGGCGGTTTGTCCGCGATCACCGCGAAGGCCCAGCGGCCGAGCTGTTCCTCGCCCGATTTCAGCGTCAGCGTGCCGTCGCCGGTCAGTTTGCCGGTGAACTGGCGCACCCTCGACGGGGATGCGGAGGCCGGCGCCGCCGGGCTCGCGGCTGGCCTGGCGCTGGCCGCCTGCGGTCCGACAGGGTCGATGGTGCGGGCGTTGCCATCCTTGTCGGCATAGGCGAGCGTTTCGTCGCCCGAGCCTCCGGTGACGCGCAGGGAGACGTCGCTGCCCTCGGGCACATGAAATGTCGGTGTCGCCTGGTTGGCGTCGGCGGTCAGGAAGATCGGCGGTTTGCCGGTATAGGCAGGCGGCGTCACCCAGGCATCGATGCGTGGCGGCAAGGCATCGTGCGCGCCGTGGGCGCTGAAGCCGTCTTCTATCCTGCCGCCTGTCGGCCCGAAGGAGAAGGCAAAGGCGGTGACGAGCAGCAGCGCCGCCACGGCGCGCAGCCCCCAGGGATCGCGCTCCGGCACCCGGGTGCGTGGCAGGTCGGCGCCAAGCCTGTCGAGCCTGGCTGCCATGCGCTTCTGGTGCTCGCGCCACAGCGCCTGCGAGAAGCTGCTTTCACGGCCGCTTGGCCGGTCGGCCTGCACCAGCACGGGGCTGTGCAACAGTTCGTTGGCCGCCTCGATGCGGCGGTCGACCTCGGCGGCACCAGGCAAGCGGAAGAAACGCAGCGGATAGAGCGCCGCCAGCCCTGCCAGGCCGAATGCGGCGACAAGGCCGATGCGCGCGACATCCGGCAGCCGGGAGAAAACGCCGAACCAGGAGATGCTCAGGAACAGGCAGGCGATAAGGATCAGCGGCAGCAGCAGCGGCCAGCCGCGCTCGACCATCATTGAGACCCGCGTCGCCAGCCGGCTGAGCGCCAGGCGCCCGGCGAGACCGCGATCGCTAGAGGTGGGTCGTTGCGTCATCGGCCCTTCCTGGAATCAGGCGGGATAGCCCGATCCTCACGACTCGAAGAATACCAGCAAACACGGCAAAGGCGAGGCGCTCTCGGAAAATGTGAACCCTGCCGAAATGGTTGCAATCAGAAATTGGCGGGGTTTGCGTTGGCGCCACAGACCAGCACGGCGACGCGTTCGCCCGGTGCCGGCGTGTAGCGGCCGGACAGGATCGCGGCGAAGGCGGCAGCCCCGCCCGGCTCGGAGATGATGCGCACCCGGTTCCACAGCGCCTTCTGCGCGGCGATGATGTCGTCGTCGCTGACCAGGATGGAGCGCTCGACGAAGGCTTCGGCGATCGGGAACATCATTTCGCCGACGCGCTTCGGCGCCAGCGAATCGGCGGCGATGCCTTCCGCCGGTGCGTCGACGGGATGGCCGGCCTCGAAGGCGCGATGAAGGGTCGGCGCGCCCTCGGGCTCGATGGCGATGATGCGGATGCGGCCGGCGTACCAGGCGGCGATGCCGCCGATCAGCCCGCCACCGCCGACGGCGACCAGCAGCGTGTCGATCTGAGGCAGATCGTTCTCGATCTCGAGCCCAAGCGTACCCTGGCCGACCAACGTCTCTTCCTGGTTGAAGGCATGAATCTGCAAGGCGCCGGTTTCCTGCGCGAAACGTTCGCTGGCGGCCAGCGCCTCGGCATAGCGGGCGCCGCCGACGACCAGGTCGGCGCCATAGGAGCGAATGCGGTCCAGCTTGGCCTGGGGGCTCACTTCCGGAACGAAGATGGTCGCCTTGTGGCCCAGCCGCATGGCGGCGTAGGCGACGGCGGCGCCATGATTGCCGCCCGACGCGGCGACGACGCCAGCTTGGGGAACCGGCCTTTCCAGAAGATTGGTGAAAGCGCCGCGCGCCTTGAACGAGCCGGAATGCTGAAGGCATTCAAGTTTGAGGTCTACCGCCAGCGGCGGCCGGTCGAAGTCGGCCATGTCGACGCGCAGCACCGGCGTGTGCCTGACATAGGGGCGGATGCGCGGTTCGATCGCGGCAATGCGTTCGCGTGTGACGGTGTTGCCCTGCGCCATGGCTTGGTTCCTCGTATGAAAATCCCGACCTATGCCAGCCAGTCGGGCACCGAATCCAACCCAATCAGATCGTCATAGGTCAGGCGCGGACGCACGATGTGGAAGCGGTCGCCGTCGACCAGCACCTCCGGCACCAGCAGGCGGGTGTTGTAGGTTCCGGCCTGCACGGCGCCGTAGGCACCGGCGGTGGAAACGGCAACGAGATCGCCGGCCTTGAGCCTGGGCAGATCGCGGTCGAGGCCGAGATAGTCACCGGTCTCGCAGACCTGGCCGACCACGTCGACCATCATGCGCGGCGTGTCGGCCGGCGGCTGCACGACCGGCCTGATGTCGTGGAAGGCATCGTAGAGCGTCGGCCGGATCAGATCGTTCATTGCGGCGTCGACGACCAGAAAATTCTTGGCGTCGCCTTCCTTCACGAAGATCACTTCCGAGACCAGGATGCCGGCATTGCCAACGATCAGCCGGCCCGGCTCGAACATCACCTTCAGACCGAGCTTGGTGACATGCTTCCTGACGATCTGGGCATAGGCGTCGGGCAGGGGCGGCGGGTTGTTGTCGACGCGGTAGGGGATGCCGAGGCCACCGCCGAGATCGACATGCTCGATGGCGTGGCCATCGGCGCGCAGCGCGCCGACCAGATCGACCAGCAGGGCAAAGGCGTCGTCGAAGGGTTGCAGCTCGGTGATCTGGCTGCCGATATGGGTGTCGATGCCGGTGACCTTGATACCCGGAAGCGTTGCCGCGCGGGCATAGACCTGCCGCGCGCGCTGCCAGGCAATACCAAACTTGTTCTCGGCCTTGCCGGTGGAGATCTTCTTGTGGGTCTTGGCGTCGACATCGGGATTGATGCGCAACGAGACCGGCGCCACCTTGCCGAGTGCCGTGGCGCGGGCCGACAACAGCTCAAGTTCAGGCTCGGATTCGACGTTGAAGCAAAGGATGCCGGCTTCGAGCGCAAGGTCCATTTCGCGCGCGGTCTTGCCGACGCCGGAAAACAGGGTCTTGCCGGCTGGGATGCCGGCCGCCAGCGCCCGGCGCAACTCGCCTTCCGAGACCACGTCGGCGCCGGCGCCGAGCCTGGCCAGGGTGCGCAGCACGGCCTGGTTGGAGTTGGCCTTCATGGCGTAGCAGACCAGTGCGTCGAGGTCGGCAAAAGCCTGGGCAAAGACGCGGTAGTGCCTGGTCAGCGTGGCCGTCGAATAGCAGTAGAACGGTGTGCCGACCTGGGCGGCGATATCAGGGATTGCCACGTCCTCGGCATGCAGCACGCCGTCGCGGTAGTCGAAATGGTTCACGAGAGTGATTCCGCAAGTTGGAGCACGATGAGATCGGGCTCGAAAGCCAAACCCGGTCTGATCGGTTCTAGATCAGCGGGTCGAGAATGAACTTCTTGTCGTGGACCGGTTTTTCCGGCTCCGGCGGCAGCGGCTGCTTGGCCCTTTCGGCGTCCTTGCGCGCCTGGATGGCCGCCTCATAGGGCGTGTCGAGACCGGCCTTGCGGCCGCAGGCGGTCACGGCGGCCATCGCCGCCAGCAGCGTCAGCGTCACCAAAATCCTGCTTCCGGTCATCGATCCATCCGTCCGAAACGTTTGTCAGCCGCCGCTTTTAGCCGAGTTCTCGGCGCATTGCACCCCTGGCTCAGGCTTTGGCCAGCCGCTTTTTCCAATAGCGGATCTGCTTCCTCACTTCCGACGGCGCGGTGCCGCCGAAACTGGTGCGGCTCTTGACCGAGTTCTGCACCGCCAGCACCGAGAAGATATCCGATGTGATACCGGGGTTGATCGACCGCAGATCCTCCAGCGAAAGCTTTTCCAGGCTCACCTTCTTCTCCTCGGCAAGTGCCACCGCGCGGCCGGTGACGTGATGCGCCTCGCGGAAAGGCAGGCCGAGCGTGCGCACCAGCCAGTCGGCGAGGTCGGTCGCGGTCGCGTGGCCGGAGCCGGCGGCCTTCTTCATCGCGGCGGCGTTGACCGTCATGTCCGAGACCATGCCGGTCATCGCCGCCAGCATCAGGTCGAGGGTCTCGGCGGCGTCGAACACCGATTCCTTGTCCTCCTGCATGTCCTTGCCATAGGTCAAAGGCATGCCCTTCATCACCGTCAGCAGGCCGACCAGATGGCCGTTGACGCGGCCGGTCTTGCCGCGCACCAGTTCGGCGGCGTCGGGGTTCTTCTTCTGCGGCATGATCGAGGAGCCGGTGGAAAATGAGTCCGACAGCCTGATGAAGCCGAATTGCGGCGTCGACCAGATGATGATCTCTTCGGCCAGCCGCGACAGATGCGTGGCGCAGATCGCCGCCATGGCGAGGAAGTCCAGCGCGAAATCGCGATCGGAGACACTGTCCAGCGAATTGCGCATCGGCTCGCTGAAACCGAGCGCCTTGGCGGTCCGGTGGCGGTCGATCGGGAAGCTGGTGCCGGCAAGGGCGGCGGCACCGAGCGGGCTCTCGTCCATGCGCGCGATGGCGTCGCGCACGCGCGAAAGGTCGCGCGCAAACATCTCGACATAGGCCATGCAGTGATGGCCGAAGGTCACCGGCTGCGCCGCCTGCATGTGGGTGAAGCCCGGCATTACGGTGGCCGCGTGCTCTTCGGCCCGCGTCAGCAGCGCGGTGATCAGGCCCTTCAGCGCCTCGGCGACGCGGAAGCACTCGTCCTTGACCCAGAGCCTCAGGTCGACCGCGACCTGGTCGTTGCGCGAGCGCGCGGTGTGCAGGCGGCCGGCGGCCGGGCCGATCAGGTCGGCGAGGCGGGCTTCGACATTCATGTGGATGTCTTCGAGCTTGGTCGAAAACTCGAAGCTGCCCGCCTCGATCTCTTTCAGGATCGTGTTCAGGCCGTGAGCGATTTTTTCTTGATCGGCCGTCGAAATAATGCCCGTTTGCGCCAGCATCTCGCTATGGGCGATCGAGCCGCGTATGTCCTGCGCGTAGAGTTTGCGGTCGAACGAGATCGACGCGTTGATCGCTTCCATGATCGCGGCCGGACCCGAGGCAAATCGTCCGCCCCACATCTGGTTGCTGGTCTTCTTGTCGCTCATCGCTATAAAACCCGTGCTTCGGAGCAGTTTTGAGAAAATGGCAGACGGAAACAGATTTTTCCCGGCCCCGCGCCTGATCCTCGCCGCTTTGGTGGCGGGAGCGCTGGCCGGCGCGGTCGCGGTATATGTCAGCGAGAGCCGGTCTGGCAACAATGCACCGGCCCAAGTCGCGGCCGGCGGCAGCAAGGATGACGTCGCCTGCGCCGCCAAGAGCGGCCGCGCCAAGAAGATCGCGGCCGCCGCCACCGGCGAGGTCGCGGCGCTTTTACCCGCCGATCCGCCGCAGTCGATGAAAAGCCTTGCCTTCAATGGCCCGGACGGCAAGCCGATGACGATTGCCGACCATGCCGGCAAGACGGTGCTGCTCAACCTCTGGGCGACATGGTGCGCACCGTGCCGCGCCGAAATGCCGGCGCTCGATGCGCTGCAGAAGGAGAAGGGCAGCGACGCCTTTCAGGTCATCGCCGTCAATGTCGACGCCGGCGACGATGTGAAGCCGAAGAAATTTCTCAAGGAAACAGGCGTCGAGGCGCTCGGCTATTTCAGGGATTCGACGGTGGCGCTGTTCAACGACCTCAAGGCGCGCGGCCTGGCGCTCGGCCTTCCGGTCACCATGCTGATCGACAGCGAAGGCTGTCTGATCGCGCATATGAACGGCCCGGCCGAATGGTCGGGGCCTGACGCCAGGCGGCTGGTCGAGACGGCGCTCGGATCGTGAGCGATCAGGCCGAGCGCACGCTTGGCTTGAGCAATACGAGATTGCCATCCCGATGATCGGCGCGCGCCGGAGTGCGCTTGCCGTGGCCGGTCAGATCGTCGAACGCCTCGATGGGCGCAGGCTTGCCGAGATAGTAGCCCTGGCCGATCTCGCAGGCTTCGGCGTCGAGGAATTTCAGCTCGCCAAGCGTCTCGACACCTTCGGCAAGGACCGGCAGGCCAAGGCCGCGACCCAGCCCCAGCACGGCGCGCACGATCGCCGCGACCTGGCCGTTGGTGTCGACCGCCTTGATGAAGGAGGCGTCGATCTTGATCTTGTCGAAGGGGAAGGCGCGCAGGTTGGAGAGCGAGGAATAACCGGTTCCGAAATCGTCCATGGCCACGCGCACGCCAAGCGACTTGACTTGCCGCAGGGTTGCCAGCGCGCGCGGCATGTCCTTCACCAGCGCGGTTTCGGTGATCTCGAGTTCCAGCCGTGTCGCGGCAAGACCCGTTCTTAGCAACGTCTCGTGGACCTTGCGGCTGAAATTGGGATTGTGAAGCTGGACCGCGGAGACGTTGACGGCGACCGTCAGCGGATTTTCCCAGCGGGCCGCCTCCTGGCAGGCCGCGTCGAGCACCCAGTCGCCGATCTGCCCGATGGCGCCGCTTTCCTCGGCCACCGGGATGAACGTTGCGGGGGAAACGTCGCCGCGTTCGGGATGGCGCCAGCGGATCAAGGCTTCGAAGCCAACCATCCGGCCGTTGCTGATCTCCTTCTGCGGCTGGTAGACGAGGTAGAACTCATTGCGCACGACGGCCTGGCGCAATTCGTGCTCCATAATGCGCTTGTCGCGGGCCTCGGCGCCCATCGAGGCCTCGAAATAGCGATAAGTATCCCTGCCTTCGGTCTTGGCGCGGTAGAGCGCCGTATCGGCATGGCTGATCAGGCCGGTCTGGTCTTCTGCATCGAGCGGATAGATCGCGATGCCGATGCTGGCAGAGACCAGGCCGCCGCCGGCCGCGGCCCGGTTCTCTTCGTGCATGGCGGCGAGCAGCGAGCCGGCGATGCGGCCCGCCGCCTGCGGGTCGGGCAGGTTGGGGGCGATGATGGCGAATTCGTCGCCGCCGAGGCGCGCAAGCATCTGTCCGTGACGCAGGATGCCGGCCGCGCAGGTCGCCACCTTCTGCAGCATCGCATCGCCGGCGCCATGTCCGTAAAGGTCGTTTACCTCCTTGAAGCGGTCGAGGTCGAACAGCAGAAGCGCAAGATGCCGGCCTTTGACGCCATTATCGCCATTGGCGCTCCGGTTCATGGATGCGATTTCCATGTCGAGACGGCTGGAAAAGGAGCGGCGGTTGGCCAGTCCCGTCAGCGGATCGAAATGGGCGAGGCGAAGGATCTCCTCCTCCGCCTTCTTGCGTTCGCGGATGTCGCGGACGGCGATGACATTGTGGGGCTTGCCGCAATAATCGATGCTTCGGGCGATCAGCTCGACCGGAATTCGCGTTCCGTCGCGGTTCCTCAACTCCGCCTCCCATGGCTGGCCAGCCAGGCTGGCAGCGTCGGTTGCGGTGTGTTCGTCGAAGAGCTCGCGCAGTTCCGTGCCGTTCAGCGTCGCGGCCAGCGTGCCGGTCAGCTTGCCCATGCTGTCATTGGCGCTGACGATGCGGCTGCCGTCGCAGACGATCAGGCCCTCCACGGCGGCATTGGCCAGGCCGTGCATGCGATCGACCTCGAGCTTCTGGCGACGGAAGCGCAGATCGATCCACAGCGCCGACGCCGACAGCACCAGGATCACCAGCGTCGCGGCCGCGGCCGCGAAAGCCTGCGAGGTCGGCTCGATCGTGTATTCGGATATGACGATCGAGGAATCAGGAAAGATCGAGACCGCGCCCATGCCGATGAAATGCAAGGTGCAGATCGCCAGCGTCAGCAGCACCGCGCCGGCGGATGTCGCCGTCAAGGAAGGGCGGCGCAGCACGACGTGCAGCGCCAGCGCCCCGAGCGCTACGCCGGCCAGAAGGGAAGCGGCGACCATCAACAGGTTCCATTCGATACGGCCCTGCACCTCGAATGCCGCCATGCCGATGTAATGCATGGCCGCGATGCCGCCGCCCAGAACGGCGCCACCGACGAGATGATACTCGAACTCGTCGCGCAAGGTGGCGATCCACATGCCTGCCGCCGTCAGCGCGACCGAGGCGGCGAGCGAGAGCACGGAGAGCCACGGATCGTAGGCGCTGGGTATGCCCGGCGTGAACGCAAGCATGGCGATGAAATGCGTTGCCCAGATGCCGAAGCCGGTCGACGTGGCCGCGATCATCAGCCAGACAAGCCGGTTCCGGTCCGTCGAACGGCTGATGTGGTGAAGCAGGCTGACAGCAGAGAAGCAGGAAATTCCGCAGATCAGCGCGGCGAGTGCGACCAGTCTCAGATCGTGCTGGTTCACGATGCAATTGTAGACCGTCAACATCTTATATCCCCAAGCCCATTGGAAATAAAAAACGAAATATGACTGATTAAGGCCTGGCTGTTGAAGGATCTATAAAGGCGCCTGCAACCAGAGCGTGCTTTCCCGGCGCATACGCGCCCGTTGCCGCGCCCGCATTCCTTCGGCCCTTTAGCCGGATAATCATGACGGCCGGTATGGTCTTTACGTCCGCGACAGTCGCCCTAGCTACCTAAGGCGCCGGTGCGTTCGATGCCGGCCAATCCGCCGAGGGAGAGGAACGAGCAGCTGTGCAAAGGCCGGAGAGCCACAACAGAACTGTCACATACCTTCTCTAAGAGAGCGGGCAAGGACTTGCGCAAGACCCTTGTCACCAGCCACTCAAGAGGGAAAACCATGACCATGATCAAGCGGGGCTTTGCTGCCCTTGCCGCTGGTGCGCTCAGCACCGCGCTGGCGATGCCTGCTTCTGCAGAACCGGTAAAATTCGACTTCTGGTTCGGCCTTTCGGGCGACCTTGCCCGTGTCGTCGACACGCTGTGCAAGAACTTCAACGCCTCGCAGAAGGACTACGAAGTCGTCTGCACCAGCCAGGGCAATTACGACGCCACGCTGCAGAACACCATCGCGGCCTTCCGCGCCGGCAAGCAGCCGGCCGTCGTCCAGGTCTATGACGTCGGCACCGCCACCATGATGCTGTCGGGCGCCTACAAGCCCGCCGACAAGCTGATGGAAGAAAACGGCTACAAGATCGACTACGCCGACTATTTCCCCGGCATCGCGCGCTACTATGCCACGTCGAAGGGCGAGATGCTGTCCTTCCCGTTCAACTCCTCGACCCCGCTGATGTACTGGAACAAGGACGCGTTCGCCAAGATCGGCAAGACTGAAGCGCCCAAGACCTGGGAAGACGTCGGCGCCGACCTCAAGGCGTTGAAGGACGCCGGCTACGAGTGCCCGATGGCGATCAACATTTCGGCCAACGAAAGCTGGCAGTTGATGGAGCAGTTCTCGGCGCTCCACAACCAGCCGATCGCCACCAAGAGCAATGGTTATGACGGTCTCGACGCGCGTCTGGAAGTCAACAAGACCAAGTTCGTCCAATACGTCACCGATCTCAAGAAGTGGTATGACGCCGGCTTGATCAAGATCAAGTCCAAGGATCTCGGCCAGGACATGGTCCAGGCCTTCGCCTCGGGCACCTGCCAGGTCATCCTGACCTCGGTCGGCGACCATGGCACGGTCGGCAGGACCCAGAAGGAAGGCATGAAGTGGGATGTCGCCGAACTGCCGGTCTACGCCGGCACAGAGCGCAAGAATTCGTTGGTCGGCGGCGCCTCGCTGTGGGTGCTCTCCGGCAAGTCGGACGCCGAATACAAGGGCGCTGCCGCGTTCCTGAATTTCATCCATGACCCCAAGACGGCTTTGTTCTGGTCGACCAACACCGGCTACATCCCGGTGACGAAGTCGGGCTTCGACTACATGAAGGGCCAGGGCTTCTACGACAAGGCGCCCTACAAGGGTCGTGAAGTCGCCATCGCCAGCCTGACGGCGTCCGAGCCGACCGAAGTCACCCGCGGCATCCGGCTTGGCAATTTCACGCAGATCCGCGCCGAGTTCGGCACGCAGATGCAGGCGATCTTCGCCAACAAGGTCAGCGTCCAGGAAGGCCTCGATACGCTGGTCAAGAACGGCGACGCCATCCTCGACCGCTTCCAGCAGACCTATCCGGGCAAGACCCTGCCCTGACCCTCCGATTGCGGAACGGCCGCCCGTCGAGATTCGACGGGCGGCCATTTCATATCTAGTCTTGCTCCAAGAAAGCGGGCTGACGGTTCAACGGCATCGGCGGATCGATGGAAAAACGCGTCACTTTCGGCAAATGGACGATCGGCATCCTTTTCGCGGTGCCGCAGCTCCTCCTGATCTTCACGTTCTTCTACTGGCCGGCCGGCCAGGCCGTGTACTGGTCGCTGACGCTGCAGCAGCCCTGGGGCGGCGGCAACATCTGGGTCGGGCTCGACAATTTCCGCTCCATCCTGTCCAACGCCGACTACTGGAACTCGATCACCGCCAGCCTTGTCTTTGCCGGGATCAGCACCGGTCTCGCGATGTTCATCGCACTGGTGCTCGCGGCCCTGACCGACCGGCAGCTCGCCGGCTCGCGGCTCTACCGCGTCGTGCTGATCTGGCCCTACGGCATCGCGGCACCCGCGCTGGCGATGGCGTTCCGCTTCATCCTGGCGCCGGAGGCCGGCTTCATGGCCGTGGTCAACCAGATCTGGCCTGGCTTCTGGGACCCCGGCCTCGACGGCGCCGACGCCATGGCTTCGATCATCGTCGCCTTCTCGTGGAAATATGTCGGCTACAACTTCATCTTCTTCCTCGCAGCGTTCCAGGCCATCCCGCGTTCGCTGATCGAGGCGGCGGCCATGGACGGTTCCGGCGTCATCAGGCGTTTCTGGGACATACAGTTCCCGCTGATCACGCCGACCATCTTCTTCCTGCTGGTCATCAACATCACCGAGAGTTTTCAGGACTCCTTCGGCATCGTCGACATCATGACATCAGGCGGCCCGGCGAACGCGACCAATCTGATGGTCTACAAGATCTATTCCGACGGCTTCAAAGGCCTCGATTATTCAGGCGCCGCCGCGCAGAGCATCATCCTGATGCTGCTCATCGTCGTGCTCACCATCTTCCAGTTCCGCTTCATCGAGCGGCGCGTGCACTACAGGTGAGATGGATATGGTCGAGCGCACCCCGTTCCTCAATTTCTTCACGCATCTGATCCTGTTCATCGGCTTCGTCTTTTGCATCGCGCCGTTCGTGGTCGTGGCGATCGCGGCGTCGCATAACCTCAAGGATGTCAACGATGTGCCGATGTCGCTGCTGCCGGGCAGCGACTTCTGGGTCAACATCAAGACCGCCTGGACGACCACCGATCTCGGTCCCAAGCTGCTCAACAGCTTCATCATGGCGACAGGCGTCGCCGCCGGCAAAGTGATCATCTCGGCGCTCACCGCCTTCTCGATCGTCTACTTCCGCTATCCCGGCCGCATGCTGATCTTCTGGCTGATCTTCATCACGCTGATGCTGCCGCTCGAAGTGCGTATCGTGCCGACCTACGCCGTGGTCGCCAACGTGCTGGAGCCCTACCAGGCGATCCTGGACCTGACCGGAATTTCCTGGCTGATCGAAAAGGTCTCGGGCGTGCAGGTCCAGCTCAGCCTGGGACTGCTCAATTCCTACAGCGGCCTGATCCTGCCGCTGGTCGCCACCGCGACCGGCACGTTCCTCTATCGGCAGTTCTTCCTGACCGTGCCGGACGAGCTGACAGAGGCCGCGCGCATGGACGGCGCGGGGGCGCTGCGCTTCTTCATCGATATCCTGCTGCCGCTGTCGCGCAACAACATGGCGGCGCTAGGCACCATCATGTTCCTGTGGGCCTGGAACCAGTATCTGTGGCCGCTGCTCATCACCACGGACCAGTCGCATGCGATGGCGGTGACCGAGCTCAAACAATTGATCCCCAATGTCGGCGGCGTTCCGGAATGGCATATCGCCATGGCCGGCACGCTGATCGTCATGCTGCCGCCGCTGATTATCGTGGTGCTGATGCAGCGCTGGTTCGTGCGCGGCCTGATTGCCACCGAGAAATAAGGAGACGAAAATGGCCTCCATCACAATCCGCGGCGTCAAGAAGAACTACGCCAAGACGCAGGTCGTGCACGGCGTCGACCTCGATTTCGCCTCGGGCGAATTCGTCGTCATCCTGGGACCGTCCGGTTGTGGCAAGTCCACGCTTCTCAGGATGATTGCCGGGCTGGAAGAGATTTCCGATGGCGAGATCGCGATCGACGGCACCGTGGTCAACAAACTCGAACCGCGCGAGCGCGGCTGCGCCATGGTGTTCCAGAACTATGCGCTCTATCCGCATATGAGTGTGGCGCAGAACATCGGCTATTCGCTCAAGGTCGCTGGCGTTCCCTCGGCCGAGCGCCAGCAGCGTATCCAGGCGGTCGCCCGTACGCTGGAGCTCGAACATCTGCTTGACCGCAAGCCGATGGCGCTTTCCGGTGGCCAGAGGCAGCGCGTCGCCATGGGCCGCGCCATGATCCGCGAGCCGAAGGTGTTCCTGTTCGACGAGCCGCTGTCCAATCTCGACGCCAAGCTGCGCGTGCAGATGCGTTCGGAAATCCGCAAGCTGCATCGCCGGCTGAACGCCACCTCGGTCTTCGTCACCCATGACCAGGTCGAGGCGATGACGCTGGCCGACCGCCTGGTGGTGATGAATGGCGGACGCGTCGAGCAGGTCGGCACGCCGGGTGAGATATACACACGCCCGGCCAGCCGCTTCGTCGCCACCTTCGTCGGTGCGCCGGCCATGAACATTCTGGAAGGCACGGTCGAACTCGACGGGCTGTCGCTGCTCGGCGGCAGCCGGCGCCTGGCCATGGCACGCACCGGCCTGCCGGTCGGCACGAAGGTCGCGATGGGCATCCGGCCCGAGGCCGTCCGGCTGGTCGCGCCCGGCACGGCCGGCGCGCTCAACGCCACGGTCGACCTGGTCGAGGAATTGGGGGCTGGGCGGGTCATCTATGTCGATCTCGACGGCGCACCGTTTTCGGTGATGACGTCGGAGGCCGTCCACCCCGAGCCCGGCAGCCAGGTCGGCCTTAAGATTTTACCAGACGACATGCACTTCTTCTCGTCGGAGACGGGCAGCCGCCTCGATGTCTTCAGGGCGTCCGTGCCCGAGCCGGCGCTCTGACTTTCAAGCCACTTGAGCAGTGGCCGATCTATTCGGCCAGAACCGGCAAGCACGTCGCGGCCTGAACTGGCCATCGCGCGCCCGGCACAGTGCGCGTCTGCCTTTCAGACGAACACATGCGCCTTTCCCGATACGGTCAGCCGGACGATCTCACCGACCGTCGGTGCGTCCATGCCGGATTTGCGCAGGATTAGCGGCGTGTTGCCGATGGCGGCGGCGTCCGGTGGATCGGGGCTGTTCAGGAGCCGCACCGCGATCGTGCATGTCGAGCCGGCGAATTCCGATTCCGTCACCTCGCCAAACAGCATGTCGGGGGTGCCCGACATGCCTTCGCGCGATGTGCGCTTCAGCCCGATCTGCTCCGGCCGCAGCATGATGCGGGCGACATCGCGGCTGTCATTAGTGTCGACGGCGATGCGACCGAGCGGCGAGTTGGCGAAGCCGCCCGAGATGCTAGCCGGCAGGATGATGGCGTCGCCGAGGAACTCGGCGATCATCCTGTCCTTCGGCTTGAGGTAGAGATCGCGCGGCGTGCCGACCTGCGAGAATTTTCCGTCGCGCATCACCGCCACCTGGGCAGCGAAGGACAGTGCTTCGGCCTGGTCGTGGGTGACAAGGATGGTGGTAATGCCGGCCGCCTCAAGAAGTTCAGCCACGGCCTTGCGCATCGAGGCGCGCAGGCCGGTGTCGAGCGCCGAGAACGGCTCGTCGAGCAGCATCAGCCGCGGCTTCATCGCCATGGCGCGAGCGAGCGCCACACGTTGCTGCTGGCCGCCGGAGAGCTCGTGCGGCCGGCGCTTGAGGATCGCCTTGTCCAGTCCGACGATGTAGGCCAACTCGACGATGCGCTCGGCGCGTTTGTCATCGCCTCGGCCCATGCCGAAACCGATATTGTCGCCGATGGTCAGATGCGGGAACAGGGCGCCGTCCTGCGCCACCACGCCGATGCCGCGGCGATGCGCCGGGACAGCGGTGCCGCCATTGGCCAGCACCTCGCCGTCGAGCACGATGCGGCCCTGGTCCGGCGCCTCGAAGCCGGCGATCAACCGCAGCAAGGTGGTCTTGCCGCAGCCGGAAGGTCCGACGATCGCGGTCCGGCTGCCGCTGGCGACATCGAGGTCGACGCCGGCCAGTGCGGCGACCGGGCCGTAATGCTTGTGCAGGCCTTTGATTTCGAGAAAGCTCATCGCCCAGCCATCCGTTTCGACTGGACATAGAGCAGCCAGGTCAGCGGCAGCGACATCGCCACCATGATGAAGGCGTAAGGGGCGGCCGAGGCGTAGTCGATCTCGCCGCTGTAGGACCAGAACGCCATCGCCAGCGTGCGGGTGCCGTTCGGCGCCAGCATCTGGGTCGCGGTCAGTTCGTTCATGATGCCGAGCGCCACCAGCGCCATGCCGGCCGCCGCACCGGGCGCCGACAGGCGGATGGTCGTCGACCACAGCGCGTTGAGCGGCCGCCTGCCGAGGCTGGAAGCGGCGCGCTCGAGCTCGACCGGCGCCTGGGCGATCGAGGCGCGCAGGCTGACCAGGGCGCGCGGCAGGAACATGAGAGCATAGGCGACCAGGATTGTGAACAGCGTCTGATAGAGCGGAAGCGCGATGCGCACGGTGATAGTGACCAGCGCCAGCGCAATGACGACACCCGGTAGCGAGCCGACGATGTAGTTGCAACCCTCCAGCAGGCGCTGCAGCGGCCCCGGCGCGCGGATCGAGATCCAGGCCATCGGCATGGCGGCGGCAGTGGCAAGCAGTGCCCCGGCAAGCGCCAGGAACAGCGTCTGGCCGAGCGCCAGGCTGATCTCGTCGAGACGCCAGACCTCGGCGCCGCCGGCGATGAGCCAGCGGCCGATAGTGACGAACGGCACGCCGAGCGCCAGCAGCGTGGTGACCACCAGCAAGGCCAGGCTTGGGATGGTGGCGCGGCCGAGGTTCGTGCGCTGCTGGTAGCGCGCCGCGCCGGAGCCGACACGGGCATAACGTTCCTCGCCGCGCACCAGCACTTCGAGGCCCAGAAGCACGAAGCAGCAGGTCACCAGCACGCCGGCCAGCATGTTGGCGGCCGGTCCGTTGAAGGTCGACTGGAACTGGTCGACGATCGCCGTGGTGAAGGTGTCGAAGCGGATGAAGACATAGAGGCCGTATTCGGCCAGAAGATGCAGCCCTACGAGCAGCGAGCCGCCGCAAATGGCGAGCCTGAGCTGCGGCAGCACGACACGCAAGAAGACGCGCCATGGTCCAAGGCCAAGGGCGGCGGCCGCGTCCTCCAGGGCCGGATCGAGGCGACGCAGTGCCGCCGATATGGGCAGATAGAGGAAAGGGAAATAGGCGATCACCGACACCAGCACGCCGGCCCACAGGCCATGCAGGCCGGGCACCATGGTGATCCAGGCATAGGAGTGCACGAAAGCGGGAATGGCGAGCGGCGCCACGCACAGCCAGGCCCACAGCCTGGCGCCGGGCAGGTCGCTGCGCTCGGTCAGCCAGGCCAGCGCCACCGACAGCACGATGCCGATCGGCACGGTCAGCAACACCAGCAGCGTGGTGTTGACCAGCAGTTCGCCGACACGCGGCCGGAAGACCAGCGCCGACACGGTCTCCCAGCCGGTCTGCACCGCGATCCAGATGATGAAGGCGAGCGGCAAAAGAGCGAGCAGCGCGACGAAGACAGCGGCGGTGACAAGCCAGGGTGCCGCCCGCCGCTGCGGCATTCGGCGGATCTTCGACGGCAAGCCGGCGCGCGCGAGATCGACGGCGGGCTGCATCAGTTCGGACGCCCCACGGTTGCGGCGGGGTGCCGGCAATCGAGGGACCACGGTCGGAGGTCAGGAACGCAGCGTGTCGTCATCGACGAAAGCCATCTCGAAAACAAAACGCTCCCGCGGAAGGTGAATTCCCGCGGGAGCACGGTCGGTTTGTCCTTATTAGGACGAACGGCAACTAAAGCAAGCCGGCTGCCGTCATCAGGTCGGTGACCTTCTTGGAGTTCAGCGTCGTGGCGTCGACTTTCGGCGCCTGCAGGTCGGCCAGCGGAACCAGCTTCGGGTTGGACTCGGCACCCTTGCCGACCGCGTATTCGAAGGAGTTTCCGTTCTTCAGCACAGCCTGGCCGCCCTTGCCGGTCACCCATTTCAGGAAGGCCTGGGCTTCCTTCTGATGCTTGCTCGAGGCGAGCACACCGCCACCCGAGACCGAGACGAAGGCGCCCGGATCCTGGTTCTTGAAATAGTGCAAGGCGACGTTCTTGCTGTTCTCGCCGGTCTTGGCCTGATCGCCGAAGTAGTAATAATGGTAGATCACGCCGCCTTCGATCTCGCCGGCGTTGACCGCCTTCATCACCGTGCTGTTGCCCTTGTATGCGGTGAAGTTCTCCTTCATCGCCTTCAGCCAGTCCGCCGTTGCGGCCTCACCCTTGAGCTGCAGCAGCGCGCTGACGATGGCCTGGAAATCGGCGCCCGAGGGCGAGGCCGCCCAACGGCCCTTCCAGCTCGGATCGGCGAGGTCGAGCAGCGACTTGGGCAACTGCTCGGCCTTGAGCTTGGTCGTGTTGTAGGCAAAGACGGTGCTGCGCGCGGCCACGCCCACCCATTTGCCGCTGGTCGCCTGATAGTTCTGCGGCACCTGTGCCAGCGTGTCGGCATCGACAGGCGCGAACAGGCCGGCATTCTCGACCAGCACCATGGCCGGTGAGTTCTCCGTCAGGAACACGTCGGCGGGCGAGGCGGCCCCTTCGGCGACGATCTGGTTGGAGAAATCGCTGTCGCCGCCATTGCGCAGCGTGACCTTGATGCCGGTCTCCTTGGTGAAACCCTCGGCCCATCCCTTGGCCAGGCTCTCGTGCTGGGCGTTGTAGACGATGATGCCGGCGTCCCCGGCTGTCGCCGGACCGGCGGCCAGGCCGATTGCAAGTGCGGTGGCGCCGACAAGGGCGGAAAGGGTGTATCTCATGGCGTCATCCTCGCTTTGGTTGGTCTTGGCTCGTTGCACCTATTCGATACATGACACGAACAGTCAACATTATTTGCCTGCTTCAATCGGTCGCTGAGGCACAAAGAGCCGCGCGAGGCGGACAATTCCATGTGATCGAGCCCCGGACCGGCGGTTTCTCGCCAGACGTGAACGCAAGACCTGTAGCGACCGGTATGCGGCCGCGCCTTCAGGACCCGCAAACTTTCGTGATTTGCCCGTAGTTTGGCTTGGACATTATTTCGCCGGCCACGTAACAAATCAGTGCCGAGGCACGAAAATCGGGGGAGTGAACTCTTGTGAGCGGCAAGGACGAGGCCGAGCTTTCCCGGCTGTTGCGGGCCGCGATCGCCGGAGATGAAAAGGCCTATGCCGACTTTCTGCACCGGATTGCTGCGCTGGTGCGCGGCTTTGTCCGGCGCAAGATCGTGCAGGGCGGAGTCGATCCCGAGGATGTCGTGCAGGAAACCTTGCTGGCCATTCATGTAAAACGGCATACCTGGCGCCAGGACGCGCCGGTGCTGCCGTGGATCTATGCGATTGCCCGCTTCAAGCTGATCGATGCGTTCCGGCGGCGCGGTCGGCGCATCGAAATCGATGTCGACGATATCGCCGAGACCCTCGCCGAACCAGAAACCGAAACCGTCAGCGAGCGCGACATCAACAGGGCCCTGGACGGGCTGCCGCCGGCACAGCGTTCGGTGGTTTCGGCCGTATCCGTGGAAGGCCGCTCGATCGGCGAGACGGCAGCGAAGTTCGGTATCAGCGAGACGGCGGTGCGTGTGTCGCTGCATCGCGGGCTAGCCGCCATAGCCAAGCGATTCGGGCAAGGGCGATTCGGGCGGGAATGACATGAGGACCGAGGATCTCATCAAGGCGCTCGACGCCGATGCAAGCAGCAAGGCGATGCCGCTGCGCTCGGCCTGGTGGCTGGCGGCTGGCGCGGCCATTGTCATCGCGGCAATCGTTTTCCTGCTGACGATCGGCCCGCGCCCGGACTTCATGGTGGCCGCGCACACGATGCGCTTCCTGTCCAAATTCGTTTTCACCATCGTGCTTGCCGTCACCGCCTTCGGCCTGATCCGGGCGCTGTCGACACCTGGCGCCTCAACGGCCAGGGCCTTGACCTGGATGGCCGCGGCCCCTCTGCTGGTGGCCGTGGCGGTGGTTCTGGAGCTCTTCATGGTGCCGGAGGCGTTGTGGGGCACCAGGATGATTGGCTCCAACATGATGATCTGCATGGGCTTCATCCCGCTGATCGGCATTGGCCCGCTGGCCATCTTCCTGTGGATGCTGCGCTACGGCGCGCCGACGCGGCCAGTGCTTGCCGGCGCGGTGGCGGGGCTGCTCGCCGGCGGGCTGGCGGCAACCTTCTATGCTGCGCACTGTTTCGACGATTCGCCGCTTTTCGTCGCCACATGGTACACGATCGCGATCGCGGTTCTCGCCTTGCTCGGCGCGCTCGGCGGGCGGTTTTTCGTGCGGTGGTAGCACGGGACGGGCGAACAGACTCCGTGCACACCGATCCTTAATCATGCCGGCAATTGTTTGCCGGTTGACCATATCGCGGTACCCCCACGCAACCTTTCCTTAAAATCGATCCTTCAGGATTTTAACGAGAAAAAGCGATTGCCCACGGGGGTGGCACGGATCGTGAGACTACGAGGACCGATCAGGCTCGACAAACATGCAACTCCGGCGTTGCTCGTGGCCGGCGTCGCCGTGGCCGCGGCCTCGGTCATGCTGTCGAGGCTGGACCTAGGCGCGGAAGCGCTCAAACTTTGCCTTCAAGTGTCGGCCGCGATGACAATCGGCGCGCTTTTCTTCGCCTATCTCTTCATCGGCCGCATCTGGGAAGATCGGCGACAGATCGCGGAGAGCGAGCAGCGCTTCCGCCGGGCGATGGAAGACTCGGCAATCGGCATCGCCGTCGTCGGCCTCGATGGGCGCATTGTGCAGACCAATCCGGCCTTCGCCTCGATGCTCGGCTACAGCCGCGAAGAGATCGAGGCGTTGACCTTTTTCCAGATCACGCACCCCGAGGACCTGCATATCGGGCGGGAAACCATGGAAGGTATCAAAGCTGGCACGGTCAATGCCTTCCAGTTCGAGAAGCGTTACCTCAAGAAGGACGGCACAGCCGTCTGGACGCATCTCGCCGGCTCCGTCATTCGAGATGAGAAAAGCGGCCGCCCGCTCTATCTCGTCTCGCAGATCGAGGACATCGACGCGCGCAAGCAGGCCGAGTCGCGCATCGCCGAGGCCGAGACGCGCTGGAATTTCGCGCTTGCCGGCGCCGGCCAGGGCGTCTGGGATCTCGACATCCGCAAGGGCGGCACGACCTACTCCTCGACATGGGTCAAGATGCTGGGTTATGCCGATGGCGAACTCGACGGCAACCCCGATCGTTGGCTGACGATGATCCATCCCGACGACCGCGAAACCGTCACCGAAGCGGATCGCGCCCATCTCGACGGCCAGACCGAGTTCTTCGAGGCCGAGTTCAGGATGCGTCACAAGGACGGCCGCTGGATCTGGATTCTCGACCGCGGGAAGGCCATCGAGCGCGACGGAGAGGGGCGTCTGGTCAGAGCCATCGGCAGCCTGACCGACATCACCCGGCGCAAGGAGGCCGAGGCGCGTCTGACGGTGTCGGCGGCGATGCTGGCCGACGAGAAAGAGCGGCTCCGGGTGACGCTGCAGTCGATCGGCGATGCTGTCATCTGCACCGATGCGGCGAACCGCGTCACCTTCATGAACCCGGTTGCCGAGAAGCTGACCGGCGTTTCGGCGGAGGCGGCTCTCGGCAAGACGCTCGGCCATGTCTATTGGGCGGTCGACGAGGAGACGGGACACAGGATCGGCGTGACCAGGCCTGCGATCGGTGCGGAGGCACCCTCCGACCAGAACAGCCGCGCCGTGCTGATCCGCCATGACGACACACGCTGCAGCATCCGCCAGGTCGTGTCGCCGATCATGAACGAGCGCAACGAATTCTGCGGCCTGGTCATCGTCTTCCAGGATTTTACCGACGCGCGCGCCCTGCAGCGCCAGCTTGCCCACGCCGCCGCGCATGACGCGCTGACCGGCCTTGCCAATCGCTCGAGCTTCATCCGCACCATGGAGGAGCTCGTCGATCAGGCCCGCAAGGATGCCGCCGGGGTGGGAAGCAGCGGCCATCAGTTCATGTTCATCGACCTCGACCATTTCAAGCTGGTCAACGACACCGGCGGTCACGCCGCCGGAGACGCCTTGCTGAAGCGGGTCGCACAGGCCGTGCGTGGCGTACTCGGGCCTGAAGACATCGTCGCGCGCCTGGGTGGCGATGAATTCGCGGTCATCCTGAAATCGGGCTCGACCGCCGGCGCCAGGATCGCTGCACGCTCCATCATCGACGCGGTAGCGGGATTGAACTTCGCCTGGGATGGCCGGCCGCATGCCGTCGGCGCCAGCATCGGTGTGGCGGCGATCAACGCCAATTGCGGCGAGGCGGACGAGATCATCGCAAGCGCCGACGCCGCCTGCTATGCCGCCAAGGCCGCCGGCCGCGGATGCGTTTGCGTGGCGGCCGACGGCAAGGTCACCGATGACAAGTCGGAGCCGCCCGTGGCGCTTGCCGCGGCGTCGTGAACGGACGAGTCAGCGCGTCGGAACGGGATGCTCGCCGCGATAATCGTAGAAACCGCGCCCGGTCTTGCGGCCGAGCCAGCCGGCTTCGACATATTTCACCAGCAGCGGGCAGGGGCGGTACTTCGAATCCGACAGGCCGTCATGCAGCACCTGCATGATCGACAGGCAGGTGTCGAGGCCGATGAAATCGGCCAGCTGCAGCGGTCCCATCGGATGGTTGGCGCCGAGACGCATGGCCGTGTCGATGGCGTCGACCGAGCCGACACCCTCATAGAGCGTGTAGATCGCCTCGTTGATCATCGGCAGCAGGATGCGGTTGACGATGAAGGCCGGGAAATCTTCCGAGACCGTGATCGTCTTGTCGAGCTGCTTCACATAGGTCTTGGCCGCCTCGAAGGTCTGGTCCTCGGTGGCGATGCCGCGCACCAGCTCGACCAGCTTCATCAGCGGCACCGGGTTCATGAAATGTATGCCGATGAAGCGCTCCGGCCGGTCGGTCTGAGCGGCAAGCCGCGTGATCGAGATCGACGAGGTGTTGGTCGCCAGTATGGCTTCGGGATTGAGCTGCGGGCAGAGCTGCGCGTAGATCTTGCGCTTGACCGTCTCGTCCTCGGTCGCCGCCTCGATCACCAGATCGGCGCCAGCAAGATCGGCCATGGCCGGTGCCGAGGCAATGCGTGCCATCGCCTGGTTGCGAAGCTTCTCGTCAAGCTTGCCGGAGCCCACCTGGCGGGCCATGTTGCCGCTGATGGTGGCGATGCCTTTTTCAATGCGGTCGGGCGAAATATCGTAGATCAGCACCTTGTAGCCCGATAGCGCGGAGACATGGGCGATACCCCCGCCCATCTGGCCCGCGCCGATGATGCCGATCGTCTCGATCTTGCTCATTACACCGATCCCGTCCAAAGGCTTTTGCAGCCTGCTTTTTGTGCGGTGCAAACTAAAAGGGCGGGGCGACTTCGTCTACCCCACCCCAAGCATTTAATACGCTTTGCCAGAGAGCGTCAAAGCGCCTTCTGCAACTCCGGCAGAATGACGAAGAGATCGCCGACGAGGCCGTAGTCGGCAACCTGGAAGATCGGGGCCTCCTCGTCCTTGTTGATGGCGACGATGACCTTGGAATCCTTCATGCCGGCGAGGTGCTGGATGGCGCCGGAGATGCCGACCGCGATGTAGAGATCGGGGGCAACGACCTTGCCGGTCTGGCCGACCTGCCAGTCGTTCGGCGCATAGCCGGCATCGACAGCGGCGCGCGAAGCGCCGACCGCCGCACCGAGCTTGTCGGCGACCGGCAGGATGACTTCATGGAACTTCTCCGAGGAGCCGAGCGCGCGGCCGCCCGAGATGATGATCTTGGCCGAGGTCAGTTCCGGACGGTCGGTCTCCGACAGCTTGTTCTCGACGAAGGTGGACAGGCCGGGATTGGCTGCCGCCTTGACGGTCTCGACCGCGGCCGAGCCACCCTCGGGCGCTGCCTGGAAGGAGGCGGTGCGCACGGTGATGACCTTCTTGGCGTCGGTCGACTGCACGGTCTGGATGGCGTTGCCGGCATAGATCGGCCGCTTGAACGTATCCGGCGAAACCACTTCGATTATCTCGGAGACCTGCGCGACATCGAGCAGGGCCGCCACGCGCGGAGCGACGTTCTTGCCCGACGAAGTCGCCGGCGCGATGATGGTGTCGTAGCCGCCCGCGAGCGACACGACGAGGGCTGCCGTCGGTTCGGCGAGGCGCTCGGCGAGTTCATCCGCCTCGGCGAGCAGAACCTTGCTCACGCCCTTGAGCTTGGCCGCGGCGTCGGCCGCACCCTTGGCGCCCTTGCCGGCCACCAGCACATGCACGTCCGAGCCGATCTGCAGGGCCGCCGAAAGCGCCTTGGCGGTCTGGTCGGAAAGGCTGGCGTTGTCGTGTTCGGCGATGAGGAGAATTGCCATTTTATCTGTTCCTTTCCCGATCGCTTACAAAACGCCGGCTTCGTTCTTGAGCTTGTCGACCAGTTCGGCGACGCTCTTGACCTTGACGCCCGCCTTGCGGCCGCCCGGTTCCTCGGTCTTGATGACCTTGAGGCGCGGCTTGACGTCGGCGCCGTAGTCGGCCGGGCTCTTTTCGTCGAGCTGCTTCTTCTTGGCCTTCATGATGTTGGGCAGCGAGGCATAGCGCGGCTGATTGAGGCGAAGATCGGCGGTGACGATCGCCGGCATCTTCAGTTCCACCGTCTGCAGGCCGCCATCGACCTCGCGCGTCACCTTGGCCTTGTCGCCGTCGAGCACCACCTTGGAAGCGAAAGTGCCTTGCGCCCAGCCGAGCAGGGCCGCCAGCATCTGGCCAGTCTGGTTGGAATCGTCGTCGATCGCCTGCTTGCCGAGGATGACCAGGCCGGGCTGTTCGGCATCGACGACACCCTTCAGCACCTTGGCGACGCCGAGCGGCTCGGTCTGCTCGTCGGTCTTGACCAGGATGGCGCGGTCGGCGCCCATGGCGAGCGCGGTGCGCAAGGTTTCCTGCGCCTGCTGAGGGCCGATCGAGACGACGATGATTTCTTCGGCCTTGCCGGCTTCCTTGAGCCGGATCGCCTCTTCCACCGCGATTTCGTCGAACGGGTTCATCGCCATCTTGACGTTGGCCAGTTCCACCGCCGAACCGTCGGCCTTCACGCGAACCTTGACGTTCGCATCCACAACCCGCTTCACGGGCACAAGGATCTTCATTTGCCTGTCACCTCTTCACGCTAGTTGGGCGCGCTATAACAGCTTGCGCCCCTTCTGAGTTGTCGAAAGCCGACATTCCTGACTGAATTCCGGCCAGACGGAATTCTGGCCGGATGGAAATTCTGGTCTTTGCCCGTCTTGGACTGCTCCTTAACAGCCTTGGGGCTGGGACGGAGACGTTTCCGTAGTTGGGGCAACCCTTGCCGTCAATACGCTGAAAGCGGCTCAAATCGGTTCAGTTTGGGCCAGAGGGGTTTCCCCGGCCCCAGCGCGTCGTGGTGGCCTGCGGTTCAGGCGCCGCCGGTTCGGCAGCAACCGGCGGCTGGTCGGGCGTGGGAGCCACGGCATCCTCGTCGGCGCCGGCAAAAAGCGGCACGCCGCGGCTGCGCAGCACCAGCACCAGCACGGCGCCGGCAATGATGCCGCCGATATGGCAGGCCCAGGAAATCTGGTCCTCGCCGCCGGCGGCGAACATGAAGACCTGGAAAAGCACCCACAGGATGAGCGGGATGAAGGCCGGAATGCGCAGCGGGATGCGGGCAAAGGCCAGCACCCAGACCTTCACCCTGGGATAGAGGATCAGATAGGCGACGACCACGCCGGCGATGGCGCCGGAGGCGCCGATCAGCGGCACCCGCGAATCCCAGGCGACAAGCCCCTGGAAAGCGGCGCCGGCGATGGCGCACAGGAGATAGAAGATCAGGTAGCGGACGTGGCCGAGCGCGTCCTCGACATTGTCGCCGAACACCCACAGGAACAGCATGTTGCCGCCAAGGTGGAAGATGTCGGCATGCAGGAAGGAATAGGTAAGGTAGCTCAGGCTTTCCGGGATGATGATGAACCGGGGATCAAGCTCGGCCGTGTTGTGAACCACGGACGGAATAAAGCCGAGGCCGAGTACGGCGGCATTGGTGAAGTTCTCGCCGCCGAGTGCCGTGGCGCAATAGACCAGCGCGTTGACCACGATCAGGCCGATCGTCACATATTGCAGGCGGATGTGGCGCAGCCTGTTGGTGTCGTAAAGCGGGATGAACATGCGTGCCTGGTCCCCTCCCGCTTTCGATCCGTTCAGCGGTTCTTGCCGGGAACCCATAGCACGTCGGCATTTCCATTGTCATTGACCGCCCGGGCGGCGACAAACAGGAAATCCGAGACGCGGTTGATGTATTTCAACCCCTCACGGTTGACGTGCTCGCCAGGATCCTGAGCCAGCGCCACCATCAGCCGTTCGGCCCGCCGCGCCACCGTGCGGGCCAGATGCAGCGCCGCCGCCGCTGGTGCGCCGCCATTGAGCACGAAGGATTTGAGCGGCTGAAGATCCTTGTTGAGGAGGTCGATGTCCTTCTCGACACGGTCGGTCTGCACTGATGTTATCCGCAAGGGCTCATAGCCAAGCGGCTTGCCGTCATCGGGCACGGCGAGATCGGCGCCGAGGTCGAACAGATCGTTCTGGATACGCGACAGCATGGCATCGATCGCCGGGTGGTTGGCTGCCATGTGCACGCGCGCCATGCCGATGCAGGCATTGGCTTCGTCGACCGTGCCGTAGGCGTCCACCCGCAGGTCGGATTTCAGCCGCCGCTCACCGGTGCCGAGACCCGTCGTGCCGTCATCGCCGGTGCGGGTGTAGATCTTGTTGAGCTTGACCACATCGCCTCCCGAACGGCCCTCACTTGCGGGTGAAATACACGGCCAGCAGGATCAGCACCAGCGCCACGGCCTGCAGCATGACGCGTGCCTGCATCAGCTTGTTCGAGGTGACGGCGGAACCGCCGCGCATCATGTTGACGAGGCCTCGGATCAGCACGATCGCCACGGCGGCCATGACCAGAATGGCGAGGATATTGAAGACGGTTGCCATTGTTGCGTTTCCAGTTGTTTCGCGTTCAGGCGCGCTTGGCCATCAGGCGGTAGAGCATCGAAGCCGGCAGGATACGTTTGAGCGCCGCGCCGATCCTGGCCGGCACTGTTACCACATAGTGCGGGCGCGGGCGCCGCGACAGAAGGGCATGACGCAGAACAGAATAGACCACTTCCGGCCCGGGCTTCAGCGCCGATTGGCTGCCGCCGGCGCGCAGCCGCTCCAACTGCGCGGCATAGTCCGCACGGTGCACGGAATTCTCGATGTCGATGTTTTTCAGAAACCAGGGCAGGCCGTTGCTGGCGATCTTCGATTTCACCGGCCCCGGCTCGATCAGCGAAACATGGACGCCGCTGCCTTCCAGTTCCTGGCGCTGGCAGAGCATCAGCGCCTCGAGCGCATGTTTGGATGCCGAATAGGCGCCGCGAAAGCGCACCGGCACCAGACCAAGGATCGACGAGCAATGGACGAGACGGCCATGGCCCTGTCGGCGCATCACCGGCACGAGACGGCTGGTCAGATCATGCCAGCCGAAGAAATTCACCTCGAACTGCTCCTTGAGCGCGGCGACTGACAGGTCCTCGACCGCGCCCGCCTGGGCGTATGCGCCGTTGTTGAACAGGGCATCGAGCCGGCCGCCGGTGCGCTCGAGCACCGCCGCCAGCAGGGCAGCAATGGAGTCCGGTTCGCTGTAGTCGAGGTAGAAAGCCTCGATGCCGTCGCTTTCGAGCGCGGCGATGTCCTCGGGTTTCCGGGCCGTTGCAAAGACCCGCCAGCCTTCCGCCTTGAGTGCCCGGGCGCAATATGCACCTATGCCGGACGAGGCGCCGGTGACGATGATGGTGCGCAATTCCTGCGCCGTCGGACTCGTGGTTTCGCCAAGGGTTGCCATTTGCCGCATTCACTTCCCATATTCGCGGCGTCGAGACAATCGAAGGGAACGCGGGTTCTTGCTGCGGAATATCGTCGCTTTGCGCCGCGTGCTCTACGACGCGCTCGGCCATTTCAACACCGATGATGGCTGGGCGATGGCCAGCCATCTGGCGATCACCTCGCTGATGGCGCTGTTTCCGTTCCTGATCTTCGCCACGACGCTGGGCAGCTTCCTCGGCGCCCAGGCCTTTGCCGACACGGCCGTGCACCTGGTCTTCGACACCTGGCCGGATCAGATCGCCAAGCCGATCGCGCATGAGGTGCTGAACGTGCTGACCGTCCGGCGCACCGACCTGTTGACCTATGGCGTGCTGCTTGCCGCCTATTTCGCCTCGAACGGCATCGAGGCACTGCGCACCTCGCTCAACCGCGCCTATCGCGTCACCGAGACGCGCGGCATCATCTATCGCCGGGTGCAGAGCATCTTCTTCGTGCTGATCGCGACGGCCGGCTTCCTGGCGATCAGCGTGCTTCTGGTGTTCGCCCCCCTGCTGGCGCGGCTGGCGGAAGCGCATTTCGTGTGGATCAAACCCTATACCGGCACGATCACGCTGTGGCGCTACGTCATTGCCTCGGCCGTCATCATCGGCGGGCTGTTTGCCGTGCATTACTGGCTGCCGGCCGGCAAGCGCCGCTTCGTCTCGCTGGTGCCGGGCATCGTCTTCACACTGGCCGCATGGCTCATCGGCTCGACCATGTTCGCCACCTATCTCGACCATTTCTCGTCCTATGTGACGACCTATGCCGGTCTCGCCTCGATCATGATCGCGGTGGTTTTCCTCTACATCGTCTCGGCGATCTTCATCCTCGGCGGCGAGCTCAATGCCGCGATCAGCCGTTATCTGGAAGCGCGCGCCCGGGTCGGATGAGTTGGTGCCTATTGAGGAATGAAGGACTGGAGAACTGGAGAAACCGAGAATTGACCATATCCGGCACTGTGTTCCTCAATTCCTCAGCTCCGCAATTCTTTCCTTGGCCGGCCGCGCCGTTGCCAGGCCGACGCCGAAGGTGGTGATCGCCATGCCGACGATCTGCAGCGCGTTGAGTTGTTCGTCGAACAAGGCCCAGGCGATGATCGCCGTCACTGCCGGCACCAGGTAGAACAGCGAGGCGACTTTCGACATTTCGCCGTCGCGGATCATCACCATCAGCAGGAAGATGGCGCCGAGCGACAGCACCAGCACCAGCCAGGCCATGGCGAAGATCAGTTCGCCGTTGATGATGACGGTGTGTGTCTCGAAAGCGAGGGCGGCCAGGATCATGAGCGAGGCGCCGCCGACATATTGCCACATGGTCGCCGCCACGAGATCGCCGCCGGAAGCAAAGCGCTTCTGCCAGATGGTGCCGGCGCTCATGCCGAGCACCGAGATCAGCGAGGCGGTCAGCGTCGCCGCCGTCACGCCGCCGCCGAGCGCGCCAAGCTTTGGCCACAGCACGATGACGATGCCGACCAGTCCAATACCAAGGCCAAGCCAGTGGCGCGGCAGGATGGCTTCGCCCAGAAACTTGCCGGCAAGTACGGCGGTGATCAGTGGCTGCAGGCCGACGATCAGGGCAGAAAACCCAGCCGGCATGCCCCTGTGGATGGCCCAGAAGACGGCGCCGAGATAGACGCCATGCATCAGCACGCCGGCGCCGGTGGCGTGCAGCGCTTCCTTGCGGGTGGCGCGCTTCGAGCCCAGAACGGGCATCAGGGCTGCCAGCAGGATGGCCGCTATGACGAAACGGGCGGCGAGGAAGGTGAACGGCTCAGCCCACGGCATGGCGTAGCGCGCACCGATGAAGCCGGTCGCCCACAGGACGACGAAGGTGGCGGGGATGAACCGCTTGATGCTTTGCATTTTCCGGAGACCGCCACGCTGGTGAGAAACTGACCGTGGCGCTGCTCTAATCCCGTTCAACCCGGGGTGCAAAACGAAACGATTGATCCATGCATCATGGGAATTCAACCGGCACCGCGTGCGGCGCGTGTTTGCCAGAGCTCTTCGCCAGGCTCAGAGACCGACCATCCGCCTGATATCGTCGGGTGACGCGCCGGCCTCGCTCAGCTTGGCAAGGCCAGTGTCGCCAAGGCTCTTCGACAGTTTTCGCCCGTCCGGCCCGAGGATGAGCCGATGGTGGAAATAGGCCGGTTGCGGCAGCCCGAGCAATTCCTGCAGCAGGCGCTGCACGCCGGTGGCGGAAAACAGGTCCTGCCCACGCACGACATGGCTGACGCCTTGCAGGGCGTCGTCGACAATGACGGCGAGGTGGTAGCTGGTCGGGATGTCGCGGCGCGCCACGATCACGTCGCCCCAGTCCTGTGGGCGGGCCTCGACCGAGCGCGTCGCCGATAGCGACTCATCTGTGAATTCGGTCCATGCGAGGTCCCTGCCGGCACGCGCAACAGCCGCATCGACATTCAGCCGCCAGGCGAAGGGCTCGTTTTCAGCGATCCGTCGCCTGCGTTCCCTGACCGGCAGCACCTTGTCGGTCGGGGGATAGAGCGGCACGCCGTCGGGATCGCGCGGCCAGTCGCGTCCGCGCTTTTCGCTGTCGGTGATGAAGGCACGGATGTCGCCTCGGCTCATGAAGGCGGGATAGACGAGGTCCTCGCCGATCAGCCGGTCAAGCACCGCCCGATATTGCGCGAAATGCTCCGACTGGCGGCGCACCGGCTCCTCCCAGCCAAGGCCCAGCCATTTCAGCTCGGCAAGCACGCCGGCCTCGAATTGCGGCGTGCAGCGCGTGGTGTCGATATCCTCGATGCGCAGCAGCAGGCGGCCGTCATGGGCCTTTGCAAGCTTCTGGTTGAGCAGCGCCGAATAGGCGTGGCCGAGATGCAGTTCGCCGTTGGGGCTGGGCGCGAAGCGGAATGTCAGGAGCGTCATGTCTCGAGCGGCAATCGGGTTGTGCTGCGGTTTTGGCGGTTGCTACTTTGCTGCACATTGGCGGGCAAGGATACCATGCAACGAATCGCGACACTGGACGACATTGCCCGCGGGCTCGATGCGCTTTGCGTCATCGACCCGCGCCTGGAAAGGGTGCGCGGCATGGCCGGCGAAGTGCCGCTCAGGCTTTCGGAGCCGGGCTTCAGGAGCCTGGCCTCGATCATCGTCTCGCAGCAGGTGTCGCGGGCCAGCGCCGATGCGATCTTCGGCCGGCTGACGAAACTCGTCGATCCGCTGACGCCGCAGGCGATCCTGGCCGCCGGCGAGGACATGTTTCGCGAGGCCGGCCTGTCGCGGCCCAAGCAGCGCGGCCTGATCGCGGTCGCCCAGGCCGTGGCCGACGGGCTCGACCTCCATCACCTCTGTTCGCTCGACGCGACCGAGGCGATCACGACGATGACGGCGGTGCCTGGCATCGGTCCCTGGACGGCCGAAGTGTACCTTCTGTTCGCCGCCGGGCACCCCGATATTTTCCCCGCGCGCGATGTCGCGCTGCAGAGCGCGGTCGGCCATGCGCTCGGCATCGACCCGCGTCCGCCGGAGAAAACACTGATCGCATTGGCCGAATCATGGAGCCCGTGGCGAGGTGTCGCGTCGCGGCTTTTCTGGTCCTATTATCGTGAAACCAGGGGGCGGGACGCCGCGCCGCCATCCTGAATCCGCAAAAAAGCATAAAAATCGAGGGTTTTTGACGCTTTGAGCAAGCGACAATCCGCTTCACATCCCTGTCATGTCGGGCTTACAGTATCCGCGCCGATCGGTTCGAGAACGAGGAGGTAAACAAGGTGACGGTTGCCGTATCTCCGGATGGGCTTCCAGCGCTGGTGCTGAATGCGGATTACCGTCCGCTCAGCTACTACCCCTTGTCGCTCTGGTCCTGGCAGGACGCCATCAAGGCGGTGTTCCTCGACCGGGTGAACATCGTCGCCGAATACGAGCACGCGGTGTCCTCGCCGACCTTCTCGATGAAGCTGCCGAGCGTGGTCAGCCTGAAGGCCTATGTGAAGCCGTCCAGGCATCCGGCCTTCACCCGTTTCAACGTCTTCCTGCGCGACCGCTTCCAGTGCCAGTATTGCGGCACGCCTGACGACCTGACCTTCGACCACGTCATTCCCCGCCATCGCGGCGGTGCGACGACCTGGGAGAATGTTGTCGCCGCCTGCTCGCCCTGCAATCTGAGGAAGGGCGGCATGATGCCGGCGCATGCCAAGATGTGGCCGCTGCAGAAGCCCTATCAGCCGACCGTGCATGATTTGCACAATAATGGCCGCCTGTTCCCACCGAACCATCTGCATGAAAGCTGGATGGATTATCTGTACTGGGATGTCGAACTCGAACCGTAGAGTTCGGCAGAAATTCGCCATGCTGGCCGCCTGACGCAGCTTTCTGCGCTTCCTGCCGAATTTCTGGACGAACTCTGTGTCGCGCTGGTTTAGTCGCGGGCGAGCGCGCCGCGAAAGGCGACGGCGGCCAGGATAAGGCTGGCGATGGCGTTCCAGCCGGCCAGCGACAGGCCAAGGATGCGCAGTGCCGCCTTGTCGCAGGAGGGCGGCACGAATTTGTCGAGCGCGTCGAGCACGCCCTTGCCGCCGGTGTCGACCGGGCCGGCGCCCGCCGTGCAATCGGTCGGGCCGGCCCACCACTGCCATTCGACGCCGGAATGATAGACGCCGAGATAGAGGCCGTAGAGCATCAGGAGGCCGCCAATGCCAAGCAGGCCGCGCGTCAGCCAGGCCGGCGCCCGCAGCATCGAGGCAATCACCGCCAGCACCATCAGCGGCGCGCCGATATAGTAGGGGGTGCGCTGCTCCAGGCAGAGATGGCAAGGGATATAGCCGCCAATGTACTGGAAGCCGAGCGCCGAGCCTACGGTCGCGGCCATGGCGACGGCGAGAAACAAAGCGGCCCGCGTCCGCTGGCGTCCGGTGTCGGCATTCATGGTCGCTGTCATGGTCTTTCGTCCGTTGTGTCCGGCTCGCTCAGAGTGCGTATTTGACGACGATATAGAGCAAAATCAGGGCGGCGGCCGCGGCGCCGGCGATAAGCCCGAGGCGCTTTTCGATGAATTCGCGGATCGATTCGCCATAGCGGCGCAGCAGCCACGCCAAGAGCAGGAAGCGCGCGCCGCGGGCGACGATGGCCGAGATGATGAAGATCAGCAAATTGACGTGCAGGGCGCCGGCAAGGATGGTGACGACCTTGATCGGCGGCAGGTGCGCGAGACCGGAAGTAACGAGCAGCACCAGCATCAGGCCGATGCCAGAATTCTGCCAGCGCTCGAAGGTCGACAGGCCGCCGAAATGCTCGAGGATCGGACGGGCGATGGTGTCGTAGGCGAAATAGCCGATCATCCAGCCGGCGATGCCGCCCAGCACCGAGGCGGCCGTCGCGGTCAGCGCATAGCGGTAGGCGCGGTCGGGGCGGGCCAACGCCATCGGCAGATAGAGCACATCGGCCGGCACGAAGAAGAACGAGCTTTCAATGAAGGCGATGATGGCAAGCCACCATTCCGCGGATTTCCTGGCCGCCAGCGACAAGGTCCAGTCGTAAAGTCCGCGAAGCATCGGCACTCCTATGCGTGTCGCCCAAACGGTGCGCAGCGGTTTCGGGGCAATGGCATGCACAAAACAAAGACCCAAAGCGCGCCATCCATCCACTGGGACGCGCCTCGCTTTGATGCGCAGCCTGTCTAGAAAGATTTTCCGCGCTGCACAATGGCAGCACAGTCACGAAATCAAAAGGCGAAGATTGGTCGCATCTCGGTGATCCCGAGATTTGGCCAGTTGACGAACACGCCTCCGACCGTATAGTCCGCGCCCATCCAGGCCGCCCGGCCTGAGCCCCTATGGCGGAATTGGTAGACGCGCTCGACTCAAAATCGAGTTCCGCAAGGAGTGCTGGTTCGATCCCGGCTAGGGGCACCATTTCGGTGTTTGGAAGTCAAAAAATCCAACAGGTTCAACGGTTTGTCGTTCCTCCGAGGTACATCGGGAGGAACAGAAATGGGCACGGTGTCAGAGAAGTATCTTCAACGCAGGCGGAGCAAGAAGACCGGCAGCACGTCCTACCGCTACAGGCGCGCTGTTGACCCCAAGTTGAAGGTCGTCCTCGACAAGGGGGAGATCGTGGTGCCGCCGGGGAAGACCCTTGCCGGAGCCATGAAGGAGTTTGCCGTCGAACTTGTCACAGGCGCGTGGTGTTGGCCACCAGCCAATCGGGCAGTGCCTGTTCAAGACCGATTTGGATGGTGCGGTCGAAGCCAGTGAGCGTCATGACGCCGGCCGCGACGAGCAGGGCACCGAGGGCCATTTTGATCCCGCTGGACGCACTGAGCATTCGACCGCGCCAGCGTGGCAGCGCTTCGCGAGACATCATCGCCAGAACCAGCAGTGGCAATGACGTGCCTACGCCGAAGGCCAGCATAGTGAGAATGACCGAGCCAAGGTTCTCGCCGCGCGCCGCCATGATGGAGGCTGCCCCGAGTGTTGGTCCTACGCAGGGCGTCCACACTGCGCCGAGCAGCAGCCCGACGCCGAATTGACCTGACATGCCCGAGGTTGAGAACCCGCCAAAGCGGCTCTGCGTCCAGTTGCTGACGGGGCCTGCCGCTGTCGCGAACTGGGTTTGGAAGCGAGGCACGAGAAGCACAGCACCGACAAAGATCAGCAGCACGGCGGCAGCCATCCGAAAGACGGTCATGTCGAGGCCGATCGAGAAGCCGACTGTAGCGACGAAGACACCTATCGACGTGAAGGAGACCGCCACGCCGGCCGCTAGCGCCAATGGGGCCAACCGATGTTCAGCCACGGCGCCGGTTAGAACGACGGGGATTAGAGGAAGCACACAGGGTGAGAGGATCGAAAGAACACCGGCCAGCAGGGCGAGCAGCATGTTACAGCGCCTTGCGCAACAACGCCTCGATCGTCACTGGGTCCGTTTGCCCGGTTTGCCGGTCGACCTCCTTTCCGCCCTTGTAGACGATCATCGTGCTTTGCATCTGAACACGGTATCGAGCCAGGATTTCCTTTTGCGTGTCGAAGTCGACATCGAACTTCTTCATGGTCTTGAACCCCGGTGACGCCAGTAGGGCCGCCACTATCGGCTTTTGCGCCTGACACACCTCGCACCACGGCGCAGTCACGTGGATCAGGATCGGGCCACCAGCCTTGAGCGCCGCGTCGAAACCCGGAATGGTCTCGTCGCCGTTGTGGCCGAGCGCCGGGCCGACAGCAGCAGCTATCCCGGCCACCGCCGAGATGATCAGAAAGTGACGACGTTGCATTTATGCGGTCTCCTTGATGTTCGAGGCGGCGAGTTCAGGGGCAAAATGGCCGAACAAGATGTCCGCCGCTTCGCTGGCCTCGGGGGGCGCGGTGATGGTGAGGATCGCTTCGCGGGAGTTCGTCTTGAGATCGAAGGCAAGGAACGCACAGCAGGCTTGTTCCTTGCGCTTTAAATCCGTGACCTCTTCGAGTGCTTCCCGTCCATAGATGAGCTTGAGTGACAGGGGCGTGCGCTCGGCGTGGTGTAGGGACCGATGGGCCAACGCGCGAATGCTGTCGACGCGCTCCTTGAAATCAGAGGCACCAAGGGTGCAGGCGATAGTCAGCGCGTCATTCTGGACCGCTGCGGAGGCACACGATGGGCCGCAGTCACACTCGTCTTGCGCCATCAGTGACCGGAACGTGGTGGCAGGCGCGGCTCCGCGGCGTGAGAGCAAATAGACGCCACCGACCGGCACCGCGAGCGCGAGCAGGCCAACACCCCAAGTGCAGGCGGCCCCGGCAATGGCTGCAAAGGTTGTCCCAGCCAGTGCTGTCGGGATCACAGCGACGGCGCAGCAGGCCGTACAAGCGGCGGCGGCTGCACCCGCCCATTTGAACGTCTTCATCATCAAAACGGCCTCTTCAGTTTCTCACTTTGCAAAGGCGTACTCCTTCAAGTAACTTGAGGTTCAAGGAGAATTCTTCGATGAACCTTCACATCCGCGTGTTCACCATCGGAAGCCTCGCCAAGGCTGCCGGGGTCTCGACGCCAACGATCCGCTACTACGAAGAGATTGGGTTGTTGCCACCGGCTCACCGGACGGCAGGAGGTCAGCGCACCTACGACGATGACGACTTGGGACGGCTGACGTTCATCAAGCAGTGCCGAGATTTCGGGTTCGGCATCGACCAAGTCCGCGTGTTGCTGGACCTGTCCATCAGCACCGACCGGGATTGCGCGGAGACCCGTGACATAGCGCAGCTCCACCTCAACGAGGTGAGAGCGAAGCTCGCCGAGCTTCGCCTTCTCGAACAGCGGTTGGAAGGCTTTGTGACCCGCTGCAACGTCGCCTGCGCTGGTGGGCCTGGGCAAGACTGCGTGATCTTCAAAGACATGGCGGCACCGGCCAAGCGCGGCTGTTGCGGCTGACGACCCCACTAGGTGAAACGAACCCTTGGGCGCCCTTCGTTTGCTCTCGGGTGAGTTTAGGAGATCGATCGGATAGCGCGATCCCTGGACCATCCTCGACCCTAACCGTCGAAATGTTTGGCCATGGGACCTCCTACGGCATCCTATTTGGGGCGTGGCGACGAGTGCAAGCCGAGCAGAGCCACGCGCCCACCGAGCAGTTCTCTTGGGTGTAGTCGTCGAGGTACATGGGCATTCATCATCTCATGAGGGCGGCAGAGCCTAAGAGACTGCTTGGGTTGGATTTTTCAGCGTTTTTCTGCCGAGTTCGATTTGGTGTAAATACCCCGGCTAGGGGCACCATTCCGCTTTATCGAGCCGTTGACGCTCAGCGCATATTGCCGGTATGGCCCTGCGAGTATCTGCCGGGCTGCGGCCAGACCGTCAGGCCATGAGGCTCGACGCCGACCCGGATTTTCGTCACGGCGCCGGAATTCGTATCGATCATGTAGACCTCGCTGTCGAAGCGGCCGGACAGCCACAATTGCCTGCCGTCGGCGCTGACATTGCCCATGTCGGGGCTGCCGCCGCCGGGGATCGGCCATTGCGCGATAACCGAACGGGTGGCGAAGTCGATGACGGTCACGCTGCCCGGCCCCTGTGCGCGGCCTTGCTCCATCTTGTGCGAACCACGGTTTGAAACGTAGAGTTTTGTCCCGTCGCGGCTCACGACAAAGCCGTGCGTTCCGATGCCGGTGGCGATGAAGCCGATCTCGGAAAAGCTGTCTCCGTCGATCAGGAACACGCCATCGTTCATCATGTCGGCGACATAGAAGACCTTGCCGTCGGGCGAGAGCCGGATGTCCTGCGGCATGCCCATCTTGGACAGAGCGAGGTGGCCGAGCACCTTCTGGTTTTTCAGGTCCACCTTCAACAGTCCGCCATCGCCGTATTCGCAGGTGAATATGGCGTAGGCATTGTCGGCGGAAAAATCGGCGTGGTTGATGCCGGGGCAGGTCGGCGTCGGTATCGTCGATTTCAGCGCCATGGTCTGCGGATCGCGCAGATCAAGCCGCTGATAGGCCTCATCGACGATGACGGCCGAACTTCCATCCGGCATGAAATACATGTTGTAGGGGTCATCGACCGGAATTTCGTGACCCGGCCTGGCGGTCTTGGGGTCGATTGGCGTCACGCTGCCCTTGCTGGTGCCGCTGGCGTTGTTGGCGACCCAGAGCGTCCTCAGATCCCAGGCCGGAACGACGTGCTGTGGCTTGCGTCCGACAGGGAACCTGTCGACCTCCTTGAGCGTCGCGGGATCGATGACCGATACGCTGTCGGAGGAGCGGTTGGGGACATAGACACGCGGCAGTGCACCTATCGTGGTCGGGCTCAAGTGATCGGAGGTTGTCTGGTCGTAGATATTGACCGGAGAGCCGGCAGGCGGCGGCTCGCTGCAATCCTCATGGCATGAACCAGCTGAAGCCGATGCCGGCAACAGGGCAAGCAGCAACACGAGCAGCGCGCGGAAGCTCGTGAACCGTGGATATGGCCTGATCATTTGGGCTGCTGTCTTGCGAATTCGCGGATCGCTTCGGTCGTTCCGCTGACGATCAGGTCGACGCCGAGTTGACCGAACTCGGCCGACGATCGTGCAGGGTCGCCGCCATAGACGCCGTCGCCGGCATCGAGCTTAGGAGCTGCCGCGAGGCGATCCTTGCGCACCATGGAAGGGTCGATGGCGAGCATCAGCGATGTGTCGGCCAATCCAGCGTGCGTTCCGATCTCGGATTGCCTCGCACCGGCCGACAGGAGCTTGTCGACATAGGCGCCCTGGGTGATCTGATAGTATTGCAGCGCCGCAAAGACCCGCACCGGGCCTTTGCTCCATTCGGCATTCAGACGATCGGCCACATGGCGCTCGTCGGCTTGATAACCGCCATGGTCGCCGATCAGCACGATGGTCTTGAAGCCGTGCAGCTTGAAGCTGCGCGCCGCGGATTCGAGCAATTGCTCGAATGTCTTGTCGCTGATGGTAATCGTTCCGGGAAACCGCATATGGGCGCTCGGCGGGTCGATGGTTCCTTCCGGAACATAGGAGATCACCGGGGCGACCAAGGCGTTGCCGAGTTGACCGGCAATCTTCTCGGCCAGGAACTTGACCCGCACATTGTGCTTGCCCAAGGCCATGGCCGGACCGCTTTGTTCGGTGCCGCCTATCGGGACGATGATCGTCGTCGCCCCGGCGTTGATCCGATCGCGCAGTTCGGTCCAGGTCTGGTCTTCGAGGAAAACCGACGCATTGGCCGCGTTGGCGGCCGACGCAAGGCCCGACAGAAACCTAAGGCCGACGACGATGCCCGCGAGCGTGAAACCGTGCCGTGCGATCATTCCAGCCTCTGGGCGATGCGTTGCACTGGGCCGGATGTCCGCCGATTTCCTGCAATTTGTTTGGGGGCAGAGGTCTCGGCGTGGCGCCGGCGGCAGCGAAAATTCGGGATCATGGGCTACCGTCGTCTCAGCAGGCTCTTCATGCGGTTGCGCAGCAGGCGGGCCATGTTGCGGGTCTCGCGGTAGAGATGCAGCTGCGAGGCGGCCTGGCGGGCGAGGCGGTCGGCGTCCGGCGTCAGCCCGATCACCAGCGTGCCGATCGGCTTGCGCTCGGCCCACAGCCGGCTCATCACCGGATGATCCGGCACCGCGCAGGAATCGGTCATCATGATGTTTGGATCGTCGAGATGCTGCCGGGTGACCTCGATCATCAGCAGCGTGCCGGGCGAATAGGCGGCCAAGGTCTCGTCATAGGCGGTCTTCCAGGTATAGGCGACGCCGGCCTCGACGAAGACGATCAGGCAAGCGATGGTGCGGCCGTCGAGCGTCAGCGAATGGATGCGGCACATGTCCTGCTCGGCGAGCCGGTGCACGGCCTCGCGGGCAAAGGCGGCGCGGAAGCGGTCGATCGCCATGGCGGTGCGCTCGCGGCCCTTCCAGCCGGACGCTTCCAGCGTCAGGAAACTTTCGATGGCGTGGCGGATCTCCTCGGGGCCGCGCGCCACCACGTGCTCCAGCCTGCCGAGGTCGGCAAGGCGCCGTTTCAGGCGGCGGAACTCGCGATAATGGTGCGAACGCAGCGATGCCTTCAGATAGTCATCGCCGTCGAGCTCGCTGTCCAGCACGGGACGCGGGGTCTGGCCGGTGGTGACCAGCGTCAGGCCGCGCGTCTCGGCCACTGTGTCGAGCAGGCTCGCCACCGGACCGTCGAGCCTGATGTCGGGCAGCACGAAGACTTTTGGCAGCTTGAGATGCGGGCGCGACAGCATCGAGAAGAAATCCTCGACGACGCCGACCGGATCGTCGCGGTCGATCAGCGGCGTGCCGAGCGGACCGAAAGGGCTCGACCAGGTGCGCATCACCGGAACGCCGAGCGGCACCACCGGGCGTTCCACCGAGATCGGCACCAGCAGCCGCAGCCGGTTGCGGTATTCGTCGCCGTCGCGGATCACCGCCAGCCGCACCTCGCGATCCTCCAGCCGGGGCATGGCCGGCGCCAGGAAGCGCGGGTTGAAGAAGACGTTCGGCTCGACCGTGCGGGCGCACAGATAATCCAGTTCCTCGACAAGGTCGAAGCCGGCGGACGCCGGGTAGATGGCAAGCTTGCGCTCCGGACGGTTATTGGCGAGGATTTCGATATGGGCGGGATCGGGATCGCGCGCCAGCCCGGCAAGGCCGGACACCATGGCGCCGGCGGTGCCGCCGCTGGTTTCCTCGAGCAACGGGATGGCGGCCATCAGGCGGCTCCTTTGGCAGGCACGAAGATCGCCATGACGATGCCAAGCTTGCGCCAGACCGTGAAGGACAGCGCGCTGGCCTCGAAGATCATGGCGAAGGCGGTGGCCATCGCGGCGCCCCACAGGCCGAAATGCGGGATCAGCACCACGTTGAGGCCGATGTTGAAGGCCAGTGTCATGGCATAGACGGCGGCGCAGATGTTCTGGTTGCCGCTCATGGTGAGCAGGCTTTCGCAGGGACCGACAGCGGCGCGCGCCACGACGCCGAAGACGAGCAGGAACAGCAGCGGATAGCCTGACGTGAATTCGGGGCCGAACAGCACCAGCATGGGTTTGCCCAGCGCCAGCACCAGCAGCGCCATCAGCAGCGAAGGCCAGAAGGTCCACGACACCGTCTCGCGGGCAAAGGCGGCAAGCTTCTCCGGCTCGCCATGGGTGAACTGCGCATAGCGCTGGGCGACACCGGCCTTGACGGCGAAATAGACGAAATGCACCAGCGCCAGCGTCTTGACCGTGGCGAAATAGACGGCCACGTCGTTGGGATCCATATAGGCGCCGACCATCAGCACATCGGCATTGGTGAGCAGGAAAAAGAAGCTTTCGACCAGGAAGATCGGCAGCGAGACGATGAACCATTGGGCGAAATGCACCTTCATCGGCCCGGCCGGGATCCGCCTTTCCATGCGGTGCGTGACGCCGACCAGCTGCGCGAGCGTGGTGACATAGGTGGCGGCGATTGAGGCGAAGATCGCCGTCCTGGCATCGGCCGCGTAGCCGGCGAGAAGCATCATCGCCATGAACAGCAGGATCAGCACCGGTCGTATCAGATAGGTCGGCGATAGGGCGAAAAGCGCCCAGCTGTTCGCCCTGGCCTGGCCCTGCAACAGATCCGACAGCGCGATCATCGGCAGGCAGATGACGCCGAGTATGAACGGGATCACGTAGTAGTTTTCGATCCACGGCGCCGACAGCCACACACCGAGCGCGCCGAGCCCGGCGATGATGGTGGAGGCGATCAGCACGAACAGGCGGCTGGCCACGACGATGCCGCGCAGTTCATCCATCAGGCCGCGCTCGCGGTATTCGGGGATGAAGCGGATGACCGAGGTGTGGAAGCCGAGGCAGGCGAGGTTGCCGACGATGACCATCGTCACCCAGACCAGCACGAAGATGCCGTATTCGAACGAGCCCATCCAGCGCGCCATCAGCACCTGGCTGATGAAGGCGATGACGGCGCTGACGATACGGATGGAGAAGGCGATGACCGACATGCGGCCGGCTTCGCCACGCTCATCGGCGGTGAACAGAACGGCGTCGATACGGCCAAGCAACGGCTCGACGCGCAGCGCCAAACGCTGCGGCAAGAACCGCCCGGCAGTCGTGGCCGCGGAAAAGCGCACCCCGATCTCTCTCCGTTTTCCGCCTCTTTTTCAGGCGTTGGTGTAGCGGAGACACATTAAGAAACGGTTGGGTGAGCCTCCTTCGCCCCCGTGAACGGGGAGAAGGTAAGCGCGCGCCCCTTACGCAAATGCGCCGTGGCAGTGCTTGTATTTCTTGCCGGAGCCGCAGGGGCAGGCTTCGTTGCGGCCGACCTTGCCCCAGGTCGCCTGATTGTTCGGATCGCGGTTCTCGGGAGCCACAATGGCGGTCGTCTCCGGGCGGACCAGGACGGCGGTCTCGCCGCCTTCGAAATCGTTCTCGCCGGTGGTGCCGTCAATATGCGTGCCGAACATGTCGGGCGCTTCCGGAGGCGGGGCTTCGGCGGCCTGGCGGACCAGTTCGACGCGCATCAGCTGCGCGGTGACGGCCTGGCGCAGATTGCCCAGCATTGCCTGGAACAGTTCGAAGGCTTCGCCCTTGTACTCCTGCAGCGGATCGCGCTGGGCGTAGCCGCGGAAGCCGACGACCGAACGCAGATGGTCGAGATTGACGATGTGCTCGCGCCACAGATGGTCGAGCGTCTGCAGCACCACGGACCGCTCGACATAGTTCATCACTTCGGGGCCGAAGCGCTCGGCGCGCTCCTTGGCGGCGGCGTCGGCGGCAGCCGTGATGCGCTCGCGGATGTCGTCCTCGGCGATGCCTTCTTCCTTGGCCCACTCCTCGACCGGCAGGTCGAGATTGAGGAATTCGGCGACCTCGGCCTTCAGGCCGGCGACATCCCACTGCTCGGCATAGGCGTTTTCGGGGATGGCCTTGGCGACGATCTCGTCGATGACGCCCTCGCGCATCTCGGCAATGGTTTCCGACAGGCCTTCGCCGTCCATCAGTTCGATGCGCTGCTCGAACACGACCTTGCGCTGGTCGTTCGAGACGTCGTCATACTTCAACAGGTTCTTGCGGATGTCGAAGTTGCGCGCCTCGACCTTCTTCTGCGCCTTCTCCAGCGCCTTGTTGATCCAGGGATGGATGATCGCCTCGTCTTCCTTGAGGCCGAGCTTCTGCAGCATGCCGTCCATGCGCTCGGAGCCGAAGATGCGCATCAAATCGTCCTGCAGCGACAGGAAGAATTTCGAACGGCCGGGGTCGCCCTGACGGCCGGAGCGGCCGCGCAACTGGTTGTCGATGCGGCGCGATTCATGGCGTTCGGTGGCGAGCACGTAGAGGCCTCCGGCGGCCAGCGCCTTTTCCTTCAGGCGCTCGACGTCGGCGTGGATTTCCTTTTCGCGCGCCTCGCGCTCGGGGCCTTCAGGCATGTCGCCCAATTCGTCGGCGATGCGCATCTCGGCATTGCCGCCGAGTTTGATGTCGGTGCCGCGGCCGGCCATGTTGGTGGCGATGGTGATGGCGCCGGGCTTGCCGGCCTGGGCGACGATCGCCGCCTCGCGCTCGTGGTGGCGGGCGTTCAGAACCTCGAAATCCTTGAAACCTTCCTTGCGCAGGCGGTCGGCCAGTTGCTCGGACTTCTCGATGGAGGTGGTGCCGACCAGCGTCGGCTGGCCCTTGGCGCTGGCTTCGCGGATCTCCTTGACGATCGCCTTGTACTTCTCCTCGACCGTCCGGTAGACCTCGTCGTCCTCATCCTTGCGGATGACCGGCAGATTGGTCGGGATCTCGGTGACTTCGAGACCGTAAATGTTGCCGAATTCCTCGGCCTCGGTCAGCGCCGTGCCGGTCATGCCGGACAGCTTCTTGTAGAGGCGGAAGTAGTTCTGGAAGGTGACGGAGGCGAGCGTCTGGTTCTCCGGCTGGATCGCCACATGCTCCTTGGCTTCCAGCGCCTGGTGCAGGCCTTCCGAATAGCGGCGGCCAGGCATCATGCGGCCGGTGAACTCGTCGATGATGACGATCTCGCCGTTGCGGACGATATAGTCCTTGTCGCGCTGGAACAGCCGGTGCGCCTTCAGCGCGTTGTTGACATGGTGGACGATGGCGACGTTCTCGACGTCGTAGAGCGACTCGCCCTTCAACAGGTCGGCATCGCGCAGCATGTTCTCCAGCTTCTCGGTGCCTTCCTCGGTGAAGATCGAGGTCTTCTGCTTCTCGTCGATCTCATAATCCTGCGGCTGCAGCTGGATGATGAAAGTATCGATGGTGTTGTACATTTCCGAACGGTCCTCGAGCGGACCGGAAATGATCAGCGGCGTGCGCGCTTCGTCGACCAGGATGGAATCGACCTCGTCGACGATCGCGTAATTGTGGCCGCGCTGCACCATCTGGGCGCGCTCGTACTTCATGTTGTCGCGCAGATAGTCGAAGCCGAGCTCGTTGTTGGTGGCGTAGGTGACGTCGGCGGCGTAGGCGACGCGGCGCTCTTCGTCGGACAGGCCGTGGACGATGACGCCGACCGAGAGGCCGAGGAATTTGTAGACGCGGCCCATCCATTCGGAGTCGCGGGTGGCGAGATAGTCGTTGACGGTGACGACATGGACGCCGTTGCCGGCGAGCGCGTTGAGGTAGACCGGCAGTGTCGCGACCAGGGTCTTGCCCTCGCCGGTGCGCATCTCGGCGATGCCGCCATTGTGCAGCACCATGCCGCCGATCAGCTGGACGTCGAAGGGGCGCATGCCGAGCACGCGGCGTGCCGCCTCGCGGGCGGTGGCGAAGGCCGGGACCAGAAGGTCGTCAAGGCTGGCGCCATTGGCGATATCCTGGCGGAATTTCTCCGTACGCCCCGCGAGTTCGGCGTCGGAGAGCGCCCGCATCTCGTTTTCCATGGCGTTGATCGCCTCGACACGGGGCCGGGTCGATTTGACCCGACGGTCGTTGGAGGAACCGAAAACCTTACGGGCGAGACCGCCGAGACTGACCATCCAATGGTCCTTTCGATAGAATTCTCAATCTTTAGACGGGCGCCGGCCGGCCCCATCAAATCCGCGTGATCGCACCGCCTGAATACGGGCAAACACAAAAAGCGCCCGGAAAACGGTTCTGGACGCAAAGTCGTTGGACAGATAAGAGGGGGCTCAACTGATGTCAACGCCGCGCTGGCCCTGCCGGTCGCGCCAAATTCCGCCACAATCTGGCTGATCTGGAAGCCACCCCTCCTTACAATCCTTCACCGGAGTCATCCTTATGCCCTTGTTGTTCCGCCGTGCGTCGCTTGCCAGCCTTGGTCTGGCCTTCGGCCTGTCGGCTCTTTGCCTGTCGCCCGTCATGGCGCAGGAGGCCGCTCCTGCTGCTCCGGCCGCACCCGCCGCGGCGCCGGTCGACCCGAATGCCGTTGTCGCCACGGTCAACGGCCAGCCCCTGACCGAAGCCGACCTGGTGCTTGCCGAAGGCGAGCTGTCGCAGCAATTCGCGCAGCTGCCGCCCGAACAGCGCCGCGCGGCTGCCCTTTCGGCTGCCATCGAGATCCGCGTCATGGCCGCCAAGGCCGTTACCGACGGCCTCGACAAGGATCCCGACTTCCAGCGCCGCATGGCCTTCCTGCAGCAGCGCGCGCTGCATGGCGAGATGGTCGAGAAGGGCGTCGTCGACAAGGTCACCGACGCCGAGATCCGCGCCCGCTACGACCAGGAAATCGCCAACACGCCGCCGGTCAACGAGGTGCATGCCCGTCACATCCTCGTGAAGACGAAGGAAGAGGCCGAGGCGATCATCAAGCAGCTCGACGGGGGTGGCGATTTCCAGAAGCTCGCCAACGAGCACACCAGCGACCCCTCGGGCAAGTCCAATGGCGGCGATCTCGGCTGGTTCGGGCCCGGCCAGATGGTGCCGGAGTTCGACAAGGCGGCCTTCGCGCTCGAGGTCGGCAAATACACCGCGCAGCCGGTGCAGACGCAGTTCGGCTGGCATGTCATCAAGCTCGAGGACAAGCGCGCCAAGCAGCCGCCGGCCTTCGACGACGTCAAGGACCAGGCCAAGCAGGCGGTCATCCGCGACAAGTATTTCGCGCTGGTCAAGTCGCTGCGCGCCGGCGCCAAGGTCGAGATCCCCGACGCCAAGCTGAAGCAGGCCGTCGATACGATGGAAGCCGGCAAGTAAGCCCGAACGACGTTTGGAAAAAAGGGGCGCGGCAGCCAAGGGTTGCCGCGCCCTTTTTTGTTGGCCGCCATACCGTTATCTGCCGGCTGCTATGCCTTGCAGGAGATAGCGGACCATCTTGCGTATCGTCGCCTCGGGTTCGTCGAGCCGGTTGGTCAGGAGATGCCGCCAGGCGTAGGAAGCGATGATATCGGCGACCACACCTGGATCGATATCGCCGGCGATCTCGCCCCGCGCCTTGGCGCGCTCGATGATCTGGCCGGTGTGGGTGCGGCGCGCTCCGGCATAACCGGCCAGGGCCGCGGCCGCGGTTTCATCCGACTGTGCCTCGGCGATCAGCGACCGGAAGACGCTGCCCGACGATGTCTCGCGCCAATGCGTGAACAGATTGATCAGGAAGCCGACGAGATCCTCCTCCAGGCTTCCCGTATCGGGAATGTCGACGCGCTTCTGGCGCTGGTAGACTTCGAGCAGCAGCGCCGCCTTGCTCGGCCACCAGCGGTAGATGGTCGGCTTGCCGGCACGGGCGCGGCGCGCCACCGCCTCGATCGAGAAGCCGGCATAGCCGGCCTCGATCAGCACGGCTACGGCAGCCTCCAGAATGGCTTCGGCGCTATCGGGATTGCGCCTGGCGCCAATCGATTTGCGTGCCGGATCGGCGATTTCGCCCATGAGCCGTTCCCTCCTGAAGCGGTTTGTGTCTCGGTTGAAACAACAACCCGACGGCAACCGTCTGCCTCCCCGCATTTTGCCAGCTGGATCCGAACCATGCGGAAGCGCTCGTTTCCTTGCAGCCCTTGTGCGGGCGCCAAATAAAGCCCTTGGCTGCAAAACACGCTGATGCCAAGAGATCTTCATACATCATCGCTTGACGAAACGGAACGGTTCGTTCTATTCAACGAAACGTTTCGTTCCGATGGACATCGCCATGACGACCATTATCGCATCCGCCTCTGCACCCGCCGAGACGACAATTTCGAGTTGGATGACCTTCTTGCTGGCTGCCGCCTGCGGCCTGATCGTTGCCAATATCTATTACGCTCAGCCATTGATTGGCCCGATCGGCGCCGAACTTGGCCTGCCGCCACATGCGGCGGGCCTGATCGTTACCATGGCGCAGATCGGCTACGGGGTGGGGCTGCTGTTCATCGTGCCGCTTGGCGACCTCATCGAGAACCGCAGGCTCGTGCTCGGCATACTCGTTGTCGCGACGCTTGCCTTGCTGGGCGCGGCGATTTCAACGCAGCCTGCGTTTTTTCTGGCCGCGATGCTGTTTGTCGGCCTTGGCTCGGTCGCGGTACAGACCCTTATCCCCTATGCGGCGCACCTGGCGCCCGAAGCCAGGCGTGGCCGCGTCGTCGGCAATGTCTCGGTCGGACTGTTGCTGGGCATAATGCTGTCACGCCCGTTTTCCAGTTTCATCACCGCGCTGTCGTCCTGGCATGTGGTCTACTTTACCTCTTGCATTGTCATGATCGTGCTGACCGTGGTGCTGCGGTTCGCGCTGCCCAGGCGCGTGCCGACGGCGCGTCTGAGCTACGGCGCGCTTTTGGCGTCCATGGTGCAAATTGCGCGCACGACGCCGGTGCTGCGGCGGCGGGCTCTCTATCAGGCGTTCCTGTTCGCAGCCTTCAGCCTGTTCTGGACGACGACGCCGCTGCTGTTGGCCGGACCCGATTTCAACTTGACGCAGCGCGGCATCGGCCTGTTCGCGTTGGCCGGCGTCGCCGGCGCTATCGCCGCGCCGCTCGCCGGAAGAGTAGCCGACCGCGGCTGGAGCCGTCCGGCGACAGCCTTTGCCATGCTGTGCGTCGCCGTTGCGTTTCTTGTAACCCGCATCGCCCACAGCGGCTCGATGCTTTCGTTGACGCTCCTGGTCGCCGCCGCCATCGTGCTGGACTTCGGCGTGCAGACCAACCTCGTCCTCGGCTATCGCGATCTGTTCGCGCTCGGCGCCGCCCATCGCAGCCGTCTGAACGGGCTCTACATGGCGACGTTCTTCATCGCCGGCGCCATCGGCTCGGGCGTCGGCGGTTGGGCTTATGCGCAAGGCGGCTGGCCGCTGGTGTGCTGGATCGGCCTGGCGCTGCCGGTTGCGGCACTGCTTTGCTTCGCGGCCGAATTCATGTCGCGCCAAAGGGCGTGAATTCGCGCCCGGGGTCAGCGCATCACTGCATGGCCTGCGAGGTTTCGGATTCGATGCGCCATCCCTCCACGGCCTTGACCAGCCCGAGCGTGACGCGCGCCTTGCCGGTGAGCCGTGCCGCCGACTTGTCCTTCGGCACATAGTCGTAGCGCATGGCAAAGGCGGCATCGGCGCGGTCCTCGCCATGCGGCGTGATCTCCAGGCTGCCGGGTTCCAGCCCGAGCGACCACGAGGCCCATTGCGCGAACCAGTCGGTCTTCACCTTGACGATGGCATCGGCGTCGTAGCGCGTGCCGAAAATAGTGGCCGACGAGCCGTAGATCCGCTTGACCGTTTCGGCCATCGTCCTGGTGTTCGGGGTCAGGTAATCCCGGCGCAGGAATTGTTCGATCGAAGCCTTGTCGTCACCCACGGAGCGCTCCAGCGCCGCGACCTGTGGGGCCGGCGCCGGCTCGGCCGCCGGCTTGGGCTTCGGGGCTGGCCCGTCACCCGGGACGAATTCGAAGCGTTCGAGCAGCGAGCCCTGTTCCCAGGGGCGCTGGGCTTCGCGGGTTTGCGAAACGACGTCGCGGCGCACCGCGATCATCATGTCGTTGATGCTCTGGCCGGGCTCGGCGATGTGCCGCAACAGGGCTGATGCAAAGGGCGAGTTGCGCCCGGTGCCGTCCATGGCGACCGCGCCCGGCGCCGTCGAGAAGGCGATGAAGGAACCGCGCGTCGAATCAAACTGCGCCAGGCCGGCGAGTGCCGTCGCCGAGCGCGTCGCGGCGGTGCGGCTGAGACCGCGGGCAAACGGATTGTTGCGGCAGGCATCGAGAAACACCAGGCTGACCTTGGTCTGCTGTTCCATGATGTCGAGGACTTCGTCGATCGGCACGGCTTCGAGCTGCAGTTTCACCGGCATGTCGAGCTTGGCGTCGACCGGCACGATGTAGTTGCGCCCGTCGACCTGCAGGCCGTGGCCGGCATAGTAGAAAAGCCCGACGCCCGCGCCTTCGAGAGCATCGGAGAATTCGCCGATGCTGCGTTCGAGCTCGCGCTTGCCGAGGTCGTTGCCTTCGATGACCTCGAACCCGATGGAGCGCAGCTTGTCGGCGATGTCGAGGGCGTCGTTGACCGGATTGGCCAGCGTGCCGGCCTCGGCATAGGTACCGTTGCCGATGACGAGCGCCACGCGCCGCGCCGGCTCAGCGTCGGCGCTCAGCAGCAACACTCCCAGAAATGCCCAAGCGAGGATCGCAAGCCTGCCCATGGGTCGCAATCATAGCGCCACAGGCCCCGGCGACGCCAACAGATTTGAAATGCAGGCTTAATCCGGCGCGGTCCGCCGCCCCGGCAGGCGCGGCGAAAACGCCCTTGCGCCCGCGCGCCGTATCGGGCAAACCGGCCTTCCCCTTGCGATTTTCCCGCCCGAGGTCCCCATGTCCACGACGATTTCGCCGCTCGCGCCGAAGAAGTACCCCAAGATGCCTGTCATTGAAGGGGTGCGCATCGCCACCGCCGAAGCAGGGATAAAGTACAAGAACCGCACCGACCTGCTGGCCATGGTGTTCGACGCCGGCACCGCGGTCGCCGGCGTGTTCACCAAGTCGAAATGCCCCTCGGCGCCGGTCGATTTCTGCCGCCAGAACCTTGCCGCCGGCAAGGCGCGGGTGCTGGTCGTCAATTCCGGCAATGCCAATGCGTTCACCGGCAAGAAGGGCCGCGAATCCACCGCGCTGACGGGCGAGGCGGCGGCAAAGGCTGCCGGCTGCACGGCAGGTGAGGTCTTCCTGGCCTCGACCGGCGTCATCGGCGAGCCGCTCGACACCACCAAGTTCAGCCATCTTCTTGCCGGGCTGATCAGCGACGGCAAGCCCGACCTGTGGACCGAGGCGGCAAAAGCCATCATGACCACGGACACCTATCCGAAAGTGGCGACGCAGACCGTCAAGCTTGGTGACACCGATGTCACCATCAACGGCATCTCCAAGGGCGCGGGTATGATCGCCCCCGACATGGCGACGATGCTGTCCTTTATCGCCACCGACGCGCCCATCGCGGCCTCTGCGCTGCAGGACCTGTTGTCGCGCGGCACGGCCAAGACCTTCAACGCGGTGACCGTCGACAGCGACACTTCAACCAGCGACACGCTGCTGATCTTCGCCACCGGCAAGGCGGCGAAGCGCGGTGCGCCCGAAATCACCGACCCGAAAGACGCACGGCTCGGTCAGTTCCGCCGGGCGCTCGGCAAGGTGCTGAAGTCGCTGGCGCTGCAAGTGGTGCGCGACGGCGAGGGCGCCCGCAAGCAGGTCGAAGTCACCGTCACCGGCGCGAAATCCGCCCGCTCGGCCAAGCGCATCGCGCTGTCGATCGCCAATTCGCCGCTGGTCAAGACGGCGGTCGCCGGCGAGGACGCCAATTGGGGCCGCGTGGTCATGGCCGTCGGCAAGGCCGGCGAGCCCGCCGACCGCGACCGGCTGTCGATCTGGTTCGGCGACAACCGGCTGGCGCATGAGGGCGAGCGCGATCCGGCCTATTCGGAAGAAAAGACGTCGGCCTACATGAAGCGCGACGATATCCGCATCCGCGCCGATATCGGCATCGGTCGCGGCAAGGCGACGGTGTGGACCTGCGACCTCACCAAGGAATATGTCGCCATCAACGGCGATTATCGGAGCTGACGGTTTTGGCTTCCAGGCATCCGGCAAGCATGCTCGCGATCGTGCGCCGCTACGAGGCGGCCGGCTTTCGCGCCTGGCCGGCAGCCGCCGTCCATTATGACGGCACCTGGGTGGTGAGGCTCACCGCCGGCCACCCGGCCAAGCGGCTGAATTCGGTCAACCCGCTCGATCCCGGCGATATCATGCACATCGCCGACCGGATCGGCCGCGCCAGCCGCCGTTTCGACGCCTATGGCAGGCCGCTGACGTTCCGCATGTCGCCGCTGTCAGGTTCCGATCTTGCCGGCCATCTCGACAAGCAGGGTTGGAGCCGGTTCGACGAATCGCTGGTCATGCGATTGCCGCTGGCCGACGCCCAGCTCGATGCCGCCATGGACCAGATCCCGCTCAAGGACATCAGCCGCTTCATCGGCGCGTCGCTCAAGGTCAGCGGCTCGGACGTTTCGCTGCGGCCCGGCCTGTCGGAGATCATCGGCGCCATCCAGCCCGAGGCCGGGCTGTTCGCACTGGAAGATGGGGCAGAGGCGCTGGCGACCCTGATCTGCGTGCATGACGGCGATCTCGCCGGCCTGTTCGAAGTCGCCACCGACAAGGCGGCGCGCAACAAGGGCCATGGCCGCAACCTGATCCGGTCGGCGCTGAAATGGGCGCGGCTGCGCGGCGCGCGGGAGGCCTGGCTGCAGGTCGAGGCCGGCAATGTGCCGGCGCTGGCGCTCTATCGGTCGCTCGGCTTCGAGGAAGTCTATCGCTACCATTATCGCCGGCCGCCCGGTCATGAGTGAAGTTGGGCATGAGTGAAATTGGGCATGAATGATCTGGCCAATACCGGCAAGCGCCTGCTCCTGGTCGCGGCCTGCGCGTTGGTCGATACTGACGGCCGGGTGCTGCTCGCGCAGCGGCCCGAGGGCAAGCAGCTTGCGGGCCTGTGGGAATTTCCCGGCGGCAAGGTCGAGCCCGGCGAGACGCCGGAACAATGCATCATCCGCGAATTGCACGAGGAGATCGGCATCGAGACCGAAATCCCGTGCCTGGCGCCGCTTACCTTCGCCAGCCATTCCTATGACGACTTCCATCTGCTGATGCCGCTGTTCGTCTGCCGCCGCTTCCGCGGGATCGCCCAGCCCCGGGAAGGGCAGGCGCTGAAATGGGTGCGGCCGAAACAGATGCGCGACTATCCGATGCCGCCGGCCGACGCGCCGCTGATCCCGTTCCTGATCGATCTGATCTGAGGATTTGTTTTGACGCAATTCCCAAAGGAAAGCGCTATGCGCTTTCCCGGGAAAACCGCTTCACACTTTTCCTGGAATTGCTCTGAGGAGCGGGCCACGGTCCATATCACCCAGCGTTAATGGAAGATTTATCTCATCATGAAAAATTGATGCTTGGCCGTGTCTTCGCGGCCGCGTCGCGGATGGCTGGGGAGCGATAGGATGAGCCTCGACAGGGATTGGGATTCGATCCGGCCCGACCGCGGCTTCCGTGCCGTCGATGCCGGCATGGGCATCCTGCGGATCACGCTGCTGTTTGGCTCGGCCGCGGTGGCTCTGGCGCTGATCGCGACCCCTTTCCTCGACAGCCAGACGCGCTCGCAATCGACGCGCGATGGTTTTTCCGGTGGTCTCGACATGACCGCCACCGGCTCGATCAGCCATCGCAGCACCTATACGGTGCGCCGCAGCGTGCTGCAGGCGCAGCCCGGTTCGGTCTGCATCATCAGTTCCGACGGCAGAAGCAGCGGCGACTGCTGACATGGTTAGATGTTTGGGGAAGGGCGGCCGTTTCACCGCCTGTTAAGCCTTTGCCATTAACCTTTCTTAACAGATCGGCGGTAGTATCCTGGCGAGAGGGGTTGAGGTTATGAAAGCAGTGCTGCTGCGATTTCTGAAGGACGAGACCGGCGCCACTGTGGTCGAATATGGCCTGATCGTCGCTGTGTTGTCGCTGACTATCGTCGCCGGCATCAGTCAGGTCTTCAACTCGATCACCTGGCTGTTCAGCGACAATGGCAGCCGGCTTGCGAACGCCTTCGCACCCTGATCTGGCTGTCCGCGCCTGACGCCGATCATTGCCGGTCGGGAGCCTCCAGTATCGTCTTCAGCGAGACCTTGGCCGAACCAGGCTGCAGCGGTTTTTGCTGCGAGGCGTCGGGCGCCCAGCCGGACATCCAGACAATCGAGAAACTTGCCCTTACCCGGCCGTCGGCGTCGGAAAACCGCTCGCCGTAGATTTCCGCCGCGCGGGCAAACAACTGCTGTGTCCCCGGCCGCCGGCTGCGGTCGGTGAGCGCGCTGGTTTCGCCCATGGCGCGCAGATCCGCCATCAAGGCAAACAAATTGGCGTAGCGCACCGTCACGGTCTCGACATCCGCGACCGGCAGGGCAAGGCCGGCGCGCTGCAGCAGCGCACCGGCATCGCGCACGTCGGTGAAGGGGACGACGCGCGGGCTGGCGCCGCCGTAAAGCTCCGTCTCGGCCGCAAGCAGGCTTTCGCGCAACTCGAAAAGCGTGCCGGCACCGGCAAAGGCGCCAAGGAAAAGTCCGTCTGGCCGCAGCGCGCGGCGGATCTGGATCAGCATGCCGGGAATGTCGTTCATCGCCTGCAGCGACAGAAGCGACACCGCCAGATCGAGGCTTTCCGGCTCGAAGGGAACGGTTTCGAGCGGTGCGACCAGGCCGGCGGCACCAGTCAGGAAGACAGCATCCGCCTCGACGCGGACGATATCCGCGACCTTGCCGCTCGCGGCGAGCACATCGGCCGCGGCCGATGTCTGGCAAAACAGCACCGTCGCCTTACCGAACCGGCGCTCGACGGCGCCCAGCCGGTCGGCAAGCTCCTCGGCGGCGCGGCTCATCAGGAAATCGGCACCGTCGACCGGATGGCTGAGCGCACGCCGCTTGTGCGCCAGCCACAAAGAGGTATCCATAATAGGCTGCAACGGGCGGATCCTTGTTTGTCCACGCCCTGATATACTTGGTACACTCGGTGCGGAGAACCAACCACGTGGCCGATCCGATGCCAGAGATCAAGTCCACCGGCATCAGGAACCTCGCCCGATCGGCCCTCGGCTGGCCGGCGCGCATGCTGTTCCCGCCGGTCTGCGCCGGTTGCCGCCGGCATGTCTCGCAGCCCGGCGTGCTGTGCGGCGCCTGCTGGCCGAAGCTGCGGCTCTTGGAACGGCCCTGGTGCCCGGTGATGGGCACGCCGTTCACCCATCATATGGGCGAGGGTTTTCTGTCGGCCGAGGCGATCGCGGACCGGCCGCCCTTCGAGCGGGCGCGGGCAGCCGTCGCCTATTCCGGCGTCGCCCGCCAGATGGTGCAAGGGCTGAAATACCAGGATCGCACCGATCTGGCACCTTGGATGGCGCGCTGGATGGTGCGCGCCGGCGCCGATCTCGTCGCCGAGGCCGATGTGGTGGTGCCGGTACCGCTGCACTGGCGGCGTTTTTTCCGGCGGCGCTTCAACCAGTCGGCGGAACTGGCGCGCGCGGTTTGCGAGCTCAGCGGCCTGTCTTTCTCGCCTTCCGCCATGCGGCGCGTGAAACTGACCCGCCAGCAGGTCGGGCTGGAGCGACAGGAGCGCGAGGAGAATGTTCGGGCCGCCTTCCGCGTGCCGGCCGAGGCCGAGATCGAGATCGCCGGCCGCCGGGTGCTTCTGATCGACGACGTCTACACCACGGGCGCCACCGTGCGTGCGGCCACCAAGGCACTGAAAAGGGGCGGTGCGTCCGCCGTCGATGTGCTCACCTTCGCGCGTGTGTTGCCGGGGGACTTTCGGGCGGACGAGTCCGCGACTATATAAGTCGGCAACGAAAGCGGAAATTCATCATGGTCGATGTCACGATCTATACGCGCATGATGTGCGGCTACTGCACGGCGGCCAAGCGGCTCTTGGAGCGCAAGGGCGTCGCCTATACCGAGCACGACGCTTCATTTTCGCCGGAACTGCGCCAGGAGATGATCTCGCGCGCACATGGTCGCACGACCTTTCCGCAGATTTTCATCGGCGACACGCATGTCGGCGGCTGCGATGATCTCCATGATCTGGAGGCCGAAGGCCGGCTGGACAGGCTGCTCGCCAACGGCGCGACGATTTGAGGGTGTGATGATGGGTGTTTTCAAGGCTGCGGCGGTCCAGATGCGTTCCGGCGAAAGCCCCGAGCGCAACGTCGTCGATCTCGAACGGCTGGTGCGTGAAGCGGCCGGGCAAGGCGCGACCTATATCCAGACGCCGGAAATGACCGGGGCGCTGATCCGCGACAAGCAGGCGCGTGCCGCCTCCTTCACCTCCGAAGACAAGGACATCATCGTTGCGACCGCTCGCGAATTGGCGCGCGAACTCGGCGTCTTCCTGCATATCGGCTCGACCGCCATCCTGCGCGCCGACGGCAAGCTCGCCAACCGGGCGCTGTTGTTTGGTCCGGACGGCGCGACGCTTGCCACCTATGACAAGATCCACATGTTCGACGTCGATCTCGACAATGGCGAAAGCTGGCGCGAATCGGCTGCCTACGAACCCGGCACCGAGGCCGTCGTGACCGAGGTTGCGGGCGCCAGGCTGGGCTTTGCGGTCTGCTACGACCTGCGTTTCCCGCAGCTGTTCCGCACCGAGGCGCTGGCCGGCGCCGATGTTTTGACCGTGCCCGCCGCCTTCACCCGCCAGACCGGCGAGGCGCACTGGCACGTGCTGCTCAGGGCCCGCGCCATCGAGAACGGCGCCTTTGTCGTCGCCGCCGCGCAAGGCGGCCTGCACGAGGACGGCCGCGAAACCTATGGCCATTCGTTGATCGTCGACCCGTGGGGCCACATCATCGCGGAAGCCGCGCATGACGAACCCGCTGTGATCGTCGCCGAGATCGACCCGGCGCAGTCGCTTGCGGCGCGCAAGAAGATCCCCAATTTGAAGAATGCGCGGGATTTCACCATCAATGCCGGCGCGGCGGACGCGCCGCGTCTCAGGGGTGCCGCCTCTTGATCCGCTTTTCCCTGATCTGCGAAAACGAGCACCAGTTCGAGGGCTGGTTCCGCAGCAATGACGATTTCGACACCCAGAAGAAGCGCGGCTTTGTCGATTGCCCGAGCTGCGGCTCGCACAAGGTGGAGAAGGCCCTGATGGCGCCGGCCGTTTCGACGGCGCGCAAGCAGGAGACCATAGCGCTCGCCACGGGCGAGGCGCAGAAGCAGGCCCTGGCGCAACTGAAGGCGATGGCCGAGAAGGCGCGCGAGAATGCCGACTATGTCGGCGACAAGTTCGCCGAGGAAGCGCGAAAAATCCATTTCGGCGAAACCGACCCACGCGGCATCTATGGCGAGGCGACGCTGGAAGAGGCCAAGGGCCTTGCCGAGGACGGCGTCGATTTCATGCCGATCCCGGTGTTTCCCGACGACCGCAACTGAGCGATTAGCTCACGCTTGCGATCAATTTGCCAAGCAGCCGAGCCAGCGTCTCCCGTTCGGCGTCGTTTAGGCCCGCCAGAATCTCGTGCTCGTTGGCGACGTGGGCGGTCAGCGCCTCTTCGATCAAGGCGAGACCCTTCTCGGAAAGCTGCACGACGATGCCGCGCCGGTCGTTGGGGTGCGGGCCGCGCAGGATCAATCCGGCCTTCTCCAGCCGGTCGAGCCGGTTGGTCATGGCGCCTGAGGTCACCATCGTCGCCTCATAGAGAGCGGTCGGCGTCAGCGCGTAGGGTGAGCCTGAGCGGCGCAGCGTTGCCAGCACGTCGAACTCGCCGGCCTGCAAACCGAATCGCGCAAACAGCGGCGCCAGGCGATCACGCGCGATCAGCGACGAGGCTTCGTTCAATCGCCCGAGCACGCCCATCGGCGAGACATCAAGGTCCGGCCGCTCCCGTTTCCACTGCTCGATCGCTTTAGCCGCACGATCCATCTGTCTCACCGTTAAATATCTTGACGTTAAGAATCTTTGCGCTATCCTATCTCAAGATACAGCACCGGCCAAGCGCGGCAAGTGCCTAGTTCCACGATTGAGTCACGGGAACCATCCAATGAAATTTCTCTGGGATTCGGCGCTCGGCCTGCTGGTCGTCACCGGCGGCCTGCTCGGCCTGACGCTGCCCTTCGGCAAGCTCGCCACGGCAGCTGGCGTGCCGGCCATGGTCTGGGCCTTCGTCATCTCGCTCGGCGCCGGCGGCGTGCTTTTGTGCGTGCTTTTGCTGCGCGGCCAGCGTGTCCGGCTCACCCCGCACAAGCTGCGCTATTTCTTCGTCACGGCGGCCGTGTCCTATGCCGTCCCCAATCTCCTGATGTTCTCGGCCATTCCGCATCTGGGCGCCGGCTATACCGGCATCATGTTCACGCTGTCGCCCGTCGTCACGCTGGTGTTCTCGATCCTGCTGCGTGTCCGGCGCCCGAACATGCTGGGCATATCAGGCATCGCCGTCGGTTTCGTCGGCGCCGTGATGGTGGCGGTGACGCGCGGCGAGGCCGGCCAACCGGCCGATCTGTTCTGGGTGTTGATGGGGCTGCTGATCCCGGTCAGTCTTGCAGCCGGCAACATCTACCGCACCGTCGACTGGCCGAAAGGCACCGGCCCGATCGAGCTTGCCGTCGGCAGCCATCTGGCGGCGGCGACGCTCCTGCTCGCCGGCATTCTCGCTCTGTTCGGCATCAAGGCCTTCGCGCCGCTCGGCGACGTGCCGCTGGTCGTCGTCGCGCAGGTCGCATCGGCGTCGGCGATGTTCGCCTTCTTCTTCCGGCTGCAGGCGGTCGGCGGCCCGGTCTATCTCAGCCAGATCGGCTATGTGGCGGCCGCGGTCGGCCTGTTTGCCGGGACTATCTTCCTTGGCGAGCACTATCAGCTGCTGACCTGGGCCGGCGCCGCCATCATCACCGCCGGCGTCTTCATCACCACGAAGGCTCAGAGCCAGGCCGTCGCGAAGCCGCAACCTGCGTAAACTCGTCAAACTTTTCCGCCGCCGCCAGGCTCCGGCCTTGGATGCCGGCGGCGGTGCGTGGCGGCGGCCCGCGCCGCCTGTTCGTAGATGCCGGTCATCAGCTCGAGCGTGCGCGCGGCATCTTCGAGCTTGTCAGCCATTTCGGGGATGCGCGTCACCGCATCGATGAGCAGGACGGAGCGGATGTCGGCATAGCGCTCGGTCACGCGATGCCCGAGCGGCGTCACTTCATAGGTGACGCCGGCCCTGCCGCTGCCGGTGCGGGTGATCAAACCGCCCTTCAGCAATTTGCGCAGGCTGTATTGGATGTTGGGGATGTCGTCGCGGTTGGTCATCTGGGCAAGATCGCGCACGCTTTTCGGGCGGTCGTTCATGCGGATGATGTGGAGCAGCGCGTTCTCGGGTCCGCTGGCGGAAAACTCGATCACCGTGGCGAGGCATTCAGCCTGCCAATGACCGAATGCCTCGTAGGAGCGCATCAGCGCGTACTCGACTTCGGTGACGTCGATCTCCAGCGGCGTGCGTGCCAGATGCCAGCCGCGATCCAGCAACCCGGCCTGTGTTTCCAAAGATTTGCGCCGTTCGTTCATCTGCGTGTCCCCCTGCCATCAGCATGCGCTGATCCCGGTGATTGCGTCCACATGAATTTATGATAGACTTTCTATCATAAATTATAAGCAAAATGAGGAGAACACCGTCAATGAGCATGCTCGACAAGACCGCGCCTCACGCGCAGCCCTTCTTTCTCGGCACTTTCGCGTCCAATTGCTCCGGCGGCATGACCGTCACCAAGGTTCCCGAGCGCTGGGCCAGTTCCTGGGACAACAATCTGCGGCTGGCGCATCTGCTCGACGAAGCCGGCATCGACTTCATGCTGCCGATCGCGCGCTGGATCGGTTATGGCGGCGAGACGAATTTCCACGGCAACGTGTTGGAGACGATCACCTGGGCCGCCGGGCTGCTGGCGCTCACCCGCAACATCACGGTTTTCGCCACCACCCATACGGCGGCCAACCATCCCGTGGTCGTCGCCAAGCAACTGGCGACCATCGATCAGATCAGCCGCGGCCGCATCGGCCTCAACATCGTCGCCGGCTGGAACAAGCCGGAATATGAGGCGCTTGGGCTGACGCTGCCCGATGACCATGTCACGCGCTACGGCTATGCCCAGGAATGGTTCGATATTGTCCAGGCGTTGTGGGAGCGCACGGAAGCCTTCGACTGGGACGGCACCTGGTTCAAGCTCAAGAATGTGCTTGGCGACCCGCGCCCGTCGTCACGGCTGCCGATCCTCAACGCGGCCGGGTCGGAGCAGGGCCGCAAATTCGCGGTCGCCAACGCCGATTTCCTGTTCACGCCGGCGATCGACCTGGCGCGCTCCAAGGATGAGATCATTGCGCTGAAGGAGCAGGCGAGGGCCGCCGGCAGCGATGTCGACGTGCTGACCTTTGCCCATGTCGTCTGCCGGCCGACCGAAAAGGAAGCCACGGACTATCTCGAACATTTCGGCCGCGCCAATGCCGACTGGGCGGCGGTCGACAATCTGGTGCGGCTGCAATTCGCCCATGCGCAGTCGTTCCCGCATGATCTCCTGGCGCTCATTCGCGACCGCATGGCGGCGGGCCATGGCGGCTTCCCGCTCACCGGCACGCCCGAGCAGGTCGCCGACGGGATCACCGCCTTGCACGAGGCAGGGTTTCGCGGCTCGACGCTGTCCTTCGTCGATTATGTCGAGGAATTCCCCTATTTCCGCGACACCGTGCTACCCGTTCTCGAAGAGAGAGGCATCCGCATCGCACCGGCCGCAATGCAGTCGGCGGCTTAGCAACGAAGCCAAGAGGCAATGTCCATGACAGAAGGTCCGGTCGGCGTCGCCGACTTCCGCGCCGCCATGCGGCTCATCGTCGGCAATGTCAGCGTCATCACCGCCGGTGTCGGCGACGACCGTTCCGGCCTTGTCGTCATCTCGGTGGTCTCGCTGTCGGCCGAGCCGCCCAAGGTGATCGCTTGCGTCAACCGATCGTCATCGACCTGGCCGGTTATCGAGCGCTACCGGCACTTCGGCGTCAATTCGCTCGGGCCTCAGCATCAACCCGTGGCGGAGCGCTTCTCCGGCTTTGGCGGCATCAAGGGCAAAGACCGTTATGAGGGCGCCGAATGGGTGACGCTGAAGACCGGAGCCGCGCTGCTTTCCGACGCCGTGGCCGCCTTCGACTGCAGCCTCGACGAGATGATCGACCGCGGCACGCATTCCATCGTCATCGGTTCGGTCGAGGCGGTGCGCACCCGCGATGCCGGCCAGGCGCTGATCTATTGGCGAGGCGGCTATAGGCCGCTCAACACTGAATAGCGAGAGACCGGATCAGACGGAGCCCTTTTCCGCCAGCACCATGTAATTGACGTCCATGTCCTTCGACCGCGCCCAGCGGTCGGCAAGCGGATTGTAGGTGACGCCGGTGCGGTCGATGACCGTCAGGCCGGCGCCGCCGAGCGCCTTTTCCAGCTCTTCCGGGCGCACCAGCTTGCCGAACTGGTGGGTGCCGCGAGGCAGCCAGCGCAGCACATATTCAGCGCCGATGATGGCGAGACCCAGCGCCTTCAGCGTGCGGTTGATGGTGGCCACGAACATGATGCCGCCGGGCCGGACCATCTGCCCGCATTTGGCGACGAACAGGTCGATGTCGGCGACGTGCTCGACCACTTCCATGTTGAGGATGACGTCGAATGTCTCGCCGGCGTCGGCAAGATCCTCGGCCGTCGTGGCTCGGTAGTCGACGATCACATTGCCTTCGGCCGCGTGCAGTTTGGCCACTTCGATGTTTGTCTCGGAGGCATCCGCTCCCACGACCTCGGCGCCAAGCCGCGCCATCGGCTCGCACAAAAGACCGCCGCCGCAGCCGATGTCGAGGATGCGCAGCCCCTCGAACGGCCGCGCGGCACGCGGGTCACGGCCGAAGCGCGTCGCTATCTGGTCGCGGATATAGGAAAGCCGCACCGGATTGAACTTGTGCAGCGGACGAAACTTGCCGTTCGGGTTCCACCATTCGGCGGCAAGGGCGGAAAAGCGTTCCACTTCTCCGGCATCGATCGTCGATCGTCGGGGTTCTGGCATTGGTTGGTCTCCTCGGACGCTAGGAAGTCGGGCGTGGGAGAGGGAAAGTCAAGGCAACAATTTTCCTGCGCCGGCAGGCCGAAGCATCCCGTCAGGGCATGTCAGCTGTCACGTGCGGCGGTGAAACACAATTGGCGTGGCGGGCGCATGAAGGGAGTCGTTTGGATTCGAGGAAGTGCGCGATGACGGTCATGACGGCTTCGATCCTCTGGCGCCGGCTGGACGTGGAGGGCCACGATGCCTGCCTGCTTTCGCAAGCCGATGACGGGCATAGCCTCGAGGGACAGGCCATCTTCGTTCAAAAAGGCAAGCCATGCTGCCTTGCCTATGAGGTGATTTGCGACGCCGGCTGGCGAACGCGATCGGCGCGGGTCGACGGTTTTCTCGGCCTGCGCAAGCTGCACTACGCCATTGAACGACGTGCCGACGGCGAATGGATGCTGAACGGCGAGCCTCAGCGAGGTGTTGCCGGCCTTGTCGACGTCGACCTCGGCTTCACGCCGGCATCGAACCTGCTGGCGATCCGCCGGTTCGCCCTCGGCCTCGGCGAGACGACGCCCGCTCCAGCCGCCTATCTGAGCTTCCCCGCAATCGAGATGGTGCTTCTCGAGCAAAGCTATCGGCATCTCTACGAGATCCGCTACGCCTACAGCGCGCCTGTCTATGGCTACGATGAGATCCTCGATGTCTCGCCGCACGGTTTCGTCGTCGACTATCCCGGCCTGTGGAGAGCCATGGCTCAGCCGGGCTGACTTGACCTAGAAACCGCTTGGTCCGGAAAAAGGTGGTCGATCGGGACGCCTTAACATCATATTTACGAGGTTGGCGGTTTCCTGAAGCACGAGCGGGAATCGGCATGTATATTGCCCTCCCATTGATCGGGATGGCTTGGTGCGGATCAAGACCCAGATTGTTGCCACCTTGTTGAGCGCCGCCGTCTTGATCGGCCTGGTGGGCGGGATTGCGATAATCTCCCAGATATCGCTGACAAGATCCGGCGCGCTCGCCGAAGCGACGGGTGTTGGGCGGCAATTGGCCGAAACGATCGCCTTCAAGGCTGCCGATGCGCCGCATTCCTTGTTCGAGAGGCCCGAGGCGCTGCGTGAATTCGTGACCGCGCAACACAGCGACTCGAAACGCGACCTCGTTGTCGTCAACCACGACAAGGTCATCCTTGCCGATGTCCCGGGCTAAGAAACTAATGTCGGCACGCAGTACGGCCACGATCCCGACAATGAAGTCAGTCGGACGATCGAGGATGGCGCGCCGCGTAACTTCATCGAAGACAGCGGCGATGTGGCTGAGCCGATCAACCTGATCGCGGTGCCGATCAAGGATGCTCCCGGCAAGACGGTCGGCGCGGTGCTGTTCGAATACACGCCGCTGCTGCGTGCCGCCCAGCAGCGCACCAACACTGTGCTCTGGCTTATCGGCCTGTGCACCGCCGCCGCCGTGTTGATCTCGGCGATCTCGGCCCTTCTGTTGCTGCGCGGCTTTGGAGCTGGCCTTTCCGGCCTCAACCGCGGCATCGAATCGCTGGCGCGCGGCGACGCCGGCGCGCGCATCGGCCTGACTTCCAATGACGAGTTCGGCCAATTGGCGCGAGGCTTCGACAGCATGGCAACCGAACTCGAATCCTCGCGTGGGCAGCTCGTCGAGCAGAAGGCCTATATCGAGGACATTGTCCGTACCGTCGCCGAGGGCATTGTCGTCATCGATGGTGATGCCCGGATCGTCTCGGCCAATCCGGCGGCCGCCGAGATCGTCGGCCTGCGCAACGACAGGATCGAAGGGCAGGATTGGCGGTCGGTCCTCGACATGAGGGGACTGTCGGGAGACAGGATGGCGCAGGCAACATCGCCGATCGAGCTGGCGCTGACCACGGGGCGCGGGCATCAGGCCGAGGTGCGGCTGGCAAAGCCGGACGGATCGTACCTGCCGGTCATTGCAAGCTGCAATCCGCTCAATCGTTCCGACGGCGGGATCGTGCTGACGTTGAACGACATCAGCGAATTGCGCAGCGCCGAGCGGGCGGTTAGCGATCGCGCCGAGGAACTGGCGAAGCTCAATCGCGAACTGAAGGAGACGTCCCAGGCAACGACCCGCCTGGTCAAGCTCGGCGAACTGCTTCAGGCATGCGTCACTTTCCACGAAGCCTTTTCCGTCGTCGGCTCGGCCATGCCCGATTTCTTCGGCGAATTGAGCGGAACCGTTCATCTGACCAGCGCCTCGCGCAACCTGGTCGAGGAAATGGCGCATTGGGGCGCCGTCCGTTCGAGCGTCGGCCAGTTCGCGCCGGAAGATTGCTGGGCGCTGCGGCGCGGCCAGGAACATGTTGCCGGTCCCGGCATGCTGACGCCGCGCTGCAACCACATCACCGAGAATGGCGGCCGCGGCTATGTCTGCATGCCTTTGGCGGCGCAGGGGGAGACGCTTGGCATCGTGCATTTGTGCGAACCGGAAGCCGCCGACAGACCGGCCTGGCTGGCCGAGCGGCAACAGATCCTGCGCGGCGTCGTCGACACACTGGCCCTGGCATTGGCCAATCTGCGCCTGCGCGAAACATTGCGGCAACAATCGATCCGCGATCCGAACACCGGGCTCTACAACCGCCGCTATCTCGAGGAAACGAGCAGTCGCGAACTGAGGCGCATGGAGCGTTCCAAGCAGCCCCTGGCGATGATCATGCTCGATGTCGATCATTTCAAGCAGTTCAACGACACGTTCGGCCATGAGGCGGGCGATCTCGTGCTCAAGCAGGTTGCCAGCACGCTGCTCGACCACGCCAGGGAAAGTGACGTGGTGTCACGCTACGGTGGCGAGGAATTCGCCCTGATGATGCCGGGGACGTCGCTCGCCGATGCCGCCGAGCGCGCCGAGGCGCTGCGCAAGGCGATCAAGCAGCTGCATCTGACGCATCGCGGCCGCACGCTCGGAACCATCACGGCCTCGTTCGGCGTGTCCGCCTTCCCGGAGCTCGGCGCGTCATGGGTCGAAATCGTCAACGCCGCGGATCGTTCGCTCTATCAGGCAAAGGCGGACGGCCGCGACCGCGTCGTTGCCGGATTGGGCAGGGCCGATCCGCAATGGGACCTTTCCACGGCCAGCCAAAGCGTGGGTTAATCCGACAGAACGAGTTCGGCATGTCCGCGACATGGCATGCCGGGTTATGCCGAACCAAAAGGAATTGCCAGCGGGCGGCGTTTGGCAAGCGGCGCGGTGCCGATGGCAATATACCGTCTTCTTGAAGCCGGCATTCCGCTGCCAGCCTTGCGAAACCCAAAGCATTTGGCTAAGGAGGCCGCGCATTCAGCGGCCGGCGCCAGCCGGGCGCTTTCCTTCGTTTTCGGTCCCAGGCCGGCTTCAGTCAAAGGCATTTCGCTTCCATGGCGCGTATCGTGATGAAATTCGGCGGAACCTCCGTCGCCGACATCGCCCGCATCCGCAATGTGGCGCGTCACGTCAAACGCGAGGTCGACGCCGGCCATGAGGTGGCGGTGGTGGTTTCGGCGATGGCCGGCAAGACCAACGAGCTGGTCGGCTGGACGCGCGAGGCCTCGCCGATGCACGACGCACGCGAATATGACGCGGTCGTCGCTTCCGGCGAACAGGTCACGGCTGGTCTGCTGGCCATCACCTTGCAGAACATGGGCGTGCATGCCCGGTCCTGGCAGGGCTGGCAGATCCCGATCAAGACCGACAACGCACATGGCGCGGCGCGCATCCTCGACATTGACGGCGCCTTCCTGATCAAGCGTTTCGGCGAGGGCCAGGTGGCTGTGATCGCCGGCTTCCAGGGCATTGGACCGGACAATCGCATCGCGACCCTCGGCCGTGGCGGTTCCGACACCAGCGCGGTCGCCATCGCAGCGGCGGTCAAGGCCGACCGCTGTGACATCTACACCGACGTCGACGGGGTCTACACCACCGATCCGCGCATCGAGCCCAAGGCGCGGCGGCTGGCCAAGATTTCCTTCGAGGAAATGCTTGAAATGGCCTCGCTCGGCGCCAAGGTTCTGCAGGTGCGTTCGGTCGAGCTTGCCATGGTGCACAGGGTGCGTACCTTTGTGCGGTCGTCCTTCGACGATCCCGATGCGCCCGGAGTGGGGGATTTGCTCAATCCTCCGGGAACGCTCATTTGCGACGAGGAAGAGATCGTGGAACAGCAGGTCGTCACCGGAATTGCCTACGCCAAGGACGAGGCCCAGATTTCGCTGCGCCGCGTCGGCGACCGCCCTGGCGTCGCCGCCGGCATTTTCGGGCCGCTGGCCGAAGCCAACATCAATGTCGACATGATCGTCCAGAACATCTCCGAGGACGGCAAGTTCACCGACATGACCTTCACGGTGCCTTCGGGTGACGTCGACAAGGCGCTGGCCGTGCTCGACCGGCTGAAGGCCGAGGTCGGCTACGATGTCGTGCAGTCGGAAGCCGGCATGTCGAAGGTTTCGGTCATCGGCATCGGCATGAGGAGCCACGCCGGTGTCGCCGCCACCGCTTTCAAGGCGCTGGCCGACAAGGCGATCAATATCCGCGCCATCACCACCTCCGAGATCAAGATTTCGATACTGATCGACGGTCCGTACACCGAACTTGCGGTTCGCACTTTGCATTCCGTCTACGGTCTGGATAAGCAGTAGCAAGACTGAATCAGTTGTTGCGCGCGTGCCGGCAGCGGCGGAAACTGCGCCGGCAAGTGTTTCATTGGAGAAGAAGTCGCGATGCGTGACCAGGCCAGTGGCCCGCGCGTTTTGCTGAAACGGCTCCGCGAGCTCATGCAAGAGCCGCTGGAGCCGCAGGAGCGGCTTGACCGGATCGTGCGCGACATCGCTTCCAACATGGTCGCGGAAGTGTGCTCGCTCTATGTGCTGCGCGCCGATTCGGTGCTCGAACTCTACGCCACCGAGGGTCTGAACCCGAACGCTGTCCACCTGGCACAGCTGAGGCTCGGGCAAGGCCTTGTCGGCACCATCGCCGCCAGCGCGCGGCCGCTCAATCTTTCCAATGCGCAGGAACATCCGGCCTTCGCCTACCTGCCGGAGACCGGGGAAGAGATCTACAATTCCTTCCTCGGCGTGCCGGTGCTCAGGGCAGGGCGCACGCTGGGCGTGCTGGTCGTGCAGAACAAGACCATGCGCCATTATCGCGACGACGAGGTCGAGGCGCTGGAAACCACCGCCATGGTCATCGCCGAGATGATCGCCACCGGCGATCTGGCGCGGCTGACGCGGCCGGGCCTCGAACTCGATCTGCGCCGTCCGGTCAGCTTCACCGGCCTGTCCTTCAACGACGGCGTCGGGCTGGGCCACGTCGTGCTGCATGAGCCGCGCATCGTCGTCACCAATCTGTTCAACGAGGACAGCGAGGAAGAGGTCCGACGGCTCGAGAGCTCGCTCGGCTCGCTCAGGCTCTCCATCGACGACATGCTCGAGCGCCGCGACGTTGCCTTCGAGGGCGAGCACCGCCAGGTGCTGGAAGCCTACCGCATGTTCGCCAATGATCGTGGCTGGGTGCGGCGCCTGGAAGAGGCGATCCGCAACGGCCTGACGGCGGAAGCTGCCGTGGAAAAGGTGCAGAGCGACATGCGCGCGCGCATGCTGCACATGACCGATCCCTATCTGCGCGAGCGGATGAGCGATTTCGACGACCTCGCCAACCGGCTCTTGCGCCAGCTGATGGGCCGTGGACCGGAGGATGTCGCGGCCTCGCTGCCGAAGGACGCCATCATCGTTGCCCGCTCGATGGGCGCGGCCGAGCTTCTGGACTATCCAAGGGAAAAAATGCGCGGGCTGGTGCTCGAGGATGGCGCGGCCACCAGCCATGTCGTCATCGTGGCGCGCGCCATGGGCATTCCGGTCGCGGGCCAGATGAAGGGCGCCGTTTCAATGGCGGAAAACGGCGATGCCATCATCGTCGACGGCGAGGAGGGCGTGATCCATCTGCGGCCGCAGTCAGATCTCGAAGCCGCCTATGCCGAAAAGGTGCGGTTCCGTGCGCGCCGGCAAGAGGTCTACCGGGAGCTGCGCAAGAAGCCGTCGACGACCAGGGACGGCGTCCAGGTCGATCTGTTGATGAATGCCGGGCTTGCCGTCGACCTGCCGCAGCTGGCCGAGGCGGGCGCGGCCGGCATCGGCCTGTTCCGCACCGAACTGCAATTTATGGTCGCCTCGACCTTCCCGCGCGCCGAGGCGCAGGAGAAACTCTATCGCGACGTGCTGGAGGCGGCGCGCGGCAAGCCAGTCACCTTCCGCACCATCGACATCGGCGGCGACAAGGTGCTGCCCTATTTCAAGGGCGCCATCCAGGAGGAAAACCCGGCGCTCGGCTGGCGGGCGATCCGGCTGACGCTCGACCGGCCGGGGTTGCTGCGCACCCAGATCCGCGCCTTGCTGAAGGCCAGCGGCGGGCGCGAGCTCAAGCTGATGCTGCCGATGGTGACCGAGCTTGCCGAGATCGCCCAGGCGCGCGAAATCATCGACCGCGAGGTGCGGCATCTCTCGCGCTTCGCCCATCATCTGCCGACCAGCCTCAAGCTGGGCGCCATGCTGGAAGTGCCGTCGCTGCTGTTCCAGCTCGATGAATTGATGAAGGCGGTCGACTTCGTCTCGGTCGGTTCGAACGATCTGTTCCAGTTCGTCATGGCGGTCGACCGCGGCAACACGCAACTGGCCAACCGCTTCGACACGCTGTCGGCGCCGTTCCTGCGCGTGCTCAAGCAGATCGCCGATGCCGGCATCCGCAACCACACGCCGGTGACGCTGTGCGGTGAACTCGCCGGCAAGCCGATCTCGGCGATGGCGCTGATCGGTCTGGGCTTCCGTTCGATCTCGATGTCGCCGGCCTCGATCGGCCCGGTCAAGGCGATGCTGACGGAACTGCCTCTGGATGAGCTGACGGCGTTCTTCGACGACAATCTGATGGCGCCGGCGCAGGGGTTGCCGATGCGGGCGCTTCTGCAGGCCTTCGCCGACGACCGCTCGATTCCGTTGTAGCGCCCCCATCATGGTCAATCTGCCCCACGATCGCATGGATCAAGTCGTCAAGCGTTTCGAGATGCTCGAAGCGCAGATGTCGGCCGGCCCGGCGCCGGATGCCTATGTGAAGATGGCATCGGAATATGCCGAGCTGCAGGACATGGTGGCCAAGGTCAGGCAATTGCGCTCGGCCGAGCATGAACAGGCCGACCTCGAAGCGATGCTCGCCGACAAAGGCACCGATGCCGAGATGCGGGCGCTTGCCGAGGCGGATTTGCCCGGTGTGGAGGAGCGTATCGAAACGCTGCAGAAGGATATCCAGATCCTGCTTCTGCCCAAGGATGCCGCCGACGACAAGAACGCCATCCTCGAAATCCGTGCCGGCACGGGCGGCGATGAAGCCGCTCTTTTCGCCGGCGACCTGTTTCGCATGTATGAGCGCTATGCCGCCGAACGCGGCTGGCGCTTCGAGACGGTGTCAGCCAGCGACGGCGATGCCGGCGGGTTCAAGGAAATCATCGCCACCGTCTCGGGCAAGGGCGTGTTTGCCCACCTGAAATTCGAATCCGGCGTGCATCGCGTGCAGCGCGTGCCGGCGACCGAGGCCAGCGGGCGCATTCACACCTCGGCAGCGACCGTCGCGGTGCTGCCGGAAGCGGAAGAGGTCGACATCGAAATCCGCGCCGAAGACATCCGCATCGACACGATGCGCGCCTCGGGCTCCGGCGGCCAGCACGTCAACACCACCGATTCGGCGGTGCGCATCACCCATTTGCCGACCGGCATCATGGTGGTGCAGGCGGAGAAGTCGCAGCACCAGAACCGGGCGAAGGCCATGCAGATCCTGCGCGCCCGGCTCTATGATCTGGAGCGCAGCAAGGCGGACGAGGAGCGCTCGGAATCGCGCAAATCGCAGGTCGGCTCCGGTGACCGTTCAGAGCGCATCCGCACCTACAATTTTCCGCAGGGCCGCGTCACCGACCATCGCATCAACCTGACGCTCTACAAGCTCGACCGGGTGATGATGGGCGAACTCGACGAAGTCGTCGACGCGCTGATCGCCGATCACCAGTCGAAGCTGTTGGCCGATATCGGTCTTGATGGCTGACCCTCTGCCCGAGGCGCTGGGGCCGCTGTTGCGGGAAGCGCGGGCCAGGCTTATAGCGGCCGGGGTCGACGATCCGTCGCTCGATGCGCGGCTGATCGTCGAGCATTTTTCCGGCACCACGCGCACGCAGGCCATTGCCGACCCTGAACGCTCGATCGACGGCAACGCCATCGCCGTTATCGAAGCCGCCCTGAGGCGCCGGGCCGGTGGCGAACCGGTGCACCGCATCCTCGGCTACCGCGAATTCTACGGGTTGCGCCTGTCGCTGTCGCCGGAAACGCTTGAGCCGAGGCCGGACACCGAAACGCTGGTCGAGGCGGTGCTGCCCTTCGCCAAGGCGACGGCCGCGCGAGCGGGCACCTGCCGCATCCTTGATCTCGGTACCGGGACGGGCGCCATCGCGCTAGCGCTGCTGAGTGCCGTGCCGGCCGCAACCGCAACCGGTGTCGACATTTCCGCCGGCGCGCTGGCGATGGCGGCCCGCAATGCCGGAGAACTCGGGTTCGGCCGCCGGTTCACGACGGTGCAGTCTGACTGGTTCGAAAAAGTTTCCGGCCGATACCATGTAATTGCCGCAAACCCTCCCTATATACCTTCACGAGACATTGGAAATCTGCAGGACGAGGTCCGCGATTTCGACCCACGGCTAGCCCTGGATGGCGGCGTGGATGGGCTGAACCCCTACAGGATCATTGCCGCCGAGGCGGCACGGTTTCTAGAAGCCGAAGGCAGGATTGCGGTCGAGATCGGTCGTACGCAACGCAATGAGGTTACGGATATATTCAAGGCGGCTGGTTATGCATCGGTTGCTGCTTTGCGTGATCTCGGCGGAAACGACAGGGTTCTTGTCTTTCAATGGGGATAAGCCTTGACGCAGTGCGAAAAAACCGCTTGGCAATACCCGGGAATGCGGCTAGGGTCGCCTCAACCGGATGAGACGAAGCAGGCAGTGCTCTTAGCGATTCGGTCCTCCTTGGAAATAGCTGCCTTCTTGCGCAAACGACGCCCAAGCTTCGTGCGGGAATCGTCCGGCAAGTGATGTAACCGGAACAGGATGGCACGTGGCGCCAACGCAATTGATGCGGGCGAACGCCGGTGAAGAAACGAAACGGCTGGCTGCATGAGCGCCTCCGTTCGTAACGAGTTTTCGAAAATTTCAAGATGAAGAGAGTCGAATGAGGCCACAACAGCAGAACAGGCGCATGCGCGGTCGCAACAACAATGGCGGCGGCGGTGGCAACAACAATAACAACAACAACAACCGCAAGGGCCCGAATCCCCTCACGCGCAACTACGAGAGCAACGGCCCGGATGTAAAGATCCGTGGATCGGCTCAGCAGATCGCCGAGAAATACGCCACCCTGGCCCGTGACGCGCAAAGCTCCGGCGACCGGGTCATGGCGGAGAACTATCTCCAGCACGCCGAACACTACAATCGCATCATTGCCGCCGCGCAGGCGCAGATGCCGATCCAGAACGTCCAGCAGAACCGCGACGATTTCGACGATGACGGCGATGAGGATCGCGACGATTTCGAGAATGCCGGCAACAATGGCGCCGGCAATGGCGGCAACACCGTTTCCGATCCACAAATTCCTGTCATCAACCATGGCGCCGGTCCGCAGCCGGTGATCGAAGGCATGCCGGCCGAGGTCGCGCTGAACCGGGATGGCCGCGACAATAGTGGGCGTGACAATAACGGGCGCAACAATGGCGGCCGCGACAACAATGGCGGGCGCCACCGCGATCGCCGCCCCAGTGGCGGCTATGGCCAGAATGGCCAGCGCGATCATGCCTCGTCGATCGAGCAAGGCGGCCAGCAGCAGCGCAACGAGGCCCCGGCACAGGCAGAGGTACAGCTAGAGCCTGGTTCGCCGGCCGAGACCGTTGCGGCCCCCGAGCCGGCTCCGCTGTTCGAGAGTTTTTCGCCGGCGGCTCTTGCCGCCCAGGCCGAGCTCAACGAGGCGGCCGCTGAGAGCGGTACTGCCCGTCGCCCGCGCCGTCCGCGCCGTCCGCGCACCAATGCCGACCAGGTCGATAGCGGCAGCGACAATGCCGATGCCGGCGAGGCGGCGGCCGCCCCGGCCGATAGCGGCAATGCCGAGCCGGTGATCGTCGACATCGACAACTGATCGAACGGCATTTCAAGACGTTGAACGGCGGAGAGAAATCTCCGCCGTTTTTGTTTGGGCTGAGGTGGAATATTATGCATTTGCCGGTATCCAGACGTCTTGAGGGTCCGGGGTGCATGCACCATATCTCGGCTGAACAGGATCCGGCTCGAATGGGCGGGTCCGTCACCGCAATCTGATCCGGTGCCGCAAAGCGGGCCGGTGATGGAAGGAGACAGATATGAACCTTGAGAAGTATTCCGAGCGCGTGCGCGGCTTTATCCAGTCCGCGCAGACCATGGCGCTCTCCCGCAACCACCAGCAGTTCACCCCCGAACACATTTTGAAGGTCCTCGTCGACGATGACGAGGGCTTGGCCGCATCGCTGATCGAGCGCGCCGGCGGCAATGTCCGCGACGTCAAGCTCGGCGTCGAGACGGCACTCGAGGCAATGCCGAAGGTCGAAGGCGGCAACGGCCAGCTCTATCTGGCGCAGCCGCTGGCCAAGGTGTTCTCGACAGCCGAAGAACTGGCCAAGAAGGCCGGTGACAGTTTCGTCACCGTCGAGCGGCTGCTGCAGGCGCTCACCATGGAAAAGTCGGCCAAGACCGCCGACATTCTGGCAAAGGCCGGCGTCACCGCCCAGGCGCTGAACCAGGTCATCAACGATGTCCGCAAGGGCCGCACCGCCGATTCGGCGAGTGCCGAGCAGGGCTATGACGCGCTGAAAAAGTACGCGCGAGATCTCACGGCTGATGCCCGCGCGGGCAAGCTCGACCCGGTCATCGGCCGTGACGACGAGATCCGCCGCACCATCCAGGTGCTGTCGCGCCGCACCAAGAACAATCCGGTGCTGATCGGTGAGCCGGGCGTCGGCAAGACGGCGATCGCCGAAGGCCTGGCGCTGCGCATCGTCAATGGCGACGTGCCGGAATCGTTGAAGGACAAGCAGCTGATGGCGCTCGACATGGGCGCGCTGATTGCCGGTGCCAAATATCGCGGCGAGTTCGAGGAGCGGCTGAAGGCTGTGCTCTCCGAAGTCACCTCGGCCAATGGCAACATCATCCTGTTCATCGACGAGATGCACACGCTGGTCGGCGCTGGCAAGGCGGATGGCGCGATGGATGCGTCGAACCTGCTGAAGCCGGCGCTGGCGCGCGGTGAGCTGCACTGCGTCGGCGCGACCACGCTTGATGAATACCGCAAACATGTCGAGAAGGATCCCGCCCTTGCCCGCCGTTTCCAGCCGGTCTTCGTCGACGAGCCGACGGTGGAGGATACCGTCTCGATCCTGCGCGGCCTGAAGGAGAAATACGAGCAGCACCACAAGGTGCGTATCTCCGACTCGGCGCTGGTGGCGGCGGCGACGCTGTCCAACCGCTATATCGCCGACCGCTTCCTGCCGGACAAGGCGATCGATCTGGTCGACGAGGCCGCTTCGCGGCTCAGGATGCAGGTCGATTCCAAGCCCGAAGCGCTGGACGAGATCGACCGCCGCATCATGCAGCTCAAGATCGAGCGCGAGGCGCTGAAGGTCGAGACGGACGATGCCTCGAAGGATCGGCTCGCCCGCCTGGAGAAGGAACTCGTCGGCCTTGAGGAGGAATCGACCGAGATCACCACCAAGTGGCAGGCCGAGAAGCAGAAGCTCGGGCTTGCCGCCGACCTGAAGAAGCAACTCGACGAGGCGCGCAACGAGCTCGCCATTGCCCAGCGCAAGGGTGAGTTCCAGCGCGCCGGCGAGCTTGCCTATGGCAAGATCCCGGAACTGGAAAAGAAGCTCAAGGAAGCCGAAGCCCAGGACGGCAAGGCCGGCATGGTCGAGGAAGTGGTCACCCCCGACCACGTCGCCCATATCGTCTCGCGCTGGACCGGCATTCCGGTCGACAAGATGCTGCAGGGCGAGCGCGACAAGCTGCTGCGCATGGAAGACGAGATCGGCAAGCGGGTTGTCGGCCAAGGCGAGGCGGTGCAAGCCGTTTCCAAGGCGGTGCGGCGCGCCCGTGCCGGGCTGCAGGATCCGAACCGGCCGATCGGCTCGTTCATCTTCCTGGGGCCGACGGGCGTCGGCAAGACCGAACTGACCAAGGCGCTGGCAAGCTTCCTGTTCGACGACGACAGCGCCATGGTGCGCATCGACATGTCGGAGTTCATGGAGAAGCACTCGGTCGCCCGGCTGATCGGCGCGCCTCCCGGCTATGTCGGCTATGAGGAGGGCGGCGCGCTGACCGAAGCGGTGCGGCGCCGGCCCTATCAGGTCGTGCTGTTCGACGAGATCGAGAAGGCGCATCCCGATGTGTTCAACGTGCTCTTGCAGGTGCTCGACGACGGCCGGCTCACCGACGGGCAGGGCCGCACGGTCGATTTCCGCAACACGCTGATCATCATGACGTCGAACCTTGGCGCCGAATATCTGGTCAATCTCGGCGAGGACCAGGATGTCGACGCCGTGCGCGACGAGGTGATGGGCGTGGTCAAGGCATCGTTCCGGCCGGAATTCCTCAACCGCGTCGACGAGGTGATCCTGTTCCACCGGCTGCGCCGCAAGGACATGGACCGCATCGTCGAGATCCAGCTCAAGCGGCTGGAAAGCCTGCTCGTCGATCGCAAGATTACGCTGTCGCTGGATCACGAGGCGATCGAGTGGCTGGCGGCCAAGGGCTACGACCCGGCCTATGGCGCGCGGCCGCTGAAGCGGGTGATGCAGAAGGAACTGCAGGATCCGCTGGCGGAGAAGATCCTGCTCGGCGAGATTCTCGACGGTTCGACCGTCAAGGTCACGTCCGGTTCCGACCGGCTGAACTTCCGCTCGAAGCCGACGGTCGTCGAGACCGAAGCGGCGGCCTGATTTTCAACGCCGCGCGTCCAGGCTGGGCGCGCGGTGTTTTCACAAAGATGTTGGGGGGCGGATGACGCTGGACGACTACAACGGCTTCTGCGCCTCATTGCCCGCGGCAAACCACGTCGTTCAGTGGGGCGGCGCCCATGTCTGGAAGGTCGGGACCAAGGTGTTTGCGATCGGCGGCTGGGATCAGGGCCAGCAGCTCTTCGTCACCTTCAAATGTTCCGACATCGCCTATGATGTGCTGAAGGAGCAGCCCGGCTTGCGGCCCGCGCCCTATCTTGCGTCGCGCGGCATGAAATGGATCCAGCGTCGGACAAGCCAGAGCATGGATGATGCTGCGCTGAAGGACTATCTGCGCGAGAGCCATCGCCTTGTCGCCCTGAAGCTGACCAAGCAGGCGCGCAAGGAATTGGGGCTCGTGAGCTAGCGAGTATTCGTCGGGTGCGCCGAAAAACCGCCATCTTCATGCCCGGTTCATATTGGAACCATAGGGTGGGGTAACTGGTTTGCTGGCGAAGGGGTTTCGCCCAGAGAACAACGCCGGCGGCGGCGACCACGGACCGGAGAGTTGGCTACGATGTTCCGCACGATCTTTGGCCTTTCGGCGCTCGCCGCCGGGCTCGTGTCTTTCGGCGCGCTTGCCGCGCCGACGCAGGACAATGCACCAAGGGTTGCCCGCGCTGCCAATGACGGCGGCATTCTTGTCGCCCAGGACGGAAATCTGGACATCTACTACGACGCCCGCGGCAACCGCGTCATCGTCGACGCCGACACCGGCAAGGTCATCGCCATCCAGCCGCCGCAGACACGGCTCGACCGGCGCGCGCTGCGTCGCGAGACAAGGCTGCGCGAATTGGGCCGTGCCACCGCCGACGATGACCGCTACTATCTCGACGATCCGCAAGACATGGCCCGCTTCCGCCGCAAGCAGTTGGAAGAGGAAGGCCGGGTGATCCCGCCGCCGGCGGATGAATACGACCCCAATGGCGACAATTCGGTCGAAGCCTATCCACCGGCGCCGCAGGACGACGGCAGCTACGACAACAGCTATCCCGATGCGCCACAGCCGGCAAAACCGGGCGCCATCAGGCGTCAGCCGCTGAACGAGGCAGCCATAGACCCCACGCAGCCGGACGAGCAGCAGGCCAATCCCGAAACGCAGGGTTCCCTGCCGCCGGACACGGGCGGCAAGGCCGCCGTCGATCCGTCGCTGTCACTCGGCGTGCGCCAGGACGTGGCGGCGCTGCAGGTGCTGCTCGACCGCGGCGGCGCTTCGCCGGGCGTGGTCGACGGGCGTTTCGGCTCGAATGTCGACAAGGCCCTGGCCGCCTATAACCAGATCACCGGCAGCAATCTGAAATCGACGGACACTGTCGGCATCCAGGCGGCGCTCGCGCAATCAGGCGGCGATGCTTTCGCCAGTTACACCATCACAGCGGAAGATGCGGCTGGCCCCTATGTTGCCTCGATCCCGGAAGATTACGGCCAGAAGGCGCAGCTCAACTGCATGTGCTACACCTCCGTCACCGAGGCGCTGGCGGAGCGCTTCCACATGGACGAGAACTATCTGAAGTCGATCAACAAGGGCCTCGACTTCAATCGCCCTGGCACGATCATCAAGGTCGCCAATTTCGGAAAGCTGGTTTCGACACCGGTCGCGCGTATCGTCGCCGACAAGACGAAGAAAGAGGTGTACGCCTACGATGCGGGCGGCAAACTGGTCGCGGCCTATCCCGCCACCATCGGCTCGGCCGATACGCCGTCGCCCACCGGCATTCACGCGGTGTCGCGCATCGCGCTCGACCCGAACTACACCTACAATCCGAACATCAATTTCAGGCAGGGCCAGAACGACAAGATCCTGACCATTCCGCCAGGCCCCAACGGCCCGGTCGGCTCGGTGTGGATCGCCCTGGACAAGCCGACCTACGGCATCCACGGAACGCCCGAGCCGTCGAAGATCGGCAAGACCGAAAGCCATGGCTGCGTGCGCCTGACCAACTGGGACGCGCGCGAACTCGCCAAGCTGGTGTCGCCGGGCGTCACCGTGGAGTTTGTCGGCGGACCTTCAGCCGATGACTTTGCGCAGCAATGAGCCGCGCAGCGCGGCGGCATAGACCAGCTGCACCACCAGGATGAAGCCGACGCCGAGCAACGGTGTGACCAGGCAGAGCAGCGCACCGATCGCCCACAGGATCTGCGCCTTGACGATGCGCTGATAGACCGTGCGCTTCGTTTCGGCATCGACGTCTTCGGCGACAAAGTCGTTCCTGTCCGCATAGCGCCAACTGGCGAACAGCGTGATGCCGAGCATCAGCAGGTTAAGCCAGTAGACCAGCACCGCGATCCTGAATTCGAGGAAGTCCGCCAGAAGATCGGTCGAGAATGGCAAGAGCGCGATGAAGGCGAGGAAGCAGAGGTTCAGCGTGGCAAGCCGCCTGTCGGATCTGGCGATCAGCCCGTGCTGCGCCTGCTGGCCGAACCAGAAGATGGTGAGCGTCAGGAAACTCAAGGCATAAGTCAGGAAGCGCGGTGCCAGCGCTGCAATGGCGACAAGCAGATCGTGCTCGGAATGCACGGTCTCATGTGCCGGCACCCTGATCTCGAGCACGATGAGCGTGAGCGCGATGGCAAAGACGCCGTCGGTGATGCCGACGACGCGGTCGCGTCCTTCCACCGACGCTTCGAGTGGACGTTTCATCGATTTTTCCCCGGCAACCGTTTTCCGGAAAACTTAGCATGACCACCGGCGTTTGCATCAGCACGGGACGCATCCTGGCCAATTGGCTGGTTTCAAGGACTGCAAGCTGCTGGCTGGTTGTTGCCGGCGCGCTTGGGGTCTAAGCCAGGTGCCATGCATTCGCCAAATGAAGCCGCCGCAGTCCGGCTGACCAGTCCGGTCACGAACGGAACCTTTTGTCCGCAATCGCAGCGGCGATTCGTCTTGATCGCGGCGATCCTGGCCTCGGCGCTCGGCTTCATCGACGGGTCGATCCTGGCCATCGCCATGCCGGCGATCCGCGTCAACCTCGGCGCCAGCCTGGCGCAAGCGCAGTGGATCTCCAATGCCTATGCGTTGACACTTTCGGCGCTGATCCTTGCCGGCGGCGCCGCCGGCGACCGGTTCGGGCTGCGCCGTGCCTTCGTGGCCGGCATCGCGCTGTTCATCGTTGCCTCGCTCGCCTGCGCGTTGGCGCCGAATGCTGTCGTGCTGATCGGGTTTCGCGCTCTGCAGGGTATTGGCGCGGCGATCATGGTGCCCGGCAGTCTCGCCATCATCGCCAAGGCCTATCCGAAAAAGGAGCGCGGCCGTGCAATCGGCATCTGGGCGGCAGCGTCGGCGCTGACCACGGCCCTTGGGCCGGTGCTCGGCGGCCTGGTGCTGTCGGCTTTTGGCGACGGCATCTGGCGGGCAATCTTCGCCATCAACCTGCCGCTCGGCCTGATCTCGATCTACCTGCTGCTCGTCAAGATTCCGGCCGATGCGGCGACGGAAAAACGCAGCCTCGATCTCGGCGGTGGCGCGCTCGCGACATTGGCGTTCGGCGCGCTCGCTTATGGGCTGACCTCGATGAGTTCGAGCGGCGAGGGCCATATGGCCGGGCCGAGCATTGCCGCCGGCGCGGTGCTGCTTGTCGTCTTCATCCTGTTCGAGCAGCGCCAGCGCGAGCCGATGATCGACCTCAGCCTGTTTCGCGTCGGCGCTTTCGCCGGTGCCAATGTGGCGACCTTCTTCCTGTATTTCGCCCTGTCGGCCAATCTTTTCTATCTGCCTATGCTGCTGATCGCCGGCTGGGGACTGAGCACGGCCGAGGTCGGCTTCATCTTCCTGCCGCTGTCGGCATCGATCGCGCTTCTGTCGGGACCCGTCGGCCAGTTGTCGGACCGGATTGGACCGCGTTTCCCGATCGCCAGCGGCAGTCTGATCGTGGCTTTCGCCTTCGCCGGACTTGCCTTGCTCAGCCATGCCGGCATCCACCATTTCTGGACCGGAGTACTTCCGCTGATGGCGCTGATGGGCCTCGGCATGGCCTTGGTCGTCTCACCTCTGTCGACCGCGATCATGACGGCGGTGGAAGACAAGGACACCGGGGCCGCCTCCGGCATCAACAATGCCGTCTCGCGCATTGGCGGCCTGATCGCGGTGGCGGCAATGGGATCGCTTGCCGCCTGGGTCTATTCAACGATGCTCGACACCAGTGTCAGGCCGGGCATTCCGGGTTTTGGCGAACCGGTATCGACAGGCTTGCCGCCAGAACTTGAAGCAACACGACTTGCCGCCAGCGACATGGCTTTTTCAGCCATATCCTTGACGACCGCCGTGCTCTGCCTGCTTGCCGCGATCATCGCCTGGATGACCGTTTCAGGTCAGGCACTGCCTTGGCCGCGCCGCGCGGACGAATCGTCGACTGATTCGTCGCGAAGCTGATTGCCCATGCCGGATCGGTCGAGGTTCAGCCGTCGATCTTGGCGCTCGCGACCTTCAGCGAATTGCCATCTTCCTGCTTCAGCAGATCGTCGATGCGCTCGCGCTCGCGCTTGAAGGCGACGAGGTCGTCGCCCCTCAGCACCTTGCCGACCGGCAGCCGCACACGCATTGAATCGACTTTGGTGCCGTTGACGATCAGCTCGTAGTGGAGGTGCGGACCGGTGGAAAGACCGGTCTGGCCGAGATAGCCAATGACCTGGCCCTGGCGAACCCGAACGCCCGGCGCGATGCCTTTTGCAAAGGCGCTCTGGTGATTGTAGGAGGTCTCATAGCCATTGGCATGGCGCAGGATGATCTGCTTGCCATAGCCACCAGCCCAACCGGCCTTCTCGACGACGCCATTGCCGGCGGCGATGATCGGCGATCCGATCGGGGCGGCCCAGTCGGTGCCCGTGTGCATACGGACATACCCCAGGATAGGATGCTTGCGCGCACCAAAGCCGGAGGTGAATCTTCCGTTGGGCAGCGGATTGCGCAGCAGGAACTGCTCGGCGCTCGATCCATTCTCGTCGAAATAGTCGGTGCTGCCGTCCTGCATCTGGAAGCGATAGAAGTTGCGCGTTGTACCGCCGAAGATCGCCGAGACATAGAGGAGCTCCGAATCGTCGGAGGTCTGGTCATCTCCGTCCGGCTGCGAGAACAGCACTTCGAGGCGATCGGACGGATTCAGTCGCGACTGGAAGTCGACGCCAGATGCCAGCAGCTTGATCAGCCGCTGGGTCATCTTCTTCGACATGCCGTAGGAATAGGCGGTGCGGTAGATGCCGTCATAGACGGTGGGCAGGTTGCCGCGCACCACCACCGGTGCCGACGAATCGTCAAATGCCGTCAACAATTCGGGGTTGGGATCCGGCTCCTGCGCCGGCACATACTGGGCACGGTCGTTGAGCGCGATGGTAACGATATGGGTGGTCTTGTCGTAGACGCTGGTGCGCACGACCTTGGCGGCGTCACCATGGACTTCGAGACCGACGCGCAGCACCGTTCCGGCTTTCAGCGTCGGCGCGTTCAACAGCTTGGCAATCGCTTCGGCCATGCCGGTGGCGTCGTCGCCGGTATAGCCCGAATCGGCAAAGGCCTCGGTAAGGTCGGTGTCCTTGGTGAAGGGAATGATTTCCTCGGCGAAAGCCGGCGCCTGGTCGTCAGTGGCAGCACGCGGCGACACCGAGACGTTTTCGGGCACGATCTTGACGTCATAGGAGCCGGCCATGCTCTCGGCGAAGGCTTCGCCGAATCGCTGCGGATCGACATAGTGGAGTGAAGCGACCTGCACGGCGCCGTCGCTGAGGTCGGTGCCGGCCTCGCGCACCACCTTTTCCACCTCGTCGGCGGACAGATCGCTCTTTTCGTCGAAGGAGGCCGTCTCGACGGGGAAGTCGACAGTCTTCAGGCTCATCTCGCTTTCGACCTTGGCGCCATAGATCTGGCCGGAGGCAGCGGAGGCCGTCGCCGGTTGCGCCGGAACGTCGTCACCGTCGTCGCCGAACACCTGCATCGGATCGAAAGGCGGGTAGGGCCGGCTGGTGGTGTGGCCGGCGGCGAGCGCCATCTTGATCTGCACGAAAGGCATTGTGTGGATGACATCGCGGTCACCCACCTTGGTGACCATCGACACTTCCATGCGGCGGCGGTCCTTGGCCTTGGCGATCTGACGCGGCGCCACCAGCCTGGTCGTCTTGGCCACCTCGCCGGAATCGCCATTGCTGGAAAGGCCGATCAGTTCCGCGATTTCGGGTGGCGTCGCCAGCTGCTGGCGCCCGTCCAAGGCGGCGAACAGCGCCACGCCCATCAGCACGCTCGAGGTCACGCCGGTCAGGAATGTTCCCGACAGCCAGCGCGCAGAAACCTCGCGCCGATCGGGCGGGCCACTGCGGCCATCCGCGATAAGCGGCGGCTCATTGCCGAGTTCGGCTATGACATCTTCCGTGTCTGGCATCCAGAAAGGCTGCTTCTTCCCCGGGCGGAACGGCTTGTCGCTTTTGTTGTGGCCATGACATTTGCCTGTCACGGCAGGTTAAGTCAACGAAGCCTCAGGCCCCGGTCGAATTCCCCCCATGCACTTCTCTTATAGAGCGCTCTGCAAGGAGGGCGGCGTGCCTTCTCTATAAGGCTCATCGCGCGCTGCGTGTCGTGGCTCTTAAAAGAGGGCATTGCACGGCTGTGCCATGGCCTCTTTTGTTGCCTTGGTGTCGAACGGCAATGAGGCGGCAATAGGGCT
>NZ_JBSKBO010000001.1:652500-657500 GCF_053714255.1 Mesorhizobium sp. 43Arga
ATCGCGCAATCCCGAAGGGATTGTCGCGGGTCGCGACGATCCTGCGGATCGCGCGGAGGTGTTGAGTGGAGATGTGGTGAAAAAAGTCATTCGTATAAAGGTTTGTGGTGAGCGTCATGCTCTCCGCTTGTTCTGTTTGACATCGTAAAGAGAAGATTTGTTCGAACTTCATGAGCCGCAAGGTCTCATGATTTGTCGCAAGGGACGCTCAATCCCTTGCATATGATGGGTTTGCCTAACCGCGCCCTCGAACCGATCTCGAGAAGCTGGTCTTTTTGTGCCAATGACATCGAATTGGATCCCGCACAGGATCCGGTTCAGGCGACAATTCTTGCGGAATTGCGCGGACGCTAACCCCGCAAGGGTTTGGCTGAAGCGACAATCCTTCGGATTGCGCGGATGGGCATTGGCAATGAGAACGATCAAGTGTCTTAAGGGCAATTGGTGGATGCCTTGGCATGCACAGGCGATGAAGGACGTGATACGCTGCGATAAGCTACGGGGAGGTGCGAATACCCTTTGATCCGTAGATTTCCGAATGGGGAAACCCACCTAAGGTACTTGGAAAATCAGAGTAGCAGAGCGATCTGCTGCTGTGGTTTCCAAGTATCGATAATAGGTAACTTACCCTGAATACATAGGGGTAAAGTGGCGAACGCGGGGAACTGAAACATCTAAGTACCCGTAGGAAAGGACATCAACCGAGACTCCGGAAGTAGTGGCGAGCGAACCCGGACCAGGCCAGTGGCGATTGAGAGACAAGCGGAACCTTCTGGAAAGTAGGGCCATAGTGGGTGACAGCCCCGTACGCGTAATGCAATCAATCGTCCTCGAGTAAGGCGGGACACGTGAAATCCTGTCTGAAATTGGGGGGACCACCCTCCAAGCCTAAGTACTCGTGCATGACCGATAGCGAACTAGTACCGTGAGGGAAAGGTGAAAAGCACCCCGACAAGGGGAGTGAAAGAGTACCTGAAACCGATTGCCTACAAACAGTGGGAGCCCGCAAGGGTGACTACGTACCTTTTGTATAATGGGTCAGCGACTTAGTGTGACGAGCAAGCTTAAACCGCTAGGTGTAGGCGCAGCGAAAGCGAGTCTGAACAGGGCGTTCAGTTCGTCGCATTAGACCCGAAACCGAGTGATCTAGCCATGAGCAGGTTGAAGGTAAGGTAACACTTACTGGAGGACCGAACCCATAACTGTTGCAATAGTTCGGGATGACTTGTGGCTAGGGGTGAAAGGCCAATCAAACTCGGAAATAGCTGGTTCTCCGCGAAATCTATTTAGGTAGAGCGTCGACCGAATACCCCAGGGGGTAGAGCACTGGATGGGCTAGGGGTCCTCACCGGATTACCAAACCTAACCAAACTCCGAATACCTGGGAGTACTAGTCGGCAGACACACGGCGGGTGCTAACGTCCGTCGTGAAAAGGGAAACAACCCTGACCTACAGCTAAGGTCCCCAAGTTATGGCTAAGTGGGAAAGGATGTGAGGATCCCAAAACAACCAGGATGTTGGCTTAGAAGCAGCCATCATTTAAAGAAAGCGTAACAGCTCACTGGTCTAAATAAGGGTCTTTGCGCCGAAAATGTAACGGGGCTAAAGCCATACACCGAAGCTTAGGGTTCGTAGCAATACGAGCGGTAGCGGAGCGTTCTGTAAGCTGATGAAGCCATACCCGTGAGGGGTGGTGGAGGTATCAGAAGTGCGAATGCTGACATGAGTAACGTAAGGGGAGTGAGAGACTCCCCCGCCGAAAGACCAAGGGTTCCTGCTTAAAGCTAATCTGAGCAGGGTTAGCCGGCCCCTAAGACGAGGCGGAAACGCGTAGTCGATGGGAACCACGTTAATATTCGTGGGCTTGGAGGTAGTGACGGATCATTGAGGTAGTCCAATCTTATCGGATTGAACGGGCTGCTGCGTGGTTCCAGGAAATAGCTCCTCCTTATAAACCGTACCCGAAACCGACACTGGTGGTCTGGTAGAGTATACCAAGGCGCTTGAGAGAACTATGCTGAAGGAACTCGGCAAATTGCACGCGTAACTTCGGAAGAAGCGTGACCCTTTTCTGCGCAAGCAGAGGAGGGTGGCACAGACCAGGGGGTAGCGACTGTTTATCAAAAACACAGGGCTCTGCGAAGTCGCAAGACGACGTATAGGGTCTGACGCCTGCCCGGTGCTGGAAGGTTAAGAGGAGGGGTGCAAGCTCTGAATCGAAGCCCCAGTAAACGGCGGCCGTAACTATAACGGTCCTAAGGTAGCGAAATTCCTTGTCGGGTAAGTTCCGACCTGCACGAATGGCGTAACGACTTCCCCGCTGTCTCCAGCATAGACTCAGTGAAATTGAATTCCCCGTGAAGATGCGGGGTTCCTGCGGTTAGACGGAAAGACCCCGTGCACCTTTACTATAGCTTTACATTGGCATTCGTAGTGGCATGTGTAGGATAGGTGGTAGGCTTTGAAACCTGGGCGCCAGCTCAGGTGGAGCCACCCTTGAAATACCACCCTTATTACTATGGATGTCTAACCGCGGCCCGTTATCCGGGTCCGGGACAATGTATGGTGGGTAGTTTGACTGGGGCGGTCGCCTCCTAAAGAGTAACGGAGGCGCGCGATGGTGGGCTCAGAACGGTCGGAAATCGTTCGCTGAGTGCAATGGCATAAGCCTGCCTGACTGCGAGACTGACAAGTCGAGCAGAGACGAAAGTCGGTCATAGTGATCCGGTGGTCCCGCGTGGAAGGGCCATCGCTCAACGGATAAAAGGTACGCCGGGGATAACAGGCTGATGACCCCCAAGAGTCCATATCGACGGGGTTGTTTGGCACCTCGATGTCGACTCATCGCATCCTGGGGCTGGAGCAGGTCCCAAGGGTATGGCTGTTCGCCATTTAAAGCGGTACGTGAGTTGGGTTCAGAACGTCGTGAGACAGTTCGGTCCCTATCTGCCGTGGGTGTAGGAATATTGAAAGGATCTGTCCCTAGTACGAGAGGACCGGGATGGACGGATCTCTGGTGGACCTGTTGTGGCGCCAGCCGCATAGCAGGGTAGCTATATCCGGACGGGATAACCGCTGAAGGCATCTAAGCGGGAAACCCACCTTAAAACGAGTATTCCCTGAGAACCGTGGAAGACGACCACGTTGATAGGCCGGGTGTGGAAGAGCGGCAACGCTTGAAGCTTACCGGTACTAATAGTTCGATCGGCTTGATCGTTCTCATTCCTTATGCCCATCTGACATAGTCAGATGGTTTGTTCTCACTCACGCTTGTTCCGCCCTGCGGGCGGCGCTACGTGGGTGCGGCGCATCAGCGCCGACGGTCGGTCGACCTTGCGAAGCTTCGCTTCGAAAGGCGCCAAGATCAAAGAACGTCCATGGCACAGAAAACAGCTTCTCGAAAAAACGTGCGTTTTGCCGACCTGGTGGTTATGGCGGAGCGGCTGCACCCGATCCCATTCCGAACTCGGCCGTGAAACGCTCCAGCGCTGATGGTACTTCGTCTCAAGACGCGGGAGAGTAGGTCGCTGCCAGGTCTGCTAAACGCACGTTTTATCTGTCACATCGTACTTTCCAAAAATCGAAGCCGATTTTTGGGTCGATCTGATGAAATCTTCTCTCTACGAACTGGCCCGCCAATCGGGAAACCACGGGCCGCGAAAGCGGCCCTTTCATTTGGTGAGCCATCTACCTATCTGTAGGCCAGCCTAGTCGTAGGCTCGTGCTTACGTCCCAAGCAAGCAAACGCTTGCTTGGATCAGCAAGCAAACGCTTGCTTAGGGTTGACGCGGGGTGGAGCAGCCCGGTAGCTCGTCAGGCTCATAACCTGAAGGTCACAGGTTCAAATCCTGTCCCCGCAACCAAATACAAAAGAGCCCGCCCTCGTGCGGGCTCTTTTGTTTTTTGCCGAGAGCGCCGGCGAGCTCAACCTCCAACAGGGGCCCCGCAACGAGGCCTTGCCGCCGCCGCACGACACAAACTCAAAGCCTCGCCCCAAAACCAACATTCAACGGCCCGCCTCAAGCGGGCCGTTTTGTTTTTTGCTGTCGTGGCCGGCGGGCTTAGCCAATGCCGCACGACAGAAAACAAAGCCTCTCCCCAAACCAATCTCAAATGGCCGTTGGCTCAAATCCAGCATGCGGGGATCGCGGCTGCGGCGCCGCGGAAGAACTCACACGTACGGTCGAGGCGATTAGCGAGAGCCGAATCGCAAGCGGCGACCTCAACCAGATGCGAAATGACTTTGGCCGGCGGGCATTTTTCCCAGCCGACTTCGATGCTTCATCGTCCCGCCCGCATGACGAGAGCAGGAGCTGTCGACTGCAGACCCGATTCCTCGATCGCGCCGGCATCACCGGGGCGGAGGCGATACTCGGTTGTGCCGAATCGGCGAATCAAGCGGAATAATCCCGAATCAAAGGCAGCGTGCGGCCGAATCGGCTAATTCTGGCAATAGGTGACATCTATTGCTATCTTCCTGTGATCGACATTCTTTCCAGAGGTTGCCATGCCCAACTACGCTCTTAACGACCACTATGAGAGCTTCATCAAGAAGCAGCTCGCATCAGGTCGTTATAACAATGCCAGTGAGGTCGTCCGCGCCGGCTTGCGGATGCTCGAGGATTTCGAGGCGGAGCGGGAGAGGTGGCTGCGCGAGGAAATCCCGGGGCGCCTGACTGAGCTCCAGCAGGATCCGGCCAAGGGGATTCCCGCCGATACGGTGTTTTCCCGGCTGGAGGCGCGCCATCGCGCCAAGCAGGCGAAAGCCAAGTAGGGGATGGAGTACCGGATTGTCTTCCATCCCATGGCGGAAGCGGAACTCGGACAGCTCTATGACGACATAGCCGGGCGCGCGTCGCCGGCGATCGCCTGGAATTTCGTTGTCGGCATCCGCGACCAATGCCTGGGGCTAGCGACTTTTCCACAGCGCGGCACGGAGCGGGTCGAGATCATGCCCGGGCTGCGGATTGTTGGTTACCGGCGCGCCGTCAGCATCGCT
>NZ_JBSKBO010000001.1:662500-1275529 GCF_053714255.1 Mesorhizobium sp. 43Arga
CGAATGGCGTAACGACTTCCCCGCTGTCTCCAGCATAGACTCAGTGAAATTGAATTCCCCGTGAAGATGCGGGGTTCCTGCGGTTAGACGGAAAGACCCCGTGCACCTTTACTATAGCTTTACATTGGCATTCGTAGTGGCATGTGTAGGATAGGTGGTAGGCTTTGAAACCTGGGCGCCAGCTCAGGTGGAGCCACCCTTGAAATACCACCCTTATTACTATGGATGTCTAACCGCGGCCCGTTATCCGGGTCCGGGACAATGTATGGTGGGTAGTTTGACTGGGGCGGTCGCCTCCTAAAGAGTAACGGAGGCGCGCGATGGTGGGCTCAGAACGGTCGGAAATCGTTCGCTGAGTGCAATGGCATAAGCCTGCCTGACTGCGAGACTGACAAGTCGAGCAGAGACGAAAGTCGGTCATAGTGATCCGGTGGTCCCGCGTGGAAGGGCCATCGCTCAACGGATAAAAGGTACGCCGGGGATAACAGGCTGATGACCCCCAAGAGTCCATATCGACGGGGTTGTTTGGCACCTCGATGTCGACTCATCGCATCCTGGGGCTGGAGCAGGTCCCAAGGGTATGGCTGTTCGCCATTTAAAGCGGTACGTGAGTTGGGTTCAGAACGTCGTGAGACAGTTCGGTCCCTATCTGCCGTGGGTGTAGGAATATTGAAAGGATCTGTCCCTAGTACGAGAGGACCGGGATGGACGGATCTCTGGTGGACCTGTTGTGGCGCCAGCCGCATAGCAGGGTAGCTATATCCGGACGGGATAACCGCTGAAGGCATCTAAGCGGGAAACCCACCTTAAAACGAGTATTCCCTGAGAACCGTGGAAGACGACCACGTTGATAGGCCGGGTGTGGAAGAGCGGCAACGCTTGAAGCTTACCGGTACTAATAGTTCGATCGGCTTGATCGTTCTCATTCCTTATGCCCATCTGACATAGTCAGATGGTTTGTTCTCACTCACGCTTGTTCCGCCCTGCGGGCGGCGCTACGTGGGTGCGGCGCATCAGCGCCGACGGTCGGTCGACCTTGCGAAGCTTCGCTTCGAAAGGCGCCAAGATCAAAGAACGTCCATGGCACAGAAAACAGCTTCTCGAAAAAACGTGCGTTTTGCCGACCTGGTGGTTATGGCGGAGCGGCTGCACCCGATCCCATTCCGAACTCGGCCGTGAAACGCTCCAGCGCTGATGGTACTTCGTCTCAAGACGCGGGAGAGTAGGTCGCTGCCAGGTCTGCTAAACGCACGTTTTATCTGTCACATCGTACTTTCCAAAAATCGAAGCCGATTTTTGGGTCGATCTGATGAAATCTTCTCTCTACGAACTGGCCCGCCAATCGGGAAACCACGGGCCGCGAAAGCGGCCCTTTCATTTGGTGAGCCATCTACCTATCTGTAGGCCAGCCTAGTCGTAGGCTCGTGCTTACGTCCCAAGCAAGCAAACGCTTGCTTGGATCAGCAAGCAAACGCTTGCTTAGGGTTGACGCGGGGTGGAGCAGCCCGGTAGCTCGTCAGGCTCATAACCTGAAGGTCACAGGTTCAAATCCTGTCCCCGCAACCAAATACAAAAGAGCCCGCCCTCGTGCGGGCTCTTTTGTTTTTTGCCGAGAGCGCCGGCGAGCTCAACCTCCAACAGGGGCCCCGCAACGAGGCCTTGCCGCCGCCGCACGACACAAACTCAAAGCCTCGCCCCAAAACCAACATTCAACGGCCCGCCTGGCCTCCCGCCGGCGGGCCGTTCGCATTTTGCGGCCGACGGAAGCACTGCAGGCACCGCCGAGGCGCTCCGATGTAAGTCTCCACTGACATTATGCGCCGTGTGCCGCGTCATCCCCTGGCGATGCCGCGTGCTCGCTTTCTTTCGGCCGCGGCGAGCAATTCGACGAACGCGCGCACCTTGGCGGGCCGGAAGCGGGCCGGCGGGAACACCGCGTGGATGCCACCGGTCGGTAAGGTCCACTGCGCGAATATCCGCACAAGCCGACCTCCGACGATATCCTCATCGACCGCATAGTCGGGAAATATACCCAGACCGATACCGGCGAGCACGCAGGCATAGACCGCCGGGCTTTTGTCACAGACGACGACGGGATTGAGCTCGGTCAGTACCGTCTCGCCGCCCTTGGAAAACAGCCATTGGCCGACGCTGCGCAGCTGGGCATTGCCGACCCAGGCCAGCGATCGCGCCTGGTTCGGGTTCGCATCCGCGGGCAGGCTTGCCGCGACGGCCGGACTGGCAACGACGATCTGTTGAATCGTGCCCAGTCGCCGCGCCTGGTTGGAAGAATCGGCAAGCCAGCCGACGCGGATGCCGAGATCGATCTGTTCGTCGACCAGATTGCTCACCGCGTCGTCGAAGATCGCTTCGACGCGCATCTGTGGATAGGCTTTCAGATATGCCGCCATGACCGGCGCCACCACTCTGGTGCCGTAGTCGAGCGGCGCGGTCAGCCTCAGCGTTCCGCTCGGCTCGACCGCTGCGTGCGAAATCTCGCCATAGGCCGACTCCGCCTCGCGCAGGATGATCATCGCGCGATCATAGAAGAGGCGACCGTCTTCCGTCGGGGTGACGCGCCGCGTCGTGCGCTGCAGCAGCGTGGCGCCCAGTTCCTCTTCGAGCCTGCCGACCTGATGGCTGACCACGGCCTTGGCGACGCCAAGCCGGTCCGCGGCTGATGTGAACGAGCCGGTTTCCATCACGGTGGTGAAGTAGACGAGCCGATTGAGGTTCAGAAGGTCGACCAAGGCGATTGCTTTTGTCTGATCTGATCAGACAGTTTGTATTATTGGGCGCCATTTATCGCAAGAGCTCCGCCTGCCACATACGGCCAAGACTTTTTGGCGGCTCGTCAGCCGACAGTTCGTACCAAGAAAGGCAGCGCTCGTGAGCAATTCAGACGTGACTTATCTTTTCGATCCGCTCTGCGGCTGGTGCTACGGCGCCACGCCGATGCTGGACAGGCTCTCGGGCAACGGCGTGCGCATCGAGATGCTGCCGACCGGGCTGTTCTCCGGCGCCGGTGCGCGGCCGATGGATGAAGGTTTTGCCGCCCATGCCTGGGCGAACGACCAGCGCATCGAGCGTCTGACCGGACAGAAGTTCACGCAGGCTTACCGAAACAATGTCCTCGATATTCGGGGCACCTTGCTCGACTCGCAAGCCGCCACCCTCGGCATCAGCGCCGCCGGTCTGGAAGACCCCAGCCGACGGCTCACAGCACTGAAGGCGATCCAGCGTGCACGCTATGTCGACGGCCGCGATGTCGTGACGATCGAAGGCGTGGCCGCCGTGTTCGCCGATGCCGGCATGGCCGATGCCGCCGCCATGATGAAGAAGCCGACCGAAACCGTGCTGACGGTTCATGGCGAACTGGTCGGCCGTGGCCGAGCGCTGTTCCAGCGCCTGCATGCCAACGGCGTGCCTTCGCTGGCCGTCATCCGTAACGATGCGCCGCGGCTCGTCGGTTCGAACGCGCTGTTCGGCAGCTTCGACAATCTCGTCGCCCATATTGCGGCGGCATGATTCCCCAACTGACCTCCAACAAGGACTGGAAAAGGATATGGCAAAAGTAGCTCTCATCGGCGCATCGGGCGCCGTCGGTTCGCGCCTGCTCAAGGAACTCTCCGACCGTGGCCATACGGTCACCGGTATTGCCCGCAACCCCGAAAGGATCGCCGCGCTGCCCGGCGTGGCTGCCAGGAAGGGCGATGTCTTCGACAAGGAAGGTCTCGCCAGGCTGATCCATGGCCATGATTTGGTGATCAGCGCCGTGCATTTCCTGGACAGCGACCCCGACACGCTGATCGCCGCCGTGCGTGCTTCCGGCGTCAAGCGCTACCTCATCGTCGGCGGCGCCGGCAGCCTTGAGGTCGCGCCCGGTAAAAGGCTGGTCGACACGCCCGAATTCCCTGCAATCTACAAGCCCGAGGCACAGAAGGGCGCCGACTTCCTCGACAAACTGAAGACCGTCGGCGATCTCGATTGGACCTTCCTGTCGCCCTCCGCCATGTTCGTCCCGGGCGAGCGCACCGGCAAATACCGTCTTGGCAAGGACACGCTGCTGGCCTCGGACAAGGGCAGCAGCATCTCCTTCGAGGACTACGCCATCGTCATGGTCGACGAGATCGAGAAGCCGGCCCACATCAGGCAGCGTTTTACGGTCGGCTATTGATCAGACGGCAGCGGCCGTGTCCCGATCGAGACCGGCCCACGCCAGCCGCATCAGGGCTTCGCGGACACCGACGCGCCGATAGGTTTCGGTGACGAGGCCGTCCTGTCTCAGCTCCTGGCGGCGGCGCTCGACGAAGGCGCGTTCCTCGGCGGTCAAATCGTGCCCGCGAGACTCCTTCCCCATCAACGTCGGTGTCGCTAATGTTCCAGACCTCGCGGAGGACGGATCATGGAGCAGAGCCGGCTGTCGAAGAAGGAGCGGCATGAGCTCATCCTGTCGGAAGTGCGCCGCTCGGCCTCGATCCGTGTTTCCAGGCTCGCTTTGCGCCTGGGTGTCGCCGGCGAAACGATCCGGCGCGACCTTATCGAGCTTGGCGATGCGGGGTTGCTCAACCGAACATACGGCGGCGCGACCATCTCGCTGGTGACATCCGAGCCGGTGATCGCCGAGCGCAGCCAGACCATGATCGAGGAGCGCGCCAGGATCGGGCGTGGTGCGGCCGGACTGGTCGAGAAAGGCCAGATCGTGATGATCGATGGCGGCTCGACGACCTATGAGGTGGCGCGCAGTCTCTCGCAAGTGAAACGCGAGCTGACGGTCATCACCAACGCCATCGGCGTGGCCTCGGTGGCCGGCGCCAATCCGAGCTTCCGGGTCATCCTGTGTCCAGGCACCTATGACAGCCGCGAAGCCAGCGTGGTCGGCGAGGATACGGTGGAATTCGTCAGGCGTTACAATGCCGACATCGCCATCATCGGCGCCTCGAGCCTCTCGGCGGACGGGCCTAGCGACACGATCTCGGGGGCGGCGGCGGTCAAGCGGGCGATGATCTCCCGCGCGCTGTCGACAGCGCTTGTGGTGACCAACGACAAGTTCGGCCGCAACAGCCTCGAACGCATCTGCGCGCTCGGCGCGCTTTCCGACATCGTCACGGATTGTGAACCGCAACCGGCGTTACGCGCGGTCATCGAAGCGGCCGGAACGGAACTTCACGTCTGCAGCGGTGACTGAACGGGCCTTCCGACTGTCTATGCGCCGCTGGCTATCGTCGCTCGCAACCAGGCCGTGATGGCATCGAAGTCGATCGGCATCGTCGTGTCGACGTCGAAGAGCGGTCCGCGCCGCAGCGGCTCGACGCGTTTGGCGAGTTCGATCAGTTCGGGAATATAGGCGGCACCGGGATGGCCAGCGGGGCGCTGGTCGAGGCGGGCGCCATAGCGCTCGGCCAGCACTTCGCCGGGCGCGTGGCACCAGATTTCGAAAGTCTGCTCGACGCCGGCTTTTCGCAGATGGTCCTCTAGAACCTCGCGCGGCTGGAAGCCGAACCAGGCATCGACGATGAAGGTTGTCCCGGCGGGGGCTTCGCCGACGGCCGACCAGATCGCCTGGTAGCTGGCGCGGCCGAGCGTGCGGTTGAACAGGCGGTCGCCGCCGCCGAGCACTTCGAGAAAGGGGTTCTTGATCGTGTCGAGCGCCAGCAGCGGCCAGCCCATGCGATCGGCGATGCCGCGCGAGACGGTGCTCTTGCCGCTGGCGGGGATGCCGTTGACGAGCACAGCGCGCCGCGGGCGGCTGGACTGGGTCGAGGGCGAAGTGTGCAGTTCCCCCGCCAATGCCTGGAGGCCGGCGCCGATCACCCCGGCGTCGTCGCCGAGTTGTGCTGCTTCGACCTGGCATTGGTACCAGGGTGCCAGCGCCGGCGCGCGGCCGAGTGCTGAATGGGCCGCCCGGCCAAGGCCGCCGCCAAGCAGCACGAGATCGGGAGCAAGCATGGCAACGGCGGTGTCGATCGCGGCACGCAATGGTTTTGCCCAGGCATCCAGTATGCCGCGCGCCTGGATGTCTCCCGCCGCATCGCGGGCAAAGAGCTGGTCGACCGAAATGTCGGCGCCGAGCCCGGCGCGCGCAACGTGACGGCCGAGCGCCGTGCCCGAACTGGTGGTCTCCACGCAGCCGCGGCGGCCGCAGGCGCAGACCTCGCCATTGACGTCGACGGTGATGTGGCCGAGCTGGCCCGCCGTTGCCGAACCACGCGTGATCCGCCCATCCTGGGCGACGGCGCCGCCAATGCCGGTGCCGATGGTGAACATGACGATGTTGCCATGACCACGCCCGGCGCCGAGCGCCATCTCGGCGGCCAGCGCCATGTTGCAGTCATTGTCGATGACGACGGGCTTGCCTGTCATGTCTTCCAGGCGGTGCGCCAGCGCAACCGAGGCGAGGTTGACATAGCCGCCCGATAGCACCGCGCCGCGCCTCGCATCGACGCGGCCCGGAACGCCGACGCCGATGGCCTTCACGTCCGGCGTGTCGAGAAGGCGCACCATGTCGGCGATGCGGCCGAGCACCAGCTCCGGGTCGGGCGCGCTTTTTTCGGAAACGCGCTTGAGGATTTCACCGGTGTCGGAAATGCGAGCGGCACGCAGATTGGTGCCGCCGATATCTATTCCTATGCTCTGAGGCATGGCGTCCTGCATCTGTTTTCGCGCAATTCCGGACGCAAAGCCGCTTCACACTCTTGCTGGAACAGCTCTCGTCCAACGCAACTGTCAGGCAGCGGCTTTCTGCCGGTAGTGCCCGATCACGGCCTGGATTTCATGCAATCGCGGCACTGCGATGGTCTTAAGCCTATCGCGCTGGATGTCACGATCGAGCGAGATGCAATCCTTCCACAGCGAGCGGCCGGCGATGACGCCCGAGGCGCCATTCTGCATGGCGATCTCGACCTGGCCGAGAAACGTCGCGTGGTTGACGCCAGCCGAAAGCACCGCCCAAGGCACGTCGCCGGCGATTTTGGTGATATTGGCGCAGGCTTCCGGCGTTCCCGGATAAGGGAGCTTCAGAACCTTGGCGCCGCACTCGAGCGAAATCCTGGTGCCTTGCTCGACAAGCCATGGTGTCTTGGCCGCGTAGTCCTCGGGGCTTTCCCCGTCGAGCTGATAGGTCAGGAACTCGACGACCAGCAGCAGGTCTTCCTGCCCGAAATCGGCGATGCACCGGCGCAGGATGGCGATGTTGTGTTCGTTGGCCTCAGGCTTGTCGGCTCTGAGATAGACCATGATCTTGCCGCCGGTGCCGCCGAGTGCGCGGACGCGGCGCGCGTCGATGCCGGGGACGAGGCGCGACAGGCGGTAACCGTCGGGCGAAACGTCGAAACCGGAAGCGTCGAGGCCGATGAGAAGTGCTGTGTCGCGGTTCAAGACGCCCTCGTCGACAATGCGCGGCACCGCGCAGAGCGGGTCGAGCAACACGCAGGACGCCGCACTGGCGAGGTAGCGGGTGATGTCGGCCTTGGTGTCGCCGAGCATGTCGTTGGTGATCTTGGCCTGTTCTGCAGGGTCCGACGCCAGCAAGGTCCGCATGCCGCCGCGCTGGTCGCAGGCGATGGCCACCATGGCCCCGTCCTTGCCACATATCTGCTGGTAGCCGCGCAGTTCCGCGGTGGTCATCTTGGTCATGGTCTCAATCCGATGTTGGCGCTCTCTGGACGAAGAGCGCGGATCCCGTGGAAACAACGATGTTCAGTTCTACCCGCCTGCCTTCGAAGAATGCGCCTCGCCGGGCTCGCGGCCCGGGAGCCGCCGCACGTTGCGAGTTGGCTGGATTTGCGCGATAACTCCCGTCGGCGTATGTGTTTGTAACACGTTGCTGAAAGGAATTGCAAGCTGTCTATCCCTCCTATCCAGGATGCGACCGCATCGCGGACGATGCTGCACACGGTGGCCAAGCTGCATTATGTGGCGGAGATGTCGCAGGTCGATATCGCCCGCCAACTCGGCGTCTCTACCGCCACGATTTCGCGCTTGCTGCAGCGGGCGCGGGCTGAGGGCATTGTCCGCATCGAGGTTCTCGACCTGGCGACGCCGGAGGATATCACCCGACAGCTGATCGATGGCTTGAAATTGCGCGATGCCGCGGTGGTCGAGACGCCGGCGGCGGGCACGCTGGCGGCGCTCGCGGCGCCGCTAGGGGGGCTTCTCAGGCAGGCGCAGCTGGTGGCGGGCTCTGTCGTCGCCATCGGCTGGGGCCGCGCTGTGCGCGAGGTGATCAGGGCCGGCCTGCCGCGCATGCCTGGCGTGCTGACCGTGGCCGCCACCGGCGGCATGCAGCAGCAGGCGGCGCATTTTCAGGTTAACGAATTCGTGCGGCTTGCCGCCGAGGAGTTCGGCGGCACACCGCATTTCATCCACGCGCCCTATCTGCCGTCCAGCGAATTGCGAGAGGTCTTCCTGCGCGACACCGCCATCCGCGATGCCGTCGCTTTGTGGGAGAGGACCGATGTCGCGATCGTCGGCATCGGCCTGCCGCATGCCATCAATGCCCCCGAGGCAAGTGCCGCCACGCCGAGCGAACAGGCGCTGGTTCATGCCGCCGGTGACGTGCTCCGCCACTACTTCGATGCCGAGGGCACGCTGATTGCCTGGGAAGGGGAGAGCCGGATGATCGCCATGTCGCCGGCGCAGCTGCGCGCCGTGCCGCTGGCCATCGGCCTTGCCGCGTCGCCGGAAAAGGCGACGGCGATCATCGCCGCCGTTCGCGCCGGGCTCATCAACACGCTGGTGACGGATACCAAGACGGCGCAGGCCATCCTCGCAGCGCTCTCGTAACGATAGTCCAGGCGGGACGCCGCCACGAAAACCAGTTGTGCCGCCGAAGGGGCCGGGTGATAGTCGACCGGGGCTCGGCGGAGCAATCGGAATGTCGTACGGTGTGAAAAGCCCCGGCGCTGCCGGCTCGGAAAATCGAGTTGCAATTTATTTCTGCAAAGTGTTACAAGTTCGAACGCCCGCCGACAAGGCGAGGCGTGGGCACAGTTTGCCGGACCTCGCGGAGGCTGAGGAACGGGCTGTGGGCCAGGTGCGCCGGCGACTGACCGGCCGACTTATCGACTGGAGGGCGCTTGGGAGGAGCTGCCCGCGAAAGGCAAACAGGCGTTCCCGGCCGTCGGCATCCGGACGGATGACGGCTATTCCAATGTCACTTGCAACGGCAGAACTGCCAACAATGAGGAGGATGTCATGAAGAAGATCGTTGCCGCGCTCGCGGCGCTCGCCGTCAGTGCCACGGTGCTGATCGCGCCCGCGCAGGCGCAGGACAAGAAATACACCATTGCGCTCGTTCCGGGCCTGACCACCGACGGCTTCTACATCACCATGCGCAAGGGCGCCCAGGCGGCGGCCGACGCGCTTGGCGTCAACCTGGTTTTCCAGGGGGCGCCGGACTTCAACCCGGTCACCCAGGTGCCGGTGCTCGACGCGGTCATCGCCAAGAAGCCCGATGCGATCCTGATCGCGCCGACCGACAAGGTCCAGCTGGTCGAGCCGCTGCGCAAGGCCAATGACGCCGGCATTCCGGTCATCACCGTCGATACTTTCATCGGCAGCGGCGTCTACCAGACCGGCGCCGGCGATGCCGATTTCCCGCTGGCCTATATCGCGTCGGATAACGTCCTGGGCGGCGAGATCGCGGCGCGGGCTCTGGCCACGTCCATCGGCGACAAGGGCAAGGTTTACGTCTCGAACGTCAAGCCCGGCATCTCGACCACCGACCAGCGTGAAGAGGGCTTCAAGAAGGAGATGGCCAAGCATCCGGGCATCACCGTGCTGGAAACCCAGTTCAATGACGACGACGCCAACAAGGCGGCCTCTCAACTGCAGGCGGTGTTCGCGCGCAATCCCGACCTGGTCGGCGTGTTCGGCGCCAATCTGTTCTCGGCGCTGGGTGCCGCCAACGGCGTCAAGCAGGCTGGGCAGACGGGCACGGTCAAGGTCGTCGCCTTCGACGCTCCGACCAGCATCGTCGACAACATCAACACCGGCCTGGTCGATGTGGCCATCGCCCAGCATCCGGCCGAAATCGGCTACTACGGCGTCGTCTCGGCCTATGCCCACCTGACCGGCCATTCGATCCCGGTCACCATCGGCACCGGCTTCACGATCATGGACAAGTCCAACATCGCGGACCCGAACATCTCGAAGTATCTCTACTCCGAGTAAGTCCAGCACAGCTTGGCTCCTCACGGTCCGCCGGGAGGAGCCCGCACCGGGTCACTCGCCAATCGAGACCTGTTTTGAAGGCGCCGCGGAGTATCCATGACCTCGACATCATCAGCCCAGCCTGCCGAGAAGCATGTCGCCCCTCAGGCCGATCATGGCGATCCGGCCAGGAGCCTGGTCGCACATATCGCCGAAGGGCGCGCCTGGCTGTTCCTGGCCGGACTGCTCATCTGTTTCGAGGTCTGGTCGCGGCTTGCCTTCGGCGCGACCTTCGTGCTCAATCCGTTCAACCTGCAGTCCATCGCCATCTTCGCCGTGGCGCCGCTGCTGCTTGCGACCGGCCAAACCTTCGTCATCATTTCGGGCGGCATCGATCTCTCGCTCGGCTTCATCATGGGGCTGGCGGCCGTCATCGCCGCGCATGCCACCAACATGGCGGGTGCCGCCATTCCCCTGCCGCTGGCCATGCTGGCCGGCATCCTCGCCTCGGTGATCATTGCCGGCGTGCCGGGCGTCATCAACGGCCTGCTGATCTCGCGGCTCAAGGTGCCGCCTTTCATCGGCACGCTCGGCATGTTCGGCGTCGCGCGCGGCGCCGCCTTCCTGCTTGCCGGCGGCACCACCGTGCCGGTGCAGAATTCGTGGTTCGCGCTGCTCGGCAACGGCAAGTTCTATGGCGTGCCCTATCTGGTGCTGATCACCGCGGTCTTCGTTATCGTCATGCACTATTTGCTCAGCCAGACCCGGTTCGGCCAGCACAACTATGCCATCGGCGCCAATGTGCAGGCGGCGCGGCGGGCCGGCATCGACATCAGGGGCCACATATTGCGGCTCTATGTGCTGTCGGCGATGTGCGCCGGCCTCGGCGGCGCGCTCTATGCCGCGCGCTTCACGGCGGGCGCGGCGCAGGCGGGCGAGCCCCTGCTGCTCGACAGCGTCGCGGCGGTGGTGATCGGTGGCGCCAGCCTGTTCGGCGGCTCCGGCACCATCTTCGGCACGGTGGCCGGCGCGCTGGTGATTGCGGTCATCCAGTACGGGCTGGTCTTCGTCAATGTCGAGCCGTTCTGGCAGTTCATCGCCGTCGGCGTCGTCATCATCATTTCCGTCCTTATCGACCAGGCGCAGCGCCGGTTCAGTGGAGCCCGTCAGGATGAATAGCACCAACCAGAACGCGCCCCTGCTGGAAGTCCGGAATCTCTCAAAGCATTTCGGCGCCGTGCGTGCGCTCAACGACTTCTCCATGGCCGTGCGGCCGGGCGAAGTGGTGGCGCTGGCCGGTGACAACGGCGCCGGCAAGACGACGCTGATCAAGGCAATATCGGGCGTGTTCCAGCCGACGGGTGGCGAGATCCTGCTGCGGGGCCAGCCGGTGACATTCGCGACGCCGCAGGAGGCGCGCGAAAAGGGCATCGAGACGATCTACCAGGATCTGGCGCTCGCCGACAATCTGTCGATCGGCGCCAACATCTTCCTTGGCCGCGAACCGATGCGCAAGGCGTTCGGCTTCCTGCCGGTGCTCGACCGGAAGGCAATGGCGGAGGCCGCCAAAGCGACGATGGGGCGGCTGGACTTCCATGTCAGCCGGCTCGACGCTCCGGTCAGCAATTTCTCCGGCGGCCAGCGCCAAGCCGTCGCCATCGGCCGCGCCGTCTACTGGGATGCGCAAATCCTGATCATGGACGAGCCGACCGCCGCCCTTGGCGTGCCGGAGCAGCGCAAGGTGATTTCGCTGATCCATCAACTCAAGGCGCAGGGACGCGGCGTGATCTTCATCTCGCACAATCTGCAGGACATCTTTGCAGTGTCCGATCGCATCGTCGTGCTGCGGCGCGGCGTCCAAGCCGGCGAGCGCAAGATCTCCGAAACAAATCATGATGAGGTCGTCAAGCTGATGGTCGGCGGCTAAGCTGCGTTGATATTCAGCCGGCCTGCAGACGCTCGGCCTGACCTGAATCTCAACACGCCTTTGATCGTCAATGCTTAGCCGGCATCGCGATTGGTCAATGCGATGTGGCAGCAGCCGGAACCGTGGCCAGGCGTCCAGGTGACATTGTCGAAGCGCACGCCGGTTGCCTCGAACAGGCCACGGTCGAAGGCGCCGGCAATGCGGCAGAGCGTGGCGAGCCTTTCGTCGCTAACGCCTGCCTCGACCCAGGCGTCTTTCAACGGGCAGCGCTTGACCTTGAAGGCGATGCGGTCATCGCCGCGTTCGACATCGGTCGGATACATCAGGCCGTCATCCGGGCTGACGGCCAGGAAGGCCTCGCCGATCGCACGCGCATCGTTGGCGCCGAAGCTGGCGAAGGCGGCTGCCGCAACTTCCTTGCCGCGCTGTTCGATGGCGCGGATCATGATCGCCTCTGCCTTGTCAGAACCCAGCTCTCCGGTCAGTTCTTCGAGGAACAGGCGGTAGAGATCGGCGCGGTTGCGGAAGGCGGAATCGAGTTCACGCGACAGCTTTTCGGCTCTGGCTTCGGGGTCGGTCATGATGGGTCCTGTGTGGTTCTATTGAGCCTTGGTGCTGCCGCCACCAACGCCTTGCCGATGGCCGATTGCGGGGCGTCGATGACGGCGCGGGCATCGCCGCTCTCGGCGATCCGTCCCGCATCGAGAAGGATGACGCGGTGGGCAACAGCGCGCACGACGCCGAGATCATGTGAAATAAGGAAATAGGCGATCCGTTCCTGCCTTTGCAGGTCGAGCAAAAGCTCGAGGATCTGTCCCCGCACCGAGACGTCGAGTGCCGAGACCGCCTCGTCGAGCACGATCAGCGATGGTTTTGTGGCGATAGCGCGGGCAATGGCGACGCGCTGCCGCTGGCCGCCGGAGATTTCATGGATGGCGCGGGGCGCAAGGTCGGCCGCCAGCCCGACACGCTCGAGCAAGGTGGCGATGCGGCGCGGTCGCTCTGCGCGGGAGGCGATGCCGTGGATGCGCAAGGGATCGTCGAGGACACGCGCCACCGTGGCGCGCGGGTTGAACGCGGCCAACGGATCCTGGAACACCATTTGCAGGCGAGCGCGACGTGCTCTGAGCGCAGCACCACTCAAGGCGAGGAAATCATCGCCTTCGAATTCGATGCGACCAGCGTTCGGCTCGATCAGGCGCAGCACCAGCCGCGCGATCGTCGACTTGCCGCTGCCGGAAGGGCCGGCCAGCGCCAGTGTTTCGCCGGGCTCGATGTGAAAAGAGACGTCGTCGACGGCGATGACGGTCTTGCCGCCGCGACGGTAGCGTTTGGTGAGGTTGGATACTGCGAGCAGGCTCATGCGGGCAGCCCGGCTCGGTTCAGCAATGGCGCGGCGTCGAGGCCGATATGGGCGTCGAGCAAGGTGCGGGTGTAGGCTTGAGTTGGGGCGTCGACAATCCGCGTCGTCGTGCCAAGTTCGACGAGTTGGCCATGGCGGAACACGGCGATACGCTCGGCGAGCTCGGCCGCCAGCGCGATGTCGTGGCTGATGAACAGCAGCGTCATGCCGTCCTCGGCTACCAGCTGGCGGATCAAGGCGACGATCTCTGCCTGCACGATGGTGTCGAGCGCGCTGGTCACTTCGTCGGCGATCAGCAGTTTCGACCCGGCCGCAATGGCCGCTGCAATCGCCACGCGCTGCTTCTGACCGCCGGAGAGCTGGTGCGGGAAGGCATGCAGGGCCGAGTCCGGGTCGGGCAGGCGGACGCGTTCGAGCAAGGTTTTGGCCTTGGTGTATGCCTGGGACCAGGTGAGGCCGAGATGGGTGCGGGCGACTTCGGCGATCTGTTTGCCGATGGTCATGACGGGATCGAGGCTGGCGGATGGGTCCTGGAAGACGAAGCCGATGTCGCTGCCAAGGAGGGGAGTGCGACCAAGGCCGGACCATACAATTCCTCCGCCAACCGCTGAAGAAGCCGGCAGCAATCCTGCAATCGCCAGCGCCAGCGTGCTCTTGCCGGAGCCGCTTTCGCCGATGATGGCCAGACGCTCGCCAGCCACGATGTCGAGGCTGATGTTCCTCAGCGCCGCCACCGCGTTGCCGTTGCGGCGATAGGTCACCGTCAGGTCGCGGATCGAAGCGAACGCGCTCACGACAGACCTCTCCTGATCGCAGTCGTCTCGACAATACCTTCACCGGCGAGATAGACGCCGAGCACGGTCAGCACCAGCGCAATGCCTGGCACGATCGACAGGAAGGGCGCGGTGCGCAGCACGGCACGGCCTTCCGCGATCATCCCGCCCCAAGTGACACGGTTGGGGTCGCCGAGGCCAAGGAAGGACAGCGCCGCCTCGGTGAGGATGGCGGCGGCGACGATCACCGAGGACATCGCCAGCACCGGCGGCAAGGCGTTGGGCAGCACTTCGCGAAAGGCGATTTCGAGCGGATGCATGCCGATGGCATGCGCGCTGGCGACATAATCGCGTTCGCGGATGGAGAGGACTTCCGCGCGGGCCACACGGGCAGGCCCCGTCCATGTGCCGAGCGCGATGGCAACCACGACGATGCCGAGCGACGGTCCGACGACGCTGACGAAGGCCAGCGCCAGCAGGAAGCTCGGCACGGTCTGGAAGGCATCGGTGATGCGCATCAGCACCTCGTCGACGAGACCGCCGGCAAAGCCGGCAAGCGTGCCGACCACGGAGCCGATGGCAAGTGCCGCCGCCGCTGCGGCAAGGCCGACAGCCAGCGAGGTGCGGGCACCGTGAAAGAGTTCGGCCAGCACGTCGCGGCCGAGCCTATCGGTGCCGAGCGGCAGTGCCCAGTCCTTGAAAGGCAGCAGCAGCGCCGGGCCGGCGATGGCTTGCGGATCGCCTGGAAACAGCAGCGGCGCGATGAGCGCCATCGCGATCAGTGCGGCCAGCAGGATCGCACCGGCGACCGCCTCGGGCGTGTCCAGGAAACGGCGGATCAGGCTCATGCGCCGGCCTCGCCGGCGCCGACGCGCGGATCGAGGAAAGCATAGGCAATATCGACGAGAAGATTGATGACGACGACCAGGACGGCGCTGACAACGATGATGCCAAGCAGCAAGGGCGTGTCGCGCGAAGCCACCGCTTCCTGCGCCAGCCGGCCGAGACCCGGCACGGAAAAGACACTCTCGATGACGACGCTGCCGCCAAGCATCTGCGCCGACTGCAGGCCGAGCATGGTGACCAGCGGCAGCAGTGCGTTGCGGGCGACGTGGGCGAGCACGACGCGGCGGCGCGACAGCCCTCTGGCGCGGGCAGCGAGGACAAAATCCTGCCGCCAGGCCTCGGCCATGCCGGCGCGCATCATGCGCAGGTAGAGCGCGAGATAGATGAAGCCGAGGGCGGCCACCGGCAGGATGAGATGGACGGCGATGTCGGCGGCGCGGTCGAGGCCGGTCTTATCCGAGGCCAGCGTTTCGATGCCGCCGATCGGCAGCCAGCGCAGGTCGACGGCAAAGATCACGATCAGCACCAGGCCGAGCCAGAAACCCGGTACGGCATAAAGCGCCAGCGAGCCGATCGACAGGAAGCGGTCGCGGACGCTGCCGGGCCTGGCGCCGGCATAGATGCCGAGGGCGGAACCCAGCCCGAAGGACAGCGCGGTGGCGCTGACCATCAGCAGCAGCGTGTTGGGCAGCCGTTCGAGGATCACGTCGCGGATCGGCCTGGAGAAGGTCACCGACTGGCCAAGATCGAGATGCAGCAGCGCCCAGAGATAATTGGCCAGCCGTGTCAGTTCCGACTGGTCGAGACCCCAGCGATGGCGCAGCAATTCGATCATGCCGGCGTCGCCGCCAGTCGAGACGATATAGGCGTCAACCGCGTCGCCGGGGGCGGCTTCGAGCAGCATGAAGGTGCCGATGACAACGATCAGCAGCACGAAGACGCTGCCGACGAGACGGCGGCGGAGAAGGATGAGGGCGCGGGTCATGGCGAAGCCGCACTAGGGCTAAGCCACAAGCGCCGAGTTCTACGGCGCCCCCCTCTGTCCTGCCGGACATCTCCCCTACTTGGGGGGAGATTAGCCGTTTTCGCTGCCTTCGCCAATTTCCAACGCTGCAGGATTGAGCGAGGCGCAAGAACTGCCAATCTCCCCCCTTGTGGGGGAGATGTCCGGCAGGACAGAGGGGGGCGCGAAGGAACTCTCACTGTGGAAGCTGAGCACCCGACTACACGATGCGCAAGCCTTGAGACTACACTAGCCCGCCAGATACGTGTCCGCCCAGTTCGACACCGCCCAGCGCGGATTGTTGGCGATATTGCCGACCGTATCGCGCGCGACGCTGATGAAACTCCATTCGGCGACGTTGATCAGCGGCAGGTCGGCGGCCACCTCCTTTTGGAACTCCTTGTAGAGGTCGGTGCGGGCCTTCGTGTCGAGCGTCTCGGACGCCTTGGCGATCAGCGCGTCGAGAGCGTCGTTCTTGTAGCCGCCCTGGTTGGAGAACGGCACGCCGTCGGGAATGCCGCTCTGCACCAGGATGGTGGTCGAGATCGCCGGGTCGCCGCGGAACACCGGCGGACCGACGGCGAGGTCGAAGGCGTGGTCGGTGTAGACCGCCTTTATATGCGCGGCGGAGTCGTTGTTGACCAGCTGCGCGTCGATGCCGATGGCCGCGAGCGCCTGGCGCAGATAGTCGCCGAACTGCTTGGTCTCGTTGAAATAGGGCGCCGGCAAGAGTTTGAGCGAGAAGCGCTTGCCGTCACCGCCTTTCTTGTAGCCGGCCTCGTCGAGCAGCGCGTTGGCCTTGCCGACGTCGAAGGCATAGGTCGGCACATCGGCGGTGTAGAATTGCGGATCGTTCTTCGGCACAGGGCCGGTAGCGGTCGCGGCATAGCCGAGGAATACCGTCTTGACGACGAAGTCCTTGTCGATGGCGTGCGCGATCGCCTGGCGCACTTTCAAATCGGCCAGTTCCTTGCGGCGGTGGTTGATCTCGACGACGAGCTGGTAGGTCAGCCCCTCATAGCCCTTCGTGATCACCTTAAGGCCGGGTACCTTGGAGATGCGGTCGAGGTCGGCCAGCGGCACGGCGGAGAAGGCGGCGAGCTGGATCTCCTCGGCTTCAAGCGCGCTGGCTGCGGACGTGCGGTCGGGCAGCACCTGGTAGATGATCTCGTCGAGATAGGGTTCGTCCTTGCCCCAATAGTCGGTGTTCTTCGTCAGCCGGTAATACTGGCCGGCCTTGTACTCGCCGAACTTGAACGGGCCGGTGCCGATCGGCGCGGTGTTGGCCGGGTTGTCCTCGATCTTGCCGACCTCGTAGACGTGCTTCGGCACGACGCTGCTCAGCGCCGGCAGGGCGTTGCGGATCAGCTGGAACGGCGTCGGCTTGGCGAATTTGAACACCGCGGTGAGATCGTCGGGCGTGTCGACGCTGGCCAGATCCTTGAACACGGTGCGGCCGAGATTCTGCAGCGGTTTCCAGATCTGCAGCGCCGAGAAGGCGACGTCCGCCGAGGTGAACGGCTTGCCGTCATGCCATTTGACGCCGTCGCGCAGCTTGAACGTCGCCGACAACCCGTCGGCGGCACCTTCCCAGCTCAGCGCCAGGCGTGGTGCGAGCCCGTCCTTGCCGTCGAAGGAGGCTTCGGCCAGCGTCTCGACGATCTTGCTGGAGATGAAGAAGACGCCGTTGGAGGCGACGATTGCCGGGTTGAGGTTGCGCGGCTCGGAATCGGCGGCGAGCACCAGCCGGCCGCCCTTCTTCGGCGTCTGCGCCCAGCCCAAGGTCGGCATGGCCGTGGAGACCAGCAGCATCGCCGAGCCGGCAAGCATCTTGCGTCTGGAAATCGTGTAACCTGACATGATCGAACTCCGTCCTCTGCGCGACCCGATCGGCGCGACAACACCCCTCGGATGCCGGCATCGGCATCCTTGCGGCGGCGATTATGGGCCTTGTCATGGGTTTCGCCAGAGACGGAATTGGCGCATCCTGGCTTGGCTTTGAAATTTTCGTCCGCTGGACCAGTTCAAGAGAGCGGGTTCAATTCCATCTATCTGGTAGGACCAGATTTGACGGATATGCGACAGAAGACGCGTTGGTGACCCGCTAAGCCGCGCCATTGGCACATTTCTGGCTAGACCAGAGCGGGAAAAATGGTGCAGATTTGATCCATAGCCAAGGGATTGGGAGCGCAAACAGCATCGATCCCAGGCAAATTCAGGGAGAGAGAAGATGAACATCGCGCCGGGCAAGAATGCCGTCAGCAATATCCCGTTCGACCAGGCAAGGGTCGACCGGCTGATGGAGGAGGCCGGCATCGATGTGCTGCTCGCGACCTCCAAGCATAACACGCAGTATCTGCTGGGCGGCTACAAGTTCATCTTCTTCGCCGCCATGGACGCGATTGGCCACAGCCGCTACCTGCCCATCGTCGTGTACGAAAAAGGTGGACCGGATCACGCGGCCTATATCGGCAACCGCATGGAAGGCGGCGAGCATCAGAACAACCCGTTCTGGACGCCGACTCTGCATGCCGCCTGCTGGGGCACGCTCGATGCCGCCAACCTTGCCGTCGAACATCTGCAAAAGATCGGCAAGGCGGGTGCGCGCATCGGCATCGAGCCGGGCTTCCTGCCGTCGGACGCCTACACGCTGATCCGCAAGGCGTTGCCGGACGCCAGGCTGATCGACGCGACCGACATGCTGGAGCGCATGCGCGCCATCAAGACCGACGCCGAGCTGGAGAAGCTGCGCACCGCCTCCGAGCTGATCACCGATTCCATGCTGGCAACCATTGCCTGGGCGCGCGAAGGAACGACCAAGGCCGAGATGATCGAGCAACTGCGGCGCGAGGAGACCAATCGTGGCGCGCATTTCGAATATTGTCTGCTGACGCTGGGCTCCAGCCACAACCGCGCCGCCTCGCCGCAGGCGTGGCAGAAGGGTGAGGTGCTGTCGATCGATTCCGGCGGCAACTATCACGGCTATATCGGCGACCTCTGCCGCATGGGCATTCTGGGCGAGCCAGATGCCGAACTCGAGGACCTGCTGGCCGAGGTCGAGACGGTGCAGCAGGCAGCGTTCTCCAAGGTGAAAGCCGGCACGCTGGGCGGCGACATGATTTCGTACGCCGAGGGTGCGCTAAAGACTTCGAAGGTTGCGTCCTATACGGATTTCTTCGCGCACGGCATGGGCTTGATTACGCATGAGGCGCCTTTCCTGATGACCAACCACCCGGTGGCCTATGAAGGCACCTATGCGGCAAAGCCATTGGAAAAGAACATGGTGCTGTCGGTCGAGACGACCATGCTTCATCCGACGCGCGGCTTCATCAAGCTGGAGGACACGCTTGCAGTGACCGACACCGGCTATGTGATGTTTGGCGATCGCGGCCGCGGATGGAACAGGGGCGGGGTGGCTTAGCGCGAACGGCGCTCCCCCTCACCCGGATTGCCAACCGAATTGCAAGCGCAATTCGGGGCAATCCGACCTCTCCCCGAGGGGAGAGGAGGTGCCAGCGCTGGCGCTCTCTTCTTCTCCCCCACGGGAGAAGGTGGACGAGGGGCCTCCCCAACCGAAGGGACGGGAGGAAGATCACTGCCCCGCCGGCAGCAGCCTGAAATCCGGCAGATCCCGTAACGCCAGTTCCGGGCCGGCGGGCGAGTAGACGACGAAGAGCTGCATCGGCCCGTCGCCCGTATTCAGCGTCGAATGGAAGCGGCTCTCCGGCACATAGATGGTGCAGCCGGGGCCGACCTTCGCGACCACCGGATTGCCCTTCTCGTCCTCGACCATCTGCTCGCCATGGCCGGAGATGACGAAGATGATTTCCTCGGCGCCCGGATGGTTGTGGCGGGTGTGGCCCTGGCCTGAAGGCAGGTCGACGACACCGCCGGAAAAGCGGGTGGCGCCGTTAACTTCCGGAGCGACCGTCAGAGCCAGTCGGCCCCAATCGAAGCCGAAGGCGCTGACGTCCTTCGGATAGACGAACACCTTGCTCTTGTCGGTCATGGTCTTATCCCTTCTTTTTCTTCGGCCTGGTCTTCTCACCATCGAGCGGCACCGCCTTGAAATCGGCCGTCTGCCTGGCGATCGCCGCTTCCGCCGGCAGCCGCTCCATCGAGCTCGCGCCATAGAAGCCATGCAGGCCCTTGGCGCGAGACAGAATGTAACGGGCATCGTCCGGCATCGAGATCGGGCCGCCATGGCAGAGCAGGACGACGTCCTTGCGCACCGAGCGTGCGGCATCAGCGATGGCGTCGATCGCAACGACGCAATCGTCGAGCGACTTGGCCGAGGTGGCGCCGATCGAGCCGCCTGTCGTCACGCCCATATGGGCAACGACGATGTCGGCGCCGGCTTTGGTCATGGCGCGCGCCTCGTCGGGGTTGAAGACATAGGGCGTGGTCAAGAGGTCGAGCTTGTTCGCCTCGGCGATCATGTCGACCTCGAGCCCGAAGCCCATGCCGGTTTCCTCGAAACTCTGGCGCATGAAGCCGTCGAACAGGCCTATGGTCGGAAAATTCTGCACGCCGGAAAAGCCCATCGTCTTCAGTTCGGAAAGCAGCAGTGGCATGATGACGAACGGATCCGTGCCGTTGACGCCGGCCAGCACCGGCGTGTGCCTGACCACCGGCAGCACCTCATAGGCCATTTCCTTGACGATCTCGTTGGCATTGCCATAGGCGAGCAGGCCGGCGGCCGAACCGCGCCCGGCCATGCGGTAGCGACCGGAATTGTAGATGATTATCAGGTCGATGCCGCCGGCCTCCTCGGCCTTGGCCGACAGACCGGTACCGGCACCACCGCCGACGATCGGCACGCCCTTGTCGATCATTCCCCGGAATTTCTTCAATATGTCCTTGCGCGGTATGGCGGGCATATATTTGGACCTCAGTGTCTGGCGATGTCGAGAAAAGCCGCGACCGCGACCTTGGCGAATTCGGGGTCGTTGATATGCAGGGGCAAGCGCGTGACGCGACGATTGGCATTCGGCTTGATCGTGCGCTCGATGGCTTCGAAAAGGACGGCGTCGGCCTCTCGATCGAAGAAGGCGCCGCCCTCGATGTCGAGCGCCGAGACGCCTTTCTCCGGGATCAGGAAGTGCACCGGCCCCTCGCAGAGGGCGAGCCTGGTGCCGATCCACTCGCCGATCGCGCGGCATTCGTCTGCGCTTGTGCGCAGCAGCGTGACGTTGGGATTGTGCTCGTAAAACAGCCGTCCGCGATAGCGTTCCGGAATGGTCGAAGGCGCCCAGAAATTGACCATGTCAAGCGCGCCGACCGAGCCGATATAGGGCAGGCCGGTGCGGGCGATCGCGCCGAAGCGATCCTGCGTTGCCGGCAGCACGCCGCCGAACAACAGGTCGCAGACCTCTGTCGTGGTGATGTCGACGACGCCGGACAGCAGGCCGCTGTCGGCCAGCTTTTCCATGCTGCGGCCGCCGGTGCCGGTGGCGTGGAAGACCATGCAGTCATACGCGGTGCGAAGCTGGTCGGCGATTGCCGTCACGCAGGGTGTGGTGACACCGAACATGGTCAATCCGATGGACGGCTTGCCGTCGGGCGGCGGCGCCGGCCTTGCCGCCATGCCCGCTATCGCCTGGGCGGCATTGTGCAGGACGACGCGGGAGAGCCGGTTCAGTCCGGCCATGTCGGTCACCGATGGCATCATGATGATGTCGGAGACATCGACATAGGGAGCCGTGTCACCGGAGGCGAGCGTCGAGACCATGATTTTCGGCAGGCCGAGCGGCAATGCGCGCATCCCCGCCGTGATGATCGACGTGCCGCCGCCGCCGCCAATGCCGATCATGGCGGCGATGTCGTTTCGCGACTGAACGAAGCGGGTGAAAGCGACGCCCATGGCGGCCACCGCGGCGCCACGGTCATCGCCGCGGAGCACCGCTGTGTGGCCGCGCGGATGGTGGCCGGCGATTTCCTTCGCGGCAATATCGACCGGGATCGTTGCGTCGCGCGTTCCGACATCGACGCGGCAAACATTGGCGCCCGTGGCGGCAATCGCATCGGCCAGGAAAGCGAGCTCCTCACCCTTGGTGTCCGCAGTGCCCACCACATAGATGCGCTTCATTGGCGCCTTCCAAGGTCATTGCAAATTTTTGAGACGCGCGTATCATATTGACATGGATGTCTCACGTCAACGATCCACTGCAAGCGGTCACACCGACCGGGGAAGCGGCCAGGCCGCCGAACGTGGACCCAGGGCGCGCACGAAACGGCTGATGCTGGAGACGGCGACTCGGCTGATGCAGGCGGGCGTCACGCCATCGGTCAGCGAGGTGGCGGAAGCGGCGGAAGTTTCCCGCGCCACCGCCTATCGCTATTTCCCCAGCCAGGCGGCACTGGTGCAGGCTGTCGTAGACGAGGGTCTTGGTCCGATCCTGACCTGGCAATCGACCTCGGCGGACGCCGAACGCCGGGTGGCGGAACTGTTCGACACGGCCATGCCGCGCATCGAGGCTTTTGAGGCAACGTTCAAGGCGGCGCTGAAACTCTCGCTCGATCAATGGGCGCAACGCCAGGCCGGCACGCTGGGCGGTGAGCCGGCCTTTAGGCGCGGTCATCGCGTCGATTTGCTGCAGCAGGCGATCGCGCCGCTCAAGGGCCATTTGCCGCCGCGCGACTTCAAGCGCCTGGTGCAGGCGCTGTCGTTGATCTTCGGCGTCGAGGTGCTGATCGTGCTCAAGGATATATGGGGCCTGGACAGCCGCGGGACGCGGTCTGTCGCGCAATGGGCGGCAGGCGCCCTGGTGCGCGCGGCGGTGGCGGAATCGGCGGTCGGTGGAGAGATGACGCCAAGTGCAGGATGACATTATCTGGTTCGACCAGATAGTTGAGTCAGATGCTGATCTTAATGGCGATGCGGAGCCGGAAACAAGGTCACTTCATATCAAGGAGTAGGAAAAACAAGGGAAAACAGACAGATGCTGCGCCGGGCGGCTTGTCGTGCCACCCTTGATCGCTCAAGAAAGAACTTGACGTCTATCTAGAATTGGTAATACCAGATTACGAGCGATAAAGCGGATCGAAAGTGAGGGCTGCGATCCATTTTCCGGCAGGGCGAGGAGGCCCTAAACCGGGAAATTGCCGTCATCGGAGGAGCTACCAGGGCCGACCAAGCTGCCGGCTCGCATGACAAGGGTAGAATGCGCACCAGGGAGGAACATTATGCGCAAGATAATGACCAGCGTGCTTGCTGGTATCGGCCTGACGCTTGCCTACGGAACATCCGTCCACGCGCAGGACAAGGAACTCACCATTTTCTGGGCGGAATGGGATCCTGCTAACTATCTGCAGGAACTCGTCAACGACTACACGGCCGAGACCGGTGTGAAGGTCACGGTGCAGACCACGCCATGGCCCGATTTCCAGACCAAGGCCTTCACCGAGTTCAACGCGCATGGCGACGCTTACGATCTGGTCGTCGGTGACTCACAATGGCTGGGCGCCGGTTCGACGCAGGGCCATTATGTCGACCTGACCGACTTCTTCAACCAGCACAAGCTCACCGACGTGATGGCGCCCGCGACCATCAAGTATTACGCCGAATACCCTGGCGGTTCCGGCAAATACTGGGCGATTCCGCTGGAAGGGGATGCGATCGGCTGGTCCTATCGTAAGGACTGGTTCGAGGACCCGAAGGAGAAGGAAGCGTTCAAGGCGAAGTACGGTTACGACCTCGATGTGCCGAAAACCTATGCGCAGTTGCGCGACATCGCCGAGTTCTTCTATCGTCCGGACCAGAAGCGATACGGCGTCGCCATCTACACCGACAATTCCTATGACGCGATGGCGATGGGCGTCGAAAGCGCCATCTTCAGCTACGGCGGCGATCTCGGCGACTATGCAAGTTACAAGGTCGACGGCATCACCAATTCGAAACAGGCCGCCGCCGGCCTCGAAATGTACAAGGATCTCTACAAGTTCACGCCTCCCGGCTGGGGAAAGACCTTCTTCGTGGAGGACAACCAGGCAATCACCGGCGGCCTCGCCGCGATGAGCATGAACTTCTTCGCCTTCTTCCCGCCGTTGGTGAACAAGGCCACCAACCCCTACGCCGATGTGACGGGCTTCTTCGCCAACCCGGCCGGCCCGGACGGAAAGCGCTTCGCCGCTCTCGGCGGCCAGGGCGTTTCGGTCGTCTCGTATTCGAAGAACAAGGACGAGGCGATGAAGTTCCTCGAGTGGTTCATCAAGGACGAGACCCAGAAGAAGTGGGCACAACTCGGCGGCTACACCTGCAGCCAGGCCGTGCTGAAGTCGGATGCCTTTCAGAAGGCCACGCCTTACAACAAGGCGTTCTACGACACGATGTTCATGGTCAAGGACTTCTGGGCGACGCCTGAATACGCCGAAGTGCTCGATCAGCTGAACCAGAACATCTATCCGTTCGTGGTCGGCGGAAAGGGTACCGCCCAGGAAGCGCTCGACAAAACCGCCGCCGACTGGAAGGCGACGTTCACCAAGTACAATCGTTACAAGTAAGCATCACAGCCAGAATGCCGGAGGAGGATTTCCCTCCGGCATTTCTGTTTTCAGGGAGACACTCGTTGGCTTCGGTTGCCCTCACCCATCTCGATCCTGCTTCCAGGGCCGCCGCGCGCGGCTGGTCGGATCTGACCATCCGCAACATGTTCATCATCCCAACGCTGGCGTTCCTGATCGTTTTCAACATCTTTCCGTTGATCTATTCGCTGGGCTATTCATTCACGAACTTTGCAGCAAACCGGAGCGAACCCTGGCAGTTCGTCGGGTTGCAGAACTACCGCGAGTTGCTCAGCGACGATCATATCTGGTCGAATTTCGTCATCACGGCGAAATACGTCATCGTCTCCGTGGCCGGCCAGATGATCGTCGGCTTCGGCCTCGCCCTTCTGCTCAACCGCAGCTTTCCGATGAAGGGCTTGATCACCACGCTCTTGCTGTTGCCGATGATGATGTCGGCGGCCGTTGTCGGCCTGTTCTGGCAGCTGCTCTACAGTCCGTCCTGGGGTCCGATCAACTATGTCTTCGGCCTTGGCGACTTTGCATGGCTGTCCAATCCCGACAGCGCTCTTTACGCCGTCGCGATCACCGACATCTGGATGTGGTCGCCGTTCGTCATGCTGCTCTCGCTTGCTGGCCTCTCTGCCGTGCCGCCGCATCTCTACGAGGCCGCCGCGATCGACCGCGCCGGTTGGTGGTACACCTTCACCCGCATCACCTTGCCGCTGGTCTCGCCAATCCTTTTGATCGCGCTGATCTTCCGCACCATGGAAGCCTTCAAGACCTTCGACATCGCCTACACGATGACGACCCAGCCGACCGCCGAACTCATTGCGATCCGGCTCTACAAGCAGGCCTTCCAGCAGTGGGACACCGGCAAGTCCTGCGCACTGGCCTATATCGTGCTGATCATGGTGCTGGCCATCACCAACCTTTACGTCAAGTACCTCAACAAGGTGAAGGAGCGTTGAGATGGCGGCAGTTCGTACAGGCAGCGAAATCGCGCTCAACCGTGTCGCCATCGTCTCGGTGCTGATCGCGACGCTGATCTTCCTGGCGCCGATCTACTGGATCGCCTCGACGGCGTTCAAGCCGAAGGAACTGGCAATCACCGTGCCGCCCACCGTGCTGTTCCAGCCGGAGGTCACGCCGTTCATCCGTCTGTTCACCAAGCGTGTGCAGATGCAGAAGGCCGTCGACCCGCAAGTCTACGAAGCCGCGCCTTGGTGGGAGAAGCGCATCTATGATGGCGGCGAGCGGGTGCTGAAGGTCGGCAAGGACGTGCAGCTTTCGCAGTATCCCAACCGGTTTATGAACAGCCTGATCGTGGCGATCATCAGCACGGTACTCGCCGTCGGTATGGGGACCTTCACCGCCTACGGCTTCTCGCGTTTCAAGATCGCCGGTGAGGCGGACCTGCTGTTCTTCATCCTATCGACACGCATGCTGCCGCCGGTGGTTGTGGCGATCCCGATGTTCCTGATGTACCGGCTGGTCGGCCTCAACGATTCGCATATCGGGCTGATCATTCTCTACGTCGCCTTCAACCTGTCCTTCTCGGTCTGGCTGATGAAGGGCTTCATGGACGAGATCCCGAAGGAATATGAGGAGGCGGCGCTGGTCGACGGCTACACGCGGATGCAGGCCTTCTTCAAGATCGTGCTGCCGGAGGCTGCCACCGGCATCGCCGCCACCGCCGTCTTCTGCTTCATCACCGCCTGGAACGAGTATGCCTTCGCGCTGATCATGACCAACCGGCGTGCGCAAACCGCGCCGCCCTTCATCCCCAGCCAGATCGGTTCCGGTCTACCGGACTGGACCACGATCGCGGCGGGCACCTTCCTGTTCCTGTTACCGGTCGCCATCTTCACCTTCCTGCTGCGCAACCATCTGCTTCGCGGCGTGACCTTCGGAGCGATCCGCAAATGAGTTTTCGCGTGGTCAATGAGAAGTATCTTTTGCCGGCTTCACAGGTACTCATGGTGCTGGGCATCGTCGCGCTCTGCCAACCATGGAGCCTTGGCCTGCATTCCTATGGCGTGACGATCGTCCTGATCGGGCTGATCGGCTTCAACATCACCTCCAAAATTGCGCCGGAGCGCGCGGAGGAAACCGGCGCCACGGTGCATGGGGGGAGCCAGCAGTGACGCAGATCGAACTTCGCGGGATCGAGAAATTCTTCGGCGCCGTTCAGGTCATCCACAATCTGAACCTTGCTATCGCCGACAACGAGTTCATCGTGCTGCTCGGCCAGTCCGGCTGCGGCAAGACGACGACGCTGCGCGCGATTGCGGGGCTCGAGACGATCGACCAGGGCGACATCCTGATCGATGGCAAGCCGGTGCAGCACCTCAAGGCCGCCGACCGCGACATCGCAATGGTGTTCCAGTCGTTCTCGCTCTACCCACACATGACGGTGTTCGAGAACATCGCCTTTCCGTTGCGCGCAACGCGCATGGGCAGCGACGAGGTCGATAAGTCGGTTCGCGAGGTAGCCCGGGTCCTGCGCATCACCGACCTGCTCGGCAAGAAGCCGTCGGCGCTCTCCGGCGGCGACATGCAGCGCGTCGCGATCGGCCGCGCGCTGGTGCGGCGTCCGAAGGCGATGCTGATGGATGAGCCGATCGGTGCGCTCGACGCCAAGCTGCGCGAGGAGATGCGGGCCGAGATCAAGCGGCTGCACATCAAGCAGGGATCGACCACGATCTACGTCACCCACGATCAGATCGAGGCAATGAGTCTCGCCGACCGCATCGTCATCATGCATGAGGGCTTCATCCAGCAGGTCGGCACGCCGGACGAGGTCTATTCGCACCCCGCCAATCTGTTCGTGGCCCAATTCGTCGGCAGTCCGGTGATGAACGTCGCCGACGCGAGCGTTGCCGAAGCGGCCAGCGCCGCCACTGTCACGATCGGCGATGCGCCTGCGGGTTTCGAGTTCCCGCGTGAGCTCTTGTCCAAGCTCAACGGCCACGCCGCCAATGGCGGGCTGACGCTGGGTGTCCGGCCCGAGGGCGTGCTCGTCCGGCGCGATGCCGCGCCCGGCTACATGCCGGTTGAGGCGCATATCATCGAGCCGCTCGGCTCCTTCGACGTTGTCGACCTCAAGGTCGGCTCCAAGATGCTGCGCGCCCGCACCAAGGCCGGCTATGTCGCCGGTCCCGGCGAGGGGGTCCATGTCCGCATCGATCCAGAGCAGGCACATTTCTTCGATACGGCAAGCGGCAAGTCATTGGGGGTGAGGCTGTAATGGCCCATATCGAACTGAAGAACATCACCAAGAAGTTCGGTGGCCACACCGCGCTGACAAGCCTCAACCTCGACATCGCCGATGGCGAGTTCTTCGTGCTGCTGGGCGAGACGGGTGCCGGCAAGACGACGACGCTGCGGCTGATCGCAGGCCTCGAGAAACCCAGCGAAGGCCAGGTCCTCATCGACGGCGTCGACGTTGCCGATTGGAGCGCGGCCGAGCGCGACGTGGCGTTGGTGCTGCAGCAATACTCGCTCTATCCGCGCTACACGGTGCGCGAGAATCTCGAGTTTCCGCTCAAGCCGAAGATCCGCAGGCTGCCCGACGCCGAGATCAAGGACCGCGTCGACCGTGCGGCCCGTACGCTGCGGATCGAGCATCTGCTCGACCGCAAGACGGACCGACTGTCTGGCGGCGAAATGCAGCGCGTCTCGATCGGCCGCGCCATCGTGCGCAAGCCGCGCGTATTCCTGATGGACGAGCCGCTGTCGGCGCTCGACGCCAAGCTGCGCGAGGCGCTGCGCACGGAACTGAAGAACCTGCAGATTCAGCTCGGCGCGACCTTCCTGTTCGTTACCCACGACCAGATCGAGGCGATGTCGATGGGCGACAAGGTCGGCGTCTTGAACCACGGTCGCATCGTCCAGACCGGCACGCCGCACGAGATCTACAACAATCCGCGCGACACCTATGTGGCGAGTTTCGTCGGCTCGCCGCCGATGAACCTCATAGACGGCAAGCTGCTGAACGGCCGCGCGGTGATGGCGCCGTTGAATTTCGAACTGCCTTTTTCAGGGGGAGCCAAGGCGAGTGGAGCGTCCGACGGTCGGCCGCTCGTCTTCGGCATCCGTCCGGAAGACGTCTATCTCGAGAGCGGCGCGCCGGTCGAAGCGCGCGTCCATGATGTCGAGAACCATGGCGTCGAAAAAATCCTGACGCTGCGTGTCGGCGACACGACGCTGCGCGCCACGGTGCCGGCAAGGACCGATGTCGCTATCGAGCAGCCCGTGCGCTTTGCCTGGAACCCGGACAAGGTGGTGCTGTTCGACAAGGGCAGCGGTGTCAGCTTGCGGCACGCCGGATAGAGCGCCCGGTTACTTCGCCAAGTAGGTCTCTTAGGGCGTGTCGTTGATCAGCAAGATCACGCACTCCGTGTCGGACAGGCAGGCATCGTCATGCATCCACGCGGCAACAGAAGCGCATCGCCGGCTTTCAGCTCCAACCATTGCCGGGACGGCGAAAACAGCCAGCATCGGTGCCGGCCGATGAAGTGGAACCGCGCCGCCTCCTGGACTGGAAAGAGCACGGCCCAAGGCTCGCCAAGTTCGCAGCGGCCATAATCGACGCCATCAAGCCGCAATCCTCGCAGCATGTCGGTCAGCGGACCGCCTGAAGCCGGCGAGACACCCTCGGATGATGTGAAATCCATGCCCGGGTTCTAGCGTGGAATCGCCAGTCCGTCACGACCGAGATGGCTACCCGGCCCGGCGGATGTCGGCCTGCTCCTCGGCGCGCAGATGGCTGGGCGCCGAACCGATGACGCGCTTGAAGGCACGGCTGAAGGCGGCGTCCGATTCATAGCCGAGGCGTGCGGCGACGACCGAGATCTTCATGCGGTCGCGGACCAGCCATTGCCGAGCCTGATGCATCCTGACCTGGGTGACATATCTTGCCGGCGTTTCGCCGACGATCGTGGCGAAACGCTCGGCAAAGCCCGAGCGCGAGGCGCCCATCATCCGGGCCAGTGACTCGACCGTCCACTCATGGTCGGGTTCGAGATGGATGGCGGCCAATACGCGGCCGATGTCGCGGTCCCGGACCGCGGCGATCCATCCGGAGGAATCTCCGCAGCCGCGTTCGACCCATGAGCGGATGACGGTGGCGGCAAGAACATCGGCCAGCCGCGCCAGAATGCCGCCGGAGCCGACGCGCTCCATCGTAACTTCGCGCGCCATGGATTCCAGCAGATGCGGAATGCCCGGCTCATAGGCTTCCAGCTCATGCGAGCGCATCACGTCCGGCATCATGCCGAGCAGCGGATGCAAGCCGTCGAGGTTAAAGTACATCGCAGCGCAAAACAGCAGCGTTCCCGGCTGACAATGCTTGTCGCACATCGCCGCGTTCGACGTGCAATAGACATCCTTGCAGACTTCCTCGAGCTCGTAGCCATGGATCGGCCAGGCCTTCGCACCGGGTTCGCTGGCCAGCACATGGGCCTCTCCGCGCGGCAGCAGCACCGCATCGCCGGCATTGAGTTCAACCCATTCGCCGGACGGCTGCTTCAGCCAGCAGCCCTTGCGGCCGATGAAGTGAAACCGTGCCCCTGGTTGAGCCGGAAACTGGATGCCCCAGGGCTCTTTCATCTCGCAGCGGCCATACTCGACACCATCGAGGCGCAGGCCGCGCAATATGTCCGTCAGCGGGTCGCCGGTGATTGGAATTTTGGACGAATGGTCAAGCATAATGGTGTTTCTAGCATGGAAACTCCAGGGCGTCACTCCCTATGTTGCACTGCAGCCAAATGTTGCGCCGCAAACAAATCGCAGACCGGCCCCACAGCCAAGTCGTGACGCAAGGCATGGAACGGGTGCAATCCCAGGACGGTCATTCCCCATGTGGCGCTGCAAACAGATCGGAGACTGACCATGGCCGAACCCTCAACTGATGTCATCGACGCCGCACTTCTGAACCCCGCAGACACCGATGAACGAACCGAGCCGGCCTGGGGCGCCGTGGTTTCGCTGGCACTTGGCGTTTTCGGTCTCGTCACCGCCGAATTCCTGCCCGCCAGCCTGCTGACGCCGATGGCGCACGACCTCGGCGTTACCGAGGGTGTCGCGGGTCAGGCGGTGACCGCAACCGCCATCATCGGCGCCATTGCCGCACCCACCATGGCGATCATCACAAGGCGCATGGACCGCAGGCTGGTGATGTGGATGCTGACCTCGTTCCTCATCCTGTCCAATCTTCTCGCCACTTTTGCCGCGTCGCTGCCCATGCTTCTGTTGGCCCGTGTCGCGCTCGGCGTGGCGCTGGGCGGCTTCTGGGCAATGTCGGCGGCCATGGCGCTGCGGCTGGTGCCGATGCGGCTGATGCCACGCGCCATGTCGATCATCCTGACCGGCGTTTCGCTGGCCACGGTCACCGCCGCCCCTGTCGGCGCCTATGTCGGCGACATCTGGGGCTGGCGCACGGCGTTCATGATCGCGACCATCGTCGGTGCGCTGGCGCTGCTGGTGCAACTGGCCACCATTCCGAAGCTGCCGCCGGTGGGTGTCGCGAGTTTCCGCACCTTGCTCGACGTGCTGGAGCGGCCGTCGATTCGCGTGGCCTTGCTGGTCGTGCTGCTGGTTGCGTCGGGGCACTTTGCTGGCTTCACCTATGTGCGCCCCTTCCTCGAAAAAGTGCCGGTGCTCCCCATCGAGACGATCTCATTGGTGCTTCTGGCCTATGGCATTGGCGGTTTCTTCGGCAATATCGCTGGCGGCTTCCTGGCCGAACGCAACCTCAAGATAGCTGTGGCGCTGGCACCCCTGCTGATCGCCCTGGCGGCCGCCTCCATGCTGATCTTCGGCGCCTCGCCGACGATCGCGGCGGCTGCAGTCGCCGCCTGGGGCTTTGCCTTCGGCGCGGTGCCGGTCGGGCTGCAGAGCTGGCTGGTGCGGGCGGCGCCCGACCAGGCTGAAAGCGCCGGCGGCTTGATGGTGGCGACCTTCCAGGTGGCGATTGCGCTGGGCGCCGTCTTCGGCGGCCTGCTGGTCGATCATGCCGGCGTGGCCAGCGCCTTCGCCTATTGCGGCATCGCAACGCTGCTGGCGGCCATCGTGGTGTTCATGCGCGGCCCGAAGCAGGCCGAATAGGCTCATCTCCGCCCATCCGGCGGCTCGGGAACCATCATGGTTTTCGGGCCGCTGCCGTCGTCATGGCGGCAACGAAGCGGTTGAGGCTGTCCTCGACGTAGATGGCGACTTCGATCGTCGGATCGAAACTCCACCACAGCAACGATCCCTGCCAATGCGACGCGATCAGCAGGCCGATATCCTGCGGTGGGCTAGGCGTTCCGGCAAAACAAGCCGCGAGCGCATTGCACAGGGCTGTCTTCCAGGCGGCGCCGCGCGTCCTGAGCATGGGGTCACGCAGATCCTCGCGCAGGACGAGCAGGCCCTCGGCATAGGATTCGATCCCGCCATAGCCTTGCGACAGCGCCACCAGCAATTCGATCGCGCCGGCCGACGTTCTTGGAACAGCGGCCGCCAGCGTCCTGGTCTTGTCGTCAAGAGCATCCCAGGCATGCAGCAAGGTGCGCTGCTTCAACCGCGCCTTGTTCCCGAAGCGCTGCACCAGGGTTGCGCCCGAGAGGCCACAGGCTTTTGCGAGGCGCTCGAACGTGAGCGCTTCCGGGCCATGCTCGTGGATCAATCGCAATGCAGCTTCCAGCACCTGTTCGTCGGTCTGGGTTTTGGGTCGGGTCATCTTGACATCCTGACATAACCGAATGATCATTTATATATGATACGCGCGGCGTAAGCCAGCTCGGATTTCATCGATGGTGCCGTTCCTGGGAGAGTTCAATGACGTTGCAAGGAAAAGTTGCCCTGGTCGCCGGTGGCACACGGGGTGCCGGACGCGGCATAGCGGTCGAGCTCGGCGCTGCCGGCGCAACGGTCTATGTCACGGGGCGAAGCATACGTGCCCAGCAATCCGAATATTCCCGGCCCGAAACAATCGAGGAGACGGCGGAGTTGGTCACGGCGAACGGTGGCAGCGGCATCGCCGTCCAGGTCGATCATCTCGTGGCCGATGACGTGCGCGGGCTCATCGAGCGCATCCGCAAAGAACAGGGCCGCCTCGACATACTGGTCAACGACATCTGGGGCGGTGAAAAGCTGTTCGAATGGGACAAGCCGGTCTGGGAGCACAATCTGGACAACGGCTTGCGTATGCTGCGTCTGGCCATCGACACCCATTTGATCACCGCCCACCATGCGCTACCGCTCTTGATCGAGCAGCCGGGCGGACTGCTGGTGGAAGTCACCGACGGCACGGCCGAATACAATGCCGAGCACTACCGCCTGTCGCCCTTCTACGACCTTGCCAAGGTCGCGGTGAACCGCATGGCGTGGGCTCACGCCAAGGACCTTGCAAAGCACGGTGCCACCTCCGTCTCTTTGACGCCAGGCTGGCTGCGGTCGGAGATGATGCTGGAGGCCTTTGGGGTGCGCGAGGAGAATTGGCGCGATGCCACGGTGAAGGTGCCGCATTTCGTCATTTCGGAGACGCCGCGTTTCGTTGGGCGCGCGGTTGCTGCGTTGGCGGCGGACACGGACCGCTCGCGCTGGAACGGGCAGTCGTTGTCCAGCGGCGGGCTGGCGCAGGTCTACGGCTTTACCGATCTCGACGGCTCGCGGCCCGATGCCTGGCGCTATGTGCCGGAGGTTCAGGACGCCGGCAAGCCCGCCGATGCAACGGGGTATCGGTAGAGCAATCGGGAATCGCCTCAGGCCGAACGCCCGTCGAAGTCGAAGATCGACAAGGTGGACGGGTCGATGTCGGCGACGCAGTTGAGGTTGATATAGGCGCTACGCTCACCGCCTTCCCTGACATCCTCGGCGAAAGGATGGATGCCGCAGGTGCGGCAGAAGCGGTGCGCCATGGCATGGTTTCCGAATGTATAAGTGCCCAGATCGTCGCCCCAGGCCAGGACCGTCAGGTCCCCATGCGGGATGGCGCACAAGAGCGCGCCCTTGCGCGAGCAGATCGAACAATTGCACCGCACGGCGCCCGTCAGTTCCGCCTTGAATTGGAAGGCGACCTTGCCGCAGTGGCAACTGCCTTTGTACAGCATCAGTATCTTCCCATCGCTGGCAGGTGCAAAGGCACGCTGGCCGGGTTATCCCTTCCGCAAGCCCATCGACCGCTTGCCTAAAAGACGTTGCATCCTTGCGGAGTCCGACATCGACATGCAATCCATCCGCGACCGTCTCGAAATCATCCTGTCACGTCTTGCCAGCCGTGCGGCCGATGAAAAGGTCTTCACCAAGCTCTATGCCGAGGCCGCGCGGGCTGCCGCTGACGCCAGCGATGCCCGCGGCCGAGCCGGCGTGACGCTCGGGCCGCTCGACGGCGTCATCGTCTCGATCAAGGATCTGTTCGATGTTGCCGGCGAACCAACCACGGCTGGCTCGCTGATGCGCGCGACCGCAGCACCTGCGCTCCGCGATGCCGCTATTGTCAACCGGCTTCGGCAAGCCGGCGCTGTTATCATCGGTAAGACCAATATGACAGAATTCGCCTTCACGGCGATCGGCGACAACATGCACTACGGTACGCCAGGCAACGCCGTCGACGCCAGCCGTATTCCCGGTGGTTCGTCCTCCGGCGCCGGTGTTTCCGTCGGTGAGGGGACGAGCGACATCTCGATCGGATCCGATACCGGCGGGTCAATCCGCATTCCGGCATCGCTGAATGGCGTCATCGGTTTCAAGCCTACAGCGCGGCGGGTGCCGCTGACCGGCGCCTTTCCGCTGTCGGGCACTCTGGACTCGATCGGGCCGCTTGCCCGAACCGTGGCGCAATGTGCCGCCACAGACGCGGTGATGGCTAGCGAGGCGCCGACCGAGCTGGCGGCCATATCGCTCGCGGGACTTCGGGTTGGTGTGCCGCGCGGCGTTCTTTTTGGCGACACGGAAGGTGAAGTTGCCGCGGCGTTCGAGCGTTGTCTCGGCAGGATCGAGCAGGCCGGCGCGCGCGTTGCCGATCTGGTGATCGACGACATGATCGCGGAGTTCAGGACCGCCACCAAGCGTGGCTCGATCGCTGCCATGGAAGGGGCCGAAGTGCATGCCGACTGGCTGGCGACAGGTGCATCGGTGCCGGTCGACCCGCAAGTCAGCGGGCCTTTGTCGCGGGCGGCGGCGCTGCCCGCGCCCGTCTATATCAGGGCCCTGCGCCGCCGCAGCGCGCTCGTTGCCGCCATGGACGAGCGGCTGGCATCGGTCGATGTGCTGGCCTTGCCAACCACGCCGGTGATGGCGCCGACCATCGTTTCCCTGGCGGGGGATGCCGAGCTGCGCGACCGCGTCGAAGGCCTGCTGCTGCGCAACACGCAGGTGGCGAACCAGTTCGACCTCTGCGCGATATCGCTGCCGATGCCCGGCATGGCGCTGCCGGCAGGACTGATGCTGGTCGCGCGCAACGGCCATGACCGGCATCTGCTGCGGATTGCCGCTGAAGTGGAGAGGCTGCTGCGCGGCTGATCGGCAATTGGCCGATCAGGGCGATGAACAGCGCTTGCGTTCACTGTCCTTGGCGGTGCGGACGATGCGGGTCGCGACCTGCCATGGCAGGCTGTAGTCCTTGCCTGTGATGGTCTGGGTACGCTGCTCGATCGAGCCCCTGACGACAATCTTGCCGCTGTAAAGCACGTCGGACTGATCCGTTATCGCCTTGTCGGCCTGCGGCAATCCCCTGGCGTCGATCGACACACCCTTGATGGTCTTGCCGGTGGCAAGGTCGAGCGCGCTGTTCGACGGGCAGGGCGCCTGGAAGCAGCGCAACCCGTTGTCGCAATAAACATAGCTGCTCTGGGCCGCGGCGAATGCCGGCAGGGCGCAGATGGACGAGGCTGCGGCAATCAGAAATGCGTGGCGAAGACCGGACATGGCTGCACCGTCGCGGAGAATTGGGGCGAAACAGCGGTTGCTATAGCTCAAGCAGTTCACCGTTTCATGGAAACGGCGAGCTGCTCTAACTCTTTTGTTTTGACGCAATTCCCTCGGGAAAGCGCTACGCGCTTTTCCCGGGAAAACCGCTTCGCACTTTTCCTGGGATTGCTCTAGGCCGGAAAGCGCTGCCGGTAGTGATCGACCACTTCCGAATTGCGCAGATTGACCGGCAGCTTGCCCGCTAGCACCAGCAAGGCTTCGCCCGCCGCGCCGACGCCCATGCGCATCATCGATTCCTCGGTAATTCCTGCCATATGCGGGGTGATGATGACGTTGTCGAAGCCGAAAAAGGGATGATTGGACGGCAGCGGCTGCGTCGAAAACACGTCGAGTGCCGCACCGCCGATGCGGCGTTCCCGCAAGGCCTCGATCAGGGCGTCGTCATCGACGACCGGACCACGCGAAACGTTGATCAAAAGAGCATTGGGTTTCATGCGGGCGATACGCTCGCGGCTGATCAGGCCACGCGTTTCCGGCGTCAGCGGACAGCAGAGCACGATGATGTCGCTCTGCTCGACCAGCGCGTCGATCGACAGAAAGCCGACTTTTTCGGGCGCCGGCTGCATGCTGCGCGTCGTTGCCACCACCTTCAGGTCGAAACCGTGCGCAGCGACATGGCCGACGGCCTGGCCGACGGCGCCGAGGCCGACAATGCCGATGGTCTTGCCGGCAAGTTCAGTGTTGGAATTGGCGTGCTCGCGTCCGGCGAGCCAGCCCTTGGCGCGCAAGTCGCGGTCGACCCGGCGGAATTGCCGCAGCAGCGCAAGTGCGGTGAACATCACATGTTCCGCCACCGAGCGGGCATTGACCGCCGGCACATTGGCCACCAGCACGCCCGCGGCGGTTGCCGCCTCCATCGGGATCATGTCGAGCCCGGCCCCATGGCGGATCGCAGCCCTCAGCTTCCAGGCACCCTCGAACAAAGCCGGCGGCAGGGGCGCGCGGACGATGACGATGTCGGCGTCCTTGGCCTCCCGGGTCAAGGTGGCAGGATCGAGCGCCGATGCGATGACGAGCTGGCCGGCGCCGGCGAGCCTGGCCGAGGCGCGCGGATGCAGCGGATGGGTCGACAGAATCTTTGGCACGGTCTGGGCCATTGTCAGGCCTTTTCGAGCGCCTGGCTCGCGGGCACAGCCGCATTGCCGCCCTCGATCAGGCCCTTCCAGTAGCTCTCCGCCCCTTGCAGATGGGCGCTCATCAGCGCCTGGGCGAGATTGCCGTCGCGGCGCAGCAGTGCCTCGTAGATCTGTACGTGCTCGGCATGCGAACGCACGCTGCGTTCGGGATCGTTGAAATAGATCGGCAGGCGCTGTTCGCCCATCAGATAGTAGACACTGCAGATGTTGTGGAAGACGCTGTTCTTGGTGGCGCGCACAATCTCGAGGTGGAACTCGCGGTCCTCCTTGGCGAGGCCCTCGCCGGCGGCGATGCGTTCCTCGGAAGCCTTGAGTATCTCGCGCAGCCGCTCGAAATTCTCCTCGGTGGCGCGCGAGCAGGCTAGTTCGGCGGCCTTGATCTCGTGGATCTTGCGCAATTCGACCGTCTCGTAAATCTGCAAGGGATCGAGCGGCAGGCCGGCGCGCGCGAACAGCGCCAGCGCCTCGACGCTAGCCTGCTTGGTGTCGATGTAGATGCCGGATTTGGCGCGCCGCTCGACGATGCGCATGGCTTCAAGGATCGCCAGCGCCTCGCGGATCTGGCCGCGGCTGACGGCGAAATACTCCGCCAGCTCACGTTCGGATGGGGTGCGGCCGCTCTCCTTGTCCGAGTGGGAGAACAGATAGGCTGCGAGTTCCGCGAGAAGGTTCTTTTCTTTCATCGTCAATTGCTTTGCGCGTGCGCCTCCAGGAATCGCTCAGAAACGGTGAATCCCAATCCGGGCTTTTCCGGGATCGCTATCATACCGTCCTGTGCTTCGACAGCCTCTTCGATCAGATCGTGGATCATCGGGTTGGCGCCGAGCGAATATTCGACCGTGAAACTCGACGGCGAGGCGGCGCAGATATGCAGCCCGGCGAAGAAGCAGGGCGCGCCGGCCCACAGATGCGGCGCAAAGCGCAGATTGAAGGCGCTGGCGATGGTGCCGATCTTCATCGCCTCGCTGATGCCACCGCAAAAGGCGGGATCGGGCTGGAAGATGTCGGCGGCCTTGAGCACGGCGAGGTCGCGGAAGGCATAGCGCGTCGCCTCGCTTTCGCCGGTGGCGATCGGCACGGCGCCGGAGGCGCGCACTTCCGCCATGCCCGACTTGTCGTCGGCGATCACCGGTTCCTCGAACCAGGCAAGATCGAGGTCGCTGACAAGGTGGATGAAGCGCTTGGCCTCCGCCACCGTATAGGTGCCGTGGGCGTCGACCATCAGCTCGACATCGGGGCCGAGCGCGTGGCGCGCGGCGCGGACCCGGGCCGCCGACAGGTGCGCCGCGCCGTCCATGGCGCCGACCCGCATCTTCAGCGCCTTGAAGCCGCCCCGGGCAATGTAGGATTTCAACTGTTCGCCGATGGCATCGGCGGAGGCCCAGCCGCCCGAGGCATAGGCCTGCATGCGGTCGATCTTGCGGCCACCGAGCAGCCGCCAGACCGGCTGGCCGAGCGACTTGCCAAGGATATCCCAAAGCGCGATGTCGACGGCGCTGATGGCAGCGATGCTCATGCCGCGCCGCGCCAGTTGCGGCATGGCGTGGCCGGCGCGGGCGGCACTTTCATGGCGCACGCCATTGTAGAGCATTTCCCAGATGATGCCGATGTCGGCCGGATCGCGGCCGATCAGCTGCGGCCCGACCTCCTGGTTCAGCATGTGGACAAGGGCGCCGTAGCTGCCGGCGCTGCCTGCTGCGTTCTTGCCTTCGCCCCAGCCGACCAGTCCGTCATCGGTTTCGATGCGCAAGATGGCGGCGTCGAAGGTCGTCACCTGGCCGAAGTCGCTGCGGTGCTGCCGAGCGGCTTCGATCGGAATGCGGACCCACCAGGCTTGGACGGTCTTGATGCGCATGTCGTTCCCCAGCCCTGCCGCCGGTCAGGGCGAAAGGGCAAATTTCCCAACAGTCGTCGACTACTTGATCAGCGGCAGCAGCGTTTCGGCGGTGATGCGCATCTGGTCGGTGTAGAATTTCTCGGTCAGCACGCTGGAGCCGTGATCCTGGATGAACTTCAGCTGCTCAGGCGAGATATCGACCGGGTGGCGCTCGACCATTTCGGGATAGGGCGCTGCCGGCGTGCGGTCGACCGGCGCGACGAATTCATTGGTCAGCGCGCCGTCGTAGCCGACTTCCTTCAAGGTGGCGACGATCTTTGGCCAGTCGATCTGGCCGAGGCCGGCTGCGAAGCGGTTGTTGTCGGCGACGTGGAAGTCGAACAGGCGCTTTCCGACCTTACGGATGGCGTCGTAGACGTTAAATTCCTCCATATGGATGTGGTAGGCGTCGAGGCAGACGCCGCATTCGGGGCTGACCGCGTCGGCCAGCGCCAGCGCCTGGGCGCCGCGATTGAACAGATAGGTTTCGAAACGGTTGAGTGGCTCGACGGCGATCTTGACGCCGACCTTCTTGGCATGGGTGAAGCATTCGCGGGTCGCGTCGACCACCCATTTCCATTCCTCTTCCTCGTTGCCGTCCGGCACCACCTTACCGACCGTCGCGGGGACGAGCGTGATGATTTCGCCATCGAGCTCGCTGACCATGGTCAGTACGTCCTTGACGTACTGCACCGAGCGCTCGCGCTGGCCCTGGTTCTTGGCGGCAAGGTTGCGTTCGCCCAGCATCAGGGTCACCGCGCCCCAGCAGCGAATGCCATGCTCCTTCAACAGCGCCCGCGTCTCCTTCGTCTTGTACTGCTCGGGCTCGCCGGAAATCTCGATCGACTCATAGCCGAACTTCTTGATGCGCTTGAGCGTCGTCTCCAATGGTTCCGCCCGCATCCAGTTGTGCGTCGAAAGATGCATGGTCTGTCCTTCCCAAAATCGTCCGTAGCGTTTGCCTGCGACATGCGTCGCCGAAAGACGACGCATGGGTTCCTCCCCAAGGCATCCCCAGCCTTTTTTCCTGCAAACTGGTTCGACCAATTGGGCCTTAAGCGAGGTCTACAGCAAATTGCCTGGAACGGCAAGAAGCGCGGATGCGCAACTTGCCGTTCGAATTATTCCGTTGATTATATTGTGATATATGCCGATAGTTCGGACATTCGCAGAGCTCGGCCGATGCATTGTCAGGCTTGACCAAATTCCGCTATTTGGTAATACCAGAATGGCAGTGCCTGCAAAGCGCCCAATGCAAAAAGACCAAAATGGCTGGCCCTGCTTCCAATCGGCGCTATGCTTGGTCGCGACACAATGAGGGAGGAGCCGATGCCGACGACAATGAAGGGCCCTGGACTGTTTCTGGCGCAGTTCGCGGGTGACGCAGCGCCATTCAATTCGCTGGCCGCGATCACCAAATGGGCCGCCGGTCTCGGCTATAAGGGCGTGCAGATCCCGACCTGGGACGCGCGCCTGTTCGACCTCGAGAAAGCAGCGTCTTCCAAGACCTATTGCGACGAGGTGAAGGGCATTTGCGCCGATGCCGGCGTGGAGATCACTGAATTGTCGACGCATCTGCAGGGACAGTTGGTGGCGGTGCATCCAGCCTATGACGCGCAGTTCGACGGCTTCGCGCCGGCCTCGGTCCACAACAATCCCAAGGCGCGGCAGAAATGGGCGGTCGAACAGATGAAGTTCGGCGCCAAGGCTTCGAAGAATCTCGGCCTCAAGGCTTCGGTGTCCTTCTCCGGTGCGCTGGCTTTCCCCTACCTCTACCCCTGGCCGCAGCGGCCGGCCGGTCTGATCGAGGAGGCCTTCGCCGAACTCGGCAAGCGCTGGAAGCCGATCCTCGACGTCTATGAGGACAATGGCGTCGATGTCGGCTACGAAATCCATCCCGGCGAGGACGTGTTCGACGGCGCCACCTTCGAGATGTTCCTCGACGCGGTCGGTGGCCACAAGCGCTGCAACATCAACTACGATCCGTCGCACTTCCTGCTGCAGCAGCTCGACTATCTCGAATTCATCGACATCTACCACGAGCGCATCAAGGCCTTCCACGTCAAGGACGCCGAGTTCAACCCGACCGGCCGGCAAGGCGTCTATTCCGGCTATCAGAGCTGGACCAACCGCGCAGGACGCTTCCGCTCGCTCGGTGACGGGCAGGTGGATTTCGGCGGCATCTTCTCCAAGTTGACGCAGTACAATTATGATTCCTGGGCGGTGCTGGAATGGGAGTGCTGCCTCAAGCACCCCGAGGATGGAGCGGCCGAAGGGGCGCCTTTCATCCAGCATCACATCATCCGCGTGACGGAGAAGGCATTCGACGACTTTGCCGGCGGCGCGACGGACAAGAAAGTGCTGCGCGCGATGATGGGAATTTGACACGGCTTCCCTCCCCGTGAGGGGAGGAGCATCCAAGACACGAGGGAGAAAACATGGTCGGCGCATCGAAATCGGAAACGGGAGGCGGCCCGATCCGCTATGGCATGGTCGGCGGCGGGCAAGGCGCCTTCATCGGCGCGGTGCACCGCATCGCGGCGCGCCTGGACAATGAGTTCGTGCTGGTGGCTGGCGCGCTATCGGCGAACCCCGAGCGCGCCAAGGCTTCGGCCGCCGAACTCGGGCTCGATCCGGACCGCAGCTACGCTTCCTATGCCGAGATGGCCAAGGCCGAGGCCAAGCGCCCCGACGGCATCGAGGCGGTGGCCATCGTCACCCCCAACAATGTGCACGTACCGGCTGCCAAGGCCTTCCTCGAGGCCGGCATCCACGTCATCTGCGACAAGCCGCTGGCAACGACACTGGCCGAGGCGAAAAAGCTTGCCGCGGTCGTCGAGAAGACCGGCAAGGTGTTCGTGCTCACCCATAATTACACAGCCTATCCGATGGTGCGGCAGGCGCGCGAAATGGTGGCCAAGGGTGTACTTGGCGACATTCGCGTCGTGCAGTCGGAATATCCGCAGGACTGGCTGACCGAGGATCTAGCCGCCACCGGCCAGAAGCAGGCGTCATGGCGCGGCGATCCCAAGCAGGCGGGCGCCGGCGGCGCGCTGGGCGACATCGGCACCCATGCCTACAATCTGGCGCGCTTCGTCTCGGGACTGGAGCTGGACTCCCTGTCGGCCGATCTCGATGCCTTCGTGCCTGGGCGGCTGCTCGACGACAATGTCAATGTCATGCTGCGCTTCAAGCCCACCGGCAAGACGCATCCGGCCAAGGGCATGATCTGGGCCAGCCAGGTGGCGCCGGGCCATGAAAACGGGCTGAAGCTGCGCATCTATGGCTCGAAGGGCGGGCTGGAATGGGTGCAGGCCGATCCCAACTATCTCTGGTACACGCCGTTCGGCCAGCCAAAGCAGCTGATCACCCGCAACGGCGCTGGCGCGCTGCCGGTGGCGGGCCGCGTCAGCCGCGTGCCGTCAGGCCATCCCGAGGGCTATCTCGAAGGCTTCGCCAACATCTACCAGGAGGCGGCGCGCGCCATCCGCGCGGCGCGCAAGAAGGGTGGCAAGCCCGCAAAGGACGTCGTCTTCCCGACCGTCCAGGATGGCGTCGAGGGCATGGCCTTCATCGAGGCCTGTGTGAAATCGTCGAAGAAGAATGGAGCGTGGACCAAACTCTAAAACAAAAATGATCCGGGGGGATCAAACGGGGGAGGGCTGTCGATGAAAATCGGCATGTGCATGTTTTTGTGGACGACGGCGGTGTCGAAGAAGCATGAGCCATTGCTTCGCGACATCAAGGCGACAGGCTTCGACGGCGTCGAAATACCGATCTTCGCCGGCATGCCGGACGACTATAAAAAGCTCGGCGACCTGCTCGATCGCATCGGGCTGGAGCGGACCGCGGTCTCGGCGATGGGCGATCCCTCGATGAACCTGATCTCGGCCGATGCGGCAACGCGCAAGGCCGGTATCGCTTACATGAAATGGGCTGTTGATTGCGCCGATGCACTTGGCGCCAGGACGCTCAGCGGACCGCTGCATTCGACGCTCGGCGCCTTTTCCGGCAGCGGGCCGACACCCGCCGAGAAGAACCGGTCCATCGCCTCGCAGCGTGCCATCGGCGACCATGCCGGCACGCGGAACGTCACCATCGGGCTGGAGGCGCTGAACCGCTTCGAATGTTATCTCTTCAACACGATGGCGGACCTGTCGGAGCACATCGATGCCGTCGGCCGCCCGCACATCAAGGCGATGTACGACACCTTTCATGCCAATATCGAGGAGGCCGACCCGATCGGCGCCTATACGAAGCATCGCCGGAATGTCGTGCACATCCACATATCGGAGAACGATCGCGGCGTGCCGGGGCGCGGCAACATTCCGTGGAAAGAGACGTTCGCGGCGATCCGCAAGAGCGGCTATGACGACTGGCTGACGATAGAGGCGTTCGGGCGGTCGCTGAAGGATCTGGCGGCGGCGACAAAGGTGTGGCGCGATTTTTCCGAAACCCCGGAAGCGGTGTATCGCGAGGGGTATAAGCATATCAGGAATGGTTGGAAGAAGGCGGCTTAGGCTCCTCCGTTCGTCATCCTCGGGTCTGCGCCGTTTCGCTTCGCTCCTTGCTTCGCCCGTGGATGACGAAGGAGGAGGGGATGGCTGCTGGCTTTGCGCTTGCTACCCCTGCTCGGCCTGGATCCTGTTGTAGTCGTGAATCGTCCGGCTCAGTCGGCGGCGCAGGAAGTTCGAGATGTTGTCGAAGATGAAGACGACCAGCAGGATCAACAGCACCATGTAGAAGACGTTGGCCCAGTTGGAGTTGGTGCGCATCGCTTCCCATAGCTTCAGGCCGATGCCGCCCGCACCGACGGCGCCGATGATGGTGGCGCCGCGGGTGTTGGACTCCCACTGATAGAGCGTCTGGCTGATGAAGACCGGGATGACTTCCGGCATCACGCCGTAGCGCTGCACCAGAAGGCCGTTGGCGCCGGTCGACAGCACGCCTTCGCGCGGCTTGTCGTCGATGTTCTCCAGCGCCTCCGAATAGGTTTTGCCGAGCGTGCCGATCTCGGTGAAGAAGATCGCGGCACTGCCCGCAAGCGGGCCGGGGCCGAACGCACGGGTGAAGAACAGCGCCCAGATCAGCATGTCGACCGAGCGCATGAAGTCGAAGAAGCGCTTCAGGACCTGGCTAAGCATGCGGCTCGGCGTGATGTTGCGGGCGGCGAAGAAGGCAAGCGGGAAGGCGACGATGCCACCGAGCAGCGTGCCCAGGAACGCCATGACGATGGTCTGCAGCAGCTTCGTCCAGACGTCGCCGTGCTGCCACTGGGCGTTGTTCCAGATGTTGTCGCCGGCCAGCGCCAGGTTCGAGGTGCCCGGCTTCAATTCAGGCCCGGACATGATCAGCGAAATCACCTCTCCGGCTGGTTTGCCGAAGAAGGGCGAGCGTGTGTCGAAGACAAAATTCGCCCAGCCGAGGAAACGCTTGCGCACCTTGACGCGGTCGACGGTAACGCGCACCTCGCCGACGAAGCCCATCTTGGCGACCACCTCGTCGTCATGCGCGGTGATCCAGCCCGGCACCGGGCCTGATATCACCGGCTTGCCGCTGGTCAGCGAAACCGGCACGGTCTGGCCGTTGGCTGTAATCGTCGCCTGAGCCTTGTCGAAAGTCACGGATTTCGCCGGACCATCGATCAGCACGGTGAAGGTGCCATCCGGGTTCTTGATCACCCAGTCGGGGTTCGGGTTCTCGCCAAGCGCGGAAAAGCGCGGGTATTTTGGCGTGATCTCAGCCTGGTCGAGGCGGAATTCCGGCTGCAGGTCGTAGCTGATCCATTGTGACAGGAACAGCGGCAGACGCTCCCAGTGCGATTCCCGCAGCACTTGCGGCAGGCTGAAGAACCACAGGACATAGATGAGATAGGTCAGGATGCCGACGAACAGGAACAGCGGTGCGAAGCGTTTGTACAGCGGCCGCCGGAACACCTGCGGATAGCGCTCCTCGATCGACAGTATCTCCTCGGCGGTCATAGTCGCCATGGTCTAGGCCCCCATCATAAAGGCCTGTTCGCCGACCAGCTTGCGGCGCAGCCAGGCGGAGAACTGGTCGATGATGAAGATGGTCGTGAACAACAGCAGCACCAGCGCCAGCGTCTTGGCGCCGAAGCCGCGCGAGATGGAGAGCTTCAACTCCTCGCCGATGCCGCCGCCGCCGACGGCGCCGATGATGGTCGAGGCGCGGACATTGATCTCGACGCGCAGCAGTGTGTAGGACATGAAATTGGGCAGCACCTGCGGCAGGTCGGCAAAGCGCACGCGCTCGAACCAGTTAGCCCCGACCGCACGCAGGCCTTCCTCGGCCCGCATGTCGATGTTCTCGTTGATCTCGTAGAACAGCTTGCCGAGTGCGCCGATCGAATGCAGGCCGATGGCGATGATGGCGGCGATCGGGCCGATGGAGACGATGGCCGCGAACAGGCCGGCAATGACGATCTCCGGAAAGGCGCGCAGCAGCTCCATGAAGCGCTTGACGATCAGCCGCAGGACGGGATGGGGCGTCAGGTTGCGTGCGGCGATGAAGGAAAACGGTACGGCGAAGATGAAACCGACGAAGGTCGAGACCAGGGCCACATTGACCGTCGTGATCATCAGCTCGAAATATTCGGGGATGTAGAAACCGCCCCAGACATAGATCCGGCCAAGCGGGAAATTGTATTCCTGGGTGCCGCTGTCATGCGGCGAGGCAATGTCGAACAGTGCCCGCCAGACGTCGTTCCAGTCCTTGGGGAGCAGCCAGCTCAAAAAATCCAGAATATGCGGCAGCCGGTCGAAGAAGTGTCCGGCATTGGCCTCATCGGCGAACCACATGCTGGCGAGCATCGCGGCGAGCAGCAGGCCGACGCCAAGCACTGTATAGAACCGGCGCAGCGACGTCTGGCGTCGCCAGGCATCGGCCATCGGGTGGGGGGCGCCAGACGAGGCTGTCAATGAGGGGGCTGTCACGGAAAGGGTCATGATCGGAGATGCAAAAAGGGCGGCGCTTTTGAGCACCGCCCTTTCCGATTTCGCCGTTAGCCGCCGATGGCTGCCTTACGGGCTTCGACGATGACTTTGTAGAAGTCCGGCTTCACCGGAACGTAGCCGGTGAAATCGCCGCCTTCGACGCCCTCGAAGCAGGCCTTGTCCTTCTTCGGGAGCTCGGTGAAGAAGGCGGCGAGCTTAGCGGTCATCCCGTCGCCGAGCGCGGTGCGCACGACCAGCGGGCCGTTCGGGATCAGACCCGAGCGCCAGACTTCGACGAAGTCGTTGGGGTCGACAGCGCCCTTGGCGACTTCCTTGTGGAAGGTGCCGGAGGTGTAGCCGTTCTTGAAGTCGCCGATGCCGGAAGAGTCGTCGACCGCGACATCGACCTTGCCATCGCGCACGGCCAGGACGTTGTTCTCATGGCCGCCATTGAACTGGGTCGAGGCGAAGAAGCTCTCGTTCGACTGGCCGGTGGTCTTCGGAATCTGGGTCAGCGGGATCAGGTAGCCGGAGGTCGAATCCGGGTCGGCATAGCCGAGCTTCTTGCCCTTGGCCGACTTGATGTCGGTGATGCCCGAGGTCTTCAGAGCCAGGCCGATCGAATAATAGCCGGTGGAACCGTCGGTCTGCTTGGTGGTGAGGAACGGGGTCACCGCCTTGGGATCCTTGAGATAGACGCTGGCGTAGCCGGAAGCGCCGAGTTCGGCGAAGTCGAGCGTGCCGCCGAGCAGGCCCTGGATGACGCCGTCATAATCGGCAGCGGGGAACAGCGACACCTTCTCGAAGCCGAATTCGGCCTTCAGATGGTCGGCCAGGCACTGATAGTTGCGCAGCCGGTCGGTTTCGTTTTCTCCGCCCAGAATGCCGACGCGGAATTCCTTCATGTCGGCTGCGTGGGCCATGCTGGTCGCCATGGCGAGGACCGAAACGGCGCTGAAAACCATCTTCCTGAACATTTGATGTCTCTCCTGTAAGTTCCGGCCCCGCGCCGGCAGCGTTCTTGATCTTGACAAGTGCCCTTGACGCGGGCGGACGATCCAGTGCGCTCAGTAACCCGGGAATGCGGGTTCGAGCGGTCCGGCGGATGCGGCAATCTTCTGCTTGAAGGCAACGCTGGTGGAGGTGATGGCCTCCGATATCTCTGCACCACTGCTGTCGGCGCCATAGACGAGGCGCACGGCCTCACGGTTGAGTTCTTCGGGCGGGCCGTCGAAGACGACCTTGCCGGCGGCCATGCCGATGATGCGGTTGCAATAGGCGCGCGCTGTGTCGAGCGTATGCAGATTGGTGACGACGGTGATGCCCTCGCGCAGATTGATGTCCTGCAGCGAATCCATCACCACCTTGGCGTTGAGCGGGTCGAGCGAGGCGATCGGCTCGTCGGCGAGGATCACTTTGGGCTGCTGCATCATGGCACGGGCGATAGCGACACGCTGCTGCTGTCCACCAGACAAGGTGCCGGCCGGCTGAAGCGCGGTGCGGGCTATGTCGAGCCGCTCGAGCGCGGCGACTGCCTCGGCGCATTCGGCGCGCGAGAACATGCCGAGAAGGTTGGATAGGGTCGAACGGTGGTTCAACTTGCCAAGCAGGACGTTGGTCAGCACGTCGAGGCGAGGCACCAGGTTGAACTGCTGGAAGATCATGGCGCAATCGCGCTGCCAGCGCCGCAGCGGCGAGCCGCGCAACTGGGAGACCTCGGCGCCGTCAAAAAAAATCGACCCCTGGCTGGGGTCGACAAGACGGTTGATCATGCGAAGAAGGGTCGATTTGCCAGCGCCCGAACGGCCGATGACGCCAACCATCTGGCCCTGCGGGATCGAGATGTTGACGTCGCTGACGGCGGTGTTCTTACCAAATCGTCGGCTGACACCGCGGATTTCGAGCGTGGCAGAGCTTGCTGACATGAGCAGGTTCCAGTCCGGACCTTATTGATCGTCAGGCATTCGCCTAGCGCAGCCACATGAACCTGCCGTGTCGCCAGCATGTCAGTTTTGTTACGCTCCACAGGCGCGACCGTTACCTTGGCAATCAGCCGAGCACCAGCAATTCCTCGAAATGCTTCATGTCGCGGAAAGCACAGAAGGCTGGCGCCTTGATCTCGATCACCGGAGCCTGCCTTGCGAAGAGAGCCAGGCAATCGTCGAACAGCGCCTGCCACGCTGCCGCACGGTCGTCGGCAAGACGCTGGATCTGATAGGCGAAGGTGATGTGGAAGACATAAGCGTCATGATCGGGGTGCCGGTAGCCGAACGGCACCGCCAGGGCATCGCGCCATCGACGCATGATCCGCACGTCCTCGTCGGTCGCGCCGGCCACGGTGAGGCCGGTCGGCACGACCTCGACCACCTTGATGTTGAACGGGCCGAAGCCCTCGAAGCCCTTCAGGCGCTCCAGATAGAGGCGGGTCATGGCGTCGATGCTGGTGTCGAGCGGCGCGTCCTGCGGCCAGAAGGGCAAGCGACGGCGATATTCGATGATGCCCTGGAACAGCGTCATATGCAGGCTGGAGACAGGCGTGAAGGCCAGACGGTCGGCATCGGGCATGGCGAGCATCCGCTCGCGGACCTCCAGAACCACCGCTTCGGAGGGTGAGCCGCTGACGAGATGGCTGACGATCGTGTTGCCGGGCTCAGTCAGGAACTTGCCCGAGGTGTCGTAGCGGGTGCCGAGATGCGCCGGCGGGATCGGATTGGAGCCGGCAAAGAATCCGGAAAGCGAGGGTCTGACGGTGTCAAGCATGGCAATCTCCTTGGGGGAGATGGCGTCCTGTCCGAGTCCTGTGTCAGGGATATGAACAGGCTCCCTTATGACGATGATGTGAGGAAAACCGGTTCCCAATTTTCCTGGAATTGCTCTATCACTCGTATTTCTCCAGGAACGCTTCGGCAGAAAGTTCACGAAAATCCTCAAGCGACGCGCGCAGCCTGGCATGATCCCAGTCCCACCAGGCGAGCGCCTGGTAGCGCTCGGCGGTGCGGCGGTCGAAGCGCTCGCGGATCGGCTTGGCCGGCACTCCGGCGACGATGGTGTAAGGCGCGACATCCTTCGAGACGACGGCGCCGGCGCCAACCGCCGCGCCATTGCCGACAGTGACACCGGGCAGGACGGTCGAGCCATGGCCGAGCCAGGTGTCGTGACCGATGGTGACGCGCTTGGCGCGGCGCTGGGCGAAGAATTCGCTCTCGTGCTCGGCGTCGTCCCAATAGTCCGAGGCGCGGTAGGTGAAATGATGCAGCGTCGGTCGCCAGGTCGGGTGGTTGGTGGCATTGAGGCGCACGCTCGCCGCGATGTTGGCGAACTTGCCGATCGTCGCGCACCAGACAGCGCAATCCTGCATCATGTAGGAATAGTCGCCGAGTTCGCTCTCCGAAACCCGGCTGCGGTCGGCGATCTCGGTCCAGCGGCCGAGGGTCGAATTGTGCACCTCGGCCGTCGGGTGAACCAGCGGCGTCTCCGACAATTTCCTGGTCATGCCGCGAGTTTTCCTGGAGCAAAAGCGGTGACGTCGATGATGCGGTCGGCTACCGCCTCGCGCACGTCATGATCGTGGAAGATGCCGAGCAGGGCGACACCCGCCGCCTTCTTGGCGGCGATGAGTTCGATCACCACGTCGCGGTTGGTGGCGTCGAGCGAGGCGGTTGGCTCGTCGAGCAGCAGGACAGGGTGCTCGGTGATGAAGCCGCGCGCGATGTTGACGCGCTGCTGCTCGCCGCCGGAGAAGGTCGCCGGCGGCAGCGCCCAGAGTTTTTCCGGCAGGTTGAGCTGCGCCAGCAGGGCGCGTGCCTTGCCTCTGGCCGCCTCGCGTTCCCCGCCGCGCTCGACCAGCGGCTCGGCGACGACGTCGAGCGCCGAGACACGGGGCACGGTGCGCAGGAACTGGCTGACATAGCCTATCGTTTGCCGGCGAACGGAAAGCACGGTGCGCGGGCTGGCGTTGGCAAGATCGATCAGTCCGTCCTCGTGGCTGACGATGATCTGGCCCTCGTCGACGGCATAGTTGCCGTAAAGCATCTTCAGGATCGAGCTCTTGCCGGCGCCCGACGGGCCGCCGAGCACGGTGCATTCGCCCGCCTTGATCGAGAACGAGACACCGGCGACGACAGGCAGCTTGATGCCATCGCGCAGATGCATGGTAAAGCTCTTGGCGACGTCGGAAACAACGAGCGGGGTCGGCATGATCAGTGTCCTTTTTTTGCCGCATGGTCCGGTCCGAAAACCGGTTTCCCCTTTTCGGGATCATGCGGCTACACCTGCAAAATGGAAGAAACGAGAAGCTGCGTGTAGGGGGCGCGCGGGTCGTCGAGCACGCGGTCGGTGAGGCCGCTTTCGACGACGCGGCCGTCCTTCATCACCATCATGCGCTGCGACAGCAGGCGCGCCACGGCGAGATCGTGGGTGACGACGATGGCCGCGAGGCCGAGATCGGTGACCAGCCCGCGCAACAGGTCGAGCAGGCGTGCCTGCACCGAGACGTCGAGGCCGCCGGTCGGCTCGTCCATGAACACCAGCCGTGGTCCGGTGACGAGGTTGCGGGCGATCTGCAGGCGCTGGCGCATGCCGCCCGAAAAGGCGCGCGGCTCGTCGTCGATGCGGTCCTGCTCGATCTCGACGCGCGACAGCCAGTCGACGGCCGTGGCGCGGATCTTGCCGTAGTGACGGTCGCCGACCGCCATCAGCCGTTCGCCGACATTGGCGCCGGCCGACACCGTCATGCGCAGGCCGTCGGCCGGGTTCTGGTGGACAAAGCCCCAGTCGGTGCGCATCAGGAAGCGGCGCTCGGCCTCGCTCATGCGGTAGAGCTCGCGGAACTGGCCGTCGCGCATGCGGTAGCTGGCGGTGCCGGAAGACGGCAAGAGCCGCGTCGACAGGCAGTTGAGCAGCGTCGTCTTGCCGGAACCGGATTCGCCGACGACCGCCAGGACTTCGCCCGGCCACAGGTCGAAGGAGACGTTGTCGCAGCCGACGCGCGAACCGTAGAATTTGGAGAGCGCCGAGACGCGCAGCAGCGGTTCGTCGGTCATTGCGCCGGCTCCATTTTTTCAAGATGGGTTTCTTGAGCAAGATGGCCGCGATGGCCCTCTTCACGCCGCTTCTCGCAATGGTCGGTGTCGGAGCAGACGAACATGTGGCCGCCATGGTCGTCGAGAATGACCTCGTCGAGATAGACGTTCTCGGCCGCGCACAGCGCGCAGGGCTGGTCGAAAGTCTGCACCTCGAACGGATGATCCTCGAAATCGAGGCTGACGACATCGGTGAAGGGCGGCACCGCGTAGATGCGCTTTTCACGGCCGGCGCCGAACAGCTGCAGCGCCGGCGAGCGGTGCATCTTGGGATTGTCGAATTTCGGCGTTGGCGAGGGGTCCATCACATAGCGGCCCTCGACCTTGACCGGATAGGCATAGGTGGTGGCGATGCGGCCGTGCTTGGCGATGTCCTCATAGAGCTTCACATGCATGAGGCCATACTCCTCCAGCGCATGCATCTTGCGCGTTTCGGTCTCGCGCGGCTCGAGAAAGCGCAGCGGCTCGGGGATCGGCACCTGATAGACCAGCACCTGGCCTGCCGTCAGCGGATGCTCGGGGATGCGGTGGCGGGTCTGGATGATGGTGGCGCTGGCCGTATCGGTGGTGACAGCGACATTGGCGACCTTCTTGAAGAAGGCGCGGATCGACACCGCATTGGTGGTGTCGTCGGCACCCTGGTCGATGACCTTCAGCACGTCGTCGGGGCCGATGATCGAGGCGGTGACCTGGACGCCGCCGGTGCCCCAGCCATAGGGCATCGGCATTTCGCGCGAGGCGAAGGGCACCTGATAGCCTGGAATGGCGATGCCCTTGAGGATCGCACGGCGGATCATCCGCTTGGTCTGTTCGTCGAGATAGGCGAAGTTGTAGGTGGCGATGTCGGTCATGATGCGACCTCAAGTCCTTTGGCGTAGCACGTCAGCCGCTCATTGAGCGTCCCGGTGTGCAGTTCGAACATGTGATTGTCGTCGTCGTAGAAATAGATCGAGCGGCCTTCGCCCTCGACGCGCGGACGTGGCGGGCGCATGTCGAGGCCTAGCCTGCCGACGCGCTCGGCGTAGCGGTCGAAATCGGCGTCATCGATCTTGAAGGCGATGTGGTTGTAGCTGCGTTCGGACAGCTTCTCGCCTTGCATGATGGCGATCCAGATGTCGCCGATCAGGAAGAATTTTTCGCGCGACAGCGAGAACTGCTTGGCATCGCTGGCATAGACCTCGCGGGCGTCGAAAATTCCGGTCAGGATTTCAGTCATCCGGTCGAGATCCCTGACGATGAAAGTCATGTGGGAGAGGCCCTCGATCATTCCGCGGCCTCCCGCTTCTCTTCCACCTTGGCCGGGTTCTCCCGGGCCTCGTACTCGGCGCGCATGCGGCGCACGAGGTCGAGCTCGGCCTGGAAGTCGACATAATGCGGCAGCTTCAGATGCTCGACGAAACCGGTCGCCTGGACATTGTCGGAATGCGAGATGACGAACTCTTCGTCCTGGGCGGCGGCGACAATGTCCTCGCCGAGCTCGGAGGCGCGCAGCGCCCGGTCGCAGAGCGCCATGGCCATCGCCTTGCGCTCGCTCTGGCCGAAGACCAGGCCGTAGCCGCGGGTGAATTGCGGCGGCGCCTTGGCCGAGCCCTTGAACTGGTTGACCATCTGGCATTCGGTGACCCGCACAGTGCCGAGCGGGGCTGCGAAGGGCAGTTCGGGAACATCGAGTTCCAGCTCGACCTCGCCGATGCGGATTTCGCCGACAAAGGGATGGTTGCGGGCGTAGCCACGCTGGGTGGAATAGCCGAGCGCCAGGAGAAAACCCTCGTCGCCGCGCGACAACGCCTGCAGGCGGATGTCGCGCGCCATCGGGAATTCCAGCGGCTCGCGGGTGATGTCGCCGGGGACGTGGTCCTGCGGCATCTCGCCATCCGGTTCGATCAGGCCTTCTCGGGCGAGGATCGCCGAGACGCGCGGCATGGCCTGCGCTTCCGTCTCGCGCCGCAAGGGTGCGGCGACATCGGAGCCAGCGGCAAGTTCGGGGTCGAGGAGCCGGTGCGTGTAGTCGAAGGTCGGGCCGAGCAGCTGACCGCCGGGCAGGTCCTTGTAGGTTGCCGAGACGCGCCGCTCGACCAGCATGGCGCCGGTGTCGATCGGCTTGCTGTAGCCGAAGCGCGGCAGCGTCGTGCGATAGGCGCGCACCAGGAAGATTGCCTCGATCATGTCGCCGCGCGCCTGGACGATGGCGAGTGCGGCGAGCTCCCGGTCATAGAGCGAGCCTTCGCTCATCACCCGGTCGACGCCGAGCGCCAGCTGCTCGACGATCTGGTCGAGGCGCAGTGCCGGTACCGAACGGTCGCCGCGCCGGCGATCGGCGAGCAGGCTGTGGGCGTTACGAATAGCGGCTTCGCCGCCCTTTACCGCGACATACATCTTACGCCTCCATCGTCTTGATGCGCGTCGTGCGCGGCAGGCAGGCTATGCCTTCAGCGGTGGCGAGGATGATGTCGACGCCGCGCGGAAAGCGCTTGTTGTTCTGCTTCCACTGCTCGATGAAATGACGCGGCATCATCGCCGGCGCGATCGTGGTGCTGGTTTCGATGCCTGGGCCTTCGAGCAACAGCGGAGCGCCCGAGGTGAGATCGCTGACCTGCAGGATCAGGGTGGTCGACCGGTCGGGATAGTCCTGCGTTCCCTGTGAAAAGCCGTCGAGCGCCATCATCTCGGCCGGCGTGGCGACAAAGGCGAAATGCGCGTCGGCAGGCGTGTTGGCCAGCGGCGCGCCGGTATGGAAACCAAGCCAGGAGCCGATCGCGGCGGAGGTGTGCAGGGCCGGGTCGAGCCAGAGCGGCGTGTCGTTGTCGCAGAGCGCCAGTGCCACGGCGCCAGCGGTCGCCGAGAGCGGCGCCGGCGGACGGGCCAAGGCCGGCAGAGACTGCACGCGGCCCGGCCGCGCCATCGCGTCCATAACCGCGCGAAACACCGTCTGGGCGTCGAACACCGGATCGGCGAAGCCGCCCTCGATCGATTGCGCTGCGATATCCATCAGTCTTCTCCGCGAACCATGGTGAAGAAATCCACTTTCGTTGCCGCCGTCTCGGCCCGGCGTTTTTCCTGGACAGTGGCGAGCGCCGACCGCAAAGGCGCGATCAGCCTGGTCTCGACCTCAGCGCGGTGGGCAGGGTCCTGCCAGAGCGCGTCGGCGATCGCCGCCAGCTTCGCCTTCTGCTTGTCGCGACCAAGCGCATAGCAATGACCGACCTGTCCGGATGGCAGCCGGACGGTGGCGCGGGTGACGGTCGCCTCGCCGACATTGAACGGTGCGCCGCCGCCGCCGATGCGACCGCGCAACGTCACGAGCCCGGTTTCGGGACCGCGCAGCAGTTCGGCTTGCGAAGGCAGGCCGGCCTCGTTCCAGAGCCGGACGATGTCGTCGCCGCTCGATTGCGCCAGCGTCGCCATGGCGGCCTTGCGTTCGGCCTGGTCGCGGGCTTCCTGTCCTCGCATCGGCAGCATTCCTCTTTGCTAAATTTGTCTATTGATATAGACAACTATACAAATTATACATATTACCTAACGCGAGTCCATGACGGGTGGATGACAGGGGATAGATGGCCGGGGGCAATTCGTGATCGGGCGACAGGAAGCCGACAGCATCGAACGGCGCAGCGGCGTCTCGCTGTGGCGGCAGATCGCCGACAGGATCCTGCAGGCGATCGCCACCGGCGATTTCGCCGAGAATGCCGCGCTGCCGCCGGAGGTGGCGCTGGCCGAGCGCTATGGCGTCAATCGCCACACGGTGCGTAGCGCCATATCGGCGCTTGTGCAGGAAGGAGTGCTGCGGGCCGAGCAGGGGCGTGGCACGTTCGTGCTGTCACGCAAGCGGCTGTCCTACCCAATCGGCGCACGCACACGTTTTTCGGCCGGCCTGCAAGGGCAGACTTCGGAACGGCACATCGTGCTGCTCTCCTCATCGGTCGAGCTGGCCAGCCCGCGCGTCGCCGAAGGCCTGGGCCTTGCCAGGGGCGCCGAGGTGATCCGGCTGGAGACACGCGGTGAAGCCGATGGACGGCCGGTGTCGCGCGCAGCCGGCTGGTTTGATGCCAGGCGCTTTGCCGGCATCGACAAGGCGATGGCAGAGACTGGCTCGATCACCGCGTCGCTGGCCCGCTTCGGCATAGACGATTATCTCCGGCAATCGACCGTGCTGTCGGCGCGCCATGCCGATGCGGCCGATCTCGCCGACCTCGACCTGCAGCCAGGCGCCATCGTGCTGGTCACGGTGGCCGTCAACATCACGCCGGACGGCCAGCCGATCCAGTTTTCCGAGTCGCGCTTTCCGGCGGAGCGGGTGGAGCTGAAGCTCTCGGCGCTGTGAGGCGAATTCTGCCGACTAACCGATCTCGATCACGGCCTTGATCAGGCCGGATTTTTCATGCGCCCAGCGGGCGAGATCGCTCGGCGTATCGGCCAGCGTCGTGCGGTGGGTGACGAGCGTGGCCAGGGGCACGGAGCCGTTGCGGATCGAGGCTGCGACATGATCGAAATCGGCATGCAGTGCATTGCGGCTGCCAACCAGCGTCATTTCGCGTTTGTGGAATTCCGGATCGGAAAAGACGATGTCGTCCTTGACGACGCTGACCAGAACCAGTGTGCCGCCATGCGCGACATGAGCGAAGGCCGACTGCACCGACCGGGTGTTGCCGGTGGCGTCGAAGACCACGTCGAAGCCCTCGCCAGATGTCGCTTCCCTGACCAGGTCCGGCACCGCTGCGCGCGAGCCGTCGAGGATGCTGAAACCAAGTTCATTTTCGGCGAAAGCGAGGCGTTCACTGCTCATGTCGAGCAGCGTTACGTCGAGCCCGGCGATGCGGGCGAAGATGGCGTTGCCGAGTCCGATCGGGCCGGCACCGATGACCAGCGCGCGGGCGCCGGGATCGGCGCGGGCGCGACGTACCGCATGCGCGCCGATGGCCAGGAATTCGACAGCGGCGGCGTCGGCCAGCGACAGGCCATTGGCCGGATAGAGATTCTGCGCCGGGACAAGAATGCGTTCGCACATGGCGCCGTCGCGATGGACGCCCAGCACCTCGATCTTGACGCAGCAATTCGGTTTGCCGTGCCGGCAAGCGATGCACTTGCCGCAGGAGAGGTAGGGGTTGATGACGACCGGTTCGCCAATGGCAAGGTCGATGCCCTCGCCAGTCTCGATGACGGTGCCGGAGACTTCATGGCCCATGATACGGGGGTAGGCGACGAACGGGTGCTTGCCCTCGAAAATATGGTAGTCGGTGCCGCAGATGCCGACATGGCTGACGGCGACCAGCGCCCAGCCGGCAGGAGGCGCGCCGGGCGCAGGGCGGTCTTCCAGGACGAGTTCGCCGGGCGAGCGGCAGACAACGGCTTTCATGTTTCAGTCCAGTTGGGTTTCCGACTCGCCTTCACGTCGGGCCGGAGATCGATTTCAGCAGTGGTCACTTGCCGCCGCGGCGGCGCAGACCGTCGAAATAGACGATGACGATGATCAGCACGCCAGTGATGATGCGCTGCCAGAAGGCGTTGACGTTGAGCAGGTTGGCGCCGTTGTTGATGGTGGCGAGGATGAAGGCGCCGAGCAGCGGGCCATGCACGGAGCCGACCGCACCGAACAGCGAGGTGCCGCCGATGACCGAGGACGCGATCGCCTGCAGTTCCCAGCCCTCGGCCTGGGTCGGGTTGCCAATGCCAATGCGCGAGGCCAGGAGCACGCCGACAAAAGCCGCGCACAGGCCCGACAGCGTGTAGGCCATGTAGATGGTACGCTGGACATTGACACCGGAGAGGCGCGAGGCCTCGGCGTTGGAGCCGACGGAGAACAGGTAGCGGCCCCAGCGGCTGTGATGCAGGAAGATGTAGGCGGGGATACCAACCAGGATGACCATCCAGAACAGATTGGGCACGCCGAGGAAGGAGTTGCGCGAGAATTCCTGGAAGGCATCATTGTTGATGGAGATCGAGTTGCCGTTGGTCATCAGAAGGCCGATTCCGCGCAGCGAGGTCAGCGTCGCCAGCGTTATGATGAAGGGCGGCAGGCCCATCTTGACGATGCCGAAGCCGTGGAACAGGCCGATGGCAACGCCGACCAGCAGCGTGATCAGGATGGCAAGGAAGACGGGTATGCCGGCATTGATCAGCATCGCCGCAATGACGGTGGCGAAGCCAACCACCGCACCGACGGACAGATCGATGCCGCCGGTGATGATGACGAAAGTCTGGCCGACCGCCAGGATGGCGATCATCGAACCCTGACGCAAAAGGTTCGAGATGTTGTTGGCTGAGGCGAAGCTCGATGTCGACAGCGACAGGATGACCCAGAGCAGCACCAGCAGCGCCAGCAGCGTCAGCCCGAACAGGGCGTTGTAATTGCGCTTGGGTTTTTCGGCAGGAATCGCCTCGGTGCTCATATCTTTCCTCCCAGCTTTTCTTGTTTCTCGGCGAGCGCCTGTGTGAGAATTTCCTCGTGATCGGCGGTGCGGAAGCCGTGTGTCGCCACCAGCTTGCCGCGGCGGAACACATGCAGCGTGTCGGCCAGCTCATAGACTTCCGGCAGATAGGACGAGATCAGGATGATGCCGGCGCCCTTCGACAAGAGCGCGCCGAACAGGCGGTAGATCTCGGCCTTGGTGCCGACATCGACGCCGACCGTGGGTTCGTCGAAAATGAACAGCTTGGCGCCATGCGCCAGCCATTTGCCGATGACGATCTTCTGCTGATTGCCGCCCGACAGGCTGGAGGCCAGCGCGTGGCGTGTCGGCGTCTTGATGCGGAGATCGGCGATCTGGCGGTCGGCCTGGGTCTTCTCCTGCGCGCCGGAGATCAACATGTTCTTGGAGATGCGCTTGTAGATCGGCAGGTTGAGGTTGAGGCCAACCGGCAAATTGAGGCAAAGACCCTGGTCGCGGCGGCTTTCCGGCGCCAGCGCCATGCCGAGCTTGATCGCGTCATGTTCGGAATTGATCTGGACCGGCTTGCCTTCCCACAGGATCTGGCCAGCCGATTTGCGATGGCGGCCGTAGAGCGTGGTGACGAATTCGCTGCGCCCCGCGCCGATCAGCCCGTAGAGCCCGACAATCTCGCCGGCACGGACCGTCATCGAGACATTTTCAAAGCCCTTGCCCGACAGGTTCTTCGTCTCGACGATCGCGGCGCCCGGCGTGAAATGCTCCTTGTGATAGACCTGCTCGATCGAGCGGTTGATCATCAGCTTGACCAGTTCGGCATCGTTGGTCTCGGCAATGTTTCTGGTGCCGACCAGCGTGCCGTCGCGCAACACGGAGACGCGATCGGCGAGCTCGAAGACTTCCTCCATGCGGTGGCTGATGTAGATGATGGTCACGCCTTCGGACTTCAGACGGCGGATCAGGGTGAAGAGCTGGTCGGCCTCCTTGCGGGTGAGGTAGGCGGTCGGCTCGTCGAAGATCAGGAATTTGGTGCCGCGCACTGTGGCGCGGGCGGCGGCGATCAGCTGCTGCTGGCCGATGGTGAGATCGCCAAGCGTGACGTGCGCCGGCAGGTCGAAGCCGAGATCGTCGATGATCTTCTGCGCTTCCTTGACCATGGCGCGCTGCTGCAGGATGCCGAAGCGGGAATTCTCCTCGCCGAGGAACATGTTGGCGGCGACCGTCAAATGACGGCAGAGCACGACTTCCTGGTGCACGGCGTTGATGCCGAGCGCCATCGCCTCATGCGGGGTCGCCAGCGCCGCCGGCTTGCCTTCCCAGATGACCTCGCCGGAGGTGCGCGGCATGACGCCGGTCAGAAGCTTGATCAGAGTGGACTTGCCGGCACCGTTCTCGCCGACGATAGCGTGGATTTCGGCTGCCTTGAAGGCCAGCGTCACCGGCTTCAGCGCATGGGTGCCGGGATATTTCTTCTCGAGGCCGCGCAGTTCGAGGATCGTCCTGCCGGGCTCCAGCACGGGGGCAGGGTGCAGGTCTTGCGCCGTCGATGTCATGACAATCCTCCCTGATTGGCTTCCCAGATTGGCCTCACGATCTGGCACGCAGCAGGCATTCGAAATGCCTGCCAGACCAACCTAGCCCAGGCTGCCGGATTTCCAAGCGATATCGCTGTCGTTTCCGGGGCGCGAGGCCCCGGAAACTGTGCGTCTCTACCGTTGCTTACTTGAGCTTCGGATTGAGCAGCGCGTCGATCTTGGGATCCTTCATATTCGCCTTGGTGACGAGGTTGGCTCCGGTGTCGACATTGGCCTCGACCTTCTCGCCCTTCGAAGCGGCGAGCGCGGTCTTGATGCCGTCATAGCCCATCCGGTAGGGGTCCTGGACGACGAGGCCGGAAATGACGCCGTCATTCAGGAACTTGATCAGCTTCTCGTCGCTGTCGAAGCCGATCAGGCCGACCTTGCCGGCAAGCTTGTTCTCGGCGATCGCCTGGCCAACGCCCTGCGCCATGATCAGATTGGAGGCGAAGATGCCCTTCAGGTCCGGATTGGCGGTGATCAGGTCGGTCGCGATGTTAAGGCCGGTGGTGGCCTGGCCGTCGGCATATTTGTCGGCGATCAGTTCGAGGCCGGGATACTTGGCCTTGAGCTGTTCCTTGAAGCCCTGGGCGCGCTGCTCGAGCGAGCCGGCGCCAGGCAGTGCGGTGATCAGGGCAACCTTGCCTTCGACCTTGCCGCCATTAGCCGCGCCGATGGCTGCTGCAAGACCGTCCGCGGCGACGCGGCCGCCCTGGACGTTGTCGGTGGTCAGGAACGAGGTGAAGGCCTTGGAGTCGGCGCCAGAGTCGATGCCGATGACCTTGACCTTGGCCGCTGCCTCGTCGATCGGCTTGCCGAGCGCCTTGGCTTCCGTCGGCGCGATGACGACGGCGGCCGGGTTGCCGGCGACGGCGTTCTCGAGGATGGAGATCTGGCCGTTGACATCGGTTTCAGCCTGGGCGCCGAGTTCCGGCACGTTGACGCCGAGATCCTTGCCGGCCTTGCGGGCGCCGGCGAGCACGATTTGCCAGTAGAAGGACGTGGTGTCCTTGACGATGATCGGAATGGTCACGTCCGCCGCCGAAACCGGCGCTGAATGCATGACGCCGGCGAGCATCGACGCTGCTGCCAGGGCCATGACGGCGCGGCGGTTGAGAATGCTGGTCACGAATTTCATAGGATACCTCCCTAAGTCGCCCGGTGAACGTTACGGGAGCTCCGTTCGGATAGGCGTGGCCCAAACAGAACTTTATCAATAAAAAACAGTTACGCTGTTTTGATAGTGCATCGATCTGGACGATGCAAGCGGTGTTTCGCACCTGATCCCCATGTCAGGCACAGACACATTCACGCGCCGCTCCTCCCTGGACGCAGCCGAACGCTCCCGTTTCGTGAATGCATGGAATATTAATTCCATGCATTAGTCAATATGGAACATTCATTCTTTCTGCGGAGTCGCGCATTTGTGAAGGTCGAGCTCTCCTGTCAAGGCTGGCGGACGCCGGCTTCACGCCAGGCTCTGCACCACCGTGTAGGGACGGTATTTGGCGTAGTCCGTCCCCGGCACGGTGGTGTCGAGCAGTTCAAGGTTACGCGTCAGGTTCGCCAGTTTGGCGGTGCCGGTCAGCACGGTGGCGACCGTCGGTTCGTGCAGGGGAAACTGAAACGCGGCAGCGGCCAGCGGGTAACCGCCTTCGCCGGCTATCCTTTCCATAGCGTCAACCCGATCGAGTATATCGCGGCTGGCGGGCTGGTAGTCGAAATGCGCGCCTTGCACCGGCCCGGTCGCCAAAATGCCGGAGTTGAAGACGCCGCCGATCACAAGCGATGTCTGCTGCTCCCGGCACAGCGGCAGCAGTTCGGCTTCGGCGCTACGGTCGAGCAAGGAATAGCGGCTGGCGAGCAGGATGCAGTCGAGCGGCGCCCGGCGCATCACGTCGAGGCAGATCTGGACTTCGTTGACGCCGAGGCCGTAGGCGGAAATCGTGCCGGCCCGCTTCAGCTCCTCGAGCGCCTTGAGCCCGCCATCCATCAACTGGCGAAAGTGCAGCTTGTTCTTCTCGACGCCATGCGTGTAGGCGCCGATGTCGTGCACATACAGGATATCGATCTTGTTCAGCCCAAGCCGCGCATAGCTGAAGTCGACCGACCGCATGATGCCGTCATAGGAATAGTCGTAGTCGAGCGCGAAGGGCAGCGGATCGACATAGGAATGGTCGGGCACCTGGTCTTCAGGCACCGGGCGGAACAGGCGGCCGACCTTGGTGGAGAGCACGTAGGAATCGCGCGGCTTGTAGCGCAGGAAATCGCCAAAACGCCGTTCCGACAGGCCGAAACCATAGAAGGGCGCGGTGTCGAAATAGCGCAACCCCGCCTCCCAGGCACCTTGCAGCGTCTCCATTGCCGCCTCGCGTGGACAGGCGCGGTACAAGCCGCCGATCGCGGCGCCGCCGAAGCTGACCTCGGTGACCTCGAGCGCCGTCCGGCCGATGCGGCGTTTTTCCATGCAAACCCTCCCCGTTGCCGGCCGCTGTCCAGCCCGGCAGTTCTACCACATTTCCGTTGAATTCAGAGCGTCGCGCCGAGATGCCAGGGCACGAACTCGTTGTCGCCATAGCCGAAATCCTCGCTCTTGGTCTTGCGGCCGGAAGCCGTCTCGACGATGAGTTCGAAGATCTCGCGGCCCATGCCGGCGATGGTCTTTTCGCCCGAGGCGATGACGCCGCAATTGACGTCCATGTCCTCTTCCATCTGGTGATACATGGTCGAGTTGGTGGCGATCTTGATCGACGGTGTCGGCCGGCAGCCGAAGCAGGAACCGCGCCCGGTGGTGAAGACGATGACATTGGCGCCGCCCGCGACCTGGCCGGTGGCCGAGACCGGGTCGTAGCCGGGCGTGTCCATGAACACCAGTCCGTTGCCGGTGACCTTCTCGGCATAGCCGAAGACACCATTGAGCGGCGTCTGGCCGCCCTTGGCGACCGCGCCCAGCGACTTTTCCAGGATGGTGGTGAGGCCGCCGCGCTTGTTGCCGGGCGAGGGGTTGTTGTCGATCGAGGCGCCATGCTTGGCGACGTGATCTTCCCACCATTTCACATAGCCATCTAGCTTCTTGGCGATCTCGGGTGTCGCGGCGCGGTAGGCGAGCAGATGCTCGGCGCCGTAGATTTCCGTGGTCTCGGAGAGGATGCCGATGCCACCGACGCCGGCCAAAATATCGACGGCCGCCCCCAGCGCCGGATTGGCGGTGATGCCCGACATGCCGTCGGAGCCGCCGCATTGCAGGCCGACGACGATCTCGCTGACCGGGATCGGCTCGCGCTTCAACTGGCCGACTTCCTCGGCGATCTCGGCCAGCACGCCCATCGCCTTCTCCACCGATTTGCGCGACCCGCCGGCATCCTGGATGTTGAAATGGCGTTTGCCGGCCGCGGCGCCCTTCTGGCCATAGAGGGTGAGCTGGTTGACCTCGCATCCCAGGCCGACCATCAGCACGCCGCCGAAATTCGGGTGGCGGGCATAGCCGGCAAGGGTGCGGTGCAGGACCATCATGCCGTCGCCAGTGCCGCTCATGCCGCAGCCCTGACCGTGGACGATCGGCACGAAACCGTCGATGCCGGGATATTTCGGCAGCAAGGTCCGGTTGGCGGTGTCGGCGATGGAATGGCAGACCGTGGCCGAGCAATTGACGCTGGCGATGATGCCGATGAAGTTGCGCGTGCCGGCGCGGCCATCGGCGCGGCGATAGCCCATGAAGGTGCGGGCGCGGTCGGCCGCTGTCGCATGCTCGGCCTCGCTCGGCGGCACCACCGGCAGGCGGCCGGCCTCGAACACCAGATTGTGCGAATGGACATGTTCGCCCGGTGCGATGTCCTGCGTCGCGCGGCCGATCGCCTGGGCGTATTTGACCACGGCTTCACCGGCGGCAATCGGCTTGATCGCCACCTTGTGGCCGGGCTCGATAACAGCGGTGGCAAGCGCGCCGCCCGGCAGAGCCGTGCCGATCTCGATGCGGCCATTGGCAACGGCGACATTGTCGGCGGGAGACAGAAGAATGGTGTTCGAGGCGTTCACGGGCGGTTTCCTGGGTGATCCTGGGATGCGCGGATTGACACGCGCCTGTTAAGAGTTAATGTCTTTTATCGTGAAAAAACAGTTTTGCGTCAATTGTTTTTTCGCAGGCGTTCCGCACGCCTCTGGCTGGCGGTGGCGCTGCAAACAATGGTCCATGCCCGGCGAAAGCGATTCCTGCTTTTCAGGGTCATGGGAACGTCATATTGCGCTTCAAGCCGGCCGCCGCAAGCGCCGGCATGAATGGGTCAGGGGATGTCCAAGAGCAACAACGTCTACAAGGACGCCTATAACAGGTGCCTCAGGCTGCTCGACGAAACGCGCAGCCTGCCGTCGGAACCGGAACTGGGCACGCTGCTCGGCGTCAGCCGCACGACCGTGCGCAGCATCTTGGCGCGCATGGAGGAAACCGGGCTTATCGCCTGGAACAAGCGTGCCAAGACGGTGCTTCGCGACCCGCGTCCCGACGATTTCTTTCCCGAGGAAGAGACCGACACACTGGCCGAGATCATCGAGCGGTCGTTCATGCGGCGGCTGCTCGCCGGCGGCGCCGAGGCCGGCATGCAGATCAACGAGCTCGAACTGGCGCGCGAGATCGGGGTCGGCACCACCAGCGTGCGCGAATTCCTGATCCGCTTCTCGCGCTTCGGCCTGATCGAGAAGCGCCGCAACAGCCACTGGGTACTGAAGGGTTTTACCCGGGCTTTCGCGCTCGAATTGACCGAGATCCGCGAGATGTTCGAACTGCGCTCGGCGGCTGCCTTCGCCGTTCTGCCGCAGGACAGCCCGGTCTGGGCCGATCTCGACCGCCTGGAGGACGAACATCGCCTGCTGGCACGAGAGATCGCCACGCGCTTCAATGCGTTTTCCGAGCTGGACGAGCGCTTCCACCGGCTCATCCACCGCGCCTCGCGCAACCGCTTCATCGTCGATTTCTACGACGTCATCGCCATGATCTTCCATTACCACTACCAGTGGAACAAGGCGCAGGAGCGCGAACGCAACGAAGTCGCGGTGGGCGAGCACCTTGCCTATATCGAGGCGCTCAAATCGCGCGACCTCGGTAAGGTCGACGCGGCCTGCCGCAAGCATCTGAAATCTGCGCGCCAGACGCTTTTGACCTCCATCCCCGAAAGCCGGTCCCTGCAGAAATCCTGATCGCGCCGCGTTGCCGCAGCATCGAATTGGCGATTTTCGACCTGCCGCCGCCATGATAGGTATCCTTTCAGGAATTGCTTGAAGAGGCAGATGGCTTGAACCGCCGGGGGAGACGCTGGAGCATGCCGACCGCGCTTGTCGCGGCCTGCCTGTTGCTGCTTCAGTCGACGCTCGGTGCGTTCGCCTTCGCTACCGGGCCGAATGCCGCGCAGTTCGACGCTTTCGGCAATGTCATCTGCACCCACGACGGCGCCACCCAGCTTCCCGGCGGTGACCAGCACCCGTCCCATCTGCCGGCCTGCTGCACGCTTGGCTGCAGCATGTTTTCATCCGCCTTTGCGCCGCCGCCCGACGCCGGGCCGGCCCTGGCCAGCCTTTCCTTTGAAGCGGTCGCGTTCGTTTTTCCGGCGAGCATTCATCTCGACTTCGCGCGCGAACGCTGGCCGTCGAATCCGCGCGCGCCGCCTCTGGCTGCCTGAGCTTGCTCGCCCGGCGGAACTTTTCGCGGGCGCACCCATCCAAGGACCAAACAGCTCGCGACCGGCGACGGCGCGATCATCACTTCATGGAGCAACCATGTCCTATTCTTCCCCCATAGCGGCAGCCACGCTGTTCAGCCGCATTCTGTCCCACGTCCAGGAGCGTCTCGGCACTGCCGTGCTGGCCTTGGCGGTCATGCTCGCCGGCGCTCAATCCGTCCTGGCGCATGAGTTCAAGGTCGGCGATATCGAGATCGGCCATCCCTGGTCACGCGCCACGCCGGCCGGCGCCAAGGTGGCCGGCGGCTATTTTACCATTACAAACAACGGCAGCGCGCCGGACCGTCTGCTGTCGATTTCGTCCGACATCTCGGACAAGGCTGAACTGCATGAGATGGGCGTCAAGGATGGCGTGATGACGATGCGGCCCGTTGTCGGCGGCCTGGAGATTCCGGCCGGCGGCAAGGTCGTTTTGGGTCCCGGCAGCTATCACGTGATGTTCATCGATTTGAAGCAGCCACCCAAGCAAGGCGAGATGTTCGCCGCCACGCTGACCTTTGAAAAGGCCGGGACGGTGACGATCAAATTCGCCGTGCAGGCCATGGGCAGCGCCGCGCCTCAAGAAGAGAACGACTGAAGCGGCCATCGTACCGAGGGACAATCATGAACAAGTATCTTTTGTCGGCGGTAGCACTTCTGGTGCTGGGGACAAATGCCGCCTTCGCGCATATCACGCTCGAAACCCAGGAGGCGGCGGTCGGCTCGACTTACAAGGCAGTGCTACGGGTACCGCATGGTTGCGACGGCAAGGCGACGACCGCCGTGCGCGTGCAGATTCCGGAAGGGGTGATCGCAGTGAAACCGATGCCGAAACCCGGCTGGACGCTGCAGACCAAGAAGGGCAAATACGAAAAATCCTACCAGCTCTATGGCCAGGCGGTGACCGACGGCGTCAAGGAAGTCGACTGGAGCGGCGGCAATCTGCCGGATGAATTCTACGACGAGTTCGTCTTCCGCGCTACGCTGACGGCGGACCTGCCCGTCGGCCAGCAGCTCTATTTCCCTGTGGTGCAGGAATGCGGCGATGCCGTCGACCGCTGGATCGAGATCCCGGCGGCGGGGCAGGATGAAGACGCGCTGGAGACCCCGGCGCCCGGCATCAAGCTCACACCGAAGAAATAGTTTCTCCCCTGGCGCGCTCTGCTAACCGGAGCGCGCCGCACCCTCGTGGCATGGCATGACCGCAATACCCTCCCGGATGCTCGATACCAACAGCAAGCGCGTCGGCCGGATTGCCGGCGGGCTGCTGGCCGTGCTCATGGCGCTTATGGTCATGGCCTCGACCGGTCAGGCCTTTGCCCATGCCGCGCTGATCAAGACCGACCCGGCCGACGGTGTCGTTCTGGCGCAGGCTCCGGCGCAGTTCTCACTGACCTTCAGCGAACCGGTTTCGCCCTTGGTGCTGACGCTGGTGAAGCCAGACGGCACGCCGGTTGCGCTGACATCCTTCCGGCTCACCGACCAGACGCTCGAGATCGACAATCCGCAGGCGCTCAAATCCGGCACGCATGTGCTGAGCTGGCGCGTCATTTCCGCCGACGGCCATCCGGTCGGGGGCTCGCTGCTGTTTTCCATCGGTGCGCCGACCGAGCCGCCCGCCGTGTCCGAAGCCGTCGACTGGCCGCTGCGATTGTCGATCTGGATCGGCAAGGTCTTCCTCTACATTGGCCTCTTCCTCGGTGTCGGCGGCGCCTTCGCCCTTGCCTGGCTGGCGGGTGAGGGACGCGACGGTCAGCGGTTTGTCACGGCCGGGATCCTGTGCGGCCTGGTGGCGGCACCCTTGTCGCTCGGCTTTCAGGGTCTCGATGCGCTTGGAGCGCCGCTCTCCCATCTGGCACAGCCGGTGATCTGGCGGACCGGGCTCGGCACCTCCTTCGGCTGGGCGGTGCTGGTCGCCCTGACCGCGCTGGGCCTCGGTTTGCTGTCGCTGGCCGGACCGCGTGTACTCGCCGGCCCATTGGCGCTTGTCGGCCTGGCTGGCGTCGGCGTTGCGCTTGCCGCCAGCGGCCACGCCAGCGCGGCCGAACCGCAATGGCTGACGCGGCCGCTGGTGTTCGTGCACGGTATCGGCATAGCCTTCTGGGCCGGCGCGCTGGTGCCGCTCGGTCTCGCGCTGAAGCACCAGACGGCTGGCGCCATCGCTTTCCTGCGCCGCTTCTCCTCGGCGATCCTGCCTGTCGTGGCCGTGCTTGCCGCGGCCGGCGTCGCAATCGCCGTCATCCAGGTGCAGACGCCCTCGGCGCTGGTCGGCACCGCCTATGGGCTGCTGCTGCTGGTCAAGCTGGCGCTGCTGGTCTTCCTGTTCACGCTGGCCGCGGTCAATCGCTGGAAACTCACCGCTTCCGCCGAGGCGGGCGCCACGGAGGTGCAGCGCAGGCTCACCCGTTCGATCGGCGTCGAAATTCTGATCGTGCTGGCGATCTTCGGCGTTGCCGCGGGATGGCGCTTCACGCCGCCGCCACGGGCTCTGGCGATCGCGGCGGCGCAGCCGGTCTCGGTCCATATCCACGCGCTGGAGGCGATGGCCGATCTCAGCATCACGCCGGGCCATGCCGGGCCTGTCGCCGCCTCGATGATCATCATGACCGGTGATTTCGGGCCACTCGACGCCAAGGAGGTGACGCTGGTGCTGTCCAAGCCCGATTCAGGCATCGAGCCGCTGAAGCGCGCGGCGACCAAGCCCGGCGACGGCAGCTGGCGTGTCGACAACCTCGTCATTCCGGTTCCCGGGCGCTGGACGGTGCGCATCGACATCCTGGTCTCGGATTTCAAGATGGTGAAGATCGAAGCGCCGGTAGACATCCGGCCGTAGCCGACAAATGTGATCGTCGCCGAACGGTGGCATGGTGCAACTGCAACACAATTCGGCGAGGCGGTTGACGCGGCCCGAAAGGCCCGTCAATCATCCCGGGAAGAATGGGCATCCCGGCAAAAATCGCGGGCTGCAACCAATAAGATCCGAAAGCAGGGAAGAAACGATGGAAAAAGCCGAAATCGGCCTGATCGGCCTTGGTACGATGGGTTCCAACCTGGCGCTGAACATCGCCGAACACGGGCACCGCATCGCCGTCTTCAACCGCACCCGGGCACGTACCGACGCCTTTGTCGAGAATGCCGGCGCGCTGAAGGACATGGTGCTGCCCTGCTACAGTCTGGAAGAACTTGCCGCCGCGATCCGGCCGCCGCGCCCGATCATCATCATGGTGCTGGCCGGCAAGCCGGTGGATGAGCAGATCGACGCCTTGCGCGGTGTGCTTTCCGGCAACGACATCGTCATCGATGCCGGCAACGCCAATTTCCGCGATACGATGCGGCGCTTCTCCGAACTGTCCGGCTCGAGCCTGACCTTCATCGGCATGGGCGTGTCCGGCGGCGAGGAGGGCGCGCGCCATGGCCCGTCGATCATGGTCGGCGGCACGGAAGATTCGTGGAAGCGGGTCGAGAAGGTGCTGACCGCCATCTCCGCCAAGTTCAAGGACGAGCCCTGTGCCGCCTGGCTCGGCACCGATGGCGCCGGGCATTTCGTCAAGACCATCCACAACGGCATCGAATATGCCGACATGCAGATGATCGCCGAAATCTACGGCATCCTGCGTGATGGGCTCGGCATGGGGCCGAAGGACATCGGCACGGTGTTCTCCAACTGGAACAAGGGCCGGCTCAACTCCTACCTGATCGAGATCACCGCCAAGGTGCTCGCCGCCGACGATCCCAAGACCGGCAAGCCGGTGGTCGACATCATCCTCGACCGGGCCGGCCAGAAGGGCACCGGCAAATGGTCGGTCATCGAGGCGCAGCAACTCGGCATTCCGGCGACCGCGATCGAGGCGGCGGTGGCGGCGCGCGTGCTGTCGTCGATCAAGGACGAGCGGCTGGCAGCCGAGAAAGCCTACGGCAACATCGGGGTATCGAAGATTTCCGGCGACAAGGATGCGCTGCTGAAAGATCTCGAACTGGCGCTGTTCGCCGGCAAGATCGCGGCCTATGCGCAGGGTTTTGCGGTGATGAGCGGTGCCTCGAAGGAGTTCAACTGGAACCTGCCGATGCCGACCATCGCCAGGATCTGGCGCGCCGGCTGCATCATCCGCTCGCAGATGCTGGATACGATGGCCGACGCCTTCAGCAGCGGCGGGGCTTCGACCAATCTTTTGATGGCGCCGGCTTTCATCAGCTTGATGCAGGAAGCGCATCCGTCGCTGCGGCGCATCGTGGCGAGGGCTTGCGAGGCCGGCGCGCCGGTGCCGGCGCTGTCTTCGGCCCTTGCCTATTTCGACAGCTACCGCCAGGGCCGCGGCACCTCGAACCTGATCCAGGCGCAGCGCGACTTCTTCGGCGCGCATGGCTTCGAACGCATCGGCGAGCAGGGTGCCTTCCACGGTCCGTGGGGCAGCGGCGCTGCGAGTTAGTCCGTGGAGCGCTGGTAGGCCAGAACCTCGCCCGGCACGCTGAGACTTTGCAGCGAGCCGGGTGCGGCGCCGCCGATCCAGCCGAGCACGGAGCGGGCGAGTTCCGAGCCCGCCAGCCGGAAGTTCTCGTTGACGATCAGCAGTTCCGGCCGGAACAGGTGCAAAAGGTCCGATGATTGCTTGGAGACGATGTCGACGTCGCGGCCAAGCTTGAGGCCGGCATCCTCAATGCCGGCAACGAGCGCAAGGGTGGCGGCGGCGGCGCTGCTGACAAAGCCGTCCGGCCTGATGTCGCGGCGCATCAACTGCGCGGTCCTCGTCCGGATCTGTTCGATCGAATGGTCGATCGATACGGTGCTGAACGGGATCTCGCTGGCGCCGACCTCGCTCAGCGCATCGGCAAAGCCGTTGACCGTATGGCTGTAATAGGTCAGCCCAGCGGGTGGCGTCAGCAAAGCGAGCTTGCGGCGTCCCAGGCTCGCAAGGCGCCGTACGGCTTCGACAGCGAAGGCGTGATTGTCAAAATCATGATAGGGGTGGACCAGCCCCATCTCGGTGCGGCCATGCGTGGCAAAGGGAATGCCGCGCTCCAGCATGTAGCGGGCCCGGGGATCGTTCGGCTGCGTGCGTGAAATGATGACGCCGTCGGCCGAGCCTGTCTCGACCAAGTAGCGTATCGGGTCGAGCGGATCCTGCGAGCGCGAATAGGGCGTGACGATCAGATGGTAGGGCGTGTCGGCAATGACCTCCGAGACACCGTAGATGATGTCGGAGACGAAACTCATGATCTCCTGCTCGGTGTTGAGCACGAGGCTGATGACATTGGTCTTGCCGGTTCTGAGCCTGACGCCGGCGCGGTTCGGACGGTAGCCGATCTGCTTGGCGACGAGCTGGACGCGGCGCCTGGTTTCGGCGCCGATCTCGGGCGCATCCTTCAAGGCGCGCGATACGGTGGTGACGCCGAGCCCGGTCATGAAGGCAAGCGTCTTCAGCGTTGGCCGCTCTTGCGCCGACGCTTCCGCGTTCTTTTCCGTATGCCGTCTGTCCATTCGTCCCGCCCGTCAGGCGCATAGCAGCCGCAGGCCGGGTCGGCAATCGCCGTGATTGGCGGCGTGGCGTGATTTCAAGCCCGGCAATCCGTCAATATACTGAAACGTTACAGATTGCCAATCGCGCTGCGTTGGCAGGCGAATTCGCTGCACGACATTGAGCCGCGAATTCCCCTGAGAATCCAGGGCGAAACGCCGTTCTGGCGACGCTCTTGCCGGCTTTCATGGATCGTTTCCTATTTTGCGCTGCAGTTGCTCATATTGCGGCGCACAACAACATGGTCGGTCGTAGATTTTATTCGCGGCTCGAAAAAATATCGAACGGTCTACACGCCTGGGGTTGCGCCATCCGCGCAATTGCCGTATCGAAAATCTGTAACGTTTCAGATTCTGGGAGGAACCGAAATGCGATACAAACTTTTGACCGCTGCCCTGGCGGCCACGGCCGCACTGCAGTTCGTCGGCCCGGCTGCCGCGACGGACCTGGAAGTCACTCATTGGTGGACTTCCGGCGGCGAGGCGGCGGCGGTCGCGGAACTCGCCAAGGCTTTCGACGCCACGGGCAACCACTGGGTGGACGGCGCCATTGCCGGCTCCGGCGGCACGGCACGGCCGATCATGATCAGCCGGATCACCGGCGGCGACCCGATGGGCGCCACCCAGTTCAATCACGGCCGGCAAGCGGAAGAGCTGGTGCAGGCCGGCCTGATGCGCGACCTGACCGATGTCGCCACCAAGGGCAAGTGGACAGAGGTCGTGCGGCCCAAGAGCCTGCTCGACAGCTGCACCATCGGCGGCAAGATTTACTGCGTACCCGTCAACATCCACTCCTGGCAGTGGCTGTGGCTCTCGAACGACGCCTTCAAGAAGGCTGGCGTGCCGGTGCCGAAGGACTGGAACGAATATGTGGCCGCCGCCCCGGCGCTCGAGAAAGCAGGCATCGTCCCGCTGGCGGTGGGCGGGCAGGCCTGGCAGTCGTCCGGCGCCTTCGACGTGCTGCTTGCGGCGGTCGGCGGTACCGACACCTTCCTCAAGGTCTACAAGGACAAGGACGCCAAGTTCGCCGCCGGTCCCGAAGTCGCCAAGGTGTTCAAGGCGGCCGACGATGCGCGCAAGATGGCCAAGAACACCAATGTGCAGGACTGGAACCAGGCGACCAACATGGTCATCACCGGCAAGGCCGGCGGCCAGATCATGGGTGACTGGGCGCAGGGCGAGTTCCAGGTTGCCGGCAAGACCGCCGGCAAGGACTATACTTGTCTTCCCGGCCTTGGCCTGAACGAGGTCATCGCCACGGGTGGTGATGCCTTCTATTTCCCGGTGCTCAAGGATGCCGACAAGTCCAAGGCGCAGGAAGTCCTGGCCGAAACCTTGCTCGATCCCAAGACCCAGGTCGCCTTCAATCTCAAGAAGGGCTCGCTGCCGGTGCGTGGCGACGTCGACCTCAACGCCGCCAATGATTGCATGAAGAAGGGTCTCGCCATCCTGGCCAAGGGCGCCGTCATCCCATGGACCGACCAGCTGCTTTCGCAAGACAGCCAGAAGCAGAAGGAGGATCTGTTCTCCGAGTTCTTCGCCAAGCCCGAGATGACCGTGGAAGAGGCGCAGAAGCGCTTCGCCGACATCATCGCCACGGCTGACTGATACCGCCGGCAAAAGTCCTTCCTCCCGGTCTGGTGAACTCCAGGCCGGGAGGGCGCGCCCTTACCCGATCCAGCATGGCTGCACCGATGAGCAAGAGCGAACGCCCGAGCCGACTGTTTCGCAATCTCAATGCGAAGGTCGCGTCGATCCCTATGATTCTTACCGCGCTGGTGGTTTTCGTCGGCGGCACGGCGTGGACGGTGCTCTATTCCTTCACCAATTCGAAGCTGTTGCCGCGACTGAATTTCGTCGGCCTCGACCAGTATTACCGGTTGTGGGCGACCCCGCGCTGGCTGGTTTCGATCGAGAACCTGCTGATCTATGGCCTGATCTCGCTGGTTTTCTCGCTGGTGATCGGTTTCATCCTCGCTGCCCTGCTCGATCAGAAGATCCGTTTCGAGGACACGTTCCGCACCATCTTTCTCTATCCCTTCGCGCTCTCCTTCATCGTCACCGGTCTTGTCTGGCAATGGCTGCTCAATCCCGATTTCGGCATCCAGGGCGTGATACGAAACCTCGGCTGGACGAGCTTCGCTTTCGATCCGCTCTACAATTCCAGCATCGTCATCTACGGCATATCGATCGCCGCGCTCTGGCAGGGCACCGGGCTGATCATGTGCCTGATGCTGGCCGGCCTGCGCGGCATAGACGAGGATATCTGGAAGGCCGCGCGGGTGGACGGCATTCCGATGTGGAAGACCTATCTGTTCATCATCATCCCGATGATGCGCCCGGTCTTCATCACCACGCTCGTCATCATCGCGTCCGGCATCGTCAAGGTCTACGACCTTGTCGTCGCCCAGACCAGCGGCGGGCCGGGCATCGCTTCCGAAGTGCCGGCAAAGTATGTCTACGACTACATGTTCTTCGCCCAGAATCTCGGCCAGGGTTTCGCAGCCTCGACCATGATGTTGCTCTCGGTGATGATTGTCATCGTGCCGTGGGCCTATCTCGAATTCGGAGGCAGGAAGCGTGTCTGACCAAGCTGTCTCCCTGTCCGCGCCGTCCGGCGCCGGCCATGCGGATGCCTCGGGACCGAGCGGACCGAAGCCGCGTCACATGTTCTCGCGCCGCAACATCTTCCTCTATGGCACGCTCATCTTGGCGGCGCTCTACTATCTTCTGCCGCTCTATGTGATGATCGTTACCTCGCTCAAGGGCATGCCGGAGATCCGCCTCGGCAACATCTTCTCGCCGCCGCTCGAGATCACGTTCGAGCCCTGGGTCAAGGCGTGGTCGACGGCCTGCACCGGCCTCAATTGCGACGGACTTTCGCGCGGCTTCTGGAACTCCGTTCGTATCACCGTACCTTCGGTGATCCTGTCGATCGCGATCGCGTCCGTAAACGGCTACGCGTTGGCCAACTGGCGCTTCAAGGGCGCCGACACATTCTTCATCATCCTGATCGTCGGTGCCTTCATCCCCTATCAGGTAATGATCTATCCGATTGTCATCATCCTGCGCGAGATCGGCCTCTATGGCAGCCTGACCGGTCTGGTGATCGTCCATTCCATTTTCGGCATGCCGATCCTGACGCTTTTGTTCCGCAACTATTTCACCTCCATGCCGGAGGAATTGTTCCGGGCGGCGCGTGTCGACGGCGCGGGCTTCTGGGGCATCTATCTGCGCATCATGCTGCCGATGTCGCTGCCGATCTTCGTCGTCGCCGTCATCCTGCAGGTGACGGGCATCTGGAACGACTTCCTGTTCGGCGTCGTCTACACGCGCCCCGACACCTATCCGATGACGGTGCAGCTCAACAACATCGTCAACTCCGTGCAGGGCGTGAAGGAATACAACGTCAATATGGCGGCCACCATCCTGACCGGGCTGGTTCCGCTCGTTATCTATTTCATTTCCGGCAGGCTTTTTGTGCGTGGCATTGCTGCCGGCGCGGTGAAAGGGTGATGATGGCAGAAATCTCGAAGCCCAGCGTATCGATCCAGAACCTGTCGCTGAACTATGGCGCGGTGTCGGTTCTGCAGACGCTCAATCTCGATATCGCCGAGGGCGAGTTTATCGTGCTCCTGGGGCCCTCCGGCTGTGGCAAGTCGACCTTGCTCAACTGCATTGCAGGGCTGCTCGACATTTCGAAGGGCCGCATCTTCATCAAGGGCAAGAACGTCACCTGGGAAGAACCCAAGGATCGCGGCATCGGCATGGTATTCCAGTCCTATGCGCTCTATCCGCAAATGACGGTGGAGAAGAACCTGTCCTTCGGCCTGCGTGTCGCCGGCGTGCCCGCGGCCGAGATCGCCAAACGCATCGCGCGCGCGGCGGAGATCCTGCAGATCGAACCGCTGCTGCAGCGCAAACCGTCCGCACTTTCCGGCGGCCAGCGCCAGCGCGTGGCGATCGGGCGGGCGCTGGTGCGCGATGTCGACGTGTTCCTGTTCGACGAACCGCTATCCAACCTCGACGCCAAGCTGCGATCTGAACTGCGCGTCGAGATCAAGCTGCTGCATCGCAGATTGCAGAACACCATGATCTACGTCACCCACGACCAGATCGAGGCGATGACGCTCGCCGACAGGATCGCGGTGATGAAGGGCGGCGTCATCCAACAGCTCGACGCCCCGCAAACCATCTACAACCGTCCGGTCAACCGCTTTGTCGCCGGATTCCTCGGTTCGCCGGCGATGAATTTCATCGAGGGTCAACTGGAAGCCGGCGATGCCGCGGCGTTCACCGCCGACGGGGTTTCGATACCGCTCGACCGCTATGAGTTCGACAAGGATCGTGGCAGCGCCGGCAAGCCGTGTGTGTTCGGCATCAGGCCCGAGCACGTCGCCTTTGGCGATGCGGCCAAGGCCATGCCGTTCACCGCCGAGTCGGCCGTCGAGATCGTCGAGCCGATGGGCTCCGACACGCTGGTGTGGACCAAGCTAGGCGGCCGCAATTTTTCCTTCCGCGTCGAGGCGGAAAAGACGCTGCGTACCGGCGATCCGATCCGGATCGGCTTTGACCCAGCCCGCGCCTCGCTGTTCGATACCCCATCCGGCAACCGCCTGTAGCTCCCAAGCCTCCCAAGAACCACCCTACCAAGCAGAACGGACAGAACGATGAACTGGTCATTCCAACTCTACAGCGCCCGCAATTTTCAACCCTGGGAGGGCGTGCTCGCCACTCTCGGCAAGCTCGGCTACACGCAAGTTGAAGGTTTCGGTGGCGTCTACGAAAATCCCAGGGCCTTCCGCGCGGAACTCGACAAGAACGGGCTTTCCATGCCGACCGGGCATTTCTCCATCGATGCGCTGGAGAAGGATTTCGACGGCGTGCGCAAAACCGCCGACGCGCTTGGCATCCAGCTCTTGATCTGTCCCTATCTGATGGCCGAGGACAGGCCGTCCGACGCCGCCGGCTGGCGCGGCTTTGGCGAGCGCCTGGCCAAGGTCGGCGAGGTCGCCTCGAAGGCCGGCTATGGCTTTGCCTGGCACAACCATGATTTCGAGTTCAAGGCCCTCGCCGACGGTTCGGTGCCGCAGGATCACATCCTGTCTTCCGCCCCCGATATCGGCTGGGAGATGGACCTTGCCTGGGTGGTGCGCGGCGGCGCCGATCCGCTGCCCTGGATCGAAAAGCACGGCAAACGCATCGTCGCCGTCCACGTCAAGGACATCGCCAGGCCGGGCGAAGGGCTGGACGAGGATGGCTGGTCGGATGTCGGCCACGGCACGATCGACTGGGCCAACCTGATCAAGGTGTTGCGGGCCAAGAGCGCGGCAAAATACTTTGTCATGGAACAGGACAACCCCAACGACGTCGAGCGCTTCGCCCGTCGCTCGATCGCATCCGTCAAGGCTTACTAGGAACAATCATCATGGCAAAGAAATTGGGTATTGGCGTCATCGGCTGCGGCAACATCTCGAGGGCGTATTTCTCGCTGGCGCCGCTGTTTCGCGGCATCGAGATGCGCGCCTGCGCCGACATCAACATGGACGCGGCCAAAGCGCGGGCGAAGGAGTTCAATCTGCGCGCCGAGACCGTCGAGGACCTGCTCCAGGCCGACGACATCGACATCATCGTCAATCTGACGATACCGGCGGTGCATTACGAGGTATCGAAACGGGTGCTCGACGCGGGCAAGCACGTCTATTCGGAAAAGCCCTTCGTCCTCTCGCTCGAAGAGGGCCAGGACCTCAAGGCTCGGGCTGCAAAGAACGGGTTGCGCATCGGCTCGGCGCCCGACACCTTCCTCGGCGGCGCGCACCAGCTGGTGCGTGACCTGATCGACGAGGGGAAACTCGGCAAGATCACCAGCGGCACCTGCCATGTCATGGGGCACGGCATGGAGCATTGGCATCCCAATCCGGATTTCTTCTTCCAGCCGGGCGCCGGACCGGTGCTCGACATCGGGCCGTATTACATCACAAATCTGATCCAGCTGATCGGGCCGGTAAAACAGGTGGCGGCCTTTGCGACAACCCCGGCCAAGGAGCGGACGATTTCGTCGAAACCGCGCGCGGGCGAGAAAATCCCTGTCAACACGCCGACGACCATCCATGGCCTGCTGGAATTCGAGAACGGCGCCGTGGTGACGTTGAACACCAGCTGGGATGTCTGGGCTCACGGCCACGCGCCGATGGAACTCTATGGCGAAGCGGGCACGGTGTTCGTGCCGGATCCGAACTTCTTCGGCGGCGACGTGCGCTTCACCGAAGAGGGCAAGCCGGTCAAGAAGCTGCCGAAATGGAAGCACCCGCTTGGCGTGCCCAATGAAATGCACGGCCAAGGCATGATGGCCAACTACCGCACGGCAGGCCTCGCCGACATGGCATTGGCGATAGTCGAGGGGCGGCCGCATCGTTGCTCGATGGAACTGGCGCTGCATGCCGTCGATGTCATGACCGGCATCCTGCGTTCCGGCGAAACCGGCAAGTTCGTCGCCATGCAGACCACTTGCGAGCGGCCGGCGGCACTTGGCGTCAAGGCGGCCAAGGAACTTCTGGCGAAGAAGTAGGCGCAAAGATTATCGATAATTTTGTTTTGTCCTCTCCCCGTTCGGCCGGGGAGAGGGTAAAAGGGCGCCGGGCCGGTTCACCGCTTTTGCGATGAAGCTGCCCGGTCTGTTCAGATTCGAGGATCTTTTCCCATGCCCTATGTCGCCGCCGAAAATCGCTACGAAAAAATGATCTACAACCGCTGTGGGCGCTCCGGCCTCAAGCTGCCGGCGATCTCGCTCGGCCTGTGGCACAATTTCGGCAATGACACGCCGCACAAGACCAAGCAGGCCATCGTGCGCAAGGCGTTCGATCTCGGCATCACCCATTTCGACCTCGCCAACAATTACGGACCGCCGCCCGGCTCGGCCGAAACCGCCTTCGGCGAAATCCTGCGCACCGATTTTTCCGCCTATCGCGACGAGCTGATCATTTCGACCAAGGCCGGCTATGAAATGTGGGCCGGTCCTTACGGTGAATGGGGCGGGCGCAAATACATGTTGGCCAGCTTGGACCAGAGCCTGAACCGGATGGGGCTCGACTATGTCGACATCTTCTACTCGCACCGCTTCGACCCGGACACGCCGCTGGAAGAAACCATGGGCGCGCTCGACCATGCGGTGCGCTCGGGCAAGGCGCTCTATGCCGGCATTTCGTCCTACAACTCGCAGCGCACCCGCGAGGCCGCCGACATATTGCGGCAGCTCGGCACGCCCTGCATCATCCACCAGCCGAGCTATTCGATGCTGAACCGCTGGGTCGAGGAAGACGGCCTGCTCGACACGCTGGAGGGGCTCGGCGTCGGATCGATCGTGTTCTCGCCGCTGGCCCAGGGCATGCTGACCGACAAATATCTCGGTGGCATCCCCGAAGGCAGCCGAGCCTCGCAGGGCAAGTCGCTGAAGTCGGCCTTCATCAACGACCGCACCATCGCCAATATCAAGGCGCTCAACGCCATCGCCGGCAAGCGCGGCCAGACGCTGGCGCAGATGGCGCTGGCCTGGGTGCTGCGCAAGGGCAAGGTGACGTCGGCGCTGATCGGCGCCAGCCGGCCGGAGCAGGTCGAGGACTGCGTCGGCGCCCTGAGGGTGCTCGACTTCAGCGATGCCGAATTGGCCGAGATCGACAGCTACGCGCGCGAATCCGACATCAATCTGTGGGCGGCCTCAGCCGAGCGCAAAGGCCCGCCGAGGAAATAAAGCTATCGGACAAGCCGGCAAATGAAAACGGCGGGAATCTCTCCCACCGTTTTCATGACAAGCAAAATGTCGGGCAAAATGGCCGGCCTCAGGGCGTCTTCGGCTTCTGCGCGGTGCCCAGTCCGGCTTTCGGCTTTTCCGGCGCCGGAGCAGGGGTCTTCATCTTCGCCTCGATCCAGCCGCCGTAGTTGGCCAGCCGCGTGTAGATGCCATAAGCGTCCTTGTGGCCGCAGGCTGCGCTGCCGTCGGCGGGGCCTTCGCCCCAGCTGACGACGCCGACCTGGACCGGGCCGTCGGCGCCGGTCATGAACAGCGGGCCGCCGCTGTCGCCATTGCAGGCATCGCGCACACCGCTGGTGGTGCCGGCGCAGATCATGTTGCCGGTCAGCGGATCGGTCATGTCTGCGGCAATCGCATTGGCGGCGGCATCGATGCCCTTTTCCGAATAGCGCATGCGGTGTGACAGATCGCCGAGCGCGGCCTTGAGGTCATGCGCATAGATGGCCTTGATGCCGCTGTTGCAGGCGCTGTTCGGCTGCAGATCGAGGTCCGCGACCATCAGCGTGGTCGGAAACGTCCCGTCCTGCATCTTGCCCCAGCCGGTTACGGTGGTCTTGCCGGTGTCGGGGGTCGCCTCGCGGGTAAGCTTGATGGTCGGCGCATCGGCCGGCTCGGCAAGCCGGAGCAGGCCGAGGTCGTTGTCGAGCGTCTGCTCGCTGTAGCCCTCGTTGACGATGACCTCCAAGACCTTGTGGCGTTTGCCTTCGCTGAGGTCGGTGGCGCCGGTCAGCACGGTGACTGCATCCGGCGATATCGGCCTGCCCTTGTCGTGGAGGCAGTGTGCCGCCGTCAGCACCCATTGCGGGGCGATCAGGCTGCCGCCGCAGAATTGCGCATTGGCTTGCGAGGCCGGGTTTTCGTCCAGCCTGGCGGTGGTGAGCAGCGCGACCTGGAACGGATAGGCGCCCTTTTCGGCCTGGTTGCCGCCATAGACCCGGTCGGCGCCGTCAGGGTTCTCCGCTGCTGCCTTGGCCCTGGCCTCGGTCACCCGCTGCATCGGTGAGACCGCCGCTTCGGGCCTTGCGGTGCTTTCATCCGCCCGGCCGTGGTTGATCGATACAAAAGCGGTGGCCATGCCAAGCAGCGATGCGGCAACGATTGGCCCGAACCGATTTTTGATGTGCACCTGAACCTCCTCAGACAATTCTCCCGCGCGGATCGACGCCGGGCATTGTGCAAGGAGATGTCGCCGGTTCAGCGATCCGCACACGTGCCGTATCGAAAACGGCGCGCGATCGGTCACAAAACCGAATCCCATTTTTGCTAACCGTGCCCGCGAGCAAACCCGCACAAAATCCTATAGCCCCCCACGGGCTAGGTGGAAGCGATTTATCATTGCCAATCTTGGATTATTTTAGGCAGTATACCGTTGCAGAGTTTTTTTGGCGGGGGCCTTGAAAATGACAGCCTAGAACAACGCTCGCGGGGAATGCCGGCGAGCAGACTCATTTTTCAGCGTCACCACGATCTCGACAATATTTCTGTATTTTGATCCAGTCCTTGCTGACTTTTGGGAGAGTCTCACCATGACAAAACTGACAAACGCACTCATTGCGTCCGCATTGCTTTCCAGCGCAATGTGGACCGTCCCGGTTTTCGCCGCAGACCCTGGTTCCGCCAGTGCCGGCAATGGCGAAAGCATGCGGGACGTTACTTCAGGCGACTTCAAGGCCGGTCGGGCAAAGCCGATCACGACACCAAAGCTTACTGATGAAGACAGCCGCGCCGCGCCGCTCACCGACGAGAAGGCGGCTGTCAAATCCTATGGCATCGTCGGGCGTTCCGCCGATGGCAAGGAGATCAAGATCGAGCCAAGCGAAGCGCTGCGCGAGCTCATCATCAAGGAGCTGAACGCGCCGGCCAATGGCGCGGACGGGGCTGAGCGCAAGACCGAGGACCCTGGCCTCGGCGAGGGCGAAGCCGGTCGTCAGGTTTTCGGCCCCGATGATCGCGAGCAGGTCAAGAACACCAAGACCTATCCGTTCTCGGCCATCGGCTATCTGGAGGCCAAATCGACGAAGACCGGCAGTTATGGCAGCTGCTCGGCAACGCTGATCGGCCCGCGCACGGTGCTCACCGCGGCGCACTGCCTCTACAGCCATGAGGACAAGGACTGGCTCTCGGAATATCTGTTCGTGCCAGGCCTCAACGGCAGCACCGCCGATGACGCACCGTTCGGCGCCTTCACCTATGAAAGCGCCTATGTGCTGCAGGGCTTCATCGACAACTACCAGGGCTATTACGGCTCGGTGATCCCGTGGGATCTCGGCATCATCACGCTGAAGCAGGATGTCGGCACCAACCTCGGCTGGCTGGGCTACGCCAATTATGACGATCTCGGCGACTTCACCGCCAACCTCGTCGGCTATCCCGGCGACAAGCCGATGGGCACGATGTGGAAGGCGAGCTGCGAAGTGCATGCCGAGAACATCGCCCCGGAATATTTCCAGTATGACTGCGACACGTTCCCTGGGTCGAGCGGCAGCTCGGTCTATGCCTATGACACCAAGTCCAAGCAGCGCATCATTACCGGCGTCAACGTGGCGGAAAGCCCAGAGGCGAACACCGCCGTGCGCCTGAACGCCGCCAACGTCCAGTGGATCAACAGCCTGTACAAATAGGCGCTGCGCGTTCGCTGTGCAGACAAAGGCGGCGGGTCGATCCTGCCGCCTTTTTCGTGCCGATCCTTCCCCCATGGCTTCCCTTGCGCGAGGCCGGCGCCCCGACTACGCTTGGCTTGCCAAGGGGCGAGGCGTCCAGGGGGCTCAAGGGGATGGGGCGGACAAGGGCAATGTTGGGGGTTGCGGCCGCAGCGATGCTGGGCGCGATGATGCTTTCACCGGCTTTTGCCGATCCCGCCCCTGTCGGCGGCGCCTGGGCGGAGCGCGTGCAGATCCTCTATCGGGCCGACACACGCTCGGTGCTGCGCAGGACCGTGCGTGTGTGGGATTTCCATCCGGAGAGGAACCTCGACTTCGTCTGGGAGCCGGCGGCGGGCCAGTCGCCCGACAGGACGATCGCCGAGGACGGCACCATCAACGGCAAGGGCAGGCTGGTGTGGCGGGTGCGCGGCTCTGCGAGCTATGATCCGAAGACCATCTACTCCAGCTATTTCGGCGATGTCAGGAACGGCCGGCCCGACGGGCAAGGCAGGCTCGAACTGCGCTCGGGCGAGGTTTTCGACGGGCATTGGCTTGGCGGAGAACTCAACGGCAAAGGCATTCATGTCGATGCCGACGGCAACCGCTATGAGGGGCAGTTCGTCGGCGGCGTCCCGAATGGCGAGGGCCGGTTGCTTTTGAAGACAGGCGAGATCTTTGCTGGGTCTTTTGTCGGCGGATTGAAGAACGGCAAGGGCACCACGCGGCTCGCCGGCGGCACGGTCTATGAATCGCAATGGGTGATGGGCAAGGAGGTCGGCGGTTCGCGTCCGGACGTTCTGGCCGATGCCAGGGTCGGCGGCCTGCTCAAGGCTCAGGCTGGCGGCGGCGATGCCGACAAGGTCGAGATCGGCGTCATCGTCGACCAGCGCATGACCGAGCAGGCCGACATGAAATACCAGCACCTGGTGCGCGACGAGGACATCGCGATCTATCCCGAAGACACCCTCTACAACGACGCCTGGAACGGCACCGGAACGGTCAACAACTCAAATGTCTATGACGGTCCGGATTGGGAAAACACGCCGGCTTTTGCTGAGGTCGACCTGAAGACGACGGACGAGTCCCGGGTCAAGCTCGACAGCCTGGAAATGAAGGTCGCTTCCAGCGACGCCTACCGCAAACCCATGCTGTCGATCTCGGAGCATTTCGGCTGCATCGGCTTCCGGCCCGATTTCTCCATCGTCAACAATGGCTGGGGCGACGCCAAGGACATGAAGATGTCGATCCAGTTCACCACGCTGGACGAGGAGGGCAATCCGACCGGCCAGCCAAGCCGCATGTTCACCAAGGACATCGGCGGCTTCGGCGATGGCGTCGACGTGTCGATCAAGAGCGTCCTGGACGAGGCCGGCGTCGATACGGCGAGCCTGGAAACGGGGCGTTTCCCCTGTCCCTCGGTCGACAGCCTCAATGTCTGCCGCAGCCAGTTCTCCAACAAGATCAAGTTCGGCGAGCTCGGCGACTATCTCGCCAATTTGAACCAGGCGATGATGCTGAACGCGATCGGCAAGTTGGACTATTCCTGGGCGGACGATCAGGGCAACGTCTACCAGCAGAGCGAGCCCTTCCGCGCCCAGGTAACCATGGCGGTCTTCGAGACTCCCGAATCGATGGCCGAATGCGGCGATGGCGGTGGCGGCAGCCCGGAAGCGATGCGCTACCAGAACATCGAATTCCCGATCGGCAAGCACGACTACACGATCGCCATGCCGGTGCGCGGCAACAAGACTGTCAGCACCTATACGGCACGGCTGAAGATGTGGTCGGCAATGTCGTCGATCCACAGTTTCAGCATCGCCGCGCATTTTGCCGACGGCAGCGTGCGCGAGAGCAAGCCGGTGACCTTCTTCTATTTCCGGCCGAAGCAATCGCTGTTCGAGACCAAGACCGAGCCGGCGGCGTGCTATCTGCCGCGCCAGATGATCGGCTGCGGCTGAGGTATGTCGATATTCCGGTGAGGCCGGTCTGCAAACGGCTGATACCTGCGCTCACGTACGAAAAGTACGCTCCGCTCCGGTTCTCGGTATCAGCCGTTTTCGACTCGGCCTGACCTGAATCTCAACACACCTTCACGTTCTTCACATCGAAAACGGCAGTCGCCTACTTCCGACCCATCTCGAAATAGTTGGGCAATGGGATGAGCCTGGCAAAGATCGTGCCTTGGGCAAAGACACGCAGTTCCAGCATCGAACCCGAGGAGCGTTGCGCACTCTGGTCGAACAGGAAATTGCCGAGCGAATAGACCTCCGCCACATCGCCGCCGGCAAGCGGGACGATCGCTTCGCTCGAGACATGCGGATGGCCGCCGACAATGGCCGAAGCGCCGCGCAGCCGCATCTCATCGGCAAGCATGTCTTCGCGCGCCGACGGTTCGGTCTTGTACTCGCGGCCCCAATGGACGAAGGCGACGACCGGCCGCTCGGCATTCTCGTGCAGCAGCCGGTCGAGCAAGGGAGGGGTCAAGAGGTCGGTGTTCTTCGAACCGTTGGTGTCGATGTCGGTCAGGCCGACAAGGTCGAGGTCGGCCAGTGCCAGCGTCTCGCCCTGGCCGAAATGCGGGATGCCGGCCACGTCCAGGGCGCGCAGCGTCTCGGTGTAGCCGGAGGGGCCGAGATCATAGGCGTGATTGTTGGCGAGGCTGACGCCGGCGACGTGCAGTCGCTTCAGCATGCTGGCGGCGAGGTCTTCGGGCATGGCCAGCGTCATGTCGTCGATTGCTTCCGGTACGTTGGGCAGGATGACGCCTTCGAGATTGACGATCAGCGGCCGCGCTCCGGTCAGCGAAAGGATGCTGTCGACGATCTTGTCGGCCACGCCGTCGCGGACCAGGATCTTCTTCATGGCACGGCCGAAATTCACGTCACCGGCGAGATAATAGATCCTGTCCTTTGGCCGTGCCGGGTTGTTGAAGCCGGGACCGAAGGCGCCGAACAGCGCCACGACATAGCTGGTGGTGCGCTCGACATAGTCGGACGTGTGTTCCTGCGAGTTTTCGTTGGCGACCACCAGAGGCTGGGCGCCGAACAATTCGCGCTGCAGCCTTGTCTGGATGTAGAGCGCGCCGACGGAATCGGCATGATCGGGCTGGCGAAGCGCCGCGATGCCGTCGAGCGATCCGGCGGCCAGCATGTTCAGCGTCTGCTGGTCGAAACGCCTGGAATCATGCTGCGGCAGATAGTGCGAGAAGTCGGTGGATTCGACGATCAGCGTATCCTGATTGACGATCGGTTTCAGCGCCTCGGCCAGCCTGTCCCAGTCACCGCGCTTCGCCTTCACCGACATCGCCACCGGCACGATCTTCGCCTCGGGGAAATAGTGATGCAGGAAGGGCAGCATGGCGCGCACGCCATGTTCCTTATCGAACAGGCAGGATTCCTCGACCATGTCCCTGTGCGCCTCCAAAAGGCGCACGGCATCGCGGTCGGCGGCCACCGGACCAAGCACGGTGTCGAAGCCGCGCGCCGTGGTGGCATAGAGCTCGTGCGTCTTGTGGAAATGGTCCGGCGACAGGATGACGATTCGCTTGTAGCGGAAGCCGGACGCGGCGTGAAGACCCAGCGCCACGAGGTCGGCAGCCAAGAGATGATGCGGCACGGTGATGCCGGTAAGCCGCTGGCTGGATGGCTGGACAGTGGCGACGCTGGCGATGGCGTCCTTGAACTGCGTGGCGTCGTCGTAGAAGGGCGGAAAGTTTTCGGTACCGGGCGGACAGACGACCGGGGCGGCGAAGGCGGGGAGGGGCAGGATAAAGAGGAAGAACAATGCTGCTGCGATAATGGGCCACGATCGCGCGCGACGACCCCCCTCTGTCCTGCCGGACAGATGTCCGGCAGGACACAGGGGGGTGCCTTGGCGCAGACCTCGCCCCATCACGGCTCGGCCAACACGATGTTCTCCACGCCGCCGACATAGTAGAACGGCTTCTGCTTCGACGCGGTCAGCCGCACCACTTCGCGCGAAATGAAATCGGCGAGCCCGAACAGCGTGACGCCGCCATCCGAGGTCTTTGCCTTGCCGCGCAGGCCTTCGAGGATCGAATAGGTGAAGACCCCGTGGCCGAGCTCCGGCAATTCGGCGGCGGTGTTGTTGGCCGCGGTCGCTGAAAACACGACGATGCGCGCGTCCTGCGCGTCCTTTTCCAGGCGCGGATTGAAGGCGTTGGCGGCATGGCAGGTGTCGAGCAGCATGAAGCGCATGCCCTTGGCCCGCTCGACCGATTTCTGGATGTCACCCCAGTCGACAAGCGAGGAGCGCTTCCAGCGGTCGGCATCCTGCTTGCGGCCATCGGTCGGGATGAAATAGTAATCCTCGTCGATGTTGATGCCATGGCCGGCGACGAAGACGATGGTCGTGTCGTGTTCGCCAGGCCTGTCGAGGAAATCGGCGAGCTGGTCGTCGATCGTGTGCGAGTCCGGCTCCATGATGTTGTCGGCGCTGGCGACGGTGTAGGTCTGCTTGGCCTTGTCGGGGCTCTCGTCGAGCGCCTGGCGGTTGACCAGAACCAGCGTCTCCATCGACGAGAACAAAGGCGCCGACTTCTGCGCAACCACCTCGAGGAATTCGGTGGCGTCGTCGACCGGGTAGCGCAAATCGCAGGCGTGGCCGGAACAGGCGTCGGTCAGGAACGGATATTTGTCGACGCCGATGACCGCGACATAGAGCTTGCCCTTGGCTTCGGCCTTTTCGGTCTTCCTTGCCAGCGCCGTCACGCTGCGTTCGGTCAGATAGCCATATTCGTTGGTGCCGGTGATGCGGATGGTGTTTTGACCATCCTCGACCGGCACTTCGACCGTTGTCTTGTTGCCGTCGGCCGAACGCGTCGCGATGTCGCCGACATTGCGGCTGTTGGACAGGATCGAGAAGCCGGCGACATCGGCTCCGGCTTCCTTGGCGCCTGTGATCTCGACGGCGACATATCCGTCGCGGACCTTGCTTTGGTCATCGGCGAGGCGGATGCCGAATTCCGGTGGCTTGCGTTGCAGGAGCTTCTGCAACTCGTTGTCGACGCCCGGCCGCATCTCCTTGACCGCCTGTTTGGCGCTGCGCAGGATGATGGCGCGGCGCACCATTTCCGGGCTCCAGAGGTATTTCTTCAACTGGCCGGCGCGAATGAAGCGGCCTTCATGGTCGCGGCCCTGGTTGACGTGCCAGCCGATCAGCTTGTCGCCCTCATCGGAGGAATAATAGTAGCCCTGCGGCATCCAGGCGATCCATTGCGGGCCGGCAAAGAACATAGACACGATCAGCTCGTGCGTCTTCAGATTCCACAACCTCACCGTCTGGTCGGCGCTACCGGTGACCAGCAGGCCGGCTTTCTCCGAGGCGGCCATGGCGTTGATTTCGCCGGTATGGCCGGTGAATTCGCCGGAGACCCTGGCGGTCGCGGCCTTGTATTCCAGCAGCGTGCCGTCATTGCCGCCGGTGATCAGGCCAAGCCCGTTGTCGATCAGCGTGAAAGCCGAATGGACAAAGCCGTTGGTGGCATCGTTCTCGATCGAGCGCACCACCTTGCCGCCATTGGCGATCTCCAGCACCGCGTTTTCAAGCGCGTCCTTGCCGCCCGCCGTGGCGTGCAGCGACCACTCGCCATCGCTCAGCGCGGCGCGGGCAAACGAGCCCGGCTCCGTCAGCGGCTCCGGGTCATCGAAGAACCGATCCGTTGTGGGCAGTTCCAGCCTCTTGTCCAGCGCGCCCAGCTGTTCGGGGCAAGCCACGCGCTCGGGGCAGGGATTGGCGTTTCCCCAGGCGATGACGCCGTTTGCCGGATCGATGCCGATCGCGGTCACCGGTTCGCCCACGCCTTGGAGCAAGGCCTTGTGTTCGCCGGTCGCCGGGTCCCAGACCTGGATGGCGTTGCGGGTGCCGCCGGCCGTCGCCACCAGCGAGCCGTCGGCATTGGCGGTGCTGGCATAGACCGTGCCATCATGGCCGCTGTAGTCGAGGAGCTTCTCGCCGCTGTCTGTGTTCCAGACGACGGAGCGGTGCTTGTCGGCGCAGCGATAGCCGCAGGAAGCGACCAGCCGCGATCCCTTGGCGAAGGTCAGCGAGCCGATGAGAAAATCCTGCGTCGGCATGGCGCGCGCCAGCGTGCCGTCGGCGGCGCGCCAGATCTGGACCTGGCCGTCCTTGCTGCCGGTGGCGAACAGGCTGCCGTCCTGCGAGGCAGCCAGAGCTAGGACGCTGAGGTCCCGCAATGACTCGGCCTCTGCCGGCAAGGTGATCTCCTCGCCCTTGGCGACATCCCAGAGCCGGATGCCGTTGTCGGTGGTGGTCGCCGCCAGCCGGGTTCCCGCGGCGACGAAAGCCAGCTTGTCGATGTGCCAGGAATCGGCGTCGAGCTTCTTGTCCAGCGTCCAGCCCGTCGCCGATTTGTCATCGAGCCGCCAGAGATAGACCATGCCGTCGCCACCACCGGTAGCCAGCATCTTGCCATCGGGGGAGAAAGCCAGATCATAGGTCGCGTAGTCGGCGGCCTTGAGCACGGCCTTCATCTTGCCGGTGGCGAAGTCGAACAGCCTGATGTCGCCATAGGGCGGCTTGTCGCCGAGGCCGGCGCCGAAATAACCGCCGGCGGCGATCGTCTTGCCATCCGGCGAGACCGCGACCGCGAAGATCTTGCCGTCGCTGCCATTGCCGAGATAGCCGCGAATGGTGCGCAGCGTCACGCCGCTCTGCCAGTCCCAGATGCGGATGGTCTTGTCATCGGATGCCGAGACAACGTCCTCGCCATCGGGGGTGAAGGCAAGATCGGCAATCCGTGCGGTATGGCCTCCGGTGTCGAGGTCGAGATGGAAATCCGGGGCGTCCTCGGCGCGGGCGGCAGAGGCCGCGATCAAGGCTCCAGCGACGGCCAGCCAGCGGCAGGCACGCATGAGGCCGAAGGTGGTTCCGGGTTTCCCCATCGCTATTTGGCTTCGCCGCCTGGTTGCCCGTTGCGAACATAGGCCTCGATCGCCGTGGCAAAAGTCGGCGAACCCGCCTTGCGCTGCTTGTCGACATAGCCGGCAAAATAACTCCAGAACGAGACGGCGTAGTCGCGGAAATAGGCATCGGTCACCTTGCGCGAGCACAGCTTGCCATCGACGCAGAAGGACAGCCGGTTGAGGAAATAGACGATGCGGTCGAAATTCTCACTGAAGTCGGCGAGCGGCATGTCGCCGCCGGAGGCGCTCATCGCCTCGATGCCGATGCGCTGCCGGAACACCTGTTCCTCGGTCGGCGAAGGGTTGGCGCTGAGCAGTTTGTCGTATTTGGCGTTGAGGGCGGCAAGACGATCCTTCAACGCCCGTTGTGCCTGCTGGTAGTCCTTGGTTTCCCAGAGCTCGACCAGGGACATGGTCTGCTCGACGCGCTTCTGCTCCTGGTTGGCCAGGAACTGGTAGACCGAGAATGCCAAGGTGAAGATGATGGCGAAACGCACCAGCAAGCCCGACCAGGCATAGACCAGCATGCGCCAGTCGCGATCGGTGAAGGGATTGCTCTCCTTCTTGATCTCATGGCTGCTCGGCCAGGGAAAACCTTCTGTGGTTTCCGGCAGCGTCTCCTTCGCCGCCGGCGCCTTTGCGGGCGCGGTCACCGGTGTCTGCTTTGTCGTGCCCCCCGGCTTCTTCATTTGCAGCTGTCCAGTTCGATGGTGGCGGAGGGATCGAGCACTACGCCCGGCGCTTCAAGCTGTTTTTTCAGGCATGCCAGCTGCGGGCGCGAAACAATGAACTGCATGTCCGGCTCCGCTGGGGCCTTGTTCGGCGACGGTAAGGCTTCGACCACGCCGCGCGAGGCGCAGCTCGAGAGATCGACCACCACCGCGTCACTGCTGGTCTTGGCGAACCGGTCGTACTGATCGAGGAAGCACGTCGCCAGTTCTGAATTGATGACCACCTGCTTGGCGCAAAGGCCGCATGTGTCCTGCGCCGAGGCATTGGCGATCAGCAACAGGCCGCCGGCAAGTCCGGCAACCGTTGCGCGCCAGAAGAGAAAAGACTTCTTCACAATCGATCCTATCTGCTTCGTCAGCCGCTGAGCCCCTGGGCTGCGGCGGGATGTTCTCATATCGCGCCGATCGCGCAAGAGCCGGCGATACCAAGCCATGCGGCCCTAGGGCCGGAACTCAGGCGCGCGGCACCGTCTCCATCGGGAAGATCATCACCGCCCCCTTCGGACCGCTCTTGTCGGCAAGCCGCATCACCGAGCGGGTCGGCGGCGCCATGCCGATATCGGCGAGCATGTCGGAGAAGCTGGCGGGGCCGAGGCCGCGCGTCATCGACGCGACGCCGTCCTGGGCCAGGAAGCTCAGATCTTCCTTCTCGCTTTCCGGCGGCGCCTCGGTCAGCACCGCGATCATCCGTTCCATGCCGAAGCTGGTGTCGGTGAAGGCGAGCAGCCCTTCCTCCAGCGTGGCCTGCGGTGCCAGGCGTTCGGCAACGATGTGGGTGATCGAATAGTCGCTGCCGACATAGAGCACGTTGATGTCGACCAGCTGGTCCGAGCTGTTCTTGGCCAGCACATGCACCTCGTCGCCCGGCGAGACTCGCGGCACCGCCGAGGCTTGCAACGCTTCGAGCCCATCCTTGTCGCGGCGCTTGACCTGGAACTGGACCTCGACATCCTCGGGCTTGTAGTCGGAGGCCGCCGCCAGCCGCGACAGCCCGGTGGCGCGGAAGATGGTGCGCAAATTCCTGGTCGTGGCGTCGACCAGCTTCTGGCGGTCATCCGGGTGGATGATGATCAGCGGCGGCTTGCTGCCGTCCTTCAGCGTCACGTCGCCCGACGCCGGCAGGAACCACAGTGCCGGCTTGTCGCTGGCGTCCTTGCCGGCGCCCGCAATGGCATTCTCACGCATCACCGCGAAGCGGAGCTCGGCGCTCTTGCCCGGGTCGACCAGTTCGATGTTGAAGCCGGTTTCCTTGGCCGTGGCCAGTTCGTCGAGAACCGAATTGACCAGTTCGGTTTCTTTCTCGAGTCCCTTCGCCGCGGCCGGCCGAGCGACCATGAGTCTGTAGTCGACGGCGATCTCAGCCACCCGCGCGTAGGCGTTGGCAGGAATGTCGGCCAGTTTGAGTGCCGGCTTCTTCTCGAACTCGACCGGCCCGACGCGGCTTTCCAGGTTCTTGGCCGACTGCACCTCGAGGTAGCCAATCGCGTCGGACAGCGATGACAGCGCCGACGGCACGATGGCGAGCTTGCTGCCGGGCGTGAGGCGATGCAGCAGGCCGGCGCCGATCGTCGCCTCGCCGTCCTTGACGACAATGGGCCACTGCATGACGGCGTCGGTCTTGTCGGTCCCGAAGACGCGCGCGTCGAGCTCGCCCTCGAACAGCGGCGTCGGCCGGGTGCGGCTGTCGGCTGAATATTGCTGCAGCACGGCCTGGCCAAGCTGGCGATAGGTAACGTTGGGGTTTTCGGCGAGCTTCGACAGGATGGTGAAGGTGAACAGGCCAAAGCGCGGCGCATCCGCCGTACCCTTGGGCAGCGGCATCTCCGGCGTCGTCTCCACCGTCTGGGCCGCATAGAAGGCGACCAGCTTGCCCTTGATGATCGCTTCGCCGCCGGTCGGCGCCAGGTTGAAGGCGGGCTTTCGCGCGCCATTCTCGTCCAGGCCGCGCGAGGCGCTTGCGACAGTGTCCTCGTAAGTCTTGATGGCCGCCGCCCTTGCAGCCTCATCGCCGCCGACCAGATCGGCGAATTCGACCTTGCGCTCCAGTTCGTCATCGACTTCGACAGCGCGCGTCGCGGTGCCCGAGTGGCAGCAGTCGAAGACAGCCCAGACGAAGGCGCCTTTGTTGCGGATGGCATCGAGCGCATCGCCGATCTCATTGTCGACCAGCGCATTCGGCACGCCGGCATCGCGGTTTATCCATTTCTCGATGTCGACGGGCAGGAAAATCTCGTCGAGCCCGTCGGTCTCGTCGCCCTTGACCCTTTCGGGCTGCTGGGCGCCGTGGCCGGACAGATGCAGATAGACGAAATCGTCGCGCTGAACCTTGGCGGCAAGGTCGGCGAGTGCCGCCTTGATCGCCGCATGGGTCGGCAGGCCTTTGGCGCCGGGCACGTCCTTGGCGAGCAGCGTGACGTTTTCGGGCGCGAAGCGCACCGGGTCGGGTACGTTCTTCAGCAGATATTCGTGCACCAGGCCGGCATCGTTCTTCGGCCCGATCAGCCAGTTCCTTTGCGGCAGGGCAGGATATTCAGTGCAGGCGACCAACAGCGCGTGATAGGTGCGCGATGCCGCCAGCGCCCGGAACGATAGCGTACCGGCCGCCATCAGCGCGGACGTGCCGACAAGCAGCGTCCGGCGTGTCAATTTGATCATATTGCTTCCCCAAGCCCGATCGAATTTCCCAAGCGAAACCACCCTCGTCGAGGATTTTGTCAGTATTTTGAAATGTCGCTGCGCCATCAAGCCTGTCGTCATCAAATGCGCCGGCACGTCATCGATCGGTCTGGGACAACAACAGAGGAGTAGCAAAGACGACGGTTCGTCGCTATCTGAATGGGATCAGGCGGTTTGCACAGGCAAACAGGCTGGGGATGGCGCAGGACAAGTTGGAACCGGACCATGGCGGCAAGGGATGTGCTGACGAAAAACCAGTTGTGCGTGCTCGAGAAGCTCGAGACCGCCAGCGGACCGCTCAGCGCCTACACCTTGCTTGACCAGCTGCGCGAGCGCGGCTTTCGCGCGCCTCTGCAGGTCTATCGCGCGCTCGACACGCTGGTGAAGTCCGGCTTCGTGCACCGGCTGGAAAGCATCAACTCCTTCGTCGCTTGCGCCGAGCCGCATGATCACAGCCATTCGATGACCGCCTTCGCCATCTGCGACACCTGCGGGCAGGTGACCGAGATGTCGGACCACGATGTCGACCACCGGCTGAACGAATGGGTCCATTCGACCGGCTTCGCCGCCAAGAAGGCGGTGATCGAGTTTCGCGGTGTGTGTGCGAAGTGCAGGGCTGAAGCGGCTTAACGCGCGGTCGACCAGGCGAACCAGAGCGCGACGAGCGCCAGTAAGGCCGAAAGCACCCGTCGGCTCGCCCGTTCCTGTCGCGGATCGTTGAGGAATGGCTGCAGGGTTCCCGCCAATGCCACGATCATTCCATGTATGGCTGTCGCGACAGCTACGTATGTCACCGTGAGCAGGACAGTCTGGGCAAGTATTGGTCGTGAGGCCTCGACGAAGGTCGGCAGCACGGCCACGTAGAAGATCGCCGCCTTCGGGTTAAGGATATTGGTGACCAATCCGCGCAAAAAGTATCCGCCCCGATCGCCCTTGTCTGAAACCACATCGGTCCCCGAGCTCCAGCCCTCCCAGGCGAGATAAAGCAGGAACAATATGCCTGCCCAGCGGAGGCCCTCATACAGGAAGGACGACTCCTGGATGAGCTCGGCGACGCCCAGCGCTGCGATGCCGCCGATGGCCGCGAGGCCCAAAGCAATGCCTGCCACGGTGGCAAAGCCGGCGCGTCGACCATGGCTGGCCGAAACCAGCGCCAGGTAGGTCATGTTGGGGCCCGGAGTCAGTTCGATCAGCAAGGATGCCAGTGCGAATGAGAGGAATGTGGCCGTCGAAAACGGCAGCACGTCGCTCACTTCAATGCGCCTCGTCCCAATTGTTGGCCGCTCTGGCATCAACGTGCAGCGGCACCGACATCGATACAGCCGGCATCGCCGCGTTTTCCATGACATGACGCACGACGGGAATCGTCGCTTCGACTTCGGCCTCGACCGTCTCGAAGATCAGCTCGTCGTGCACCTGCAGCAGCATGCGGGCCGACAGTTTCGCCTTGTCCAGCGCTTCCTCCATGCGCACCATGGCGCGGCGGATGATGTCGGCGGCGGTGCCTTGCAGGCGGGCGTTGATCGAGGCGCGCTCGTTGAACGCGCGCAGCGACGGGTTCGAGGAGCGGATATCGGGGTAGTGGATGCGGCGGCCGAAGATGGTTTCGACAAAGCCATGCTCGCGGGCATAGGCCTTGGTCTCCTCGATGTAGTCGCGGATGCCAGGGAAGCGCTCGAAATATTTCTTGATGTAGTTGCTGGCTTCCTCGCGCGGGATGGACAGCTGGTTGGCGAGGCCGAAGGCCGAAATGCCGTAGATGATGCCGAAATTGATCGCCTTGGCGCGGCGGCGGATCTCGGAAGGCATGCCCTCGACCGGAACGTTGAACATTTCCGACGCGGTTATGGCATGGATGTCGGCGCCGTCGGCGAAAGCCTGCCGCAATTGCGGAATCTCGGCGACATGGGCGAGCACGCGCAGTTCGATCTGGCTGTAGTCGGCCGAGACCAGCCGGTTGCCCTTGTCGGCGATGAAAGCGGTCCTGATCTTGCGGCCTTCGGCGGTGCGCACCGGAATGTTCTGCAGGTTCGGGTCGGAGGACGACAGCCGGCCCGTCGTCGTCGCGGCGAGTGCATAGGAGGTGTGGACGCGCCTGGTGTCCGGGTGGATGAAGCCGGGCAGCGCATCGGTATAGGTCGACTTCAACTTGGTCAGCTGGCGCCAGTCGACGATCTTGCGCGGCAATTCGTGGCCTTCGGCGGCGAGGTCTTCCAGAAGCTGCGCCGAGGTCGACCATTGCCCGGTCTTGGTTTTCGAACCGCCGGGCAGGCCCATGCGGCCGAAGAGGATGTCGCCCAGCTGCTTGGGCGAGCCGATGTTGATGCGTTCGCCGATGAGCTGGTAGATTTCCTCTTCAAGCCGGGCGGCACCCTGCGCCAGTTCGCCTGACAGCCTGGACAGGATCTGCCGGTCGACCGAAATGCCGCGCTGCTCCATGCGCGCCAGCACCGGCACCAGCGGCCGTTCCAGCCGCTCGTAGACCGAGACCAGGCCCTTGGCGGCAAGCCTGGGCTTCAGCACCAGCCAGAGCCGCAACGTGACATCGGCGTCCTCGGCGGCGTGCGCCGTCGCCTTGTCGATATCGACCTGGTCGAAACCGACGGAACTCTTGCCGGAGCCGGTGACATCCTTGAGCTGGAGCGGGGTGTGGCCAAGCCATTTCTCGGCAAGCTGGTCCATGCCGTGGCCATGCGGCGTGCCGGCATCGAGCACGTAGGAGATCAGCATCGTGTCGTCGAACGGCGCGACATCGATGCCATAGCGGCTCATGATGACGAGATCATATTTCAGGTTCTGCGCGATCTTGAGGACCGATCTGTCCTCGAGCAGCGGTTTCAACACCGCCAGCGCCTCGCGCAGAGGTATCTGGTTTTCGAGCGCGCCGCCGCCGAGCAGGTCGCCATTGCCGCTCTTGTGGGCGAAGGGAATGTAGCCGGCGCGGCCGGGCGCCGTGGCTATGGCCATGCCGATCAGTTCGGCCTGCATCGGATCGGCTGATGTCGCCCTGACGTCGAAGGCGGCAACGCCAGCCTCCCGCGCCTCGGCGACCCAAGCTTTCAGGGTCGCGATATCGCGAATGCAGGGATAGGCCGCCGTATCGATCTTGCCGGTCGCCGCGCGCTCCAGCCGCAAGGCCGACAGCAGGGAAGGGGTATCGCCTTGCCTGGCGGTGTCCGCTGTCGGCGTGGCGGTTGCCTCGCCATTGGCCTGGCCCGTCTCGGCACCGCTACGGGCCAAAACCGGCGCTCCGGCGCCGACATCGGGGCCGTGCGCGTTGTCGGCGCGCTCGACGGTCACCGCGACGGCCTGGACGTCGCCGGCCTCGGTGCTGGTCGCTTCCGCCACGCGGCGGGTCAGCGAGGTGAATTCCATGGTCTTGAGGAAACCGATCAGCTTCGGACCGTCCGGGGCATGCAGGACGAAGTCGTCCAGCCCCTCGGCCACCGGCACGTCGTTCTTCAGCGTTACCAACTGGCGCGAAATCAGCGCCTTGTCGGTGTTGGCAATGATCGATTCGCGCCTCTTGTCCTGCTTGATCTCGCCGGCGCGGGCGAGCAGTCCGTCGAGGTCGCCGAACTGCTCCAGCAGTTGCGCCGCCGTCTTAGGCCCGATGCCGGGCACGCCGGGCACATTGTCGACCGAGTCGCCGGTCAGCGCCTGCAGGTCGACCATCTTCTCCGGCGGCACGCCCCATTTCTCGATGACTTCGGGAATGCCGATGTGGCGGTCCTTCATCGGGTCGTACATGCCGACCGTATCGCCGACCAGCTGCATCAGATCCTTGTCGGAGGAGATGATGGTGGTGTCGCCGCCGGCTTCGCAGGCCAGCCGGCAATAGGTGGCGATGAGATCGTCGGCCTCGAAACCCTCCATCTCGATGCAAGGCAGGTTGAAGGCCTTGGTCGCCTGGCGGATCAGGCCGAATTGCGGGATGAGGTCTTCAGGCGGCGCCGAACGGTTGGCCTTGTATTCGGGGTAGAGGTCGTTGCGGAAGGTTTTCGAGGAATAATCGAAGATAACCGCGAAATGCGTCGGCACGATGCCTACATCGGTGTTGCGGGCATCCTGCATCAGCTTCCACAGCATGTTGCAGAAACCGGAAACGGCACCGACCGGCAGGCCGTCGGACTTGCGCGTCAGCGGCGGCAGCGCGTGATAGGCCCGGAAGATGTAGCCGGAGCCGTCGATGAGGAAAAGATGATCGCCTTTTTTCATGCCGGCAGGGATAGCGCGGCGCGGTGGCTTGGTCCATGCCAAAGACATCGCCAGGTGTCGGTTCCGTCAACACCCTGACAGATCGGGGTATGCGGGCCTGATCACGGGCACGTTACAAAAGTGTAACGTTGGTGCCCTTGAATCGCCACGTTCAGAGACCCAAATACACACCATCGGCAGTTTTCGCCGAAGTCCGGAGCAAGGCCCGTCCCCCGCCTATCCCGGACACCTGCGGCAGCCTATCCCCCCTCTCCGGGCTGCCGCATCGTTTCGAGTATGAGGCCGCCGTGGTTCCCCCTCCACCACGGCGGTCTTTTTTTGGGCCGAGGCAGGGGACTCGCGCCGTGGTCCAACGATCCCGGGCTTTTCGTTTCACCGCTCTGCCTTTACGGTTCCGGCACTGAATCGAAAGGCTTCACAAATGTCCGCAGTTTCCCCCGTCCTCGACCGCCTCGACCAGAATCTCGACCAGAGCCTCGACCGCCTGTTCGGCCTGCTCAGGATCAAGTCGATCTCCACCGATCCGGCCTATGTCGCCGACTGCCGCAAGGCGGCGGAATGGCTTGTCGCGGAGCTCAAGCTCATCGGCTTCGACGCCAGCGTGCGCGACACGCCGGGACACCCGATGGTGGTTGCGCATCATGAGGGGCCGGCGGGCGCCCCCCATGTGCTGTTCTATGGCCATTACGACGTGCAGCCGGTCGACCCGATCGAATTGTGGGAAAACGATCCGTTCGCACCAGCGGTGAAGGAGGTTGGGCCTGATCACAAGGTGATAACAGGGCGTGGCTCGGCCGACGATAAGGGCCAGCTGATGACCTTCGTTGAGGCTTGCCGCGCCTGGAAGCAGGTGCATGGCAATTTGCCATGCCGCGTCACGATCCTGTTCGAAGGCGAGGAGGAGTCAGGCTCGCCGTCACTGAAGCCGTTCCTCGAGGCCAATGCCGCCGAGCTCAGTACCGATTTCGCGCTTGTCTGCGATACCGGCATGTGGGACCGCGAGACGCCGTCCATCTGCGTTTCGCTGCGCGGGATGGTTGGCGAAGAGGTGACGGTCAAGGCGGCTGACCGCGACCTGCATTCGGGGCTTTATGGCGGTGCTGCCGCCAATCCGATCCGTATTTTGGCCAAGGTGCTGGCCGACATCCACGACAAGGATGGCCACATCACCATCCCCGGCTTTTATGACGGCGTCGAGGAAACACCAACACAGGTGCTGAAGGCTTGGGAAAGTCTCGGCGAGACGGCCGAGACTTTTCTCGGCCCTGTCGGCCTGTCGATCCCTTCGGGCGAAAAAGGCCGCTCGGTGCTGGAACTGACCTGGGCGCGGCCGACCGCCGAGTTCAACGGCATCATCGGCGGCTACACAGGCAAAGGCTTCAAGACAGTGATCGCGGCGGAAGCCTCGGCCAAGGTGTCGTTCCGCCTGGTCCACAAGCAGGATCCGAAGGCAATCCGTGCCGCGTTCCAGGCCTTCGTGCGGGAACGTATCCCAGCCGATTGCTCGGTCGAATTCCACCCACATGGCGGCTCGCCCGCGATCCAGCTTTCCTATGACTCGCCGTTTCTGGCCAAGGCAAAGGACGCGCTATCGGACGAATGGGAGAAACAGGCGGTCACGACCGGCAGTGGCGGATCAATCCCGGTTGTCGGCGATTTCCAGACCTATCTCGGTATCGAGTCCCTGCTGGTCGGCTTCGGCCTCGACGACGACCGCATCCACTCTCCCAACGAGAAATACGAGCTGTCCTCCTTCCACAAGGGCCAGCGTTCCTGGGCGCGCATTCTCGATGCGCTGACGCGCTGAGCGGCGGAAAGACGTTTTTCTGTTGATTTTTCACCGGATCGCGGCGAGGACGGGGAACGCCGCGACCGGAGAAGACCATGGCCGACATCCGTTTCCACAAACATGATTTGCCCGACCTTTCGCGTTACAATGTCGGGGCAGTGGCCATCGACACCGAGACGCTGGGTCTGAACCCGCATCGCGACCGATTGTGCGTCGTGCAGATATCGCCCGGCGACGGCAGCGCCGACGTCATCCAGATCGCACCCGGACAGAAGAAGGCGCCGAACCTCGTCAGCCTGCTGAAGAACCGCAGCGTGGCGAAGCTGTTCCATTTCGGACGCTTCGACCTTGCCGTGCTCTACAACGCTTTCGGGGTGATGCCCGAACCGGTGTTCTGCACCAAGATCGCCTCGCGGCTGACCCGCACCTATACCGACCGGCATGGGTTGAAGGACATCTGCTTCGAGCTTCTCGGCGTCGGCCTGTCCAAGGCGCAGCAATCGTCGGACTGGGCGGCCGAAACGCTGTCGCCCGAGCAGCTCGAATATGCCGCCTCGGACGTGCTCTATCTGCACCGGCTGCGCGATGTGCTGGCCGGGCGGCTGGCGCGCGAGGGGCGGACCAAGGAGGCAGATGCCTGCTTCCGCTTCCTGCCGACGCGAGCCAAGCTTGACCTGATGGGCTGGGACGAAGAGGATATCTTCGCGCACAGCTGACCGCCTTCGCGACAATCCGCGCCCGACGGTCGGTTGGGAACCAGATGCCAGTCGTCGCGTTCCGTGGGCTGTAAAAGGGGGATGACATGGCTGACAGAAAGCCGATCGCAACCGCGCCGACCGACGGCTCCAAGGTCTCCATCACGTGGAAGGATGGTGACGGCGTCATCAACGAATCCATCGGGCAATATCGCGATGACGGCTGGTGGGTCTACACCGACAGCCACACGCAAAAGAAGGTCGAGCCGATCAGCTGGCGGCCCACTTCCAGAGACGACGACGATCAATGAGCGCCGCTGGCGGGGCCAATTGCTTTCGAATAGCCTGAAGCCGTTGATATCGGGGCCGATTCGGAGCCTTCCGCTCCGCGCTCGCCCTCTTCTCGGAGGAAAATCGCTATGGGTGTCGAAAGCCTTCTCGTCTTCATCATCATCGGTGCCATCGCCGGCTGGCTAGCCGGTCTCATCGTCTCGGGTTTCGGCTTCGGCCTGATCGGCAACATCATCGTCGGCATCGTCGGCGCGTTCATCGCCGGCTGGCTGTTTCCGCGGATCGGCTTCTCCATTGGCGGCGGCGTCATTGCTGCCATCATCCACGCCACGATAGGCGCCATCATCCTTCTGGTGCTGGTCAAGGTGCTGAAACGAGCCTGAGGCTCGAAACGACAAAGGGCGCGCCATGAAGCAGAACACGCTCTATCTCATCATTGGCGCGCTCGTGGTCGTGGTCATCGCGCTTGTCGTCTATGTCTACCGCGAGCAGACCAAACCGAAAGGCGTCGAACTCAAGATCGACGACAAGGGCATTTCAATCCAGCAGAACTGAGCTTCCCATCGGCCGGGAGGCGCGGCGCCAGGCCCGCCGGCGTCCTGCGGCACGCCTTGAGGTCGACGGGTCGAACAGCGTCGTGGCGGTGATCTGTGAGGCGCAGGCGCTGGCCTTTTTCGCGCTGTCGTCGATACGCGGCGGAGTTGAGAATTGCCGACAAGACGGGGCCATTGCATCGGCATAATGCCGGAAGCGCGATTACCCCGGCATGGAATTAGAATGACGGATCGATGCTTCGGCGCTATGATGTCAATACAGGGCGTTTGGGGTCAACCAACCTATTACTAGGAGGTTGCCATGAAACACCAAACACTAGACCAGCTGCATGCAGTGGCTGAGGTCAACACACAGCCGGTAATGAGCCGAACCCAACGTCTCATACGTTGGGCCGAGCTTCTTGAACGTGAGCCCAGCCGGCTCCTGACCGCGCTCGCCGGGACTGAATACCGTGCGCCGGCGGAACGCGATGTCATGCGAGGCGATGGCTCGCCGATAGCGGTTGCCTTCACGGACCCCATACTGCATGACGAGGGTCTGAAAGACGATAGCTATGGCGAAGCCAAGCGCTTCTTCGAGCTGACCGACCACCAACTGCACGAGATCGTCTGCTACTGCCATGTCGGCGAGGTTATGCAATCGTCCAGGGCAGCGCTCTCGGTTCGTGCGGCGATCGGCTGACGCATGTCCACCAGGTGATCGCCTGGTGACGAGTGATTTGGGGCGCGGTCGAACGCGAAGCCGCGAGCATTTGCGATCGCGCCCCAACACGGAACATGTCCGCGACTGCCTGGGTCGCGGCTGAGAATGGTTCGGGCCTTGGCGCCCGGACAAAATGCCAGGGCGAGGATTGTTCCATCGCGGCCGGCGCGACCGTTTGCCAGCGCCAAATCAGCGGCTCGAACAACGCGATCACCGCCGGACCCCAGGCATTTGATTATCAATCGCCTCGAATTTTTCCGACTTAACCCGCCCTTAAATCGCCGCATCTACTCTGCAACCGGAGCGCCGTAGGCACCGGGGACAGCAAGCGCAGGCATGGCGAACCGCAGAGACAGCCGCATCGAGCCCAGTTTCGAGGGACCGCCACAGGCGCGATCCCAGCCGGGTCTTTCGGTGAGCGAGGAGGACCGCGTCGTGCCAAGCAACCGCAAAGCCTCCGCAAAACGCAAATCGTCGAAGGCGAAATCGTCGCGCGGCGGGCGCGGCAGGAGCCGGCGCGGCCTGTTCGGCGTGCTCGGCCGGCTGTTCTACTGGTGCTTCGTGCTCGCCATCTGGGGCGGCATCGCGGTGGCCGGCGTCGTTATCTATTACGGCGCCAAGATGCCGGCGGCCACCACCTGGTCGATCCCCGATCGCGCCCCCAACATCAAGATCGTCTCGGCCGATGGCCAGTTGCTCGCCAACAGGGGCATGAGCGGCGGCGAAGCCGTCGGCCTGCACGAAATGTCGCCTTACATTCCCGAAGCCGTCATCGCCATCGAGGACCGCCGGTTCTACTCGCATTTCGGCGTCGACCCGATCGGCCTGTCACGCGCCATGGTGACCAACCTGCTCGGCGGGCATTTCTCGCAAGGCGGTTCGACGCTGACGCAACAATTGGCCAAGAATCTGTTCCTGAAGCCCGACCGCACGCTGGAGCGCAAGGTGCAGGAGGTGCTGCTGGCGCTGTGGCTGGAGCACAAGCACACCAAGGACCAGATCCTCGAAATGTACCTCAACCGGGTCTATTTCGGCTCCGGCGCCTTTGGCGTCGAGGCGGCTTCGCGGCGTTATTTCGGCAAGAGCGCGCGCGATGTCACGCTCTCGGAGGCGGCGCTGCTTGCGGGTTTGCTGAAAGCGCCGTCGCGGCTGTCGCCGGCGCGCGATCCCAAGGCGGCGGAGGAGCGTTCGCAGCTCGTGCTCGCGGCCATGCGTGAAGAGGGCAAGATCAGCGACAAGGAGCTGAAGACGGCGCTCAGCGCGCCGGCGACGCGTGCGCCGTCCTACTGGACCGGCTCGGAAAACTATGTCGCCGACACCATCATGGAAGAACTGCCCGACCTGATAGGCGACGTGCGCGGCGACATCATCATCGACTCCACCGTCGACCTGAACCTGCAGAAGCTCGCCGAGCAGTCGATCCGCCGGCTGATCGACGAAAGCGGCAAGAAGCTCAACGTCACCCAGGGCGCGCTGGTGTCGATCGACGATTCCGGCGCGGTGCGCGCCATGGTTGGCGGCTATGATTATTCGACCAGCCAGTTCGACCGCGCCTCGGAAGCGCGCCGGCAGCCAGGCTCGGCGTTCAAGCCGTTCGTCTATATGGCCGCCTTGGAGGCCGGCCGCACGCCCGACAGCATCCGCAACGACGCGCCGATCAAGATCGGCAACTGGACGCCCGACAATTACGGCGGCAAGTATTTTGGCAAGGTCACGCTGGCGACGGCACTGGCCAAGTCGCTGAACTCGGTCGCCGCGCAGCTGGCCATGGAGGTGGGGCCGAACGCGGTGGTGGAAGCGGCGCACCGCATGGGCATCCAGTCCGAGCTACAGGCCAACACCTCGATCGCGCTCGGCACCTCGGAAGTGACGCCGCTGGAACTGACCTCGGCCTATGTGCCGTTCGCCAATGGCGGCTACAAGCCCGACATCCACTTCATCCGCCGCATCACGACCGCCGAGGGCAAGGTGCTCTACGACAGCGGTGGTGGCAGCGCGCCGCGCGTGGTGAAACCCGAGATCGTCGGCATGATGAATTCGATGATGACCGGCACCGTCGAGGTAGGCACGGCCAAGAAGGCGGCCTTCGCCTGGCCGTCGGCCGGCAAGACCGGCACCAGCCAGAATTCGCGCGATGCCTGGTTCGTCGGCTACACCGCCAATCTCACCACCGGCGTGTGGTTCGGCAATGATGACGGCACGGGGATGAAAAAGGTCACCGGTGGGGCGCTGCCGGCGCAGGCCTGGCACGAATTCATGGTCGCAGCACACGAGGGCGTACCGGTGCGGCCGCTGCCCGGCACCTGGAAATCGACGCCGGCCGACACGATCGTGCCCGACGACATACCTTCGGCCGACAACAATCAGCCAGCGCCGGTCCCGTCCGCATCGGTTGGCCAGCAGGCGCCGTCGGCACAGCAGACCCAGGCGGCAGCGCCAGCCCGCGTGGCGCGGCCTGCCCAGACCGTCGATGCCGATGGCTTCAACATGCCGGCGGACGACGGCACCACCGCTTCGGTCGGCCATCCGGTGCCGCCGGGCAATGTTGGCGGTCCGCTGAAGAAGAAGAAACAGACCTCTATCCTGGATATTCTGGGCGGCGGCTGAGCGCGGACGCCCCGGCGGCTCACAGCGGCGTCAATCCGCCTCTCGCCAGCGCCACGGTGTTCGGCTACACCTCCGGCCGGAGACCGCGACATGGCTGAACTCGACACCAGAAAAACCATCGTGCTGACCGGCGCCAGCCGCGGCATCGGCCATGCCACGGTCAAGCGCTTTTCACGCGAGGGCTGGCGCGTCATCACCTGTTCGCGCCAGGCCTTTGCCGAGGATTGCCCATGGCCGGCCGGCCCGGAAGATCACATCAAGGTCGACCTTGCCGATCAGGAAGATGTCGGCATCGCCGTCTCGGAAATCCGCCATCGGCTCGAAGCGCATGGTGGCCAGCTCAATGCGCTGGTCAACAATGCCGGCATTTCGCCCAAGCTCAAGGACGGCAACAGCCGCATGAACTCGATCGACACGCCGATGCATGTGTGGCGCGACGTGTTCCAGGTCAATTTCTTCGCGCCGATCATGCTGGCGCGCGGCCTGTTCAAGGAGCTGGCGACGGCCAAGGGCTCGATCGTCAACGTCACCTCGATCGCCGGCACCCGCGTGCATCCCTTCGCCGGCACCGCCTATGCGACATCGAAGGCGGCTCTCGGCTCGCTGACCCGCGAGATGGCGCATGACTTCGGTCCGCATGGCATCCGGGTCAACGCCATTGCGCCGGGCGAGATCGACACGGCGATCCTGTCGCCGGGCACGGAAAAGATCGTCGAGACGATCCCGCTCAGGCGCCTCGGCACCACGGCGGAGGTCGCCGACATCATCTTCTTCCTGTGCTCGCAGCAGGCCTCCTATGTGACCGGCTCGGAAATCCACATCAATGGCGGCCAGCACGTGTGAGTCAGCCGACTTCGGCCAGGATTACTCATCCGGCCATGGTGAGAACAGCCTTGCCGCTGAAGCTGCGCTGTCGCAGGGCGTCCAGAGCCTGGGCGATATCCATCCACGGCACGGTCAAGGCGATGCGGGTCTCCAGCCGGCCGGCCGCGACCAGCGCGAGCAACGCGCCAATATCGGCGCCAATGCCGGAGCCGGATGTGTAGTAGGCGAAGGTCTGAAGCCTCGCTCCCTCATGGCCCGGAACGAACTGGCGGAAGCCAATGGGCGTGAACTCGCCACTGCTTGAACCGAACATGACGATGGTCCCGCCGGGCGCGACACGTTCGATCGCGCGGGCGAGGCTTTCGCCGCCGACCGACTCAGTGATCAGCGAAAATGGTCCCTCGGCCAGCTCGATCGCCTCGACGACCTGCTCGGCTCCGAGATCGCGCAGATCCCCCGCATGCCGGGCGGCGGCGACCGCGGTCACTGAGGCCCCTTGTCCGCAGGCGATCTGGATCTGGAAACGGCCGACCGCGCCGCTTGCGCCGGTGATCAGCACCTTTTGGCCGGCGAGGTCACCGCCATGGCGCAATGTCCTCAGCGCCGTCGTGCCCGCAACCGGGAGCGTGGCGGCGGAAGCGAAGCTGACCTCATCGGGCAGGGCGGCGAGACGATCGGCCGGAACGGCGACGCGTTCGGCCCAGCCAGCCTCGTCGACCAAAGCCACGACCCTGGCGCCCACGGCTGGCCCGGAGCCGTCCGCTGCTGCCCGTTCGACGATCCCGACGATGTCCTGGCCAGGTATCCAGCCGTCCGGGCGTATGGCGAGCAGGCGCAGTTCGCCGCGGTTCAACGAGGTTGCGCGGACGGCGACAAGAGCCTGGTTCGCGCAAGGCTGTGGCTCGTCCACTTCGGCGAGTTTCAATCTGGCTGCATTGTCGGAAGAGATGGTGAGGGCGAGCATGGGGTACACCTTGGCCAATTGGCGAGAACGACCGAACCTACCGATTTACGCTGACGAATAATCTAGATATAAAAGCAATTGATCGCTAAAAGCCGTCAGTCATGAGACAGCCGCTCCGCTACCCATGGCTCGATTTCGACGTCGATGACGTCCTTGCTCCGGCGATCGCCGTGCGCGTCGATGTCACCGAGACCAAGGCCGAGGTGTCACAGCACTGGCACCGCAAAGGGCAACTCGTCTTCGCGCTTGGTGGCGGCGTCACCTGCCGCGTTCCCAGCGGCCTCTGGATGGTGCCGCCGCATTGCGGCGTGTGGGTGCCGAGCGGCATGCAGCACAGCAACATCGCGACCGCCAATGCGCGGATTTTCTTCGTCTATATCGAGCCGGGCGCGGCTGAGCTGCCAGGCCGGTGCTGCACGTTTTCGATCTCGCCACTGCTGCGCGAGCTGATCATCGAATTGTCGGACTGCGCGCCTGATGACGCGCGGTGCGCCTTCCTGGGAAGCGTCCTGCTTGCCGAACTGCCTGATATGCCTGTCCAGCAACTGCATCTGCCGATATCCTCCGAGCCGCGCCTGAAGCGGATCGCGGAAGCGCTGGCGAACGATCCTGCCGACCGCAGCACGCTGGCCGAATGGGGAAAACGCGTCGCGCTCAGCGAGAGCAGTCTTGCTCGTCTCGTCGTGAAAGAGACCGGCTTGAGCTTCGGCCGCTGGCGCCAGCAATTGCACTTGATCGTTGCGATAAGGGAACTGGCTTCGGGCGCAAGCGTTCAGCGGGTTTCGGGCGATCTCGGCTATGAGTCCGTCACGGCCTTCATCACCATGTTCAAGAAGGCGCTCGGCAAGCCGCCCGCGCAGTACCTCAGCAGCATCGCACGTAATGGCGGTTCCGCCTTCGTGGCGTGATCAGGCTGCGGACGGTTCAGTCGCGGATAGCTTGTGACCGAGCACCTCTTCGACGATGCCGCGCGCGATTTCGCGTTCGCCCATGATCACCGTGTCGGCGCCGAGCCCCTTGAGATGCTCTACCTCGGCATCGGAATGGGCGCGGGCGACGACGTTGATGCCGGGGTTGGCGGCGCGTGCGCGCAGCACGATCTGGCCTGCCTCGAACGCGTTGGGGATGGCCAGGATCAACCGGCCGGCGCCTTCGGGATTGGCGGCGGCGAATACTTCGGCGTTGGCGGCATTGCCGGCGACGGCTTCGATGCCGTCCGCCTTCAGCTTGGCCAGCGTCTTGTCGGCGTCCTCGATGACGAGGAAGGGCAGGGCTGCTCCTTTCAGCGCCGCACCGACGAGGCCGCCGACGCGGCCATAGCCGATCAGGATGGCATGGCCGGTGAGCGCCGTCTTTGGCGGCGGGCCGTCTTCCTTTTTTGCTGCCGCCGCGACCGAGGCCACCTGGCCCGGCTCGGTCGCCGGACCGACCGGCTTGGCACCGGCCGGCGGCGCCGTCCTGGCGGCGCGGGCCTCCAGCCACGGCTTCATCCAGTCGACGACCAGGAACATCAGCGGGTTGAGCATGATCGACAGGATGGCGCCGGCCAGGATCAGGTCTCGGCCCTGTTCGGGCAAAAGTTTCAGCCCGACGCCGAGTTCGGCCAGGATGAAGGAGAATTCGCCGATCTGGGCAAGGCTGGCCGAAATCATCAAAGCGGTCGCCAGGGGATAGCCGAAGGCGACGACGATGACGAACGCGGCCAGCGACTTGCCGATGACGATGATGGCCAGTGTCGCCAGGATCGGCAGGCCGTTGCTGACTAGGCTGAACGGGTCGAACAGCATGCCGACCGAGACGAAGAACAGCACAGAGAAGGCGTCGCGTAGCGGAAGCGATTCTTCGGCCGCGCGGTGGCTGAGCTCGGATTCGCTCATGATCATGCCGGCGAAGAAGGCGCCAAGCGCCAGCGAGACACCGAACAGTTTCGCCGCGCCGAAGGCGACGCCGAGCGCAATGGCGAGCACCGAGAGACGAAACAGCTCGCGTGACCCGGTGTGGGCGACATAGTGCAGGATCCACGGAATGACCCGGCGGCCGACCACCAGCATGACGACGACGAAGGCGGCGACCTTGGCGAGCGTGATGCCGACGACGCCCCAGATGCCGTAGCTGGCGGGCAGCGACAGCAGGCCGCTCAGCTGCACATCGGCCTGTTCCTGGCCGCCGAGCACGCCGGCAAGGGCGGGCAGCAGCACCAGCGCCAGCACCATCGCCAGATCCTCTACGATCAGCCAGCCGACGGCGATGCGGCCGCGTTCGGTCTCGATCAGGCGGCGTTCCTGAAGCGCGCGCAGCAGCACCACGGTCGAGGCGACCGACAGCGCCAGGCCGAACACCACCCCTGCGCCCATCGACCAGCCGAGCATCCAGGACAGTCCGGCGCCGAGTGCCGTGGCAAAGCCGATCTGGACAATGGCGCCCGGCACGGCGATGGCGCGCACCGACAGCAGGTCCTTCAGCGAGAAATGCAGGCCGACGCCGAACATCAAGAGGATGACGCCGATCTCGGCCAGTTCATTGGCAAGGCCGGCATCGGCGACGAAGCCGGGCGTATTTGGCCCGACCAGCACGCCGGCTACGAGATAGCCGACCAGCGGCGGAATGCGGAAACGGTTGGCGAGAGCCCCGAAGACGAAAGCCAGCCCCAGACCGGCGACGATGGTGGCGATAAGGGGCGTGTCATGCGGCATTGTCTATGGAGCGCCTTTCAAGCTGGGGATGTCGGATGTGCGCCGCCCGAAGCCGCCGCCTGTTGCAATATGGTGGAAGGGGCGACGGTGATGCAACCCGCAGGCTGCGAAAATCGGCGCTGCGGCGGCAAAATGCGCGACCGGCGGCCGAGATGCCGCCGGTCCGGTTTGCGCCCACCGTGGCCTTCGCCTCGATGGGGGACCCCTCGCGGGGTCAGGCTGCTTGCAGCATGGCCTCGATCTCGGAGATGGCGTGGTTGGTCATGGTTTTCGGAATTTCAGCCGTCACCTTGTCACCGACCGCCTTATGCAGCTTCTTGCGCATGGCGCCGAGCACCACCGGCGGGGCGACAAGCACGATGCTGTCGAACTCACCGCCATGGGCGAGCTTGTAGAGGCGGGCCGCGATCTCTTCCGCGAAGCGCTCCTTGCCGATCCGATGCCAGTCGGTATCCTCGACGGCGCTGCGATGCACGGACGGGCCATCATTGTATCGGCCGGGGCTGTCGCTTCCCTGTTCACGGGTGGGTGGGTTCTCCTGTTCCATCACTTGCACGACTTCGAGATTCGGAAACTTGTTATCGCCGGCATTCTTGAGCAAGAGCGCCTTTTCACCGTCGGCCACCAGGACCCAGATGCCGTGCCTCAGTTTGATTGTGTCCATGAAAGCGCTCCTTTTGATAAATGGCTACGCTTCGGAACGCATTTCAACCCGGCAACGTTCCACCCCCTACGGCGAAGCGACGGCGGTGCCGCCAGCGGCTGAATACGCAATCAGTGAGTGGACGACTTTAATCTACTAAATTGGTAGAAATTAGAAAAAACTGTTTTGCTAGATCAAGGCCAGATGGCTAAAAAGACCTGAAATCAAGGCTCGCTTCAGCGGCTTGAATCCGTCCGCACGCTGGACGTGGAATATTTTTCTCCTGCCTTTCGCAGTTGCGAAAAAGCGATTGCCTGCCATCACAGGATGCGCGAGTGCTTTGCTTCTGGTTTTTCGCGCACGGGCGTAAAACTGCGATCCTGTTCCCGGATTGCTTTTCTCATGCCGCAGACCAATGCCAAGCTCAATGCCTTCCCCGTCTTCGTGCGGGTCGAGGGCGAAGCCGTGGCCATTGTCGGCGGTGGCGATGAAGCCCTGGCCAAGGCGCGGCTGATCGGACAATCGAGCGCGGTGCTGCGCATCATCGCCGAAAATGCCGGGCCGGAGCTGCTTGCCTTCATTGCTCAGTCCGGCGCCAGCCATGAAGCGGCAGCTTATGACGCCTCGCAACTGGAAGGCGCGGTCATGGTGTTTGCCGCCAGCGGCGATGAGGCGCTCGACCGCCGCGTCGCAGCGGACGCGCGCCGCTTGAGCATTCCGGTCAATGCCGTCGACCGGCCGGAGCTCTGCGACTTCTTCACCCCGGCGCTGGTCAACCGCGCGCCGGTCGCCATCGCCATCGGAACCGAAGGCGCCGGCCCGGTGCTGGCCCAGATGCTGCGCGGCCGCATCGATCAGATGCTGTCGCCATCGCTCGGTTCGCTGGCGACGCTCGCCGCTTCACTGCGTGGGGCAGCCGAGAAATTGCTGCCGAAAGGCAATGCCCGCCGCCGCTTCTGGAACAGTTTTTTCCAAGGTGCGCCTGCCCATGCCGTGGAAGCCGGCCAGCTGTCGCAGGCGCATGACGTCGCCGTCGATCTGCTGCTGTCGAACGCGCTGGCTTCGGGCCACATAGCCCTGGTCGGCGCCGGTCCGGGCGCCGAGGATCTGCTGACGTTGCGGGCGCACCGCCTGCTGATGGAGGCCGATGTCATCGTCCATGACGCGCTGGTGCCGGAGGCGGTCGTTGCCATGGGCCGCCGCGATGCCGAGCGCCTGCCGGTCGGCAAACGCAAGGGCTGCCACAGCAAGAGCCAGGCGGAGATCAACGCGCTGCTGGTCGAGCTCGGCCGCCAGGGCAAGCGCGTGGTGCGGCTGAAGTCGGGCGATCCGCTGGTGTTCGGCCGCGCCGGCGAGGAAATGGCGGCACTGCGCGATGCCGGCATCGCCTATGAGGTGGTTCCGGGCGTCACCGCGGCCTTTGCCGCCGCCGCCGATTTCGAACTGCCGCTGACCTTGCGCGGCGTCTCCTCGTCGATGGTGTTCACCACCGGCCACGACCTCAAGGGCAATTCACTGCCCGACTGGGCCAAGCTGGCGATTTCCGGCGCCACCGTCGCCGTCTATATGGGCCGCTCTGTCGCTGCCGAGGTTGCCGGCCGGCTGATCGAAGCCGGCCTGTCGCCGGACACGGCGGTGGCTGTGGTCGAGAATGCCAGCCTTGCCAACCGGCGCCGCTTCCACGGCACGCTGGCCGACCTGCCGTCGCTGGAAGCGCGTGGCGATCTTTCCGGGCCGGTCATGACCATTATCGGCGATGCTGTCGCCGGCGCCAATTTTGAACGGTCCAAGCCGCTTGCGGCACATAGGAATGAAGGCGCGGCCAAAGCCGCCGCAGAGAGAGTTCAGCCATGAAGATACTGACCGCCAACCGCCTGACGGACGGCATCGCCGTCTGGTACGCCGATGGCGGCTGGGCCGAGACGGTGGGTCAGGCCGACCTTGCCCACGACAAGGCGGCCGAGGATCGCCTGGAGGCGATCGGCGCCAAGGCCTATGCCGGCAATGAAGTGGTCGACGTCAATCTGATCGACGCGGAAGTCATCGACGGCCTCGTCGAGCCGGTGCGGCTGCGTGAAAAGATCCGCGCCGCCGGCCCGACCGTCCGCGGCGATCTCGGCAAGCAGGCCGAGCGGGTGGCGTAGCCAGTTTTTGAGTGAAACGGGCGGACGCGCCCTGAAAGACGAAGCATGTACCGTTACGATGAGTTCGACCACGATTTTGTCCAGGCCCGCGTCGCCGAGTTCAGCGACCAGGTCCAGCGCCGGCTGTCCGGCGAGATATCAGAGGACCAGTTCCGGCCGCTGAGGCTGATGAACGGCGTCTATTTGCAACTGCACGCCTATATGCTGCGTATCGCGGTGCCGTATGGCACGCTGAACGGCAAGCAGCTGCGCATGCTCGGCCACATCGCCCGCAAATACGACAAGGGCTACGGCCATTTCACCACGCGCCAGAACATCCAGTTCAACTGGCCGGCGCTGTCGGACATTCCGGCGATCCTGGCCGATCTGGCAAGTGTGGAGATGCACGCCATCCAGACCAGCGGCAACTGCATCCGCAACGTCACCGCCGACCACTTTGCCGGTGCCGCCGCCGACGAGGTCGCCGATCCGCGTCCCTATGCGGAGATCCTGCGGCAATGGTCTTCGGTGCATCCGGAATTCTCGTTCCTGCCCAGGAAATTCAAGATCGCGGTGACCGGCGCCGAGCGCGACCGCGCTGCCATCCAGACGCATGACATCGGCCTGCACCTGAAGAAGAACGCCGCCGGCGAGCTCGGCTTTGCCGTCTATGTCGGTGGCGGCCAGGGCCGCACGCCGATGGTGGCAAGGAAGATCCGCGACTTCCTGCCGGAAGCCGACCTTCTGTCCTACTGCACGGCGATCCTGCGCGTTTACAACCTCTATGGCCGCCGTGACAACAAGTACAAGGCGCGCATCAAGATCCTCGTGCACGAGACCGGCGTCGAGGAGATCACCCGCCAGGTCGAGGCCGAATGGCAGGATTTGAAGGACGCCGAGCTGAAGCTGCCGGATGCCGATATCCGCGCCATCCAAGCCTATTTCGCGCCGCCGGAGCTGGCTGACCGGCCGGAAGGCGACCAAGCCGTCAAGCTGGCGCGTCTCGATTCCAGAGGCTTCTCGGAGTGGCTCGACCAGAATGTGGTGACGCACCGCCATCCCGACTATGCGGCGGTGACGATTTCGCTCAAGGGCATCGGCGAGGTGCCGGGCGACGCCTCCGACAGTCAGATGGAAGCGGTTGCCGACATCGCCGAAAAATACGCCTTCGACGAGTTGCGCGTCAGCCATGAGCAGAACCTGATCCTGCCGCATGTGGCGCGCGCCGATCTCAAGGCGGTCTATGACGCGCTGGTCGATATCGGGCTGGCGACGGCCAATTCCAATTTGATATCGGACATCATCTCGTGCCCCGGTCTCGACTATTGCGCGCTGGCCACCGCACGCTCGATCCCGATCGCGCAGGAAATCTCGCAACGCTTTGCCTCGCTGGAGCGGCAGCGCGAGATCGGCGAGCTGAAGCTGAAGATTTCCGGCTGCATCAATGCCTGCGGCCATCATCATGTCGGCCATATCGGCATCCTCGGCGTCGAGAAGAAGGGCTCCGAGCTCTATCAGGTGACGCTGGGCGGCTCGGCCGACGAGAACACGTCGGTGGGAGAGATCATCGGCCGCGGCTTCTCGTCGGAAGAGATCACCGACGCCATCGAGCAGATCGTCGAGACCTATCTCGGCCTCCGGCTCAATCCACAGGAAAAATTCATCGACGCCTACCGCCGTGTCGGTCCCGCGCCGTTCAAGGAGGCGCTCTATGCTGGCGAAACCAAGGCCGCTTGACCATGTCGCGGATGCCGATGACGGCGTCGCCGCCAAGGCGGCGGGGCTCGACGCGCTCTACGGCCATCTGAAGCCGCTCGAGATCATCGAACGCTCGGCGCGCGAACTGTTTCATGATGAGATCGCCGCGGTGTCGTCTTTCGGGGCGGATTCGGCGGTGCTGCTGCACATGATCGCCGAGATCGACCGCACGCTGCCGGTCATCTTCCTCGACACCGGCAAGCATTTCGAGGAGACGCTCGGCTATCGCGACGCGCTTGTCGCCGATTTCGGCTTGACCAACATCCAGGTCATCAAGCCCGAGGAAGCGGCGCTCGCGCGGATCGACCCGACGGGCAATCTGCACCAGAGCAACACCGATGCTTGCTGCGACGTGCGCAAGGTCGAGCCGCTGGCGCGTGGCGTGGCACCCTTCCGCGCCTGGTTCACCGGCCGCAAGCGCTTCCAGGCCTCGACGCGGGCAGCGCTGCCGGTGTTCGAGGCGGTCGGCGCGCGCATCCGCATCAATCCGCTGGCGCACTGGACGACATCGGACCAGGCCGACTACATGCGGGCGCATGCGCTGCGCGAGAATCCGCTGGTCGCCTATGGCTATCTGTCGATCGGGTGTTTCCCGTGCACGCAACCGGTGCAGCCGGGCGAGGATGCGCGCAGCGGCCGCTGGGCCGGTCATGCCAAGACCGAGTGCGGCATTCATCTGTCGGGGCTGGAAGTGTCGCTGACCGATGCGTCCCTATAGGATGTGCTGAGATTCAGGTGAGGCTGGCCTGCAAATGGCAGCTTCCTGCGCTTCCGGTGCTCACGTACTTCAAGTACGCTCCGCTCCGGTTCTCGGAAGCCGCCATTTTCGGCGCAGCCTGACCTGAATCTCAGCACATCCTTGGCTCGTTTGAATATTTAGGAATTTTGATGATCGAAACGACGACATCGGAGACCCGGCTCTGGACCCCGCAGGGTTTTCGCGAGGATGAGTGGGCTCATGCCGAAAGTGCCGACGCTCTGTCCGGCAATGGCCGCTTCATCCTGCCGCTGCTGGCGTTCCTCGACCTTGATCCCGAGGTGCGCCGGTCCGCCAAGGAGCGGCTCGGCGTGGTGCTGCAGCCCGGCGATCAGCTCGAGAAGATAGCCGACCTGCTTGACCAGCTGTCGCTGGTGGCGCTGGTCTTCCCGGCCTTCAGCGATGGGCGCTCCTTCTCCAAGGCCGAACTGCTGCGCAGCCGCTACCAATTCCAAGGCGCCGTTCGCGCCACCGGCCAGGTGCTGGTCGACCAGTTGCCGCATATGCTGCGTCTCGGCTTCGACGAGTTCGAGATTTCCAACCCGGTGCTGCTGAAGCGCCTGAAGGAAGACCGCACCGGCGGCTTGGGGCTTTACTACCAGCCAGCCGCCGTGCCGGAGCCCAAGGGCCCGAAATATTCCTGGCGGCGCGTTCGCAGCTGACGTTGGGGTAATTCCACCCATCTTTACATAGGCCGTAATCGAGCCTTCTCTTGGTCATCCGGACGGAAACATCCGCCGGGTGCCAGGGAGGAAGTCATGGATTTCGACTATGTCGTCGCCGGCGGTGGGTCCGCCGGCTGCACGCTTGCCGCGCGGCTATCCGAAGATCCGTCGAAAACGGTCTGCCTGATCGAAGCCGGCGGCGCGGGCAGCAACCTGCTTATCCGCGCGCCGGCAGGCATCATCGCACTGTTGCCGGGCCGGCCGAAGATCAACAACTGGGCGTTCGAGACAGTGCCGCAGCAGGGCCTTGGCGGCCGCAAGGGCTACCAGCCGCGCGGCAAGGCGCTGGGTGGATCCAGCGCCATCAATGCCATGCTCTATACGCGCGGGCACCGCGGCGACTATGACGAATGGGCTGATCTCGGCTGCGACGGCTGGTCATGGGACGAGGTGCTGCCCTATTTCAGGCGGGCGGAAGGCAATCAACGCGGCGCTGATGCCTTGCATGGCGATGACGGGCCGCTACGGGTTGCCGAGCAGCAAGAGCCACGTCCACTCTCCCGGGCCTTTGTCGAGGCCTGCGGCGAAAACCAGATCCGCCGCAACGATGATTTCAACGGCCTCGAACAGGAAGGTGCAGGCCTCTATCAGGTGACGCAATTCTGGGGCGAACGCCGCAATGGCGAGCGCTGCTCGGCGGCCGCTGCCTATCTGCAACCGGCGATGAACAGGTCGAACCTTACCGTCATTACCGGAGCGCATGCCACGGCGATCATCCTCAATGGCAAGCGCGCCACCGGCGTGCGGTATCGCGCGGGAAAGGGCGAAGCCGTCGCGAAAGCCAGGCGCGAGGTGATCGTCTGCGGCGGCGCCTTCGGTTCGCCTCAGCTCCTGTTGCTGTCGGGCATTGGCCCGGCTGCCGAGCTTGCCATGCATGGCATTCCGGTCATTCATGAACTGCCCGGTGTTGGCAAGAACCTGCAAGACCACCTCGATTTCATCATGGGCTGGACGTCCAGGGATGCCGACATGATGGGCATCGGCCTGCGCGGCCTACCTGGCCTGCTGCGGCACGTGCTGCGCTGGCGCAAAGACGGCAGCGGCATGATCGCCACGCCCTATGCCGAAGGCGGTGCCTTCCTCAAATCCGATCCGGCGGTAGAACGGCCCGACCTGCAACTGCATTTCTGCATCGCGATCGTGGATGATCATGGCCGCAAGCTGCATATGGGATATGGCTTCTCCTGCCATGTCTGCGTGCTGCGGCCGCATTCGCGCGGCGAGGTCGGGCTGTCGACTCATGATCCCCTGGCGCCGCCGCGCATCGATCCGCGCTTTCTTTCGGACGAACGCGACGCCGAGCTTTTGCTCAAGGGGGTCAGGATGATGCGCGGTATCCTGGAGGCGCCGGCGCTGGCCAGATATCGCCACAAGGAAATCTACACCGCCGGAGTTTCGAGCGACGCGGATTTGATGTCCCACATCCGTGCTCGCGCCGACACGATCTATCACCCGGCCGGCACCTGCAAGATGGGTATCGACGAGCTGGCGGTGGTCGATCCGCAATTGCGGGTCCACGGGCTTGAAGCCTTGCGGGTCGTCGATGCCTCGGTGATGCCGACGCTGATCGGCGGCAACACCAACGCCCCGACCATCATGATCGCCGAGAAGGCGGCGGACATGATCAAGGCGGCGGCCTGACTGCGCTCTGGTCGAACCAGCGAGGCTGTTTTCTTCTGCCGAGAAGCGCCTTCGGCCGAGAAGGCGGAAAGCTGGTCATACCAATTTGGCGATTTGCGCTTTCCCTTTGACCCTCCTGCCCTTAGGATAGGGAACATTATTTCGCGACCCGAAATAAATATGGCCACAAGGGAGGAACCGGGAATGGCTGGCAAGAAAATATTGATGCTCGTTGGCGAGTTCAGCGAGGAGTACGAGATTTTCGTCTTTGAACAGGCCATGCATGCCGTCGGCCACACCGTGCATGTCGTCTGCCCGGACAAGAAGGCAGGCGATGTCCTCAAGACCTCGCTGCACGACTTCGAAGGCCATCAGACCTATACGGAAAAGCTCGGCCACGACTACATCCTCAACAAGACGTTTTCCGAGGTGGATCCGGCCCAGTATGACGCCGTCTACGCGGCGGGCGGGCGCGGTCCCGAATACATCCGCATCGACAAGCGTGTGCAGGCGCTGGTGCGGCATTTCCACGAGGCCGGCAAGCCGATCTTCACCATCTGCCATGGCGTGCAGATCCTGATCGCGGTCGACGGCGTGGTGCGGGGCAGGGAAGTGGCCGCACTGCACTATTGCGAGCCGGAAGTGACGCTTGCCGGCGGCATCTACATCGACGTCGCGCCGACCGGCGCTCATGTCGACGGCAATCTGGTGTCGGCCAAGGGTTGGCCGGGCCTGTCCAGCTTCATCCGCGAGTGCCTGAAGGTGCTCGGCACGGAGATCCGCCATGGCGAGATCCTGATGCGCGAAGAGCGCCAGGCCGCCTGAACAAGGCGTTTGCTTCCGCCGCCGCGCCAAGGCGCGGCGGTCGTCGTTCTACATCGTCGCCCGTGCCTCCCGGAACGACACCAGCTTGCGGCGGTTCTCGTCCCACAATGCCAGTTTGACGCAGCGCAGGCTGTCGAGCAGCGTGACGCGACCGATGCCGCGCAGTTCCGGGTAATCGCGCAGCACTTCCTGCAGCCGGTAGCCCGGCACCTTTGCGGAGAGGTGGTGGACGTGATGGACGCCGATATTGCCGGTAAACCAGTTCAGCACCGGCGGCAGGTCGTAATAGGACGACCCATGCAAGGCGGCGCGCTGGAACTCCCAGTCGTCATCCTTAGCCCATTCCGTCTCCTCGAACTGATGCTGGACGTAGAACAGCCAGATACCGGCCGAGCCGGCGAGAATGACGATCGGCAGATGGACGACCAGAAACGCACCGGGGCCGACGGCCCAGATAAGCAGGGCCGCCGCCAGCGCGATGGCGAGATTGGTAGTCATCGATGATACCCAGGGCGTCAGGCCGCCGCGCATCATGCCGATGGGCAGTCTTTGCGAGAAGATGAACAGCCAGATCGGTCCAAGCCCGAACATCACCAGGGGATGGCGATAGAGGCGGTAGGCGAGGCGCCCGCGCCAGGACAATTGCCGGTATTCGGCAACGGTCAGCGTCCTGATGTCACCCATGCCGCGCTCGTCGAGATTGCCGGCGCTGGCATGATGCGTCGCGTGAGCGCGCCGCCAGCAATCGTAGGGCGTCAGTGTCAGCACACCAAGCGCGCGGCCGATCCAGTCGTCGGCGTAGCGGTTGGCGAAGAAGGAGCCATGGCCGCAATCGTGCTGGATCATGAAGATGCGGACCAGGAACCCGGCCGCTGGCAGGATCAGGACCAGCCCCCACCAATGGCCATAGGCATAGGCGGCCGAGGAGAGCGCCCAGAGCGTGGCGAACGGAATGAGGGTGATGGCGAGTTCGACGACGCTGCGTCGCCGGTCCGGCTTCTTGTAGCGCGCCAGGATCTTCAACCAGGCACGCTTGCTGTTGGCGGCCGCATCGGGGGAAATCATGTTCATCAGGAAGCATAGGCACGGCATGTGGTCGCCGCAAGACAGCCATCACGCAAAATTACTGTGCGTAATTGTCGCGTAAGCGCTCGACGGGAATTACTGCCGCCGCAATCTGGCGTCGCCATCCTCGACCCGGTCGAGGCGGTCGAGCAGTCGCCTGAAGCGGTCGTGAGTGTCGGCTTCGATACGGAAAGCCGGCAAGGTACGCAGAAAACGCGTCATCGCCTCGGCACCGAACTGGCGCCTGACTTCGGCGGCGAGCCTTTCTGCCTTTTTTTCAGCCTTGTCGCGGGTCATCATTTCAAAATCCTGTGTCGGCTCCGAAACTCCTCCGGCAAGGGAATGGTTCCCACATCACGCTTCCGTAGCAAGCCAAGCCGGCAGTCACGGTAAAATTTGAATTAAAATCGAAGGAGCGCTGTTGATCGCCGCCAGGTCGGGCCATAGGCCCAATGGCGGCTTACCCCTTGATTTTTGGCCGCCAAACCTCGATATCGGGCACAAAATCCATACCATTCGAGATGACGGGAAACGGCGATGAGCGACCAGGCAAAAGACGAACGCGCGCCCAGTGAAGCCGAGGCGGCAGAGGCCAATGCCGAGCGCACGGAAGGCAGCATTGACGGCGACTATGAAGCGCTTGTGCGACTGCTGAAGGAAAATGAAGAGCTGAAGGACCGCGCGCTGCGCGTCGCGGCCGAGATGGAAAACCTGCGCCGCCGCACCGCGCGCGACGTGCACGACGCGCGCACCTATGCGGTTGCGAATTTCGCCCGCGACATGCTGTCGGTGTCGGACAACCTGCGCCGCGCGCTGGACGCCATTCCGGCGGAGGCCAAGGCCTCGGGCGACGCCGGCTTCAAGGCGCTGATCGAAGGCGTCGACCTGACCGAGCGCGCCATGCTGTCGGCGCTGGAACGGCATGGGGTCAAGAAGCTAGCGCCGGAAGGCGAGAAGTTCGATCCCAATTTCCACCAGGCTATGTTCGAAGTGCCCAATCCCGATGTCCCGGCCAACACCGTGGTCCAGGTCGTGCAGCCGGGCTATTCGATCGGCGAGCGCGTACTGCGTCCGGCCATGGTCGGCGTCGCCAAGGGCGGCCCGAAGATTGCCGCCGAGGCGCCGGTCGAGCCGGGGCCGGTGAATGAGCAGGCGGAGAAGGATGCGTAGTAAGGGGTTAGGCAGTAGGCAGTAGGCAGTAGGCAGTAGGCAGTAGGCAGTAGGGAACAAGGCAGTCGTATCAATCGCGCGGCTTCGTGCTATTCATACACCCCAATTCCCAATCCCTACTGCCTAATCCCTACTGCCTCATGCCCTTGAACCCCATCGCCCTTCTCGACTATGCCGGCGTCGCCGTTTTTGCGGCGACCGGGGCGTTGGCTGCCTCGCGCAAGCAACTCGACATTATCGGTTTCCTGTTCCTGGCCAGCGTCACCGGCATTGGCGGCGGCACGTTTCGCGATCTCATCCTCAATGTGCCGGTCTTCTGGGTGGGAAACCGCGACTATGTGCTGATCTGCGCCGTGGTCGCGGTCCTGGTCTTCTTCACCGCGCATCGCGTCGAATCCCGATACAAGTTGCTGCTATGGCTCGACGCCATCGGGCTCGCCGCCTTTTCGGTGATGGGCGCGGCCAAGGGCCTGGCAATCACCGGTTCGCCGGTGGTTTCGATCATCACAGGCATGCTGACCGCGACATTTGGCGGCATATTGCGCGATCTGCTGGCCGGCGAACCATCGGTGCTGCTGAGGCCGGAAATCTACGTCACGGCCGCCCTGGCGGGCGCCGCTATCTTCACATTGGGTGACGTCGCCGGATTGCCGCAGATTGTCTCGGGGTTGGCCGGCTTCGTCGTGGCGCTGGCCGTGCGCGGCGGCGCGCTGCGTTTCGGCTGGTCGTTTCCGTCATACAGGAGCCGGCCCGGCCGGCGGCCGGAGGATATTCCGTGAGAGAGGGAGTAGGCGGTAGGGATTAGTCGGTAGTCAAAAAAGCACGAATCGCAACGTCTTCACTACTGCCTACTGCCTACTGCCTACTGCCTACTGCCTACTGCCTACTGCCTCACGCTGCGAAGCGCTGGGCTTCCCCGCCGTAATAATTGACGTAGCGGGCGCCGATTTCCTTGACCGGCATGACGACGAACACATCGACCGTCGAGAATTCGCGGTCGATGACGCAGCCGTCGCCGATGCGGGCGCCGACCCTCAGATAGCCTTTGACCAGAGGCGGCATTGCCGCGATCGCCGCCTTGGTGTTGACCGCCTCGATCGGCATCAGGTCCATGGAGCAATAGCGCCCCGACACCGCGCGCACATCCCAGGCCGAGTTCGTACGGCAGTGATGGGCGAGATAGGTGAGCGCCTCGGCATGCGCCGCCGGCACGGTGCCGTGGAAGGAAGCGCAGCCGGTCATCACACCGATTTCGTAGTGATTGATGTAGGCCCAGATGCCTTGCCACAGCGCCTCGATGGTGCGCTTCGAGCGGTATTCCGGCAAAACGCAGGAGCGGCCGAGTTCGAGGAAACGCTGGCCGGGATGGCGGGCGATGAGCTTGGTCAGCTCGAATTCGCCTTCGGAATAGAAGCCCCCGGCGGCGGCGGCGATCTCTTGCCGCAGCAGCCGGTAAGTGCCGACGATGCGGCGGTGTTCGGGGCCGGAAATCGAATTGTCGAAGACGAGCAGATGATCGCAGAGCGGATCGAACCGGTCGGCGTCGCGGCGGTCCTGCACCTGGAACAGGTCCTTGCGGGCGCCAAGCTCGTCGTAAAATACGCGGTAACGCACTTCCTGCGCGGCCGCGATCTCGGCCTCGTTACGGGCAAGCCGCACTTCGAGATTGCCGATACGGCCGAGCGCTGCGCCTTTTATGACGGAATCGACATTACGTCCGGCGAGCAAGGCGCTGCTGGCGTTCGGCCGAGTGTCACATTCCGGCATAACTGTATGCACGAGTGATTCTCCTTCGAGCCATCCCTCTTGGCACGGGGATACGGTGTAGGTGCAACAGGATTGTGACAGTACCGTGATAAGGCGTCGCGGGCAATACTTCGTCGGCTGGCGAAAACGGTCAACCGGCTACGTTAGGTGGGGAGGGGCGAGCCGCGTCTCGTCTGCACGGATAGAGCCACCGTGCTTCAACCCCTTGTTTTCATGGATGTCACCCTGGGCGAACCGGGGTCACTTTGGGTCGGCATGCATCACCCGCGCAGCTAGAAAAAAAGCAGATCAAGCCGCAACCTGGCCCTCGACGGCGTTGACAAGCGCATCCGGGTCGAGCGGCTTGGTGACGAAGCCGCTGGCGCCGTGGGCAAGCACCGCATGGCGCGTCTTTTCCTGGCTATCGGCCGACAGCACCATGATCGGCACGGGCGGCACCGATGTTTCCTCCTCATGGCGGCGGATCGCGGCAATGGCGTCCAGCCCGTCCATGACCGGCATATGCAGGTCCATCAGCACCACGTCGAAGCGGTGCTTGTGCCCGGCGCTGGTGACGGCCTCGACGGCGGCCTTGCCATTGCCGACGACCTTGACGCGGTGCCCCGCCTTCAACAGCGTGGCGCGGGCCAGCATGGCATTGATGTCGTTGTCTTCGGCGATCAGCACGGACAGGCCCTGCTGGCGGTCGCTTGAGGCGCGAAGCGCCGGGGTGCGGCGCTTTTCCTGCTGCGGCTGGGCTAGGGCCGGCGCATGGCTGGTCAAAAGAACACGCAAAAGTGTTCCACCGCGCACCGGCCGGGCAAGGAAGGTCGCGTAGCCGCTGGCGCGGAACTCGCCAAGCATGCCGCGGTCGGTCGGCGCGATCAGCGTGATGGCTTCGCAATCGGTGAAACCACTCTGGCGCAATCGCTTGAGCACTCTCCCGTCGCTCTCCTCCATGGCTGCGTCGACCAGAAGCACGTCGCAGCCCTCGGCCAGCGGCGCGGCCTGCGCCACTGTGGTGGCAATGCCGGCCGTGCCGCCATTGGCGCGGATGGTGCGGGCGATGGCGTCGGCCTCGACGGCGTTCCGAGACAGGATCACCGCCCGCCTGCCGGCAAGCACGTTCTGCCGGCCCTGAGGCGCCTCGGTGGCCTCCGTGGCCGGGATTTCGAAGACGAATTCCGACCCTTGGCCAAGCCGGCTGGAGACCGAAATCGTGCCGCCCATGGCAGCCACCAGGCGCTTGGAGATGGCAAGTCCGAGCCCCGCCCCGCCATGTGTGCGCGTCGAGGTGCCGTCAGCCTGTTCGAACTCCTCGAAGATGCGCTCCATGTCCTCTTCGCGAAGGCCGGGACCGGTGTCGGTGATGGTGAAGCAGATGCGGTCGCTGGTCTCGGTGCGGGCGCGCGCGATGCTGACCAGTACGCCGCCGCCATCGGTGAACTTGATGGCGTTGCCGATGAGATTGAGCAGCACCTGCCTGACCCGGCCAGGATCGGCTGTGATCAATTGCGGTACATCCGGTTCGACGTGGCAGCCGAGACCGATATCCTTGGCGAAGGCGCGTGCGGCGAGCAATTCGATGATGTTGTCGGCGATCTCTCGCACCGACATGGGCTGCGGTTCCGGATCGAAGCGACCGGCCTCGATCTTGGAATAGTCGAGCAGGTCCTCGATCAGGGCGAGCAGGGCGCTGGCCGAGGTCGAGATGGCTCCGACATAGGTCTGCTGTTCAGGCGACAGGCTGGTATCGGCGAGCAGCCGGGCCATGCCCATGATGCCGTTCATCGGCGTGCGGATTTCATGGCTGACCGTGGCGAGGAAGCGCGATTTGGCCTGGCTTGCGTACTCGGCCCGCTCGCGCGCGGTAATCAGCGAGGATTCGGCGCGCTTGCGGGCGGTGATGTCGCGGGCGATGGCGCGATGCGATGCCGCGCCGCTGTCCTTGTCGCGCACCGACAGTTCGATCCAGGAGAACCAGCGCGGGCCGCCCGGCGTGCGGATGGCGACATCGGTGGAACTCAGGCACTCGTGGTCGGAAAAGGCGGCGTCGGGGACGATGCCGACCTCGATGCCGAGTTCGGCCAGGGTCTTGCCGGCAAGATCGCGCTGATCGGTTTCGACCAGATCGGCGAACACCTTGTTGGCATAGACGATGTAGCCGTCGCGATCGCGATGGATGACGAGATCGCCCAGCGCATCGATGAGGCCGCGAAAGCGCTCCTCGCTCTCCTGCATCTCCCACATGCGGTCGGCCAGCGTCTCGATCTCGGCGCGGCTGCGGGCGGTGGTCTCGTCCAGCAGCACCACGGTGCGGTGAACGCTGCGGCTGGCATGGAGATGCAAGGCAAGACCGGCGAGGCCGGTTGCCAGCAAGGCGAGGCTGATGAAGATCGGCGCCCCGGTCAGATGCGCGAGGCCCGCCAGGACCATGATGGCAACGAAGGTGAGCAGTGGCAGGCCTTCCCGCCTGGCCAATGGCTGCTCGGGTACCAGCGGCGGCGCAGCGATGAACCGCCGCGCCGCCGCAGGCGCGGCAACCGCATCGACGTCGTCGCCCTTGTTTGCCTGCTGGCTGTCGGATTCCGCGATCATGCGAAACCCTTGCCAGAGGAAGATTATGGAAAATTGCGGCGGATCGTTCGAATTTTAGCGGATAGGACGTTTTTGTTCCGGCGGCGGCGGATTCGCCACCGGATCTGGCTATCCGTCCGCCGCCTGCAACCCGCGATGCGGATCACATGTCGACGACGACGCGACCGCGGATCTTGCCGTCGACGATGTCGCGCGCGGCATCGATGATGCCGTCGAAGCCGATGGTCGTGGACAGGCTGGCGAGCTTTTGCAGGTCGAGATCGGCGCCGATGCGCCGCCAGGCCTCGAGGCGCACGGCCTTCGGCGCCATCACCGAATCGATGCCGAGCAGCGAGACACCGCGCAGGATGAAAGGGGCGACGCTCGATGGCAGGTCCATGCCGCCGGCCAGGCCGCAAGCCGCGACCGCGCCGCCATAGGAGGTCATCGACAGCACATTGGCCAGCGTGTGGCTGCCGACCGAATCGACGCCGCCGGCCCAACGCTCCTTGGCCAGTGGCTTGGCGGGCTGGCTGAGCTCGTCGCGCGAGATCACCTCGGCGGCGCCGAGATTGATCAGATAGGGGCTTTCGGCATTGCGGCCGGTCGACGCAATGACGTGGTACCCGAGGCTGGACAGGATGGAGACCGCGACCGAACCGACGCCACCGGCAGCACCGGTCACCACCACCGGGCCGCGATCGGGCAGGATGCCGTGCCGCTCCAGCGCCATGACGCAGAGCATGGCGGTATAACCGGCGGTGCCGACCGCCATCGCGTCATGGGCGCTGATGCCTTCCGGCAGCGGCACCAGCCAATCGCCCTTGACGCGGGCGCGCCCGGCATAGGCGCCGAAATGCGTCTCGCCGACGCCCCAGCCATTCAGGATGACCTTGTCGCCCTTGCGCCAGTCGGGATTGGAGGACGAGATGACCGTGCCGGCGAAGTCGATGCCCGGCACCAGCGGCCAGCGGCGGACCACCGGCGCCTTGCCGGTAATCGCCAGTCCATCCTTGTAGTTCACCGTCGTCGCCTCGACCGCGACGGTGACGTCACCCTCCATCAGGTCGGCTTCGGTGAGGTCGGTCACGGCGACCGACTGTTTCTTGTCGGCGTCGCGCGAGACGAGGATGGCTTTAAAGGTTTCGGACATCTTTTTCTCCGCGCGCTTGCTTGGCATCCTGGACTGTGCGGCGACGGCCGCGTGGGGTCAATCCTTGGAAGGCTTGGCTTTGGAAGACTTGGCGTTCGAAGGCTCGCGGCGCCAGCCGATGAGTTCGTCGAAGACGACCAGGGCCGCGCCCACGGAAATGAAGGCGTCGGCGAGGTTGAAGACGGCGAAGGACCAGACCGGCGTGTGGAACAGGATGTAGTCGATGACGTGGCCATAGACGGCGCGGTCGATCAGATTGCCCAGCGCGCCGCCGATGATCAGGGCAAAGCCGGTGCGGGCGATGACTTGGCCCGATGGCGTGCGTGTGGCGAGGTAGAGCACGAAGGCCACGACCAGAACGGCGATGACCACCAGGCCGGTGTCGCCGAAGGAGGAGAACATCGAGAAGGCAATACCGGTATTGTAGGTGCGAAAGAGCGCCAGGAACGGCACCAGATCGAGCTTTTCCTGGAAGGGCAGGCCGGTCTCGACCAGATGTTTTATCCACTGATCGAGCGCGATGGCCGCGACGACGAGCAGCGCGTAGGGGGACCATGATCTCACGGGCGGGCAACCTTCATTGCTGGTCGGCGATTGGCTCGAGCTTCAGCGCGCCGCGCCGGATCTCGAACAGCATGATGCCGGTGGCGACGGCGAGATTGAGCGAATCGGCGCGGCCCGCTTGCGGAATCCTGAGCAGCCGGTCGCAACTCGCCGCCAGGCTTTCAGGCAGGCCCTGCTGCTCATTGCCCATCATCAGCAGCACCGGCCCACGGGAAAAATCGACCGAGCGGTAGTCGACCGCACCTTTCAGATGCGTGCCGGCGACAAGGCCCGAAAAGCCGCCGCGCCAGGCAAGGAAGGCCTCGGTCGTTGCCTTGGCCACCGGCACGGCGAAGATCGAACCCATGGTGGCGCGCACCGTCTCCACGGAGAATGGATCCGTGGTGTCGCCGACCAGGATGAGGCCCTTGGCGCCGACGGCATCGACGGTGCGGATGACGGTGCCGAGATTGCCGGGATCGCGCACCCGGTCGAGCGCCACCCAGACATCGCCATTGTCGGCGCGGATATCCTTCAGGGCGAGGAATCTCTGCGAAAAAACGCCGACCACCATTTGCGGATTGTCACGGCGGGTGATGGCGACAAGCACTTTTTCCGAGACTTCGAGCACAGTGCCGCCGGCGGCAACCGTTCGCGCCGCGACCTTCTCCACCGCCGGGTTGCCGCGCCCGGCCTTGGCGAACACCAGCGTCCTGATCTGCCAGCCCAAATCGAGCGCATCGATGACCAGCTTCAGACCCTCGGCCATGAAGGCGTTCTGCTGGTCGCGAAATTTCTTCAGGGCGAGTGCCTTGATGTCCTTGATCAGTGGATTGGCGAGGCTGGTGACTTCCTTAACCTGGCCGGGTGCGCCCACATGCCGTTCGTTCATTCAGGCCACCCAACGCGAAAACAATGAGGTCGAAAGCGCCCTGCCGGCGGACTTTTCGCGGATGATCAGCTCACCCGATTCGACTCTGCCGCCCATGCCGGCAAAAGTGTCGCGCATCAAAGCGTGGATTGCGAAGAAGGAGGCGCGGATCGAATAGGCGGTCAGCACCACGGCAAGAGGCTTGGGGGTCAGGATCGCGCGGCATAGATCGGTCAGGGCAGGCAGATCCTCGAACAATTGCCAGACCTCGCCCTTGGGACCGCGGCCATAGGCCGGCGGATCGAACAGGATGATGTCGTAGCGGCTGCCGCGGCGTTCCTCGCGCTCGGCGAATTTCACCGCATCGTCGACGATCCAGCGGATCGGCTTGCCGCCGAGCCCTGCCATCTCCTGGTTTTCTCGGGCCCAGCCGATCGCCTTCTTCGAGGCGTCGACATGGGTGACCTCGGCGCCGGCGCGGGCCGCCGCCAGCGAGGCGAGACCGGTATAGCCGAACAGATTCAATACTTTGACCGGCCGTTTGGCGGCCGCGATCAGTCCGGCCATGTGGTCCCAGTGCGAGGCCTGCTCGGGAAAGACGCCGACATGGCGAAACGAGGTGAAACGGCCGAGATAATCGATGCCGTCATGCTTCATCGGCCAGGTCTCGCCGAGCGGCATTTTCGGAAAACGCCAGCGGCCGATGCCTTCCTCGTCGGTGTCGCCGGTGAAGATGGCGTCGGCACGCTCCCAGTCCTTCGCCGGCAAGGCTTTCTGCCAGATCGCCTGGCCCTCTGGCCGCACGATGCGATAGGGGCCGTATTGTTCGAGTTTCTGGCCGGCGCCGCTGTCGAGCAACGCGTAATCGGCGTTGGGCGCGACTTCGAGGATCAGCGGAAGCTGCTCGGCCGGCAGGGCGCCGTCACGGCGGGTAAGGATGCGTCGCGTGGATTTCAGCGGAGGCTGGCTGTCCGGTTTCACGTCAAGCGGTTCGCGCGGCCTTGTGTCCGGCCGTCCATGCGTCTCGTGCGGACGCACCTCTCCGGTTCCGCTTTTCGCGGTCGGGCGGTTGTCGCGGCGTTTGTCGCGAAAAGACTTCAAGCGGGAGCATCTCCGAGCGGCGTGCCGCTTTTGGCATGAGGACAGCGGCGGTGCAACCAAGTCTGCCACAGCCAACGCTCCTGTTGATGTCGGCCAGCGATGGACCAATGTCAAAGAAACAGGCAAATCTGCCCCATGTCCCGCTCCGAACGCCTGCTCGACCTCATCCAGTCCCTGCGCCGGCACCGCCGGCCGGTGAGCGGACAGGTGCTGGCCGGTGAACTCGGGGTTTCGATCCGCACGCTCTACCGCGACATTGCCGCGCTGCAAGGGCAGGGCGCGCCGATCGACGGCGAGGCAGGGCTGGGTTATGTGCTCAAGCCCGGCTTCATGCTGCCGCCGCTGATGTTCACGGACGAGGAGATCGAGGCCATCGTGCTCGGTTCGCGATGGGTTACCAAGCAGCCGGACCAGCGCCTGTCGGCGGCTGCCGCAAATGCGCTGGCCAAGATCGCGGCGGTGCTGCCGGACGATCTGCGCGAGGATCTCGATGCCTCGACCCTGCTGGTCGGTCCTGCCATGACGGCCGTTGAAGGCATCGATCTTGGCGTCGTGCGGCAGGCCATCCGCAACGAACGCAAGCTCGGCTTTCTTTATCGCGATGCCGGGGGTGCTGCCTCGCAACGCATCGTCTGGCCGTTCGCGCTCGGCTTCTTCGACAAGGTGCGGGTGGTGGTGGCGTGGTGCGAGATGCGGCAGGACTTCCGGCATTTTCGCGCCGATCGCATATCCGGCCTCGACGCCATCGATGCGCGCTATCCGCGTCGCCGCCAGGCGCTGCTCAAGGAGTGGCGGGCGACGCTCGACAAGCCACGCGGCTCATAAAGGCTACTGCCAGAAACTGACAGTAGGGTATCTTAGGTTCACCAAGTCGAAACGTTGAAACAGCTTGGAGAGCAGATATGGCCACCCCGAATTTCGTCATCCTCTATGTCGACCAGCCGCTCAAGAGCGCGCCTTCTACAGCGCCTTGCTGGGTCGCGAGCCGGTCGAGAGCGCGCCGACCTTCGTGCTGTTCGTGCTCGACAACGGCTTCAAGCTCGGCCTCTGCTCGCGCCATACGGTCGAGCCGGCGGCGGCCGCGGCCGGTGGCGGCGGCGAGATCGTGTTTGCGCTGGAGACGCCGGCCGCGGTCGACGCTACCCATGCCGACTGGTCAGGGCGCGGCTTGAAGATCCTGCAGACGCCGACCGACCTGGATTTCGGCCGCACTTTCGTTGCGCTCGATCCCGACAATCACCGCCTGCGCGTCTACTGGCTGTCCGACGGGCAACAGGCCAATGGGGAACAGAAATGAGCGCGTATTGGATCGCGGTCGCGTCGGCGCAGCATGTGCGGGGCGGCCGGAAAGACGGTTTCATGCAGGTCAATCACGGCAAGGCGGCGCCGCTGCGTCGCGTCAAGCCCGGCGACGGCATCGTCTACTACTCGCCGACCACAATTTTGGGCGAAAAAGACGGCCTGCAGGCTTTCACGGCAATCGGCACGGTGCGGGAGGGCGAACCGTATCAGGGCGAGATGGGCGGCGGCCTCACGCCGTTCCGGCGCGATGTCGAATGGGCGACGGCTGAAGAAGCGCCGATCAAGCCACTGCTCGACCGGCTGGACTTCACCGCCGGCAAGCCGAACTGGGGGTATCAGTTGCGCTTCGGCCTGTTCGAAATCACCGATCACGATTTTCGTCTGATCGCAGAGGCGATGGGTGCCGACACGAAGGGAGCGGTGAGCTAGGCCTTTAGCGCGTTGTAAACGGCAATGCCCGCGGCGAGGTCCTCGAGTGCCGCGCCAACCGACTTGAACAGCGTGATCTCATCAGCGCTTCGGCGACCTTTGCCCTGGCCGCGTGCCAGTTCGTGCAGGTCGGCGACGATGGCGTCCGGCTTCAGCGCGCCGGAGGCCAGCGGCTGGACGATGTCGCCGGCTTCCTTGGTGGCGCCGGCGCGCGTGTCGACATAGACGCGGGCGCGGACGATGGCGTCGTCGTCACTTTCACGCATCGTCGGGGTGAAGCCGCCGACCAGGTCGACATGGGTTCCCGGCCGCAACAGCGCGCCCCTGATCAGCGGCGTGGTGGTGATCGTCGCCGAGGAGACGATATCGGCCTCGCCAAGCTCGGCATCGAGGTCGGTCGCGGCGCTGGCCGCGAAGCCGTCGGCGCGCAAATCAGCCGCGACTTTCTCGGCGTTGGCCGGGGTGCGGTTCCAGATGCGGATGGTTTTGATCGGCCGTACGGCCGAATGGGCCTTGGCCAGGAACGGCGACAGGGCGCCCGCGCCGACCACAAGCAGCCGCGAGGCGTCGTCGCGGGCAAGATAGGACGCCGCCAGCGCCGAGGCGCAGGCGGTGCGCCACTGCGTCAGCCGCTGGCCGTCGATCAGGGCTTCCGGTTCGCCGGTTGCGCCATTGAGCAGGAGATAGAGCCCCATTACGGCGGGCTTGCCGATGGCGTTGTTGTCGGGCGAGACGGTGACGATCTTGACGCCGATATGGCCACCGGAAGACGGGCCGGCGGCGTTGAAATCGGTCCATGCCGGCATCAGCAGCAAGGTCGAGGCCGCACCATCGGGCCGTTCGACCGCGTGATGATGCCTGACCGGCTGCACCGCACCCTCGCGGAATGCCGTGCGCAACGTCTCGACCAGTCCTGGAAAGGTCAGTGCACGGTCGACCTCGGCGGCCGAAATGGTCAGCATGAAAGGCTCCGTGGAACGAAAGGCACCGGCGGTCGGCTCAATTGGTCGGCTTTGGCAATGCCGATCCTTGGGCCGGTCCCTGGGCTGATCCTTGCGGCGCCGACGACGCGCGGCTGATCGCCTGGCGCAAGTTTTCCGCCTCGACGCCGCGCTGGCGCGCCAGTTTGCGGTAGCGGCCCTGCTTGACCCAGGTCGCCAGGCCGCCGACGATCATGCCGATGGCAAGCGCCAGGAACAGGAAGATGAACAGCGGCAAGGTGAGCGTCAGCTTCGGATTGCCAGGATTGAATGGGTCCAGCGTAAAGGCGACGAGTTCGCGGTTGGCGACGGCCAGCGCGATCAGGATGATCGCCAGGGGCACGAAGACCACGATGAGCATGAAACGATTGAGCATTATGTTTTCCGTCGGAAGCTGGCGCTGAAGCCGCGCCTACTTGCCGCCGTTCAGCCTTTCGCGCAGTTCCTTGCCGGTCTTGAAGAACGGCACCCATTTCTCCTCGACCTCGACGGATTCGCCGGTGCGCGGGTTGCGGCCGGTGCGGGCGGGGCGGTTTTTCACCGAAAAAGCACCGAAGCCGCGCAACTCGACCCGGTTGCCTTCGGCAAGGGCATCGGTGATCTCGTCGAAGATCGCGCCGACGATGTTTTCGACGTCGCGCAGGAAAAGATGCGGATTGCGCGTGGCAATTATCTGCACAAGTTCGGACTTGATCATCAGATAGGTCCCCGTGAAAGCAGTTTGGTCGAAATTATGAGGATGATTTTATTGGCTTTTTCAGCTGTACCAAACCGCGCTCAAGGGTGCCAGACTGAAGCGAGGCCGTCAAGAAACAAGCGGTCGGCGCCGAGTTCGCGGATGACATCACTGCTGTAGTCCGGCAGGCCGAGCGCGCTGCCGACCGTTTTCACCATGGCTTTTGACCACAGGAAGCTGCCGCGCCGCTCCGTGTCCTTCCATTCAACCACCTTGAGCTTGGCGTCGACGCCCTTCGTCGCCAGCCAGTCGATCGCCTCGGTTTCGCCTCCGACAGCGTCGATCAGCCCGTTGGCGACACCCTGGCGGCCGGTGAAGATCGATCCGTCGGCAAGCGCCAGCGCCTGTTCGTGGGTCATCTTGCGGCGTTCGGCGACGATGCCGACAAACCAGTCGTAGCTGTCGAGGATGAGCTTGCGGACCATGGCGCGCTCGTCATCATTGGTCGGCTTGAAAGGTGAGGGCGAAGCCTTGAGCGGCGAGGATTTCACCTCCTCCAGCTTGATGCCGAGCTTGTCCATCAGGCCGCTGACGTCAGGATACTGGATCAGCACGCCGATCGAACCGACGATCGAGGTCTTGCGCGCGACAATGTGGTCGGCCGCGCTTGCGATCATATAGCCCGCCGATGCGGCGAGCGTGCCGACTTCGGCCACGACCGGCTTGTCGGCGGCCACCTTGCGTACTTCCTCGTAGATGGATTCACCGCCAACGGTGGTGCCGCCGGGTGAATCGATCGCCAGGATCACGCCCTTCACCTTCGACGACTTGCGGACGTCTTCCAGACGCTTGATTAGTTCCTCGTCTTCGGTGATCGTGCCTTCGATCCGGACCTTGGCGATATGGTCGACAGTCGAGCCGCCGAGATCGTCGCGATAGAACCAGGCCGACAGCGCGATTACTCCGAGGGCGACGATGCCGATGGCCGCGACACGCCAGAAGGTCAGCTTGCGCCGCAAACGGCGGCGGTCGATCAGGTCGTCGGCTCTCAATGCCATGGTCAGCCTCACACTCGGCGGGAAGAGACGCTTTTAGACCATGATGTCTTCATCGGGAAGCAGTTCCGTCTTGCCCATGGCGCGGCAATCCGCCCGCGGCGATCCCGACCACTGTCAGTTTTGTGACTGGCCTGCGCAAGGGACGCGAGGTAAAGGGGAGGAACAGCGGTGATGAAAAAAGGCGCAGGCGCGCCCATTTCTGCTATGAAGTACCGGCTGTTGTGCCGACCTCGTTTTCGTTTGTACAACCACAGTTGTCACATTTTTGCGGTTTTCGTGGGCTTGTGCTTGCTTGAGAGTGCCGGCCCCCCACCTATAGGCGGTGTTCCCTGACGGGCAGGGTCTAGAAGAAAGCAGTCATGTTAGCGCGATCGAATGAACCAACCAGCCCCGAGACGGAGTTGGCTCCCCCGGCGGATGGCTGGACGCGGGGCGAAGCGTTCGACCGCGCCCAGCGTCATTCACGCCGCGTGCGCGTGCTCAAATTCGCCGTGCCCGTGGCCGCGGCGCTGATCGCCGTCGCCTTCCCGGTCTATTCCTATCTGGCCGCACCCGTCTCCGTCGCGGTGCAGTCAGAAGGCGCGGCCTTTTCCAATGGCAAGCTGGTGATGGCCAATCCCAAGCTCAACGGGTTCACCAAGCAGAAGCAGCCTTATTCGATGACAGCCCTGCGGGCGATCCAGGATGTCAACACGCAAGGCATTATCGAGCTCGAAGGCATAGACGCCAAGGTGCCGGTCGGGCCGGACAATGTCGCCGCGATCAAAGCCTCGCACGGTATCTACGATCGCGACGGCAACACGATGAAAATGACCAGCGACGTCATGATCACCACGACCGACGGCATGCAAGCCAAGTTCAAATCGGTCTTCCTCGACATGGGCAAAGGCACTATGAAGACGGACGATCCCGTCGACGTCAGCAGTGGCGGGTCGCAGATCACAGCGGATTCCCTGTCGGTCCAGGACAATGGCAAGATCCTGGTGTTCGAGAAGAGGGTGCGCGTCAACATCGATCCCGCCAGCGTGAAGGCGGCTGAGGCAAAGGGCGAAGAAGCGAATGTGGCACAATAGTTCGACACGGCTTGCGGCCGCAACTTCGGCGCTGCTCCTGCTGGGCCTTGTGCCGTCGTTGGCGCAGTCGGGTGCCAGCAGCCAGTCCGGGCTCAAATTGTCCGGCGACAAACCAATCCAGATCGAAAGCGACAAGCTGGAGGTGCGGCAGGCTGAGAACGTCGCCGTGTTCACCGGCAACGTCACCGTCGTCCAGGGGCCAACCCTGCTCAAGGCCGGCAAGATGACGGTCTATTACGTCAAGGATCCCAACGCGGCCGCCAAGGGTACCGAAGCGGCGGGTGCCGCGATGACCGGCTCCGCCAACATCGATCACCTCGAAGTCAGCAGCAAGGTCTACATCAAGTCGGATGACCAGGTTGCGACCGGCGATAATGGTACCTTCGACATGAAGACGCAGGTGCTGGTCCTGTCCGGCAAGGAAGTGGTGCTGTCGCAAGGTCCCAACGTGCTCAAGGGCTGCAAGCTGACCGTGCAAATGAAGACTGGCCTGGCGAACGTCGATGGTTGCGGCGGACGTGTCATCATGTCGATGACTCCGCCGAAATCGGATACGCCAAAGTCGGGAGCGACGAACCCCTGATGGCCAGCCTGTCATCGCTGACGGCGCGTCTTCCGGGGCGCGCTGCAGCCAAGGTTTCGGCTCCGGCCACGATCACCGTCGACAAGACGAAGTTCAAGGGAACCTTGATCGCCAAGGGCCTGACCAAGAGCTACAAGGGCCGCAAGGTGGTCAGCGGCGTCACGCTTGGCGTGCGTGCCGGCGAAGCCGTCGGGCTGCTCGGGCCCAACGGCGCCGGCAAGACGACCTGTTTCTACATGGTCACCGGCCTGGTGCCGGTGGATGAAGGCACGATCGAGATCGACGGCTTCGACGTCACCTCGATGCCGATGTATCGTCGCGCGCGCCTCGGCATCGGCTATCTGCCGCAGGAGGCGTCGATCTTCCGCGGCCTCAATGTCGAACAGAACATCCGCGCCGTGCTCGAAGTGGTCGAAAAGGACCGCAAGGTGCGCGAGCGCAATCTCGATGAGCTGCTCGAGGAATTCCACATCAGCCATTTGCGCAAGGCGCCATCGATGTCGCTCTCCGGCGGCGAGCGGCGGCGCCTGGAGATCGCACGCGCGCTGGCCACGCGCCCGGCCTACATGCTGCTCGACGAGCCCTTTGCCGGCATCGACCCGATCGCCGTCGCCGATATCCAGCAACTGGTGCGCCATTTGACGGCACGCGGCATCGGCGTGCTCATCACCGACCACAATGTGCGCGAGACGCTCGGGCTGATCGACCGCGCCTACATCATCCATGCCGGCCAGGTGCTGACCCATGGCCGCGCCGACGAAGTGGTGGCGAACCCGGATGTGCGGCGGCTTTACCTCGGCGAGGGTTTTACGCTCTGATCTTTTTCCCGTGCAATTCCGGGCGGAGTACCGTTTCCGGAAATTTGCCTTAGGCGTGAAATTTGTTTCCTGACACGATTTTTTGCGTGTGACGGGCCGATTTTCGGCGATTTTGCTCCGGAATAACGCTCCGGTAAGCGGCTTTTGCTAGGCTTTGCCTTGACAAGCAAAAGCCGGGCCAGTTTTTATGGCCGGCCGCGAAATTCATTTCCGGCACGTCCGGACGCGTAGAGGAGGCGTTTGAAACCGAACCATGGCGTTGGCGGCGAAACTACAGCTCAGACAGTCGCAGTCGCTGGTGATGACGCCGCAGCTGATGCAGTCGATTCGGCTGCTGCAGTTCACCCATGTCGAGCTTGAGCACTTCATCGACGAGGAGATCGAGCGCAACCCGCTTCTGGAGCGCGCCGAGCCGCAAGATGACGCCGCGAGCGACCAGGTGCAGAAGATCGAGGCGGAGCCGCAAGCAGCCGCCGAGGGCGACTGGTTCGAGAACGAGGCGGGATGGAGCGCCGAGGCGATCTCGGAAAAACTCGATACGTCGCTGGAGAACCTGTTTCCCGACGATCCCGGCGCCAGCGAGCGGCTCGGACCCGACCTAACGGCGCAATGGAAATCGGCTTCCGGCAATGGCGGCGGCTCCTCGTCCGAGGGGCTCGACGCCGGCGACATGGCTGCGAGCGCCATCACCTTGCGCGACCATGTCGGCGAGCAGATCGCGCTCGCCTTCGCCGATCCCGCGGCGCGGCTGATCGCAGGTGACCTCGCCGATGGCCTCGACGAGACCGGCTATGTCAGGGCCGATCTCGCGGAGATCGCCACGCGTCTGGGCACTGACGAAGCGAGTGTGGCCAAGGTGCTGGCGGTGTGCCAGACTTTCGAACCGACCGGCCTGTTCGCCCGCGACCTTGCCGAATGTCTTTCGCTGCAGCTTGCGGCGCGCGACCGCCTCGACCCGGCGATGAAGGCCCTGGTCGCCAATCTCGAGCTTTTGGCGCGGCGTGATTTCCAGACGCTAAAGCGGATCTGCGGCGTCGACGAGGAGGATTTGCTCGACATGCTGGCGGAGATCCGGGCACTCGATCCGCGCCCGGGCATGGCGTTTTCGGGCGGCGCCAGCGACGCCATCGTTGCCGATGTCGAGGTGCGCGCGGCCAATGACGGCAGCTGGAGCGTCGAACTCAATGCCGAAACGCTGCCGCGCGTGCTGGTCGACCATATCTATTTCGCCCAGGTGTCGCCGCAGGCGAAGAACCAGGCGGAAAAGGATTTCCTGGCCGAATGTCTGCAGAACGCCAACTGGCTGACGCGCAGCCTCGACCAGCGGGCAAAGACGATCCTCAAAGTGGCTTCGGAAATCGTGCGCCAGCAGGATGCGTTCCTGGTCCATGGCGTGCGACAGCTGAAGCCGCTCAATTTGCGCACGGTGGCCGACGCCATCGGCATGCACGAATCGACCGTCAGCCGCGTCACCGCCAACAAATACATGCTGACCCCGCGCGGCGTGTTCGAACTGCGCTATTTCTTCACCGCCTCGATCGCCGCGTCGGGCGGCGGCGACGCGCATTCCTCGGAAGCGGTGCGTGACCGCATCAAGCAGCTGATCGACGAGGAGAAACCCGTCGATGTACTTTCGGATGACGCGATCGTCGACATGCTCAAGGAAAGCGGCGTCGATATCGCCCGGCGCACGGTCGCCAAGTACCGGGAAGGCATGAATATTCCGTCTTCGGTACAGCGCCGGCGCGAGAAGCGGGCACTCGCCAGCGCCGGGCGCTGAGGCCCCTGCGATTTTCCACAGCTTGCGAGCTTCATTGACAAGCCGCGGGGAAGTGGCTAGAAGCCCGCCCGCATGAGACGGGCCCGATGCCCGCTAGCGGATGGTCCGTCACGACAATGGCCTCGGGACGGTCAAAAAGGCGGCTTGTGATCAACCGGAAAGTTCAGATTTAAATCGGCGCGAGTGACGCCGCAAAGCTTGTGCGCACGGATCACGAGTATAAACTCGGGCCAGTTTGAAGCCTGAGCAAGGAAGGTCAGTTTTCAGATGAATCTGCGCATATCGGGAAAACACATGGATATCGGCGATGCGTTCCGCACACGCATCAACGATCGTGTCGGCGAAGCGATCGGCAAGTATTTCGATCGCGGATTTGCGGGACACGTCACCGTCATCAAATCGGGCTCGCGCTATTCGGCGGATTGCATGATCCGACTGGATTCCGGCGCCTCGCTGCAGGCCACGGGCGATGCCCAGGATCCGACGCTCGCCTTCGAGGCCGCGGCCGATCGGCTGGAGACCCGGCTTCGGCGCTACAAGCGCCGTCTCAAATCGCACAATTCAAGCAATGGCAATGGCGATTTGACCGACATCGCCTATACGGTGATGGCGCCGCTCGCCGATGACGACGAGGAGATCCCGGAGGATTTCGCGCCGGCCATCGTCGCCGAATCGACCATGACGCTGAAGACCATGTCGGTGGCCTCCGCGGTCATCGAGCTCGATACCAAGGACAGTCCGGTGTTCGTTTTCCGCAACGCCGGAACCGATCATCTCAATATCGTCTATCGCCGGCCCGACGGAAACATTGGCTGGATCGACCCGTCCACGACCAAGGTCGCACAGGGATAAAAGCCAGCCGCACGAGGGGTGGGGACTGGCCACGGCAGGCGAACAAGGGATTTTCAAGCATGGATCTGAGCGATCTTATCAGCGTTCCGGCGATTTTGCCGGCGTTGAAGGCGAACTCCAAGAAGCAGCTTCTACAATTGCTTTCCGAACGGGCGGCGGCGATTTCGGGCATTCCGGAGAGGGAAGTGTTCGACACCATCCTGCAGCGTGAGCGGCTGGGCTCGACGGGCGTCGGCAATGGCATCGCCATTCCGCATGGCAAGCTCGCCGGCGTGAAGCGCATCGCCGGTGTTTTCGCCCGGCTGGAAACGCCGGTCGATTTCGAGTCGCTGGACGACCAGCCTGTCGATCTGGTGTTTCTGCTGCTGGCGCCGGAAGGGGCCGGCGCCGATCATCTGAAGGCCTTGTCGCGCATCGCACGCGTGCTGCGCGACGCCGACACGGTGGCCAAGATCAGGGGGACGCGCGACGCCGCGGCGATTCATGCGCTGTTGTCGGACACGCAGGCCTCGCACGCCGCCTGAAGCCGGATTTTGGGAAAGACTACCAAGGGCCGCCGCGAGCGGCCCTTTTCGTTTCAGCCAACCGGTCGCTTTTAGTGAATGGCGACGGTGGTCAGGTCGTTTTCCATGGCGCCAGCCAGTGCGCGGTCACGCGCATCGGAAAGCAGGATCGGCTGGCCGTTGGCAGCAAACAGCGCCCACAGCTCCATGCCGGGCGCAATTTCGCCGATGTTCGGGAAGCGGCCGAGCAGTTCGTCGCTCGAGACCTTGCGCAGATAAGCGACCGAGCCCTCGCCCAGATGGGCGAATTCGCCATTGGTCATGGTGACAGTTTCAGTTCTGGTCATTTCAAGCCTCCTTGGCGCGAGGACGCCGCTCAAGGCCATCCCGCATGAGAGCCATCGGTAAAGATCAGTCTTTCACCGATATGTTTATTTTCCGTACCAGCCGTTCGGACTCCGGCCGATCGAGGTCGATCGACAAAAGGCCGTTCTTCAGCTCCGCCGCGATCACCCGCATGCCGTCGGCCAGCACGAAACAGCGCTGGAACTGGCGCGCGGCAATGCCGCGATGAAGGAATTCGCGCTCGGTGTCGTCGGTCTGACGGCCGCGCACGACCAACTGGTTTTCCTCCGTTGTCACATCGAGATCGCTTTCGGCGAAACCGGCGACGGCGAGCGTGATGCGCAGCCTTTCAGCTTTGCCGTCGGCGCCGCTGAGGCGCTCGATGTTGTAGGGAGGGTAGCTGTCACCGGACTTCGCCAGGCGCTCCAAGGTCTTTTCCATGGCGTCGAAACCAAGGAGAAGCGGGCTGGAGAAAGGCGTCATTCGGCTCATGTTACAGTGTCCTCTCAAGAGCGACATAAACTGGAAAAACCCAGATGGCATTTTTCCCGATGCTCTTGATATGGTCCGCCCCGCGACCAAGTTCAAGCCACCACAAGACCCGCCCAAAAAGACCAGGCCTTGGACTCACAGGAATAATCGACATGGCGCTTGAAACGATGCGCGGATGCAAGGAGAAGCGCTGCGATCGTCCTTCAGGCGTGCGATCGATCCGGTGAGTTCACGGCCTCCCAAACAAGGAATTGAAATGCCCCAACCACGCAAGATCATCATCGACACCGATCCCGGCCAGGACGATGCCGTCGCCATTCTTCTGGCGCTTGGCAGCAGGGAACTGGAGATCGTCGGCATCACTGCCGTTGCCGGCAACGTGCCGCTGAAGCTTACCGAAAAGAATGCCCGCAAGATCTGCGAACTGGCCGGCCGCCCGGAGATCAAGGTCTATGCTGGTGCCATCCGCCCCCTCGCGCGCACACTGGTCACCGCCGAGGAAGTGCATGGCAAGACTGGCCTCAACGGCCCGCAATTGCCCGAACCGACGATGAAACTGCAGGAGCAGTATGCCGTCGACTTCATCGTCGAGACGCTGATGAAGGAAGAGAGCGGCACCATCACGCTCTGCCCGCTCGGGCCGCTGACCAATATCGCGCTGGCGCTGATCCGCGAACCACGAATCGCGCCGCGCATCAAGGAAATCGTGCTGATGGGCGGCGGCTTCTTCGAGGGCGGCAACGTCACGCCCGCGGCCGAATTCAACATCTATGTCGATCCGCAGGCCGCCGATCTGGTGTTCAAGTCCGGCATCCCGATCGTGATGATGCCGCTCGACGTCACCCACAAGGCGCTGACGACCACCAAGCGCACGCAGGCTTTCCGCGCACTCGGCACCAAGGTCGGCATCGCGACCGCCGAGATGCTGGAATTCTTCGAGCGCTACGACGAGGGCAAATACGGCACCGATGGCGGCCCGCTGCACGACCCCTGCGTCATCGCCTATCTGTTGAAGCCGGAACTGTTCAAGGGCCGCAACTGCAACGTCAGCGTAGAGACCGCCTCGGAACTGACCATGGGCATGACCGTGATCGACTGGTGGGGCGTCACCAAGCGGGAAAAGAACGCCATGGTGATGCGCGACATCGACCATGACGGCTTCTTCGCGCTGCTAGTCGAGCGGCTGGGGCGGCTCTGAAAACCCCCTTCTCCCCGTTCACGGGAGAAGGTCCCGGAAGGGGGATGAGGGGCGGCGCAGACGTTGATATCTTGTCCGCAGCCTTGGCGCTGCCGTCTGTCTCGCACGTCCTTGGGGACCCCCGTGAACGGGAAGAGGGAAGGGTAGTTTCTACTTCGACCTTGAAAACGCCAGCCACAGGCCGCCGCCGACCAGAAAGCTGCCGCTAATCCTGGACATGAGCTTGATGCGGCTGGCCGACAGCAGGCGCCCGGCGCGGCCGGCTGCGAGTGCGTAGGTCGAATCCGACATGGCGGCGAAGATCATGGCGGTCAGGCCCATCACGACGATCTGCAGCGAGTAGTTGCCTTGCGGCGCGATGAACTGCGGAAAGAAGGCGCCGAAGAACACCAGGGTCTTGGGATTGCTCAGCGCCACAAGCAGGCCCTGCAGGAAGAAGCCGCCGCGCGGCTTCCTGGCGGTTCCGTCGGCGTTCAGCGCGCCTTTGGAGCGAAACATCTGCACGCCCATCCAGATCAGGTAGGCGGCGCCGATCAGCCTGACCCATTCGAACCAGTGGCCCATGCCCGCGATCAGCGTGTTGAGGCCGATGCCGACAATGGCGATCATGATGGCAAGCCCTGCCTGCGTGCCGGCGACATTGGCCAGGCCGGCGCGGGTTCCGTGCCGGATGCTGTTGGCGATGATCAGCGTGACCGTCGGTCCCGGCACCAGGATGATGACGATGCAAGCGAGAACATAGGCGGCGTAGAGTTCCAGCGACATGATTTTCCCCAAAATGCCGCAAATGCGGCGTGGCAGGCGACAATCAATGCATGGTGGTAGCCTCTGCGCAAGCCTGACGCGAAACGCCGGACCGTTGCACGTGCGTCAGGCGCCGGCCTGCCAGGGCAGCGTCGCCTCATAGGCGGCGGCGGCCCTCAGCACCGCGAGGTCGCCACGCGGGCGGCCGATCAGCTGCATGCCCATTGGCCGGCCCCTGCCGTCGAAGCCGACCGGCACGTTGACCGCCGGGCAGCCGCCCAGCGTGGCGAAGGCTGAAACCTGCATCCAGCGGTGATAGCTGTCCATCGGCCGTCCCGCGACCTCACTTGGCCAGTGCATGCCGACTTCGAAGGGGAAGACCTGCGCGGTGGGCAGGGCGATGAGATCGAAGCGCTCGAAGATCGACAGCAGCATGCGATGCCAGGAGGTGCGCACGACCGAGGCCGCGCGGATCTGCGGCGCCGTCAGCCGCATGGCATTCTCGATTTCCCATACGGCTTCCGGCTTCAGCAAGCCGCGTTTGGAAGGATCGTCGTAGTGGACCTTGAGGGCGCAGCCACTGCTGGCCTGGCGCAGCGTCACGAAGGCCTGCCACAGCGCTTCGAAGTCGAAATCCGGGAGCAAGGGTTGAGCGGCGAAGGATTGGTCCGCGAAGCGGCCGTGTGCCGCCTGGCACAGATCGAGAATGCCCGCTTCGATCGGCAGATGACCGCCGAGGTCGCCGAGCCAGGCGATGCGGCCGCCGGTCGCGGGCGGTGCAAGCCCTTCGAGGAACGAGCCCGGCTTCTCATAGGACAGGGGGGCCTGCGGATGGTAGCCCGCCTGCACGTCGAGCAGCAGCGCCATGTCGGCGACATTGCGGCCCATTGGGCCCTCGACGCCCATCTGCGCATGGAAGACCTCAAGATCGGGTCCGGCGGGAACAAGCCCTTGCGACGGTCGGAAACCGTAGACATTGTTCCAGGCCGCCGGATTGCGCAGCGAGCCGCCGAAGTCGCTGCCGTCGGCGACGGGCACCATGTCGAGCGCCAGCGCCACCGCCGCGCCGCCGCTCGAGCCGCCGGCGGTGAGCGCCGGATCGAAGGCGTTCAGCGTCGGCCCGAAGACGTTGTTGTAAGTGTTGGATCCCAGCCCGAATTCGGGGACATTGGTCTTGCCGATGATGATGGCTCCGGCGTTGCGGATGCGCTCGACGAAGAAATCGTCTTCCTGCGGCACGAAATCGGCGAAGATCGGCGAGCCGAAGGAGGTCCTGAGGCCAGTCGTCGAGGCGAGGTCCTTGATGGCGATCGGCAGCCCGAAGAGTGTCCCGGTTTCGCTCGCTTGCCTGGCATCGGCGGCATCCGCCTCGCGCAGGATATCGCCGCGATCGCGCAACGAGACGATGGCGTTGACCAGCGGGTTGACCGTTTCGATGCGGTCGAGGAAGGCCGTCACCACCTCGCGTACCGACAGTTTCTTGCGGCGGATCGCGCCGGCAAGCTCGACGGCGGACAGGCGGCAGATATCGCCGGCCGGCGGAACGGCGTGTTTCGTCCTAGGGTGCATCATTTCAGCTGACTTTCTGCAGGGCTTGATCGACGTCCCTGGCAAGCGGGATCGCCGGCTGGGCGCCAGGTTTCAGGCATGCCAGCGAGCCGGCCGCTCCGGCGCGCGCCAGCGCCTTGTCGAGCGCAAGGCCGGACGACAGGCCGGCAGCGAGGTAGCCGCAGAAGGTGTCGCCGGCGCCGACCGTATCGACAGGCGTGATCTTCATGGCCGCAACGGTGAGGAAATCGCTCGGCGTCGCTGCCATGACGCCGTCGCCGCCAAGGGTGACGACGATGGTGCGGCCGGTTTTCGCGGCGAAGTCGCGCATGCGTGCCGCACGGTCGCGGCCGTTCAGCGCCAGCGCCTCGCCATAGAGGTCGAACTCGGTCTCGTTGGCGACGGCATAATCGGCCTTGCCGAGGAAAGCCGCCGCATCGCCCTGGAAAGGAGCGGTGTTGAGCACGGTGATCGCGCCGGCCGCCCGTGCCTGGTCGAGTGCCGCATCGACCGTCGCCAGCGGGATCTCGTGCTGGAGCAAAACGACATCGCCCTTTTTCAGGAAGGCCTTGGAGAGGTCGCCGGGCACCACGGAAGCGTTGGCGCCGGGAACCACGGCGATGATGTTCTCGCCGTCGTCACCGACCATGATCAGCGCCGTGCCGGTCGAGGCAAAGGTTTCTCCCACGCCCGACAGGTCGACCTTGGCCTCGCGCAGCAATGCCAGCGCCTCGCCGGCGAAATTGTCCTTGCCGACAGCGCCGACCATACGCACCGGGACACCGGCGCGCGCGGCGGCCAGCGCCTGGTTGGCGCCCTTGCCGCCGGGCGCCGTGGCGAAACCGGAGCCGCTCACCGTTTCGCCGGGGCTCGGCAAGCGGTCGACTTTGGCGATAAGGTCGAGATTGATCGAGCCGATGACGACTATCAAGAAAGTGCCTCCCTGCCAGCGCTGGCCGGAAATCAGGATCGACTTTCGGAAAGCACGATGCGGATCGAAGATGGTGAGGTGCGCCGGTGCATCCGTATCGATGCGCCGTCACCCCGATTGCGCGGGAAGCTAGCGCGTCATGCGATGAGTTGCCAGACCATGAGATATCAAAAGCTGATTTGTCGCTTCACTCGCAGCGCACGGTGACAGTGCCCTGATAGCTGCCTGCGGGAAACACGCCTGATGATTTGGTGGCGGTGAGATCGATCTGCATGGGATGGGTACCGTTGATGACCCTTTGCGGCACGCTTCCGGAGGTGTCGATGCCGGTGCCGTCGAGGCGGTAGACGGTGCTGAAGTTGACATTGGTGCCGCCGCCGCTTGGCGCCGATGAGAACGATGCGGGCGCCGGTGCGGAAACGGAATAGCAGTCGAGCAGGTCGAGCAAGGTGCAAAGCAACGAATTGGCGGTGATGGTGGCGCCCGCGCTCGACCCGCCCGCCTGCTTGGAGCCGAACACGTTGAGGCCGGGATTTGCCTTCATCGTTCCCGACGCCCCGACCGTGATGGTGCAAGTGCCGATGATCGCCGCTTGCGCCGGAAAGCAGAAGCCGGCAAGCGCTGCCATCGTAAGCAGCGCGCGGCTATTTCCTCTTCTTTTTCTTGCCATCGCTGTTTCCGGTCCTGATGCTCCAGCCTTCGTTGGCCCATCCCGGTGATGCGGTCGTGGCGGCGGGAGCGGCGGCGCTGGCGGCCACGCTTCCCGTCGGGCCGTCGCCGCCGAGGCCCATTTTCAGCAGTTTCAGCTCCATCTGCAGGCGCTGAACCTCCAGTTCATACAGCCGGCTGCAGTCGAGACGTTTCGGCGTACGCCCTATCGGGATCACCACCCGGCCGTAGGTGGCGACGCCATTGTCCGTCTGGTTGTTGCCTCTGATAACGCCGAGATCGACATAGGCACCGGAACCGGAAACGGCGGAGCGGCAAGTGGTGCCGTCCGCGGCATGGACCTCGTCCTGGCCCTGGGGCAAGGTGACACCGGGCAAATTAAAGCCGTTCTCATTCTGGTTTAGATTGTAGATCTGGTCCTGGGCCTGGGTTGGAACGGTGCTTGTCACAGCCGCCGCGAGCGCCAGCGTCAGGATTTGCGATGTCCAAAGAACTTTCCGCATATCTGCGCCCTTATCTGCGTCTGCTGGTTGGGAAAGGGGATGCTTTCGGTACAGATACGCACTTTACGGTCGGCGGCGCCGCCGAAGGGCACGACCACAAGGACAGGACGAGAGGCTTGGGCACCGAGCTGAAAGACAGCCGGCGATATCCTGGCGTCCACCGGCTGAAAATCCTGATCGTAGACATGGATTTCGACCTTGATCTTCTGGTCGTATGGGTTGGCCGGGAAGACGCGAACCGCGAAGACGTCGGTGAAGCTGTTGACCTCGCCCCGCATCGGCGACATCGACTGGGCCGCCGCGGCGGCAGGGATCAGGCCGACGGCCAGCGCCGTCGCCAGGGTTCCAAAAAGTGTCAAGGATGCCTCCTTCCCGGGCGCTACTCGCAGCGCAGCGTTACCGTTGCCTGATAGTTTCCGTTGGCGAAGCGGTTGCTGCCGCCCTTGGTGCCGGCGAGATGGACCGAGACAAGATCGGCGCCGGGTGTGCTGATGGCGGTCGCCGAGCCGGTCTCGACGATGGAATGCGCGCCCGCGGAAGAGTAGGTCGGGGTCCAGGTGGTCGATGTCGTGTCGGCCGACGGCACCGTCGTGGTGGTCACCGGATCGACGCTCAGTGATACGCCGCCTGTCGTCGTCAGCGTGACAGTTCCGGCCGAGCCGCCGCTGTTGTGGGAGCTGAGGGTCTGGAGGTCGGGACTGGCCGTCATCGTGCCATTGCTGGCAATGACAAGCGTGCAGGTCGGGCTGATGGTGCCATTGAAAATGACATTTTGCGTCGTAGCCAATGCAGGCCGACCCAGACATGCGACCAGCAAGGTTGCTCCGAAGGCGGAGCGAAACAACTTCATTGAGACCTCCTATTAAGTCGGATCGCCCGAATTAACAGGAGTCATGATCGCTTTATCGTGGTTAATTTAGTGTAAACTTAAATAATTCGCGAAAATAACATCTTATAAAAAACCGAAGGTTGTCCTCGGTTGTATCGTGAATTTCTGGCAGAATCCAAGTAATACTTTACGCCGCTCAAGATCTGTAAATTTCTTCGCCGGAAACTGGAAAAACGATATTTACGACGACACTTGGCCTGCCTCCCAGCCAAGGATGGCGCGCTTGCGAGTCAGGCCCCAGTGGTAGCCGGTGAGGTCGCCGGACTTGCCGATGGCGCGATGGCAAGGCACCACGAAGGAGAGCGGGTTGGCGCCATTGGCGGCGCCGACCGCGCGGCTGGCGCTTGGCGCGCCGATGCTGGCGGCGATCGAGGAATAGGTGCGGGCCTTGCCCATCGGGATCTGCAGCAGCGCCTCCCAGACGCGAACCTGGAAGTCGGTGCCGATCATGACGACATGCAGCGGCTGGTCGGGGCGCCACAGCGTCGGGTCGAAGATGCGTGCGGCGTAAGGACCGGTCGCGGCGAGGTCCTCGACATAGATGGCGTTTGGCCAGCGGCTGGACATATCGGCGAAGGCGGCGCGCTCTTCGCCGGGGTCGCTGAAGGCGAGGCCGGCAAGGCCACGGTCGGTGGCCATGATCAGGGCGGTGCCGAAAGGTGAGGCATGGTAGCCGTAGCGGATGGTGAGGCCGGCGCCGCGCGTCTTGTAGTCGCCCGGCGACATTGCCTCATGGGTGACGAACAGGTCATGCAGCCGACCGGGACCGGACATGCCCAGTTCGAACGAGGTTTCGAGCAGCGGCATGCCGGAATCGAGCAGCCGGCGCGCATGGTCGAGCGTCACCGCCTGCAGGAAGGCTTTCGGCGACAGGCCGGCCCAGCGGGTGAAGAGTTTTTGCAGGCCGGTCGGCGTCTCGCCGACCTCCTCGGCAAGCTCCTCGAGCGAAGGCTGATCGCGATAGTCGAGGCTGATCTTCTCGATGGCGCGGCGCACGACCTCATAGTCGCTGCCTTGCGGCGTGATGTCCTTCTTGAGGACGGCTGTCTGTGTGCTCATCGAACTGTCTCCTTGGCCAGGAATATCGCCCCTTGGGGCGGCGATCGCCACCCGAAACTTGCCTTCTTGCCGCGCATACCCAGATAGACTCGGGGTTCGTGCCAGGAGTCGCTCATGGCCGGCGAGAAAGTGCATCTGACCGGGGCAAAGGAAACCTTGCTGATGACGCTCTACGGCAAGGCGCTGGAGAGCCGGCTGTCGCATTCGCTGCTTGGGGATCATTTCGCCGACGAGGCGGTGCGCAAGATCGACTATGATTTCTCCAGGCTCAAGGTCGACGAGAATCTCGGCATCGGCCTGGCGATCCGGGCCAAGACACTGGACGTTCATGTCGAGGATTTTCTGGCCAGAAATCCCGGTGCCATCGTGCTGCATCTGGGTTGCGGGCTCGATACGCGCATTTTCCGTGTTGATCCGCCGCCAGGCGTGGACTGGTTCGATGTCGACTATCCCCAGGTCATCGAACTCAGGCGCAAGCTTTACCCGCTCCGCGACCGCTATCATCTCATCGCTTCGTCGGTGACCGATCCCGGCTGGCTGGCCGAAGTGCCCCGCAACCGCCCGGCCATCGTGGTGGCGGAAGGGCTGACGCCCTATCTTCCCGCCGATGATGGGCTGCGTCTGGTTTCGCGGCTTGTCTCGCATCTTGCCGGCGGCGAGCTGATGTTCGACGCCTACAGCCGTTTCGGCCTGACGCTGCTTCGTCTCAGTCCGACCATCAAGGCGACAGGCGCCGAGGTTCATTGGGCAATCGACGATCCGCACGAGCTGGAACTGGCGGTGCCGAAGCTGCGGTTCGTCGAGGATATTTCCGCCTACAAGCCCGAACACGCCGCCCGCATGGGCTGGTCCGCCAAACTGTTCGTTCGCCTCTGGAAACACATTCCGGCGCTGCGCAAGGTCGGCAGGCTTCTGCGCTATCGGTTCTAGATTCAGCGCGCCTTGGCGGTCGCAAGCGCGCGCGAAAAGGCCGTGGCAAAGCTCTCGCGGGACTCGGGGTCGAGAAAGCCGCCGATCGGCACATTCTGGCCTTGGCCTTCGACCGTCATTCTGGTGATGCCGATCTCGGCGTGACGGGCGACCGAAAACCGCGCCCAGAACGGGTTGAAGCGGTGGGCTTCCGATTTTCCCGAAGGGGCCGTCTTGCGGATGTCGAGGGTGGTACGCGAGACCGATACCTCTTCGCGGGCGCGGGCGGCGCGGTAGTTCACGCGAAAGGCGATGTAGACGGCAACCACATCGAGACCGAAGAAGCCGAACACCGGCCATGCGCCGCGCGACAGGAAAAACGCACCTGTCGCGAGCCAGCCGAACGACAGCGCGCCCATCAGGACCAGGAAGCCCGTCCTGCCCAGCGACCGGTGTGGGGTCAGCAATGCGTGAAAGAAGGGCTCGTCTGCCTGGAACGAGGCGTTTGTGTCGCTCATGACAGGATATTATAGGAGGGAAATGGCGAGCCCCAAGTCCAAAGATTCTTCCATGCCCGAAAAAGACCTGCCGGCCGGACGACGTAACGGCTCGAACGCCAAGCCGCGTCCACGGCCGGTACGGCGGACTTCGCGTTACAGTCCGGCGGAAGTGCACGAGATCTTCCGCCGTTTTTCAGTCCAGCGGCCGGAGCCGAAGGGTGAGCTCGAACACGTCAATGCCTTCACGCTGCTGGTGGCGGTGGTGCTTTCCGCGCAGGCGACGGATGCCGGCGTCAACAAGGCGACGCGGGCGCTGTTCAAGGTCGCCGATACGCCGCGGAAGATGCTGGCGCTGGGCGAGGCCAGGGTCGGCGACCATATCAGGACCATCGGTCTGTGGCGCAACAAGGCCAAGAACGTCATCGCGCTGTCGGAAGCGCTGATCCGCGACCATGGCGGCACGGTGCCCGACGACCGCGACGAACTGGTCAAGCTGCCGGGGGTCGGGCGCAAGACCGCCAATGTCGTGCTCAACATGGCCTTCGGCCAGCATACGATGGCGGTAGACACGCATATTTTCCGGATCGGCAACCGGCTTGGCCTAGCGCCCGGCAAGACGCCTGAACAGGTCGAGCAAGGGCTGCTGAAAATCATCCCGGACGAATATATGCGCCACGCGCATCACTGGTTGATCCTGCATGGCCGCTATGTCTGCAAGGCGCGCAAGCCGGATTGCCCGGCCTGCGTCATCGCTGATATCTGCAAGGCTGAGGAGAAGACGACCAGCATTCCGGCACCGCTGGTGCCGATCGCTCCGCTCGATCCGGTGGACGAAATCCAGGCCCAAGGCTGACCAGCCTGGACGTAGGCGAGTTTTCTGTAGAGCGTCGCACTTGTCGCCGTGCCGATGTGATGGAGCAGCAGCGTGTAGCCGTCGGGATCGGCATTGGCGACGCGGCCCGCGCCGAGCGTGCCGCCGGCGCCGCCGACATTCTCGACGATGACCTGCCGGCCGAGATCCTTCGACATGGCTTCGGCGACGAGGCGGGTGACGGTGTCGGTCGGGCCACCGGCCGCAAACGGCACGACAATGGTGATGGTGCGTTCGGGTTAGGACTATGCGTCGGCGCTGAATGAATAAAGTGTGACGGCTGCGGCGGCGACCAGAGCGGCAACAAACTTTCGCATCGTAATTCTCCTCCCGGGAATAAATAAACCGCTGCGCGGAACTCCTCTCAATGCCGGCCGCGGATGAAACAACAACCAGCGCAGGCCAATAGATTGCAATCGGACTCAAATGGCAAACCGAGATTATCCGCGGCAGCCGGCGTTCAACGGGTAGATGTTTGAGCCAGAAGTTGGGCTCCGAAACGGTCGAAAGTCGACCGGTATCGGCAAATGCCGATTGCAGACCTCTGCTCGCTCTCGTTGTATTCCAGGTCTATTGGTAGCCGTAACCGCGCGCCATCGCCGCCGCGAAGACCGGGATCAGCAGGAAGACGAAGGCCTCGGCGCGGAGATAGGTCTTCACCGAGGCCAGTTCGCCTGCTGGCACGGCGAAGGAGGGATTGGCACTGGCCTGCCGGTTCCAGGAAATGAAGCGCACGGTCGGGATGATCGACAGGAGGCCGACAATGCCGAATGCCGCCATCTTGGCCCAGAACATCCAGTTGTAGACGTAGAACTCCCAACCCTTGAGGCCCCAGAAGACACGGCCGATGCCGACGATGATGATGAGTGAGGCGATGATGCCATAGTGGCGGTCGATGCCGGCGAGCCGCTTGAGAGTTACGGCGGGCAGATCGCCGCGGATCAGCACGAATTCGGCGCCGATGATCCCTGCCAGGGAAAACACTAGCAGATGATGGACGACGGCAAGCACAAGGTCGGTCGTGTCCATGCTTTTTCCCTTGGGTTTGAGCACCAGCCCGAGTCTGAAAAGGTCGCGCCGCAAATGTGCTGAATCAGCCTGCCGGGAAAATAACACCATAGGGCAAAAATCCCATAGCAGAGCTAGCCCACGGCCAAAGGTTGCGTTGACGCCCGGTCCGGGTACGTTGGTTTCGCAAGCATGACCGGACTGAAACGCCCCCCCTAAATCCGATGCCTGATCTGATCCACGCCGCCCTGGCGGAGCGTGGCCTGATAACTGCCTATGAGGCCCGGCCGAACTACCAGAAGAACGACTCGGCTGGATTGCCCGCGCCGAGCGCCCGGACACCCGGCAGAAGCGGCTCGACCAGATGCTGAACCAATTGCAACGTGGCGGTGTCTACATGAACATGGCCTGGCGCGGTTGAAGATCTGCTTCAGGCCGCTGTCTGGATGATGGCGCACCTTCCGCTGGCCCTTGCACCGTAGGGGCGATTTGCTAAGCGCGGACAAGATCAGCGAGGCAAATCCGATGAACAACCGCAAAGTGACCGTCGCTCCCGTCATCGAGACGCAGCGAACCATTCTGCGGCCACACCGGCTGGCGGATTTCGACGCCTATACCACGATGTGGGCCGACCCGGTTGTCACCCGTTTCATCGGCGGCAAGCCGCGCACGCGCGAGGAAAGCTGGATGCGCTTCCTGCGTCATGCCGGCCTGTGGTCGCTGCTGGGTTACGGCTTCTGGGCGATCGAGGAGAAGGCGACGGGCCGCTTCGTCGGCGAGGCCGGGTTTCACGACCTGAAGCGCGATATGGAGCCGTCGATCGAAGGCGTTCCCGAGGCCGGATGGGCGCTGGCGCCGGCCGTGCATGGGGCTGGCCTCGCCACTGAAGTGGTCGGCCGTGTGCTGGCATGGGGTGAAGAAACATTTGGACGGGTCAAAACCGTCTGCATCATCGATCCCGAGAATACCGCCTCGTTGAATGTCGCTGGCAAGGTCGGCTACCGCGAGGTGTTGCGGACCACCTATCATGACGCGCCGACCGTGCTGCTGGAGCGGCTGTCCTGAGCGACGTCATCGATCGGAACGATCGGTGCATGTATTGCTTCGACCCGCCCGGGTCGCCACGGCTGGCCTCGAGGCGGCTCCAGGACACAGCCTCCGCCGCGAGACTTGCCTGTTCGAGCATCGAGGCATCCTCGCCAAAGGCGCGGGTGGCGCGGGCCGCCGCCTCGCCGCTGACGCGCGGGCTCTTCGTGTTGTCGCGCTCGGTCGGCATCCTGGCGCATGACTGGGAGTAGCCGCAGCAGGGCGAGCGCAACAGGGGGCCGCTGCCGCGCGAATGGCTGTGGGCCTATACCGGCACGCCGGGGCGGCCGTTTCCGGGAGAGGATGAGGCTGGCGAGTGAGGCCTATGCCTCGCCGGGCGGCGCAGGCTGGGGGAGCGTCAAGGTCTCAACCAGCGTCGAAAGATCCGGTTCGTCGATCAACATCGCCGCGTCGGCCGGCGCCAGCCAGGCCCGCTGCCGTCGCTTGGCTTCCTGCCAGTTGGCCAATTCCTCGGTCACCTCAAGCAGATAGACGATGACATCGACACGGATAAAGCGGTTGGTCAGCCGCTTCCAGTAGGAATAGGTGCCGGCCGGCTGCTTCAGGGTCTTGCCAAGCACGCCGGCTTCTTCCATCGCCTCGATGGTGGCTGCCTTGCGTCCGCTCTTGCCTTTCATCGGCCATCCCTTGGGGACGATGAAGCGTCGCGTCGTCCTCGACGTGACCAGCATAACCTCGAAATTCCCATCCGCGGTCAACCGAATGGGGATCGCCGCCACCTGGCGGATTCTTTCCCCTTTCTTGGCCCGGCGTACGGCCTTTTTCTTCGTGGCTGTCATTCGCAATGGTCCAGTCGGTCAGTGCCCCATAGCGTGATGCGGCGCCTTTGCAAACCCAAACTGCCGCAAGGGCACCCGCAAGGTCCCTATCATGTAAGTCGGCTAAATAAAAGAAGCCCGCTTCTCAGCGGCAGTTGCTTACGGCGGTGGTGCCGATTATCTGCGTCTGGCAGCCCGACCTGACTTGCGGCACGACCGGCGGCTGCTGCTGGACGATCACGCGATCCTGGTCGCGGTACTGCTGTTGCTGCTGCTGGAATTGCTGCCGCTGAATGCGGCTCTGCAAGGCCTGCAGATCGTTCTGCTGGATCAGCGTGTTGCTGTTGATCGCGGGATTGGCCACCTGCGCGGAAGCGGGCAGCGCGAAGCCGGCCAGAAGAGTCGTGGCCAGCGCCGCCGATGCGAGTTTCATCGATAGTCGACGCGGCGACATTGGCGCATGCCTGCGAAAAATCCTGTTCATTCCCGCAATATAGGGTGTTTGTCCGGCGATGCTATGGCTGGTCCATCGGTCACCGCTTCGCGGCGGCAGAGAATCTGCCCGGCAACCTCGCATTGTACTTGACGGAAGCGATCGATTCGCCGCTCTATCGGGTCGGCGCTGGCCTCGAGGTGAATGGCGTCAATGGCGCCGGCATGTCCGTCAGGTACAATGGCGCCTTCGGGGAAACGGTCAAACAGAATGCGGTCAGCGCGTCTCTCAAGGTCAGTTTCCAGGCTGGCTCGAGACGGAGCCGGGCGGGAGAGGTCTTGATGAGGAAATACGCGTATTTGGTTGCGATGCTGGGGGTGGCCTGTATCGCCGGTGTGCCGGCGATGGCCGCGCAGACCAAGGGCGACAAGGTGGCGGCGCCGCCCGCCGCGGCTGATGCGCCGCAACTGCCCGGCGGGGCATCGGCCTTGTCCGAAACCCATGGCGACTGGACGGTGAGTTGCCAGATATCGGGCACGAACAAGGTCTGCAGCCTGTCGCACCAGCAGTTTAACAAGCAGAGCAACCAGCGGCTGCTGGCGATCGAGCTGTCGAGCAAGACCGGTGACGATGCCACCGGAACCCTTGCCTTGCCGTTCGGACTGGCGCTCGCCAAGGGCGTCACCCTGACCATCGACGACCAGAAACTCGACGGCAACCTGGCGTTCAACACCTGCCAGGTGGTCGGCTGCCTGGTGCCGGTGGCGTTCGACGCCAATGTCACGCCACTGCTCAAGAACGGCACGACGCTGAAGATCGACGCCTTAGCGGCCGATACCGGGCAAGCGGTGAGCTTTTCCATTCCGCTCAACGGTTTCGGCGGGGCGCTCGCCCGCACGGCGGAGCTTTTGTCCAACTGACGGCCGAGTCGGAAATCTGATGCGCGGCGTCTAAACTGGCGCCGGGTGTCCAATGGGCATCAGACGACGATCGTTTTCAGCCGCTCGGCAATCAAGGTGGCGAGCCGCGCCGCCACCTCGTCCTTGGTCATCTCAGGCCATTCCTCGACGCCGGCCTTCGACACCATCCGCACCCGGTTGCGATCGCCGCCCATGACGCCTGAAGGGCCGATGCCGCTTTCGTGCGACACATCGTTGGCGACGATCAGATCGGCGCCTTTCTTCGCCAGCTTTGCCAGTGCGTTGCGCAGAAGATCCTGCGTTTCGGCGGCGAAGCCGACGACCAAACCGGGCCGCTGGCTGTGATGGCCGACGCCGGCAAGGATGTCGGGGTTCTCGACCATGCGCAGCACCGGCGGTCCTTCACCCGCCACCTTCTTGATCTTTTCGCCGGCTGAATTCTCGCTGCGCCAGTCGGCGACTGCGGCGACGAACACCGCGGCATCGGCGGGCAGAAGCTGTTCGACCGCATCGCGCATCTCTTGCGCGCGCTCGACATGGATGGTTTTCACACCAGCCGGGTCGGCGATGCTCACGGGACCGGAGACAAGGCGCACATCGGCGCCAAGCTTCGCCAATGCCGCGGCGATGGCGTGGCCCTGCTTGCCGGAGGAACGGTTGGCGATATAGCGCACCGGGTCGATCGGCTCATGCGTCGGGCCGGAAGTGACGATGATCTTGCGACCTGCCAGGGACCTGGGGCCGGCATCGAGCCGCGCCTCGACCGCGGCGACGATCTCCAGCGGCTCGGCCATGCGGCCTTCGCCGGCTTCATTGCTTTCGGCCATCTCGCCCCTGGCCGGGCCGACGAAAGTGACGCCGTCCTTGCCCAAGGTCGCATGGTTTCGGCGGGTCGCGGCATGCGACCACATTTTCGGATTCATCGCCGGCGCCATCAGCACCGGCTTGTCGGTGGCCAGCAGCACGGTGGAGGCGAGATCATTGGCATGGCCGTTAGCCAGCTTGGCCATCAGATCGGCGGTGGCGGGCGCCACGACCAGAAGATCAGCCTCGCGCGACAGCCTGATGTGGCCGACATCATGCTCGTCATTGCGATCGAACAGTTCGGTGAAGACGTGATCGGCCGACAGCGCGCCTGCCGACAGGGTGGTGACGAATTCCTGTGCAGCCGCTGTCATCACCACCCGAACCGCCGCTCCGCGCTCACGCAACCGGCGGATCAGGTCGAGCGCCTTGTAGGCGGCGATGCCGCCGCCGATGATGAGCAGGATGCGCTTGCCGGAAAGCGTACCTCGCGGAAGGATCTTGCCTGCAGGGGCCGCGACCGGGGTCGCCGCACTGGGCGTGCTGGTCAGTTCGCGCAAGGTCTTTTCGATCTGGTCGATGCGGCCGGACCCGATCTGACCGTCGACAGCGGCCCGGATCATCACCCGCGCCTGTTCTTCCATGGAGCGGTTGTTTTCCGCTGCCAATCGGCGCAGCAACTCCTTGACGTCATCGTCAAGGTTGCGGATCGTGATGCTTGCCATGTGATTGCACTCTGACCATCTTGCGCGATGGCAATGATAGCAATGCAATCAATTCGCCGCAAGTTGCGGCTTGAGCTTCGCTTTTCAGCTCTAAAGAATCTTCCAGGCGATATAGACCAGCGTCACCGCGATCACCCACAGCGCGACGCGGCCGGAGCGGCTGTAGCGCGCCTCGGCCTTGCCGATGGCACGCGCCGTGGTCTCGTCGAAGCGCAGGCCGTGCTCGGCCATCAGGTCGATTTCACGCGACAGCCGGTCGGTACGCGCGGCAAGTTCCGGCGCCTGGCGGGCGAGCGTCAGCAGCGCCTTGGCGCCGTCGCGCGCATCGATCATCATGCCGCGCGGGCCAAGGTTGCCGGCGATCCAGCCGCCGACCACCGGTTCGGCCGTCTTCCACATGTTGAAAGCCGGATCGAGCGTGCGCGCCACGCCTTCGACCACCACCATGGTCTTTTGCAGCAGGATCAGTTCCGGCCGTGTCGCCATGTCGAAGAGTTCGGTCACCTCGAACAGCAGCGTCAGGAGCTTGGCCATGGAAATGGTCTCGGCCGGCTGGCCGTGGATCGGCTCGCCAATGGCGCGGATCGCCTGCGCGAAGGCCGCGACATTGTGCTGGCGCGGTACATAGCCGGCCTCGAAATGCACTTCGGCAACGCGCAGATAGTCGCGTGTGATGAAGCCGTAGAGGATTTCGGCGAGGAAGCGGCGCTCCTTCTTGCCGAGACGTCCGGCTATGCCGAGATCGACCGCGACGATGGTGCCGTTGGCCTCGACGAACAGGTTTCCCGGATGCATGTCGGCGTGGAAGAAACCGTCGCGTAGCGTATGGCGCAGGAACGACTGGATGAGATTGGCGGCGATCGCCTTCAGATCATGGCCGGCCTCCTCCAGGCCTGCGATGTTGTTCATCTTGACGCCGTCGACCCATTCCATGGTCAGCACGTCGCGGCCGGTGCGCTCCCAGTCGACGGATGGCACGCGGAAGCCCGGATCGTCCTTGGTGTTCTCACCAAGTTCGGAGAGTGCCGCCGCCTCGAGGCGCAAATCCATCTCGATCTTGGTGGTCTGCGCCAGCGTCTCGGTCACCTCGACTGGCCGCAGCCGGCGCGAGGACGGGATGTATTTCTCCTGCAGGCGGGCGGCGAGGAAATAGCTTTCGAGATCGTGGAAGAAGCGGCGGCGCACGCCGGGCCGGATGACCTTCACCGCGACCTTGGTGGCTGCGCCTTCGTGGATGGCTTCGGCGGCATGGACCTGGGCGATGGAAGCGGCGGCGACGGGGTCGCCGAACTCGGCGTAGAGATCGCGCACCTTGCGCCCGAGCGAGGCTTCGATGGCCGCGACCGCCTCGGCCCTCGGGAAGGTGTGCATCTTGTCCTGCAACATGGCGAGATCGAGCGCCATGTCGTTGCCGACGACGTCGGGCCGTGTTGCCAGGAACTGGCCGAGCTTGACATAAGACGGGCCGAGCCGGACCACCGCCTTGGCCAGCCGGTCGCTGCGCTGATAGGCGAGCGCTCGGCGGCGGGTGAACAGCCGCGCCAGCTGCCAGCCAAATTTCGGCAGGCCGGACAGTTCCTCGCCTGGCAGGGCGGCGATGACGCCCTCGCGCACCAGCACCCAACCGGCCCGCGCGAGCCTGAAACCGGCGCCGACGCTGCTCATGGCCGCACCGCGGCCGGTCCTAGCGACCAGCACGAGCCATATCGGGGATAGGAAATGCGGGCCAGCCTCAAAGCTTCCAGCCCGAATGAAGCGCGGCAATACCGCCGGAATAGTTGCGGAAGGAAACGCGGTCGAAACCGGCGCGGGAAATCATCGCCGCGAAGTTCTGCTGGTTGGGGAATTTCGCGATCGATTCAACCAGATAGGAATAGGGCTCGCCGTCGCCGGTAACCATCTTGCCGATCCTGGGAATGGCGTTGAACGACCAGGCTTCGTAGGCCTTGTCGAGCAGCGGCATCTCGACCTCGGAAAATTCCAGGCACAGGAACCGGCCGCCCGGCTTCAGCACGCGGAACGCTTCTGCGAGCGCAACATCGATGCGTGGCACGTTGCGGATGCCGAAAGCGACGGTGTAGGCGTCGAATGTGGCGTCGGCGAAGGGCAGTTCCTCGGCATTGGCCTCGACGAAATCGGTGTTGCCGGACAGGCCCTTCTTCTGCGCCCTGTCGCGGCCGACACCGAGCATCGAGCCGTTGATGTCGAGCACTGTGGCATGCGCGTTGCCATGGCTGGCATCGACGATGCGGAAGGCGATGTCGCCGGTGCCGCCGGCCACGTCCAGGACCTTCCAGCCCGGCCGCTTCGGCGGATTGAGCCAAGTGACCATGGCGTCCTTCCACAGCCGGTGCAGGCCAGCCGACATCAGGTCGTTCATCAGGTCGTAGCGGTTGGCGACCTTGTGGAAAACATCGTTGACCAGGGACTGCTTCTCGCCTTCCCCCACACGCTTGAAACCATAGGAGGTTTCCATGCCGCCCGCGGCCGTGGTTCTCTCAACTGACATTTTTTTGATCCGTCATAAAACCGGCGGGACCATAGCCGATCGATGCTGTGGGCGCTATTGTTTAAGGCGCGGTGTTCAACCGCGCTTCCAGGTGGTGGGTTTTCAAGACCTGGACTGACCGACGGGATGTTTGAATGCCTTTGAAAGCGGAACTGCACTGCCACATTGAAGGGGCAGCGGCGCCCGAACTCGTCATCCGCCAGGCGCAGAAATACGGGAAGGATACCGCGCCCTATATCCAGAACGGTTCGTTCGTCTGGCACGATTTTACGTCCTTCCTCGCGGCGTACGATTTTTCCGCCGATCTGTTCCGCACCGAAGAGGATTACGCCCGGCTGGCCGATCACTATCTGACCAGTCTTGCCCGTGATGGCGCCATCTATTCCGAAGTGTTCACCTCGCCGGACCATGCGACGAAGGCCGGGCTCTCGCCCAAGGCCTATACCGACGCGCTGGGCGAAGGCATGCTGCGCGCCAAGGCCAAGACCGGCATTGAGGGCCGCATGATCGTAACCGGCGTGCGCCATGTCGGCGTCGAGTCGATCGAACGGGCGGCGCGCTTCGCGGCGCGCTGCGGCAATCCGCTGGTCACTGGCTTCGGCGTTGCCGGCGACGAGCGCATGGGCGAGATTGAGGACTATGTCAGGGCTTTCGAGATCGCGCGCGAGGCCGGGCTCGGCATCACCATCCATGCCGGCGAACTGACGGGCTGGGAGACTGTCCAGGCGGCGCTTGACCATATCCGCCCCTCACGCATCGGCCACGGCGTGCGCGCCATCGAGAACCCGGACCTTGTCCGCCGCATCGCCGACGAAGGCATCGTCCTGGAGTGCTGCCCCGGCTCCAACATCGCGCTCAAGGTGTTCGACAGTTTTGCCGACCATCCGTTTCCCACCTTGCAGGCCGCCGGCTGCAAGGTGACGCTCAACTCCGACGACCCGCCCTATTTCTGGACCTCGCTGAAGCGCGAATACGATATCGCGGCAGAGCATTTTGCGATGAACGAAAAGGCGCTTGCCGCCGTCACCCGAACCGCCATCGAAGCCGCCTTCGTCGACAGGAAGACCAAGGCGGCACTTCTTGCCCGGCTGAACGGCGCGGCGCGCTGATTTTCTTCGGACAAAGCTGTGGTCGATGGCGGCCAAGCGGTTCCTTGGCCGGTGCATTGTCGCTAGGGTCGTTCCAGCTGCCTGAAGCGCGTCCGCGCGCCGGGCGACACGCATCAGGAGAACATCATGAAGGGCGTCACCGTCGTCGACCATCCGCTTGTCCAGCACAAGCTGACCATCATGCGCAAGAAGGAGACGTCCACGGCCGGTTTCAGGCGGCTGTTGCGCGAGATATCGCTGCTGCTCGGCTACGAGGTCACGCGCAATCTCGAACTGACGACGACAACCATCGAAACGCCGATCGAGACCATGGAAGCGCCGACACTTGAGGGCAAGAAGCTGGTGTTCGCTTCGGTGCTGCGCGCCGGCAACGGTCTGCTGGAAGGCCTGCTCGACCTGGTGCCGGCGGCGCGCGTCGCCCATATCGGCCTCTATCGCGACCACGAGACGCTGGAGGCGGTCGAATATTTCTTCAAGGCGCCAAGCGATCTCGCCGACCGGCTGGTGATCGTCGTCGACCCGATGCTGGCGACGGCCAATTCGGCGATCGCGGCGATCGACAAGCTGAAGGGGCGCGGCGCCACCAACATCCGGTTCCTCTGCCTTTTGGCGGCGCCCGAAGGCATCGAGCGCTTCACCAAGGCACATCCAGACGTTCCGGTCTTCACGGCGTCGATCGACCGCCAGCTCAACGAGAAGGGCTACATTATGCCCGGCCTTGGTGACGCTGGCGACCGCATGTACGGGACGAAATAGCACCAGGTTGACTGGTGCGATTTACCGAATGTTTACGCAACGGTGCGGTTTCGGCGCCTGTTAAAGCGGCGAACACCATCCGGCGCTAATGAATCGGTTCTCACTAAGGCCGATCCATGCTGCGCAAGCTTCTCATCCTCAGCGTCTTTGCCGGGACATCGGCATCGATCCCGGTCGTCTACCAGTCGAATCCGCAGATATTCGAAAACCTGCTGAAATCGACGGTGACAGCCAAGCCCGAGGCACAACCCCAGGTCAGCCTGGCGTCGGTTCCCGACAAGCCGGCGGCGCCGCTGCCGACCGGCCGCAAGGTCATCGTTGCAGCGGACGGACGCGGACACTTCTCGTCGACCTTCAAGCTCAACGGCCGTCAGGTCGACGGCATGATCGATACCGGCGCCACGCTGGTTGCGGTCAACACGTCGACGGCACGCAGGATCGGGCTGTCGCTCAATCCGTCCGATTTCAGCCATGAGGTCAACACCGCCAACGGCTCGATCAAGGCGGCGCTAGTGACGATCGACCGCCTGCAGATCGGCAGCATCAGCGTCGACGGCGTGCAAGCCATCGTACTCGACGACAGGGCGCTGAGCACCAACCTGATCGGCATGAGCTTCCTCAACCGGCTCGGCAAATATCAGGCCGAAAACGGTACGCTGCTGCTTGTTCAATAATCAACCGCGCGGCAGGATCCGCCGCATGACGGTTTTGTCCGCCGGTGGTTTCGAGGCGCCGATCGCATAGGCCGAAATCACGGCGGCGGCGGCGGCTTCGGCATCGGCTGGCGAGCGGGCGTGGACCAGTGCCAGCGCGTCTCCGGCATTGACTTCCGCGCCTATGGGCAGCAGCCTGGTGATGCCGACGCTGGGGTCGATCTTGTCGTCAGGCCTCGTGCGCCCGCCGCCCAGACCGACCACGGCAAGGCCGATGTCGCGCGTGGCGATGCCGGTGACGAAACCATCCATCGTCGCCTTGACCGCGAATTCGGTTGCCGCGTCGGGCAGATATTTTTCCGGCTTCTCGATGAAATCCGCCGGGCCGCCGAGCACCGCCACCATGCGGGCGAAGGTGGCCGCGGCGCGGCCGCTGGTGAGAGTCTCGGTGGCGCGCCGCAAGCCGTCCTGGTTGGACGACACCAGTCCCGCCGACTGCAGCATTTCGGCGGCCAACGCCAGCGTCACATCCTCCAGCCGCCGGTCGCGCAGGCGGCCGGTGAGGAAATCGACGGCGTTGCGCATCTCGACGGCATTGCCGGCGGCCGAGGCCAGTGGTTCATTCATGCCGGTGATCAACGCCGAGACCTTCAGTCCGGCGCCGCTGGCGACCTCGACGAGGCTGTTGGCGAGCGCGGTCGCGTCGCGCGACTTCTCCATGAAGGCGCCATTGCCGACCTTGACGTCGAGCACCAGCGAGCCCAGGCCGGCGGCCAGCTTCTTCGACAGGATCGAGGCAGTGATCAGCGGCACCGATTCCACGGTGCCGGTGACATCGCGGATGGCATAGAGACGGCGGTCGGCGGGCGCCAGATCGGCGGTCTGGCCGATGATGGCGCAGCCGGTTTCCAACACCGCCTGGCGAAACAATGCGATATCGGGCTGGCTGATGTAGCCGGGGATCGCATCCATCTTGTCCAGCGTGCCGCCGGTATGGCCAAGGCCACGGCCAGAGATCATCGGCACATAGGCGCCGCAGGCGGCGACGATCGGCGCCAGCATCAGCGAGACATTGTCGCCGACGCCGCCGGTCGAATGCTTGTCGGTGACCGGACCAGGCAGGTCCGACCAGTCGAGCACGTCGCCGGAATCGCGCATGGCCAGCGTCAACGCCACGGCCTCATCGCGGTTCATGCCGTTGAAGAACACCGCCATGGCGAAGGCCGCGGCCTGGCCATCGGTGACGGCGCCCGAGGTCACGCCGCCGATGAAGGCAGCAATTTCACCGGCCGAGAGCCTGTGGCCGTCTCGCTTGTGGCGGATGATTTCCTGGGGAAGCATCAGCTCTCCAGCAGTCCGTCGCGGAACACCCTGTGCAGGACCGTTGCCAGCCGCGACCCGCCGACCGGCGCCATGTCCTTGGTCTCCTGATGCGAAAGTTCGGCTCCGGTCATGCCGGCCGCCAGATTGGTGATGACCGAGCAGGCGGCGACACGCAGGCCAAGGAAGCGGGCGAGAATGACTTCCGGCACGGTCGACATGCCGACGGCGTTGGCGCCCATGACGCGCGCCATGCGGATTTCGGCCGGCGTTTCGAAGCACGGGCCGGAAAACCACATATAGACGCCCCTGTGCAGCACGGTGCCGGTCGTCTTGGCGGCGCGTTCGATGGCCTTGCGGATGCCGGCATCATAGGCTTCGGTCAGGCCGACGAAGCGGCGGTCGCTGGGCTCGCCGATCAGCGGATTGCTGCCGGAAAAATTGATGTGGTCGGTGAGCAGCATCACCGAGCCCGGCGGCATGTCCGAGTCGACCGAACCGGCGGCATTGGTAAGGATCAGTTTGGTGATGCCGATGCCGGCGAGCACTTCCAGCACCGGCCGCATCGCCGCGGCGTTGCCATGCTCATAGTAATGGGCGCGGCCGGACAGCATCAGCACCGGCGTGCCGGCAAACAGCCCCGCCACCACTTCGCCGGCATGGCCGCTGACGCCGCTCCTGGGGAAGCCGGGCAGGTCGGCATAGGGGACGCGGATCGGTTGCTCGATCCGGTCGACAAGGACGCCGAGGCCAGATCCCAGCACCAGCGCCGTCGTTGGCGCGAGGCCGTCCAGCCTTTCGATCAGATGGTCCACCGCCTTTTCGGTCATTGCCGCCATCCCCTCATTTGAGCCAACCCGTCATTTCAGCCAATTCTTCACTTGAGAATGTCGCCGCGAAAACCGTAGGGCAGCATGTCGCCCATGGTCACGGTCTCGGCCACGCCCGTATTGTCGCAGAGGTACAGTTTTGTATCCGGCTGGCAGAATTCGGCCAGCCGCTGGCGGCAGCCGCCGCAAGGCGAGCATTTGGCCATGCGTTCGGCAAGGACCGCGATCTCGACGATCTTGCCGCCGCCGCCCATGATGTAGTGGCCAAGCGCGGTGGTCTCGGCGCACCAGCCTTCGGGATAGGAGGCGACTTCGATGTTGGCGCCGGTGAAGACGCGTCCGTCCTCGGTGCGCAAGGCGGCGCCCACCGGAAATTTCGAATAGGGCGCATAGGCCTTGGCCATGGCGGTCCTGGCCGCTTCGAACAGATCATGCGACATTTCAGTTGTTCTCTCCGATGATCGTGTCCAAAACCCGGCTCGTGCCCCGCGCCGGGCCGTCAACCCTTTAAGCGCGTCGCGCCGAAACGGATTCAGGCGAAGCGCTTTAACTCTTTGTTTTGTGCATGTGTTATCCCAAAACCGAGGTCACTTTTGGGCGATATGCATTAGCGTTCCTTGACGTAAGGCACGCCGCCGGCGCGCGGCGGGATGGCCTTGCCGATGAAGCCGGCGAGCAGGATGACGGTGAGGATATAGGGCAAGGCCTGCATGAACTGCACCGGCACCTTGCCGATGATCGGCAGCGGCGAGCCCTGCAGGCGGATCGCCGCCGCATCGAGGAAGCCGAACAGCAGGCAGGCGAACATGGCGTTGACCGGCTTCCACTTGGCGAAGATGAGTGCCGCCAGCGCGATGTAGCCCTTGCCGGCGGTCATGTCCTTCACGAAGCCGCCATTCTGCACCATCGACAGATAGGCGCCGGCGACGCCGGTGAGGATGCCGGTGCAGATCAGGGCCCGGTAGCGCAGCCAGGCGACCGAAATGCCGGCGGTGTCGACGGCGGCCGGGTTCTCGCCGACGGCGCGCAATCTGAGGCCGAAGCGGGTGCGAAACAGCACCCACCAGGTGAACGGCACCATCAGGAAGGCGACGTAGACCAGCAGCGAATGGCCCGAGATCAGTTCCGCATAGATCGGCCCGATGATCGGCACGTCCCTGACCGCCTCGGCGCCGGGCCAGACAATCGCGTCGAACCGCTCGCCCGGCTGCAGCGCCGGCGTGCGCCCGCCCTGCTGGAACCAGGCCTGACCGAGGATGATGGTCGATCCGGCGGCGACGAAATTGATCGCCACGCCGGAAACGATCTGGTTGCCGCGGTGGGTGATCGAGGCGAAGCCGTGCACCATGGCGAAGGCGACCGAGATCAGGATCGCCATGCCGAGGCCGATAAAGGCCGAATGGAACACGGAAGCAGCGGCGGCGCCGGCGAAGGCGCCGACCAGCATCTTGCCTTCCAGCCCGATGTCGAAGATGCCGGAACGTTCGGAAAAGAGGCCGGCGAGGCAGGCGAGCAGCAATGGCACCGACAGGCGGATGGTCGAGTCCAGTATCTGCACGATGGCGATAAAGACATCCATCTCAGGCGCCCTTTCCCTTGACCGCTTCCATACCGACCGACCTCGGACTGAACGAGGCGAACAGCGCCTGGATGTAAGGCCTGAACATGTGTTCGAGCGCGCCGGCGAACAGGATCACCAGGCCCTGGATGATGACGATCATGTCGCGGCTGATCGCCGGCATTTCGAAGGCGAGTTCGGCGCCGCCCTGATAGAGCATGCCGAACAGGACCGCGGCCAGCACGATGCCGACCGGATGCAGGCGCCCCATCAGCGCCACGGCGATGCCGACGAAGCCGGCGCCGGAGACGAAGTCGATCGCGACATTGTGCTGGTCGCCCATCACCGGATTGAGCGCCATCATGCCGGCGAGCGCGCCCGAGATCATCATCGCGGTGATGATGATGCGGGTTTCCGAAATGCCGGCATAGCGCGCCGCCTTGGGGCTATGGCCATAGGTGCGCATCTCATAGCCGAGCTTGGTGCGCCAGATCAGCAGCCAGACCAGGAAGGCCATGAGCAGCGCCAGCAGGAAGGTGACGTTGAGTGGCGCCGAGCGGATCTTGGCGCCGAACAGCTCGATGATCCAGTTGAGTTTCGGTAGTTCCGCGCCGGCGAAGAAGTTGCGGGTCTGCGGTGCTTGCGATCCCGCCGGCTTCAATGGTCCGACCAGCAGATAGACCATGATCGAGGCGGCGATGAAGTTGAACATGATCGTTGTGATGACGATGTGCGAGCCGCGCCTGGCCTGCAGATAGGCGGGGATGAGCGCCCACAAGGCGCCCACAAGCGCCGAAGCGACGATGGCCATGGGAAATGTTAGCCACCAGGGCAGCACGCTGTCGAAGGACAGGCAGACGATGGCGATGCCCAGGCCCGCAATGTAGGCCTGTCCCTCGGTGCCGATGTTGAACAGGCCGCAATGCGCCGCCACCGCCACCGAAAGCCCGGTGAAGATGAAGGTGGTGGCGTAGAAGAGAGTGAAGGCGATGCCTGTTCCCTTGCCGAAGGCGCCCTCGACCAGGATGACGGCGGCGCGGAACGGATTCTCGCCGACCAAGAGCACGACGAAGCCGGCGACGATGAAGGCCACCGCCAGGTTGATCAGCGGGATCAGCCCATAATCGGCCCAGGCCGGCAGTTTGGCGTATGGCGTGCTCAAAGTGCTGCCTCCTGGCGCTCGACGCCGGCCATCAGCAGGCCAAGCTCGCCCTCGGTCGCTTCCGGACCGCGCTCACCGACGATGCGGCCGGCAAACATCACCAGGATGCGGTCGGAGAGCGAGCGGATCTCGTCGAGCTCGACCGAGACCACCAGCACGGCCTTGCCCTGGTCGCGCATGGCGATCAAGCGCTTGTGGATGAATTCGATGGCACCGACATCGACGCCGCGCGTCGGCTGGCCGACGATGAGAACACCCGGGTCTTGTTCCATTTCCCGCGCGAGCACGATCTTCTGCTGGTTACCGCCGGAGAAGTTCGCCGTCTTCAGGCGCGGATTGCCGGGACGGATGTCGTATTTCTCGATCTTGTCCTTGGCGTCGGCCATGATGGCATCGACGTTGAGGAACGGCCCTTTGAGATAGCGGGGGTCGTCGTGATAGCCGAGGATGGAATTCTCGTTCTCCTCGAAGGCCAGCACCAGCCCGACATGGTGGCGATCCTCCGGCACGTGCGCCAGCCCTCGGTCGCGCAATTCGCCGGGATCGGCCGCACCCGTCAGGTCGATCGGCTTGCCGTCGAGCATGACCGAGCCTGAAACGGCATGCCTGATGCCGGAAATCGCCTCGAGCAGTTCGGATTGGCCGTTGCCGGCAACGCCGGCAATGCCGACGATCTCGCCGGCGCGCAGGTCGAAGGAGATATCATCGACCATGGTGACGCCACGCGAATCCTTCACCGTCAGGTTCTTGACCGCGAGCTTGACGGCCCCGGCTTCCGCTTCGCCCTTTTCGACCCTCAAAAGAACGCGCCGTCCGACCATCAGTTCGGCCAGTTCGCCCACCGTCGTCTTATTGGTTTCGCGCGTCGCCACCATCGTGCCCTGGCGCATGACCGAGACATTGTCGGTGATGGCCATGATCTCGCGCAGCTTGTGGGTGATCAGCACCACCGTCTTTCCCTGTTCCTTCAATTGCTTGAGGATGCGGAAGAGGTGGTCGGCCTCGGCCGGCGTCAACACGCCCGTTGGCTCGTCGAGGATCAGGATTTCGGCGCCGCGATAGAGCGCCTTCAGGATTTCGACGCGCTGCTGCAGGCCGACCGGCAGCTCCTCGATGATGGCGTCGGGGTCGACTTCGAGCCCGTATTCGCGCTCCAGCCGCTCGAGTTCCGAGCGCGCCTTGGCGATGCTGCTCTTCAAGAGGGCATCGCTTTCGGCGCCGAGAATGATGTTTTCCAGCACAGAGAAATTGTCGACCAGCATGAAATGCTGGTGCACCATGCCGATGCCGAGCGCGATCGCGTCATTGGGGGTCTTGATCGATGCCGGCTTGCCGCCGACGCGGATTTCGCCGCTGTCGGCCTGGTAGAAGCCGTAAAGGATCGACATCAGCGTCGATTTGCCGGCGCCGTTCTCGCCGACGATGCCGTGGATGGTGCCGCGCGCGATCTCCAGATTGATGTCGCGGTTGGCGCGCACGGCGCCAAAACTCTTGTTGATGCCGATCAGTTCGATTGCGGCTTGCGCCATGCAGCCATTCCCACTCTTATTTTTTATCGCTTGGTCAAAATGCCTAGCATGACGTCCCGCCCGTGCCAATTGGCCGAAGCAGCATCCACTCTCGGCAAATCCCGGTGCGCTTGTCAATTTCCAACGTGTCCGCAGGCTTCATATTCGCTAATATGACGGCGTCGTAATTCGCATCACGATGCAAGGCATTGTGGTGCAACATCAGGGACTGCAAATGATCATGCCCGCCGACCGGCTGACGACGCTGGAAATCCGCGCCGCCGAGCACGAAAAGACCATCGAGGAGCTGTCGGGGCAGATCGCCGAGCAATGGACGGTGATCGAGCGCATCCAGCGCAAGCTTGACGCGCTGACCGATCGCTTTCTTGCGCTTGAGGAGCAGGCGGCGCCCGACGTGCCCGTGACCAAGCCGCCGCATTGGTAGGGAAGGGGGCCATGGCCAGTGAAAGCGATCGCATCGCACGGGCCGGCGACTATGTGCTCGGCCTGATGAACGATGCCGAGCGCGAACGGGCCGAGCGTGATCTCGAGATCGATCCTGCCTTCCGCGACGCTGTGGTGCGGCTTGCCGAACGCATGCATGTATTCGACCGGGTCGAAAAACCTGCCTTGCCCGCCAATCATTGGGCGCTGGTGACGCAACGCCTTGCCGAGTTGCCGCAGATGCGCAGCATTGGCCTGGGCAGCAGCGACGCCAAACCGCGGACGGTGATCCGAAACCTGTCCCCGCCGCCATACGGCGTCGGCGTGCATTCACTTGGCGGCCCGCGCGGATTTGTCGTCGCAGCCGTGCTGATCGCGGTCTTCGCGCTCGGCTATCTCGTCGGAAAACTATAGGCCGTCGCAAAACCGCCGGGCTTGCGCCCGGCGGTTGCAGGTCATGGCCCTGTGGTGCTGCCGATCAATAGGGGCAGGCGTTGTCGGTCGTGTAGTCGTGCACCTGGATCTTGCCGGCGATGATGTCGGCCTTGGCCTTTTCCACGGCAGCCTTCATCTCGGCGGTCACCAGCGCCTTGTTGTTGTCGTCCATGGCGTAGTCGACGCCGCCTTCCTTGAGGCCGAGATTCTCGACGCCACCCTTGAAGGTGCCGTTCTTGCCATCCATGAAGGCGGTGTAGACGGCAACGTCGACGCGCTTCATCATCGAGGTCAGCACCTTGCCGGGCTGCAGGCCATTCTGGTTGGAATCGACACCGATGCCGAGCTTGCCGGCATCAGCCGCCGCCTGCAGCACGCCGACGCCGGTGCCGCCGGCCGCGGCGTAGACCACGTCGGAGCCCTGGTCGATCTGCGTCTTGGCGATTTCGCCGCCCTTGGCCGGATCGTTCCAGGCAGCCGGCGTGTCGCCGGTCATGTTCTGGATGACGTCGGTCGCGCCAGCCGCCTTGGCGCCGCCGACATAGCCGCATTCGAACTTGCGGATCAGCGGGATATCCATGCCGCCGATGAAGGAGACCTTCTTCGACTTCGATGCCATCGCCGCCATGATGCCGACGAGGTAGGAGCCTTCATTCTCCTTGAACACCAGCGAGCGGACATTGGGCAGGTCGACGGCATCGTCGATGATGGCGAATTTGAGGTCGGGATATTCGGCCGCGACCTTCTTCAGCGCGTCTTCCCAGGCGAAGCCGGCCATGACGATCGGGTTGTGGCCGTCCTCGGCGAAGCGGCGCAGCGCCTGCTCACGCTGCGAGGCGTTGGACACTTCGAACTCGACATAGGGCGTGCCGGTCTCGGTCTTGAACTTCTCGGCGCCATGGAAGGCAGCCTCGTTGAAGGATTTGTCGAACTTGCCGCCCAGATCATAGAGGATGGCCGGCTGGACATCCGCGGCGAAAGCCGGAAGAACCATTGCGGTTGCGGCCAGGAGGCCGAGAACGATACGTTTCATGTGATCCACACCCTGTCGGTTATTTTTTCCGTTACGCCCCGCCTGCCTGCCCGGTTCTGCGGCAGGCACGCGACGTCAGCCAGGAGTGTATTCCCCTCCCGCTCGGCGGCAATCTGGCACGGCCCGAAACAAAATTCACGCGGAATTTTGACCTTTTGGAAAAGCGTGCCACGGGCAGACCGCGCCGCAGCTCGATGTTTGCCTGTCGACCTTCGCCGATCAGTTGGCGGCGAATTGGCCGGTGCGCCGCTGGCGCCTGTGGCCGACGGCGTAGAGCAGGAAGGCCAGCACCGCAAACACGGCAAAGCCTGGCTGGTTAAGCACCCAGGCGATGGCGCCATCCCACAAAAGCGGACTGGCCTTGGCGCGGACGAAGGTTTCAAAGGCCGCCCGCGTTTCCGGCGAGACCGCCAGCCAGCTGGCATTGAGCGGGGTTATCACAAGCGCCGAAGCCGCCACCGTGCGCGTCGTGTCGATCACCGCCATGATGACGGAGACCGACAGCGCGACCATCGCGGCAAGGCGGAAAATGAAGCGAAACATCCAGGTTCTCCCCCGGCCGATCCTGGCTTTCCCAAGGGGATCTCCGGCACGTGTCCCGAAACGAGAAATAGAATTTGTCAGGCCTGCCCGCAACCGCGATACGCGAATTTGAAGGCTCGCGCTTTTCTGTCCCTATGCCACAGGCTTGCGCCTGCGCCGGTGGACGAGCCAGACGGCGAGAATGCCGCCGCCAATGGCGCCGACCACCAGCCCGGCCAGGCCGATGAAGGCGGCGAAATAGCCGCAGCCGCCTTCGAAGCAGCTCACCTTTGCGACATCGGCGATCACCGAGCCGGCGAAGAAGCCGACCAGGGCGCCGATAACGGCGCCGAGAATGATGCCGAGCAAGGCGGCGATGATGGAGATGAAGACCGGCGGCGCTTCGGTTTGCGGCCTGGCGTAGACGGTCCCGGCGCCGGAGCCGGGGCGCAACAGGTAGATGCAAAGCAGGCCGATGCCGATCTCGATGGCGGTAATGCCGAGGCCCCTGGCGGAGAAGACGAATTGCGGCACGGTCAGCACATAGGCCTGTCTCGCCAGCACCCAGACGATGGTGGCGATCTGCCAGACGGTGAAATGGCGGGGGAAACGCCCTGAACGGCCAAAGGCGAGGCCGAGCAGGTAAAGCCCCCACAGGATGGTGATGACATTGGCGACGAGCCCGCCAAGAAGGAAATAGAAGATCTTGTCCGGCAGGCCGGAATTGCCGACCAGCCACCATGCCGACGCCAGGCCATAGACCGACCACGCCATGACGAAGATGAGCCAGCCCACCGGGACGTAAAAAAGGTCACCACCCGGGCGGCCGGCCGGCGCCTGCCCATTATCCGGTTGTTCGTTGCTCGATGTCATGGCCGGACGATGCCCCCGCAAAGCCTCTGCCTCACTCGACAGGCGGCCGGTGGCGAAGTCAAGCGCGGCGGGTCTTGCGGCCTTGCCTGTGCACATCATTTCGGCGCTGGCGCCCTGCAAACGGTTGCGACGGCGGCCTCGCGAACCGCCATGTGGCCGGCAAAGCGAATAGACTGCGCTTATGGCTTGGCATTCGGCGCGGGATCGACTAGATGAGCCCCGCGCCTGTTGCTTCGACGGCTCAGGTGCCGGGGAAGGATGTCCGCTGGTTGGGCGGCATCCATGGCGGACATTCCGAGCCGTAGCCCCGAGGAGATGCATCTCCCCAACCCGCGCGGCGAAACCGGCCGGCGCGAAGGCAAGGACGGAGAGGTGGCCGAGTGGTTGAAGGCGCACGCCTGGAAAGTGTGTTTACGGGAGACCGTAACGCGGGTTCGAATCCCGCTCTCTCCGCCAGCGTTCCCAATCGCTGATTGATCTCGGTGTCAGCCACAAGGTCCAAGAGGGTAGCCCCAGACCTCAGGGACCAGACCTCAGGGGAACGATCCGCTCCGTTATGAGTTAGCACTTCATGATGTACACCCTGGAGTACAATGGACGCGGTGCGATGGCCGATCTTATGATGTTGGAACTGGCCAAGGCCAGACAGCGAGTCAAGCGGGCGGAGGTCACCCTCAGGCGCGCCAAGGAAATGCTGGACGAAGATTGCGGGGTGGGAATCAATATCGCGCTCTGCAGCAGGATAAGGGCCGCCCAGCGGCGTGTGATCGAGGCCAGAGAGCGCCTGACGAAGATCGATCCGGCAGCTCCCAGCGAATTCTAGCGCACCATAGTTTTGGGATTGTTGGCCATGATGATCGCGACCTTCGACATTGAAACTGCGAGACACGGCGACGTCTATCGCGCTGCAAGACTTGCGATGCTGACGCAGCAAATGATGCGGCATATCGAGCGCACAGAAGCCTCGGGGCGGAAAGTCGAGCAGATGCTGGCCGCGCTGGCTGAAGCAAACGCGCCCGTGCGGTAAGCCGCGCGCCACGGCTGACGGCGCGGCTGGCTGAAATCCTCCCTATCTTGGATCATCGTTGCGGCCTTCCTGCCAAGGCGTCCACAATTTCAGCTTCCGCATCAAGACAACCTGCCCGGGACGGTGGACGCGGCGCACCGTGCGCGTTGTCTTAGGCTAGCGATTGTTTGGCTAGCTGCCGCGGGAAAGCATCGGGCGGATCGCGAGCGGCGCTTGTGCCGGCTCTGGGCAAGGTTGCATAGTCCAACAAGGCGACTCAGCGTGCCGTGCGCATCGGCTCGGAGCAATCGTGATTGGACTTTATGACATCTGGCCCGCGTTTGTGGTCGTCGCGCTGCTTTGGCCGCTGGCGGGCATGCCGCTGTTTCAGCGCGTCGGTTTCGAAACGAACTCCGCCAGGGTGCGGTCAATAGACGGAATGCGAGGCTATCTGGCGCTTGCCGTCGCGCTTCACCACGCCGTCATCTACCATGAAATGCTGGCGACCGGCGCATGGAAGTATCCGCCTTCGGATTTCTATGGGCCACTGGGACAGGTGGGAGTGTCTCTGTTCTTCATCATCTCCGCCTATCTGTTCTGGGGGAAACTGCTGGCGGCAAAGTTCTCCGTGGATTTTCCGACCCTGTTGCTCAAGCGGGCTTTCAGGATCGGGCCGCTTTATGTTGTGGCCGTCGGCACGGCGATGGCTTTGGAGGTCGCCGACGGCGGGATCGACTATTCGGCCTTCGCGACTTACGAGCGGGCATTTTTCAATCTGCTGTTCGGTGTCTTCGGCTACGTGCCGCTTTCGAGTTCCCACGTTTGTGTATTGGCCTGCGTAACCTGGACCTTGCCCTATGAATGGCTGTTGTATTTCAGCCTGCCGATAGCGGCGATATTCAGCCGGCATCCGGTGGCCCGCATAGGCTTGCCAGCCGTTCTCCTGGCTTTTTCAATTCTCATGTCAGTGAGCGGAGGCAGCACCGCCTACGGATATCTGGGACTTTTCGCGGGCGGAATGTTGTGCGCGACGCTTGAGGCAAACGGCCTGCTGGTGAAGTGGCACCGGCATGCACTGTCCGCTGCCGCTCTGGCGATGCTGGTGTGTATCTTTGCCATCTACAAGACTGCCTACGCGCCGGGGCCGATGCTGCTGTGCATTGCCGCCTTCTTCCTGGTCGTGACGGGCGCTGATTTCTTTGGTCTCCTGACGGCCTCCCGCTCCGTGCGGTTGGGCGAGATCAGCTTTGGCATCTATCTCTTGCAGGGGCTTGCCTTCGTCTCGATATTCTCCATCGCGCCCCTGCGGACCTTCGCCATGAACAACGCCGGCCAATATTGGCTTGTGATAGCGATTGCGATGGTGCTTCTGGTCTTCATGGCACTGGTCGCGCACCTTGTTGTCGAAAAGCCCGGCGTCTCGATGGGAAACCGTCTCGCGGCAGTTCTTCGCCTGTCGGCGCAGCGCGAGGTGCGCGAGACGACAGCCGCTGACCCAGCGCAGCCCTGGCGCATCCGGGATGTTTCACAAGACAGTCTGCAGGCCGCGCACAACGCCCAGGAGCGATGATTTCCGGGCCATTCGAACGCTGATTGGCTTGGGCTGGCGCGAACGATGGATTGTGCGGGCATCGCGATCAGGGCACGACCGCCGCATTTCATATAAAAGCTCCCGGCCGGGAACCTCTTGGCGCGCAGCGCGTTTCACGGCGTCCCGTCCGTGGACCAGCCAGGATATCTCTCCCAGCGCTGCGATAGATCAGGAGCCCGTTTCATGCACGACAAGCTGTTTCATTCACCGGTCGCACTGACCGTTGGCCTCGGCGTCAAACGCGAGATTGCCTCGCTGACCGACATGCACGATTTCCTGACCGATTGGACGACCTCGCGCCGTGGCCCCCTCCATCGCAATGCCGTCGAGGCGTGTGGCCTTGCGCTGGAAGGCTGTATCACCAGGGACGAGGCGCGCCATGCGCTCGTCGAGTTCGCACAAGCAACCGGCATCCTCTGGCCCGAGATCGAGCCGGTGATCGTGGCGCGCGCCGTCGCGCGCGGCTATGGCGGCTACGCCGCCTGAATTTGAAGCCACCCGCCGTCATGGTGGCCAACTCTGCGTCCGCCTCCCTAGCAAGCCCGGCTTGGCCCTCCCGAGCCGGGCTTTCGCTTTGTTGCAAGAAGATCGAAAAGATCGCGGTCGGCCAGCGATGATGTTTGCAGCGGTTGTGAGCAGTCAACCTTTCGAAGGCGCGCGCCGGCGTGTCGGCTTAGGTTTCGTTGGATCAGGTTCGCGCGATGACTGCGCTGCGAGACGCAGTTCTCTCAGCCTGGCAGTCTTTTCTTCGCGAGCCGCTCGCTCTGCATCGATCACGATCTGCGATTCACGCTTGGCGCGCTCGTCACGATGAGTGTCGACCTTGGCACGGACCATGTGCTGCTAACTCCATTCCGAAGCGGCGCTGGTTCGGAACAAACCGCCACCTCCGTCATCTTCCGGCCCCGCATGGTGCAGCGTTGCCGCGTGGGCCGCGATTACAAATGATGGTGGGGAAACTTTTGTCATCGGGCTCGCGATAGAGAGATGTCAGTCACACCAGCCTGACGAGACGACAAGCGACGCCTCGAAGATCTGGCGTCCGCCTTCGTCGCGTACCTTGACGGTGATCGCGGTGTGATCGCCCTGAAGCATCTCGTCGCGAACAATGTCGGGGAGTATGCGCATCGCCTCGCTTCTAAGGCGTTCGCGCGTTTCGAAGACCTGGCCGTCATCGTCGACCGTCAAGCCATCGCCATTGTAGAGGTCGAAATAATATCTGGGCATGATGCTATGGGTCTCGGGATTGATGTTGGCGAGATGGTCAACCATCAATTCCCGGGCCAAGCCGTTGTTCCATCAGGGTGAGGTTTGCCGTGGAACAAGCGCGGCTAACAAATGTTAATGTCCGTGAGCTTCCAAAGGCCTAGTGCATCCGAAGCCGCCTTTGCTTCCGACAAAACACTTGGCGATGGCTTCTCGATCCTTGCTGGAGATTGCGGTGCTTGAAGCCCTCTATCTGAACCTTGGCCAGCACGACGCGCTGTCCGACGCCGAGAAGGCGCTGCTGGCAGGCGCCATGACCTTCGAGCGGCATTTCGCGACGGGCAAGGACATCGTCGCTTCCGGGTCACGGCCGACCTATTCGACGTTGATCCTCGACGGCCTGGCGGCGCGCTACAAGGTTCTGGAGAATGGTGGCCGGCAGTTCACCTCCTTGCAGGTGCCCGGCGACTTCGTCGATCTCCATGCCTTCCTGCTGAAGACCATGGATCACGGCATCGTCGCTCTCTCGCCCTGTCACGTGGTGTTCGCCGATCACAGCCGGCTTCGCGCCATCACCGAGAAGGCGCCGCATCTGACCCGGCTGCTGTGGCTCGACACGCTCGTCGACGGCGCCATCCACCGCGAATGGATCGTCGCCATGGGGCGACGCTCCAAGACCTCGCATCTGGCCCATCTGGTCTGTGAACTCTTCGTGCGGCTGCAGGTGGTACAGCGCACCAGCGGCATGAGCTTTCACCTGCCGCTCTCCCAAGCAGAGATGGCCGACGTGCTCGGCCTGTCTGTGGTGCACATGAACCGGGTTATTGGCGCCTTGCGCAAGGTCGGGGTCGTCAGCTGGGCAAACCACACAGTGACCATTCTGGACTGGCACCGGCTGCAGGAAATCGCCGAGTTCGATCCGACCTATCTCAGCTTGATGCGGGAGCCGCGTTAGTCTATTCCAGACGCGGCCCCTGATCCTGTGAGCGAGAAGTTCAAGCCGCTTCGGCGGCGACGTTGACCGCCGACTCTGCGATCTTGGTCAGCGCTTCGTCGGTCGCCTTCTCTTCCTTCAGCGTTGCTTCGAGAAGCGTCACGGCGTCGTTGAGGCGAAGTTCGCCGGCCCACGTCCGCAGCGTGCCGTAGCGCGAAATCTCATAGTGTTCGACCGCTTGCGCGGCCGCCAGCAGGCCAGCATCGAGCGCAGGAGATTCCTTGTATTCCTCCATGATCTCGGCGCCTTCCTCGGTGATGCCCATGATGGCGGCGCAGGTCTTGCCCACCGGCTTCTTGCCAATCACGCCGAAGACCTTCTCCAGCCTGGCGACATGGCCCTCGGTCTCGGTGCGGTGCTTTTCGAAGGCGGCTTTCAGGTCAGCGCTTTGCGCGGCCTTGGCCATTTTCGGCAGCGTCGCGAGTATCTTCTTTTCGGCGAAATAGATGTCCTTCAGCGTGTCGTGGAACAGTTCGTCGAGCATTTTCTGCTTTGCCATTGCCATATCCTCTGATGCGTGAACCCTCAGGCCGACAATCTCCGGCTGGAGAATTCGTTCCATTCACTCGGCAAGGCGCGGTTGCTCGGCGCGACCCGGTGAATCCGCATCGAGCGCAACCGGCTCGGCGACGGTAGCGGGCGCCGGAAACCTTTATAGAATTCCTATTTCTTTCCGCCCCGCGCCGTCTCGAACCTTTATGGCGATCGGGTCCATATTCCGCATGGGAAAAACGTCGGACGCCGCCAATCGGAATGCGGCGCGCCGTTTTCACGCAGTTGCCGACCTGACTTCGGCAGGTGTCGCTTAGAAAATCAAAGTAAGGAAAGCACAATGGACCTCATTGTTCTCGGGATATGGTTTTTGTTTTTTACCTTGTCCTTGGCCTACGTCAAAGCCTGCGACAGAATTTGAACGGAAGGATCAAGCCATGCTTTTCGATTACTTCCTCGGCGGCGGCGTGACCTTGTTCCTGCTCGCCTACCTCACATACGCCCTCGTTCGTCCAGAACGCTTCTGAAGGCACGGAAAGCCACAGCCATGACACTGAACGGTTGGATACAGATCCTTGTCTTCTGCGGGATTATCGTTTTGCTGACGAAGCCGCTTGGCTTCTACATGCACCGCGTCTTCAACGGCGATCGCACGCTGCTTTCACCGATCTTCGGCCCGCTCGAGCGCGGGCTCTACCGCATTTGCGGCACCAGCGAACGCGAGGAACAGCACTGGACCGCCTATGCTGTGGCTTTGCTATTGTTCAACCTTGCCGGATTCCTGGTGCTTTATGTCCTGCAGCGCCTGCAGGGCAGTCTGCCCTACAATCCCGCCGGCATGGGCGCGGTCGACCCGGCGCTCGCCTTCAACACCGCCGCCAGTTTCGTGACCAACACGAACTGGCAGAACTACGGTGGCGAGAGCACGATGTCGTATCTCCTGCAGATGGCCGGGCTGACGGTGCAGAATTTCGTTTCGGCGGCCACCGGCATTGCCATCGCCATCGCACTGATCCGCGGTTTTGCCCGCGCCTCCGGCAAATCGATCGGCAATTTCTGGGTCGATATGACCCGCTGCACGCTCTACGTGCTGCTGCCGCTCTGTATCGTGCTCACCCTGGTCTATGTCTGGCTCGGCATGCCGCAGACGCTTGGGCCTTACGTCGACGCCACCACGCTGGAGGGCGCCAAGCAGACCATCGCACTCGGCCCGGTCGCCTCGCAGGTCGCCATCAAGATGCTCGGCACCAATGGCGGCGGCTTCTTCAACGCCAATGCGGCGCATCCGTTCGAAAATCCCGACGCCATCTCCAACCTGATCCAGATGGTGACGATCTTCGCGCTGGGTGCTGCGCTGACCAACGTCTTCGGCCGCATGGTCGGCAACCAGCGCCAGGGCTGGGCGATCCTGGCATCCATGGGCGTGCTGTTCATCGCCGGCGTCGCCGTCTGCTACTGGGCGGAAGCCGCGGGCAATCCGCTGGTCCATGCGCTGGGCATCGGCGGCGGCAATATGGAAGGCAAGGAAACCCGCTTCGGCATCGCTCTGTCGGCGCTGTTCGCCGTGATCACGACGGCCGCTTCCTGCGGTGCGGTCAACGCCATGCATGACAGCTTCACCGCGCTCGGCGGCATGATCCCGCTCATCAACATGCAGCTTGGCGAGGTCATCGTCGGCGGCGTCGGCGCCGGCTTCTACGGCATCCTGATGTTCATCGTCGTCGCCGTCTTCGTTGCCGGCCTGATGGTCGGACGCACGCCCGAATATCTCGGCAAGAAGATCGAGGCCAAGGAGGTCAAGATGGCGATGCTGGCCATCCTGTGCCTGCCGCTCGCCATGCTGATCTTCACGGCGATCGCCGTCGTCCTGCCGAGCGCCGTAGCCTCGATGGCCAATGGCGGACCGCACGGCTTCTCCGAGGTGCTCTATGCCTACACTTCGGCGGCGGCGAACAACGGTTCGGCCTTTGGCGGCCTCAGCGGCAACACGCCCTGGTACAACATCACCATCGGCATCGGCATGTTGATGGGCCGCTTCCTGGTCATCATCCCGGCGCTCGCTATCGCCGGCTCGCTGGCGGCCAAGAAGACCGTGCCGGCCTCGGCAGGCACCTTCCCGACCGACGGGCCGCTGTTCGTGGGACTGCTGATCGGCGTCATCGTCATCGTCGGTGGCCTGACCTTCTTCCCGGCGCTTGCCGTCGGGCCGATCATCGAGCACCTGGCGATGATCCATGGGCAAACCTTCTGAGGCGGCCATGCCCTTGTTCAGCAGCAAGCGTCGTAAGGCCCGGCCGCCGGCCGGCGACGAAGGCGAGGCAAAGCCTCCTCCCTTCCCGACCGTGTCCACATTCCTGGGCATTGCGGCAGTCATGATCGTGATCTGGCTGCTGGTCTACGGCCCACCCTTTTCGGCATCCAATCACCGGGTGCCGCCCACCAACTCTGAAGCCGGAGCTTCAAAATGAGCCAGTTAAAATCAACCGCCATCATGGATGCCCGCATCCTGTGGCCCGCCATTGGCGGTGCCTTCCGTAAACTCGACCCGCGCACGCTGGCCCGCAACCCGGTGATGTTCGTCGTCGCCATCGTCTCGGCGCTGACGACTGTGCTGTTCGTCAGGGACCTCATGGCCGGCGGCGGCGACCTGCGCTTCACACTGCAGATCATCATCTGGCTGTGGTTCACGGTGCTGTTCGCCAATTTCGCCGAGGCCGTCGCCGAGGGGCGAGGCAAGGCGCAGGCGGATTCGCTGCGCAAGGCGCGCACCGAGACCCAGGCCAAGTTCCTGGCCGGCGAGGACAGGAGCAAGTTCAAGCTCGTGCCCGGCACCAGTCTGAAGGTCGGCGACATCGTCCTGGTCGAAGCCGGCGACATCATCCCGTCCGACGGCGAGGTGGTGGAAGGCGTTGCCTCGGTTAACGAAGCGGCCATAACAGGCGAATCCGCGCCGGTGATCCGCGAATCCGGCGGCGACCGCTCGGCGGTCACTGGCGGCACGCAGGTGCTGTCCGACTGGATCCGTGTGCGCATCACAGCCGCCGCCGGCCATACTTTCCTCGACCGCATGATTTCCCTAGTCGAAGGCGCCGAGCGCCAGAAGACGCCGAACGAGATCGCGCTCAACATCCTGCTCGTCGGCATGACGCTGATCTTTGTGCTGGCCACGGCCACTATCCCGAGCTTTGCGTCCTATTCCGGCGGCTACATATCGGTGACCGTGCTCGTCGCGCTGTTCGTCACCCTGATCCCGACCACCATCGGCGCGCTGCTGTCGGCCATCGGCATCGCCGGCATGGACCGCCTGGTGCGCTTCAATGTGCTGGCCATGTCGGGCCGTGCCGTCGAGGCCGCCGGCGACGTCGACACGCTGCTGCTCGACAAGACAGGCACCATTACGCTCGGCAACCGCCAGGCGACCGAGTTTCGCCCGGTCAAGGGCGTCACCGAACAGGAACTGGCCGATGCGGCGCAACTCGCCTCGCTTGCCGACGAAACGCCGGAGGGCCGTTCGATCGTCGTGCTGGCCAAGGAGAAATACGGCATCCGCGCCCGCGACATGGCGACATTGCACGCCGCCTTCGTGCCCTTCACCGCGCAGACCCGCATGAGCGGCGTCGACATTGACGGATCCTCGGTGCGCAAGGGCGCGGTCGATTCCGTGCTCGCCCATGTCAACCAGTCGACAGTGGCCAGCCACGCGGCGCGGCCGAACAGCGATACGACCAGGGATCTACAAGCGATCGCCGACGAGGTCGCCAAGTCCGGCGGCACGCCGCTGGCGGTGGAGCGCGACGGCCGGCTGCTCGGCATTGTCCACCTCAAGGATATCGTCAAGGGCGGCATCCGCGAGCGCTTCGCCGAGCTGCGCAAGATGGGCATCCGCACAGTGATGATTACCGGCGACAATCCGATGACAGCGGCCGCCATCGCGGCCGAAGCCGGAGTGGATGACTTCCTGGCCCAGGCCACGCCCGAGGACAAGCTGAAGCTGATCCGCGACGAGCAGGCCAAGGGCAAACTGGTCGCCATGTGCGGCGACGGCACCAACGATGCGCCGGCGCTCGCCCAGGCCGATGTCGGCGTCGCCATGAACACCGGCACGGTTGCCGCGCGCGAAGCCGGCAACATGGTCGATCTCGACAGCGACCCGACCAAGCTCATCGAGATCGTCGAGATCGGCAAGGCGCTGCTGATGACGCGCGGCTCGCTGACCACCTTCTCGATCGCCAATGACGTGGCCAAGTATTTCGCCATCATCCCGGCCATGTTCGCCGTCTTCTACGTCGCGCCGGGCCAGACCACCGGTCCGCTGCAGGCGCTCAACATCATGCATCTGGCGACGCCGCAGAGCGCCATCCTGGCGGCCATCATCTTCAACGCGCTGATCATCATCGCGCTGATCCCGCTGTCGCTGCGCGGCGTCAAATACCGGGCGATCGGTGCCGGTGCGCTGCTCAGCCGCAACCTTCTCGTCTACGGCCTGGGCGGCATCATCGTGCCGTTCGTCGGCATCAAGATAATCGACATGGCCGTCACGGCCCTTGGCCTTGCATAAGGATCATTCCGATGCTCAAGCAAATCAGACCCGCGATCATCATGATCGTCTTCTTCACGGTGCTGACCGGCCTGGTCTATCCCCTGGGCATGACCGGCATAGCGCAGGCGCTGTTCCCGCGTCAGGCCAATGGCAGCCTGATCGAGAAGGACGGCAAGGTCATCGGCTCCGAACTGATCGGCCAGGCCTTCGCCAGCGACAGATATTTCCACGGCAGGCCTTCGGCCGCCGGCAATGGCTATGACGCCGGCGCCTCCGGCGGTTCCAATCTCGGCCCGACCAACCCCAAGCTGATCGAGCGCATCAAGGGCGATGCCGAGAAGCTGAAGGCGGAGAACCCGAACCAGCCTGTGCCGATGGACCTGGTGACGACGTCGGGCAGCGGCCTCGATCCGCAGATCAGCCCGGAGGCCGCCTATTTCCAGGTTCCGCGCGTCGCCAAGGCCAGGGGCATCGACGAAGCCAAGGTCAAGGCGCTTGTTGATGGTCATGTCGAAAGCAGCGACCTGGGCTTCATGGGAGAGCCCGTCGTCAACGTGTTGGCGCTCAACCTGGCGCTGGACGCAGCCAAATAGGCGATGGCGAGGTCCGGGGATCGACAGCATCCCCGGACCTCTCCATGATCGATCCTGATGCCGGACGACAGAAGCAACGAAAACCGACCTTCCCCCGACGCGCTGCTCGAGCATGCCGAACGGGAGGGACGCGGGCGTCTGCGGATTTTCCTCGGTGCCGCACCGGGCGTCGGCAAGACCTATGAAATGCTGATGTCGGGCCGTGCCAGGCTGGCCGACGGCATCGATGTGGTGATCGGCGTCGTCGAAACGCATGGCCGCCGGGAAACCCAGGCGCTGGTCGAGGGCTATGAGGTCATCCCGCGCCGCAAGGTCGACTACAAGGGGCGCGTCCTCGACGAGATGGATATCGACGCTATCCTCGCCCGGCGCCCTGCACTGGTTCTAGTCGACGAGCTTGCCCACACCAACGCGCCGGGCAGCCGCCACCCCAAGCGCTATCTCGACGTCCAGGAGATCCTGGCGCGGGGCATCGACGTCTACACGACGCTCAACATCCAGCATGTCGAAAGCCTGAACGATGTCGTCGCGCAGATCACGCGGGTCAGGGTGCGCGAGACGGTTCCCGATTCCATCATCGACCAGGCCGACGATGTCGAAATCATCGACCTGACGCCCGACGACCTGATCAAGCGGCTGGAAGAGGGAAAGGTCTATTTCCCCAACACGGCGCAGCGCGCCATCGAGAATTATTTCTCGTCGGGCAATCTGACGGCGCTGCGCGAACTGGCGCTGCGCCGCACCGCCCAGCGCGTCGACGAGCAATTGCTCAATCACATGCAGTCCCACGCCATCCAGGGTCCATGGGCCGCGGGCGAGAGGGTGCTCGTCTGCGTCGACGCGCGTCCGGGCGGTGCGGCCCGGATCCGCTACGCACGCAGGCTGGCCGACCGGCTTCGCGCGCCATGGACGGCGCTGCATGTCGATACGCCGCGCTCGGCCGGCATGTCCGAGGAAGACAAGGACCGGCTCGCCACGCTGATGCGCCTTGCCGAGCAGCTCGGCGCCGAGGTGACCACCATTCCCGGCCAGAGCGTCGCGCAGGACATTGTGCGCCATGCGACGGCGAACAATTTCACCCATATCGTGGTCGGCAGGCCGACCCGGTCGCGCTGGCGCGAACTGATCGAGGGCTCGCTCACCTATGATCTGATCCGCAATGCCGGCGACATCAGCGTCCACGTTATTTCGGGGACCGAGCGGGATGCCGAAGCGGCCTCGAGAAGGGTCAAGGCGGCGGCCGAGCAGAAGCAGTTCCAGGTCTGGCCCTATCTCAAGGCCACTGGTTTTGTCGCCGGCTCGCTCGCCTTTGCCGTCCTGCTCGACCAGTTTCTCGACGTTCGAAACCTCGCGATCATCTTCCTCATCGGTGTGCTGACGTCAGCGGTCACCGGTGGTCTCTGGCCGGCTCTGTATGCCTGCGTCGTCAGTGCCCTGGCCTTCAACTATTTCTTCCTGGAGCCGCGCTATACGCTGACGATCCGGGATCCGGAGAGCATTGTCGCGCTTGGTGTGTTCCTGGTCGTTGCCGTCATCGCTTCCAACCTGACGGCGCGCATGCAGCGCCAGGCCGTCGCCGCCCGCTCGCGGGCGCGGGCCACCGAGGACATCTACCTCTTCTCCAAGAAGCTCGCCGGCGCCGGCACGCTCGACGATGTGCTGTGGGCCACCGCCTTCCAGATCGCCTCGATGCTGAAGCTGCGCGTGGTGCTGCTTCTGCCCGAAGACGGCACCATCACCGTCAAGGCAGGCTATCCGCCGGACGATACGCTGGCCGAGGCCGACATCGCCGCTGCCCGCTGGGCCTGGGAGCACAACCGCGCCGCCGGGCGCGGCGCCGACACGCTGCCAGGCGCCAAGCGTCTTTATCTGCCGTTACGGACAGGGCGCACGGCGATCGGTGTGGTCGGCCTCGACAATGACAGGCAGGGCCCGCTGCTGACGCCCGAGCAGCAGCGCCTGCTCGACGCGCTGGCCGACCAGGCGGCGGTGGCGATCGAACGCATCCAATTGGTCGCCGACGTCGATCGCGCCAAGCTCGCGGCCGAAGCCGACCGGCTGCGCTCGGCCCTGCTGACCTCGATTTCGCATGATCTGAAAACGCCACTCTCGGCCATCATGGGAGCGGCCGGCACGCTCAAGGAATTCGCGCCGGATCTGCCGGAACAGGACCGGGTGGAGCTGCTGTCGACGGTGATCGACGAATCGGAACGGCTGAACCGCTTCATCGCCAATCTGCTCGACATGACCAAGATCGAGTCCGGGGCAATGGAGCCGAACTATGCCCTGCATTATGTCGGCGATATTGTCGGCACGGCGCTCAACCGCGCCCGCAAGATCACCAGCGAACACAAGATCGAGGTCGATATTCCGCCTGACCTGCCGATGCTGAAGCTCGATCCCGTGCTGTTCGAGCAGGTTCTGTTCAACCTTCTTGACAATGCGTCGAAATATTCGCCGCCCGGCTCGACGATCCGCGTGCAGGGATGGGCCGACAATGGGTCCGTCATCGTGCAGATCATGGATGAGGGGCCGGGCATTCCGGCGCATGATCTGGAACGCGTGTTCGACACGTTTTATCGGGTGCGCAAGGGCGATCAGGTGCGCGCCGGCACCGGCCTTGGCCTGTCGATCTGCCGCGGCTTTGTCGAATCGATGGGCGGCACCATCTCGGCCGCCAACCGGACCGACCGCCAAGGCGCCGCGTTCACCATCAGGATGCCGGTGCTGACTGAAGCGCCCGATATCGGCGAAGAGACCAGTGTGGATCGGCCTTCATGACAAATTCGAATGTCAGGATACTGGTTGTCGATGACGAGCCGCCGATCCGCAAGCTGCTTCGGGTCGGCCTTGGCAGCCAGGGCTATGCGGTCAGCGAGGCGCCGAACGCCAAGGTGGCGATCGAGCTGATGGAACAGGAAAAGCCGGATCTGGTGCTGCTCGACCTTGGCCTGCCGGGCATGGGCGGCCATGAGCTCCTGCGCAAATGGCGGGACGAGGGCCTCGACATTCCCGTCGTCATCCTCTCCAGCCGTACCGACGAGGCCGGCATCGTCAATGCGCTCGAACTCGGCGCCGACGATTATGTCACCAAGCCGTTCGGTATGAACGAACTGGTGGCGCGCATCCGTGTGGCGTTGCGGCACAAGTTCCAGCAACAGGGCGAGAAGCCGGTTTTCCAGAGCGGCGATCTCAGCGTCGACCTGGTCAAGCGCATCGTCAAGGTTGAGGGCAAGGAGATAAAACTCTCGCCAAAGGAATATGACATATTGCGCATCCTGGTGCAGCATGCCGGCAAGGTGCTGACCCACCATTTCATCCTGAAGCAGATCTGGGATGATTCGACCGACGTCCAGTATCTCCGGGTCTATGTCAGGCAGCTCCGGCAGAAGATCGAGAAGACCCCCGACCAGCCGCGCTACATCACCACCGAGACCGGTGTCGGCTATAGGCTGCGCGTCGACTGAGACAGCGCTCTCGAATTGAACCTGCGTCAGCCGACGGCTTCCAGCGGCCGGTTTGCGGCTGCCGACGTTCGCAAGGCGGCGAGACAGCCGAGGATGCCGAGCGGCACGAAGGCAAGAAACAGCCAGCTCGCGACATTGGCCGCCGCGTCGTGGTTCAAGCCTTGCGAGAAACCGCTGGCATTGGCGACGATGCCGGCAAGGGCTGCACCCACGGCATAGCCGATGCGCTGCATGGTTGGCACCGCGGCGGAAGCAATGGTCTGCTCGTCGTCCGGGGCGGAGGCGACGATGACGCGGTTCAGGAACGGCCAGGCAATGCCGAAGCCGCCGCCCTGCAACAAGGCGCATGCAAGGATCAGCGGGATGGAGCCCAGGGGTATCGTATAGGCAAAGCCGCCGATGCCCGCCGCGATCATCAGCGCACCGGTGACAATGATCAGCCGTTCACGCCGCGGCGGCGCGTTGGCGACGAGGATCGACAGGATCGACCAGGCAATCGATTCGGCGGCGATGATGTAGCCGGTGGTCAAGAGCGGAATGTCGTGCAGGCTGGTCAAAAGCAGCGGCCCGTAGACGCCGAAGGAACAGGTCGCGACGGAAAAGGCCGCGACCATGGTCATTCCGGCGCCGACCGGCGTGCGCCACGAAAACAGCCGCGCCGGGAATAGTCGCGAGCGCGGCCTTTGCGCGTCGATATAGAAGAACAGCGCCAGGCCAACCAAACCGAGAACGATCAGCAGTGAAGAGCGCAGCAGGGCGATGTCGACACCGGCCGAGGCGATCAGCACCACTGCGACGGCAAGGCAGGCAAGGGCGGCGAAGGGGAAGGGCGGGGTCTTGCCGGCGCTTGCGCTGGGTTTCTTCACCTCCGGCGTGTTCAGCACGAGGAAGCTTGCCAGCGCCATGGTGGTGCCGCCGAGGGTGAAGACGCCGAAGGCCCAGCGCCACGACAGGAATTCGGTCATGAGCGCGCCCAGCAACGGGCCGCTGAACGCCGCGACGCCCCAAATCGCCGACATGATGCCGAAGAGCTGCGGCCAGATGGCCCGCGAAAACAGCCGCTCGACCGAAACGAAGGCCAGCGACACCAGCGCGCCGCCGCCCAGTCCCTCGATCAGCCGGCCGGCGAGGAACAGCTGCATGGAAGGCGAGGTGGCGCAGATCAGTGCTCCGGCCGCGTAGAGCAGGGCCGCGACCACCATATTGGTGCGCAGTGCCACATAGCTCACCAGCCGCCCGGCGGCAGCACCGGCAACGATGGCGCCGAGCTCGTAGATCGCCAATGACCAGCCGACGAGCTGCACGCCGGCCAGTTCGCCGACCATGGCCGGCATGACGGTCGCCACCATCGTCTCGTTGGTGGCGTGCAGCAGGATGCCGAGGCTGATGAAGCAGAAGCGCGCGAGGTCGCCGCTCGCCCACAATGCGCGCCAGTCGACCCTGTTTGTGCTGATTTCAGTCATGTCCACCCTATGCTTCTGCATATCTCGATGCCGGCGCACGGCACCAGAAGCCAGCGAGGCTTTCCGGCAGGACCATGCGCGGCAGGACTGCGCTTCTCATCGACGCGCTGTCCCGTCGGGGCAGGCTTGTAGAACCTCAACCGCGGTTGAGCTCAAGCGGTTCGTTTCGGTGGACCATCGCAACGTTCGAGATTGGCCGAAGCACCTGAACTTCGTCATCCCTGGGCGAAGCAGGAGCGAAGCTCCGTCGCGGAGACCCTGGGATCCATGCCGCGACCTTGGCCGTGGAGTTCAGCGGAGCAGAATTCTGCACCGTGGCGGCGCTTCCGAGTCCCGGCATGGATCCTGAGGTCTGCGCCGCGTCGCTTCGCTCCTTGCTACGCCCCAGGATGATGAAGCGGTGAATGGCCGGCCCTGGTCTTGCGATCAGTTCTCGGTGCTGCGCAGCTGGAACTGGCTGACGCCGATGGCGAGATTGATGCCGGTCTGCGTCTGCAGGCTGAGCGGCTGGAGGGTGAAGGCCTGCGAGGAGCCGCCGACCAGGAGATTGGCGCCGGCACCGACTGCCGCCGTCACCTCGGCGCTGGCGCCGATATAGTCGCCCGCCAACGCACCCGGCGCGTAGATGTTCTTCAGCGGCGTCAGCACCAGCCAGCGCATCACCGCCTGCTTGGTCGTGCCGATGTCGAGGCCGTATTTGTTGACGGCGCCGAAATAGGCTTCCGGCGCGAAGGTCTTGTCGGTCGGGGTGAAGGTGCAGCTCAGATCCTTGGTCGAGCCGAAGATGAAGCCGGTGCCGCCGCCTATGGCACATTCCAGCGTGCCGAGTTCGACGCCATGGTCCTGCGCCTGCGCCGCGCCGGCAAGTAGGGTTGCAATCACGGCAGCGGCGGTGGCTGTCTTCGGCATATCGTTCCGAGCGGTTTGGAACCGCTCTATCTTTTTTGACGCGATTCCTAGGGAAAGCGCTGCGCGCTTTGCCCGGGAAAACCGTTTCACACTTTTCCTGGAATTGCTCGAAAAATCAAACGGCGCGGAACCATCCTATATGGTTCCGCGCCGCAAGGTAGAGAGGAGCGCGTGGCTCCGTTCGATCACTTGAGCGAGTGGATCAGCTGAAGCGAGGTCACGGCCACCGCGAGATTGACGCCGGTCTGCGCCTGGACGCTGAGCGGCTGCAGCACGAAGGCGCTGTCGAGGCCGCCGACCAGCACGTTGGCGCCGCCGCCGGTGACGACGCTCGCCTCGGCGTTGACGCCGTAATAGCTGCCGGCAAGGTCGCCCGCGTCGCGGTCACGGGTCGCGGCAAGAACCGCCCAGACGAGCTGGCCCTGATGCGTCTGGCCGAGATCGACACCGATCTTGGAGATGACGCCGGTGTAAATCTCCGATGGGCCGTGGTGGTAGGGACGGAAGACGCAGGACACGCCCTTGTTGGAGGCGACGATGTAAGCGGTGCCGCCGTCGATGGTGCAGTCGAGCGTGCCGAGCTGCAGCTTGCCGGCGCTGGCCGGGGCGGCAGCGAACACGGTCGTGGCAAGGGCAGCGGCGCAGACGAGTTTCTTGATCATGGGAGGGTCCTTTCGCAAATCGCCTGGAAACAACGGCTTGAATGGCCAGACCGTTCCGCTGAAAACTTGGCGCGAACAAGGCAAGGGTCAACGGCTTGCTGCAGGGGTTAACGCGCGGTTGCCGGATCGGCGGCGATGTTCAGCGCCGCGTGTCCTTTCGGACACGCCAACGTCACCATAAGGCTTAGCCGGATCCGCTAAAGCCGATATCAGCTGACGCGGGCGAGGCCGTCCTTGGCAGGCTGGTAATTGGGGTTGAGGCGGACGGCTTCCTTATAGGATTTCGCAGCCTTGGCCTTGTCGCCGCGCTTTTCGTAGATCAGCGCCTGGTTGGCCCATGCCTCGGCGTTCTTGCCGTCGAGCTTGATGGCCATGTTGAAGTCGGAGAAGGCGTTGTCCTCGTCGCCCGTCGCCAGATAGGAAAGGCCGCGGCCGTTGTAGGGCTCGGCGGCATCCGGCGCCAGCGATATGGCGGTCGAGAAATCCTCGATGGCGAATTTGTGCTGGCCCTGGCTCTGATAGATCAGGCCGCGATTGTGGTACGCGCGGGCGTCCGTCGTATCGAGCTGGATCGCCTTCTGGAAATCGTTGAAGGCGTCCTGGGTGCGGCCCGCCTTGCGGTAAAGATTGCCGCGGCCGATATAGGCGGCGTCATAATTGCCGTTGATCTGGATCGAGCGGTTGTAGTCCGCGAGAGCGGCTTCCTGGTTGCCGAGGAAGCGCTGGATGAGCGCGCGGTTGGAATAGGCCTGGTAGAAATTCGCATTGAGCTGGATGGCCTGGTTGAAGTCCTTGAGCGCTGCCTGGTACTGGCCGCCGCGGCCATAGGCCGAGCCGCGCACATTGTAGCCTTCGGGATCCTGCGGATTGCGCTGGATGACCGCCGAAAGCGAGGAAATGTTCTCGCTCGATCCCTGCGCCTTGTCGATGTTGTTGAACTCGCCGGTCGGGCCCGATGTCTGGCAGCCGGCCAGCACCAATCCGGAAAACAGGGCTGCCGTCAGGGCGAAACCACGCAATGCGGTCCCACGCTCCACGCTCATTGCGTTCATGTCTGCCCTGTCCTCACTTCAAGCCGCGTCGCTCAGGTCCGGATCCCCTCTCCGGACCGGGTCACAATCAAAATAAAAAGGTGGCGGCGATTCCGCATCGCGCCACCTTGGTATCCTTCGAAAAGGACGAAATATTGGCGATAATCAGCGCGGCGGACGCGCTGCGCCGGCAGCACCACCGGCAGGCACCGGACGCGGGGTCATCGGCAGCAGGCCTTCGCGCTGGGCGCGCTTGCGGGCCAGCTTGCGGGCGCGGCGCACGGCCTCGGCCTTTTCACGGGCGCGCTTCTCGGACGGCTTCTCGTAGTGACCGCGCATCTTCATTTCGCGGAAAATGCCTTCGCGCTGCATCTTCTTCTTGAGCGCGCGAAGCGCCTGATCAACGTTATTGTCGCGGACGAGTACCTGCACGGGCAATCCTGTCTTTCGGGTTTGATATCAACAGGCAAGTAGCCATAGCCACTAGCCTCCGCGGCGGTCGACACCACGAATTGTGGCGGCTGATAGCAGAATCGGGCCGCGCTGTCCACAGTCGAAATGCAGGACGTCTGCCAAATTGCCAGGGTCGCCCCGAGATAGGGCGCCAACTAGGCCGTGGCCAGGTGCAGCCGCTCGAAATCCTCGAAGAATTCGCCGTAGTCACAAGTGATCTCTTCGCCGGCGGCAATGTCGCGGGTCGCGGTGGCGCCGCCATACTGCGAAAAATCGGTGTTCGGCGTCGCCGAATGGTTCATGAAGCGGCCATTGTCGACCTCATAGACCATGAAGCCCGGCCGATCCGGGCTCGGATAGGCATAGCGGTCGAGCAATTCCTTCAGAGGCTGGGGTGCGGCCTCGTATTTGTCCATCGGGATCAGCCGGTCGAAATCCGGATCAAGCCGCCAGATCGAGGCGCCGTTCCGGATCGGCTCGGCGGCGAACATGCCGACGCCCTCGATCGCGCTCGCGGCCACATAGGTTCGGATCAGCATCATGGTTTAGGGACCCGTTTCGACAGAAACGGAATCGCCAAATCGCAAGGAAAAAGCAAGACCGGCTGCCTGCGTCAAAGCGGCGAACCGACCCTTTCGCCGCAAAAAACCTTCACGTCCGGTTGATCGAGACGCCGCCGTCGGCGAACAGCGCGGTTCCCGTGGTGAAGCTCGAGGCGTCGGAGGCGAGGTAAAGCGCCGAACGGGCAATCTCCCGCGGCTGCGCCATTCGCTTCAGCGCATGGATACCCTCAACGAAAGCGCGGGCTTCGGGCGTCGTTGTCGTTGCGCCCGGAGTGTCGGTGCCGCCCGGCAGCAATGCGTTGACGCGCAGGCCTTTCGGCCCGTATTCGGCGGCCAGAACCTGGGTCAAGCCGATCAGGCCGGCCTTGGCGGCGGCGTAGGCGGCCATGCCCGGCATGCCGGCAGTGTAGCCGACAAAACTCGAGGTGAAGATCAGCGAGCCGCCGCCGCGCTCCAGCATGGCCGGTATCTGGTATTTTGCGCCAAGAAAGGCGCTGGTCAGATTGATGTCCATCGTCTCGTGCCATGCCGCCGGCATCATGTCGGGCAGGGGTGCCATCAAGCCGACGGCGCCAGCATTGTTGAAGGCGATGTCGAGGCCGCCGAAGCTTTCGACCGCCAGATCGACAAGTGCCTTCGCATAGGCTTCGTCCCTGACGTCGCCGGCAAGCGCGATGGCCGTGCCTCCCGCGTCCGATATTTCGGCGACAAGCGTATCGAGCTCGGCCTGGCGGCGGGCTGCGACAACGAGCTTCGCGCCCTCCTCGGCGAAGAGTTTTGCCGTGGCGCGGCCGATGCCGGAACTGGCGCCTGTGACGATGGCGATCTTGTTGGCAAGTGCGAGCATCTTTTGCATCCCTGTTTTTCGCGCCGGTCTCGGCGGCAATCGGGATGTCTGGTCGCAGATGGGGTCGGTCGGAGCCACCCGATACCTGCGAAGGCCGCGTCGTCCTGAACTATTGCTTCAGCAGCCAGCCGAGCCGGTCGAGCGAAAATGCGTAGCTGATGGCGATGAGGAGCGCGATGACGATTCCCGTGGTCGTGTGACCCGCGGCATAGAAGCCGGCAGCGCCGCCGAACAGGATGACCAGTTCGAGGGCCAGCCGCACCGTGCCCGGAACCGGCACCGGTGCGCGGCCCGACCGGCTTGGGTCGTTGAGCACCGCGAAAGTACCCCACAGCACTGCCGCAACGAGCGGCGAGGCCAAAGCGAGGACCCAGCGCCACCATCCGTCGGAGAAGTGCCAGCCGGCAATGCCGAGACCGAGCAGGGCGGCGAGCTCCAGCAGGAAGCGCAATGTCAGATTCCACCAGGCATTGCCCATATTCGTCCTCCAGAATCGCACGACAGATAATGTGGCTGAACGCGACCAGGGCAGCCAGCCCGCACCAGGTCTTTTTCGTCGTGGCGCAAAACGGCAAGCGCCGTCGCAAACAGCGCAAGGGTGGAAGCGCTGTTTCGCTAGTGATACACCTCGCGCGCCGGGCCGAACAAACGCCCGGCTGCAATCCGCGAGATCCGTTGGCGCGAGGCTGGGACGTTGAAAAAATATTCGGTATTCGCCATCGCCCGCGAGGCCATGCGCGGCCACAAGGGCTGGGAGGAACAATGGTCCTCGCCCGAGCCCAAGAAGGAATACGACGTCATCATCGTCGGTGCGGGCGGCCATGGGCTGGCCACCGCCTATTATCTTGCCACGGTGCACGGCATCACCAATGTCGCGGTGCTGGAAAAGGGCTGGCTCGGCGGTGGCAACACCGGCCGCAACACCACCATCATCCGCTCCAACTATCTCTATGACGAGAGCGCCGGCATTTACGACCATGCGCTGAAGCTGTGGGACGGGCTCAGTCAGGAGCTCAACTACAACGTCATGTATTCGGCGCGCGGCGTCATGATGCTCGCCCACAATGTGCACGACATCCAGGTGCTGAAGCGCCATGTCCACGCCAACCGGCTGAACGGCATCGACAATGAATGGCTGTCGCCGGAGCAGGCGAAGGAATTCTGCCCGCCGCTCAACATCTCCAGGGATGCGCGCTATCCTGTCGTCGGCGCGGCGCTGCAGCGGCGCGGCGGCACGGCGCGCCATGACGCGGTCGCTTGGGGCTATGCGCGCGGCGCTTCGGCGCGCGGCGTCCACATCATCCAGAATTGCGAGGTCACCGGCGTCAAGCGCGCCGCCAATGGCGCGGTCATGGGTGTCGACACGACGCGCGGCTTCATCGGCGCCAAGAAGGTCGGCGTGGTTGCCGCCGGCCATTCCTCGGTCATCATGAACATGGCCGGCGTGCGCATGCCGCTGGAAAGCTATCCGCTGCAGGCGCTGGTGTCGGAGCCGGTCAAGCCGGTGGTGCCATGCGTGGTCATGTCCAACACGGTGCACGCCTATATCTCGCAGTCCGACAAGGGCGAGCTGGTGATCGGCGCCGGCACCGACCAGTATGTCTCCTATTCGCAGACCGGTGGCCTGCACATCTTGCAGCATACGCTGGACGCCATTTGCGAGATGTTCCCGATCTTCACGCGCATGAAGATGCTGCGCTCCTGGGGCGGCATCGTCGACGTGACGCCCGACCGCTCGCCGATCCTGGCCAAGACGCCGGTGCCCGGCCTCTATGTCAATTGCGGCTGGGGCACGGGCGGCTTCAAGGCGACGCCCGGTTCGGGCCATGTCTTTGCCCACACCATCGCCAAGGACGATCCGCATCCGATCAACGCGCCCTTCACCATCGAGCGCTTCCGCACCGGCCGGCTCATCGACGAGGCGGCGGCGGCGGCAGTGGCGCACTGATGGCTGTCGAGAGGCTTTGCGAGCAACCGGCCTTCGGCCACGGCGAATTGTAGGAACAAACAGAATGCTTCTCATCCGCTGCCCCTATTGCGAGGAAGAGCGCCCGGAGCTCGAATTCCGCAACGCCGGCGAGGCGCACATTGCGCGCTCGGCGAATATATCAGGCGAGAGCGACGACGATTTCGAAAAGTTCTTCTTCATCCGTTCCAACCCCAAGGGCATCATCTATGAGCGCTGGCGGCACATGCATGGCTGCGCGCGCTTCTTCAACGCGGTGCGCGACACCGTCACCGACAAGTTCGTCATGACCTACAAGGCCGGCGAACCAAAACCCGCCAAGTTGCCGGGAGTTGCCAAATGAGCGGCGCGTTCCGCATCCCGAGAGCCGGTCGCCTCAGCCAGGCCAAGACCGCGCGGTTCAGCTTCGACGGCCAGTCCTATACCGGCATCGAGGGCGACACGCTGGCGTCCGCACTGCTGGCCAATGGCGTGCATCTGGTCGGCCGCTCGTTCAAGTACCACCGTCCGCGCGGCTTCCTGTCGGCGGGCGCGGAAGAACCCAATGCGCTGGTGCAGATCGTACGCGACGACGCGCGCAAGACGCCGAATGTGCGTGCCACCGTGCAGGAGCTCTATGACGGGCTCGCCGCCAACTCGCAGAACCGCTGGCCGTCGCTGTCGTTCGACGTCGGCGCGGTCAACGACCTGGCATCGCCGATGTTCTCGGCCGGCTTCTACTACAAGACCTTCATGTGGCCGAAGGCGGCCTGGAAAAGCCTCTACGAACCGAAAATCCGCGAAGCCGCCGGCCTTGGCGTTTCGCCCGACAAGCCCGATCCCGACCATTATTCCTCGCGCTACGCCCATTGCGACGTGCTGGTGCTGGGCGGCGGTGCGGCCGGCCTCGCGGCGGCCTTGGCGGCGGCCGAGACCGGCGTGCGCGTTATCCTCGTCGACGAGCAGGCCGAATTCGGCGGCAGCCTGCGTTTCGAGACGGGTGCGAAAATCGACGGCCAGGACGGTTTCGTCTGGGCGCAAGCGGCGATCGCGAAGCTCGCAGCCCTGGATAATGTCCGTGTGCTTTCGCGCACCACGGCCTTCGGTTACTACGCGCAGAATTTCGTTGGCCTGGTCGAGCGCGTCAGCGACCATTTGAAGGCTCCCGGCCACGACCTGCCACGCGAGCGGCTTTGGCAAGTGCGCGCCAAGCGCGTCGTGCTGGCCTCCGGCGCCATCGAGCGCCACATGGTGTTCGCCAACAACGATCGGCCGGGCATCATGCTGGCGGGCGCGGCGCGCACCTTCCTCAACCACTATGGCGTGGCGGTCGGCAGGAATGTCGGCGTCTACACAGCCAATGATTCAGCCTATGCGGCGGCGATCGACCTGAAGAAGGCCGGCGTCAACATCGCGGCGATCGTCGATCTGCGCGACAACCCGACCGGTCCCGTGATCGACGAGGCGCGGGCACTCGGCATCGAGATCAATTTCGGCCGCGCGGTGATCCGCGCCGGCGGCAAATTGCGGGTTTCGTCGATGACCGTGCAGCCGAAGAATGGCGGCGGCGAGCGCACCATTCCAGTCGATGCGATCCTGATGTCGGCCGGCTGGACACCATCGGTGCATCTGTTCTCGCAGTCGCGCGGCAAGGTCGCCTTCAACGACGAGACCAAGCGCTTCGTGCCGGGCACCTACGCGCAGGACTGCGTTTCCGTCGGCGCCTGCAACGGCACGGACGGCTTGTCGGCCACGGTGGACGAGGCCTATACGGCTGGCGCCAAGGCAGCCAAGGATGCCAATGCCAGGGACTATGGCGCGAAGACCGCCAAGGGATCGAAGCCGAAGGTCGACGCCTCGGAAAGCTGGTCGCGCGGAATGCTGGGCGCCGGGCCCGGCGCCGGCCCGGACACGACGGTGAAGGCCTTCGTCGACTTCCAGAACGACGTCACCGCCAAGGACATCCGCCAGGCGGTGCATGAAGGCATGCGCTCGATCGAGCACGTCAAGCGCTTCACCACCAACGGCATGGCGACCGACCAGGGCAAGACCTCCAACATGCACGGCCTGGCGATCGCCGCGGAGACGCTGGGCAAGCCGATCCCCGAGGTCGGCCTGACGACCTTCCGCGCGCCCTACACGCCGGTCACCTTCGGGGCGATCGTCAGCCATGCGCGCGGGCCGCTGTTCGACCCGACGCGCAAGACGGCGATGCATCCCTGGGCCGAAGCGCAAGGCGCGGTCTTCGAGGATGTCGGCCAGTGGAAGCGCGCCTGGTATTTCCCGAAACCCGGCGAAGACATGCATGCGGCGGTCGACCGCGAATGCGTCGCGGTCCGCACCACGGCCGGCCTGTTCGATGCCTCGACGCTCGGCAAGATCGAGGTGGTCGGGCCGGATGCGGCCAAGTTCATGGAGCTGCTCTACACCAATCCATGGGAGAAGCTGGAGCCGGGCCGCTGCCGCTACGGCATCATGCTGCGCGAGGACGGCTTCATCTATGATGACGGCGTCGTCGGCCGGCTGGCGCCGGACCGCTTCCATGTGACGACGACGACGGGCGGCGCGCCGCGCGTCATGAACCACATGGAAGACTATCTCCAGACCGAGTTCCCGCATCTCAATGTCTGGCTGACCTCGATCACCGAACAGTGGGCGGTCATCGCGGTGCAGGGGCCGAAGTCCCGCGACATCATCGCACCGCTGGTCGAAGGCATAGACATGTCCGACGAGGCGCTGCCGCACATGTCGGTGCGCGAAGGCAAGATCTGCGGCGTGCCGACAAGGCTGTTCCGCATGTCGTTCACCGGCGAGCGCGGCTTCGAGGTCAACGTGCCGGCCGATTACGGCCAGGCCGTCTGGGAAGCGCTGTGGGCCGAGGGTCAGAAGCATGGCGCCACCGCCTATGGCACTGAAACCATGCACGTGCTGCGCGCCGAGAAGGGCTACATCATCGTCGGCCAGGACACGGACGGCACGGTGACGCCGAACGACGCCGGTCTCGACTGGGCGGTCGGCAAGAAGAAGACCGACTTCGTCGGCATCCGCGGCATGGTAAGGCCCGACCTGGTCGCCAAGGGCCGCAAGCAACTGGTCGGCCTCAAGACCAAGGACCCGAAGGTGGTGCTGGAAGAGGGCGCGCAGATCGTCGCCGATCCGAAGCAGGCAATCCCGATGAAGATGATCGGCCACGTGACGTCCAGCTACTGGTCGCAGAATTGCGGCCGTTCCATCGCGCTGGCGCTGGTCGCCGGCGGCCGCGACCGGATGGGCGAGACGCTCTATGTGCCGATGCCGAACGGGGTGATCGAAGTGGAGGTTACCGGCATGGTGTTCTTCGACGAGACGGGAGGCCGCCTCAATGGCTAAGGCTGCTGCAAAGAAGACGGCTGCGGCCGCATCGCCTTCGGTCGACCGCCGTCCGGCATTGGCTGGACGCAGTACGACAGCGACCGGCGTGAAGGTTGAAGTGCTGCCGCCGGCTGAGCGCATCTCCCTGCGCGCCCCGGAAGCTTCGGTCGCGGCGCTTTCCAAGGCGCTTGGCCTGACCTTGCCGAAGAAGCCGAAGACATCCGCGTCGAAGGGCGGGCGCACCGCTCTGTGGCTCGGCCCCGACGAGTGGCTTGTCATCGACGAGGGCGGAAATGATCCGCTCGCCGATTGTGCAGGGGTTACCGCGCTGCATTCGGCCGTCGGCATCTCACACCGGAACATCGCGATCTCCGTCATCGGTCCGGCGGCCGAAGCCGCGATCAATTCGGGCTGCCCGCAGGACCTGTCGCTCGACGCCTTCCCGGCGGGCGCGGCTTCGCGCACCATCCTCGGCAAAGCCGAGATCGTGCTGTTGCGCACATCGGACGACGCCTTCCGGGTCGAGTGCTGGCGTTCGTTCTCGGACTATGTCTTTACTTTCCTGTCCGAGGGAGCCCGCGACGCGGCTGGCTGACCCGGAACGTTTTGCCGCCCGCGTTCGTTGTGCGGCAACAGGTCGAGGGAGAAGTGTCGATGCCGTCGAAGTCCGCGCCGAACTTGCCACTCAAAAAGACGTCGGCCGTCCGCTCGCTTGAGCACGAGCAACACGAAGCGTCGAGCGCCGAAGAGGAACTCGAGGAAGGCCTCGAGGACACGTTCCCTGCCAGCGATCCGGTGTCCATCACCAGTTCGGCGATCCCCGGCGCGCCCGCCAAGCCCGGCAAGGCCAAGACAGTCCCCGGACGAAAAACCCGCAAGCCCTGATTTTCCGCAATTATGGTCGAAAGGCATCTTTCCAAGGCATCGCCAGTTGGGATATTCAAAGCGCTTTGGAGGAGAAAAATGCCGATAAAAGTTGTTGTCTGGGGCGAGAACGTCCATGAACAGACCAATGCCGCCGTGCGCGACCTCTATCCCTTGACCATGCATGGCACGATCGCGGCCGCGCTCAACCAGGACAAGGGCATCGTGGCGACCACCGCGACCTTGCAGGAGCCAGAGCACGGCCTGAGCGAGAAGCGCCTGGCCGCCACCGAGGTGCTTTTGTGGTGGGGCCATGCCGCGCATGGCGAGGTCAAGGACGAGATCGTCGAGCGCGTGCAGAAGCGGGTCTGGGAAGGCATGGGGCTGATCGTGCTGCATTCCGGCCACTACTCGAAGATCTTCAAGCGGCTGATGGGCACGCCCTGTTCGCTGAAATGGCGCGAGGCGGGCGAGCGCGAGCGTGTCTGGGCGATCAACCGCAGCCACCCGATCGCGCAAGGCGTCGGCGAATGCCTGGAGATCGGCGAGACGGAAATGTATGGCGAGCCCTTCGCGGTGCCCGAGCCGATGGAGACGGTGTTCGTCTCCTGGTACGAGGGCGGCGAGGTGTTTCGTTCCGGGCTGACCTACCAGCGCGGCGCGGGCCGCATCTTCTATTTCTCACCCGGCCACGAGACCTATCCGATCTACCACAATGAGGGCGTGCAGCAGGTGCTGCGCAATGCCGTGCACTGGGCGCACAATCCGGCGCCCGCCTGGTCCGGCATCACCAATGCGCCGAACGTGCCGACGGACAAGGCCAAGGAGAAGATCGTGCAGAAGGGCCTGCGCCTGCATGCCGACGGCGACAAGGGGTTGAGTTGATGGGGGACCTGATCTGATGCATCGCCTGCTCTTGCTCGGCACCGGCTGGATCGCCGGACACCATATCGAAGAGTTCGCCAAGGTTCCCGGCTGCAGCATTGTCGCCTGTGTCGATCAACTGCCCGGCCGCGCCGCGGCGTTTGCCGCTGCCAACGAGATCGGCGCTTCTTTCGAGAGCCTGGAAGCGGCGATCGCCTGGGGCGATTTCGACGCCGCCATCAACGCCACTCCGGACGGCGTGCACAAGGCGACGACGCTGGCGCTGCTTGCCGCGGGAAAACATGTCTTTTGCGAAAAGCCGCTGGCGCCGGACCATGCCGATGCGCTTGCCATGACGGAAGCGGCCGAGGCCGCCGGCCTCGTCAATATGGTCAATCTCACCTACCGCAATTCGCCGGCGATCCAGGAAGCTCGGCGTTTGGTGTTGGCGGGGGCGATCGGCGAATTGCGCCATGTCGAGGCGGGCTACAAGCAGAGCTGGCTGGTCAGCAAATCCTGGGGTGACTGGCGCGTCGAGGACAAATGGCTGTGGCGCCTGTCCAGCCGGCACGGTTCGACCGGGGTTCTGGGCGATGTCGGCATCCACATCCTCGACTTCGCGACCTATGGCGCGGCCCAGGATATTGTCAGCCTGCACGCCGATCTGGTGACGTTTCCGAAGGCCGAGGGCAACCGGATCGGCGACTATTTGCTGGACGCCAATGACAGCGTGGCGATGACGGCGCGGCTGGCGTCCGGCGCGCTGGCGACGATCATGGCGAGCCGCTACACAACCGGCCATGGCAACGACCTGTCGCTGGCGCTGCATGGCACCAAAGGAGCGCTCAAGGTCGAGACCGATGGCAAGGCAGCGCGGCTGTCGGCGTGCCTGGGAGAGGACGTCGATGTTCAGCTCTGGCGCGAGCTGGCCCTGCCGGATGTCAAGCGCAACGCCCGGCGTTTTGTCGACGCACTGGATGCCGGGCACAATGGCGATCCGTCCTTCCGGCGCGCCGCCGACATGCAGAAGCTGATCGACGCTGCCTTCGAGAGTTCGGCGAGCAGGCTGCCGATCTCAATCGGCTGACATCTCACCTGGCCGGCTGCTGCCGGCCAGAACTGGCTTTCTGAATTTCTTAGAACGCGCTCGGCACGATCCACGGGTTGATGCTAATGCCAAGGCGCGGGCCTTGGCCTTCGGCGGTGTTTTCCGTGGCGGCCTTCTTCTCGACCGAGCCTGTCGAGGCGCAATCCAGCTTCACATGGGTCTTGGTGTCGACGCAGGTCGCGGCCGACTGATGCTTGACTGGCTGGGTGGCGCTTGCGGCGAAGGCCGAACCGGAAAGTGCCAGCACGGCGGCGAGAGTGAGGAGTGTCTTTTTCATCGTCAGTCTCCGTTTTTCGACGGTCGAATTTTTTCCGTACATGTACGGTATTGCGTACAGATACGTCCGCCGATCGCGAAGTTCAAGCCGAAATCGTACGCGTACGGTAAATTTTTGTTAACCAAGAAATTCGCCCCAGTTTTGGCCGGGGAAGGCAGCTAGAGCGTTTCACCGTTTCATGGAAACGGCCAACCGCTCCAACCCTTTGTTTGGACGCAATTCCGGACGGAAAACCGTTCACACTTTTCCAGGAATTGCTCCAGGAGCATGTGAACGAAAGGAGTTGGCGTTCAGCAGTTGACCGGTGTTTCGGTCAGCGGCTGCACGGTCTGCGTGCTGAGCGTGGCAAGCGTAAAATCGCACATGCGTTTCACGAAAGCATTCGGGTCGCCGAAGGGGTAGAACGGAAACGTGATCAGCAGCGAGATCGTGCCGTGGCCGACCGCCCACAGCATAGTGGCGATGGCGCGCGGATCGCCCTGCAATTTTCCTGCGGCGACGCAGGCTTCGACCCGCGTGATCAGCACCTTCATCGCCGGGTTGGCCTCGTGCATTTCTTGAAAACTCCGACCTTCCGGCGGCTTGGTCTTTTCGGTCATGAAGACGGTGCGGTACTCGTTGGGATTGCCGAGGCCGAAGGCGGCATATTCGGTCATCACCGCCTGCAGGGCCTCGATCGGATCGTCGGACGGATGCTCTTCGATGCGGCGGGCAAGCATTTCGAAAGCGTCTTCGGCGAGCGCGAACAGGATGTCCTGCTTGTCGGCGAAATAGGAATAGACCGACATCGGCGCATAGCCGACCCGCTTGGCCAGCTTGCGGATGGTCAGGCCTTCATAGCCCTCTTCCTGGACAAGCTTGTGCGCGGCCGCGACCAATTCGGAACGCAGTTCGGCCTTCTGTTTCTCGCGGCGTTTCTGGACGCTCAGCGGCAAGTCGGTGCCTTTCGGTGGCGTCTGGGGTTGGTGGTGTCCGGCTAAATTATATACGCTGTACGGAAACGGACAAGGGCACGTGAAGTTCCCAAACGGCATCGTTAAGATCACGGGGGTCAGATGGCGCCGACGCCGCCGTCTATGGCCAGCGCATGGCCAGTCATGAAGGAGTTGGCCGGGTCGGCGGCGAACAGGATGGCGGCGGTGATTTCGTCGACTTCGGCCACGCGTTTCATCGGCACGCCGCGTGTCAGTTCGGCCAACGCCTCTGCCTCCGGCGCACCGGAGGCGCGCACGAAACTATCCACCATTGCCGTCCTGGTGTGGGCCGGGCAGATGGCGTTGATGCGCACACCCTTGGTTGCATATTCGGCGGCCGCCGATTTGGTCAGCCCGACGACGCCATGCTTGGCGGCGGCATAGACCGAGAGTTTCGGCGCGCCGACCAATCCGGCAACCGAGGCGATGTTGACGATGGCGCCGCCCCTGGCCGTCGCCTTGAACTGCCGCTCCATCCGCGGAATCTGGTGCTTCATGGCATAGAAGACGCCGAGCAGGTCGATCTCAAGCACGCGTCGGGCCTCGTCCGATGCGACCTGCGGCAGCCGTACGAAACTCTGGACGATGCCGGCATTGTTGACGGCGACATCCAGCCGGCCGAATCTTTCGACCGCCAGCCTGACCAGATCCTCGGACAGTTTTTCGTCGGCTATGTTGCCGGCCAGGATCGCCGTTTCGGCCGGCAGCGTCGCGGCAAGATCGGCGAGTGCCTTTCCGTCGATGTCCGACAGCACCAGCCGCGCGCCTTCGCCGGCAAAGCCTTTCACGGCACCCCGGCCGAGCCCGCCGGCGGCACCTGTGATCAGCACCGTTGCTCCGTCAAAGCGGCCCATAATGGCTCCCCGTCATGTCTGCGTGTCGATCAGTCTGGCGGCGAGATGCGACAGCAGCTTCACCGCCTCGCCATAGGTCCTGGCCTTTTCGGGATTGGATGCATTGCCGTCCAGCGCGCGCTTGTAGACGCCCTGGCAGATCGCCGCCAATCGGAAGAAGGAGAAGGCGAGGAAGAAGGTCCAGTTGCCAATGCCGCCGAGCCCACGCCGCCGGCAATAGGCGGCGACATAGTCTTCCTCGTAAGGCAGGCCGAGCGCGGCGCGGTCGATGCCGCCGAGGCCGCGAAAGCCGGAAGCGTGCGGCAGGCGCCATTGCATGCATTGATAGGCGATGTCGGCGAAGGGATGGCCCGATGTCGACAATTCCCAGTCGAGCACCGCGATGACCCTTGGCTGGTCTGGCGCGAAGATCAGATTGTCCAGCCGGTAGTCGCCATGCACGAGGGATATCCGGCCGTCATCCGCGGGCAGGTGCGTTTCCAGCCAGGCGATCAGTCGATCCATGTCGGCGATGGGGCCGGTTTCGGAGGCGCGGTACTGGCTGGTCCAGCGTGCCAGCTGGCGTTCGAAATAATTGCCTGGCCGGCCGAAATCGGAAAGCCCCACCGCTTCGACGTCGACATCGTGCAGGGTCGCGAGCGTGCCGTTCATGGCGTCGTAGATCGCGGTGCGTTCATCATTGTCACGGGCCTCGGGCAATGCCGGATCCCAGAAGATGCGGCCATCGAGGAAATCCATGACATAGAACATGCGGCCGATCGGCGAGTCCTCGGCGGACAGATGCAGCATTTCAGGCACCGGAACGGCGGTGCCGGCAAGCGCCTTCATCACACGGAACTCGCGGTCGACCTGATGCGCCGATTTCAGCAACTGTCCCGGCGGCTTGGCGCGCAGCACATAGCGGCCGCTGGCCGCCGTGATGAGATAGGTCGGGTTGGACTGGCCGGATTTGAATTTTTCGATTGAAGCAAGCCCGGAAAAGCCGGGGATTTCCGCCTCGAGGTAAGGCGCAAGCGCTGCCTGGTCGAGCGCGTTGGGGTCGTTCATGCGGTCTCGGGCTGGCGTTCGATCAGCGTCAGCGTCAGCCAGCGGGCGGTCAACGCCGGTTTCTTCGAGCCCTCGATCTCGATCGTCACGTCGTGCGCCGTCTGCACCCAGCCCGAGGGTCTCACCTTGACATCGGCCAGCACGAAACGGGTGCGGATGCGCGCGCCGGTCTTCACCGGGGCCAGGAAGCGCAGCGAATCGAAGCCGTGATTGACGCCCATCTTGCTGTTTTCCAGCGGCGGCATGGTCTCGAACGTCATTGCCGACAGCAGCGACAGCGACAGGAAGCCATGCGCGATGGTGCCGCCGAACGGCGTCTCGCGCTTGGCCCGCTCGGGGTCGCAGTGGATGAACTGGTGGTCGTCGGTGGCGTCGGCGAACTGGTCGATCATGCGCTGCGTCACCACCCGCCATGGCGAAACGCCAACCTCCTTGCCGACACTGGCCAGAAGCACATCGAGACTGATCGGTTCCACGCTCATGTCCTCCAGTTCATCTCCGGCTTCTACGGCCGGAAAATGTCATTCCTTGAACAAGGTCAAGCCATGCTGCACCGACTGCCCGCCGTCGATGGGCAGGATGGCGCCGGTGACATAGCTGCCTGCACGGCTGCACAAATAGAGCGTTGCGCCGGCAATGTCATCCGGTGCGCCAATACGGCCGATCGGAACATGGCCGCCGACATGTCTGGCCTGCTCATCGGTGCCGGTGGCAAAGGCCGTCATGCGGCTCTGGAAAGGGCCGGGGGCAAAGGCGTTGACAGTGATGCGGCGGGCGGCGAATTCGAGCGCGAGCGTCCGCGTCAGATGATGCACCGCGGCCTTGGACGCCGTGTAGGAATAGGCGTCGTCGGCCAGCGGCTGCGTCCCCATCACCGAACCCAGATTGATCACCCGAGCCGGATCGGCATCGCTGGCGGCGGCTTCGAGCAGCGGCAGCAATTCGCGGGTCAGGTGGAAGACGGCGGTGACATTGACGCCAAGCACCTTGGCCCATGCCGAATAGGGAAAACTCTCCAGCGGCGCGCCCCAGGAAACGCCGGCATTGTTGATCAGGATATCGAGTTTGGTGGTCCGCGCCTTGACCTCGGCGACGAGTGCGGCGATGCCGGCCTCGCTGGAGACGTCGCCGGCGAAGCCCTCGGCCCGGCCAGGGGCACCAAGCCCGTTCAGCGCATTGGCAACCCTGATGCAATCCTCGCCCTTGCGCGAAGCGATCATGACGCTGGCGCCGGCCTTGACCAGCGCGGTCGCCGCCATGCGGCCGATACCGGTCGCCGCGCCTGTCACCAGCGCGGTCTTGCCGGCCACCGAAAACAGCTCGTCCAGATAGGCCATTCCAATCCTCCGCGCTTTGCCCTGGGCAAAGAGTTCGCGTTGACAAGGCTATCCGAAGTACGGTCATCCTTGCCACGGGTAAATTGCCGGGCCTCTATGAAGGGTTAGCAGCGATGACGGAGATGAATCTCGGCATGACCGAGCGGCTGAAGCCGATCCACGCGCGCGTTGCGGCCATGGTACGGGACGAGATCATGCCGCTCGACAAGGAATTCCTGGGCGAGGTGGGCAAGGCAGGCGACCGCTGGGTCTACAGCCCACGCCAGAGCGAAATCCTCGAAGGGCTGAAGAGGACCGCCAGGGAGCGCGGCCTGTGGAACTTCTGGCTGACCGGCTCCGAACGTGGTTATGGCCTGTCCACCGTCGAATACGCCTATCTGGCGGAGGAGATGGGCAAGGCGCATCTCGGCGCCGAAACCTTCAATTGCTCGGCGCCGGATACCGGCAATATGGAGGTGCTGGAGCGCTACGGCTCGGCCGACCACAAGAAGGAGTGGCTGGAACCACTCTTGGATGGAAAAATCCGCTCGGCCTATCTGATGACCGAGCCTGATGTCGCCTCGTCCGACGCCACCAACATTGCGATGCGCTGCGAGCGCCAGGGCGACGATTATGTGCTCAATGGCGAGAAATGGTGGGCCTCGGGCGCCGGCGATCCACGCTGTGCCATCTACATCGTCATGGTGCGGACCGGCGGCGACGGCGAGCCGCAGCACCGCCGCCATTCGATGATCCTGGTGCCTTCCGCCACGAAAGGCGTGACCAAGGTCCGCGCCATGCAGGTTTACGGCGACGACGACGCGCCGCATGGCCATATGCACCTGCGCTTCGACAATGTCAGGGTACCGGCAGCGAACCTGATCCTCGGCGAGGGCAGGGGGTTCGAGATCGCGCAAGGGCGGCTCGGTCCCGGCCGCATCCATCACTGCATGCGCGCCATCGGCCAGGCCGAGATGGCGCTGGAGTTGCTGTGCCAGCGCTCCGTGCGCCGCGAGGCTTTCGGCCAGCCCTTGGCGAAACTCGGCGCCAATTTCGACATCATCGCCGAGTGCCGCATGGAGATCGAGATGGCTCGGCTGCTCTGCCTCAAGGCGGCTTGGATGATCGATCAGGGCGATGCGCGCGCCGCTGCCCCGTGGATCAGCCAGATCAAGGTCATCGCGCCGCGCGTCGCGCTGAGGATCACCGACGAGGCGGTGCAGATGTTCGGCGCGCAAGGCATCAGCCAGGACACGCCGCTGGCACGGTCGTGGACGCATCTGAGGACATTGCGCCTCGCCGACGGGCCTGACGCCGTGCATCGCCGGCAGGTGGCCCGGATGGAGCTGAAGAAGTACACGCAGGAGAAGCTCTGAGCAGCAGCTCGGTCCGCTGCGGTTTGGGTCTTCCGCCAACCACCAAGGAGTGTCACCGATGACCATTCCCTCCGAAATGAAGGCATTGCTCTTGGTCGGCGACGGCTACACCAAGACGCCGAGCGGCAGTGCGCTCGAGGCGATGGAGCCCTATCTCGAGCCGGGCAGCATCGCGGTGCCGGCGCCCGGACCCAGCCAGGTGCTGATCAAGGTCAGCCTGGCTTCGATCAATCCCTCCGATGTTGCCTTCATCAAGGGTCAGTACGGCCAGCCGCGCCTTAAGGGCCGGCCGGCCGGCTTCGAGGGTGTCGGCACGGTCGTCGCCGGCGGTGAAGAGCCCTATGCAAAAAGCCTCGTCGGCAAGCGCGTCGCCTTTGCCACCGGCCTCAGCAATTGGGGCTCGTGGGCCGAATATGCCGTCGCCGAAGCGGCGGCCTGCATTCCGCTGCTCGACACCGTGCGCGACGAAGACGGCGCGGCGATGATCGTCAATCCGCTCACCGCCATCGCCATGTTCGACATCGTCAAGCAGGAGGGGGAAAAGGCCTTCGTCATGACCGCCGGCGCCAGCCAGCTTTGCAAGCTGATCATCGGCCTGGCCAAGGAGGAAGGGTTTCGGCCTATCGTCACCGTGCGCCGCGATGAGCAGATCGCGCTGCTGAAGGAGATCGGCGCTGCCCATGTGCTCAACGAGAAGGCGCCGGATTTCGAGGCCACGCTGCGCGAGGTGATGAAGGCGGAACAACCGCGCATCTTCCTCGATGCGGTCACCGGGCCGCTGGCCTCGGCCATCTTCAATGCGATGCCGAAACGGGCGCGCTGGATCATCTACGGCCGGCTCGACCCGGATGCCACCATCATCCGCGAACCCGGCCAACTGATCTTCCAGCACAAGCATATAGAGGGTTTCTGGCTGAGCGAATGGATGCGGCAATTCAAAGAGCGGCGCGGTCCGGCGATCGTGGAGGCGCAGAAGCGTTTTTCCGACGGGCGCTGGTCGACCGACGTGACGGCCGTCGTGCCGCTCGCCGAGGCTATCGCGCGGGTGCCGGTGGAACTCGCCAAGCCCAACGGCAAGGTGTTCATACGACCTTGATGCTGTTCGAAGCGGCGCCGGAAGCCCGAATGCGAGGCTTTCGGAGCCTCTTTCCGGCTAGGATGCTTGAGCGTCCAGCCATCCGCAGCTGCCCGCCGAGATCACAACCGCGTCCTTCAGCCCCCTATGCCTCGCTGCTTTGTCCGTGATATGCCGCCGCCATCGTATGCCGGGACAGGGTTGGACTGAGCCTGTTCCGGGTGTCGCGGGGTGTCTTGATGACGATGTCCAAGCCGGTTTTCGACCGTTTGGGATTTGGCCTTTGGATCGGGGCGTTCCTGATCGTGCTTGTCATGGTCTTGTGGTCTCCCCACACGCGGACGGTCTGGCAAGCCTATGTAGACGGGAGCGAGGCGCTGCTGGCCCGCCAGCCGCTCTACAATACCCAGTCCGAGATGGGGTATCTCTACGCGCCGGCCTTTGCTGCGCTCTATGTTCCGTTTGTGAAGCTCGGTCCGCATCTGGGCGGCCTGGTGTGGCATATTATCGGCTTCGCGGTGCTTACCTTTGCCGCGATGCGGCAGGTGCGCAAGCTCGGCGGCGAGGAATTGCCATGGCTGCTTTCCTTCGGGCTGTTCCTGGCCCTGCCCATGGCGCTGGGGGCGATCCGCAACGGCCAGGCGACGATCCTGCTGACCGGCGCCTGCTGGCTTCTCACCTTGTCGGCGCTTGAAGGACGGCGTGCCGAAACCTTCTTCTGGGCCTCGGTCGCGATCATCGCCAAGCCGACCGCGATCATCATGCTGTTGTTGGTCGGCGCCCTGCGCCTGCGGCTGATTCCGGTGCTGGTGCTGGCGGTGCTGTTCGTGCTCGCCTTGCCCTACGCCTTCGCTCCCGCGAGCTATCTCAACGACCAGTATCGTGTTTTTGGCGGGATGTTGACCTCGATGGCTGTCGACAACACCAGCCATTTTGTTCCCACCGACTTCACGGCGCCCTTCACCAAAATCGGGCTGCCGATCCCGGAATTCAGCGCCACGATCGTTCGCATCGTCATGGCCCTGTTCACACTTTCAGCCGTCATCTGGTTCGACCGCACGCTGGAACGCGGAAGAGCTGGTCTCGCCATCTTCCTGACGGCCACCTTCTATATGTGCGTCTTCAACCCGCGCGTCGAGCCCAACACCTATGCCATGATCGCCGTGCCGGCCGGTCTCGCTATCGCCTTGTTGTGGCGCGAGGAACGAGGCGGTGTCCTGGCTTCGGTGCTGTCCGTGATGCTGTTCCTGACCGGATTGACGGGCGTCGAACGTCACATCCATGATTTCCTCTACCCCTGGTTCCGGCCGATCGCAGTCACCCTCATTGCCGGTTCCCTGATCTGGTGGTTCTGGGCGAGATCAGGCGATAAGGGGGCGCGAGACAAGGTGGCGCGAAACAAGGTGATGAATGAAAGGCCTGTCGCAAATGGCTGAGTCGCGGCCCGTGCTCGATATCGTCGCGCCGTTCTTGAACGAGGCGCAATCGGCATCGGCCTTTGCCGCATTGCTCGACAAGCTCGAAGCCGAGGTGGCGCAGCGTTTCGGCATGCAAGTCCACAAGATCCTGGTGGACGATGGCAGCCGCGACGACGGCGCCGAGCGATTTTCTCAGGCGCTGTCGGGTTCCTGGGAGATCGTGCGGCTCAGCCGCAATTTCGGCAAGGAGGTCGCGGTGCTCGCCGGTCTCGACCAGTCGCGCGGCGACATGGCGCTGGTCATGGACGCCGATCTGCAGCATTCCATGGACACCAGCCTGAAGATGATCGCCGAGCTGGTGGAAAATCCCGATATTGACGTCGTCTTCGCGCAGAACGACCGCCGCGAGGCCAGTTGGCGGCGCAGCCAGCTGGCGAAGCTGTTCTACGGCCTGATCAACAGCAGCCAGCGTTTCGACATTCCAGAAAATGCTGGCGACTTCCGCGTCATGCGCGGCGCCGTGGTGCGCGCGCTGACCAGCCTGCGCGACAAAAGGCGCTTCAACAAGGGCCTGTTCGCCTGGGCCGGCTTCCGCCAGAAAGCCATAGCCTATTCGCCGGAGAACCGTGTCACCGGCACATCGAAATGGAGCCGGCTCAACCTGATCGCCTTCTCGCTGGAAGGGTTTACGTCCTTTTCCGTCATCCCGCTGCGCATCATAAGCCTGAGCGGGATGCTGGCGGCGCTGGCGGGCATGATCTACGGAGCCAAGGTGTTCTTCGAGGTGCTGTTCTACGGCATCGCCGTCCCCGGCTACCCCAGCCTCATGGTCGCCGTCGTCCTGCTCGGCGGCCTCAACCTCACCTTGCTCGGCCTGATCGGCGAATATGTCTGGGTCACGCTTTCGGAAAGCAAGGACCGGCCGGTGTATATCGTGCGCGATGTCGTGCGCGCCGACGGTTCGGACAGGCCGCCAGGCGCGTCCGGCGCATGACGCGGCGCATCCGCCTGATCGCCGACGACTACGGCCTGGCGCCCGGCGTTTCCGCCGGAATTCTCGACCTGCTCGATCGCGGCCGGCTGACCGGCACCAGCTGCATGACCGGCTTTCCGGAGTGGCTTGATGCGGCTGCGCGCATAAAGCCGCTGTGCGGCCGCGCGGCGGTCGGGCTGCACCTGACCCTGACGGACCAACCGGCTGTCACCGGGCGGTCGAGCCTGGCGCCGGAAGGCCGGCTGCCGCCGCTGCGTTCGCTGGCGCTGCCGGTGCTGCGCGGCAAAATTGACGAGCGCGATGTCCATGCCGAGCTCGACGCGCAGTACAGCCGCTTCGTCGAGGCGCTCGGCCGCCAGCCTGACTTCATCGACGGGCACCAGCACGTGCATTTCCTGCCTGTCATGCGCACATGGCTGCGGGCGCGTTTTCCTGAAGCTGGCGGCAGGCCGGCGCTGCGCGGCGCGCCTGCCTTAGGCAATGCCGTTGTGGCGCCGAAGGTCGCGGCAATCGCTGCCGTGGCCGCCGGCTTCGACCGCTCGATGACGCGCGCCGGCTTCATCCTTTTCGCGCCGCTGACCGGCATCTATGACTGGCGGCAACCCGAACGGTTCGCGCCGGCTCTGCAGGCCGCTGTCGAGACACTGCCGGAACGAGGCCTGTTCATGTGCCATCCCGGCCATGTCGACGAGATGCTGCGGGGGCGCGACCCGATGCAAGGCGCGCGCGAGGTGGAATACGCGACGCTGGCTTCGGACGCGTTCGGTGCGAGCCTCGCCCGCGCCGGCGTCGAAATCATGGGCGGCAAGGGATGAGCGGCGCCGACCAGCCCAGGCGTTCGACCGGCAGCAAGATCATGCGTTTTGCCATTGTCGGGTTGGCGAACACGGCCATCGACCTTGCCGGCTTTTTCCTGCTGCTCAAACTGCATGTCCCGCCGCTGCCGGCCAATGTCGTCTCATGGTCGATCGCCGTCATGTTCTCTTTCGTGGCGAATGGCTTCTGGTCGTTCGAGCGCAACCAGGCCATTCGGCTGCATGACGCCTTCCTGCGTTTCGTCTCGCTTGGGGCATTGATTTCGCTCGGCGTCTCCAGCCTGTCGATCGCGCTGTTCGCCGGCATTGCCGGCGTGTGGCCGGCGAAGATCGGAGGTGTCATCGTGGCGGCGGTGCTGAATTTCCTTGCCGCGCGCTGGTCGATCGAAGGCCGGCTGCTGAAATAGCAGCTACTGCGCCGGCTCCACACCGACATAAGCGGCTTGCTCGAGCCCACGCTTGAGGCGTGTTTCCTCATGGGTCTTCGGCGTGACGAAGCGGCCAAGCAGGAGATAGGCGACCAGCGTCAGGAACAGTGTCTAGATGGTGGCCAGCCCCAGCCCGCCGACGATGACCAGCCGAGCGCCACGCGTGCCTCGGCTCCCGCGCCCGCCGCCAGCACCAGTAGCACGCCGCATGGGCTTTGGAAAAAGCGCCTTCTATCACCGACCGCGCCATCTCCTCTCGACGCAGCGGCGTGAGACGGGCATTCTTGTGGATGTTCATTCGGACCCTCCGATGAGTGCTGAAGCCTGGTAACTCCAGTCTCCTCGGGCTGGTCCGAATGGACAACCTCCTGAAAGCTTACAGCTAGCCGGTCTTGAGCATGTCGATCACGGCGCGCAGGCCGGCGGAGAGATACCGCCGGCTGGGGTAGTAGAGAAACAAGCCATCGTCAGGGGCACACCAATCGTCGAGGCAGCGGATTAGCGCACCGCTTGCCAAGTGACGCATCACCCGGTTGTCCCAGACATAGGCGAGGCCACAGCCTTGTAACGCTGCCTCGACCATGAGTTCCTGGTCATCGAGAGTGATGGGACCATTGACTTCAACATCAACAGCCTCGCCATTCTTCTCAAACTGCCAGTTGTAGATGGCGCCGCTGGGATAGCGATACCGGATGCAAGCGTGTTCGCGCAGGTCGGCGGGCATGACTGGTGTCTTGCGCCCGGCAAGGTAATCGGGGGAGCCGACGACCGAGAAGCGCAGGGTGGGCTTGATATGAACGGCGATCATGTCCTGCATCAGCCGCTCGCCAAAGCGGATACCGGCGTCGAAGCCGCCCTCGACGATGTCGACCAGCCTGTCCGTTGCCACAATGTCGAGGTGAAGGCCCGGATTCTGCTTGAGCAAGGGTCCCATCACGTCATGCAGGACAAAGGGCGCGATCGAGTTGGGGACGTTGATCCGAACCGTGCCGAACGGCGTACCCCGGAAGGAATTGAGGCTGTCGAGCGCTTTTTCGATCTGGCCAAAGGCGGGATGCAGCTCTGAGAGAAATCGTGCGCCCGCTTCGGTCAGCGATACGCTGCGTGTGGTGCGGTGGAACAGCCGCACTCCCACGCGTTCCTCCAGGCTACGGATCGTGTGGCTGATCGCCGAAGCCGCCACGCGCCGCTCGACCGCGGCCTGCTTGAAGCTCCTGTGGCGGGCGACGGCCAAGAAGGTCGACAACTCGGCAAGCTCGGTTCCGTGCATGACGTGGCGTCTCTAATTAATATCCTACATTCACTACTCTAGTCAAAATTCATCGACTAATCATCACTATTTGGACCGCTTAGATAACGAGCACCGGCGGATTGGCCCCATCAAATTGGCGCCCGGCCGGGCGAGGCATTCAACAGATGGAGGTCATCATGACCAAGACGCCGTTCAAGACACTTGAAGGTAAGGTCGCACTCATTACAGGAGCAAGTTCCGGCATCGGCCGCGCCACCGCCGTTGAACTTGCGCGCCGTGGGGCAAAGGTGATTGCGAGCGCTCGGCGCGCTTCTGAAATTGAAACTCTCGTCGCCAACATCGAGAATGAAGGCTTTGAAGCGACCGCTGTGGTTGCCGACGTCAATGTCGAGGAGAGCGTGATCGACCTGGTCGCCAAAACGATCTCGACCTACGGCCGGATCGACATCGCCTTCAACAATGCCGGCACGGAGGGCATGTTTTCGCCATTCGTCGACCAAACCAACGAAACCTATGACACCATCTTCAACGCCAATGTCCGCGGTGTCTTCTGGTCGATGAAGCACGAGGTGAAGGCGATGCTGGCCCAGGGGGGCGGCACCATCATCAACAACGCCTCCATGGGGGGCGTGATCGGCTTCGCCAACGCAGGCCTCTACATCGCCAGCAAGCACGCCGTACTCGGCTTGACGAAAACCGCGTCGATCGAGCTGTTCAAGCAAGGCGTCCGCGTCAACGCTATCAATCCCGGTATAATCGACACGCCATTCCAGGATCGCATCTGGCCGAGCACCGAGGCAAAGGACGCCTTTGCGGCATCGACCGTGCCAGGCCGGGCGGGGTCACCCGAAGAGATGGCGGCAGTCGTGGCCTTCCTCGCCTCGGATGACGCCTCGTTCGTCTCCGGCCATGGCCTGCTTGCCGATGGCGGCTATTCGATCGCCTGATCGTGCCGACCGCAACTTGGGCCGGCCGTTGTCCGAGGGTGGCCTGCGCGTCGTCCAGGACCTCGATCCGCCGTCGCGCACCGCCCCGGTGGCCACCAATCCCGACAGAACGAGAACCTAGCGCAGGCCTTCCATCTCGCGGATGCGCCGGGCGCCGTCGGCTTCCAGTTGCCTTGTGACGGCGCCGATCAGCGTTTCGGCGACGACGAAAAGCGCTGCCGAGGAATCCCACGCGGAAGGCACCGCGGTTCGTCCGGCGATGACATGACGGGCGAACCGGGCGATCGGCGACAGCCACTGGTCGGTGAACAGCACGATCTGGACGCCGCGTTGATGCGCCTTCTCGGCGAAGCGGACGAGGCTGTCCTGGTAGCGCCTGATGTCGAAGATCACCAACACGTCGCGCTTGCCCATGTCGATCAGCCGGTCGCGCCACATGCTCTCCTGGCCGGCGAGGTGAAAGACATCGGGCTGGATGACGGCGAGGTGGGCGGCCATATAGCGCGCCAGCGGATCGGTGAAGCGCCCGCCGATGAGAAATGTCTTGCCGCGTCGCTCGGCAAGCCGTGCGGCGATGTCCGCCAGCTGCTTGTCGGAGAGGTGGCGGAAGGTCTCGCGCATATTGTCGAGCGTCGCTTCCAGCATCGGCGAGACCGTGCCGCCGCCGGGCGAGGGCGGGTTGAGCGTGCGTATCGCCGGCGACTGCAGCTGCGCCGCCAATTCGTCCTGCAGGCTCGACTGGAACTCCGGATAATTCTGGAAGCCGAGCCGGGCCACAAAACGCAGGATCGTCGGCGAGGAGACGCCGGCCGCGGCTGAGAATTCGGCGACCGTCTTCAGGCCGATCATCGGATAGCTGGCGATCAGCGTCTGGGCCGCGCGCCGTTCGCCGGCCGGCATCGTGCCGATGCGGTCGGCGATCAGTTCGGCAATGCTGGAAATCATCTTTTTCCCCACCCCTTGGCCTGGCCCATGAGATCGCATTTGACAAAGCCGGGTAAACTGTATGAAATCATTCATAGGGGCGCAATGAGGCAAAATACGTAACATACGATACAGCGCTCCCCGGGGACGGCAGATTATGGAGAAAGCACGGCCCGCCAGCCTTGCATCGTCCGATACCGTGAGGGTGACGAACCCGGGCGGATCGAGCCCTTTCGTGCTGACCTGCGACCACGCCTCCAATTTCCTGCCCGCCGAATTCGGTGCGCTCGGTCTTGCCGCCGAAGACCTGTCCCGCCACATCGCCTGGGATCCCGGCGCGTTGCCGGTGGCAACGCGCATGGCGCAAGCGCTCGATGCGACGCTGGTCGAAACCCGCATTTCGCGCCTCGTCATCGACTGCAACCGGCCGCTCGACGCGCCGGACCTCGTGCCGCAGGTCAGTGAGACGACAGTCATACCTGGCAATGCCGGCCTGTCGGAAAAGCAGCGCGCGGCGCGGGTCGCCCTGTCATGGCAGCCATTTCACAGCACCATCGAACGCATCGTCGAGGAGCGGCTGGCGCGCGGCCAGGAGACCCGGCTGGTTTCCGTGCATTCCTTCACGCCCATCTACAAGGGCCACGACCGGCCCTGGCATATAGGCATCATCCATGACGAGGATCGCCGGCTGGCGTCGCCGCTGATATCGGCGCTCAGGCGACTTGCCGGCATCACCGTCGGCGTCAACGAACCGTATTCACCGGCCGATCGCGTCTATTTCACGCTGGAACGGCATGCGCGCTCGCGCGGGTTGCCCTGCGCGATGATCGAAATCCGCAACGATGAAATCTCCGGTGAGACCGGGCAGCGGAAATGGGCGGATCTGCTCACAGGCATTTTTTCGGATCTGGAACCAGAGGAGGCCACGCGGCCCAGATCGCATTCAGTCAGAAAGTCAGTCCAATCGGCCAGCTGAGAAACAAACAGGGGACTTCCAATGGCAGCACCGGGTTATACAGACGTTGACAAGGCGGAGGACGTAAAGGCCCTCCACAGCATGGGCTACGCCCAGGAACTGGAGCGGCGTCTCAGCCGCTTTTCGAATTTCGCGGTTTCCTTCTCTATCATCTGCATCCTGTCGGGCGGCATCAATTCGCTGGCGCAAGCCACCTCCGGCGCCGGCGGCATCGGCATCGGCATCGGCTGGCTTGTCGGCTGCTTCGTGTCGCTGACTTTCGCGGTGGCCATGTCGCAGATCAGCTCGGCCTATCCGACGGCCGGCGGCCTCTATCACTGGGGGTCGATCCTCGGCAACCGCGGCACTGGCTGGGTGACGGCCTGGCTCAACCTGCTTGGCCTGATCACCGTGCTCGGCGCCATCAATGTCGGCACCTGGACGTTCTTCATCGGCGCTTTCGGACCTGCGCTGGGAATTGACGGTTCGCTGACCAACCAGATGATCTTCCTGGTCGTGGTCACCGGTCTCCAGGCGCTGATCAACCATCTCGGTATCAAGCTGACGGCAAAGCTGACCGACTTCTCGGGCTATCTGATCTTCTTCGGCGCCATCCTGATCGCGGTCGTCTGCCTGATCTTCGCCGAGCATTGGGATGTCAGCCGTCTCTTCACCTTCCACAATTATTCCGGTGACGCTGGCGGCGGTGTCTGGCCGTCGGTTTCGAATGCCTGGGTGTTCGCGCTCGGCCTGTTGCTGCCGATCTATACGATCACGGGCTACGACGCTTCCGCGCACACATCGGAAGAAACCATCAAGGCGGCCTCTTCCGTGCCGCGCGCCATGGTCATGTCGGTCGTCTGGTCGGCCCTCTTCGGCTACCTGTTCCTGGCCGCCTTCGTGCTGATGATCCCGAACATGGACGATGCCGCCAAGCAGGGCTGGAACGTGTTCTTCTGGGCCTTCGACCAGCGCGTTCCCTCCGGCATCAAGGAGTTCGTCTATCTCGTCGTGTTCGTATCGCAGTTGCTGTGCGGTCTCGCCACGGTGACGTCGGCCTCGCGCATGATCTTCGCCTTCTCGCGTGACGGCGGCTTGCCGGGTTCCTCGGCTCTGGCCAAGGTCAGCCCGACCTATCGCACGCCGGTGGCGGCGATCTGGACGGCGTCGATCCTGTCGGTGTTGTTCGTCTGGGGCTCGACACTGGTTTCGGTCGCCGGCACCTCGGCCTACACCATCGTGGTGTCGTGCACCGTCATCTTCCTGTTCCTGTCCTTCACCGTGCCGATCGTGCTCGGCATGTTGGCCTGGGGCACGCCGAAATGGGACAAGATGGGTCCGTGGAACATGGGGCGCGGCGTGTTCATGCTGTTTGCCTTCCTGTCGATCGTGTCGATGATCCTGATCTTCGTCATCGGCATCCAGCCGCCGAACGACTGGGCGCTCTACATCACGGTCGGCTTCTTCATCCTGACGGCGATCGTCTGGTACGCCTTCGAGCGCAACCGCTTCCAGGGCCCGCCGCTCGGCGACATCATCGCGGCGCGCCAGGCGGCGATCAAGGCAGCCGAACAGGCGGTCGGCGAAACCGGCCACTGACATCTCCCATCAAGGCCATGGCCGGCATCGTGCCGGCCATGGTTTCGTTTATCCCCTTTCAATGACCAAGCGCTGGAGTGCCAAAGGAATGGCCGGAAATTTCTCGTTCGATCAGTTGAAGAAAGCGGTCTCCAGCGGCGAGATCGACACCGTGCTGGCCTGCATCGTCGACATGCAGGGGCGGCTGGCGGGAAAGCGGTTCCTGGCGCAGTACTTCGTCGATTCCGCGCATGACGAGACGCACGGCTGCAACTATCTCCTGGCCGCCGACATCGATATGGAGCCGGTGCCCGGCTACAAGGCGGCGAGCTGGTCGAAGGGCTATGGCGATTTCGTCATGAAGCCGGATCTGGCGACGCTGCGGCGCATTCCGTGGCTGGAAAAGACCGCGCTGGTGATCTGCGACGTGCTCGATCACCACACCCATGACGACCTGCCGCATTCGCCGCGCGCCATCCTGAAGAAGCAGGTCAAACGGCTGACGGAGCGCGGCTATATCGGCTATTTCGCTTCCGAGCTGGAATTCTACCTGTTCAACGAGACCTATGATTCCGCCCGCAAGAAGCACTGGCAGGGCCTCGACACCGCCTCGCCCTACATCGGCGACTACCAGATCGGCATCACCACCAAGGAAGAAGGCGTCATGCGCCGGCTTCGTAACGAGATGGAAGCGGCCGGCATCCCGATCGAGAATTCCAAGGGCGAATGGGGTCCGGGCCAGGAGGAGATCAATGTGCGCTACGCCGAAGCGCTCGACATGGCCGACCGCCACGTCATCCTGAAGAATGGCGCCAAGGAGATCGCCGAGTCCGAAGGCAAGGCAATCTCCTTCATGTCCAAGTACAATTACGGACTCGCCGGCAATTCCAGCCACATCCACAATTCGCTGTGGAGCGCGGACGGCAAGACGCCTTTGTTCTTCGACAAGAAGGCGGACTGGACGCTGTCGACACTCGGCCAGCAATGGGCGGCCGGTCAGCTCAAATACGCCAAGGAATTCACCTGGTTCCTGGCGCCCTACATCAACTCCTACAAGCGCTTCCAGGCCGGCACCTTCGCACCGACCAAGATCATGTGGAGCGAGGACAACCGCACCGCCGGCTTCCGCCTGTGCGGCGAGGGCACCAAGGGCATCCGCATGGAATGCCGCATCGGCGGCGCCGACCTCAACCCCTATCTCGCATTCGCGGCGCTGATCGCCGCCGGCCTCGCCGGCATCGACGAGAAGCTCGAACTGCAGAAACCTTTCGTCGGCGATGCCTATCAGGCTTCGCGCCTGCCCGAGATCCCGAAGACGTTGCGCGACGCGACCGAGACGCTGACCAAGTCGAAGATGCTGAGACAGGCGCTCGGCGAGGACGTGCTCGAACATTACGTCCACACCGCCAAGTGGGAGCAGTTCGAATACGACCGCCGGATTACGGATTGGGAACTGCACAGGGGGTTCGAGCGATACTAAACTATGTCGGCGCCGCCCTTGGCCATCGCAGGAATGGCGGGCGGCGTCAAAATCAAGATTTCATGAAGTGCGAGGACTGAAGGAATGACCGAAACGGTCAAGTTGAAATCCCCCATCGATGGCTCGATCTATGCCGAGCGGCCCGTGGCAACGGACCAGGCGGTCAACGCCGCGGTCGAACGCGCCAAGGCGGCGCAGGAGAAGTGGGCGCAGGTACCGATCGTCGAGCGCGGCAAGTACATGCTGGCGATGCTCGAAGCGCTGGTGGCCATGACCGACGAGATCGTGCCGGAAATCGCCTGGCAGATGGGGCGTCCGGTGCGCTATGGCGGCGAGTTCGGCGGCGTCAAGGAACGCACCAATTACATGGTCGAGATCGCCGAACAGGCGCTCAGATCCGTACCGGCCTCCAATCCGAAGGACGGCTTCCGCCGCTACGTGAAGAAGGATCCGCTCGGCGTGGTGATGGTGATCGCGCCGTGGAATTACCCCTATCTGACCGCCGTCAACACCATCGTGCCGGCGCTGATGGCCGGCAACGCCGTCATCCTGAAGCATGCGGCGCAGACGCTGCTGGTCGGCGAGCGTTTTCAACAGGCCTTCGACAAAGCCGACCTGCCAAAGGGCGTATTCCAGAATGTCGTGCTCAACCATGCGCAGACCGAAAAGCTGCTCGGCTCCGGCAAGATCGACCATGTGAACTTTACCGGTTCGGTCGGCGGCGGCCGCGCCATCGAAAAGGCGGCGGCAGGCACCTTCATGACGCTTGGCCTCGAGCTTGGCGGCAAGGACCCGGCCTATGTTCTGCCCGACGCCAAGATGGACCATGCGGTCGCCAATCTGGTCGACGGCGCCTTCTACAATTCCGGCCAGTGCTGCTGCGGCATCGAGCGCGTCTATGTGCACGAGAAGGTCTATGACGAATTCGTCGAGGGCTTCATCGCCGAGACGAAGAACTATGTCGTCGGCAATCCGCTGGAACAGGCGACGACGCTGGGGCCGATGGCGCAGGCGCGTTTCGCCGACCTGATCCGCGAGCAGAAGGCCGAAGCGCTGCGCAAGGGCGCCAAGGCGCACATCAACATGAAGGTGGCTGACGACAAGGCCGGTTCGCCCTATCTGGCGCCGGAAGTGCTGACGCAAGTCGACCACCAGATGAGCGTCATGCGCGAGGAAAGCTTTGGCCCGATCGTCGGCATCATGAAGGTGCGCAACGACGAGGAGGCGATCGCGCTGATGAACGACAGCGCCTATGGCCTGACGGCCTCGATCTGGACGCGCGATACCGAACACGCGGTGGCGATCGGCAACCGCGTCGAGACCGGCACGGTGTTCATGAACCGCTGCGACTATCTCGACCCGGCGCTGGTCTGGACCGGCGTCAAGGATACGGGCAAGGGCGCGGGACTGTCGGCCATCGGCTATGACAACCTGACCCGGCCGAAATCCTTCCACCTGCGCGAAGCCATCTGATTTATCGAAAGACAAAAATGTCCAAGCTCGTCTCCAAATGGAACTACCCCACCACCGTCCGCTTTGGCGCCGGGCGTATCCAGGAATTGCCTGAGGTGCTCGCGGCCACCGGTATCAAGCGGCCGCTCTTCGTCACCGATCCGGGCCTGGCGAAACTGCCGGTCGTCGCTTCGACGCTGAAGATCCTCGACGATGCCAAGGTGCCTTACGGCGTGTTTTCCGAGGTGAAGCCGAACCCGGTCGATTCCAACCTCACCGCCGGCATCGCTGTATTCAAGAAGGGCAAGCATGACGGCGTCATCGCCTTTGGCGGCGGCTCGGCGCTCGATCTCGGCAAGCTGATCGCCTTCCAGGCCGGACAGACGCGGCCGGTGTGGGATTTCGAGGATGTCGGCGACTGGTGGACGCGCGCCAATTCGGATGCGATCGCACCGATCATCGCCGTGCCGACCACGGCCGGCACCGGCTCGGAAGTCGGCCGCGCCGGCGTCATCACCAATGAGGAGACGCACACCAAGAAGGTCATCTTCCATCCGAAGCTTTTGCCGGCGATCGTCATTGCCGATCCGGAACTGTCGGTCGGCATGCCCGCTTTCATCACCGCCGGGACCGGCATGGACGCGCTTGCCCACTGCCTCGAAGCCTATTGCGCGCCGGGTTACCATCCGATGGCCGACGGCATCGCGGTGGAAGGCGTCCGGCTGGTGTTCGAGAACCTGCCGAAGGCCTATGCCAACGGCAAGGACCTCGTCGCGCGCGCCCATATGATGAGCGCGGCCGCCATGGGCGCCGCCGCCTTCCAGAAGGGGCTGGGCGCCATCCACTCGCTGTCGCACCCGATCGGCGCGCTCTACGACACCCATCACGGCATGACCAATGCGGTGTTCATGCCCTATGTGCTGGCCTTCAACCGTGACTCCATCGAGGAGCGCATCGCCCGGCTCGCCGCCTATTGCGGCATCAAGGGCGGCTTCGACGGCTTCGCCAAGGCGATCATCAAGCTGCGCAAGGAGTTGAAGGTGCCGCACGCGCTGCCGGGCCTGATCAAGGGGCTCGACATGGACAAGAAGCGCAAGGCGCTGATCGCCGACATGGCGGTGGTCGATCCGACCGCCGGCGGCAACCCGGTCAAGCTGACCAAGAAGGCGGCGCTGACACTGCTGGAAAACGCGATCGCCGGCACGATCTGACGGCACCAGCACCGCCGAAAATTGATCTGGAAAATCAGGGCAAACGAAGGGGGAAAGGATGAAATGCAAGGCGCAAAGTGATTAGCCGGAAAAATAAGCGACGGCTAATTGCTACAGCCCGTTAAAAAGAGTTAACTTTTTCTGCTGCCGGCCAATGGTTTCATAAAGCTTTCATCTGGCTGTCACATGAAAACGATACCGCATCGCAGGCGTCCAACGGCGTCAGTTCAACGGAGAGAACACATGTTGAAATTCACGGGGAAAGTGCTTTCCCTCTCGGCCGCGACCCTGATGGTGTCGTCGGTGATTTCGTCCGCGGCTTCGCTGGACGATCTCGTCAAGGCCGCGAAGGCTGAAGGCCAGCTCACCACCATCGCGCTGCCGCATGACTGGTGCGGTTACGGCGACGTCATCGCCGGCTTCAAGGCGAAGTATCCGGAAATCACCATCAACGAGCTCAACCCCGATGCCGGCTCCGGCGACGAGGTCGAGGCGATCAAGGCCAACAAGGACAACAAGGGCCCGCAAGCTCCCGACGTCATCGACGTCGGCCTGTCCTTCGGCCCGACCGCCAAGGCCGCCGGCCTGCTGATGCCTTACAAGGTGTCGACCTGGGATTCGATCCCGGACAGCGCCAAGGATGCCGATGGCGCCTGGTACGGCGACTATTACGGCGTTCTGTCGTTCATGGTGAACAAGGACCTGATCAAGGAATCGCCGAAGGACTGGGCCGATCTCCTGAAGCCGGAATTCGCTAACGCCGTCGCCGTCGCCGGTGATCCGCGCGCTTCGAACCAGGCTATCCAGGCGGTGTACGCCTCCGGCCTGTCGACGGGCGCCGCTGCCGGTGAAGCCGCCGGCAAGGCAGGCCTCGACTTCTTCAAGAAGCTCAACGCCGCCGGTAACTTCGTCCCGGTCGTCGGCAAGCCGGCAACGCTCGCCCAGGGCCAGACGCCGATCCTGATCAACTGGGATTACAACGCGCTTGCTGGCCGCGACACGCTGAAGGGCAACCCGCCCGTCGACGTGATCGTACCGAAGACCGGCGTCGTCGCCGGCGTCTACGTGCAGGCGATCAGCGCCTTTGCGCCGCATCCGAACGCTGCCAAGCTGTGGATGGAATATCTCTATTCCGACGAGGGCCAGGTCGGCTGGCTGAAGGGCTATTGCCACCCGATCCGCTTCAACGATCTCGCCAAGAACGGCAAGATCCCGGCTGACGTGCTGGCCAAGCTGCCGCCGGCGGAATCCTACGCCGCGGCCGCGTTCCCGACGCTCGACGAGCAGGGCAAGGCCAAGGAAGCCATCAGCAAGAACTGGGACGCTGTTGTCGGCGCCAACGTCAAGTAAGACTTGAAATCCACCGGGCGGTCGCGAGGCCGCCCGGCCTTTCCTCGAAGACGGTAGCCGGCGCATGACCGATCTCTCGCTCTCAAATCAAACGATTGCCACCAAGCCCGCGCCGCCCAACGAGGCGACCGCATTCCGCCTGCCGACGCAATGGATCGGCGTGGCGCCCTTCTTCATCTTCGCGCTGATGTTCCTGATCCTGCCCACGATCTATCTCGTGATCGGGGCTTTCCAGAACAGTGATGGTCAGCTTACGCTGGACAACATCCTGCAATTGGTCAGCGATCCGTCGATCAGCAGTTCCTACTGGGTTTCGATCAAGATCAGTTTCTGGTCGGCCATCATCGGCGCGTTTGCCGGGCTGGCAATAGCCATCGCCATCGTGCGCGGCGGACTTCCAGGCTGGACGCGCTCCGCGACCCTGACCTTCTCCGGAGTCGCCTCGAATTTCGCCGGCTTGCCGCTCGCCTTCGCCTTCCTGGCCACGCTTGGCCGCGTCGGCATCGTCACGACGCTTCTGCGTGATGTCCTGAACATCAACATCTACGCGATGGGCTTCAATTTCCTCACCACATCGGGTCTGATCGCAGTCTACCTGTTCTTCCAGATCCCGCTGATGGTGGTCATCATCGTGCCGGCCATCGACGGTTTGAAAAAGGAATGGGGCGAGGCGGCCGCCACGCTCGGCGCCACGCAGGCGCAGTATTGGCGCATGGTGGTCATCCCGGTGATATGGCCGAGCTTTCTCGGCACCGTCATCCTTCTGTTCGCCAATGCCTTCGGCGCCATCGCCACGGCCTACGCGTTTGCCGGCCCGGCGCTCAACATCGTTCCCATCAAGCTCTACTCGCAGATCAATGGCGACGTGCTGCACAACCCGCAGCTCGGTTATGCCATCGCCTTCGGCATGATCGTCATCACGGGCTTGGCCAACGTCTTCTACATCTGGTTCCGGACCCGCTCCGAAAGGTGGCTGAAATGAAGTCGGGAAAATTCTGGGCCTGGGTCGTCTTCATCGTCGGCGCCGCCTATTTCTTCATTCCGCTGATGGCGACGGTCGAGTTCTCGCTGCGCATGCGCCGCGGCGTTCATTCCTTCGACGCCTATCAGATCGTACTGGGCGACCCGCGCTTCCAGTCGACCTTCCTGTATTCGGTGGTCGCGGCCATCTTCACCATCATTCTGGGGGTGCTGATCGTGGTGCCGGCGGCCTACTGGATCCGCCTGCGCCTGCCGCAGCTCAGGCCGATCGTCGAGTTCATCACGCTCTTGCCGCTGGTCATTCCCGCCATCGTCATCGTCTTCGGCTACATCAGGATGTACGGCTCGAATTCGCCGCTGCCGTTCCTGGCCAGCAACATGGGTGCCAATGCCTTGCTGGTCATCGGCTACGCAACGCTGGCGCTGCCCTACATGTATCGTGCCGTCGACACCGGGCTGCGCACCATCGACGTGCGGACGTTGACGGAAGCAGCGCAGATCCTGGGCGCCGGCTGGGGCACCATCATCGGCCGGGTCATCCTGCCCAATGTACTGATCGCCGTGCTGTCGGGCGCCTTCCTGACCTTCGCCATCGTCATTGGCGAGTTCACCATGGCCAGCCTGCTCAACCGCCCGGCCTTTGGGCCGTACCTGCAGAACATCGGTGCGAACCGCGCCTATGAACCGGCAGCCCTTGCCATCATCGCCTTCGCCATTACCTGGGGCTGTATGTCGCTCATCCAGATCCTGTCCCGGTTCGCGCCGAAGTCGTCGAACCGCCCGAATTGACCTGAGAGAAAAGCCATGGCCGAGCCATTCCTGTCCATCCAGCACGTGCGAAAGTCCTACGGTTCCAACACCGTGGTCCAGGACTTCAGCCTCGATGTCGAACCGGGCGAGTTCGTCTCGTTCCTCGGACCGTCCGGTTGCGGCAAGACCACGGTCCTGCGCATGGTTGCCGGCTTCGAGGAGCCGTCGGCCGGCAAGATCGTCGTCGCCGGCAAGGACATTACGCGGCTGAAGCCCAACCAGCGCAATGTCGGCATGGTCTTCCAGGCCTATGCGCTGTTTCCCAACCTGACCGTGGCGCAGAACATCGCTTTCGGGCTGAAGGTTGCCGGCATGAACAAGGCCGATGCCGACAAGCGTGTCGCCGAGATGCTCGACATGATCAAGCTGCCGCAGATGGCCGACCGTTATCCCTACCAGCTCTCGGGCGGCCAGCAGCAGCGCATCGCGCTGGCGCGCGCCATCGCGCCGAAGCCGAAGCTTTTGCTGCTCGACGAGCCTCTGTCGGCGCTCGACGCCAAGGTACGCGTGTCGCTGCGTGAGGAAATCCGTTCGATCCAGAAGAAGCTCGACATCACCACCATCTTCGTCACGCATGACCAGGAAGAGGCGCTGTCGATCTCCGACCGCATTGCCGTCATGTATGGCGGCAAGGCCGAGCAGGTCGCTACGCCGTTCGAGATCTACAACCGGCCGGCGACCAAATTTGTCGCCAATTTCGTTGGCACGCTGAACGTGCTCGAAGGCAAGGTCACCGATGCCGCGGCCGGCACGGTGCGGGTCAACACGCAGGAAGTCTCGCTCAAGGGCAAGCTCAACGGCTCGAAGTCCGGCGACACGTTGTCGTTGGCGCTGCGGCCGGAAGCAATCTCGCTTGGCCGCCAGCCTGGCCGTGACTCCAGCCTGACCGGAGAGATATCCGAAGTGCATTTCCTCGGCTCGGTGATCCGGGTCCGCGTCGGCATCGGCGGCAATACGGTGTCGCTCGACACATTCAACAACTCGGCCACCCCGCCGCCCGCCGTCGGCGAGAAGGCCGAGATTTCGTTCTCGTCGGGCGACATGTTGGTACTGCATTAGCGGAGCGAACATCATTGCGCAGCGGTCTCTGATGCGCCGAACAGCGAATCTTGGTCGGCGACGCTCGCAAACCCTCGATGTCGTGGATTCGATGTCTGTAGTGACCAATCGTCGCCGCCGCCCCTCAGTTGGTCGCTTTTGAATCCCAGGGCAGGCCAAGGCTTCGACAATCAGCAATATCCTGCCTCGGGGTACTGCCAACCGTCGCTCTTCGCCGCTACGGTGAGCCATGGCGCTTTTTGAACTCACCCTTGCCCTGCTTTTGACGGCTGTCGCGCTGACCGCGCTGTCGCGGCGGCTGGAGATCCCCTATCCGTCGCTGCTGGCCCTGGCCGGGGTTGGCATCGCCTTCGTGCCTGGCGCGCCGATGATCGAGATCGATCCGGAACTGGCGCTCGCCCTGTTCATCGCGCCGGTGCTTCTTGATGCCGCCTATGACACGTCGCTGCGCGATTTGAAGCGCTACCGGCTGTCGCTGCTGCTGCTGGCGCTTGGCGCCGTCGTCTTCACCACTGTCGTGGTTGCTTTCGTCGGCTGGAAGATGGCCGGCCTGCCGATCGCCGCGGCGATCGCACTCGGCGCCATTGTCGCACCGCCGGATGCAGTGGCGGCCAGTGCCGTTCTCGGGCAATTCAAGGTGCCGCACCGCATCACCGCCATCCTGCAGGGCGAAAGCCTGCTCAACGATGCCACCGCGCTTTTGATCTACCGGCTGGCGGTTTCGGCGGCACTCGGCTCGATCATGCTGAGCAACGCCATTCCGGTGATCCTGTTGTCAACCATAGGCAGCCTGATCGCAGGCTACCTGCTTGGCCGTTTCTCGCTGCTGACGCTTACCCGGATCGAGGATGCGGCGAGCAGCACCGTGGTGCAGTTCGCCGGGACATTCGGCGTGTGGATCCTGGCCGACAAGCTCGGTCTTTCCGCCATCATCACCATCGTCGTCTATGCCATCACGATCGCGCGCAGGGCGCCGCGCCGCATGTCGGCGCGACGCCGCGTCAGCACCTATTCGGTCTGGGAGTCGGCTGTCTTCGTTCTCAACGTGCTCGCCTTCGTGCTGATGGGCTTGCAGGCACGGTCGATCGTCAGCCGGCTTTCCGGCGAAGGGCAAGGCGAGGCCTTTCTGTTTGCGGCGACAGTGCTGCTCGTCGTCATCGTGGCACGCCTCGCGTGGGTGGCGAGTTATGTTGCGATCATACGGTGGTTTGCCAGTTTCGGCAGCAAAGACAAAAAGCGGGACTTGCCGACGTTTGGCGGCGCCGTGCTGGTCGGCTGGTGCGGTATGCGGGGGCTGGTGACGCTGGTCGTGGCCATTGCCCTGCCGGCCGGCTTTCCCGGACGCGACCCGATCGTGCTTGCCGCCTTCGCGGTGGTTCTGGGCACGCTGGTGCTGCAGGGGATGACGCTGAAGCCTCTGCTACGGATACTCAACTTCGACCCGGACAGAACGGTCGACAATGAGGTGGCGCAGGCGCGTGTCGCTGTCATGCAGGCGGCACTCGACGTGCTGAGCCGCAAGACCTCGGCCGCGGCGGCTGTCGTGCGCGAGCAGTACGAGGCCCAGCGCGTGATTGCGGAAAACCCGGAGGACGCACAGGCGGCAACCGAATATGACCGGTTGCGCCTCTACGCCATCAACCGCCAGCGCGACACGCTGGAGGAATTGCGCAGCAACGGCACGATCGGCGATGAAGCCTATCACCGGCTTGAGGAAGAAATCGACTGGGCGGAACTGGCGGCGTCACCGGCAGGCCGGTTCCAGCCGCTGACGACGGATTAGGGCGGATCAACGACAAAGCTGAACCGGCCGCGTTCGTCGGATCAGTTCACCGTTTCACGGAGAACGGCTCAAACTTTTTGTTTTGACGCAATTCCCAAGGGAAAGCGCTACGCGCTTTTCCCGGGAAAACCGCCCACACTTTTGGAATTGCCCCGAGTGCCTCGCGGCGTTTTCCAGCGCTCGGAGGATACCGGGGCGATCCGGAATCGGTGCATGATCGCGCAGCAGGGGCAGGGGGACGCTTCTGGCACAAGCCGCTTGCATTCTCCTGCACATTGCAAGCAATCCACTGAGCCGCTACTGCCATCACCGAAGGTGAGCCGGATAAGCAATGAAGCTGGTCAGCTACAACATCCAATATGGGTTCGGCAGCGACGGCCGCTACGACCTTTCGCGTGCGGCGCGGATCGTCGACGGCGCCGACATCATTGCCTTGCAGGAGGTCGAGCGGCACTGGCAGCGCAGCCATTTCGACGACCAGCCGGAGCTGCTGTCGCGCCTGCTGCCCGGGTATCACTGGGTCTACGGCCCGGCCTTCGACATGGATGCCAGCGAGCGGCGCGACGGTCGTCTGGTCAATCGGCGCCGGCAGTTCGGCACCATGGTTTTGTCGAAGCTGCCGATCGTCTGGTCGCGCCTGCATGCGCTGCCGATGCGCCGCACGCTTAGGCCGCTCAACACACGCAACGCGGCGCTCGAATGCATGATCCGCACGCCGGCTGGTCCGGTGCGGGTACTGTCCTTGCATCTCGCCCATATCGCGGCGGAAGAGCGGCTGGAGCAGATCGACTATCTCTTATCCGAGCATCGCCGGGCACCATCCGAGGGCGGGCCGTGGAGCGGCGTCGATGACGAGCCTTCGCGCAACTGGACCAGCGGCGAAGCCGAGCCGGAAAATCCGCGGGCGGCGATCTGGATGGGCGATTTCAACATGGAGTCGGGCAGCGCCGAATACCGCCGCATCGTCGGCAGTACACCCTATCATCGGGGTGCTGCCTATCTCGACGGCTTCGTCGATGCCGCAGCCGTGGCGATCGAACCGGCTGATGACTTCCACACCCATGAGAAGATCATCGACGGCAGGCTGGCAAAGCGCCGGCTCGACCATTGTTTTGTCGGCGGGGTGTTCGCGGAGCGGGTCCGCTCGGTCGCATCCGATATAGGCGAAGTGGCGTCCGACCATTTCCCAGTCCGGGTCGACATCGATCTCGAGACGCCGCTCGGCTCGGGAGGTCGCTAAGGCCGAAATGACGCTTTTCGTCTTCTTCGCGGTGCTTGCCGCAGCCGCCATGCACGCGATCTGGAACGCGCTGGTCAAGGTGCATCTCGACCGCTTCCTGTCTATCACGTTGATGACATTGGGCATGGGGTTTGCCGCGCTGTTCGTGCTGCCTTTCGTCGAATTCCCGAAGGCCGAGGTCTGGCCATTCATTCTCGCTTCGGTGGTCTTCCACATGGGCTACCGAACCTTCCTGATCGGCGCCTACAAGGCCGGCGATTTCGCCCAGACCTATCCGCTGGCGCGCGGCACGGCACCGCTGCTGGCAGCACTTGGTGGCATCGTGGTGGTGCAGGAGGTGCCGGCGCCGTTTGCCATTCTCGGCATCCTGCTTTTGTCGGCCGGCACGCTGGTGATGTCGTTTCGCGGCGGCGCGCATCTGGAGAAGCTCAACCTGCGCGCCGTCGGCTTTGCGCTCGGCACGTCGATCTTCATTGCCAGCTACACACTGTCCGACGGCAGCGGCGCGCGGCTGGCGGCGACGGCGCAAAGCTACGCGGCCTGGCTGTTCGTCTGCGACGCGACATGGGCGCTGGTGCTGTGCCTCATCTTCCGCGGGCCCCAGTCACTGCCCGTGCTGGCGCGTGACTGGAAGGCCGGACTGTTCACCGGCGTGCTCAGTGGTGCGGCCTACTGGATCGTGATGTGGGCGATGACCAAAGCGCCGATCGCCTCGGTGGCATCGCTGCGCGAGACCTCGATCCTGTTCGCCATGCTGATCTCGGTCTATGCGCTTGGCGAGAAGATGACGGCCTGGCGCGGCGCAGCCGCGCTCAGCATCGTTGCCGGTGTCATTGCGCTCCGGCTGGGGTAAGCCGCCACTCAACCCAGGACGGTCATCACCTGGCCGCGCCGCTCCGGACTGAAGCGGATGACGACGATGATACAGACGGCGACCACGCCGGCGAAAAGCGCCAGCGCGTAACCGTAGCTGCCCCCGGGCGCCTCGGCGATTCCCGCCTGGTATGGGCCGCCATAGGACGCGGCGAGATTGCCGGCCTGATAGATGAAGCCGGGCAAGGTCGCCCGCACCGAGCCCGGCGAAAGCTCGTTGAGATGCACCGGGATGACGCCCCAGGCGCCCTGGACCGCGATCTGCATGACGAAAGCGCCGATGGCCAGCATGAACGGCGTGGTGCTGTAGGCCCAGAGCGGGATCGACGGCAGCGCGATCAGGCAGGCGAGGGTGATGGCGTTGATGCGGCCGATCTTCTCGGACAGCGCGCCGAACGTCAGGCCGCCGACGATGGCGCCGAGATTGGCGACGATCGTGATCCAACTCACCGTGTGCGGATCGAAGCCGTGCTGCTTCTTCAGGAAGGTCGGGTAGAGGTCCTGCGTGCCATGGCTGAAGAAGTTGAAGAACATCATCAGCACGACGGCATAGAGCGCGATGCCCCAGTGCTTCTGCAGCGTTTCCAGAAGCCCCGGCTTGACGGATTTCTGTGCCTCGACGAAGGCCGGCGATTCCGGCACATGCGAGCGGATGAAGAGCACGATCAGCGCCGGCAAGAAGGAAAGCAGGAACATGGCGCGCCAGCCGATCGTGTAGCCGCCGATCGTCTGCTGATAGAGCAGGCCGTAGACCACCGCCGCCAGGAGGTAGCCGGCGGGATAGCCGCATTGCAGGATGCCCGAGACCATGCCGCGGGCGCTGGGTGGTATGGATTCCATGGCGAGCGAACTGCCGAGTCCCCATTCGCCGCCCATGGCAATGCCGAACAGCGCGCGCAGGGCGAGGAAAATGCCGAGATTGGGCGAGAAGGCGGCGAGCGCGCCGATCACCGAATAGCTGACGATGTTGAGCATGAGCATGGGCTTGCGCCCATATTTGTCGGCGAGCATGCCAAAGAAAAACGCGCCGATGAAGCGCGTCGCCAAGGTCAGGAACAGTGCCTTTGAGACTGCCGGAACATCAGTGTGGAATTCACTGGCAATATCGGTGAGCAGGAATGTCAGAAGGAAGAAATCAAAAGCGTCGAGCGTCCAGCCCAGGAATGAGGCCAGAACGGTCTTCTTCTGTACGGCGGTGAGATTCAAGGCGTCCTCCCTTGGTGCCCCCAAAGGAACGATATGTCGCCCTGCTCGCAAAAGAGAACCGCGATCAGCCGGCTTTCGAAGAACAGCCGGTCACTTTTTCGTAAGGTCGAGGTCGAAGACCATCAATCCGTCCGTGCCGCCTTCGAGCGCGGCGACCAGCCGGGCGCCGGCGCGTTGATGAGCTTCATGTACCAGATAGGCGTCGCGGGCGGCGGCCTCGCGGAAATCGATGGTGAAGCCATGGCTGAAGCCGCGCGCGAAGGGCTCGGGGCTGACATTGGCGCTGAAGTGGACTGTGTCCATGCCGTCGATTACCTGCCGCAGCGCCTCGAGATCGGCATGGATGGCCGCGCGCTCGCTGTCGGGGACATCGTCGCGGAACCGGACGAAAACACAGTGCCTGATCATTCTCTTTCCCTTCAAGCAGCCCGGTTTCCGGTAAACACCGCCGGCGGCAGCGGTTCGTGACCGAGGATCAGGTCGGCACCCTTTTCGCCAACCATGATGGTCGGTGCATTGGTGTTGGAGGAGGGCACGCGCGGCATCACCGAGGCGTCGCAGACGCGCAATCCCTCGATGCCGCGCAGCCGCAAATCCGGCGTCACCACGGCCATGTCGTCATGGCCCATGCGGCAGGTGCCGACAGGATGGTGATCGGTCTTGGCGCTGCGGCAGGCATAGTCGAACAATTCGTCGTCGGTCGCGAGCGACGGGCCGGGCAGCACTTCGCGCAGCACGTAGGGCTGAAGCGCCTTCTGCCGCATGATCTCGCGCGCCAGCCGCAGGCCCTTGATCGACATGGCGCGGTCATAGGGATCGCTCCAGTAGTTAGGATCGATCAGCGGATGGTCGGCCGGGTCGGCGCTCTTCAGCCGCACCGTGCCGCGCGAGCGCGGCCGCAGGAAGGCCGAGTTCAAGGTGACGCCCGGGTTTTTCAGCTTCTCGACGCCGGCCTCGATGCCGGATCCCAGGCCGAGATGGAACTGGATGTCGGGCGAGGCGGCGGTCGGGTCGGCGTACCAGAAGCCGCCGGTCTCGAACAGGCTGGAGGCGACCGGCCCCTTCTTCAAAAGCAGATATTGCAGGCCGGCCCAGGCGGTGCGGTGCAGCTTGGCGTAATTGTCGTAGGTGTGGTCGCCAGTGCATTCGGCGATGACGAACAGATCGAGATGGTCCTGCATGTTGGAGCCGACGCCGGGCAGGTCATGCACCGGCGCGACGCCGACCGCCTTCAGGTGGTCGGCCGGGCCGATGCCGGATTGCATCAAAAGCTTCGGAGAGCCGATGGCGCCGGACGAGACGATCACCTCGCGCTCGGCGCGCAGGATATTCTTCTCGCCGCCCGGCCTGTCGACGATCTCGACGCCGACAGCGCGGCCCTTCTCTACGACGATGCGCGTCGCCAGCACATCGGTCCTGACAGTGAGGTTCTTGCGCGCACGGATCGGCTTGAGATAGGCGACCGAGGCCGAGGAGCGCCGGGCATCCTTCTGGGTCAGCTGGTAATAGCCGACGCCTTCCTGGGCAGCGCCGTTGAAGTCCGGGTTGAAGGGAATGCCCATCTCCTGGCCGGCGCGGAAATAGGCCTCGCAGATCGGCAGCGGCGAAATCGGGTTCGACACGCCGAGCGGGCCCTGGTCGCCGTGAAAATCGTTGGCGTAGCGCTGATTGTTCTCGGCACGTTTGAAATAGGGCAGCACGTCGCGGTAGCCCCAGCCGGCGAGGCCCTCTTCCTTCTCCCAGGCGTCGTAGTCGCGGGCATTGCCGCGCGTGTAGATCTGGGCGTTGATGGACGAGCCGCCGCCGACCACCTTGGCCTGCGTGTACCAGAAGACGCGGTCCTTCATGTTCTTCTGCGGCACGGTCGACCAGCCCCAGGAGGCGATGCCCTTGGTCATCTTGGCGAAGCCCGCCGGCATATGGATGTAGGGATGCCAGTCCTTGCCGCCGGCTTCCAGCAGCAGCACGGAATTGCCCGGGTCCTCGCTCAGCCGGTTGGCCAGAACACAGCCGGCCGGGCCGGCGCCCACGATGATGTAGTCGGTCATATCGTTTCCACCTACAGTCGCGGCACGGAGAGCGCGCCGTCGACATTGATGATCGAGCCGGTCGAAAAGCCGAGCCTGCCGGCGGCAAGCGTCGCCACCACCGCGCCGATGTCCGACGCTTCGCCCCAGCGTTTGGCCGGCACCAGCCCGCTGTCGATCAAGGCATCGTATTTGGCGGTCACGCCTGCCGTCATGTCGGTGCGGATGATGCCTGGCCGGATCTCGAACACGCCGATGTTTTCCGGGGCGAGCCGGAGCGCCAGGTTCTTCACCCACATGGAAAGCCCGGCCTTCGACACGCAGTAGTCGGAGCGCTCCGGCGAGGCCATCTCGGCGCTGACGGAGGTGACGGTGATGATCGATTTCGTGTGGTCGCCCGGTGTGGCCAGCATCGCCTTGGCGACGGCCTGGCTGAGGAAGACCGTGCCGCGCAGGTTGATGCCCAGCGTGCGGTCGAAATTTTCCGGCTTCAGCTCCAGCAGGTCGCCGCGCACGACAGCGCCGACGCCGGCATTGTTGACGAGGCAGTCGATGTGGCCGAAGGCGCCTATGGCCGTGTCGATCAGCGGGGCGTGGCTGGCAAGATCTGCGATGTCGCATTGGGCGTAGGCGAATTTCGCACCGTGGGAAGTGATGTTCTCGGCGAGCCCGTCAGGCGCCTGTTCGGCAAGATCGGCAACCAGAATGTCGAAGCCGGCATCGGCCAGCGCTTCCGCGCAAGCCAGCCCAATGCCGCGCGCGCCGCCGGTGACGATGGCTGCGGGGCGGGTCATTGGAAGCCAGCCCTGCGAATATGGTCCGCAACCCGCAACGCCTGAGCGGCGATCGACAGCGCCGGGTTGACCGCAGCCGAGTTCGGCAAAAAACTTCCGTCGACGACGAACAGGTTCTGGTGGTCGAACGACCGGCAGAACGGGTCGAGCGGGGAGGTTGCAGGATCATCGCCCATCCTGACCGTGCCGCACTGGTGCGATGGCGTGCGCTTGTCGAAGGGGCGCGACAGCACGATGGGATAACCGCAGGCGCGGAAGTTTTCGCGCATCACCTTGGTCAGCCCGTCGAGCGACTGCATGTTGGAGCGCCGCCACTGCATGACGATGTCCTTGCCGTCGACCATGATGCGGCTTTCCGGATCGGGCAGGTCCTCGCACATCAGGTACCAGTCGACGGCATGGCCGGCCACGAAGTCGAGCACGAATTTCGGCATCGTCTTCACATTGGCCTTGAGCATGTTGCCGTCGATCTTGCCGAGCAGCTGGACATTGCCGAGCGGCTTGCCGCCCTTGCCATCCGATAGATAATAGTCGTTCAGCATCAGCGTCTTCTGGTAGACGGCATCGTTGCGGCGGCGCGGATCGATGGCCAGCATGGCGCCGGAATTGTGGTTCATGAAGTTGCGGCCGACCTGGTCGGAGCGGTTGGCGAGGCCCTTGCCTCCCCGCTTTCCATTGGCGGATGAGGGCGAGCGCAGCAGGATGACGGCGGAATTGACCGCGCCGGCGGACAGGATGACCAGTTTTGGCGACACTTTCTTCGCCTCGCCATTCTGCCGGTAACGGACCGCGACGATGCTTTTGCCGTCGGGTGCCGCCTCGAGATACTCGACATGGCACCCGGTCTCGAGCCGGATGTTGCTGTCCCTGAGCGCCGCCGCCAGTGGCGCTGTCTGGGCGTCCATCTTGCCTTGGCCGGTGTTGGGGAAAGCGTCCCAACCGGTCTTGCCCTCCATCAGCCAAGTGTCGATGTCGACGCCGAGCGGCAGCGAGGCCGGGTGCAGGCCGAGGCCCTTCAATTCAGCACGCGCGCGCGCGATCGGCGCTTCGTCGGGCACCGGTTTGAAGGCGTAGGGAATCGAGTGGAATGGCTCGGTCGGATCCTCGCCCAGTGTGCCGCGCACGCGAAACAGCTGCTCGGCCCTGGAATACCAGGGCTCGAACTCGTCGTAGGAAAACGGCCAGGCCGGCGAGACGCCGCCAAAGTGTTCCATGGCCGAAAAATCTTGCCTGCGGTAGCGGATCAGCACCGCGCCGTAGAATTTCGAATTGCCGCCGACATAGTAGTAATTGCCGGGGTTGAAGGCAGCACCGCCAGCCTCGCGCCACATCTCCTTCGGCCGGTAGTGGCCGTCGACGAAGATCGAGCGGGTGTCGCGCGCATGCGGGGTTGCCGGCAGGGGCTCGCCACGCTCCAGCATCAGGATCGAGGCGCCGCCGCCGGCCAGACCGGAGGCAATCGTGGCGCCGCCAATGCCGGAGCCGATGATGACGATGTCCGGATTTGCCATGGCCGTCAGCGGATGCGGTTCTCGGTCGCCGGATCGAAGAACACCGCCTTGGTCAGGTTGAAGGCGAGCGGCGTGCTGGTGCCAGGCTGGATGTTGGCGTCGGCGCGCAGCCGCGCCACCACGCCCTTGCCGCCGAGATTGGTGACGGCGAAGGTGTCGGAGCCGGCCGGCTCGACGACCTCGATATGCAGGTCGGCGGTTGCGATGTTCGAGGCGTTGCGTTCGGCGCCCTCCGGATCGGTCAGTGCTTCCGGCCGCACGCCGAAGATGATCGACTTGCCTTGGAATGCCGAGAGACCCGCCGGTGCATTGGCCATCGGCAGCGTGATCGGCTCGCGCGCCTCGCGCTGCAACACGACGGACAGCGCATTGCCTGATGTGGCGATGGTCGCCGGGATCAGGTTCATGGCCGGCGAGCCCATGAAGTCGGCGACGAACAGATTGGTGGGGTTGTTGTAGATCTCGGCCGGGGTGCCGAACTGCTGGACCTCGCCGTCGCGCATGACGGCGATCTTGGTCGCCAGCGTCATCGCCTCGATCTGGTCGTGGGTGACGTAGACGATGGTGGTGCCGGTCGTGGCGTGCAGGCGCTTGATCTCGATGCGCATGTCGACGCGCAGCTTGGCGTCGAGGTTGGAGAGCGGCTCGTCGAACAGGAAGAGCTTGGGGTCGCGCACCAGCGCCCGGCCCATGGCGACGCGCTGACGCTGGCCGCCGGAAAGCTGGCTCGGCTTGCGCTGCAGGAGATGGCCGATCTGCAGGACCTTGGCCACCTTGTCGATCGCCTTCTGGCGCTCATCGGCCGGCACGCCGCGCATCTCCATGCCGAAGGAGATGTTCCCGGCCACCGTCATGTTCGGGTACAGCGCATAGCTCTGGAAGACCATGGCGATGTCGCGCTTCGAAGGGTGCAGATCGTTGATGGCGCGGCCGTCGACGCGGATTTCGCCCTCGGTGATCTGCTCTAGGCCGGCGATGGTGTTGAGCAGGGTGGACTTGCCGCAGCCGGAAGGGCCGACCAGCACCAGGAAGCCGCCCTTTTCGAGCTCGACATCGATGCCCTTCAGGATCTCAACATTCCCGAAGCGCTTCTTCAGCCCATCAATTTCCAGAAAAGCCATGGTCGTTCCTTCTGAATTGGTCAGCCTTTGACCGCGCCCGCCATCAGCCCGCGCACGAAATAGCGGCCGGCGACGACATAGACGATCAGGGTGGGCAGGGCCGCGATCATCGCGGCAGCCATGTTGACGTTGTATTCGACGACGCCGGTCGAGGTATTAACGACGTTGTTGAGCGCCACCGTCATCGGCATGGCGTCGCCGGTGCCGGCATAGGCCGAGGCGAACAGGAAGTCGTTCCAGATGTTGGTGAACTGGTAGATGACGGTGACGACGAAGATCGGCATCGAGTTCGGCAGCATGATGCGGCGGAATATCTGGAAGAACGAGGCGCCATCGACCTGTGCGGCCTTGATCAGCTCGTTGGGGAACGCCTCGTAGTAGTTGCGGAAGAACAAGGTGGTGAAGCCGATGCCGTAGACGACGTGGACGAAGACCAGATTGACCGTCGAATTGCCGAGGCCGAAGCTGGTTCCGACGGAGTTCTGCAAGCTCACGCCGAAGCGGCCGACGCTGCCAAGGATCGTCGCCATAGGCAAAAGCACCGACTGGAACGGAATGAAGCAGGCGAACAGCATCAGCCCGAACACCAGCGTCGCGCCGCGAAAACGCCATTTGGTCAGCACGTAGCCGTTGAGGGCGCCGAGCATGGTCGAGATCAGCACGGCCGGAACCACCATCTTGATGGAGTTCCAGAAATAGCCCTTGATGCCGGCGCAGGTGAGGCCGACGCAGGTCTCGCCCCAGGCCTTCAGCCACGGGTCGAAGGTCGGCGCCTTGGGCAGCGCCAGCATGTTGCCGTTCTGGATCTCGTCCATGGTCTTGAACGAGGTGACCAACATGACGAAAAGCGGCATCAGGTAGAACAGCGCGAACAGCGCCAAAAGCCCGTAGATGACGATGCGGTTGACGAGCTTGGTGTTGATGCCGCCGGAGGCCTGGCGGGCAGGGGTGGCGACAGCGCTCATCGCGGCTTCTCCCTGAGTTCCGAATAGAGATAGGGCACGATGATGGCGACGATGGTCATCAGCATGATCACCGCACTGGCCGAGCCGACGGCCATCTCGTTGCGCTTGAAGGTGTACTCATACATGAAGTTGGACGGCAGCCAGGCCGAGCCGCCGGGGCCGCCGGAGGTCAGCGCCACGACAAGGTCGTAGGACTTGATGGCGAGGTGGGCGAGCACGATGAAGGCCGACAGGAAGATTGGCCGCAGCAGAGGGATGACGATGCGGCGGTAGAGCTGGAAGGTTGTGGCGCCGTCGATCTGCGCCGCCTTCATGATCTCGCCGTCAATGCCGCGCAGCCCGGCCAGGAACATCGCCATGATGAAGCCGGAGGCCTGCCAGACGCCGGCGATGACCACCGTGTAGATGACGAAATCCTTGTTCTTGATCCAGTCGAAATGAAAGCTCGTCCAGCCCCATTGATGCAGCGTCTGTTCGAGGCCGAGACCGGGATCGAGGAACCATTTCCACGCGACGCCGGTGACGATGAAGGACAGCGCCATCGGGTAGAGATAGATCGGCCGCAGCATGCCTTCGCCGCGGATCTTCTGGTCGAGCAGGATGGCCAGGAACAGGCCGAGCGCCAGGCAGATCAGGATATAGAGAAAGCCGAAAATGCCCATATTGGTGATCGACGTGTACCAACTCGAGGGCGGGTCGGTGTCGAAGGTCCAGCCCCACAGCCGCTGATAGGCGCGCGGACCGGTGATGACATAGGACGGGAAGGTCTTGGAATTGGTGAAGGACAGATAGATCGTCCACAGGATGAAGCCGTAGACGAAGACAATGGTGATGGCGAAGCTCGGCGCCAGCACGATCTTCGGCAAGGCGTCCTGCAGGCGTGAGCGCACAGAGGGGCGTGACCGCTCCGGCGTCAGCTTGATCTGACTTGTTGCTATCGTGCTCATGAGCTCCTCCCGTTTCGGGTCGTCCGTGCTCTGCCGTCAGGCGGCAAGGCGGCCCCGTGCATACGGGTCTTCGGTCGGCATGGTGTCGAGCCGGCCAATCCTGAGATAAAACCTTCCCCGCCGAAGCGGGGAAGGTGTTCTTGTGCGTTGCGCTTACTTGGCGTCGTCGATCGCCTTGACCAGTTCGGTCACGGCCTCGTCCGAAGTCTTGATCTGACCATGGACGAACTTCGAGACGACATCCTTGTAGGCATTGGCGACAGCCGGCGGGGCGCCATAGCCCTGGGCCAGCGAGCCGAACAGCGTGCCGCCTTCATTGGCTTTCTTCAGGTCGGCGATGCCCTTCTTGCCACAGGCGTCGAAGTCGGTGTCCGGAACGTCGGTACGGGCCGGAACCGAACCCTTGACGACGTTGAAGGCCGACTGGAAGCTCTTCGACAGGGTGGCGGTGGCCAGCGCGACCTGGGCGGCTTTGCGGTCGTCCGGAACGTTGAACATGCCGAACATGTCGGAGTTGTAGATCACGGAGCCGTCAGTGCCCGGGAAGCGATAGCACAGGAAATCCGTGCCCGGGGTCTTCTTGGCGGCGTGGAACTCACCCTTGGCCCAGTCGCCCATCACCTGCACCAGGGCATCGCCCTTGATGACCATGGCGGTGGCAAGGTTCCAGTCGCGGCCCGAGAAGTTCGGGTCGACATAGGTGACGAGCTTGGCCAAATTGTCGAACGACTTCTTCATCGTGTCGGACTTGAGCGAAGCGTCGTCGAGGTCGTTGAAGGCCTTCTTGTAGAACTCGGGCCCGCCGGTCGACAGCACGACCGAGTCGAACATGGTGGCTTCCTGCCAGTTCTGACCGCCGAGAGCGAGCGGGATCACGCCCGCGGCCTTGGCCTTGTCGAGCAGGGCGACGAAGTCGTCGAAGGTCTTCGGCTCGGTGCCGCCGATCTTGTCCATCACCGCCTTGTTGATCCACAGCCAGTTGACCGAGTGGACGTTGACCGGAGCCGCCACCCACTTGCCTTCATAGACCGAGAACTTCTGCAAGGCTGCCGGGACCGACTTGTCCCAGCCTTCCTTCTTCGCCGTTTCGGTCAGGTCGCCCATCACGCCGGCAGCGGCATAATCGAGCACAGTGTAGCCGAGCATCTGCGAGGCGGTCGGGTAATTGCCGGCCGCGACCATCGCCTTCAGCGCGGTCATGGCGGCGTCGCCGCCACCGCCGGCCACCGGCACGTCCTTCCAGGCAAAGCCTTCCTTGGCCAGATCACCCTTCAGCACGTTGAGGGCAGCCGCTTCACCGCCCGATGTCCACCAATGCAGCATTTGCACTTCCTTGACGTCCGCGGCATGCGCCGAGAAGGCAAAGCTCGTCGCGAGAGCCGTTCCGATAAGCAGTTTGCGCAACATGTACTTCCTCCCTTGTTGCATTAAACGACCGGTGGAAGCCCACCGGGTTCTTCCCAACTCAGCCGACCCACCATCCGGTGCGCTGGCCGCGATGAAACTGGATTGTCTTTTCCTCGGTATAGTCCTCGACAGCGCGTTTGCCGAGTTCGCGTCCGAGACCGGACTGCTTGTAGCCTCCGAAAGGCAGCTCGGGATAACCTTCCATGAATGTGTTCACCCAAACCGTCCCCGAACGCACCCCACGCGCCACCGACATACAAGTGTCGATGCTGGCACTCCACACGCCTGCAGACAGACCATAGGGCGTGTTGTTGGCGATGTGCAACGCCTTCTCAATTGATTCGAAAGTGAGCACGGAGAGCACCGGTCCGAATACTTCCTCGCGTGCGATGGCCATGTCCTCGGTGACGCCACGGATGATGGTGGGGTCGAGATATTGGCCGGCATTGGAGGCCAGCGGCTTGCCGCCACTGTAGACGTCGCTGCCTGCGCCTGCCGCTGCCGTAACGTAACCCGTCACCTTGGCCAGATGGTCGAATGAGATCATCGCGCCGACCTTGGTTTGATTGTCGAGCGGGTCGCCGACCTTCACCCTGGCGGTGAGCGCCTTGACGGCGCTGAGAAAATCGTCGGCGATCGCCTCGTGCACGATCAGCCGGCTGCCGGCATTGCAGCATTCGCCGGCATTGAAGAAGCCGCCGAAAACCGCCGCGTCGGCGGCGGCCTCGAGGTCGGCATCGGGAAAGACGATCTGGCCGTTCTTGCCGCCAAGTTCCATAGAGACCTTCTTCAGCGACTGCGCGGCGGACGCCATGGTCATCTTGCCGACGCCGGTCGAGCCGGTGAACGACACCATCTCGACCAGGGGATGGCTGACCATCGGCGCGCCGACATCGGCGCCCAGACCGGCAAGGATGTTGACGACGCCGACGGGCAGGCCGGCCTCTAGCAGGATGTCGCCCAGCACGAAGGTAGAGGCGGAAGTCATTTCGCTCGGCTTGACCACGGCCGTGCAGCCGGCGGCGAGCGCGAAAGGCAGTTTCTGGCTGACGATCAGGAACGGGAAATTCCACGGCGTGATGATCGAAACGACGCCGATCGGTTCGCGCAGCACGACGCCCAGCATGGCGTCGCCGAGATTGGCATAGCTCTCGCCATGCAGTGTGCGGGCAAGCGAGGCGGCATAGCGCCAGATGTCGACGGCGCCGCCGATCTCGCCGCGCGCCTGGGCGATCGGCTTGCCCGATTCCAGCGCGTCGAGCCGGGCGATGTCTTCCAGCCGCCCCTCGATCAGATCGGCCGTCTTGAAGAGAATCGCGGCGCGCTCGCCGGCCTTCATGCGTGGCCAGGGACCGGTCTCGAACGCTTTGTACGCCGCCTGCACGGCCGCTTCGACCTCGGTCTCGCCGGCCTGCGCATAGCGCGAAACGGTGAAGCCGTGGCCGGGGCTCTTGCGCGCAATCGTGCGCCCGTCGCGGGCATCGACCTGCTTGCCGTCGATCAGCAGCCGGTAAGTTTTCGGCGCGGCTGAGGCCTCGGGGGGCATGGCGATGTTGAGGGGTGCGTTCATCAGGACTGTTTTCTCTAGCTTCTTGAAAATGCCGGCTTCCGCTTGGCCTTGAAGGCGCCGACACCAGCCTTGAGGTCGCCGGTGAGCGCGATGAAGCCGCTGGCCAATGCCTCGGTGGCGGCCGCACTTTCCTCGCCTTCGGCCACCGCGATCATCAGCTTGGCGGCTTCCGTCGCCAGCGGGCCGCGCTCGGCGATTTTTTCCCCCCAGGCCTTGGCTTCGTCGAACGCCTTGCCGGTCTCGGCAACGCGGTCAACGATACCCGAAGCCAGCGCGTCGGCAGCCAGAAAAACCTCACCACCCAGCGCCATGCGCCGCACTGTCTGCGCGCCGAAGCGGCGCACCGCGCGCTGCGTGCCGGACCAGCCGGGCACGACGCCGATTGAGGTTTCGGGGAAGCCCAATTTCACATGCGCCTCGGCGACCCGGAAATCGCAGGCGACGGCCAGTTCCAGCCCGCCGCCAAGCGCATGGCCGGACAGCACGGCGATGGTCGGTTGCCGCAGCCGCGCCAGCCGGTCGAAGACGCGGTGGCCGTAGCGTACCCATTGCACCTGGAAATCGGCGGCGCTCATTTGTGCCCAGGCCTCAACATCGCCACCGGCACAAAAGCCCTTGCCCTCGCCGCGCAACAGCACGGCGCGGATGCCCTCGGCCAGCTCAGTTTCGTCCAGCGCGGCTTCGAGCGCGCGCAGCATCGGGATATCCAGCGCGTTGAATTTTTCCGGGCGGCGCAGCGTGACGATGCCGATGGCGCCGTCTCTTTCGAAGGTGACGAGGCGCTCAGCCATGCGCGCCTCCGAGCGCGGCGCCGCCATTGAGAGACAGGCCGATCCGCCGATCCTGATAGAGCGCCGCCGGCGTCACCTTGAGGTCATTGGCGACGCCGAGCGGCATCTCGGCCTGCGCCAGGACATCGCGCTCGAGGTCGATGCCCGGCGCCAGTTCGGTCACCATCAATCCGTCCGGCGTCAGCTTCATCACGCAGCGCTCGGTGACATAGGTGATGTCCTGGCCTTGAGCCACAGCGCGCTTGCCGGAGAAGGAGATGTGCTCGACCTCGTTGACCACTTTCTTGACCTTGCCTTCCTGGTCGATGCGGATGCCGCCACTAGCCAGCGAAAGCTTGGCGCCGGCATTGAAGAAGCCGGAGAAGACGATCTTCTTCGCCCGCGCGGTGATGTCGACAAAACCGCCGGCGCCGGCGGTGACATGCGGCCGGGCCGACAGTTTCGACACGTTGACCGAGCCGTGGCGGTCGATCTGCAGGAAGGAGAGCAGCGAGGCGTCGAAACCACCGGCCTGGAAATAGATGAACTGGTGCGGCGAGGGCATGATCGCCTCGGCGTTGGAGGCGCAGCCGAACTTGAAGTCGAGCAGCGGCACGCCGCCGACCGCACCCTGCTCGATCACCCAGGTGACCTTGCCGTGCTGGCCTTCTTCGAGAAGGATGCGCGGCACATTGGCCGAGATGCCGAAGCCGATGTTGACGGCCATGCCGTCGCGCAATTCCATGGCGACGCGCCGCGCGATCACCTTCTGCACGTTCATCTCGGCATTGCGGAAGGTTGACAGCGGCCGGAAGATCTCGCCCGAAATCGCCGGGTCATATGGCGTCAGCGTCGTCTGCAACTGGTCGGGCGCGACCACGATATGATCAACCAGCACGCCCGGCACACGCACATCATGCGGCTTCAGCGTGCCGTTCTCGACAACGCGTTTGACCTGCGCGATGACGATGCCGCCGTTGTTACGGGCGGCGAGCGCCTGTTCGAGGCCGCCGAGATAGGCGCCTTCATGCTCATAGGTGAGATTGCCGCGCTCGTCGGCCGTGGTGGCGCGGATGATCGAAATGTCAGGCACGATCGAGCGGAAATAGAGCCATTCCTCGCCGTCGAACTGCTGTACCGAGACGATCGGCTCGCTTGCCGCCGCGTTCATGGCGCAGCCTTGGTGGCGCGGGTCGGCGAACGTGTCGAGACCGACCTTGGTCAGCACGCCCGGCCGTTTGGCGGCGGCCTCGCGGTGCATGTCGAACAGGATGCCGGACGGTACGTTGTAAGCGGCGACCGAATTGTCGCCGATCATCTTCCAAATCTGCGGCGGTTCGGCGGAAGAGGGGCCGGACGGATAGGAGCCGCACAGCGTGCGCGTCAACAGGCCGGGCTTGGCCAGATGATCGATGCCCTTGATGCCGTACATGTCGCCGGCGGCGATCGGGTGCAGCGTGGTGATGTTCTTGGGATGGCCTTCGCTGTCGAAGCGCTCGCCGATGGCGGCAAGCACCGCATCCGGACAGCCAAGACCGCTCGACGAGGAGACGGATACCGTCATGCCGTCCTTGATCAGGCCGGCTGCCTGTGCCGCTGAAACGACCTTGCTCACTTCATGCTCCCGAGTTTCGGGTCGATCTTGACGGCCTTGCCGGAGCTGGCCGATTGCAATGCCGCCTCGGCTGATTCCAGCGACCAGATGCCGTCCTCGCCGGTGGCGGCGGGCTCGCCCTTGCCGAGGATCGCGGCATGGAACTGACGCACCGATCTGACGTAGAGATCCTCGCGATCGAAGCTCAATTGCTCCTCGGCCCTGGCCGTGCGCAACAGAACCGAGCCGTCCGGCTTCTGGGTCATCACATCGCTGGCGATCAGCGAGCCTTCCGAACCATGCACCTCGAAGCCGGTGCCGGCGAATTTGGTGGTGAACCCTTCATGCGACTGGGCGATGAGGCCCGACTTGAAGCGCCAGATGCACATGGCGCCGTCCTCCAGCCCGCCGCCGGCCATGCCGACCGATTGCGTGAAGGCGGAGACCTCGACGGGATCTTCGCCAAGCACGAAGCGCAGCGTGTCGGCATCGTGCACGGTGATGTCGAGCACCACGCCGCCACCCGCTTCCGGCCTGGTGATGCGCCAGCCCTGCAGGGTCTCGGGCAGATAGACGGAATGGAAGACGCGCGCGGCGACCGGCTTGCCGATGCGCCCCGTTGCGATGGCGTCGCGCATGGCGCGATGCGCGCCGGCGTTGCGCAGATGATGGTTGGTGCCCAGCACGATGCCGGCCGCCCTGGCGGCCGCGACCATCTTGCGTGCGTCGGCGCTGGTCAGCGCCAGCGGCTTCTCGCACAGTACATGCTTTCCCGCTTCGATGGCGGCAAGGGCCTGTTCGAGATGCAGTTCGTTGGTGGTCGATATGTAGACGGCGTCGATGTCGGACTTCAACAAGGCATCCAGGGTCGACTCGGCGGCTGGAATGCCGTTTTCCCTGGCATAGGCCGTGGCGCGTTCCGGGTTGGAACTCATGACCGCCGTGATCTCGCCACCGTCTTGCGCACGAATGGCGTTGATCATGAATTGCCTGGCGATCGTGCTGGCGCCGATCAGCCCCCATTTGACACTCATGCGGCGCCTCCCGTTCCCGCAGGCCTGTTTCGCGTGCGCCGATCCGGACCGCAGCTTTCCCTGACCACGAGATTGACCGCGCCGATATGGTCTTCGGCCCGCGTGGTGCGCGACTGGATCAGCTTCAGCATGACGTGGGCGGCGCGTTCGCCGAGGCCGGCTGTGTCCACCGCGACGCTGGTGAGCGCCGGCATGTAGTGTTCGGCCTCGACCACGTCGTCGAAACCGACGACGGCGAAATCCGGTCCCGGCTCAAGCCGGCGCTTGCGCAATGCCAGCATCGCGCCAAATGCGACGGCATCGTTGAAGCAGAGGGCCGCGGTCGGCGGCTCAGCCATTGTAAGGGCGGTCTCCAGGCAAGCGAGGCCGCCTCTGCGGTTGGTTTCGCCCTCGACGACCAGCACGTCGCCGGCAGAAATACCCAGCGTCTCGCAGGCCTCGCGAAAACCGCCCAGCCGTTCCTGATAGACCACCAGATCCGAGGAACCGCCGAAGAAGGCGAGCCGGCGATGTCCTTTGGCGATCAGGTGGGCAGCGGCAAGGTAGGCGCCGCGATGATTGTCGGGCGCGATCACCGGGATGCGGCTTTCGGGCAGGCGGCGCATGGCGAAGACCACCGGCACGCCCGCCAATTCCAGCCGCCGGAAGGCGCCTGGCGTGGTGCCGCGCGCCGGCGAGACGATGAGACCGGCGACGCCCTGTTCCATCAGCGACTTCAGCACCTCTTCCTGGCGCACCGGATTCTCTGCCGTATTGGCGATAAAGGGCACGATGCCTGCCGACTGGAAGACACGTTCCATGCCGACCGCCAGCTCGGCGAAGAACGGATTGGTCAGGTCGTTGATGACCATGCCGATGACGTTGGAATGGGCCTTTCGCAGATTGGCGGCGCCGCGGTTGTAGACATAGCCGACATCCTCGATCGCCTTGCGCACCTTGACCGCGGTTTCAGGCCGGATCAGCCCGCTGCCCTGGAGCACGAGCGATACCGTCGATTTGGACACGCCCGCCTCGCGGGCAATGTCGAATATCGTGGCCTTGGCCCGGCTGGCCATGTCGATGCGTCCTCCCGGTTTCTCAATCGAATTTATTGGAACGTTCTAATCATTGCTTCAATCCTGAGTCAACTGTGAATTTTTTCTCGATCCGAAAACCTGATTGTTCGTACTCAAATGGCTTATCCAGAAAGGCTTTCCGTGCTGCAATGCAGCATTTTCAGCCAAATTCGCGTCGAATCTTAAAGCTTCTTGATTTATTGGAACGTTCCATTTAATAGCCGCTGCGAAGGGAGAGGTCGATGGATATTGTCTTGCCTGGTGAAGGTGGTCGCAGCTGCCGCTACGCGCTTGTCGGACAGCCGGTGCAGCCGGCGGTCGGCGCGCGGTTTTCGCGCATCGCCTATGCCGCCGCGCATGTCGTTGCCAACCCCCTCGAAATGACCGATCCATGGTCGCGGCCCGCGGTCGACTGGGACAGGACGATGGCGTTCCGCCATCATTTGTGGCGGCTCGGCTTCCGCATCGCCGAGGCGATGGACACGTCGCAGCGCGGCATGGGGTTCGACTGGGCCAATGCGAAGGAATTGATCCGCCGCTCGATCGCCGAGGCACGAACGGTCGACGGTGCTGATCTTGCCTCGGGTGCCGGAACCGACCATTTGGCGCCGGCCGCCGCCAGCACGCTCGACGATGTGATCGCGGCCTATGACCAGCAATTCGCTTTCATCGAAGGGCAGGGCGGCAAGCCGATCATGATGGCCAGCCGCGCATTGGCGGCTGTCGCGAAGGGTCCGGACGATTATGCGCGCGTCTATGACCGCATATTGAGCCAGGCCTCCGGCAAGGTCATCCTGCACTGGCTGGGGGACATGTTCGACCCGGCCTTGAAGGGCTACTGGGGCAGCGGCGATTTCGAGGTCGCGCTCGATACGGTGGTCGCCATCATCGAACGCCACGCAGACAAGGTCGAAGGCATAAAGATATCGCTGCTCGATGCCGGCAAGGAGGTCGCGCTGCGCAACCGGCTGCCGGACGGCGTCGTGATGTTCACCGGCGACGACTTCAACTACCCCGAACTGATCGCCGGCGACGGCAACAGGCATTCGCACGCGCTGCTCGGCATTTTCGACGCCATCGCGCCGGTCGCCAACGCCGCCCTGGCAAGGCTCGCCGAGGGCGACCGTGCCGGCTATGACGCGCTGATGGCGCCGACGGTGCCGCTATCGCGAAAAATCTTCGAGGCGCCGACCGAATATTACAAGGCCGGCATCGTCTTCATGGCCTGGCTGAACGGCCACCAGGATCATTTCACCATGGTCGGCGGCATGCAGTCGGCGCGCGGTATCCGCCACTATGCCGAAATCTTCCAGCTTGCCGACCAGGCCGGCCTGCTGGCCGATCCGGACCTGGCGGTTGCCAGGATGAAGGGTCTCTGCGCCGTCGCGGGTGTCCCGGAATGAATCTGGCCTCGTGCCCTGATCCATAGTCCTCTTTTCGTCTATGATTGACATCGCACGCGTGCGATTTCGAGAGGCCGCGCTGTCGATGAAACTAAGGATTTCCGTCGTTTTCGCGGGTTTTCTGGCGGCATTTCCCACATCCGCCGCGAAAGGCGATGACGGCGTCGATCAGGCCGCGGCCAAGGCGGCCCTGCTCGAAGCCTATCCCGGTCTTTTTACCATCTCGGGCAACACGCTGACGTGGTCGGATGGTGCCACGATGGTGTGGGACGATGGCAAGGCACGCACGCCTGAGGACCTGATCAAGTCCCCCGATATCGAGGACATGTTCCACTACGTCTATCCGACGGTCAGTGCCGGCGACCTTGTCCCTGATGTGGATTTCGATCCAGGTCGTGTTCGCAACGAGGCCTTTTTCAAGAAGCTTTATGGCGCCAGTGCCGCTGCAGTCGGCAGACATATAACGAGCATCAAATGGCTGCCCAAACAGGGCAAGTACCCGGTTCGGATAAGCTCACTCTTCGGCATCGATACGCGTCTCGCCAAAATCTCTGAAGCCTTGCAGGACATGCCCGCCGACATCAGCCGCTACGGCCTCAAGCCGGGCGGCGGTTTCAATTGGCGGGCCATTGCCGGCACCGACCAACTCAGCGTCCATTCCTTCGGCGCCGCATTCGATATCAATGTCGGTTATTCCGACTATTGGTTCTGGGCCAAGCCCGACGCCAAGGGCCGGATCCCGTTCAAGAACCGCATACCCTTGTCGATCGTCGCGCTGTTTGAAAAGCAGGGTTTTGTCTGGGGCGGCCGCTGGTACCACTACGACACCATGCATTTCGAATATCGGCCTGAATTGCTGATCTACACGAAGAAGCAGGGATAGCCGACACCTTGGATGCCTCACCGGCGGAAGCTCGGCGCAATGTGTCGATTGTCTGGTTTGGATGGTGGGCGTGACAGGGATTGAACCTGTGACCCCTGCAATGTCAATGCAGTGCTCTCCCGCTGAGCTACACGCCCATCCGACGTCGCGCATACACCATTTTTGGTCCGGCGCGTCAATAGCGAGAAAAAGGAAAGAAGGCGTCGTCTCGCCGCACCGGCAAACAAGTGCCGATGGCTAGAGCGCGCCGCGTCTAACCGGATTCAGGCGACGCGCTTTAGATCCTTGTTTTCGTGCATGTCGTCTCCCAAAATCGGGACCACCTTTGGGCGACATGCATTGGCTGGGAAGGCGGCTCAGGCCGCCTGCAGCATCTTCTCGACCTCGTTGACGAGATCGCGCAGGTGGAAGGGCTTCGACAGCACCTTGGCGTCCTTCGGCGCTTTGGAATCCGGGTTCAGCGCGACGGCCGCGAAACCGGTGATGAACATGACCTTGAGGTCGGGATCGATCTCGGTGGCGCGACGCGCCAGTTCGATGCCGTCCATCTCCGGCATGACGATGTCGGTCAACAGCAGCGAGAACGGTTCCTCGCGCAGCCGCTCATAGGCGCTGGCGCCATTGTCGAAATCGCTGACCTGGTAGCCGGCGCGTTCCAGCGCCTTGACGAGGAAACGACGCATATCGTCGTCGTCTTCCGCCAGAAGAATGCGTGCCATGATATCCCGTCCGAATCACCCGCCCGAGACTGCCGCCCAGGCAGCCCGTTAACCATCCTGTATATGAGGAGGTGACGGTAAACATCAAGTGAACGCGGCGAAGCATTATCCGCATCGGGCAGGGCGATCGGATGGCGAAATGCTGGACATGCGACCAGCAAGATGGCACTTTCAAACCATGATGCATCGGTGTTTTCGGGTTCGTGCAAATTGAAGACGGCAGCCGAGGATTTTTCGGTCGTTCAACCCTTCGAAATCCGATCGGGCGTCGAGCAGCGCGTCCCCTTCCTGTTCAACTCACCGCATAGCGGCCGCTACTATCCGGAGCGCTTCCTTGCCATGGCGAGGCTCGACCGCAACGCCATCCGCCGCTCGGAAGATTGCTACGTCGACGAGCTGTTCGGCGGCGCCGTGGCGCTTGGCGCGCCGATGCTGGCGGCGAATTTCCCGCGCGCCTATCTCGACGTCAATCGCGAGCCGTGGGAACTCGATCCGCGCATGTTCGCCGAGCCAGTGCCGTCCTTCTGCAATATCCGCTCGGCGCGGGTGGCGGGCGGCCTCGGCACCGTGCCGAAGCTGGTCGGCGAGGGGCTCGACATCTATTCCGGCCGCCTGCCGCTCGCCGAAGCCGTCGCCCGGATCGAGGCCGTCTACAAGCCCTATCACGAGACGCTGAAGCGGCTTTTGACCAGAACCCACGCCCGTTTCGGCTTTGCCGTGCTGATCGACTGCCATTCGATGCCGGCGAGCATCCGCGTCGGCGACAACGGCCTGCGGCCGGACTTCATCATCGGCGACCGTTTCGGCGTCTCGGCCACCGCGGCCTTGACAGAGACAGCGATCGGCCTCTTGACCGCGATGGGCTATACCGTCGCCCACAACAAGCCCTATGCCGGCGGCTTCATCACCGAACATTATGGCCGTCCGGCACGCCATCTGCATGCGCTGCAGATCGAGGTCAATCGCGGGCTCTACATGAATGAGCGGACGTTCGAGAAAGTCGCTGGCTTCGACGCGCTGGCCGACGATCTGACGCGATTTTCAGCGGATCTGATGGCGATGCCCGACCATCACTTCATCGACCTGCCGCTGGCCGCGGAGTGAAATAGCCGGGTCGAGACGCAGGTGTAAAAAAAGACCGCATCGTTTGCACGATACGGTCGAAGTCTAGGGAGGAAACGCCCAAGGAGGGCATGGACAGGAAACCCTGTCCGAGGTTGAGGGTATTGTGCGGTGCACAAATGTCAAGCGACCTTCAGGCTTTTTTAATTCAGAGTGATGTGGAAATTGCATTTTGGTGACGTTGGTGTGACATTTGGGCAACAAGTGTCGCGGCGAATAAATCGATAAACAGGCTTGTTTTGGCGGGAAAGTGTCGGCAGAGCCCGGTTGGGCACTCGGCAAATGCGGGAGAATCAGTTGGACGTCAGCATCGATTTCATGCGCCGCATCGCGCGCGCGGCAGCGGCCGAGACCTTGCCGCGGTTTCGGGCCCAGGGCGCCGTGGCCAACAAGGAAAAGGGCAGTTTTGACCCGGTCACGGAAGCCGACCGCGAGACCGAACGTGCCATCCGGGCGCTGATAGCGGCGCAGTATCCCGACCATGGCATTCTCGGCGAGGAGCATGGCAGCGAGAACATCTCCAGCCGGCATGTCTGGGTGATCGATCCGATCGACGGCACGCGCGCCTTCATCTCCGGCCTGCCGGTGTGGGGGACGTTGGTCGGACTGACGGTCGACGGCGACGCGGTCGCCGGCATGATGGCGCAGCCTTTCACCGGAGAGCTGTTCTACGCCAACGCCTCGGGCTCGCACTATGAGGGGCCGGGCGGTCCGCGCAAGCTTTCGACCCGCAAGACGACAAGGCTCGATGAGGCGACACTGTTCACCACCACGCCGGCGCTGTTCAAGGGCGAGTCGCGCAAGCGCTATGACGCGTTCGAGAAACAGGTGCAGCTCGCCCGCTACGGCGCCGATTGCTATGCCTTCGCCATGATCGCGTCCGGGAGCGTCGATATCGTCGCCGATCCCGGCCTGAAACCCTACGATATCGTGGCGCTGATTCCGATCATCGAGAAGGCGGGCGGCGTCGTCACCACCTTCGATGGCGGGCCGGCGGAAAAGGGTGGCGATGTGCTGGCGGCGGCGACGCCGGAGCTTCACGCCGCCGCGATGGCTGCGCTGCGCGGCTGATATCTCCGCGCTTTCTTTGAAGCAGTTGCTTCAGCGCGATCTGATCGAGCGCTGGAACTCCGCCGGCGTGCGTCCGTAGACCTGTCTGAACGACGCGCTGAAATGGCTGTGGCTGGAAAAGCCGAGGTCCATGCCGAGCGTGGTCAGATTGTCGTAGCGGCCAAGCAGGTCGAGCGCGCGCGCCAGCCGCAGGCGCAGATGATAGCGATAGAGCGGCATCGCTTCGACCTGCTGGAATATTTGCGTCAGATAGACCGGTGAGACGCCGACCTCGGCGGCAATCTCGGCCAGCGTCCAGCGCCGCGACAGATCCGACGCCAGCACCAGCTTGGCGCGGTCGACCAGCTTTTGCCGTCCGGGGCTGGCGCCCGCGATATGCGAGGTGCGCTCGCCGAGCGAGCGCCGCACCAGCGTCAGCGCCAGCGTCTCGGCCTCCAGCGTTTCGGCGACATTGCGGCTCAGGCTGTGGCGCAGCAGCGCCACCAAGGCCTGCGCGCGCGGATCGATGCGCCGGCGCTGGCGGCGAAACGCCAGGACGCCACCGGCGCGCAACTGGTCCTTCGCCGCCAGTTCCCGCAATTGGCCTTCTTCGATGACGAGGTCGAGGCAGGCGTCGCCGCCCTCGACAGGGTGGCTGATCTGGTAGGCCTCGGCCTCATTGAAGAACAGGAGCTGGTTGGCTTCCGCGACCGAGTCATTGCGGCCGACATGGCGCACGAAGACGCCGCGATAGGCAAACACCAGATGCGTCGCCGACGTGCACTCCTCATCGTTCCTGTGACGGCATTCGCCGCTACAGATGACATCCCGCACCCTGACGATGCCGGTGTCCAGAAGGAGCTGAATCGTGAATTGGGACATGGCCGTTGCGTTTTCGCTCGCGCCGGAGTGATTCCGGAATTGCGATGGGCACTCTATGCAAACCGCCTGCCCAATCCTGTCAGGAGACTTCTCGACGGACGCTTGTCAGTCCCACGGGCGACGCCTGAATTCCGAATAGGCTTCGCCGCGTGACAGACCGATGTCCTTGAGCTGTTCGTCTGTCATTTCCAGCAAGGCAACCCGGCTTCGGCGTTTCTCCATCTGGCGGGTGATCCATCTCGCCGCGGCGACGCATTGGGTGTGCAAGGCCTGCAGGGTGGTTTCGGTGCGGACTGGCGGCACCAGGGCCTGGCCAGCCAGGCGTTGTGCCGTTGCGGGATCGGTGCGCATGGCTCAATCCTCGCTCACGCCGACCGCTGAGGCGCCGGCCTCGTTCAGCGCCGTCGCGCATTCCTCGCAGCAGACCTCGACGGTCTTGCCGCCGACCTTGACGCGGATCGGGTTGGCATCCAGCTGGCAATCGCAGGCGGCGCAGGTTCTCTCGGTCATGATCTCATCTCCATGGCGTTCAATTCGACGCATTGAGATGAGCATTTCGGGACGGGCGGGGGCTGTCAGAATCTTTAGCGGTTTGCCTGCCGCGAGGAGCGGCCGGCCGATCATCCTGACAACGGTGTGTCAGCTATGCCGGCCTGTGAAGAGACCGCCGTCGGATCGTCCGAGCCGGGGATGAAGGCGTCGAAGGCGGCAAGGAATTGTTCGCGGTAGAGGTCGACCTCCTGCAGGATTTCGTGCTTCGAGCCGTCGATCATCAGCAGCGAACCAAGCCTCAGGCTTCTGGCGTAGGCTTCCACCGCCCTGGTCGAAACGACCCTGTCGGCGCCGGCGGCGATGATCAGCAGAGGCACTTGTATGCGGGCCATGAAGTCCGGGTCGCTGATGGCTTCCGACGCCTTTGCCGCCGCTTGCAGCCAGCGGATCGTCGGACCGCCAAGCGCCATTCGCGGATACTCTTCGTAGATGCGCGTGTTGCGGCGGTAGCGCTGCGGATCCGACGTCACCTTATTGGCCTCGAAAGGCAGCGTATGTCTGGGCCGTGGACCCCAGGCGGCATAGAGCCGGCCCAGCCCCAAGGCGCAGAAAACCGAACAGACGCGGCGGACCGTCCTGATCGAGACCGGCAGGTCGGGCAGGGTCAGGAATGGCGCGATCAGCACCATGCGGCGCACGCGGTTCACCATGGACGGCGCCGCAAGAAGCGCGATCACGGCCCCGGCTGAATGGGCGAGGATGTAATACGGGCCGCGGCAATCGGGTAGCACGATCTCCTCGAAGAACTGCTCCAGATCGGCCGTGTAGTCGCGGAAGGACCTGACATGGCCGCGCTGGCGATCGCGGATCAGCCGGTCGGAATCGCCCTGGCCGCGCCAATCGAGCGTGGCGACGCCAAAGCCGCGGGCGGCAAGGTCGCGGATGGTTTCGAAATATTTCTCGATGCATTCGTTGCGGCCGGACAGCACCACGACGGTGCCCCGCAGCGGGCGCGCCGCCGCCGCGAACAGGCCGTAGCGGATCTTCTTGCGGTCGCGCGTGGTGAAAAACCCGCCGGTGGCGTTTTCCGGTCGCGGATTGCCCTCGGTTTCGTGGAAAAGCGGCGTGTCGTGGAGAAGGTCCGTCATGCGGCGCTTTGTGCTCGGCGTCTTCAGGTGCCAGCCTGTCGCGGCTGGCCTCGTCAAGGTGATAGACGCCAATGCATCAAAAGCAAAGCAAATCCGGCTTGTGCCGGGACCCTGACGGGGAAGGCCGGAAGCCGCTCGAGGGCGTGCTTCCGGCCTCTGTCGATCCGGGAGGAAGGGACGTTAACACCCGGTTCGGCCTCGTTGCGGCGCCTCAGCAATCCGGCGCCGCCAATCCTTGATCCTGGAGCCACTTTAGCTGCGGCTGTCTGAACGGGCGCCGAAGCGCCGGTTCATCTGCCGTTCATCAAGGGGCAAGCCATTCCACTTTTTGCCGCCGGGCAAAAATCTTGAAATGCATTCGAGCGCTCCCCAAATGTGGAATGCGGTCGCCAATGTCGGGGCCGCTGGCCCTCCCGAAACGCCGCTTACGGGTTTCGCACCGGCCATACGCAAACCATGTTGCTCAAACAGGAGAACACCTCATGCGTCACGTTGATTTTTCCCCGCTTTACCGTTCGACCGTCGGCTTCGACCGTCTCTTCACCATGCTGGATTCGCTTGCGCAGCCCGATGGCGCGCAGACCTATCCGCCCTACAATATCGAGCGCACCGGTGAGGATTCCTACCGGATCTCCATGGCGGTCGCCGGCTTCTCGGACGAGGAAATCTCGATCGAAGCCCACCGCAACGTGCTGACCGTGAAGGGTGAGCGCAAGGACGAGGGTAACGGTGAAGGCTCCGAGCTGCTCTATCGCGGCATTGCCTCCAGGGCCTTCGAGCGCCGCTTCCAGCTTGCCGACCACGTTGAAGTCGTCGGCGCCACGCTGAAGAACGGCCTGCTCTTCGTCGACCTCAAGCGCAACATTCCCGAGGAACTGAAGCCGCGCAAGATCGCGATCACCTCGGCTCCGGCCAAGGCAAAGCAGATCGAGGCCAAGACCGCTGCGTAAATGTAGCCCAGGAACAGAAGCGTCTCCTCCCGAGACGGAAAGCGGCGCCGAAAGGCGCCGCTTTTTTGTTCTCTTTGTTTTGGGGCAATTCCTGTGGGAAACCGCCTCACACTTTTCCCGGAATTGCCCTGGGATATGGATTGTTATCCGGCGATCAGCTGGCCAAAACGGTCGACTTCCTCTGAAGTCGTGGCAAAGCTGGTGACGAAACGATAGAGCAGCTCGTCCTCGCCGATATGGCCGTCAAAGCCGTGCGGCTTGTGCCAGTCGTAGAAGGCCGCGCCCGCCGCCTGCAGCCTCCCGGCCTCGGTCTTCTTGATCACGGCGAACACCTCGTTGGCCTGCGGCAGCCAGGCCAGCTTGCCGTGGGCCGAATCCTCGATCGCCGCCGCGAGGCGGGCGGCCATGGCGTTGGCGTGGCGCGCTGTGTCGAGCCATTGGCCGTCCTCGAAATAGGCTTCGAACTGCGCGGCGACGAAGCGCGACTTCGAAAACAGCTGGGCGGCGCGCTTGCGCAGAAAGGCCAGTTCCTTGGCGCGGTCGAGGTCGAACAGCACGATCGCCTCGGCGCACCAGCAGCCATTTTTGGTGCCGCCGAAGGACAGGATGTCGACGCCGCGCTTCCAGGTCATTTCGGCCGGCGTCGTGTCGAGCGCCACCAGCGCATTGGCAAAGCGGGCGCCATCCATATGCAGCGGCACGGAATGCCGTTTTGCGATGGCCGCAATCGTCTCGATCTCATTGAGACCGTAGATGGTGCCAACCTCCGTCGACTGGGTGATCGAAACCGCCATTGGCCGTCCCCAGTGGACGATTTCCGGCGCGAAGCGGCCAATGGTCCCCTCCAGATTGTGCGGGTCGATCTTGCCCAGTGCGCCGTCGACGGCATGCAAGCGCGCGCCGCCGGAAAAATACTCCGGCGCGCCGCATTCGTCTTCGATGACATGCGATTCGCGATGGGCGAAGGAAATGCCGCCGGGTTTGTTGAATGTGGTCAGCGACAGAGAGTTGGCGGCGGTGCCGGTCGCCACGAAGAACACCGCGACCTCGCGTTCGAAAATCTCATTGAAGCGCTGGTATACCGCCTGGTCGAGCGCGCTGTCGCCATAGGCGGTGGCAAAGCCGCCGGCCGCGGCCGACAGGCCGGCAACGATATTGGGATGGGCGCCTGCCCAATTGTCGGAAGCGAAGAACATGCATCTGCCTATGTCTGGGAAAGATCGGGGTTTTGGGGAAAATCAGCACGGAGTTGAACGGTTCCAGGCGCCAACCGCAAGGGCCAGACGCCGGAAAACCGTTAAAGCCAGCCAAGCCGACGGGGCGTGGATCGGCGACTGAAGCTTACGTTTTCTCTCAACTTCACGTAATTTTATGTCGCGAAAGGCTCAAGTTTTTTGTGAATCGGTCTTGTGTGAGTCGGGGAATTCTGTCATAAAAATTTAGGACAGTAGTGCTGTCTTATTTTGTCGCACAAAACAGGCTGGATTGGCGTAACATATTGGCCTCTCCGGCTGTTGCTGCGAGCGACAGGTGGACGGCCGGACTCTGGCCTGTACGATACCAGACGCGAACCATGCGGAAAGCCGCCTGGTTCGGCAAGGATTTCGCAAGACGTGCCGCAAGGATCAGGGTGAGCCAAGCGCTTGCCGAGGCAAACCAGCGCCTGAAGGGCTGGAACGGAGGACAGGACAATGACGGACATGACGCTCTCTGCGACGAACGGCCAGGCCGCGCAGACGAAAGCGGCTGCCGTCAAAAATACGTCTCGAACCGACATTGGCCGAACCGACATCGGCCGAACCGGCTTTGCCCCACGGGGCCTCTACGATCCGCGCAACGAACATGATGCCTGCGGCGTCGGCTTCATCGTCAACATGAAGGGCGTGAAGTCGCATCAGATCGTGAAGGACGGGCTTGCCGTGCTCGAAAACCTGACGCATCGCGGCGCCGTCGGCGCCGACCCGCTGGTCGGCGACGGCGCCGGCGTGCTGGTGCAGCTTCCCGACCAGTTCTTCCGCGAGGAGATGGCGGTCCAGGGTATCGAACTGCCGCCGGCGGGCCAGTACGGCGTCGGACACTGGTTCATGCCGCAGGACGCCGCACTTCGCGCCCATATCGAGGACATCATCGCCGAATCGGCGCAGTCCGAAGGGCTGCCGCTCATCGGCTTCCGCGACGTGCCCGTCGACAATTCGTCGCTGTCGAAGGCGCCCGATATCGTCGCGTCCGAGCCGTTCCATCGCCAGGTCTTCATCGGCCGCACGGCCGAGATTCCCGATGACGAGGAATACGAGGCCCGGCTCTATCTGCTGCGCAAGGTCATTTCGGGCCGCATCTATGCCGAGAACGACAACAAGGACATCGGCGCCTATTGCGTGTCGCTGTCGGCGCGCACCATTGTCTACAAGGGCATGTTCCTGGCCTATCAGGTCGGCGCGTATTACAAGGATCTCAAGGACCCGCGCTTCGAGACCGCGCTGATCCTGGTGCACCAGCGTTTCTCTACCAACACCTTCCCGTCATGGAAGCTGGCGCATCCCTACCGCATGGTCGCCCACAATGGCGAGATCAACACGGTGCGCGGCAACAACAACTGGATGGCGGCGCGCCAGGCCTCGGTCGATTCCGAGCTGTTCGGCAACAACATCTCGAAGCTGTGGCCGATCTCCTATGACGGCCAGTCCGACACGGCGTGCTTCGACAATGCGCTCGAATTCCTGTTCCAGGGCGGCTATAGCCTCAGCCACGCCATGATGATGCTGATCCCGGAAGCCTGGGCCGGCAACAAGCTCATGGATGCCGATCGCAAGGCTTTCTACGAATACCATGCAGCCCTTATGGAGCCGTGGGACGGGCCGGCGGCGGTTGCCTTCACCGATGGCCGCCAGATCGGCGCCACGCTCGACCGCAACGGGCTGCGCCCGGCACGCTACATCGTCACCGACGATGACCGCGTCATCATGGCTTCCGAGGCCGGCGTGCTGCCGGTGCCGGAGGAGAGGATCGTGCAGAAGTGGCGGCTGCAGCCCGGGCGCATGCTTCTGATCGACCTTGCCAAGGGCCGCATCGTGCCCGACGAGGAGATCAAGTCGGAGATCGCCACCAGGCATCCCTACAAGACCTGGCTCGCCAACACGCAGCTCATCCTGGAAGATCTGAAGCCGGTCGAGCCGCGCGCGCTGCGCAAGGATGTCAGCCTGCTCGATCGCCAGCAAGCGTTCGGCTACACCCAGGAAGACACCAAGCTGTTGATGTCGCCGATGGCGACCACCGGGCAGGAAGCCGTTGGTTCGATGGGCACCGACACGCCGATCTCGGCGATGTCGGACAAGTCGAAGCTGCTCTACACCTATTTCAAGCAGAACTTCGCCCAGGTCACCAACCCGCCGATCGACCCGATCCGCGAGGAACTGGTGATGAGCCTGGTGTCCTTCATCGGACCACGGCCGAACATCTTCGACCTGGTCGGCAATTCGCGCCGCAAGCGGCTCGAAGTGCGCCAGCCGATCCTGACCAATGGCGATCTGGAGAAGATCCGTTCCATCGGCCACACCGAGGACCGTTTCGACACCAAGACCATCGACATCACCTATGGCTCGAATGAGGGCGCTGCCGGCATGCAGGGCGCCATCGACCGCCTGTGCGAACGCGCCGAGGCGGCAGTCGCCGGCGGCTACAACATCATCATCCTGTCCGATCGCCAGCTCGGGCCGGACCGCATCGCCATCCCGGCGCTGCTGGCGACGGCTGCGGTGCACCATCATTTGATCCGCAAGGGGCTGCGTACCTCCGTTGGCCTCGTCGTCGAATCCGGCGAACCGCGCGAAGTGCATCATTTCTGCTGCCTTGCCGGCTACGGCGCCGAAGCGATCAACCCCTATCTCGCCTTCGACACGCTCACCGACATGCACAAGCGCGGCGAGCTGCCGGAAGAGGTCGACGCCTACGAGGTGGTGTCGCGCTACATCAAGTCGATCGGCAAGGGCATCCTCAAGGTGATGTCCAAGATGGGCATCTCGACCTACCAGTCCTATTGCGGCGCGCAGATCTTCGACGCCATCGGGCTGAAGTCCGACTTCGTCGAGAAGTACTTTACCGGCACCGCGACGCTGATCGAAGGCGTCGGGCTGGACGAGGTCGCCGGCGAAACCGTCAGCCGCCACACGGACGGTTTCGGCAACGATCCGGTGCTGCGCAACAGCCTCGAAGTCGGCGGCGAATATCTCTTCCGCATGCGCGGCGAGGCGCATATGTGGTCGCCCGATGCGGTCGCCACCTTGCAGCACGCCGTGCGCCAGGGCTCGTGGGAAACCTTCAAGGACTATTCGGCGCAGATCGACAGCGAGACCGCCCGCGCGCAAACCATCCGTGGCCTGTTCAAGATCAGGCTGGCGGAGGAGACCGGCCGCGAGAAGGTCGCGCTCGACGACGTCATGCCGGCGGCCGAGATCGTCAAGCGCTTCTCGACCGGAGCGATGTCGTTCGGCTCGATCTCCAGGGAAGCGCACACCACGCTGGCGCGCGCCATGAACCAGATCGGCGGCAAGTCGAACACCGGCGAGGGCGGTGAAGAGGCCGACCGCTATTTGCCGCTGCCCGGCGGCGGCAAGAACCCGGAACGCTCGGCGATCAAGCAGGTCGCTTCGGGGCGGTTCGGCGTGACGGCCGAATATCTGGTCAATTCCGACGTCATGCAGATCAAGGTGGCGCAGGGCGCCAAGCCCGGCGAGGGCGGCCAGCTGCCCGGCCACAAGGTCGACGCGACCATCGCCAAGGTCCGGCATTCGACGCCGGGCGTCGGCCTGATCTCGCCGCCGCCGCATCACGACATCTATTCGATCGAGGATCTGGCGCAGCTGATCTACGATCTGAAGAACGTCAATCCGGCGGCCGATGTCTCGGTCAAGCTGGTGTCTGAAGTCGGTGTCGGCACGGTCGCGGCCGGCGTTGCCAAGGCGCGCGCCGACCACATCACCATCTCGGGTTATGATGGCGGCACCGGTGCGTCGCCGTTGACTTCGCTCAAGCATGCCGGTTCCCCATGGGAAATGGGTCTGGCCGAGACGCACCAGACGCTGGTGCTGAACGGCTTGCGTTCGCGTGTCGCGCTGCAGGTCGATGGCGGCTTGCGCACCGGGCGTGACGTCATCATCGGAGCGCTGCTCGGCGCCGACGAGTTCGGCTTCTCGACCGCGCCGCTGATCGCGGCCGGCTGCATCATGATGCGCAAGTGCCACCTGAACACCTGTCCGGTTGGCGTCGCCACCCAGGACCCGGTGCTGCGCAAGCGCTTCAAGGGCACGCCCGAGCATGTCATCAACTTCTTCTTCTACGTGGCGGAAGAGGTGAGGGCGCTGCTGGCCGAAATGGGCTATACCCATATCGACCAGATCATCGGCGACAGCGATCTTCTGGAAAAGCGCGACGTGATCCAGCACTGGAAGGCGCGTGGCCTCGACTTCTCGAAGATGTTCCACAAGCCCGATGCACCGCACGAAGCGGTGCACTGGACCGAGCGGCAGAAGCACCCGATCGACGACGTGCTCGATCGCAAGCTGATCGAGTTGGCCAAGCCCGCGCTGGAGGCCAAGCAGCCGGTCAAGATCGAGGTGGACATCCGCAATGTCGACCGTTCGACAGGCGCGATGCTGTCGGGTGAAGTCGCCAAGCGCTTCAAGCACAAGGGGCTGCGCGAGGACACGATCCAGGTGAAGCTCACCGGCACAGCCGGCCAGTCATTCGGCGCCTTCCTGGCGCGCGGCGTCTCGTTCGAACTCGTCGGCGCCGGCAACGACTATGTCGGCAAGGGCCTGTCGGGCGGGCGCATCGTCATCCGGCCGCCGGAAGAAGCCAGGATCGTCGCGGCCGACTCCATCATCGTCGGCAACACGGTGCTCTATGGCGCGACCGAAGGCGAAGCCTATTTCGCCGGCGTCGCTGGCGAGCGCTTCGCGGTGCGCAATTCGGGCGTCGCCGCCGTCGTTGAAGGCGTTGGCGACCATGGCTGCGAATACATGACCGGCGGTGTCGTCGTCGTCATCGGCAAGACCGGCCGCAACTTCGCCGCCGGCATGTCGGGCGGCGTCGCCTATGTGCTGGACGAAGCCGGCGATTTCGCCGAGCGCTGCAACATGGCCATGGTCGAACTGGAGCCGGTTCCGGAAGAAGACGACCTGATGGAAAGGCTGCTGCACCATGGCGGCGACCTCGACCACAAGGGCCGCGTCGACGTGTCGGGCGACATGACCAGCCATGACGAGGAACGGCTCTACCAGCTGATCTCGAACCATGTGCACTATACGGGGTCGGTGCGCGGCCGCGAGATCCTTGACGACTGGACGATTTTCCGGCCGAAATTCCGCAAGATCATGCCGGTCGAATACCGCCGCGCGCTGATCGAGATGGAACGCATGCGCATGGGCGTCGCGGCCGAATAGATCTGTGAGAATTGCCGGGGAGCCCAGGCTTCCCGGCCCCCTTCATCGACAGTTTGACCTCGGGCGCAAGGTTGCCATGGCTGCCTCAAGAGGTTAACGGGTGCGGCGAAAACCGCACCATCTGGACAGCAGGAACTGGACTATGGGCAAGGTAACAGGCTTTCTCGAAATCGACCGGCAGGTGCACAAGTACCAGCCGGCCTCCGACCGTATCCGGCATTTCCGCGAATTCACGCTGCCGATGTCGGACAAGGAGGTCGAGAAACAGGCCGCGCGCTGCATGGATTGCGGCATTCCGTTCTGTCACGGGCCGACCGGCTGTCCGATCCACAACCAGATCCCGGACTGGAACGACCTCGTCTACAACAGGGACTGGGACAACGCGATCCGCAACCTGCACTCGACCAACAATTTCCCGGAGTTCACCGGCCGCATCTGTCCCGCCCCTTGCGAGGAAGCCTGCACGCTGAATCTCGAAGACATTCCGGTCGCCATCAAGACGGTGGAACAGGCGATCGCCGACAAGGCTTACGAGACCGGCCACATCCGGCCCTATCCGCCGGAGAAGAAGACCGGCAAGCGGGTCGCCATCATCGGCTCCGGCCCGGCCGGCATGGCGGCCGCGCAGCAGCTCGGCCGCGCCGGCCATGACGTCCATGTCTATGAGCGCGAGAGCCGCCCGGGCGGGCTGATGCGTTACGGCATTCCCGACTTCAAGATCGAGAAGCACTATATCGACCGGCGCATCGAACAGATGCAGGGCGAGGGCGTGACCTTTCATTGCGGCGTCAATGTCGGTGTCGACAAGCCGGTGGCCGAACTGCTCGCCGAACATGACGCGGTGCTCTATTGCGGCGGCTCGGAAACGCCGCGTGCGGCCAACATTCCGGGTGACGATCTCGGCGGCGTGCATGACGCCATGCCCTATCTGGTGCAGCAGAACCGTCGCGTCGGCGGCGAGCCGATCCAGTCGGTGGCATGGCCCTCGCACCCGATCATCGCCGGCGGTCAGCATGTCGTCGTCGTCGGCGGCGGCGATACCGCCTCCGACTGCGTCGGCACCGCTTTCCGCCAGGGTGCGGTGCGCGTCACCCAGCTCGACATCCGCCCGCAGCCTCCCGAGAAGGAAGACAAGCTCGCCGTGTGGCCATACTGGGCGACCAAGATGCGCACCTCGTCCTCGCAGGCCGAGGGTGCGGAGCGCGAATTCCAAGTGGCGACGCTCGAATTCATCGGCGAGGACGGCCAGCTGACCGGCGTCAAATGCTGCGAGGTCGACGAGAAGCGCAAGCCGATCGCCGGCACCGAATTCGTCATCCGCGCCGATCTCGCCTTCATCGCCATCGGCTTTGCCGGACCGGCGATGGTGGGCGTGGCGAAGGAACTCGAGGGTGAGATGAAAATCACCACCGACAGCCGCCGCTCGCGGAATGTCGAGGCCAATGACCATGACTACAAGACCAGCGTCGACCGGCTCTACGCGGCGGGCGACGTGCGCCGTGGCCAGTCGCTGGTCGTCTGGGCGATCCGTGAAGGCCGCCAGGCGGCGCGCTCGATCGATGAGGCGTTGATGGGGACGAGCGTATTGCCCCGCTGAGTTGCGCGACGGTCTCAAGAACTCTGCGTGATTAAGGGGTGATCGCCGTCGTCGTGTCGGTCGCTGCGGCTGTCGCCGGCGGCTCGGCCTTCGGCGGCCAGGAGAAGTCGTCGGCGCGTCCTGGCGAAGCCTCCGGCGCCTTGCCTTCGATCACCAGTTTTTCACCGGGAAGCGCCGGATTGGCTTTTGCCGGGGGCGCGGCGCCGAGCAGTTCCGTGCCGCCGTCGAGCGCCGGGTCGCCGAGCAGCATGGGTGCGGTGCGGTCGATGACAATGGGTGCCGCTGCCGGCGCCGGTGCCTCGACGGGCACGCCCGCGGGTGCTGTCGCGGGGGCCACGCTGCCCGGCCCGGCCAGGCCCAGGATCTTCATTAGCGGCTTTTCGGTGTAGAAGGCGAGCTTGCGCTTGCCGGCTTTGGAGACGTTGATGCCGTCGTCGGCGCGCAGCCGCACCGGCTGGCCGTTCATGTCGGGGCCGTTGGTGACGAAGGCGCCATTCTCGTCGACGAACCCATCCCATACGTCGACGAATTCGCCGCCATGGCTTTCGGCGGCCTTGTGGTAGATGTCGTTGAAAGCCAGCATGTCGGAGGTCATCTTCGGTACCCGGAACGCTGGCAGGCCGACCCACAGGAAAGGCACCTTGGCGGTGGCGATGGCCTTGCCGAGTTCGTCGGTGCGGCGCTCATATTCCTTGGTCCAGTTCTCGGACCGGGGCTGCTCGCGCACGTCCCCCACCTTCATCTGCTGGCGGTCGTTGGAGCCCAGCATGACAACGACCGCGGCCGGTTTCTCGGTCTCGATCAGCGATTTGATCTGTTCGGGCCAGTTGTAGAAATCATCGCGCACGAAGCCGGATGAACCATTGGAGCGCGCGACGATCCTAACGGCCGGGTTGTCGGCAAAGGCTATGTCCAGGCCTTCGGCGAGGCCCGACGCCATGAAGTCGCCGACGACCAGGACGATGCGGGCATCTGGCGCCTTTTCCGCTATCGGTGTTTGTGGTTCGACCGGCGCACGCGGAACCCTTGGTTTACGCGGCTTTGGTTTTGCCTTCTGGATGTCGAGCGGCGGTTCGATCCGCTCGTTGCGGCGCGGAAACAGAAGGTCGCGCAACGACCAGCCACGATTTTGCTGCGGCTGCTCCTGCGCCATGGCCGGCACATGGAAGGCACCGGCGACGCCGATCGCCAACAGGACGATCGCCAGAAAAAGGATCGGCGTGCGACGAGCAAGGATCGCGATACGCGCGGCCGAAACCAATCACTCCTCCATCCCCTTGTGCCGGGTCCCGCGAACCGGAGCCGGTTTTGCGGCGGGGCGCAAGTTCAAAGTGCCGTGGCGCCTGATATGCGCGCCTAAAATGCGCGCGGCGCCATGGCCGGCTCTATTTTTGTCTGAGCCATTTGAGCACTTCCATGCTCGGATAGCCGTCCTGGGTCAAGCCGACCTTGGCCTGATAGGTCATGATGGCTGTTTTCGTGCCGTCACCGATCTTGCCGTCGAACTTGCCGTCATAAAGCCCGTGCTGCGAAAGCCGCTTCTGCAGCTCTTGCCTTTCCTCGAAGGTGAGCTTGGTGAAGGGCCGCTTCCAATCCTGGACAAGGCCGCTGCCACCGGCGATCTCGTCGGCGAGAAGGCCAACGGCCAGGGCATATTTGTCGGCATTGTTGTACGCCTTGATGACCGAGAAATTCCGGACCATCAGGAAGGCCGGACCGCCACGGCCGTCCGGCACTTTCAGCGTCGCCTTGTCGGTAGGGTTCTTGAACGGCTTGCCGCTCGCCCTGACGACGCCAAGCGCCTGCCATTGCGCCAGCGTCTTCGATCCGCCCGGCAGCTTGCCGGACGGTATGGTGACTTCGTAACCCCAGGTCTTGCCGGCTTGCCAGCCATTCTTCTTCAACAGATTGGCTGATGTCGCCAGCGCATCGGGGATGGAATTCCAGATGTCGCGCTTGCCGTTGCCGTCCATGTCGACGGCATAATGCTGGTAACTGGTGGGGATGAACTGGGTCTGGCCCATGGCGCCGGCCCAGGAGCCCATCAGATGGCTTTCGTCAATGTCGCCGGTCTGCAGGATCTTCAAGGCCGCGACCAGCTGGGTGCGGGCATATTTCGACCGCTTCGGGTCGCCGTAGCCCAGAGTCGCCAGAGACCGGATGACGTTGCGCATGATGTCGTCGCGCTTGAGGATCTCGCCATAGTTCGATTCCATCGACCAGATGGCCAGCAGAATGTAGCGGTCGACACCGAATCGGGCCTCGATCCTGTCCAGCCACGGCTTCCATTTCTTCGCCATCTGCTGCCCGACGGCGACCGACTGGTCGTGGACGCGGTTGTCGAAATAGTCCCAGGCGGGGGCTGTGAATTCCGGCTGGGTGCGCGCCTTCTCCAGCACGACCGGATCGGGCTCCTTGATGTCCCTGAAAGCCTGGTCGTAGACAGCGCCGGAGACACCGCCGGCGACAGCGGTGGCGCGGAAGCCGGCGACCCATTGGCGGAAACCGGCGTCGGCGAAAGCGGGTCCGGCAGGCATCAGCAGAGCGAGCGAGAAGCTGGCGGCCGTCATGACGCTGGTGAAACGTTTTGCGGCATTGCGAACGGACATGTTTTCCTCCTTCTCTGTCTCAGGAAAGACCATTCATCGCCGAACCGGGTTAGGAATTAGTTTACCATAGGCGTCGCCTGGAACGAAAAGACACCTCGATGCTTTAACCGGTGGAAGTTTCCCTCACCCGCCCCAGTAATCTTCAATTCCGGCGTGAAAATGTCGCGAGACGGGGATTGCGGAGCCGGCCAGCAAACGGATAATTGAAGGCATGAAGAGAGTTCGCAAGGCAGTTTTCCCGGTCGCCGGTCTCGGCACGCGGTTCCTCCCGGCCACCAAGGCTGTTCCCAAGGAAATGCTGACCGTCGTCGACCGGCCGGTCATCCAATATGTGGTCGATGAGGCGCGCGAGGCGGGCATCGAACATTTCATCTTCGTGACCGGCCGCAACAAGGCGGTCATCGAGGACCATTTCGATATCCAGTTCGAGCTCTATGACACGCTCGCCCAGCGTGGCAAAGACGAGCAGCTGGCCCGCCTGCAGCGGCTGCAGCCGGCGCCGGGGCAGACCAGCTTCACCCGCCAGCAGGTGCCGATGGGCCTCGGCCATGCCGTCTGGTGTGCGCGCGAACTGGTCGGCGACGAGCCGTTCGCGCTGCTCTTGCCCGACATGATCATGCAGTCGGAAAAGAGTTGCATGAAGTCGATGGTCGAGCTCTACGAGGAAACCGGCAACAACATCATTGCCGTGCAGGAATGCGACCCGGCGGAGGCCCACAAATACGGAATCGTCGGCCGTGGCGAGGATACGCATCACGGCTTCCGCATCACCGAGATGGTGGAGAAGCCGAAGACCGGCACGGCGCCGTCCAACCTCTACATCAACGGTCGCTACATCCTGCAGCCCGAGATCTTCAAGATCCTCGAAGGTCAGGAAAAGGGAGCCGGCAACGAGATCCAGCTCACCGACGCGATGCTGAAGCTGGAGAAGCAGCAGGCCTTTTACGGCTACCATTATCAGGGCCGCACCTTCGACTGCGGTTCCCCGGAAGGTTTCGTCGAGGCCAACGTCGCCTTTGCGCTGTGGCGCAGCGACATGAATGAGAGCATGGCCGGGGTGATCCGCACGCTTCTCGACGAGATGAAGCCATCAGAGCGACGTGGGGCTGCGTATTAGGCCACACCTTCGTCCACGGGCGGAGCAGGAAGCTTCGTCGCGGAGACCCCCTGGAGCTGCTCCGTTCGCGGTCCTGAACGATGTCTCCAGGCCCACCACCGCGGAGGCGCTCATAAGTCGCGGCATGGCCTGGGGTCTGCGCCGCGTCGCTTCGCTCCTTGCTACGCCCCAGGATGACGAAGATCAGACGTCCTCAGCGCTGCACTTTCAGGCCGAGATAGATGCTGTTGGCGGTGTAGTCGCGGCCGGGCAGGTTGCTGGTCAGCTTTTCGGTTCTCACCCGGGTGGTCAGGCCGGCATAGCGGTTCAGCCACCAGGTCAGCCCGGTCTCGGCGCTCAGGATCCTGTCATGGCCATCGATGCCGACATAGTCGCGCCAGTCGAGGCCCAGGGCCGCATTCGCGACAAGGTTGGCACGGATCTGCCGTTCACCGGTCAGGCGGCCGGAATAGAGGATATCGCCGCTTTCGCCCGCCGAGGTGGTGGTCTCGACCGTGGTCTTGCCGGTCAGGCCGATCGTGGTGCCGCGCTCCGGCGACCATTTGAGGTCGGCGTTGACGGTGGCGCCCGAAATCGCCCCCAGGCTCTTGTCGTCGATCGCCTCCCGCAGCCAGCCGGCGGAGAATTCGCCTGACAGCTTCTCACCCATGTCGAGCTGCAGGCCGGCGCGGGCGCCGAGGCGCGAGGAGGAACGCTCGAAGCCTTCATTGTCGATGCGCTGATCGTAGGCCCGGCGGCCGACCTCGATTTCGGTGAACGGGGTGAGGGCCGGAGAGATTTCGTAGCCGGTGCGTAAAGTCGCCGTGTAGAGCGTGTTGTCCCGATCCTTCTGCGACAGCGTGGTGCCGTCCGAAAGCTCGGCGTCGCCATAGAAGTCGTGCGAGACCGCACCGGTCAGCGTGTACCGCATCTTGCCGACGGCCTTTTCGACGCCAAGGCTGCCGTCGATCGTCTGCCGCAACGGCTGGCTGCTGACGCCGGCAATGGCGTTGGGCGAGGACGCCGTTTCCGGCACGGCCTCATAGCCGAGCTTGGCGATGGCGCGCAACTCGTTGTCGAGGTCGACATTGAGCTGGCCTTCGATGCGGCCTTGCGCATTGTGAACCCGGTAGCCCGACACGGTCTCGCGGAACAGGCCATAGCCGTCGATGGTGGCGGAGTTTTCGCGCCAGTCGGAAACGGCGGTAAAGCGCAATGCCGTTTCGGACAGCAGTGCCGACGTGCCGGCGCTGCTCGAATCGCCGTTCGTGGTGGCGGTCATGCCCTGTTCGATCGACGGGCGGATGACGAAGGAGCCCCATTTGACGCCGGTGGGCTGGAACGGATCTTCCTCGGCTTTCTTGTTCTGGCCTTCGATGGCGGCGGTGCGTTCGGCGCCGGGGTCGAGCTTCTGCCTGTCGGCGCTGTCGATGGTGAGGGCGCGACGGTTCGCTGCTTCCTGATCCGTCGTGGTGCTGCCGGTATCGTCGGTCGCGGCTTGAGTGGTGTCCGTGGTCGCGGTGGTGGCCTTCTTCTTTCTCTTCGACTTGCCGGTCGTCTTGGCGTCCGCCTTGGTCTTGTCCTGACCGGCCGTGTTCTGGCCAGCGCTCGGCGAACGGCGGCGAGGCTTGGGCGGCGTCGGATTGTCGGTGGACGTGTCGTCTGTCCCCTGCGGCGGATCGAAAATGCTGCCGGTGGCGGCATCCGTGCCCGGGTCGTCGGGGACGGCGCCGGCGCTGGCCGGCAAATAGGTGCGCGGCGGCGTATCGTCCTGCGCTGTGTTGGCCGGCTGTTGCCGGCCTTGGGTGGCAAGGGCGAGCTGCCTTGCCTTGCGCTGCTGGTCGGACCGAATCGCCGATTCGGAAACCTCGCCGCGCAGCTCCGTTTCCTGGGCGTGGAGAGGTGCCGGGCGCAGCAAAGCGAGCACACTGGTCGCCAGCAGCAAAGCGCAGACCGCCTTGCCCTGTCGTCCTCTTGATTTTTCTGGCTGGGCCCCGGACATCGCCACCACTGCTTGCGCGGCGCTGTGCGCGCCATACTTACCGAACCGTAAATGGGGATGGTTAACGGAGGGTTGAGGCGGCGATCGTTCGTCCGGTTAAAGTGCCGCTGTTTGCGGGAGCCTGTGACCTATCCGAGGCTCCGCCGCCTGGGCGCCAGCGCCATTTCTGTTGGACAGGCGGGCGGCAAAGCGCTAATCGCATCATCCATGCATGCGAGATCCCTCGATAAGAAGCCGCTGGACAGGCAAGCGTCGATCGATTCGGCGCTGAGAACGGTGGCGACCGAGCAGGCCGGGATCGCCGCCCTTGCCGAGGCGCTCGAGAACGGATTGGCCGCGCCTTTCGCGCAGGCGGTCGACGTGATCTCGAAGATCGAAGGCCGGCTGATCGTCACCGGCGTCGGCAAAAGCGGCCATATCGGCTCGAAGATCGCGGCGACGCTGGCTTCGACCGGCACGCCGGCCTTCTTCGTCCATCCCGTCGAGGCCAACCATGGCGATCTCGGCATGATCGCCAGGGACGACGCCATCATCGCCATCTCATGGTCGGGCGAGAGCAAGGAGCTGCTCGGCATCGTCGCCTATTCCAGGCGTTTTTCCATTCCGCTCATCGCCGTCACGTCAGGCGAGACATCGGCGCTGGCGCGCGCCGCCGACGTTGTGCTGCTCTTGCCGCGCACCCCGGAGGCCTGTCCGCATGGTCTCGCGCCGACGACGTCGACGCTGCTGCAACTGGTCATCGGCGACGCGCTGGCGATCGCGCTGCTCGAGGCGCGCGGCTTCACGCCGGACCATTTCCGCACCTTCCATCCCGGCGGCCAGCTCGGCGCCAACCTGACCATGGTCTCCGAGATCATGCGGGTCGGCGACCAGATGCCGCTGGCCGCGCTCGGCACCAAGATGCCGGAAGCGGTGATGACGCTGTCGCAGAAGAAGGTCGGCTGCGTGCTGATTGTCGACGCCAATGGCGAGCTGGCCGGGATCATCACCGACGGCGACGTCGCGCGCAATTTACACCGCAATCTGGCCGACGTCATCGTCGACGAGGTGATGACCCGTACGCCCAAGACGGTCGACCCGCAGACGCTAGCCGGTACTGCGATCGCGCTGCTCAACGAGCACAATATCGGCGCGCTGGTGGTGACCAGGAACAACATGCCGCTCGGCGTGGTGCATTTCCACGACCTGCTGCGCATCGGCGCTGCCTAAGGTGTATCGAGATTCAGGTCAGGCCGGTCTGCAAACGCAGGGTTCCTGCGCTTCCGGTGCTCACGTACTTTAAGTACGCTCCGCTCCGGTTCTCGGAACCCGCCTTGTTTGGTCGCTTCGCGCCCGTCTTCGACTCCGACTCGGCCTGACCTGAATCTCGACACCTTGCGCGCTGGCGCCGTTTGAAACTTAGACCCGCTCCACCGTCAGTTCCAGGTCCGTATCCGCGGCACTCGTCACGCGCACCTGCGTGCCGGCGGGCAGGTCCGGGCCGGAGACGCGCCACAGCGTGTCGCCGAGCTTGATGCGGCCGCGGCCGTCCTTGATCGGCTCGGCAAGCGTCGCCATGCGGCCGACCATCTGGGCGCCGCGCCGGTTGAGCAGTGGCTGGTCGGTCGGGTCATGGCGGCCGCCGACCAGCCTCTTGCCGACATAGGCCGAGACCAGCGACAGCGCCAGGAAGGCGAGGACCTGGACCTGCCAGGTCCAGATCGCCGCATCCCAGATCAGCAGCGATATCGCGCCGATAATCAGAGCGGCGATGCCGATCCAGAGCATGAAAATGCCGGGCGCGATGATTTCCAAGACCAGCAGCACGAAGCCCAGAACCATCCAGTTCCACGGTCCGAGTTCGGAGATGATGCGATCGATCATAAGAGTGACCTCCTATGGACTTTAGTTTTCGTTCGGCCGCACGACGGGCGGGCGGGCGGGCTGGCGCTGCGCACCGGTCGTGCCCTCGCTGCGGAAGACTTCCTTGGCGATTTCGCCGATGCCGCCAAGTGTACCGATCAGCGAGGAGGCTTCCAACGGCATCAGCACGACCTTGCTGTTGGTGGCCGAACCGATCCTGGTCAGGGCCTCGGTGTATTTCTGCGCGACGAAGTAGTTCAGTGCCTGCACGTCGCCTTTGGAAATCGCTTCCGACACCACCTGCGTGGCGCGGGCTTCGGCCTCGGCCGAGCGTTCGCGCGCCTCGGCGTCGCGGAAGGCGGCTTCCTTGCGGCCTTCGGCTTCGAGGATCTGCGACTGCTTGAGGCCTTCGGCGGCCAGGATCTGCGCGCGCTTGTTGCGCTCGGCAGTCATCTGACGGCCCATCGATTCGATCAGGTTGGCCGGCGGATTGATGTCCTTGATCTCGACGCGGGTGATCTTGATGCCCCATGGATGCGCCGCTTCGTCAACGACGCGCAGCAGGCGTTCATTGATGGCGTCGCGGTTGGACAAGAGCTCGTCGAGGTCCATCGAGCCCATGACGGTACGGATGTTGGTCATCGTCAGGTTGAGGATGGCGTTCTGCAGGCCGGAAACCTGGTAGGCGGCCTGCGCCGCGTTGAGGATCTGGAAGAAGGCGATGCCGTCGACACCGACGATGGCGTTGTCGCGGGTGATGATTTCCTGGCTCGGAACGTCGAGCACCTGCTCCATCATGTTCATCTTGGCGCCGATCCGGTCGACGAACGGGAAAATGAAATTGAGGCCCGGGCTCAATGTCTTGGTGTAACGGCCAAAGCGCTCCACCGTATAATTGTAGCCTTGCGGAATGGTCCTGATGCCCTTGATGAGAAGCACCAGTACCAGAAGGGCAAGTGCACCAATCGCAATGTCGAAACCACTGAAATCCATTTGGCTCTCCCTCAGAAGCAGGCCGCGAGAGCCACTCCCCCGCAGCCGACTTCACCAAAGACTTAAGTGTGTTTCAGGAGCGTTACAATCAGGTGATGATGGAATGTTTGTCTGTTTGCAATCAAGGGTTGAATGCGAAGAGATCTGCATCCGTGTCGACACTCCCATTGATCGAGGCCGAAATAATTTCGGAGGCGATGCTCGAGAAGGTGATGCCATTGCCGCCGTAACCCATGACCGCATGGATGCGCGGGTGCCTCGGGATGGCGCCGATATAGGGCAGGCCGGTGCCGGTTGTGCCGAAGGAACCGGCCCAGGCGAATTCAGGTCCGACGTCGAGATGCGGAAATATCAGGCCGAGTTTTTCAGAGATGCGCGCAGCCTTGTCGGGGGTCAGTTCGTCGCGCCGCGTCTCGTCGGCAAAATCCTCGTCCTCGCCGCCGCAGATGACCCTGCCGTCGGCCGTCGCGCGCATGTACAGGTAGGGGTCCGACGCTTCCCAGATGAACGCCGGACCCGGCCAGAGTTTTCGTGGCTGCGGGGGCGTCGCGATCGCCCAAGTCGAGATGATCCGGTGGGCGGCCGCTGGCACGATGTCGAGCAGTTCGTAGCCAGTGGCCAGAACCACATGCCGTGCGGTGATGGTCGGGCCATCCTTCGTGGCCACGACCACCTCGTCGGCACTGTCCTCGATCGCCGTCGCTTCGGCGGGAGCGTAAAGACGTGCCTTGCGCTCCAGCGCCTTGAGCAGCAGCCCGGCCGTCAGCTTGCGCGGGTCGAGCGCGATGTTGCCGTGGCTGAGGATGGCGCCGCCGCGGTCGATGCCGAATGTCTCGGCCAGCGGCCGCGGCGTCAGATAGGTGGCGGCGATGCCCGCTTGCCGGCGCGCTTCGGCTTCATCGTGTAGTTCTGCAGGGCCGAGCAGCGTGCCAGCCAGATAAAGCGACGGGGTGCGGCGCAGGCGACAGTCGATTGCGAGATCCTCGATACGGCCGGCCAGGTTGGACACTGCGAGGCGCGAGCGTCGCCAGGCTTGTTGTGCCCTGGTCTTGCCGATCATCTTCGAGAGCGTTGAAAGCGGTTGGTCGATTTCGAATTGCACCAGCGCCGTGGTTGCCGCGGTCGAGCCTTTCAGCGGGCCGCGCCGGTCGATGCAGATCACGGAATAGCCGTCCGCCGTCAATGCCTCGGCCGCCGTGGCGCCGCTGATGCCCATGCCGATGATCAGCACGTCGGTCTTGGCGTCCCGGATCAGATTGTCCGTCGGCACGGCTGGCGCCCGATAGGCGGACCAAACGGGTCGGCCAGTTCTGAGGTCGAGTTTGCGGGGCATCGAATTCTCCGGAAGGTGCGCCTCAACGCCCCGGAGTGGCCGTTGTTCCGGTGTTAGAGCGGCGAGCCGCTCTAACTCTTTGGTTGACGAAATTCCCAAGGGAAAAGCGCTATGCGCTTTTCCCGGGAAAACCGTTTCACACGTTTCCTGGAATTTCTCCTAGACCCAGCCGGACAGTTCGCGCCGCACCATCGCCTCGATCACCGCCATGCCCTCGGCGCTGTCGTTGAGGCAAGGGATGTGAGCGAAATTCTTGCCCCCGGCATGATGGAAGGTCTCGGCTGCTTCCCGGCCGATTTCGTCCAGCGTCTCGATGCAGTCGACGGAAAAACCGGGATTGACGATGGCGATGGATTTCACCCCGTCCTTGCCCAGTTTCTCCACCGTCTTGTCGGTGTAAGGCTGCAGCCATTCCTGGGCGCCGAAGCGCGACTGGAAGGTGGTGATCAGCTTCTTTTCATCCCAACCAAGTTTTTCGCGCAGCAGCCGCGTCGTCTCCAGGCAATGCGCCTGGTAGGGATCGCCCTTGTCGGAATAGGGTTTCGGAATGCCGTGATAGGAGGTGATGACCACTTCCGGCTCGAAATCGAGCGTTGCCAGATGCCGTTCGATCGAACTGGCGAGCGCCTCGATGTAGACGGGCTCGGCATAGTAGGGCGGCACGCTGCGGATGGCCGGTGCGCGGCGCAGCTTCATCAACGCGCGAAAAAGCTGGTCGTTGGCGGTGGCTGTCGTCGTCGCCGAGTATTGCGGGTAGAGCGGAAACGAAAGAATGCGGTCGCAGCCTTGCGCGACCAGTCTTTCGGCGACGCTCGCCGTCGAAGGGTTGCCGTAGCGCATGGCCCAGTCGACGACGACATCGGGCAGGTCGCGCAACGCCTCGGCCAGTTTTTCGCTCTGCGCGCGCGTGTAGGTGCGCAGCGGCGACTCGTTCTTCTCCTGGTTCCAGATCCGGGCATAATTGGCGCCCGACTTCTTCGGCCGCGTGGTGAGCACCAGGCCATAGAGGATCGGATACCAGATCGCCTTGTTGAGCTCGATGACGCGCGGATCGGACAGGAATTCCCTGAGATACCGCCACATCGGCTTGAAGTCGGTGCCGTCAGGCGTGCCGAGATTGACCAGCAGGACGCCGACCTTGCCGGCCCCGGCCGGCGCGTGCCCCACCGCCAGGCCAACCGGCTTGGCGGCTTTGGGATCGACAGCGGTGGCAGACGTCATAGGGGTTCTCCGGGCACGGCGTGAAACTAGCGATGGCGCGCCGGTTTTCAATGCCACGTCTGGCCGCACCTTAGCCTGAAAACGCAAAACCCGCCCGGTCTCCCGGGCGGGTTTGTCGTTGAAGGATGCGAGGGGCGTTATTTCGCCGGGATGGTCAGCGTCGCGCCGGGGGTAAGCCGATGCGGCCTTTGACCCTTGTTGGCCTCGTAGATGAGCTTCCACTTGGTCGCGTCACCATAGGCCTTCTTGGCCAGATCCCAGTAGGTGTCGCCGGTAACGATGACATGGCTGCCCGTGGCGGGTGCGGCTTCAGCGGGCTTTGCCGGTTCGGCCGGCTTGGCAGGTTCCGCCGGCGCCGGTGCCGCCAGTGCGGGCGCAGCCTCGGCTGGTTTCGCCGGTTCGGCTGGCGGCGCAGCTGCTGGAGTGGCGGGAGCCGGCGGAGCAGGTGGCGGAGGTGCCGCCTCGGTCGATATGGCCGGCGGCGTGTTGGCGATGTTGCCCGAGTTGGCGGGCAATTCGGGCATTGCCGGTGCCGCTTCCGCGGGCTTTGCCGGTTCAGCCGGTTTGGCTGCCTCGGCTGGCTTTGCCGGTTTGGCCGGTTCCGCTGCCGGGGCCGCCGCGACAGTCGCGGCGATCTCGGTGATGCGGCCGTCGAGCTTGGGCGTGTAGGGCCGGTGGGCGCCGAGATAGTCGGCAACCACCTGTTCGAGACCGGGGCCGTAGTCGTAGGCGTTCTTGGCCTTTTCGGCGAAGACCTTGTAGCCGTCGCCGCCCTGGCGGACATAATTGTTGGTGGCGACCAGATAGTCCTTGTCGGGCTTGATCGGCGTCCAGGCGCCGTTCTCCATGACCTCGACGGATTTGACGCGGCCGGCATTGGGCGCGACCGACTTGTCGAAGGAATATTTGAGGCCCGCCACCTGCGGGAAGCGGCCGGCGCCGTCCTCGATCTGGCTGAGGCCGCTTTCCAGCCCGGCGACCAGGTCGTTGCCCGAAATCTGGAAGGTCGCCAGCGTGTTCTGGAACGGCAGCACGGTCAGCACCTCGCCCATGGTGACGGTGCCCTTGTCGATCGAGGCGCGCAGGCCGCCGCCATTGGAGATGACGATCTCGACGCCCTGTCCCTTGACGCGGTCGAGTATGGCATCGGAGACGAGGTTGCCCATCGCGCATTCCTTGGCGCGGCAATTCTCGCGGCTGCCGTCGATGACATCGGTGGTCTCGGCCACTTCCTTGTTCTTCAGCGCCTCGATCGGTGCGCCGAGTTCCTTGATGCGGGCGAGCACGGCGGGGTCGGGCGTGATCGACTTGTCGAGAAAGATCGGGTCGCCACTCGCCGACTTGACGACGCCATTGTCGTCGAACACCACCTTGAACTCGCCGAGATATTTCGAATAGGACGCCGCCTGCACCACCGGCACCTTGTAGCCGTCCGGGTTGTCGACCATCGTCGGATAGGGGCCGGCCGCCTTCGGATCGGTGTTGGACAGGAGCGTATGGCTGTGGCCGCCGACGACCACGTCGATGCCCGCGATCTTGGCGATGATGTCGCGTTCCCTGTTGTAGCCGATATGGGTCACCGCGATGATCTTGTTGACGCCTTGTGCCTTGAGCTTCTCGACTTCCGCGGTGATCGACTTGACGTCGTCCGCAATCGCGATGTTTGGGCCGGGGGAGGCGAGTTCGGGCGTGTCGTTGGTGACGGCACCGATAATGCCGATCTTTTGGCCGCCGACCTCCACGACGATCGACGGCTTGATCTTGCCGGCTGCGCCGGACTTGTCCTTGGGCACGACATTGGCGCTGACGATCGGGAATTTCGCCTTGTCGAGGAAAGGCACCAGCGCGGTCTCGCCGTCGTCGAATTCATGGTTGCCGAGCGTCACCGCGTCGGGTTTCATCTGGTTGAGGAATTCCTCCTCCACGGTGCCCTTGTAGGTGGTGTAGAACAGCGATCCCTGGAAGCTGTCGCCTGCATTGAGCAGCAGCACGTTCTGGCCTTCGAGCTTCTTGCGTTCCTGGGCGATCGCCGTGATCAACCGGCCGGCGCCGCCGATGCATTCGCCCTTGGTCTCCTCGTCGGCCGAACAGGTCGACTCGTATTTGTTGTTGCCTTCGATCCGGCTGTGCCAGTCATTGAAATGCAGAATGTTCAATGTGTAGTCGGCAAAGGATGCGCCGGCCGACAGGCCAAGCGTCGATACCGACAGGGCGGCAATGGCGGCAAGCTTCTTCATCTTCGTCTCCCGGTAGGCTGATCAGAGGCGTTTAGCGCCCTTGCTTGGCTGGGGTATAACAGCCATCGCTTTGACCATGTTCCCATCGCGTTCGGGCTGACGCAAGCGGAAATGCCGCCCCTATCTGCAAGCACAAAAAAGGACGGCGGCCATTGGCCGCCGTCCTCGATGAGTCCAGCGTTCGCCGGTTTCAGGTGCGTCGCGTCAGCACGAAGTTCTGGCCGGACGAACTGGTGCAGTTCAGCTGGCTGGTGGAGATCAGCAGGCAGTTGAAGCTGACCGGCGTCTGGCGGATCAGCGACGTCCCGTTGATCTCGACCGACGTGGGGCCGGTCATCGTGTAGCTGCCGTCGGCGAGCTTCTGGCCGGTGTCGGTGGCGACGGTCGCGAACTTGCCAGCGGTGAAGGTCGACAGGCCGGTGCCCTTGGCATCGATCCAGGATCCCTCGACGCCTTTCGGCGCGGCCGCCATCGGCGGCGCGTCGGGACCGCTTGTGGTGCAGGCAGCAAGCATCATGGCAAAGGAACCCGCCATGCCGATCGAAAGAACTTTGCGCGCAATAGTCATCTGAAATCCTCTCCAAACGCATCGGTCCAAAAATCGGTTTCGATTTTGGCAGGCACGATGCGAACGTCCAAAGTGCTGGAACGGGCGGGCGTCCCGCAAGACGCACGCTGCCCCAGGCCGCATCTCTTCAATCGCCCGATTTCCGGGCGATTGCAAGGCAATGGCGTATGGTGTGCGCGGCGCTATCGCACGAGGATGTTGCGGAATTGCCACGGATCGCTGCGGTCGAGGTCCTCCGGGAAGAGTCCCGGGCGCCGGTCAAGCGGCGTCCAGTCGGTGTAATAGCCTTTGACCGGTCCAAGATAGGGCGACTGCACGTCCAGGCAGCGCTTGTAGTCCATCTCGTCGGCCTCGACGATGCCGGCATCCGGATTTTCCAGCGCCCAGACCATGCCCGCCAGAACCGCCGAGGTGACCTGCATGCCGGTGGCGTTCTGATAGGGCGCCAGCTTGCGCGCCTCGGCGAGCGACAGCTGCGAGCCGTACCAATAGGCATTCTTGTCGTGGCCGTAGAGCAGGACGCCGAGTTCGTCGACACCGTCGACCAGTTCGTTCTCGTCGAGCACGTGGTGCACTGGCTGAGGCTTGCCGGCGGCGCCGAACATCTCGTCCAGCGACAGCATCGCGTCGTTGGAGGGATGATAGGCATAGTGGCAGGTCGGCCGGTACTGGACCTTGCCCTTCTTGGAGCGAACGGTGAAGAAATCGGCGATCGAGATCGCCTCATTGTGCGTCACCAGCAGGCCATATTGCGCGCCCGGCGTCGGGCACCACGAGCGCACGCGGGTGTTGGCGCCAGGCTGCTCCAGATAGATCGCGGCCTTGGAACCGTGCTTGTGCTTCTTGCCGTTCTTCGGCATCCACTTCTCATGCGTGCCCCAGCCGAGTTCGGCCGGCTGCAGGCCTTCGGAAATGAAGCCCTCGACCGACCAGGTGTTCCAGAACACATCCATCGGCTTGGGCTTCTTGGTGCGCTGGGTGTCGCGCTCGGCGATGTGGATGCCCTTGACGCCGGCCTTTTTCATCAGCTTGGCCCAGCCCTCGCGGTCTTCCTGCGCCGGCTCCGAGAATTCGAGGCCAAGATCGGTGGCGAGGTTGACCAGCGCCTGCTTGACGAACCACGAGACCATGCCGGGATTGGCACCGCAGGTGGACACGGCGGTGGCGCCGCCGGGCTTGTCGAGTTTTTCCTCGATCATCGCCTCGCGCAGCGCATAGTTGGTGCGGCTGGCATTGTCGGCCTTGGCGTCGAAATAGAAGCCGAGCCACGGCTCGACGACGGTGTCGATGTAAAGCACGCCGAGCTTGCGGCAGAGCCGCATCAGGTCGACCGAGCCAGTATCGACCGACAGGTTGACGCAAAAGCCCTGGCCGCCGCCATTGGTCAAAAGCGGCGTCAGAAGCTTCTTGTAGTTCTTCTCGGTCACCGCTTGCTGGACGAAGGCGATGCCGCGCTCGTCGAGCAGCTTGCGATCGGTATCGCGTGGGTCGAGGACCGTCATGCGCGACTTGTCGAATTTGAAATGGCGTTCGATGAGCGGCAGCGTCCCCCGTCCGATCGAGCCGAAGCCGATCATCACCACAGGGCCGGTGATCTCACCGTAAACGGGCCAGTTTTCATTCGCCATTTTATCGAGCACTCCTCAAAAAACACTCCGGAACAGCCGCTTGGCCGCGGCGCGACAAACCATAGATCATTGTCACAATAAAGGGAAAAGCAGCGAAACGCCCGGGAACGCCGCTGTGGAGGTGCTTGGCGGTGCCACCGGGAGGCCATGGCCTGCCCGATGGCGGATGTTGAGCCGGCGTCGTATCAGCGAGCGCCACCGGACGCGTTGATGCGTTCGCCGGTCAGCCACGCCGCCTCATCCGAGGCGAGGAAGGCCACGGTCGGAGCGATGTCGTCTGGCTTGCCGAAGCGCTGGCCAAGGGGGACGCCAGCGATCAGCATACTGCCGAAATCGGTGCCAACCATGCCTTCGGTCATTTCGGTATGGGTATAGCCAGGCGCCACGATGTTGACGCGGATGTTGCGGGCTCCAAGTTCCCTCGACAGGCTAAGCGTCAGCGTATCGATCGCCGCTTTGCTGGCGGAATAGAGGCTGGTGTTCGGCACCGGGTTCCAGCTCGAGATCGTGCCGATATTGACGATGCTGCCGCCGGTCTCGGGGAAGTGGCGCATGGCCGCCTTTGTGGTCAGGATCGTGCCCAGCACGTTGGTGTCGAAGAGCCGCCGGTAATCCGCCTCACTGGCTTCCTCGAAAGTGCCGAAGCTGGCGGTCGCGGCGTTGTTGATCAGAATGCTTGGCTTGCCGAATGCGATCTCGGCGGCCTCGAACATCTTCTCGACTTCGGCTGCCTCGGCCACGTCACCCTGAACCGCGGTCGCCTTGCCACCGGCGGCGACGATCTCGTTCACCGTGCGTTCCGCAGCCTCACGGCTGGAGGCGTAGTTGACGACGACGGCGGCGCCTTCCGCCGCCAGCCGTTTGGCGATGCCCGCACCAATCCCTCGCGCGGCACCGGTGACGATGGCGACCTTGTTGTTGAGCTTGCCCATTTTGGTTCTCCGAATGGCTGGATGGATTTGACAATTCGCCAATTGGCTATTCCCAAACGGGTCAGGTAGGGTGAACATCCCCATATAACTAATTCCAAGGTGGAATAGATGGACAGGCTCATGGCGATGAACACCTTTATAAGGGTCATCGAAACCGGCTCGTTCTCGGCGGCCGCGCGGCATTTGCGCGTCGGGCAGCCGGCCGTCTCGAAGGCCATCGCGCAGCTCGAGGAACGGCTCGGCGTTCGCCTGCTGTCGCGCACCACCCGAGGTCTCTCGCCGACCGATGCCGGCCTCAGCTTCTATGAAGGCGCCAAGCGCGCGGTCGAGGAGGCCGACGAAGCAGAGAACGCGGCGCGTGGCGCTGCGGCGGCGCTTACCGGGTTGCTGCGCATCGGTACATCGGTAACCTTCGGCCGGCTGCATGTCGTGCCGAGGCTGAAAGCTTTCCTGGAAGTTCACCCGAGGCTCGACGTCGAGGTGGCGATGGACGACAGGAACGTCGATCTCGTCGAGGAAGGGGTGGATGTCATGCTGCGTCTGGGTGAAAACTTCGCCCCCGCCCATATCGGGCGCAAGATCGCCACCTGTCGTCGTCTCGTGGTGGTGGCACCATCCTACCTGGCACGTGAGGGCGAACCCATCGCGCCGGATGAGCTGTCCCGGCACGAAGCGATCCTTTTCGTCCGGGCCGGCACTTCCAATCGCTGGACATTCCGGCGAGGCGCCGAAGAGGTTTCGTTTGCCGGCCAAGGGCGGCTACGCGTGACTTCCGCCGAAGGGATACGTGAGGCAGTACTTGCCGGCATCGGCTACACCGTCGGCTCCGAATGGATGTTCGACGCGGAACTGCGCAGCGGTGCGGTACGGCCGATCCTGACCGAATGGACGCTGCCGCCGGTTGAATTGTGGGCGCTGTTTCCGGCCGGACGCAAGGCGAGCGCCAGGGCAAGAACATTCGTCGAGTTCCTGGCCGACAGCCTGTAGCGCGGCTCACCGTGTCATCGTCTTCAAATGTTCGATCAGCCGGTCGCGGTCCGATGTCAGGCCCTTGTAGTCGAGTTGGTCTAGATCGAGCGCTTCGAGCTGAGCGGCAAAGGACAGTGCGAGCGTCGCCCGGTCCGGGTGCCGCTCAAGCACGGCGAGTGGGTCGAGATGGATGCGGATGGTGAACAGGATGTCGCGTGAGGACGGCAGCTTGCGGAGCGTCTGCCGCTCGACGCGGATGAAGGCGTGCGTCCTGACGTCACCATCGGGGAAGCGCGACGGCCGGTTGGTGGCGCGGTCGATGCGCTCGACATTGGACAGCGGATGATAGAGCGCATTGTCGGCCTGGATCGACCAGTTGAAGCGTTCGACCGCCTGGCCCTGCAGGCCGTCGAACATGCGGTTGATCAATGCGGCGGGACGCGTTCCCGGACCGAAGCCCGGCACTGGCTCATGGATCTGCTGCAGCGGCTTGCCGAATTTTTCGGTGAGCGACCAGGATGAGGGGAAGCATAGTGACCCAGCGGCGAGCCGCCAGCCGCTGTCGTCGCGGCGCATCAGGATCAGGTCTTCCTGGACCAGCAGCGAGGCCGCGACGAGTGGCGCGTCGGCAAGAGCCGAAGGCAAAGCAGGGTGGTTCGCGGCGCCCACCAACTCGATGCCCGCATCGGTGCGGCGATGGGTGTGCGGAAATCGCTCCGGCAGATAGGCGCCGAGCAAGTCGAGCACTTCCCGCTGGGCGTCCCGAGTGCCGTCCTCTTCGACGAAAACCCGGTCGGGGATTTCGGCATAAAGCCGGCGCTTCTCGGCGAGATAAGGCAGAAGATGGCCGTCGACCTCGATCCAGTTTGCCGGCTCAAGCGGTTTCAGCCCGATGTTGAACAGCTTCGAGGAGCCGTCATAAGGGGTGTGGGTGGGCAGGGCCTCGACCAAACTCATGCTTCCTTGAGAGCGTCGAGACCGGCGGCGGTCATCCTGGCCAGGAATTCTGTGACCTCGTAGTCCGCGGCACCCGCCTTGGCAAAGGGGTCGGCAGCCAGCCTGGCATCGAGGATCTCGCGCGTGCATTGCGCGATTATGATGCCACCGGTTCGCGGTTTCTTCGGCCCGGAGGCGACGAAGATGCCTTCCGCATAGCAGCCCTTCAGCCATTCGATATGCGCCGCCTGCAAGCGGTCGATCTCGGTCAGAGGAACCTTGTAGTTCAGCGTAACGACGAACATGGCGCTCTCCTGGTTCACACAAGCTTTGCGGGAATCAAGCCGCGCAGCGAATTGCCGACAAAGAGTGCCTTGGCCGACTTCAGATCGTCGTAGCTGTAGATCGCTTCTTGGGCCCGGCCTTCATCCAGAAGCTCGGCGCGCAATACGCCAGGCAGCAGGCCGCAATCGAGCCGGGGCGTTGCCAGCACGCCGTCGCCGAAATCGGCGAAGACATTGGTGATGGTGCCTTCGCACATTTCGCCGCGCTCATTGGCCAGGATTACTTCGTCGGCCTGGGTGACGAGATATTCGGAACGGGCATGGGTGTAGAGCTGGCGCCGGCTGGTCTTGTGGCGCAGCAGCGTGTTTTGCGAATCGAGCCGCGTCCGCGCCAGCTGCAATATCCACACCTTGTCGGCGGCGAGCGGTTCGTAGGCCTCTGCCGAGGCCGTCGCGTCGCCGTTGCGCGCCAAAGCGAGCCGCGTGCGCATGGCGGTTCGGGCGCCATCAAGGGCATCGCTCAACACCTCGGCTATGCGTTGCGGATCGCAGGCGAAGCCGAGCTCCGCCGCCGAGCCATAGAGGCGTGCAAGGTGGCGATCGAAGCGCAGGAAGCCCGTCCCGGGCTGCCAGCGCATGGTTTCGATCAGCTCGAAATCGGCGGTGTCCCCGTCGCGAAGCGGGCTTTGAGCAGACACTCCTGATACTCCTCCTCAGCCGTCGAATCGAAGACGATGCCGCCGCCGACATTGTAGACGGCCTCGCCACTGGCAAAGAGCGAGATGGTGCGGATCGCCACGGAAAAGCGCATCGTGCCGCCGGGCGCGATCCAGCCGATGGCGCCGCAATAGACATCGCGCGGCGTGCCTTCCAGATCGTGCAGGATCTCCATCGCACGGATCTTCGGCGCGCCGGTGATCGAGCCGCAGGGAAACAGCGCTGCAAGGATCTGGCGGATGGTGAGGCCCGGCAGCAGCTTCGCCCTGACGTCGCTCACCATCTGGTGGACGGTTGGGTAGCTCTCGATGCGAAACAGTTCCGGCACCTCCAGCGTGCCGACCTCGCTGATCAGCGAGATGTCGTTGCGCAGGAGGTCGACGATCATCCGGTTCTCGGCCTGGTTCTTCTCGTCATTGCGCAGGAAGGTCTTCTGCCGCTCGTCCTCGGCCTTGGTCGCGCCGCGCGGGGCCGTGCCTTTCATCGGATGCGTTTCGATCTTCCCAGCGGCGTCGATCTCGAAGAACAGTTCGGGCGAGCGCGACAGCACGATGGGATCGCCCAGCGCCACCAGCGCGCCATACTTTACCGGCTGGCGTTCGGTCAGCGCGTCGAAGGCGGCAAGCGGGTCGCCGGACCATTGCGCCTGCACCGGAAAGGTCAGATTGCCCTGGTAGCAGTCGCCTTGCCTGATGTGCTGGTGCAGACGCGAGAAGCGCTTTTCATAGTCCTCGAAAGACCACGTCGCCCGCGCGTCGAAGATCGGGCCGTTCGGGGTTGCTGCGTTGCGTGGCGGCACCGCTTCTTCGACCGAAGCATCGAAGACACCGAGGCAGATCAGCGGCGCGCGACGTCCCCGCGGCAGCAAGGGAACGAGTTTCGGTTCGAGCAGATAGCCGGCCTCGTAGGAGAAATAGCCGGCCAGCCATTTGCCGGCGTCGTGCGCGGCCTGCGCCGCTTCCAGCGCCGGCCCGAAATCCCGGGCCTCATGCGCCACGATGATGTCGGCCGGCCGGTCGAATACGAGCTGACGCGCGCTTTCGTCGTTGCGGAAAATGGCGGCGGGCAGGGACATGGGGACCAGGATCGATGAAGCCGTCGATCGCTCTATATGGGGGACCGCTTGCGTGCAATCGAGGGAACGGCACCTTGCCCCTCAAAGCCGACCTCATGGCGGCCTTGCCTGCCAAAAAGAAATCGGCGGGGCCCATGGCCCCGCGGGCTTAACAATCTCGGCGGTTCAGGTGTTGCTGGCGGTTCCGGCTGTCGGAAATTGCTTGGCGAATTCCTTCTCGTCGCCGGCGGCGAGCAGCTTGGCTTGCTCGATCCAGCGTTCGCGGGCGATGCGGCCGTCGAAGTTCATCACGTCCTCGATCCGCTTGATGTCGGCGGCGGTCCAGGCGGCGATCTGGGCGAAAGTGGTGACGCCCTGCGCCTTGAGCAGCTTCTCGTTGACCGGGCCGATACCGATCAGCCGGCGCAGATTGTCTGATTTGCCCACCGCCGGCTTGGCTGCCGGCGGTGCGGCCTTCTTGGCGGCTGCCGGCTTGGGCGCGGCCGCACTCTTGGCTGTCGACGCAGCGGAGGCTGCAGGTTTGCTCGCGGCGGGTTTGGCTGGAGCCGCTGCCTTAGCCGCGGCTGGCTTGGCAGCGGTGGCTTTCGCCGGCGCGGCCTTCGCGGCCGGTTTGGCAGGCGCAGCCTTGGCCGCCGCAGGAGCGGATGCGGCGGCCGGCGTCGACATCAGGGCGGCCGGTGGCTGACTGGCGGCCTTTGCTCCACCCGTGGAAGCCTGCGCGTCGCGCAACTGGCGCTCGAGATCGGCGCGCGTCTTGCCGCATGCATTGAGTTCGCCGGTCAGGCGGTCGCCGTCGGCCCGCAGCCTGTCGCGCTCGCTGCGGGTGCGGTCGAGATCGCCGCGCAAACTGTCGAGCTCACCGCGTAGGCGACCCCAGATGAACCAGCCAACCAAAACGCCTACAAGGAACGCCAGGACCACGTAGAAAAAAGTGCCCATTGTCTCTCTCCAGTCAGATCCGTCTGCCGTGGGTCATGACCTTCGGCGATGGACTACTCGGTGATGGTTCCGCGGGTTCGCAGAACAGCCGGCTTCGGTTCGAGCTGTCGGCGATCGGCTTTTCCAGCCCATGGCCAACGGCCGTCGTCGCGTTCGCCTGAGCGTCACGGCCGGCTGAGATTTTCCCTCGCCGATCCGCATGGGCTCCGGCTGAGCTTGCGGCGAAGGCTATCATAGAGCTTGTGGAAAGCTATGAGAAAAACTTCCGCCGAGAGTTCTTCAAGAACAAATATTTAGCGAAAGAACAGTGCCGTCCCAACATGCATTCCGGCTAAACTGTTCTTGCAGGCGAGAGGCGTCTCAGCCGTCGAGCGTTTCCAGTTCATCGATCAGGCCGCTGATGACACCGAGCCCGATCTGCCAGAAGGCGGGGTCGGTGGCATCGAGGCCAAAGGGCGCCAGAAGCTGCGAATGATGCTTGGTGCCGCCGGCGCGCAGCATCTCGAAATACTTGTCCTGAAAACCGCGCTCGGCGTTCTGGTAGACGGCGTAGAGCGAGTTCACCAGGCAGTCGCCGAACGCATAGGCATAGACGTAGAACGGCGAATGGATGAAGTGCGGGATGTAGGTCCAGAATACCTCATAGCCTTCGCGCAGCTTGATCGCCGGGCCGAGGCTTTCGGCCTGCACTTCCAGCCAGAACTGGCCGAGCCTGTCGGATGTCAGTTCGCCGTTGCGGCGCTCGGCATGCACCTTGCGCTCGAATTCGTAGAAGGCGATCTGGCGCACCACCGTGTTGATCATGTCCTCGACCTTCTGGGCGAGCATGGCCTTGCGCTCGCGCCGGTCGGTGGTCTGCTCGAGCAGCGAGCGGAAGGTCAGCATCTCGCCGAAGACCGACGCCGTCTCGGCCAGGGTCAGCGGCGTCGAGGCCATCAGCGCGCCCTGGTCGGCGGCCAGCACCTGGTGCACGCCGTGGCCGAGTTCATGCGCCAGCGTCATCACGTCGCGCGGCTTGCCCATGTAGTTGAGCAGCACGTAGGGGTGGGCCGACGGCACGGTCGGATGGGCAAAGGCGCCTGGCGATTTGCCCGGGCGCACCGGCGCGTCGATCCAGTTGCGGTCGAAGAAGGTGCGTGCGATCTCGGCCATCTCGGGCGAAAAGCGTTGATAGGCGGACAGGACGGTGTTCCTGGCTTCGTTCCAGCCGATCACCGCTTGCGGCGTTTCCGGCAGCGGCGCGTTGCGGTCCCAGTGGTTCATTACCTCCATGCCGAGCCAGCGCGCCTTCATCGCGTAGTAACGATGCGACAGGCGCGGATAGGCCTCGCGCACCGCGGTGGCGAGCGCGTCGACGACGCCGCGCTCGACACGGTTGGCGAGATGGCGGGAATCGGCGATGTCCTCGAAGCCGCGCCAGCGGTCTGAAATTTCCTTGTCCTTGGCCAGCGTGTTGGTGATCAGGGTGAAGGTGCGCAAATTCTTGCGGAACGTCGCGGCCAGCGCCTCGGAGGCACGGCGGCGCTCCTCGCCATCGGCATCCTGCAGGCGATTGAGGGCCGGCTCCAGCGTCAGCTCCTCGCCGTCGACGTCGAAGCGAAGGTCGGTCATCGTCTCGTCGAACAGGCGGTTCCAGGCGCCGCGTCCGGTGATCGATTTCTCGTGGAAAAGCTGCTCGACGCGGTCCTCGAGCTGGTAGGGCTTGTCCATTCTGAGGTCGAGCACCCAGGGCCGGTAGTGGCCGAAAGCGGGATCGCTGGTGAGGGCGCTTTCGATCGCGGCGTCGTCAATCAGGTTCAGTTCGAGCGCGAAGAACAGGAGATGCGCGCTGGCGTCGGTCATCTTCTCCTGGACATCGCCATAGAGCTTGGCGCGCTGCGGATCGGCGGTGTTGCCGGCATAGACCAGCCCGGCATAGGAGACGATGCGGCCGATCAGTTCCTCCAGCGCCTCGTAGGCGACCAGCGCCTCGCCCAGTCTGCCGGCACCGCCGCGACCGGCCTCGGCGGCGAGCGTGCCCTTCCAGCGCGTCTCGAAAGCGATCGCGTCGGCGGCGGCTTTTGCGATGTCACGCTTCAGTTCCGGCGCTTCCATGCCGGCATAGAGGTCGGCAAGGTTCCATTCCGGCAGATCGCCAAGCTCGGCCGCGCCCTGACCGGACGCCGGTGCCGCAAGCCGCCGACCAAACATCATGCGCATCGACAATACCTTCTGTGAATTATGGGGTCAGAATCAAGCAGCAGAATCAGGGGGAACAGGGAAGCCGGTCAAATCCTAAGGAATTCGTTCACCGGGTTTTTTGAAACCTTATTTAGAACCCTGTGCCAAGATGATCCATGGGGATTTCGGGCGCAGGCAGTTCAAGACAGTCATGACAGGTTCCATTCTCATAGTCGATGACGATCCCGTGCAGCGCCGGCTGCTCGAGGCGGCGGTGACGCGGTTCGGCCACACGGCAATCGTCGTCGACGGCGGTGAGGCCGGCCTCGACGTGCTCGACGGGCCTGGCGCCCGCGACATCTGCGCGGTCATCCTCGACCTGGTCATGCCCGGTCTCGACGGCATCGGCGTGCTGAAAGCCATGCGCGAACGCGACATCACCGTCCCGGTCATCGTGCAGACCGCCCAGGGCGGCATCGAAACCGTGGTGTCGGCGATGCGCCACGGCGCTTTCGATTTCGTCGTCAAGCCGGCGTCACCAGACAGGCTGCAGGCCTCGATCGCCAATGCGCTCAAGGTCGAGGCGGTCGAGGGCGAGGTCAAGCGCACGTCGCGCAAGCGCGGCGGTTTGCTGACGTTCAGGGACATGATCACCCACAGTCCGGCCATGGACAGGGTGATCCGCCTCGGCCAGAAAGCGGCCGGATCCAACATCCCGATCCTGATCGAAGGCGAATCCGGCGTCGGCAAGGAACTGGTGGCGCGCGCCATCCAGGGCAGCGGCGACCGCCGCTCGAAACCCTTCGTCACCGTCAATTGCGGCGCCATTCCCGACAATCTTGTCGAATCGATCCTGTTCGGCCACGAGAAGGGCTCGTTCACCGGCGCCACCGACAAGCACACCGGCAAATTCGTCGAAGCGCATTCGGGCACGCTGTTCCTCGACGAGATCGGCGACCTGCCGCTCGACGTGCAGGTCAAGCTGTTGCGCGCTGTACAGGAGGGCGAGGTCGATCCGGTCGGTGGCCGTTCGACCGTCAAGGTCGATATCAGGCTGATTTCGGCGACGCATCGCAACCTCCTGCAGCAGGTCAAGGACGGCAAGTTCCGCGAGGACCTGTTCTACCGGCTCAACGTCTACCCGATCTTCGTGCCGCCGCTGCGCGATCGCCGCGACGACATTCCGCATCTGGTCGCGCATTTCATGGAGAAGGTGGCGCCCGCCGACCCGCGCCATCGCCTGCAAGGCATTTCGCCTGCAGCGCTTGCCGTACTGGAGGCCTATGACTGGCCCGGCAACATAAGGCAGCTCGAAAACGCCGTCTTCCGCGCCTCGGTGCTGTGTGAAGGCGACGTGCTCGATGTCGACGATTTTCCGCAGATCCGCGCGCAGGTGGAAGGCACCGTCAATCTCGAAACGGACGAGGCGGCACCTCGCCTCTCATCGCCTCCGGAGCTTCGCGATGAGGGGGGGGCGGCCGGCGATGCCGCTCCAGCCGGCGAGCCAGATCGGCCGGCCGTGCTTCAGCCCAGATTCGGCACGCTGCGGGCGCTCGACGAACGCGGCAATGTGCGCGCGCTGGCCGATGTCGAACTCGAGATGATCAAGCTCGCCATCGACCACTACAACGGCCAGATGAGCGAAGTCGCGCGCCGCCTCGGCATCGGCCGCTCGACGCTCTACCGCAAGCTCAAGGAATACGGCATCGACCCGGAGACGGGCCGTGTCGATCGGCTTGCTTCCTGAAGCGCGTCGCGTCGGAACGGATTGACGCGACGCGTTTTAGCTCGTTGTTCCCTGCATGTCGCTCGGCAAAACCGAGGTCCCTTTTTCGCCGTATGCATCCGACGCAAGGCCGGGACCAGCTTGCAATGGCAGGATCGGCCCTCTATCGGGGTTTCCGCCGGAATATGGCCGGCCTGTGGACAGCTCTGTTCACGCATTAAGGCTATTGGTAACAGATCGTGTTCGGCCAAAGCCGGAATCCTGATCTAAACCAGCGGTTTACCAAGAAACCTTGTGAACAATTTTTGACGGGATATCGCCATGGTGTTACCGCATTTCGGCTTCAATAAGCGATGATTAACCATTAGGATCGATATTCGGATGTGAAAACGACACATCCGTTTGGGCAAATCCGGGGACAAACGGCAGCCTGCAAGGCCTTTTGATTTGAACAGAATCGAACGACTCAAAAACGGGCGTCATGATCATTTGAGCGTCTGGCCAAGATGGCTGGCAGCGGTGATTGTCGCTTTTGGTTTTGTTGCCGCGGCGGCCACTGGCGCCAGCGCTGAAACGCGTTCGCTGAAGCTTTATCACCTGCACACGCACGAAAAGGCCGAGATCGTCTACAAGCGCAACGGCCGCTACATTCCCGAGGGCCTGCGCAAGATCAACATCATCCTGCGCGACTGGCGCCGCAACGAGCCGACCAAGATGGATCCGCGCCTGCTGGATCTGGTCTGGGAGGCCTATCGCGAAAGCGGCTCCTCCGACTATATCCAGGTCGTGTGCGGCTACCGTTCGCCGGCGACCAATTCGATGCTGCGCAGCCGCAGCCGGGGTGTCGCCGAAAAGAGCCAGCATATGCTCGGCAAGGCGATGGATTTCTACATTCCCGGCGTGCCTCTGAAAAAGCTGCGCAACATCGGCCTGAAGATGCAGGGCGGTGGCGTCGGTTACTACCCGACCTCCGGTTCGCCGTTCGTCCATATGGATGTCGGCAATGTCCGCCACTGGCCCGGCATCAGCCGCCAGGAACTGGTCAGCCTGTTCCCGAACGGCAAGACGTTGCATGTGCCGAGCGACGGCCGGCCGCTGCCCGGCTATGAGCAGGCGATGGCCGCCTACAAGGCCCGCAAGGGCGCTGGTACGCCCAATGTTGAGCTTGCGAGTGCCGGCGGCGGCGGCAAGAAGTCCGGTGGGTTCCTGTCCGCCTTGTTTGGCGGCGGCGGCTCCGATGAAGCCGACGACAGCGCCGATGTCGAGACCGCTTCGGCCGCCCCTGCGCCCAAGGCTCGGAACCTCAAGCCGGCCGCAACCGCCAAGAGCAGCAACCTGCCGGGCATCGCCGTCGTGGCGCCCGAGAATGCGCAGCGCGCCAACATTCCGCAGATTGCCGACGAGCAGGCGCCGGAGCCGGAAAAGGATACGCCGGAAACGATCATCGCCGCACTGCCGGCCAAGGAGATTCCGCTGCCCGATTTCGCGCCCCGGCCGAAGGCCAATGTCGGCGCACAGCCTGAGAACGTTCCGTTCGCCATGGCGGACGCGACGGCGACCACCGAACAGGCCGTGGCGACCGCGCAGGCGCCGGCGAACATGCCGTTCGGCAAGGCTGACCCCGCAGCGCTCGCTGCGGCGGCTGCCGCCGATCCGGCGCAGGTTGCCGTCAACAACATCCCCCTGCCGACATGGCGTCCCGAACGCACGCTGCCGGCGGATCTCGCGCCGCCGCCCAGCAAGGATGTGCTGATGGCGCTGGCGGATACGGCCGAACAGCGCAAGACCGCGACGGATGCGTTCTCGGTGCTGCCGACCGCGCGGCCCGAACCGGCCAAGCCGGACGCGGTCAAGGCCGTGCTTGACGAGGCCAACGCCCAGGTCGGCAATACCGTCGAATACAAGCAGGTTGGCAATGCGGACGAATACAAGGTTGCGTCGCTGGCTGAAGAGCCGCGCTCGGCCTTCAACGACCCGTCGGGTGTCGATGCCGCATCGCCGCGCCAGGCCGTTGCCGCACGTCCGGCCGGTTCCGATCCGGCCGCCGCGATCGGTGCCGGCGTGAAGACGACCCGCAAGGAAGCCAGGGCTACCGCCCGCGACCAGAAGCCTGGCCCCAGGGCCATGGTGGTCGCCGCGGCGCCCCAGGCCGCCCGCTGGGCGCTGACCAGCGGCGATAACGTCGCCACCGTTTCGAGCGCGACGACGGCGCCGGGCTACGCCTACAACATCGTGCACACGCCGCCGAGCGAGGTCTATACCGCCGGCTTCCAGACCGATGCCCAGGCGCCAGACCCCAGCCGCTTCACCGGCAACGCCGTCAAGTTCCTGTCGGTTGCCCGCTTCCAGACGAAGTAGCCGGCCGTCCAGACAAAGCAAAAGCCGTGCAGGGCAACCGGCGCGGCTTTTTGGTTTTCAGGATACGGCAGATGCGATGCCCCGATGCTGGGATACCACCTGACGCCGCGCGTATGTCTTGGTTCCGAGGTAGAGAAATTCCAGGAGGCGGTTTTCCCGGGAAAGGCGCCTAGCGCTTTCCCTTGGGAATTGCGTCGAAACAAAGAGTTAGGGTGGTTCACCGTTTCCATGAAACGGTGAACCACCCTAGTCGATTTCCATCGTGGCTGCTTCGCCCCTGGCCAGGAGCCGCGCGGCGTCACGCGCCGGCGGCAATCCGAAATGGCGCGCATATTCCCGGCTGAACTGGGATGCGCTTTCATAGCCGACGGCAAACGCGACACGCGTGGCGCTGCCTGGCTCCGCGATCAGCAGATGGCGCGCCTCCAGCAGCCGGACCTGCTTCTGGTACTGGATCGGGCTCATGGCGGTCGCTGCCTTGAAGTGGCGGTGAAACGAAGCGTTACTCATATGTGCCAGCGCGGCCAGCTCCGTCACATCGATAGGCTCGTTGTAGTGCGATCGTATCCAGGCGGTGGCGCGGCGGATCTGCGACAGGCGGCCGTCAGCGCGCGCGAGCTGGCGCAGCTTCGCGCCTTGCGGACCTTGCAGCAGGCGGAATGCGATCTCGCGTTCGAGCATGGGCGCGAGCACCGGAATTTCGGCCGGACGGTCGAGCAGCCGCAGCATACGGCGCCAGGCATCGAGCAACTCGTCATCCGCCCGATTGGTTACGAAGCTGTCGCCGTCGACCGCCGGTCTGTGGTCGATAAGCAGGCCGGCGATCAGCTCGATATCGATGGCGAAGGCGAGAGCCATGTAGGGACGGGCGCTGCTCGCCTCTATCAGCTGGCTGGTGGCGGGCGCCTCCACCGCATAGACGAAATAGCTACCGGCGCTGTAGGCAAGCGTACGGTCGCCGACCAGCACCGTTTTGGTCCCCTGCAGGACCAACAGCGCGGTCGGTTGACAGAGTTCGGGCAGGGGCGATGTCGGAACCTCGCTACGGCCGATCGTAACGCGCGGGATGGCTGTTTTCGTCCGCCGCCCGTGCGCATGCCGGCCCGCGAGGGCGATCAATTCCTGGAGTATGTCGTTCATCGTTCCAGAATTGCCGATCGACGAGGACCTCGCAACAGCGTGATCTGCAAACGCGCATCTGGTGACGCGCAAGCGCGCACCTGTGACGCGAAGACGCGCACTTGATTGAGAGGATTGGGCAAGAGGACGCGAGTATCCGGCGCGCATAGCCGGCCGGCACAGGTCATATCCAGGTCACCAACGGAGGCATGAACATGACGACGCAAAAGAATGCGCTGGTTACCGGCGCCAACAAGGGTATCGGCCTCGAGACCGCCCGCCGGCTGGCGGCGATGGGATTCAAGGTCTGGCTCGGCGCCCGCGACGCCGCGCGCGGCGAAGCGGCGACGCAGGCTTTGCGTAATGAAGGGCTCGATGTCGAATGGCTCGAGCTCGACGTCACCCGCGATGAGAGCGTGGCGGCCGCGGCAAGAAGCCTGGCGGCGCGGGCGTCCAGCCTCGATGCGCTGGTCAACAATGCCGGCGTCGCCCTTGGCTATGTCGAGGCGCTTGACGCGGACGGCCGCTACCAACGGCCGCCAAGCCTAGAAAATGTCGTGGATATGAAGGCCACTTATGACGTCAATGTCTTCGGCCCGGTTCGCGTCACCCAGGCGTTCCTGCCGCTGCTCCTGGCGGCGCCGGCCGCCCGCATCGTCATGGTCAGCAGCTATATTGGCTCGATCGCTCGCGCGGCCGGCGACAGCCAGTCGCCGCTTCTCATGAGTTACGGCAGCTCGAAGACGGCGCTCAACGCCATCACGGTGGCCTTTGCCAGGGAACTTGCGCCGCGCGGCATAGCGGTCAACGCGGCTGCTCCCGGCTACACCGCGACGGATCTCAACGCGGGTAAGGGTCGTCGCACGGTGCAACAGGCGGCTGAGATCATCGTGCGGCTGGCGACGCTGGAGACCGGCGGACCGACCGGCGGCTATTTCGACGAGAACGGTCCGCTGCCCTGGTGAGCGGGACCGACTATTTCCGGAGCTGGCTGGCAGCGCGTGCGAGCGCTTCGATCTCGTCCCATTTGCCGGCCTTGACCATGTCGTCGGGCGCGACCCACGAGCCGCCGACGCAGATGACGTTGGGCAGGCCGAGGTAGTCGGCGGCGTTCTTGCCGGTGATACCGCCGGTCGGGCAGAATTTGACATCGGCCAGCGGCGAGGCGAAGGCCTTCAGCGAGGCGATGCCGCCGGACTGCTCGGCCGGGAAGAATTTCAGGAAGCGCAGGCCGGCCTCGCGCGCGGCCATGATTTCGCCGGGCGTGATGGCGCCGGGCAGCAGCGGAACCTCGCTGTCGGCGGCCGCCGCCAGAAGCTCGCGCGTTATGCCGGGGCTGACGATGAAGCGAGAGCCGGCGCTCGCCGCTTCATCGAACTGCCTGCTGTCCAGAATGGTGCCAGCGCCGACAATGGCTTCCTCGACCTCGGCCGCCACCCGCCGGATCGCTTCCAGCGCATCGGCGGTCCGCAGCGTGATCTCGATCGCCGGGAGGCCGCCGCGTGCCAGGGCGCGGGCCAACGGCACGGCGTTGGCGACATCATTGATTTTCAGCACCGGGATGACGGGCTGGCCGTTGAGGAGCGACAGGAGTTTTTCGGTCTTGCTGGGCATCTGTCTCTCCATAGCCAAGGGGTGATTTCAACCGATTAGCAGACGGGTGTTTGCCTGTCCACGAAACCGGTCGCGTCGCGATGTCACGCGCTAGCGGACAGCTTACCGGCTCTTTCCCGACAGGGCCATGACAGGTGCCGAAGCCGGTTTCGCCTTGAATCGGCTTTTACGAGCGTCTAGTTGCTCTGGCAATGACACCGTCCGCTCCATCCCAGCCTGTCCGCGTCGCCGCGCTCTACCGGTTTGCCCGGCTCGACGCCTTCGAGACGCTGCGCGCGCCGCTCGCGGCCTTCTGCTGCGGCCGCGGCATCAAGGGCACGCTGCTTCTGGCGCATGAAGGCATCAACGGGACCGTCGCCGGCAGCGAAGCAGCGATCGCCGAGCTGATCGACTACATCGAAGCCATTGACGGGCTGGCGGGGCTCGAGATCAAATACAGCGCAGCCACGGAAATGCCTTTCCATCGCATGAAGGTGCGGCTGAAGCGCGAGATCGTCACCATGGGCGTCGAGGATATCGACCCGGAAACAAGCGCCGGAACCTATGTCGCGGCCGCCGACTGGAACGCGCTGATTTCCGAGCCCGAGACGATCGTCATCGACACGCGCAACGCCTACGAGGTTTCGATCGGCACCTTCAAGGGCGCGGTCGATCCGGCGACGGCGAGCTTTCGCGAGTTCCCAGCCTGGGTGGAAGCGCACCGGGCAGAGCTCGAAGGCCGCAAGGTGGCGATGTTCTGCACCGGCGGCATTCGCTGCGAAAAGGCGACCGCCTACGTGAAATCGCTCGGCTTCGAGGATGTGTTCCATCTCAAGGGCGGCATCCTCAAATACCTTGAGGAGGTTCCGGCCGAGCAGAGCCTGTGGCAAGGCGAGTGCTTCGTCTTCGACGAGCGGGTTTCGGTGTCGCACGGCCTCGCCGAAGGGGACGCGGAACTCTGCCGTGCCTGCCGCCATCCGCTGACGGCAAGTGAGCTGGCGTCGTCGAAATATGCCGCCGGCATCTCTTGCCCGCATTGCTTCGACGCCCGTACCGACGAGGACCGTCAACGCTACGCCGAACGCCAGCGGCAGGTCGAGTTGGCACAAGCGCGGGGCAAGGGGCCGCATATCGGCTCCTGATCCGGGCACCGGAGCCGCGGCGATGGCGGCCTGTCATTGCAATGTCAAGTTTCGGGACCTACGTCTTCGGCGTTCGAAACCTGCCCGTTCGGCCGGGCAAAAGCTGGAGGCACTGAATGTTCGATCCCAAGAAGCTTCTCGACGATCTGCTCGGCTCGCAAATTCCCGGCACCAGCGGCACCGTCCGCGACAAGGCGGGCCAGGCCGTGCAGATGGCCAAGGACAACCCGCTTGCCGCCGGTGCGCTTGCCGCCGTGCTGCTCGGAACAGGGGCCGGCCGCGAGGTGACCGGTGCCGCGGTGAAGCTCGGTGGATTGGCCGCGATCGGCGGCCTGGCCTACAAGGCTTATCAGAACTACAAGGCCGGCAACGCGCCGGAGCAGGCGCCCGCCGCCGGCGAACCGGAATTGCTGCCGCCGCCCAAGGACACCGCCTTCCATCCGTCGCAGGCACCGCAGGGCGAGGATGAGTTCACGCTGACCCTGGCGCGAGCAATGATCTCGGCGGCCAAGGCCGACGGCCATGTCGACGACGAGGAGCGCAGGAAGATCGCCGGCAAGCTCAGCCTTGCGGGGATCGGCTCCGATGCCGAAAAATTCCTGATGGCGGAGCTGGAACGCCCGCTCGACCTCGACACGCTGGTGGCAGGCGCCAAGACCGACGCGCAGAAGCTCGAACTCTACACGGCGTCGCGCCTAACCATCGATCCCGACACGCGCGCCGAGCGCGGGTATCTCGACCTGCTTGCCGGCCGGCTCGGCCTGCCGGACGGGCTGGTCGACCATGTCGAGGCGACGGTTTCGGCGGCCAAGGTTCCCGCAACAAAGGCCGGAACTTCGCCCAATCCACGCTGGTAGTATCAGATCGGGACAGGTGGTCTTTCGGGCGTTAAGCTTTCGTTAACTCAGGAAGCGCATGATTCTACACAGTCGGATCGGCTTTCCTCCTCCCAAGCCCGGTTCAGATCAGGGCGGTCGCCAATGACCGCCCTTTTTGTCGGCCTATGGTGGGGCTTTCTCCGAACCCAGAGTCCACTTTCGAGGGCATGCCCCCTAGGCTGCACTTGCCATCGCCGCCGTCATTTGCGATGCCTTCTGCCGAGCCAAATCCTGAAAATCAGTCGGGCACGCTCGGCGCTGCCGGAGGACATCGGCCATGACCGAAGAAAGAACCGCCATCGTCACCGGCGCCGGCACGGGTATCGGCAAGAGTGTTGCCACGGCGCTGCTCAAGGCCGGCTGGAACACGGTGTTCTGCGGCCGCCGCAAAGCGGTGCTGGATGCCGCGGTCGCCGAGGCCGGCCGGACCGAGGCCAAGGCCTTGGCAGTGGCCTGCGACATCAGCAAGGCAGGCGAGGTCGACGATCTGTTCGAGACGGTGGCGGAAGCCTTTGGCCGCGTCGACCTGCTCTTCAACAATGCCGGCATGGGTTACAAGTCGACGCCGATCGACGAGATCCCGGTCGAAGTGTGGAACGACATTGTCGGCGTCAATCTCACCGGTTCGTTCCTGTGCGCCCGCGCCGCCTTCGGCGCCATGCGCAACCAGCGGCCGATGGGCGGCCGCATCATCAACAACGGCTCGGTGTCGGCCTATGCGCCGCGCCCGGGCTCGGTGCCCTATACGGCGACCAAGCATGCCATCACCGGGCTGACCAAGACGCTGGCGCTCGACGGCCGGCCTTACGACATCGCCTGCGGCCAGATCGACATCGGCAACGCGCTGACCGACATGGCGCAGCCGATGACCGTCGGCGTGCCGCAGGCCAACGGCTCCATCGCCGCCGAAGCGGTGATGGATGTCCAGCACGTCGCCGATGCCGTCGTCCACATGGCCAGCCTGCCACTGAAGGCCAATGTGCTGTTCATGACCGTAATGGCGACCAAGATGCCGTTCGTGGGACGTGGCTGATCAGCGGACGCGGGCAGGGCTTTCGCCGCCGGCTCATTTGCCGGCCAGCGGCGCGCCGGGCTTGAACAGCACAATGGGCCTGATCTCGTAAACCGCGGTCGGATTGACACGGCGAAGGTCGCGGGCGATCGCGATGGCCTCGTCTCGCGTGGCGCAGTCGACGACATAGAGGCCGAGCAACTGTTCTTTGGTCTCGGCGAAAGGGCCGTCGATGACCACGCCGTCGCCCGGGCCACGCAAGGTGAAGGCATCCTGTGTCGCCCCCAGACGCGCGGAGGGTCCAAGCGTGCCTTCCTCACGAAGCCTTGTGTTGATCTTCAGCAACTCGGCCATCAGCGCCGCATCTTCCTGCGGCGTCAGCGCCTTGATCGCATCTTCCACGTGATAGGCAAGGATTGCATAGAACATCCGAGGAATCTCACTTCGATCTGTGTCCGAGGACCGTAGCCGTTCTCGAGATGCACGCCCAGCCTTGGCAGCTTGCCTCCGGACGGCTCATGACACCGCCATGGCAGCCGGCCACAAGCCATCCCGACCCGCGCGGCAGACGCTAAGCCTCACCTGGCGAGGAACGCCCCGATCCGTTCTAGCGCGCGCAAGATGTTTTCCTCGGAGTTGGCGTAGGAGAGCCTGACATAGCCTTCGCCGAGAATGCCGAAATCGGGGCCGCCGATCAGCGCCACGCCGGCGTCGTCGAGCAGTGCGGAGGCGAGCTTCTTTGCCTTCCAGCCGGTCTTCGAGACATTGGGGAAGGCATAGAACGCGCCCTTGGGTGTGATGCAGGAAATGTCGGGCAGAGCATTCAGCCCTTCGACCACGACCTTCCTGCGGCGGTCGAAGGCGCGCATCATGGTGTCGACGTCGTCCTGCGGGCCATCGATGGCCGCGATGCCGGCGAACTGGCTCGGCGCGTTGACGCAGGACCAGCAATTGACCGCCAGCTTGCGCACCTTGTCGTAGAGATGGGCGCCCTTGTCGCCATTCGGCCAGATCGACCAGCCCATGCGCCAGCCGGTCATCGCCCAGGTCTTGGACCAGCCATTGAGAACGATCAGCCGGTCACGGATTTCGGGGTAGCCGAGCAGCGAGCAATGAGCCTCGCCGTCATAGGTCATCACGTCGTAGATCTCGTCGGAGAGGATGGCGACGTCGGGGTGTTTTTCCAGCCCCTTGACCAGCTTCTCGATCTCCGCGCGTGGCGTGACGCCGCCGGTCGGGTTGGCCGGCGAGTTGAGGATCAAGAGCCTGGTCTTTGAGGTGATCAGCGCCAGCGTTTCTTCTGCCGAAAAGGCAAAGCCGTTTTCCTCGCGCATTGGCACGGGGACGGGAGCCGCGCCGGTGAATTCGATCATCGAGCGGTAAATGGGAAAGCCGGGGTCGGGATAGAGGATCTCAGCGCCGGGCTCGCCGAACATCAGGATGGCGGCGAACATGGTCGGCTTGCCGCCGGGCAGGATCATCACCGTCTCGGGTGACACCTCGACGCCGGTGGTGGTCAGCGTGCGCCGCACCACCGCTTCGCGCGTCGCCAGCAGCCCGTTGGCGGGCGTGTAGCCGTGGTGGCCGTCACGCAACGCCTTGATCGCCGCCTCGACGATATGCTGCGGCGTCTTGAAGTCGGGCTGGCCGATGCCGAGATTGACGATGTCGCGGCCCTGTTGGGCGAGTGCCGTGGCCCTCGCGAGCACCGCGAAGGCATTTTCCTCGCCGAGACGGTCGAAGGCCGAAATCGTGTGGAGCATTTTTCCCGTCCGTGTGGTTCTTACTGTGAGGTTGCGTTTTTGTGAGCTTCGGCCCGCAAAAGTCAAACGGATTGGAGTCTTCGGTGTCGGAAAATCTCAAGGATTGGCAGCCGCGCCCGCGCCCGGAGCGCAGGGCGATCGACGGCCGCTATGTCAGGCTTGAACCGCTGAGCGCCGCAAAGCACGGTGATGGGCTCTATGAAGCGTCTTCCGTGTCCGATGTCGACGGCCGCTTCGCCTGGCTGCCCGACTATCCGCCGGAAACCCGCACTGCCTTCCAGCCCTGGCTGGACAAGGTCGAGGCCAGCGAAGACCCGCTGTTCTTCGCCGTCATCGACAAGGCCAGCGGCAAGGTCGCCGGGCGTCAGACATTGATGCGCATCGATCCCGCTTACGGCGTCATCGAGATCGGCAACATCTATTGGGGGCCGCTGATCTCGCGCAAGCCGGGCGCGACCGAAGCGCAGTTCCTCTTCATGAAATACATTTTCGACGAACTGGGCTATCGCCGCTACGAATGGAAGTGCAACAACCGCAACGAGCCGTCGAAGCGGGCCGCGGAACGGTTCGGCTTCAAGTTCGAGGGCATTTTCCGCCAGCACCTCATCGTCAAAGGTGAAAACCGCGATACCGCATGGTATTCGATCATCGACAAGGAATGGCCGGCGCTGCGCAAAGCCTATGTAGCGTGGCTCGATCCGGCCAATTTCGACGGCGCCGGCCAGCAGAAGCGACGGCTCGAGGAGTTTCGCGCGGAATTCGGGGCGTGAGCTTCGGCGCGTAAGGGAGTTTGCCATTTGGCGCATACCCATTCCCACGACCATAGGGGCCATGATCACGGCGGCGCCGGCCATGTGCATGGCGCGACCGACAAGAAGCGCGTGCTGATCGCCGCCTGCCTGACGGCGGGTTTCATGGTGGCGGAAGCGCTTGGCGGCCTGTTCACCGGGTCGCTGGCGCTGCTGGCGGATGCCGGCCACATGCTTGCCGATGCGATCGCGCTCGGCCTGGCCTGGTATGCGTTCCATCTTGCGGGGCGGCCGGCGACCGGGCAGCTCACTTATGGCTTCGGCCGGGTCAAGACATTGGTCGCCTACACCAACGGCATCGCCATCTTCGTCATCGCGCTGTGGATCGTCTACGAGGCGTGGGCGCGCCTACGGGCGCCTGCCCTGGTGCTTGGCGGACCGATGTTGGTCGTGGCGATCCTCGGCCTGCTGGTCAATATCGGCTCCTTCCTGGTGCTGCATGGCGGCGACCGCGAGAGCCTCAACATGCGCGGCGCCATCCTGCATGTGCTGGGCGACCTGCTCGGTTCGGCAGCGGCAATCGTGGCGGCAGTGGTGATCCTTGTTACCGGCTGGACGCCGATCGACCCGATCCTGTCGGTGTTGGTCTCGCTGCTGATCCTGTCGACGGCATGGTCGCTGATGCGCGCCGCCGCCCATGTGCTGCTCGAAGGCGTGCCGCCAAGCCTCGACCGCGACCTCATCGCCACGGACATCCAGAGCGCGGTCAAGGGCGTGCGCGAGGTGCATCATATGCATATCTGGTCGCTGGACGGGACAAGCACCATGGCGACGCTGCATGCCTGCCTCGACGAGGGCCTCGATGCGCATCAGGCCGTCAGCGCCATCAAGAAGCGGCTTGCCAGCGAGCACGGCATCAGCCATGCCACCGTGGAACCGGAATTCGGCCAATGCGCCGACGAGGCCGACGACCACGATCATGAGCATGGGCACGATGCGGCCGCGCATCACAGCCACCATCACTAAGCCTGGTCGGGTACCGGCCCTGCCTCAGGAGTTCCAAAGCTTTGAAAGCCAGCTTGACGAATGCCCGCTGCCCCGGTGCTGCATGATGGACCGCGACACCAGGAATGCCGCTATTGCCGCGCTGTGGATCATGCTGCTTTTCGGCATCGCTGCCTTCTATCTGCCGACCGTGATGCTGGCACTCGGCAATCTTTCGACGGTGCTCGCCGGTATATTCGGCATTGCCTTCGTGCTGGCGTTTTTCCTCGTGTTCTGGCTGCGCGCGCGCAGCCAGCGCAAAAATCAGGGCAAGTAAGGGAATTTTGACATGCGCATTCTGATCACTGGCGCCGCGGGCATGGTCGGCCGCAAGCTCATCGCCCGGCTGGCCAAGGACGGCACGCTGCGAGCCGAGAAGATCACTGCGCTCGACCTGCACGACATCGTGCCGCCCCAGGCGCCGGCCATGGAGGGTGTCAGTATCAGCACCCACACAGGCGACCTGGCCGAGGCGGGCGCTGCCGAAAGCCTGGTCGCGTCGCGTCCCGATGTCATCTTTCATCTCGCCGGCATCGTGTCGGGCGAGGCGGAAGCGAATTTCGATCTCGGCTACCGCGTCAATCTCGACGGCACGCGCGCTTTGTTCGATGCCATCCGCCTGGCGGGCTTTACACCGCGCGTGGTTTTCACCTCGTCGATCGCCGTGTTCGGCGCGCCGTTCCCGGATGTCATTCCCGATGACTTCCATCCGACGCCGCTGACCTCCTACGGCACGCAGAAGCAGATGAGCGAGGCGCTGCTCGCCGACTATTCCAGGCGCGGCTTCCTCGACGGCATCGGCATCCGCCTGCCGACGATCTGCGTGCGGCCCGGCAAGCCGAACAAGGCGGCCTCTGGTTTCTTCTCCGGCATCATCCGCGAGCCCTTGAGCGGGCAAGAGGCGATCCTGCCGGTGCCGCGCTCCGTCGTGCATACCCATGCCAGCCCGCGCTCGGCGGTGAATTTCCTGATCCATGCGGCCGGGATCGACGGCGCTGCCGTCGGGCCGCGCCGCAACCTGACGATGCCCGGCGTCGCCGTCACCGTAGGCGAGCAGATCGAGGCGCTGGAGCGCATTGCCGGATCGAAGACGGTAAGCCTGATCCGCGAGGTGCCGGACGAGACGATCTGGGCGATCGTCAAGGGCTGGCCGACCCGCTTCGAGGCGAAGCGGTCGCGAGAGCTCGGCTTCAGCGCCGAGAAGAGTTTTGACGAGATCATCCGCGCCCACGTCGAGGATGAACTGGATGGCAAGGTGTCTTGATATTCAGGTGATGCCGGCCTGCGAACAGCTGATACCTGCGCTTCCCCGTCCTACTGCGTCGCAGTAGAACTGAGCTCACGTACTTTAAGTACGCTCCGCTCCGGTTCTCGGCATCAGCAGTTCTCGGCGCGGCCTGAGCTGAATCTCAACACAGCTTCGGGTGCCTACTTATAGTCAAACGCTGCCCGTCAAACTCGCCGACAGCAGCAGCAGCCCGAACAGGAACACGAAGGCCGCGCCGCCGATCTCGACGATCGAGTGGATGCGGTTGCCCATACGGCCGTCGCCGGCGAAGTGCACCGCCCAGTTCTTGGCGGTCACGGCAAGCGTTGCCAGCGCCGAGACGGTGATCGCGGTGCCCAGGGACATTGCCAGCACCGACAGCAGGCCGCCGAGCCAGAGCCCGTTGAGCAGCGCGAAGCTCAGCACGATCAGCGCGCCGGAGCAGGGGCGTATACCGACAGCGGCTACCGCCGACCAGGCTGTGCGCCAGTCGAAACGGTCGCCCGACAGCAGCGCCGGGTCGGGCGCATGCGAGTGGCCGCAGGTTTCGCAGACCTCGACCGCCGCGTGATCGCGATGCGCATGGTCATGGTGGGCATGATCGTGCGCGCCATGGCCATGATGGTGGTCATGCGCGGCGTGGTCGTGATGGTCGTGCGAATGGTCATGGTCGTGGTCGCCATGCCCGTGCAGCACGTGCGAATGCGCATGAGCCGAAAGGCTGTGCGCGGCATGCGAATGGCCGGCGTGGGAATGACCCGCGTGAGAATGACCCGCATGCGAATGCCCGGCGTGCGCCGCCGACAGACTGTAGGCGGGTGCCTTGCCGAACAGGCGCAGGATGGACGGGCCGAGCTTGCGCCACAGCAGCCAGGCGCCGAACAGGGTGACGAGGCCAAAGCTCATGATCTCCATGAACCAGGCCGCGTCGGTCATCGAGATGGTGGTGCCGCGCAGAACGAAATAGGCGAGCAGCATGACGGCGATCGCCGTCAGACCCTGCAGCAGTGCCGAGACGAAGGACAACAGAATGCCGCGCTTGAGCGCCACTTCATTGGCCACCATGTAGGACGAGATCACCGCCTTGCCGTGGCCGGGCCCGGCGGCATGGAAGATGCCATAGGCGAAGGACAGGCCGATCAGCACCCAGAGCTTGCTGTTGTCCTGGCGCATCGCCTTCATGGCCGTCGCCAGCGCGCGGTAGAATTCCTGTTGCCGCACATTGATCCACATCAGGATGTGGGCGAACGGACCGGTGGTGGGCGCCATGCCGTCATTGACGCCGATGCCGAGCGAGGACTGGGCCTGCGCGGCATTGGCGAAATGCATCGCGGCAAAGGTGAGGGCCAACAGGCCGAATGCCAAACGCAGGGACGGTTTCGTCACCGGCTTCATCCTTCTGGCTGACAGGTCAGTTCGAGCTTGGTGGCAAAGATCTTGCTCATGTCGGTGCCTGTCGGGTCGTTGAAGAAGGCATCCGTCAGGGTCTTCTGGTTTTCCTTGATGGCCTCGTCAGGGTCCGGACGGACCACCTTGCTGGTGCAATTCGACGGCAGGCCAGCAACCGTGATGTTGGAATCCTCGGTGAAGTCGATCGCCGTGTAGAAGGTCGGGTCATAGACGCCGATGTCGATCGTGCCGGTCAGCTTGATCGGCGCCTTGGGTGCGGACTCAAACAGGATGATCAGCTGGTCGTTGTCGAAATTGGCCATCAGATGCGGGGGCGGCACCATCGTCACGTCCTTGCCGTTCTGCGTGACGAGCTGGAAATAGTTGAATTCGGCCAGCGAGGCATGAACTGTGTCGGCGACCTCCTTCAGCTCCTTGTCGTCAAGCTTCAGGTCGGAATTCTTGTCGAACTCCATCATCACCGTACTCGAAAACAGGTCGTCGAAGCGCCAGAGATGACGCAGCGCTTTCACACTTTGGTGATCCGGGGACAGGATGACGTCCAGCCGGGCCTCGGCGAAGACGTGCGGATGCACGTAGGCCGGTCCGGTGGCGGCAAGGGTCGCCGCCAGGGCCGAAGCCAGTATGATTGCGTGCCGTTTGAGCTGCATTCCCGGTCGCGATTCCCTTGGCTTTGGAGAGATGTCGAGAGTTACCAGAAAGCGGGCGAAATTGGGACCGGGACGCGGCGAAGGTGGGTCAAGCGACCTCACGCGTCCTGAACCACTGCACAAGGAAGTCGACGAAAACACGGACCTTGGCCGGCAGATAGCGGCGGTGCGGGTAGACGGCGAAGATGCCGCCGCCCGACAGGATGCGGTCGTCGAGCGCCGTTACCAACTGGCCGCTCTTGAGATCGGGCGAGGCGATGAAATCCGGCAGGATGCAAAATCCGAGTCCCGACAGGGCCGCGGCCCGCGCCGCCATCGGGCTGTTGACCTCGATAGGGCCTGTCACCGCGACGCTCAGTTGATCGTTGTTGTCGCCCTTGAACGCCCAATTGTTCAGCCCGCGGCCATTGGTGTCGACGATGCAGGGCATGTGACCGAGATCCTGCGGTCGTGTCGGCATGCCATGCCGGGCGATCAGTTCGGGCGAGGCGCAAAGTTTCACTGAAAACGGCGCGAGCCGTCTCGCGATCAGCGACGAATTCTCCAGGCGCGAGATGCGCACGGCGAGATCGAAACCTTCCTCGACCAGGTCGACGAAGCGGTCGTCGAGCTGGATGTCGAGCACGATGTCGGGATGCTGCTTGGCGAAGTCGATCAGCGACTGGCCGATCGGTGCGTCGGCGAAGGTGCGCGGCGCCGACAGTTTGATCCTGCCGCGCACGTCGCCGGACGATTCGCGCACGGCATCCGCCAGGCTGTCGACCTCGCGCACGATCTCCGAGGCGCGCCGGTAATAGGTGTGGCCGGCCTCGGTCATCGAGAACTGGCGTGTCGTGCGGTTCAGCAGCAGCGCGCCGAGTTCGTCCTCCAGCTCGCGCACATATTTCGACAGCAGCGCCTTGGAGCGGCCGATCTTGCGCGCCGCCGCCGAAAAGCCCTCGGCCTCGACGACGTCGATGAAGGCGCGCATGCGGGTCAGTGTGTCCATGGTTCAGGCCCTTTGTGCTGCGTCGAGAAGTTTTCGGCCGAGCCGTATCAGGGCAATGTCGCTGCCGGAAGGGCCAAGCAGCGAAAGGCCGAACGGCGCGCCGGCGACCGAGCCGATGGGCAAGGTGATCTGTGGGAAGCCCGACAGGCCGGCGAGGCACAGAAGATGCAGGGCGCGCTCGCGATAGGCCTGGAACTGCTCCGGCGTCGAGTCGGCATAAGGTGCCGGGCCCGGCACCGTCGGCAGGACAAGGAAGCCGTCCTTGCCGAGCAGGGTGCTGAGCTCGCCGCGGAAGGTCAGGCGGCGCACTTTCTCGGCCTGCGCCGTGCGGTCGTCGACGGCGCGGCCAAAGCCGAAACGCTCCTCGACGCCTGGGCCAAGGTCGCGCTCGCCGCTGGTGATCCATTCGCCATGCACGCGCCAGGCTTCCCTGGCCTGCAGCCGCCGAAAGCACCAGTAGAGTTCATCCGGGGAAGAGCTGAAGCGCGTGGTCGAGGTCGCCGGCATACCGAGCACCGCGCCCGCCAGCGCCTTCATTGCGGCATATTCGGCAAGTGCGGGGCGAGCGACCATCTCGTCCAGCCAGGTCAGCGATATCGGGCGGTCCAGTGAATGCTGGTGCGGGTCGCGGCCAAGCAGCAGCTTGCCTGTTGTCTCGTAGGTCTCGATGTCGTCGGCGAACCAGCCGAACGTGTCGAAGCTCGGCGCCAACTGCATCGCGCCGTCGAGCGAGATGCGCCCATGCGTGGTGCGCAGCCCGATCAGTCCGCAAAAACTCGCCGGCGCGCGGATCGAGCCGCCAGTGTCGGAGCCGGTGGCGATGTCGGCCAGCCCGCCCGCCACTGCCGCCGCCGAGCCGGACGACGAGCCGCCGGTGACGCGGTCGGGAGCGGCCGGGTTCACCGGAAACGGAAAATGCGCGTTCTGGCCGAACAGCGCGAAGGCCAGTTCGTCGGTCTGCGTCTTGCCGACGAAGCGCGCGCCGGAATCGAGAATCGTCTGCACGGCCGGCGCCGTGCGCGAGGCGGCATTGCTTTCGGCGAATTTCCTGGAATTGCCGCAACCGGTGCGGTAGCCGGCGACGTCGTAAATGTCCTTGACGGCCAGCCGCAGGCCGCCGAGTGGGCCGAGTTCGGCATGGGCCACAGGCATCTGGCGAAGATCGAGGAAGGCGTTGTAGGGACCGTGCGTGCCTGTCATTGTTCGATATCCGGATACGGTTGCACTTACATTGTTCGATGCCGGAAATTTTACAACCTGCGATACGATTTTTATTGATTGTGAAATCCATCGCCCCTATATCGCGCTTGCCCAAAGTCGCACGTGCCTGTGGGTGTCCGCCGATCCTCGAATGGTGAGGGAAATCGGTAAGGTAACTGGAGCCAACCCCTCCAGTCGGTCTAGCGGCCAACCGCCAGCCCGAGGACACCTTGAAGCAACGACGGTGCGGGCCTTTCTGGTTCTCTGCCGGTTGTCCAAAGACCGGGGTTACTGAAGAGGCACACCTTCATTGCCGGTAGTGCGGAACGGGGTTCTCCCAATCCAAGCCAAGGCAGACAAAGCGGACCGAAGCCGGGCAAGGCCGAGGTTCATCGCCGCGAGACGGCGTTTCATGGTTCCGGGGTCTCCACCGGCTGGTTCCATGGATTTTCCGTCCCGCCTTTGTCCACCGCGTGTTCGCGAGGCCGACAGCCCGCGTCCGCACCCTTGTGCGCGCCGAAAGGCGTGTTTGGAGAAACCCGATGGCTACCCAGCGCATCCTCGACTTCCTCGCCACCCGACGTCCGTCCGGCCCTTGCCTCGTCGTCGACCTCGATGTCGTGCGTGACAATTTCCGCGCCTTCGAGAAGGCGCTGCCCGATTCCAAGATCTACTATGCGGTGAAAGCAAACCCGGCGCCGGAAATCCTGCGCCTCCTTGCTGCGATGGGCTCGTCCTTCGACACCGCTTCGGTTGCCGAAGTCGAGATGGCGATGGACGCGGGTGCGCCCGCGGACCGCATCTCCTTCGGCAACACCATCAAGAAGGAGCGTGACATCGCACGCGCCTACCAGCTCGGCATTCGCCTGTTCGCGGTTGATTGCGTCGAGGAGGTCGAGAAGATCGCCCGCGTCGCTCCCGGCGCGCGCGTGTTCTGCCGCGTGCTGACCGACGGCGAAGGCGCCGAATGGCCGCTGTCGCGCAAGTTCGGCTGCGTGCCTGCCATGGCCGTCGACGTGCTGCGCCATGCCAAGGGCCTCGGCCTCGACGCCTATGGCGTGTCGTTCCATGTCGGCTCGCAGCAGACCGACCTGACCGCCTGGGACCGTGCGCTGGCCGACGCCAAGAAGGTGTTCGCCACGTTGGCCGAGGAAGGCATCGTCTTGAAGATGGTCAATATGGGCGGCGGTTTCCCGACGCGCTATCTGCGTGACGTGCCGGCGGCCCAGGCCTATGGCCAGGCGATCTTCTCGGCGCTGCGCAAGCATTTCGGCAATGCCATTCCCGAAACCATCATCGAGCCGGGCCGTGGCATGGTCGGCAATGCCGGCGTCATAAAGTCGGAAGTCGTGCTCATCTCGAAGAAGGCCGACAATGACAATGTGCGCTGGGTGTTCCTCGACATCGGCAAGTTCGGCGGTCTGGCCGAGACGATGGACGAGGCGATCCGCTATCCCCTCGTCACCCGCCATGACGGCTCGGAGACCGCGCCTTGCGTGCTCGCCGGCCCGACCTGCGATTCGGCCGACGTGATGTACGAGAAGACGCCGTATCCGCTGCCTCTGTCGCTGACCATTGGCGACGAGGTGCTGATCGAAGGCACTGGCGCCTACACGACCACCTACTCGGCGGTCGCCTTCAACGGCTTCGAGCCTCTCCGATCCTACGTGATCTGACGGTTCTTTATTTGGCGCATTTTCGGACGGCGAACCGGATGCCACTTCGCCTGAAAAAGCGCTGAGAACCGATCAGATCATCCCGGGCAGGCGCTTGCCGCCCGCCCGGGCTCGCTTGTGGAACAGATCTCCGCTTGCCAGGGATTGCGGAAATGGAAATGTCAGTTGAAATCGTAGCTCATGCGCCGGCCTTTTCGATGGTCGCCGAAACCGTCGCAGACGTCGCGGCACGCGAAGCCTTGCTTGATCGTGCCATGGGGCCGATGCGGCGGAAAAAATCGTCTGAGAAGCTGCGGCGTGGCCGCCGGCCTTCGGAAGGCCTGGCCTTCGTCGCGCGCGATGCCTCAGGCGGCGTCGCCGGCACGGTGCGGCTGTGGGATGTCAGGCTGGGCGAGGGCGGCCCGGCGGCATTGCTGCTTGGCCCGCTCGCCGTCGATCCGTCGCTCAAGAATGCCGGCATCGGCTCGGCGCTGATGCGCCACGCCGTGGCCGAGGCGGCGCGTCTCGGCCACGCGGCGATCCTGCTGGTCGGCGATGCGCCCTATTACGGACGCTTCGGCTTCTCGGCCGACAAGACAGGCGGGCTGGCGATGCCGGGCCCCTATGAGCGGCATCGCCTGCTGGCGCTGGAACTGGTGGACGGCGCGCTGGATGGCGTGCACGGCACGCTGAAGGCTTGCGGCCGCAAGCTGAAGGGCACAGGCGCCGACGCTGGCCGCCTGAGGGCTGAGAACCGCTATTGACCATTCAAACGAAAACGCCGCCCCAAAAGGCGGCGTTTTTTGTGACTTCGGAGCGAGGCTGATCAGCCGATCAACTGGCTGAGCGCCATGGCCACCGTCATGTCGCCTTCGACTTTGATCTTGCCGGTCATGAACGCCATGGTGGGGTTCAGGTCGCCTGCGATCAGCGAATCGAGATCGTCGAGCGAGAGCTTGATGGTGCAGTCGGTGGGGGCATCGGTGTTCGAGACGGTTGCGCCATCGATGATGATAACGCCGTCGCCGCCGGTGTCGAACTTCACGGAACGATCAAACCCGCTGCTGGCCACGCGCGACTTGATCTTCTCGGCAATCTCCTGAACGCTCACGCTGTTCTCCCTGTCTGGTTGCACCTGTCGCACAGGGCATTTCGGTCCGGCCGAAGCTCGTGCGGCATTTCTGGCGACCACGGTCGCTGCCGCATATAGCTTTGGGTTGACGTTTACGTCAACGCGAATCCTGGAGGCTGGTTCCTATCGCCGCACCAGGTAACCTGTCGGGGCACCAGGGGTCAGTGAGCCGGCGGCGCGTCCGCTTCGGCCGACTTGGCGGTCCCGGCAGCCGAGGGGTCGGAATCCTGCCGGCGGCGCAGCCAGTTGTCGCGGATCTCGTCCTTGCTCAGGAAATTGACCTGATCGACCAGAACCTCATGCACCAGGTTCGCTCCGACGCGGGCGTTGACGGTGTCGCGGATGGCGGCGCGGAAGGCATCGAGATCGATCGACGCCTTCTTGGTGAAGTCGATCTGCGGATTGGCGTAGAGATAGCTGTAGACCTGGTCGGTGATCAGCGCTTCGGCCGGAATCGACAGTTTCTTTATCTGCTCCGGTTCGACGGTGTAGACGAGCTTGGCTAGGAAATAGCCGCCGATCTTGGAGTCGCGGATCAGCGGCACCGAAATGACGTCGGTCTTGACGTAATCCAGTCCGCCCAGCATCGGCTTGGGTTTCTCGCCGACGCCGCGTTCGCCGGCTGCCTGGAACGAATAGAAGACGGCGCCGAGCGTGGCGGCGCAGACCCAGACCGCGATGGCGATGATCTTGATCATTCAGAGCCCGACATCATCGCGCTCTAGAGCCTGTTCCATCCCGATTCAATCGGGATGGGGCTCTATCTCTTTGTTTGAGCGTGATCTTTTCCGAAAGCCGGCATCCACTTTTCGGGATCATGCTCTAGCCCTTCATCCGGCCGAACTCGCCTGCGGAGTAGGTGCCGTCGGTTTCGGCGCGCTGGATGGCGCTGCGCAGCAGGCTGGCGACCTCGTTGACGGCGCTCAGATGCGCCAGGATCGCCGCCTCGTTCTTCGCCAGTTTCTGGCGCAGCCGGGTCAGGCCCTCGCGATGCTGTTCGAGGAACTCGGCTTCGCTGCCGCCCTTCATGGCGCGGGTCAGCTCATAGAGATAGCGGCTCTTGCGGGCGTTCGACGCCTTGAGATCATAGCTGGTATCTCTGCGGATGCCGGCGGTCTCTTCCTCGACTACCTCCTCGATGCGGCCGATGATGGCGGCGAGGTTTCCGGGCCGCGCGAACAGGATCGGAGCCTCCGACGCGGCCGTGCGCGCCGGCAGGTTGGCAGTGAATTCGGAAGAATCGGCCATGGTGTTTCCCAGTCTAGATCTTGATGTCTGTTTTTATGGTTGTCTCGTCACCGGTCATCGACCTGGCGGCCTTGCGCTGCAGTTCCTGGACGAGCGAGGTGGACAGACGGGCCTGCTGATCGATCTCGGTCTTTTCCGGTCCGTTCGAAACCGGGCCGATCGGCACCTTGCGCTTGCCGTCCATATAGTGGTCGGCAACCAGCGATTTGGCGATGCCGATGCCGCCGCGCTCGGCCATGACGTCGGCAACGCGTTCGGCGAGCTGCGACTTCCACATGTCGCCGGCCAGACCCGTGCCGTAGACGCCCTCCGTGTCCTTGGGCAGCATGTTCTGGATGAAGGTCTGCAGGACCATTGCCTCGAACTTCTTGAATTTCTTGGCCGGATCGGCCGTCGCCGCCGCCTTGTCAGCCGTGGCGCGCGACAGAATCGAGCCGGCGTCAACGGACGCCGCGGTATCCAGCGAACCGGGGGTGTCGACCGAAAAGGCCCCGGCAGCGCCACCCGCGCGCTTGGTCAGCGCGGCACGGGCAGCCTCGATATCCATCGGATCGGCAGCTCGGGCAACATCCATAACGATGTCGCTGGGTGGAGAAATCGCCAAGAAAGTCCGCCTTTTATCGGGTTTCCTTAGCCAGACCATGCCTCAACAAGCTTGTGGCAGGCTTGCGCGCGGGGGAGGGAGGCGGAATGTGGGGATTAAGCGGCTGCTTCGGGCTCTCGCCGTCCTTTCGGCGGCAGGCGGATGGCCGGAGTGCCATGCCAACGCCGAAAGTCGACCCGCTGCCTCTACAGCTCTTGACGGGAATTGGTGTGCCTGTTTGAGAACGGGGGGAGACATTTGCTGCATGGGAGACGGGCAAGCGGTGGGCAAACAGTGAAGCGCGTTCTTCGAATGCTTGCCGCGGTGATCGTGGCGTCCGGCCTGGCCGGGTGCACCAGCATTTCCTACTACGCGCAGTCGGTGGAGGGCCACGTGCAGATCATGGCCGCGCGGAAAAATGTCGGAAGGCTCATCCGCGATCCCTCGACGCCCGAGGCATTGCGCGCCAAATTGACGTCGGCCAGCGCCATACGCCGCTTTGCCACGGAAGAACTGGCGCTGCCCGACAACAGCAGCTATCGCAGCTATGTCGACATCGGTCGGGCCGATGTGACCCTTGCCGTTTTTGCCGCGCCGAAATTCTCGCTTACGCCAATAACCTGGTGCTTTCCGGTCTTCGGCTGCGTTCCTTACCGGGGTTATTTTTCCCAGAAATCAGCGGCTGAAAGCGCCGCCGAACTGCAGCGACAAGGACTGGACGTCTATGTGTCAGGCGTCACCGCCTATTCCACGCTGGGCTGGTTCAGCGACCCGCTGCTCAGCACCATGCTGCGTCAGGACGACACCTATATCGCCAGCCTTATCTTTCATGAACTGGCGCATCAGAAAATCTATGTGAACAACGACTCCGCGTTCAACGAGGCCTTCGCCGTCGCCGTCGAAACCAGCGGTGTGAGGAAATGGCTCCGCGCCACTGGCGATCGCGCCGGATTGCGGCGCTACGAGACGAACCGCAAGCGCCAGGCGGATTTTCTCGGACTGATAGCGAAAACACGGGATGAGTTGCGGCAGGACTATGGAAGTCCCCGCGTCCCTGACCAGATGGCGGCTGCCAAAGCAGCCACGATCGACAGGCTGCGGATACGCTACCGGCAGATGCGCGACAGGCGCTGGGCCGGATACCGGGGATACGATGCCTGGTTCGATGCCCCGATCAACAATGCAAAGCTCGCCGCGACTGCCGTCTACGGCGAACAGGTCCCGGCGTTTCTTCATCTGTTCGATTTGTGTTCCGGCGATTATCCAAGGTTCTACGCTTCTGTTCGCCGGATCGCGGAATTGCACGAACCTTTCCGTGCCGAAGCGCTGAAGGCCGCGAATACGTGCAATTGACTTGAACAGGCTCGGGACCTAGCTGCCTGGCATCGCGTTGCTCGCCGACAGTAACGATCCGATGTCTGCGTCGAGCGCGAAACGCTCGCAGCGCTCGCCGTCGGACTCATCGATGAAGCTCTCGATATGTTTGAAGCCGAGCTTCGCCAATATTCGCAGCGACGCGAAATTGCGCGCCGCCGCCTCGGCGCTCACCCGTTCAAGCGCCAGGGTTTCGAAGGCGTAGCGAAGGACTTCGCGCGCCGCCTCGCTGCCCAGTCCGTGCCCCCAATGCGCCCGCGCCAGCACAAATCCCAATGCGGCTGCCTTGGCGCCGGTCGCGTCGAAGGACAGGGTTATCGTCCCGATCGCGTTCGACACTCCCGCCTGGTCCATGGACCACTGGATCGCTTTGCCGTCGGCGAACCGCTGACGCGAGCGGGCGAGCCATCGCTCGCCCGCTCCTATGTCGTCGGGAACGGGATCTCCGGCAAGGGAGGCGGATTCGATATCCGTCGCGCGCGCAAACCATGCCGGGATATCTTGTTCGCTTGGCGCCCGCAGCACCAGCCTCTGTGTCGTGAGCTTGGGAAATCGGACTGCTTCCATGGAGGCATTTTCGACCCGAGGCGGCGCCAATGCAACGGCGCCGGCGGGCTGCGTCCACTACCTGCCAATGACGCCCCTTGCGCCCGCAACGAACCATTCATCAGCCCGTGAGGCGCCCACGAAACAAGGCGGTGCCGTCCGTCAGGCGCGACCTGGAGATATCCCGGAATCCAGCCTCGGTCATCCACGCGCGATACTGACCTTCAGTGTACGATTCGCCATGGCGATAGAGGTTCAGGAAGGTGAGATTGAGAAAGACACCCTCGGACGGGCCGAGACGGTCGTCATCGACGACACCCCACCCGGCAATTGCGATCTCGCCACCCGGCGTGAGGCAACGCGCAGCGTTCAGGATCGCACTGCGTGCCTGGTCCGGCGGAAGGACCTGGACGACGGCCTTAAGGATCGCCAGATCATGCCGACCGATCGACGGCGCGACGGTTATGTCTCCCTCTTCGACAACCACGTCGTCGGCACTGTATTCCGACAGGATGGCTGGCGCGACTGCTGCCACCGTCGGGAGTTCCATCAGCGTCGCCGCAATCTGCGGCCGCCGCTCGCGAAGCCCGACGAGAATGGTCCCTGAGCCCCCGCCGATGTCGATCACCGAACCGATGGCGGAGAGGTCGATCTCCTGGGCCAGATGTCGGCCGAAAATCACCCCGCCCGGTGCGAGCATGCGGCTGAAGGCTGCCGCGGCCTCGGGTCCCGCTTCGGAAAAGTCGTGCAGCGCGGCCGGCCGGTTCTGGCGCAGCGACTCTGCCGTCAGCAGGTCGGCTCCCCAGAGCTCGCGCAGGAGCGCATGATCGCCACCGCGATAGGTCGGCTGGGACGCGTCGAGGAAGGCCGACGCTTCGGCTCCGTTGCGAAACTGACCGTCCTTGACTTCGAGGAGATCGATGCTGGCGAGCGCGTAGAGGAGCCGCGACAGGCGATCGGGCTCGACCTTGAGCGCGGCCGCAAGGCTGTCAGCCGTCGCAGCATCGCCACCGAGCCGGGTGAAGATGCCAAGGTCTAGCCCGGCTCGAAGCGCCAAGGCGGGGGGCACAGCTGCGATCAGTCTGTCGATCCGGTCAGAATCCACCATGTCGCGTCCCTTCCGCCATCAAGGCCGACTTTGAGGCAGCCCCCAAAAAGATTAGAGCTTCCGTTCTCCGGAAAGTGAAGACGAAATCATTGTTTCGGACGACCGACATGGGGCGTAAAGCTGCCGTTCGCGTCGTGCAGGACGGGCGCCGCAACGGGCCATAACCAATTCCCGCAGCTACTCCTCGTTCCGCTTCTGCGCGATCAGATCCAGTCGTTCGCGGTCGGAGCGTTCGCGCTCGTCGCGGTTGCGCACGTCCTTGTAGGCGCGCTCGACCATGTTGGTGCGGGCGTTTGCCGTGGCGATGAGGCCGGCCTCTTGTTTCGCGCTTTCCAGGCTTTCCTCCTGGCGCACCACCGCCTGGGCGATGCGGCGATGATAGAGATCGGGGAACAGGCCGGAGAGCGAATTGTCCTGGTTGAAATGGCCGAGCAATTCCCTGGCCTCGGCTTCCGCCGCGTTTGCGGCGGCCAGGAAGGTGGCGTGGCGGGTCTCGTGCAGCGCCTTCAGCTGTTCCTGCACCTTGACCAGTTTCTTCAGGCGGTCCTTGCGCGTGCTCATCTCACCTCGCCAGAGTCAGGTTGACGAAGCCGTCGACGAACAGCGACAGCATGGTGCCGATGGCGAAATAGAAGATGATCATGCCGCCGGCGATGACGAAGGGCTGGGAAATGAAATAGATCGGGATCTGCGGGGTCAGCTTGTTGACGAAGCCGATCGTCAGATTGACCAGAATGGCATAGGCAACGAACGGGCTGCCGAGGCGGATGACCAGGAAGAAGGTGTCCGACACGGTGTCGGTGATGTCGACCAGCGCCGCCTGCGGGTTGAAGAAGACGTTGACCGGCGCGACCGTGTAGGACGCCACCAAAGCGCGGACAATCTCGTGGTCGAAGTCGAAGACGAATAGCATCAGCAGCGCCGAGAACGAGATGATGGCGGCAAGGGCTGCCTGCGGTTCCGGTTCCTCGATCGCCGGCCCGCCCGAGCCGCCATAGCCGATCAGCATGGCGATGGCCGAGCCCATGAAGCGCAGCGCTTCCATGTAGAGCCTGGTCATGGCGCCGATCAGCCCGCCGATCAGCAGCTCCGAGATGATCATCGGCACCAGGATCTGGGGGCGCGGGTCGACGAAGGGAATGATGCGGTCCCACAGGAAGGCGAGCAGGCCGCCGGTGGCGGCCACCGCCACGAACAGCCTGACCTGCACCGGCACGCGGGCGCTGGACAGGCCCGGCATCAGCATGAAGCAGGCGCCGATGCGGCAGAAGGCGAGGAACGCCGCGATGACGACGCTCTGCGAGAGAACGCTCACGATATGGTCCCGAGCACCCTGATCTCGACGCCCTTGGCGATTTCGACATGGGAGAGCACCGGCAGCGTGGTGAACAGGCGCTCGATGATCATGCGTACATAGGGGCGGGCGTCGGGCGCGGTGACGAGAACGAAGCGCTCGCCGGCTTCGAGGAATTTCTTGATCGCCTTGGTGGCGTCCTGGCCGAATTCCTCGAGCTGGCGCGGATCGATGTCGAACTCGCGCACCTCGCCCTTGGCGTCGCGCTTGAGACTTTGATGGAAGGCGAGGTCCCAGCGGTTGCCGAGGCGCAGCACCTTGAGCACGCCACCTTCCGAGAGGTCGCCGCAGATCTGCTGGGCCATGCGGATGCGGACATGCTCGACGATCTGCTCGGTGCGGCGCACATGCGGCGCGATCTCGGCGATGGCCTCAATGATCAGGTGCAGATTGCGGATAGAGACGCGCTCGGCGAGCAGCAGCTTCAGCACCGCCTGCAGGCCGGGATAGGAGATGTGCGTGGTGCAGATCTCGTCGGCGAGCTTGCGGTATTCCTGGTCTTGGCGTTCGAGCAGCGCCTTCATGTCCTTGTAGGACAGGAGCTGCGGCAGGTTGTTGCGGATGACTTCCGAGAGATGGGTGAGCAGCACCGACATGTTGTCGGCGAAGGTGTAGTTCTCGCGCTTCAGATCCTCCGCGAAGGTTTCCATGACGGAATAGGCGCGCATGCCGAAGGCCGGCTCGCGGATCTCCTCGCCCGGAATTTCGGGCACGTCGCGGCTGCCGAGCAGCACCATGATCTCGCCGACACGCATCGAATATTCGGCGACCACCGTGCCATGCACCTTGATCTGGTAGCTTTTCGGCGGGATGGCGAAATCATCGGCGACACGCACTTCCGGCACGACGAAACCGTATTGCTGCGCGAATTTCTTGCGCATCTTGCCCATGCGGAAGACCAGCTCCTGATGCGACACCAGCAGCCGGGTCGACAGCTGCTTGCCGATCAGCAGTTCGATTTCGGCGGTGGCGAGCGAGGCCTTGACCGAGTTCTTTTCTTCCTCGGCCCTGGTCGCCTTTTCCTGCGTCTTCAACGCCTCGGCCTCGGCGAGCACGCGATTGGCGCGCATCGGGATGACGTAGCCGAGGCCGGCCATGCCGCCAGCCAACGCGAAGAATGGGAAAAGCGGCAGGCCGGGCATCAGGCCGAGCAACACCAGCAACGCCGCCGCCACGTAGAGTGCGCGTGGATGGGCGCCGAGCTGGCCGAACACGGCCTGGTTGGTCGAGCCGCGGGTGCCGCCCTTGGAAACCAGCAGGCCGGCGGCGAGCGAGACGATCAGCGCAGGGATCTGGGTGACGAGACCGTCGCCGACCGACAGCTTGATGAACACGTCGGCGGCCTCGCCCATGCCCATGCCATGCCTGATATAGCCAATGGCGATGCCGCCGACGATGTTGATGGCGGTGATGATGAGGCCGGCGATGGCGTCGCCGCGAACAAATTTCGAGGCGCCGTCCATCGAGCCGAAGAAGGAGCTTTCTTCTTCCAGTTCGCGGCGGCGCAATTGGGCGGTCTTGTCGTCGATCATGCCGGCGGAGAGGTCGGCGTCGATCGACATCTGCTTGCCGGGAATGGCGTCGAGGGTGAACCGGGCGCCGACTTCGGCGATACGCGTGGCGCCCTTGGTGATGACGATGAAGTTCACCACGATCAGGATCATGAAAACGATGAGGCCGATGACGAAGTCGCTGGCCATCACCAGCTTGGAGAAGCCGGCGATGACATAGCCTGCGGCGTGCGTGCCCTCATTGCCATGCGACAGGATCATGCGCGTGGTGGCGATGTTGAGGGACAGCCTGAGCATCGTGGCGATGAGCAGCACGGTCGGAAACGAGGAGAAATCGAGCGGCCGCTGGATCCACAGCGCCACCATCAGGATCAGCACCGAAAGCGCGATCGAGAAGGCGAGGCCGATGTCGATGAGGAAGGCCGGGATCGGCAGGAACAGCACGGCCAGGATGATGACGATGCCGAGCGCGAAGAAGATGTCGCGGCCGTTCTTGGCCACCGCGCCGGGCTGGATGCTTTCGCTGATCGCCATATAAGTCCTCGAACCATAGACTGCCGCGCATAGGACAGCCCGGCGAGGGTAGCTGGCCAAGCTTGCGCGAGGGTGGGAGAGTGGCTAGATCGACGATCCCATCAGAAGGAACACCATGCTTCTCATCATCGGCACGATCCGCTTGCCTGCCGGAAAGCTGGAGGAAGCAAGGCCGGTGATGGAGCGCATGATCTCGGGCAGCCGCGCCGAGGATGGCTGCCTCGAATATTCCTATGCGCTTGACGTGCTCGATGACGGACTGATCCGGGTCATCGAGGTGTGGCGCGACAGGGCGGCCCTTGATGCGCATTTCCGCTCGCCGCACATCGCCGAGTGGCGCGCGAACTGGCCGGCGCTTGGCATCGGCGAGCGCAATCTCGTGCTCTATGAAGCCGGTGAGCCCACACCGGCCTGATCGGTTGCGGCTTCGGGCTGCCGAGCTGCTCCGGTGCCCTCCAGAAACCACAGCGAAATCCACACCCGCCGACTTGGCGCCGTGCTCATCAGATCGATCCCGCCGCGCTCCGAAGACTAGAACACCTAGCAGGCGTTGACCTGTCTGCAGGACCAACCGCCACCATCGGTATCGTGGCAATCTTCGTAGCTGCCGTAACACATGTTCGTTGAATTACGGTACCAGGGATATCCGCCAGGACAGCAGACGTCCTGCTGCGCAAGCTGAAGAAATCCTTCTGTCGGCCGGCTCTGTCTTTCCGTATTGCCGCCGGGCAAAAGAGACATGGAGTATGAAATATCCTGCTTAACCGGCATATCCATGCTTGAGTGGCTCATTGCAGACGAGCTCAAAAAAAGCGTGCAAGCCACTAACGAAATAAACCCCCGCGCACTCATGTTCTCCTCCTTGAGGAAATAGAGACGGACCAAATACCACTTTTCGGGCGTTGGGTCGATTTCGCAGGCTAACGGGAGGAGGGTATCGCTGCGAATCCGGTGTCGGATTTTCAGATGACCGACCGACTTGTGCCTTTGGGCTCGGGGATTGATCAAAAGAAGCGTCTAGACCGTTCGAAAACGATCCACGCAGTGGGGAGCCGGCATCGCGGTTGCCATGCAGTATCGCTGGGCGTATCAGCCTTCCACGTTCCCTTGATATCGGCGAGCCGCCCGAGTGCTTTCCAGAAACCAGCCACAAGTCTATGCCCGCCGGCTGCGCGCGGTGCTGCTACGGTCAATTCCGCTGCTCGAGGCGCGCGGCATCGCCGTGGTCATGCTGGCTGGCGGCGTCGGCGTCATGGCGGGCATTCTGGTCACGGCGATGAGCCAGATCGTGCAGGATCTGCACGGGCTGTTGTTCGGCGTTCAACCCGGCGGCCGGCTTTCCGGCATGTTCTCGCTCGCCAATCCCATGCAGGCGCTGATCCCGGCGGTCGGCGGCGCCCTGCTCGGGCTGACGGTGATCTGGCTGCGGCTGCGGAAATTCCGCACTCCGGTCGATCCAATCGAGGCCAACGCGCTCTATGGCGGGCGCATGTCGCTGACCGATACGTTCATCATCGCCGGCCAGACCATGATCTCCAGTGGCTTCGGCGCCTCGGTCGGCCTGGAAGCCGGCTACACGCAGGTCGGATCCGGCTTGGCATCGCGGCTGGCGCGCATCTTCCGGCTGCGCCGCAACGATGTCCGCGTCCTGGTCGGCTGCGGTGCGGCCGGCGCCATCGCCGCCGCTTTCGACGCGCCGCTGACCGGCGCCTTCTACGGTTTCGAACTGGTCATCGGCATTTACTCGGTCGCCAATGTCGCGCCGGTCATGACGGCCGCGATCTCAGCTTCGCTGACGGCGGAAATGTTCGGCGGCGTGCCGTTCCCGTTGGAGCTTTCGGGGCTGCCGCAACTGACCCCCAGCCAGTATGTGCCGTTTCTCTTGCTCGGGCTGCTGGGTGGCGCGGCCTCGATCGCTATCATGCAGTTGGTGACGCTGATCGAACGCGGTTTCAACAGGCTGTCGGTCGATGCCTCGCTGCGCCCCGTCATCGGCGGAGTCATCGTCGGCCTGCTAGGGCTGATCACGCCGCAGGTGCTGTCCAGCGGCCATGGCGCGCTGCACCGCGAATTCGCCATGAACTATGGGCTGACCGTGGTGGCCAGCGTCTTCGTGCTGAAGCTGGCGGCGTCAGCCATCTCGCTGGGCTCGGGCTTTCGGGGCGGCCTGTTCTTTGCCTCGCTGTTCCTCGGTGCGCTGCTTGGCAAGGCATTCGCCGGCGTGATGGCGCTGGTTTCGCCGGCGACCGGCATCGACCCTTCGGTTGCCGCTGTCGTCGGCATGACCTCGCTTGCCGTCGGTGTCGTCGGCGGCCCGCTGACGATGACCTTCCTGGCGCTGGAATCGACCCGAGACCTGACACTCACCGGCGTCGTGCTGGCCGCCTCGATCATGGCGGCGATCCTGGTGCGCGAAACCTTCGGCTATTCGTTCTCGACATGGCGCTTCCATCTGCGCGGCGAGACGATCCGCAGCGCCCACGATGTCGGCTGGATGCGCAGCCTGACCGTCGGCTCGATGATGCGCAAGGACATCAAGACCATCGATGCCTCGACGACGCTGGCCGACTTCCGCAAGCAGATCCCGCTCGGTTCGGCCCAGCGCGTCATCGCCGTCGACCCCGGCGATCAGTATGTCGGCGTGCTGATCGTGGCCGAACTGCACAGCGATCCCGCCGGCGGCGAGCTGCCGGTGCGCGATCTCGCCCAGTACAAGGATGCCGTCCTGGTGCCCAGCATGAACGTGCAGGCCGCCGCCGAGACATTCCAGCGCGCCGGCGCCGAGGAACTGGCGGTCGTCGAGGATTTCACCGACCACATCGTGCTCGGCCTGCTGACCGAGGGCCACCTGATGCGGCGCTATGCCGAGGAACTCGAAAAGGCGCGCCGGGATCTGTCGGGCGAAGGATAGGGCTTTTCCCTACGCGTCCCCTTGTTAATCGGTGGCGCGGCTTACTCACGTGCCCTCCCGACCTGCAGGCTGGACCAGCGATTGCCGCCGTGCTGGCGCCGATGTGTGGCTTGTCACCTGTACAGTGGTACTGTACATTTTGTTAAGTGCGGTGAGGAGACGGCATGCGCAAGGGGTCCGACAAGGCTTCGGTAAAGACGGGCGACGCACCGGCAGCGACGCATGCCCATCAGGTGCTCGGCATGCGCCTCAAGAGCCTTCGCCTCGCCCGCAGGCTGTCCTTGCGGGAGCTTGCGGAGGCGACCAGGACGAGCGCCAGTTTCATCAGCCAGCTCGAACGCGGCCTGACTGGGGCCAGCACCGCCTCGCTCAACCAGATGGCTTCGGCGCTCGGCGTCAGCGTCGCCATGCTGTTCGAGGAAAGCACGGCGCAAAACCACGGCGTTCTGAGGCGAAGCGAGCGGCCGAGCCTGCCGCCCAGCGATGGCTGCCGCAAGATGCTGCTGTCGCGCCCGCCGCTGAGCGACATGGAAGTCTATGTCGGGGACTTCGACATTGGCGGTTCGACCGGGCCTGATCGCTACACCCATGGCGACGCGCACGAGATGCTCGTCGTGCTGCGCGGGGTCGTCGAGGTCTCGCTCGGCGAGGCGCGCCACGTGCTCGAGGAGGGCGACAGCATCGAATACACGACCTCGACGCCGCATCGCTCAGAGAACATCGGCAGTGGCCGAGCCGAAGTGATGTGGATCATCGCGCCGCCGACCTCGGTGCGCGCCGAACTCGAACAATACACGGCCTGGAAACCGCTCGCGGCCAGGTAGGTCCTATCCAAAACGCGGGCATGAATGGGAGAGTTAGAGTGATGTTTAATTCGAGATTTGCAGGCCTTGGCGCCATCCTGGCGCTTGGCGTTGTAGCCGGCGCGGCCTTTGCACAGGAGAAGCCGGTGGCGGGCGAGGTGAAGGAAGGCTCGCTCAAGGGCAAGACCCTGACGTTCGTCTCCTATGGCGGCATCTACCAGGACGGCCAGGCGGCGGCGCTGAAGGAGTTCGTCGACAAGTCCGGTGTCAAGCTGCTCAATGACGGACCGACCGAGATCGCCAAGCTGCAGGCGCAGGTCGAGTCCGGCAATGTGGCCTGGGACGTCGTCGACACCGACGACCTGCCGCCTTACGTCTATTGCGGCAAGCTGTTCCAGAAGCTCGATCTGACGAAGCTCGACGTCTCGAAAATCCCGGAAGGCCAGGTCGGCGAATGCTCGGTGCCGGCGATGAACTACGGCGTCGTGCTGATGTACAACACCGAGAAGTACAAGGATAACCCGCCCAAGAGCTGGGCCGACTTCTTCGACACGCAAAAATTCCCCGGCGTGCGCGGGATCGACGGCTCCGGCAGCCCGACGGGCGGCCTGCTCGAACAGGCGTTCAAGGTTGCCGGCGGCGATCCGAAGGCGATGACGGTGGCCGATATCGACAAGGCCATCGACGTGGTCCGCAAGCTCGGCCCCGATACGATCTTCTGGAAGACCGGCGCTGAATCGCAGCAGCTCGCCGAATCCGGCGAGGCCGACATGCTGATGATGTGGACGGGCCGCGCCATGACCGCGGTCAAGAACGGCGCCAAATACGCGCCGGCCTGGCAGGACTGGCTGGTGGTGATGGATCAGATGACGATTCCGGTGGGCGTCAAGGACACGGACGCATCCTACGCGCTGCTCAATGCCTATCTCGGCAAGCACGCACAGGAGGTCCTGGCGGAGCAGACATCCTACACGCCGATCAACAGCGACGCGCAGCCCAAGGTCGACGCTTCCGTCTCCGCCTTCCTGACCAACACGCCTGAACGCCAGAGGCAGGGCTACAAGCAGAACTTCAAGTTCTGGGTCCCGAACTTCGCGGTGGCGCAGGAAAAGTGGTCGGCGCTGATGGCCGGCAACTGAGCGAGCGTCGGAGAGGCAGGCCGTGAGCGCGTCGGACCCGACAAACGGACCCGTTGCCCAACCCGCCGCCGAAGGGCGGCCGGGGTGGGCGTGGCGGCCGTTCGCGCTTGCGCTGCCGGCGCTGGTGCTGCTCGTCGCGGTGATCGGCTATCCGTTGTTCACCATCGTGCTGCGCAGCCTGTCGGAGCCGCAATGGGGCGTGCAGAACTATACCTGGTTCTTCGGCGCGCCGGTCAACCTCACCGTGCTCCAGCGGACCTTCGCCATCTCGGCCTGGGTCACGCTGGTGTGCATGATCGCGGCCTACCCCTACGCCTATCTGATGACCGCGGTCGGGCCGCGCGTCCGGCTGGTGCTGGTGCTTTGCGTGCTGATCCCGTTCTGGGTGAGCGGGGTGGTTCGGACTCTCTCCTGGGTGATCCTGCTGCAGGATTCGGGCGTCATAAATTCGCTGCTGCGCGCGGCCGGATTCGACGGCGTCAAGCTGATCCGAACCCAGACCGGCGTGGTGATCGGCATGGCGCAGGTGTTGTTGCCGTTCATGATCCTGCCGCTCTATTCGGTGATGAAAGGCATCGACCTCAGGCTGATGCGGGCGGCGCAAAGCCTGGGCGCCCGGCCTTCGCGCGCATTCTTCACGGTGTACCTGCCGCTGTCGCTGCCGGGCGTCTATGCCGGCGCGATCATCGTCTTCATCCTGGCGCTGGGTTTCTACATCACCCCGGCCTTGCTCGGCGGGCCTCGCTCGACCATGCTGTCGACGCTGGTGCAGACCCAGGTTCTCAGCCTGCTGCAATGGGGCAGGGGCGGCGCGATGGGCGTGGTGCTGCTCGTCGCAACCTTCGTGCTGCTGGCGCTCGCGGCGCCGGTGATGCGGTCCAGGTACCGCGAAGCGGGGCGGAGCTGATGGAGATGAAGCCGCTCACGCGCCTGCTTTTGGGCCTGGTCTGCCTGCTGGTGGCGATATGGCTGGTGGCGCCGACGCTGGTCGTCGTGCCGATGTCGTTCAACGAAAACAAATCGCTCGCCTTTCCGCCGCAAGGCTTCTCCTGGCAATGGTATCAGAATTTCGCCACCAGCCCGGAATGGTTCGCGAGTTTCCTCAATTCGCTCAAGGTCGCCTCGGTGGTGGCGGTGCTGGCCACGGTGCTTGGCACGCTTGCGGCCTTCGGCCTCGACCGCATGAAGGCCGGGCCGGCCGGCCTGCTGCGGATGCTGATGCTGACGCCTATGGTGGTGCCGGGCGTGGTGCTGGCCATTGGCATCTACGCCGTCTACCTCGACGCCCATCTCGTCGGAACGCTGACTGGCTTCGTGCTTGCCCACACCATCCTTGCGCTTCCCTTCGTGCTGATCGCGGTCTCGGCCAGCCTCGGAGTGTTCGACAGGCGCCTCGAGACGGCGGCGGCGAGCCTCGGTGCGGGGACGATGACCGCTTTCCGCACGGTGACGCTGCCGCTGATCCTGCCCGGCATCCTGTCCGGCCTGCTCTTCGCCTTCGCCACCTCCTTCGATGAGATCGTCGTGTCGCTGTTCATTACCAACCCCTATCTCAAGACCTTGCCCGTGCAGATATTCTCCTCCATCACCCGCGACGCCGACCCGACCGTTGCCGCCGTCGGCACGATCCTGCTTTTGGCCACCACGATCCTGATCGGCGGCGGCATGCTTCTTCTCGGTCGCGAGCGTAAAGGACGCCAATGAAGCCGGGACAGGAGAGCAAAGGCGCGGCGATCGATCTCGAATCGATCAGCAAGGCCTATGGCGGCTTCAAGGCGCTGGATGGCGTGTCGCTGCGCATCGAGCCCGGCGAGTTCATGACGCTGCTCGGCCCGAGCGGTTCCGGCAAGACCACGACGCTGAATGTCGTGGCCGGCTTCACCGATCTGACGAGCGGCAAGCTGCTGGTCGGCGGCAAGAACGTCGTCGGCGTGCCGGCGCATAGGCGCAACATCGGCGTCGTCTTCCAGCACTACGCGCTGTTTCCGCATATGAGCGTCGGCCGCAACGTCGCCTATCCGCTGACGCTGCGCGGCGTCGACCAGGCAGAGCGAAAGGCGCGCGTGGCAAGGGCGCTCGACATGGTCAAGATGGGCGACTTCGCGCATCGCTATCCCAGCGAACTGTCGGGCGGCCAGCAGCAGCGCGTGGCGCTGGCCCGCGCCATTGTCTTTGACCCGCCGCTGTTGCTGATGGATGAGCCGCTCGGCGCGCTCGACAAGAAGCTGCGCGAATGGCTGCAGCTCGAGATCAAGCGCATCCACCGCGAGCTCGGTACCACCTTCGTCTATGTGACGCACGACCAGGAGGAGGCGCTGGTCCTGTCGGACCGCATCGCCGTGTTCAACCGGGGGCGCATCGAGCAGGTCGGCAACGGCCGCGAACTCTATGATGAACCGGCGACGCTGTTCGTCGGCCGCTTCATCGGCGACTCCACGGTGCTGCGCGGAGAGGCGCGAAGCGACGGTGCCAGTACGGCGCTGCGCATTGCCGGCGAGACGGTGACGGCGCCGCGCCGGATCGCGGGCGAACCCCGCCCGGTCATGTTGCTGCGCCCCGAAAAGCTCGCCATCCGCCGGCCCGGCCAGGACGCGGCAGGCACCACCAACCGGCTGCCGGGGACGATCGCCGAAGCCATCTATCTCGGCTCGGGATCGAAATACGAAGTCAGGCTCGCCGACGGTTCCACGGCGATCGTGCGCTCGCCGCTGACCGGCGAAAGCTTCGAGCTTGGCGACAAGGTGGAGCTTTGCTTCGACGGTGCCGACGCCAAGCTCCTGGCCGACGACAGCGCGGCCGATACCACCCTTACCTGACTCCATCCGAAAGTCATTCCATGCAAGCCAAGCGCAACGGCGACATATCGTTCTGGTATGCGGATCTGGGAGGGGTTCCCGCGCCCCGGCCACCCTTGCCCGGCGATATCGAGGCCGATGTCGCGATCGTCGGCGCCGGCTATACCGGCCTGTGGACCGCCTACTATCTGAAGAAGGCGAGGCCCTCGCTGCGCATCGCGCTGATCGAGCGCGAGTTCGCCGGTTTCGGCGCTTCGGGCCGCAATGGCGGCTGGCTGTCGGGCGGCTTCTCCTGGTCGCGCGAAAAATATCTCAAGACCTCGACCCGGCAAGGGGTGAGCGCCATGCAGGCGGCCATGGCGGGCTGCGTCGACGAGGTGATCCGGGTAGCGAGCGCGGAAGGCATCGATGCCGATATCCGCCGCGTTGACAATCTGACGGTGGCCACCAACCCCGCACAGCTCGAACGTGCGCGCGAGGAATGCGAAACGATCCGCGACTGGGATGTCGATCCGGACCGCGTCGAAATGCTGGATCAAGCGGCGACGCGGGCGCGCATCAACATCCGCAATGTCATGGGCGGCTTCGTCGTCCACGGCCAGGCGCGGGTGCAGCCGGCCAAGCTGGTGCGCGGGCTTGCCGCCGCCGTCGAGCGCCTGGGCGTGGCGATCTATGAACAGACGACAGTGAGGGCGATCGCCAAGGGCAGCGTGGCGACGAACCGCGGCACGGTGCGGGCGGAAACCATCATCCGCGCGACAGAGGGGTTCACATCAGGCATTCCCGGCGAGGAGCGGACCTGGCTGGCGCTCAACAGCGCGCAGATCGTCACCGAGCCGCTGTCCGAGGAGCTCTGGCGCCAGATCGGCTGGGAAGGCCATGAGCTTCTCGGCAACGCCGCCCACGCCTATTGCTATGCGCAGCGCACGCGCGAGGGGCGCATCACCATGGGTGGGCGCGGCGTGCCCTATCGCTATGGCTCGCGCACCGACGTCAACGGGCAGACGCAGCAAGCCACGATCGACCAGCTGCATCAGATCCTGACGACGCTGCTGCCGCAGACGGCGAACTGCCGCATCGAGCACGCCTGGTGCGGTGTGCTCGGCGTGCCGCGCGACTGGTGCACGACCGTTGGCCTTGATCCCGCGACGCGCATCGGCTGGGCTGGCGGCTATGTCGGGCTTGGGGTATCGAGCTCCAATCTTTCGGGGCGCACGCTGGCCGACCTGATCCTCGGCCGGGAGACGGAGCTGACGAAGCTGCCTTGGGTCAACCGCAAGGTCAGGCCATGGGAGCCGGAGCCGTTCCGCTGGCTCGGCGTGCATTCGATGTACCAGCTTTATCGCATCGCCGACGGGCGCGAAGCCGCCGGGCTTGAGCATACATCGAAACTGGCCGCGCTCGCCGACAGCATTACGGGCCACTGATTGATGGAGACCAATTTGATCGACCTTTCGACCTTCCACGATCTCGCCAAGGCCGACATCGGCGCGTTCTCACCCAAGCCCACCTCCATCGAGGGGGATCAGGTCGAGGCGGTGCGATCGCTTTTCCAATCGCCAGACGGGACCGTCGATATCGGCATCTGGGAGTGTACACCGGGCCGCTTCACCGCCGACCGCACGGGTTCGTCGGAGATCTGCCATATCATTTCGGGGCGGGTCGAGGTGAGCCGCGCCGACGGCGAGGCGCGCGAACTGGGGCCTGGCGACCTTCTCGTGCTGCCGCAGGGTTGGAAGGGCGAATGGCGCATCCGGGAAACCACGCGCAAGCTCTACATGATCCAGTCGGCCGGCTGATCGACTGATACCAGCCAGACAGCATCAGTGCTCGATCGGCCCCTTGGCCATCACGAGCGCTGTGCCGGCGGTGGTCGGACGCTCGATGACGCGACGCACGCGCGGCGGCTCGTCGCCGCTGTGCAGCGCCCGCAAGCGCTCGCCGACCATGGCGTCGGCATGGGTGATGCGGCCATTGTGGCGCACATATTCGAGCCAGGTCGGCGTGTGGTAGTGCTCGATCCATATCGAGGGATTTTCGAGATCGCGCGCCAGTGTCCAGTTGCGGGCGCCGTCGCGGCGGCGGATGCGGCCGCGCTCGGCCATGGTGGCGAGGAATTCCGCCTCGTCCTCGTGCCGAATGATGTATTCGATCATGATGGCGATCGGACCGCTGCGCGGCTTCAGGTCGAGCGCCAGATGCGGCTCCTTGAAGCGGTTGAGCGGGTCGAGGTTCAGCACCTGCTGCTGCGGCAGCGGCAGGAGAAGGCCGATGGCGCCGCCGGCCAGCATGGCGATGGCGGCGGCGATCAGCGCCGTCTCGGCGCCATGCGCATCGGCGACGACGCCCCAGATCCAGCTGCCCAGCGCGATGCCGCCGAAGGTCGCGGTCTGGTAGACCGACAGAACCCGGCCGACCACCCAGCGCGGCGTCGCCATCTGCACGGTGACATTGAAGTGCGAGAGCGCGATCACCCAGCAGGCGCCGCCCACCAGCAGGCCGAGCGAGGTCTGCCAGGCGTGATGGCTGAGCGCGGCATTGAAGGCGCAGACGGCGAAGCCGGCAAAGGCACCGCGCACCATCGTCTCGCTGGAAAGCAGCTGCCGCAGCCGCACGCTGATCAGCGCGCCGCCGACGGCGCCGATGCCGAAGGCGCCCAGCATGATGCCGTAGGTCAAGGCATCGCCCTTGACCACGTCTCGCGCGACCAGCGGCAAGAGCGCCAGCACCGCGCCGGCGCTGAAGCCGAAGGCAGCCCCCCTGACCAGCACCTTGCCGATGTTGGGCGACATGGCGACATAGCGCAGGCCGGCACCCATGGCGGCGCCCAGCGACTCGCGCGGCAAGGTCGACACCGGCACATCCGGCCTCCAGCGTGCCATCACGATGATGAGGCCGATATAGCTCACTGCGTTCGCCGCGAAGGCGGCCGCGGCGCCGGCGGCCGCGACGATGATGCCGCCGATCGCCGGACCGACGCTGCGTGTCAGGTTGAAGCCCATGGAGTTCAGCGCAACGGCCGCGGGCACCTTGTTGCGGGGAACCATGTCGCCGACGGACGCCTGCCAGGACGGACTGTTGAGCGCGGTGCCGCTGTCGATCAGGAAGGTGAAGGCAAGCAGCGTCCAGGGCGTGAGCAAATTGTAATAGGTGAACACCGTGAGGAGCACCGAAACGACCAGCATGAAGGTCTGCGCCACCAGCATCACCTTGCGCCGGTCGAAGCTGTCGGCGATGGCGCCGGCGACAAGCGCGAACAACATGATCGGCAAGGTGGTCGAGGCCTGGACCAGGGCGACCTGATAGGGCGAGGTGGCGATCGTGGTCATCATCCAGGCGGCGCCGACGCCCTGGATCAGGCCACCGAAATTGGAAACCAGACTTGCCGACCAGACGGCGCGGAAAATGCCATGCCGGAACGGCGCCAGCGCCGAAACGCCTTCGCTATCCGGTTTCTCGTCAATCATGGATGGGTTCCTGCCACGGCGTGCTGATCTTTGCGGTTTCTCCGCATCGTTTGCCGAAACTATGGCATCGAGCCGCAAAGGGCGAACGTCATGCGCGCAAGATCATGGTCCAACAAGGGGATAGAGGGGGGCCAGCTTTTGCTTGAGAGGGGCCGAGCTCGTCCGCGCGGCATGCCTTGCATGCACGCTGTGAAATCGGCCGATATTTGGAGCCGCCTTTTTGAGCCTTCACGTTTTGAAGCGGAATGTGCTTTTCAGCGGCGTTCTTCAGAAGCCGTTCTGGATGCGCTGGAAGATGACGTTGGTGAAGGCCGATATCTGGCCGCCAATGAACGGGCCGGTGAGCGCCACCACCAGCATGATGGCGACGATTTTCGGCACGAAGGTCAGGGTGATTTCCTGGATCTGCGTCAGCGCCTGGATGAGGGCGATGCCGATGCCGACCGCCATGGCGACCAGCACCACCGGAGCCGACGCGGTCAGCACCGTCCACACCGCGTACTGGACGATGTCGAGAGCGTCGGCCTCGTTCATGCGGCGGTGGGCCTAGCTTGCCGGCTTGATCGACACGCCCGGGCCGACGGGGACCTTGGTGCCATCCTGCAGAACGGCGATCAGCCCGCTGCTGGCGAGCGTTACCGAAGCCACTGTTCCGGTGGTCTTGCCGTCGGCCGACGTGATCGAGCGGCCGATGATCGCATCGGCCTGCGACAGCGCCGAGGACTGCATGATCTGGTCGAGCTTGGTGTTGCTCTGCACCGATTGCTCGACCTGCGAGAAGGTGGCCAGCTGGGCGACGTACTGCGTCGAATCCATCGGCTTGGTCGGATCTTGGTTCTTCATCTCGGCGATCAGAAGCTTCAGGAAGGACTGGTAGTCGACAGCTGTCTTCGAGGTCGACTTGGTGGTCGAATTGGCACCGACCGGTATCGTCGTCGTCATGTCCACGGTCATCAGTAGCGTGCTCCCACGGCCAGTGGGCGCGGTGCGCCCGGAACATCGTCATTGCCGCCAAGCGCGCGGCGTTCGAGAGGATAGAGCGAACGGATCGCCTTCAATGCCTCGTAGATATGATCTTCGCCGACCATGCGGTCGATCTGCTTCAGGGCCCTGCAGATCTCGGCGTCCTCGAAACTTGCGATGAGCAGCGGCAGCGAGCGGCGGAACATCTCGCGGGCGTCATCGGCGCCGGCCGGGTTGATCAGCATGACCTGCACGATGAAGTAGAGCTGCCTGAGTGGCGTCGATGCCTGGTCGGCCTGGATGACATGGCCTTCGAGCAGGAACTGCACATCGTTCATCAGTTCGATGGTGACCTTGCGGTCGACGCGGATAACCGCGCCGTTGATGTAGATCTTCTCGTTGGGCTTGAGCGATATCTTCAGCGTGTTGGTCATTGAATGCCGTCGCGGATGATCTGGGACACTTCGATCAGCCCTTCGAAATTGTTGGTGCGGCCCTGGCGGATGTCCTCCGCCTCGCGCAGCAGCCAAAGGCCGATGGAAATCAGGTTGGCACGCAGTTCCTTGGGAAGCGCATTGTCGCTGGAGCCAAGGTCCTCGACGAAGATTGTCCAGACGCGGTTGGTGAAATTGAGCGCCTCGATCGCCTCCATCGAATCCTGACCGGCCGCGGCGGCCGCCGACAGCATGTCGATCGAGCGGGTCAGGAGTTCGCGCTCACGGTCCTTTGCGTCCGAGACGGAGGTGCTTTGGACGTCGGCGTAGGAGAATTGGTACATCGTCGGCTCTACCGTTCCGCTGGAAGTTATCAGGTCAGGTACTTCAACAGGCTGAGCTGCTGCAGGCGCGCTGTCAGGGCGAAGGACGTCTCGATATGCTGTGTCAGATCCGCGACCCTGGTGGCGGCCGTGGCGGGGTCGACGGCTTCGAGATCGAGGATATGGCGTTCGAACAAATCGATCTGCGTCTTCATCCGGTCGCTGGCGTCGGAGACGCGCTTCTGCACGATGCCAGTCTCCGACTGGACCTGCGCGATGCCGCTCAGCGCCTCGCCGACCAGTGTCTGCGAGTGGCTGACGATGCTGTCCTTCGCCGCCCGGCTGATGTTGGTGGACATCAGGGTTGAGACCATTGCCGCGGCCATGGCGAGCTTCCTGATGCCGTCGCTGTTGGCGCTGGTCGAGGTCTCGGTGGTTTCGTTGAGCGCGATGCGGCTGACGATCTGCTGGTCGGTGGCGTTCGACATGTTGGTCTGCCAGCCGGCGCCAAGGAACTGCGGTGCAACGTAGTTGGTGACGAAATCGTCCATCTGGGCGGCGGTGATGTTGGCCGCCGCCGGATCGTTGGGCGTGAAGCCGAATTTGGCGACGAAGGAGGCGTCGAAGGCGGCCTTGGCCGGTGAGCCGGCGGCCGTGAAATCGTTGATCGGCTTGACGTCGGTATTGGTACCGGCAAACAAATATTCGCCGTTGACGCTGGTGTTGAGGATCGAGGTAAGCTGCTGGATGGTCGTCAGGCCGGTCGATTGGGTCAGGCTGTTGGAGTTGTCGCCCGACGACGCGGTGGTCAGGGCGGACAAGAAGGTCTGCGCCACGCCGGAGAGCTGGCCGAGCGACGTCTGCGTCGACGCAAGCCTAGCCGTGACCAGCCCGTTGGAATCGACGATCACGTTCAGCCGGTCGAGGTCGCGCGAGAAGGTGACGGACTGGGCGGTGCGTCCGCCCAGCGCCAGGCCGACATCGGCGACCCTGCCGGTCGAGGATTCTTTCGTGGCTTTGACGAGGTCGGCCTGCATGCGCATCTGTTGATAGCGCATGGCGTTGGTGAGGGCGGCCGAAGAGACTGAAGTCATGGATTATCCCACCGCGTTCAACAGGGCCGTCAGCATGTCGTCGACGGTCTTCATCATCCGGGCCGATGCCTGATAGGTATGTTCGAGGTCGAGCATCAGCGACATTTCCTGATCGACATTGACGCCGGTCGCATTGGATAGCGCCTCGGAGCTGCGCTGCGCCAGCGCTTCCTTCGCGTCGGCGGCGGTCGAAGCCTGCTGGCGCATGCTCTGCAGCCAGCCGATCGAATTGGCGGCGTAGTTGGAAACGCTTGACGTCGCCGAGATGCCGGCGGCGGGGTCGAACGTCATCGGCTGGTCGAGCCTGTCGCCATAGGCAACCAGGAGGCTGGAATAGGAAGCGCCGCCGGTGGTGTTGGCGACATAGGCAGCACCGTTGGCGCCGCCGTCGCGCAGCAATGTCGGATTGCCGCCGGTGCTCGGATTCATTGCCGCATTGATGCTGATCGTGCCGGCCAGGCCATTGACCAGCGTGCCCGCCGCCGGCACCGCCGGCGCGCCGGACCAGGTGAACAGGCCCGCGGCATTGGGCATCGCGGGCGCGGTCTCGGCAAAGGCTGTGATCAGGCCGCGCGCGGTCTCGTCGAGCTGGCTTTGCATGGTCGAGGCGACGCCGTCGCGCAACTGCAGCAGGCCGGCAAGCTTGCCGCTGGCGGTGGTGTTGCCGCCGCTTCCCGCCGAGACCGGCACATTGTCGATATAGATGGTGTTGCCGGGGGCTCCGGCGGCATAGCCGGCCGCCGGCGTGAAGCTCACCGCGCGCGGTATCGTCTCGAACAGCGTGGTGCCGTCACCCGTGGTGATGACCATGTCGTTGTCGCCGCGTGTGAAGGTCGATATCGGAACATAGTCAGCGATCTTCTTCAGCAGCGCGTCGCGCTGGTCGAGCGCATCGGAAACATCGGTGCCGGAACGGGTTCCGGAAATGACCGCCTGGTTGGCGTTCTGGAACTGACCGAGCAGCGAGTTGAGGTCCTTGACGGCCGTGTCGATCTGGCCGTCGGTCTGGGTGCGGAAATCCTGAATGGCCTTGGAGCCTTCATTCAGGGAGCGCACGACCTGCTTGGCCGCGTCGATGACGCTGGAGCCGAGATTCTGGTTGGACGGCGAAGTGGCGTAGAGCTGCAGCGCCTTCTGCAGATTGGCGATGGCGGTCGAGGGTGAAGAAGCATTGTCGACGCCATTGACCGACACGTCCAGCTGATCCATGCCGCTGTAGAGCGCGTTCTGGCCGCTATAGGCCGACAAGGCACTGAGATTCTGCCGGAAGAGCAGGTCGTTGGCGACGCGCTGGATATCAACCGAACGCGCGCCGGGCGCCGTGCTGGTGACGACGGCGATGCGGCGCGCATAGTCCGGATTGGAGGCGTCCGAGACGTTGCGCGTGACAACGCTGGTCTGACGCGCGGTACTCAAAAGCGCCGATTGTGCGATGCTCAATGCGGAAGATAACGACATGCTGGTCTTTCACGGGCCATGCCCGGTTTATCTCTTCAGGTTGACGAGGACGTCCATCAGGTCGGAACCGGTCTGGAAGACTTTCGAATTGGCGGTGTAGCTGCGCTGCGCCGCGATCATGTCGGTCAATTCCTCGGCGATATCGACGTTGGAATTTTCGAGTGCGCCGGAGATGATCGAACCGGCCTTGCCTTCATTGGCAAAGCCGACACGGATCGCGCCGGAGTCGGTGCCTTGCGCATAGACGTTGCCGGGCAGGGCCTTGAGTTGGTCAGGGCTCTGCACGTCGGCCAGTGGAATCTTGTAGAGCGGCTTGGTGGAGCCGTCCTTGAACTGAGCGTAGATGGTGCCGTCCTTGCTGATCTGCACCTTGTCGATGGTGCTGGGCGCGTTGCCGTTGACCTGGGCGTCGGAAACGGTGAAGCCGGTGCCGAGCTGCGTCAGCTTCGACAGATCGAGATTGAGGCTCGCGCCGCCCGGCACGGTAAATGAAACGCTGGTGGGCGCGCCGGTGAGCTTGCCGGTCGTGGTGTCGAAGGTCAGGTTGGCCGTGCCGAGCGCGCCGCCAGTGTAGGGGAACGATGTTCCCGGCGTCGCCTTCGACTGATCGAAAACCGCGACCTGCCAGGTGCCGGTACCCGTATTGGTGAAATAGACGTCGAGCAGTTTCTTGTTGCCGAGGTTGTCATAGGCGACCATCGACGATTTCGAGGTGTACTGGGCGGTGGCGGCGTTGGCGCCGGGCAGGTTGGCGGCGGCGACCGGCGTCGCCCCTGCCGGCAGATTGCCGCTGTAAGTACCCAGGGTGCTCGGCGTCGCGGTCAGGCCCTGGTCGGAGATGACGACCGGCTGCAGACCTTCGAAGCCGTTCACCGTCGCCGCCGGCGTGCCATTGGCGTAGCTGTAAGCCATCAGCTGGAAGCCGGCCGCGTTGACCAGCCTGCCCTGTGCATCGGGAACGAAGGCCCCGGCGCGGGTCAGGAAAGGCGTGCCGCTTGGATCCTGGACGACGAAGAAACCATCGCCGCTGACGGCGAGGTCGGAGACAGAGGTCGTGTATTGCAGTACGCCCGGATCGCTGACAGCCTGCCGGATCGTGGTGGTGACGCCGCCGGAATTATAGGCGCCGCCCGTCGATGGCATGATCAGGGTCGAGAACTCGGCCGAGGACCGCTTGTAGCCGGTGGTGTCGGAGTTCGCGATGTTGTCGGCGGTTGTCGACAGGCGGTTGGCCTGTGCGTTCATGCCGGAAACGCCGGTCCGCATCATTCCGTAGAGGCTCATCGAGATGTCTCCGCAATATCCATGCCACTGGCGGCGAGGCTACGCGTCCTGTCTTGCGCGAGGCTGGCGCGGCGCGGCATCAGAAGACGAGCCGGTAGCCGAGGAAACGTTTGGAATCGATCGGGTCGGTGCCCAGCTTCTCACGCAGCTTCTTGCGCAATTTGCTGATGTGGCTCTCCACCACGTTCTCCTCGACCTCTTCGTCGAAGATGCCGTAGATGGCGTTGAAGACCTGGGTCTTGGTGACGCGGCGGCCGCGGTTGCTCGCCAGGTATTCGAGGATGCGGCGTTCCCGGCGCGGCAAGGGCAGCGGCTGGCCGTCGATCTCGGGATCGCGGCCGTCCATGAAGATGCGCATGGCGCCGATCTCGGTGTAGGCGACATCCTCGTGGGCGCGACGGCGGATGGCGGTGATGCGGGCCAGGATCTCTCTGATATGGACGGGCTTGCGGATGACATCGTCGACGCCGCTCTCGAACAACCGCAGCGTGTTTTCCAGTGAATGCTGCTCGCTGAGCGCAATGACCGGAGCGCCGGTGCGGTCGCGGATCTGGCGCGGAGAGATGGCGCCGTCCCGGCAGTCGCCGATCAGGAAGGCCCGCACCGACCGCAGGTCGGTGTCGGCGGCCGAGTTGACCCACTCGCCGAATTCGCTGGGCGCGAAGCCCGCGCAGGCGACGCCCTCGCGATCAAAAAGTGAATTGTATCCCTCAGTTACGAGCTCTCGCTCGTCAACGATCACGATCATCGGCCCCGCCTCCGAATCAGCACATTTGCCCCGTGGGAAAAGGCGTAACCGTTGGCGGGAATCCTGAACAACCGTCATTTCTTGTAACTAGTTTCTTGGGAGTCTGGAATCGCACCGGTTGCATTAGCGTGCCGCCAGATATGCTTGTGGCGGGAAGTTCTGAGCAAGTTCAAAGCGGCAACCCAAGCAGCGTGGTTGGCGTATTGGAAGCAGAAAACACGCTTACGGGTTGCAGAAGGCGCGGGCGTTGGTTGTCCATTTGCCAAAACCGGTGGCAACCATGTTGGCGATCACCCTGCAGACATAGACCTTCTGCGCCGGGTCGTTGTCGGGGCCGGCATGGTAGCGGGCGACGGCCATGGACCAGGTCTCGTGGCGGGCATGGAGACCGGCCAGGAAACGCGCCGCATAGTCGACGTTCTGGCGCGGGTCGAGCATGTCCTCGACGCTGCGGAAATGCGAGGAATGATAGTGATGGTTGATCTGCATGCAGCCGAGATCGATCAGCGTCTTGCCCTCGCGCTGCGCGCTGGCGAAGGTGGCAAGCGCTTCGGCCCGGCTCTTGGGAAAGATCGCTTTTCCTTCTATATTCAAGGCGTTGGGCTGGAGGCTGCCTTTCCTGCCCGTCTCGGCCAGGCCGACGGCATAGAGGATGCCGGCGGGCACGCCATAACGGTCGGCGGCGCGCAGGATCTCGGGCTCGCAGGGATTGGTGGCGGCGAGGGCGGCGTTGGCGAGGCTAGATAAACATATCGCCGCCAGCGCGCTCGCGAGATGGCGAAGCGGCGCGGCCGTGGGCTTGCGCGTCATCATGATTACCCCTTGCGGACTGCTGGCCCGGTTGCTGGCCGCCGGCTCCACTGCCGCCGCCACTGGAGTTTCCCGGCTGAAAGGCGGACTGGTCGCGGCCAGGCGCGGCAGCGAGCGAGGCGGTTGCATCGGTCCGGGTTGCAGCCGGAACGGCCACTGACGGTTGCATGATGGTGACCTTATCAACCTCGAAGCCCAGCCCGCGCAGCGACTTGACGATTGCCTCGCTGTCGCTGGAAAGCCGGCGGTAGGCATCGTGTGTTTCGGGCTTCAATTCAATCGAGAGTTGTTCTCCCGAGAGGCGAAGATGGGCGGTGACCATGCCCAGTTCGGCCGGGTGAAGTTCGATCTTCAACACATGTGTCGGAACGGCAACAGAGCCGGCCATATGGGTAGTCGCGGAGGCTGTCGAAAACGCCTGCTGCGGGCCAACATCGGCCGCTACGGCGTTGATTACGTTGAGTGCTGCCTGGCTTATCGGCGTCTGCGGCGGGGCAGGGAAGCTGCGCTCGGAAACCACGTCGACGCGGGCCTGGGCCGAGAGCGGTTTTCCTGGCTCGGACCGCAAGGAGGACTGGACGTCGGCGATGGACTTCAGGTGCGGGGCCGCCTGCTTCGGCTCGACGCCCGGCACCTCGGCGGTTGTCGTCTCCGGCAGCGGGTTAGCGGCCATTGCATTGTCACGCCGTGGCGCGCCTGGGCCGGCGCTTGCGTCGCGGGCGGGCTCCAGCTTCGTCAGCGGCCCGTCGACGAGTGAGAGCCGCTCGGGCTTCGGCATCGGTTCGAGGTCGTCGTGCCCGGCGGCGGATGTCGGCCGATAGGCTTTTGACAGGAGCTGCCCGTCGAGCGCTGGTTCCTGTCCGGTCTCGCCTGCGTCGGCTGACTTGGCCGCTGTCGAGAAATGGCGCAGGTCATGAAACGCCATCAGCAAAGGCAGGTGATCGTCGAGCGGCGTTGCGGTGGCGTCGGCCCCCGGCGTTTCGGTATCGGCGTCCTTGTCCGCCCCGACGTCCTTGCCGTCCTTCGTGGATTTCGCTGCCGTCGATCCGGTGGGCGTGGTCCTCGCCTTGCCGGCCGGCATTGGTTCGTCCTCGCCTGCCTGTGCCGCAAGGCCGGCGGCAAGCTTGCTCCAGCGCGGATCACGGGCGCCGCGTTCGGCCGTCGGCTGCTTTTCCGTGTGGCCTGCGCCGCCATGCACCATCTTGCCGAAACCAGCATCATCCTTCTTGCCGGTCGCGGCCGGCTGCTCCGTCGTGCGGGCGGCGGTAAATCCTGGCAGGGCCGGGCCGAGGCTGGGGGTCATTTCGGGGCGGCTCCTAGCATCTGATCGATCAGGTCGAGCTGTCGACGGGTTTTCATCATGGCTGCGTCGGTCGGATCGGTCGCGTCGGGACCGGCAGAATTTGCCGGCGCCGCCGCCGGCAGCACTGTCGCGGAATCGGTTGAAGGCGCCGGTGCGCCCGGTGCGGCGGCCCCGCCAGATGGCGAGGCGGCGGGCTGTTCGGAGACGGCACCCTCGACGGGCGGCAATCCGGCCTCGTCGGCAGGCTGCGCGGCGGCGACCTCAGGTTTGGGCTGCGGTGCAAGAGGTGCAGGAGCCGCGGCCGGAAGGGATGCAGGCGGCGCCACCACCTCACCGGCGATCGCCTGAGCGGCGTCGAGCAGGGCACGGTCACCGTCCGACAGTTTGCTGCGGTCGATCTTGCCGAGCTTGGTGCGCACATCCTCGATCGTACCGGAAGTCACGGTGGACAGGCTGGAGTAGAGCAACGCGCGCGGATCGCCCTGATTGGTGTTGCCGTCGCGGCCCTGCTCGGCCCGCGCCGAGGCGAAGGCCGACAATTCGCTGAGGCCGTCGATCGCGGCGCGGCGGGCGATGCGCAGATAGATCACCTTCTCGCGCTCGGGATCCATCATCGAGGTGATGTCGGCGAGCTTGCCCTGGCTGATCGACATATGCAGCGTGATGACGCCGGAGACGAAGGAATCCGCGAACTGGCTGGCATAGGGCGAATAGAGATAGCGCTCGACATACTGGGTGGAGACAAGCGCGAACCGAGCGGCGTCACCTTGCGCCACGGCAATACCAACCGAGCGCCGCAAAGCCGCTTCCTCGACCAGTGTGCCGGGGCTCAAAAGCTTGGCCTCGTCGAGCAGCGTCAGCGCCATCACCGGGTCGTCCGTCGCCATCAGCGATCCTTTGACCAAGGCAAGAAAGGCGCCGAGGTCGCTAGGCAGTGTCATAGGATCGATTGGCTTCAAGACCTCGATTGCGCCGGCGGGCCGGCCAACCAGATAGTTTACGACGCCCTTGGCGATTGAGAGGTCTTGGGCATCCACGGACTTGGCACGAGAAACCGCCGCCTCGACGGTCACCGGATTGCCGCCGCTCATGCCGTAGACCAGGAGCGCGCGAAAATTCTTGGGGTCCTTGAAGTCCTCCGCATCCGCTTCGCGCAGCCGGATATCGATCATCTCGAGCAGCTTGGCCTGCATCGGCATCGCGGCGTGATCGCCGGCGGCGATGCGGTCCTGGACCAGCTGCAGCGAGCGCACCAGTTGGTAGGGCTGCAGCGTATCCTGGGCGAAGCCGGCCGACGGATATCCGGCTGCCAGCAGCAACAGGCCCATCAGCCGGCTGGTGACCGCCGCCCTCTTCATCCGCCGGTCGCCATCAGGATTTCGATGCGGCGGTTGGCCGCCGACAGCGGATCAGTCGCATCCTTCGGCTGGCGGTCGGCGAAGCCGGCGACCTCGGTGATGCGGCGTTCGTCGACGCCGCCGCGCACGAGCATGTAGTAGGCGGAATGCGCGCGCGCCGTCGACAGCCGCCAATTGTCGTAGCTGGCGCTGCGGAAGGGGCGCGCATCGGTGTGGCCGTTGATGCTGATGGTTCCCTTCTGGCTGTTGACGATGCGGCCGATCTTTTCCATCGCCAGGACCAGTTCGCGGCTGGGCACCGCCGATCCGACTTCGAACATGCCGAAGTCGAGCTGATCGGTGATCGAGATGACGACGCCCTTGTCGGTGGCTTCGACCGAAACGCCGTCGCGCAGCTTGTCGCCGGGCTTGAAGGCATCGGCCAGCTGGCGCTTGACGTCGGCCGCGGCCTTAACCGCAGCGGCGGTCGGCGGCTTCTCCCCGGCTTCAGGCGGGGTCGTCTCTTGCGCGGCGCCTGCGGTATCCGCCTTGGCGGCAGCCACGGCCTTGCTGTCTCCAGTCTTGGCGTCGCCGGCTTTGGTTTCGCCGGCCTTGGCCATCGTCGCGGCGGCGTCCTTGCCGTCTCCGGCCAGGGGCTCGAGCGGAGCATCCTTGACGGGCGGCGCCGGCGGCACGGCCTTAACCTTGGCGACCTGACTCTCCGCGGCCTTGTCGCCTGGCTTGAGCGGATCGCCCTCGATCTTGGGGCGCTGGGCACTCGCCTCGGCGGCGGGCGTGGCCACCTGCTGCGACCAGAAATCCGGCTCGAAAGGATCGCGATAGGACGCGCCGCCCGAGGCGCCCGTGGCCGGACCGGCGCTTTGCGCACCGCCATCGCCTTTCTGGCTGACATTCTGCATGACGCCGGTGTCGGTGGCGATTTCGGAGAGCACGGCGTAGGGGTCGGCGAACAGATGATCGTCGGACTGCTCGGCCTTGTTCGGCTCCTGCTTGTCCTGCTTGCGGTTGGATGAGCCGGCCGCGCCGATGCCGTCCTGTCCGGACTTCTTTGTTGCCTCCTGTGGGTCGTCGGCCGTCAGCCCGACCGCGCGTGGCCCATTGCCGAGGTCCTCAAGGCCCTTGCGGCTCGACTCACGGTCGACGAGCTTGACGGGGTTGAAGTAGCTGGCGACGGCCGCCTTGGTCTGTTCGTTGGCGGCGTTGATCAGCCACATCACCAGGAAGAAGCACATCATGGCGGTCATGAAGTCGGCAAAGGCGATCTTCCAAACGCCGCCGTGATGGCCCTCGTCGTGGTCGTCATGTGCCCGCCGCACGATGATGATCTCGTGCCTGCCGTGATCGGCGTCGACGACACTCATGACAGGACCTCGGAAAGGGTCGCCGACCATTCGGCAATGCGTGTCTCGAACACGGCCTCGTCAATCGTCACGGTCAGGTCGAAACCTGGCGCCTCGGTGAAGTCGAGATTTGCAATGCGTGGTCCAAGCGATGCCTTCAGCGTTTCGAACAGCGACAGTGGCCCGCGCACGGCGATGCGCACCGCTTCGCCATCGCCGACGGCCTCGCGAACCGCGCCGGCAAGCGCTTCGAGCGAGCGCTTCTGCAGATCGTCGCTGACGACGCCGCCTATGATGCGGGCGACGGTGGCGGCGACGAGGTCCGTCACGCGCGTCTCCATGGCGTCGATGCGCAGCGAGACCGCCTTGCCGATATCGCCGCCGAAGCTTTCGAGGAAAACCCTCGCTTCCTCGGCATTCGCCTGGCGCTCCGCCTCCAGCGCCGCGTCATGGGCAGCGACGAGCCGTTCCGCCAGCGTTGCCTCCGCCTGGGCGACCGCCTCGGCGATCAGCGTGCCGATATCGGCCTGTGGTGCGGATGCTTCCGGCTTGTGGTCGGACGCTGCCTGGGGCTGGCTGACGCGCGGCGCGCGCGAGCCGAAATCAGGGAGAAGATCGAAAAGGGCTGCGGAGGCCATGGTCTACGCCGCGACTTCCTGGGCCGCCCATTTGCGCAGGATCTGCGCGGTGCGCTCCTCGTTGAGGTCGACCATGCGGGCAAGCCGCTCCTGTGGCGCCGGCCTGATCTTCTGGCGAAGATCATCGAGCGGATTGGCGCCAGGCCGCGAGCCGGGCAAGGCGCCGATGGCGGCACCCGCGTCGGCGGAAGCAGCTGCCTCAGGTGTCGGCAGTGACCGCTGGACTTCGTCGAAGTTCGGGCCCGACAAGGCGGGCGTCGCTCTTGCCGTCAGCGCCGTCGCCATCGGCCGCAGGCCAAAGAAGGCCACCAGGAACACCACGACGATGAAAGCACTGGCGTTGATCAGCGTGCCGGCGTGCTGGCCGATGGAATCCAGCATTCCAGCCTGGGGGATTGCCTCGCCGTCCAGCCCGTCGATGAATTCGACCGCCGAGACGTCGATGACGTCGCCACGCTTGTCGTCAAGGCCGGTGGCCGACGTCACCATCTTCTGGATCTCGGCGACGCGCTTGGCGATCTGCTCCGGTGTCGCGTCCTTGCCCAGGATCGTCTTCAGCCGGTCCTGGTTGACGACGACCGCGATCGACATCTTGGTGACGGTGTAGCCGTTGGAGACGGTGGCGATCTTCTTGGAGTTGATCTCGTAGTTGGTGATCTCTTCCTTGCGGTCGTTCGCCGAGGTGGTTTGCGGGCCCTCGGTGCTGGTCGCCTGGGTCTCCGGCAGGTTCTGTTCGACGCTGGCCGGGGTCGAGGCCTGCTTCTGGTTGCTGTTCTCATTGGCGCGCACCGACTGCACCGAGCGCTCGACACGTGAATTCGGATCGAAGATCGTCTCCTCGGTCTGGCGGGTGTCGGTGTTGACCTCGGCCTTGACGCTGGCGCGGAAATTGTCGGGCCCGAGATAGGGGGTGAGCGCGCGGCGGATGTTGTCGCCGATCTGTGCCTCAACGGTCTGCTCGACGCCGAGCGTGCGGGCAGCACTGGTGTTGGAAGGATCATCGCCGGCGGCGAGCAGGTTGCCGTTGGAATCGAGCACCGTCACCTTGTCGGCCGACAGGCCAGGCACCGCGGCGGCGACGAGATGGCGGATCGACTGGGCGCTTTTCTCGGCGTCGATACCGGCATAGCGGATGACCACCGATGCCGAGGGCTGCTGTTCGTCGCGGCGGAAGTTGGCGCGCTCGGACATGACGATGTGAACGCGTGCCGCCTTGATGCCCGATATGGACTGGATCGTGCGGGCGATCTCGCCTTCGAGGGCCCGCACGCGGGTGATCTGCTGCATGAACGAGGTCAGGCCCATCGCGCCGACATTGTCGAACAGCTCGTAGCCGGCATTGGCGCTGGTCGGCAGACCCTTTTCGGCAAGCAGCATGCGCGCCTGCGCCGTGGTGCCTGCCGGCACCAGAACCGAGGTTCCGTCGGCGCCGACGTCGAAGCCGATGCCGGCCTCGCCCAGCACCAGGCCGATCTGGTTCACGTCGGCGCGGTCGAGCCCGACATAGAGCGTGTCGTAGGCCGGGCGGTTGAGGTAGACCGAGGCGATGCCGATGACGCCCATCACCAGAACGGCGATGCCCGCCAGCATGGCGAGGCGCTTCACACCAAAACCGCGGAGATTCGAGATGATGCTCTGGATCTGTTCCGGCACGATAGAGCGACTCCCAGCATGATTGTCCGCCGGAACACTAGCCCTCGAAGCTTGTGCGAAAATGAAATCGGGCCGCGCTTGCGGCGCGGCCCGTGAATTGGAAGGAGCAGTGTCTGCCAGCTACGGCCGGATCAACCGTTCTTGAACAGCGACAGGATCGACTGCGAGGAGTTGTTGGCGATCGATAGCGACTGTATGCCGAGCTGCTGCTGCACCTGCAGTGCCTGCAGGCGGGTCGATTCCTTGTTCATGTCGGCATCGACGAGCTGGCCGACGCCGCGGTCGATGGAGTCCATCAGACTCTGCGTGAAGGTCTTCTGCAGGTCGATGGAGCTCTTGGCGGCGCCGAGGATAGTGGCCTGGTCGGTCAGCTGGCTCATGACCTTGTCGATCTTGCCGATCATCTGGGTGATGATGTCGTCGGTCACGCCCGCTGTCGTGATGTCGAGATTGAAGGCGGAAACGTTGTCGATCCTGGGGACCACTGCGCCCGCGGCTGTCTGGCCAGCGGTGTTGGCGGCGATGTCCGTGCCACCGCCGGCGATCGCAGCCGCATAGGCTGTGTCGTAAAGGTTCTGGGCGGCCGCTGTCGCGTATACGGAAGTCTTGCGGTCGAGCGTGCCCTGGTTCTTGACGGCGGTGGCAAGACCGTTGTCGAACAGTTTCGTGCTCTCGACGTTGATGTCGATCGTTCCGAGCGAGATGGCGCCAGAGGAGGAACGATTGAAGGACGCGACGATCTTGGCGTTGGCTTGGACGCCGTCATTGGGGGCAGCGACCTGCGTTGACGTCACCGAAAGGTAGTTCGAGCCCGAGAAGGTGGCGGCGTCGGCAAAGGACTTCATCTGCGCCTGAAGCGTGGTGATTTCCGTCTGCGTCTTTGCCTTGGCCGCGGCCGTCTGGCCAATGGTGGAGAGCAGCTTGGTCTTGAGCTGGCCGATCGACGTCAGAACATTGTTCATGCCGGTATAGGCGGTGTCGACTTTCGAGGCGCCGAGGCCGAGCGCATCCTGCACCGTGGACAAGGCTGCGTTGTCGGAGCGCATCGTCGTGGCGATCGACCAGTAGGCGGCGTTGTCGGAGGCCTCGGAGACCCTGTAGCCCGTCGAGATTCGCGACTGTGTATGCTCAAGCGATTTGTTGGTGGCGTTGAGGCTTTGAAGTGCGGTCAACGCCGCAGCGTTTGTCATGATGCTCGCCAAGAAACTCGCTCCTTTTTCCCAGGCCGGTCTTTGTCAAATCCGGCATTGCCCTCGCGAGCCGCTGGCCCGCCCATCGATTGCCGTCGACCCGACCGGGCCGATTCGCCAATCCGTTGTAAGCTATGGTTAACCATGACTAGCGCGTTATGGTTAACGGCCTGTTAAAGGCTCGCTTTCGAGGGTTAAGGAACGAGGGTTGCGCGGGGCTGGAGCAAACGCAAAAAGGGCCGCGCTTTTGGCGCGGCCCTTTTTCTTAATTGGTCGGTCTAGGGCGATCAGCCGCGGAAGAGCGACAGGATCGACTGCGACGAGCCGTTGGCGATCGACAGCGCCTGGACGCCAAGCTGCTGCTGAACCTGCAGCGCCTGGAGGCGGGTCGATTCCTTGTTCATGTCGGCATCGACGAGCTGGCCGACGCCGCGGTCGATGGAGTCCATCAGGCTCTGCGTGAAGGTCTTCTGCAGGTCAATGGAGCTCTTGGCGGCGCCGAGCTTGGTGGCGGCGGTCGTCATATCCTTGAGAGCGGCGTCGACGACGGTCATCATCTGCGAGATCTGAGCGTCGCTGGCGGCCGTGGTACCCGAGAAGATTTTCAGCGAGGCGACCGAATAGGTATCGCCGGCAGCGGGAGCGGCACCAAGGGTCGGGTTCTGTGCCGTGGTGGTTGCAGCGCCAGTGGTGCCGAGGCGGGCCGTATCCAGAAGGCCCTTGGCGGTCGGCGCGGCGCCGGAGTCATAGAGCTTGATGCTTTCCACGTTGACATCGATCGTCGAAAGCGAAACAGCGCCGGTGGAACTGCGGTTGAAGGCCGATACGATCTGGACGTCGGCGGCCGTGCCCGTGGCGGTGGACACCGACAGCATGTTGGTGCCGGAGAAGGTGGCGGAGTCAGCGTAACCCTTCAGCTGCTGCTGAAGAGCGGCGATTTCGACCTGGGTCTTTTCCTTGGCGGCATCGGTCTGACCGTAGGACGCGGTCAGCTTCTGCTGGATCGCGTTGATGGTGGTGATCGCGCTGTTCATGCCGGTGTAGGCGGTGTCGACCTTCGAGGCGCCGAGGCCGAGCGAGTCCGAAACGGTGGACATGGCCTGGTTGTCGGAGCGCATCGTGGTGGCGATCGACCAATAGGCGGCGTTGTCCGAAGCCTGGGAGACGCGGTAGCCCGTCGAGATGCGGGACTGGGTGGTGGAGAGGCTGTTCTGGGTGGCGTTGAGGCTCTGCAGGGCCGTCAATGCGGCGCTGTTCGTCATGATACTGGCCATGGCTACTCGTACCTTGTTTTTACAGGTGTTTTTTTGACATACCGGCTTTTCCGGTATGACGGAGCGGCATCATGCCAATGATCGTCGAGAGATCACCCGCCATCTGCGAGCGACTATGGCGGCGAGTTCCTACCAAAGGACTAAATCGGACGGTTAATCGAAAATAATTCGAGGAAAAATCGACGATGTCGGCGTACTGCCCGTCCTCGGGTAGACGCGGGATGGCCGGGTCAGGTGAAGGAGCGCACCAGGCTGCCGACGAGCAGGTTCCAGCCGTCGATCAGGACAAAGAACAGGATCTTGAACGGCAGCGACACCACCGTGGGCGGCAGCATCATCATGCCCATCGCCATGGTGATGGTGGCGACGATCAGATCGATGACCAGGAAGGGCAGCACGATCAGGAAGCCGATCTCGAAGCCGCGGCGGATCTCGGAGATCATGAAGGCGGGCACTAGGATGCGCAGGTCGACCGTCTCCTTGGCAACGACCTGGCCGCGCTCGCGGGCGAGGTCGGCGAAAAGGTCGAAATCCTTGTCGCGCACATTGTGCAGCATGAAGGTGCGGAACGGATCCGAGATCTTCTCGAAGGCCTCTGTCTGGCTGATCTGGTTGTCCATCAGCGGTTTGACGCCGGTGTTCCAGGCCTGATCGAAGGTCGGCGCCATGACATAGAAGGTCATGAACAGCGACAGCGAAATCAGGATGAGGTTTGCCGGCGTCGACTGCAGGCCGATGCCGGCACGCAGGATCGAGAAGGCGATGACGAAGCGGGTGAAGCTCGTCACCATGATCAGCAGCCCGGGTGCCACCGACAGTACGGTCAGCAGGCCGAACATCTGGATGATGTAGCCGACGGTGGCGCCGTCGGCCTTGCCGATGCCGCCAAGGTCCAGCTGCTGCGCCGCCGCGACGGAGGTGGCGGCGCCGATCAGCGCCGCGGCGAGAAGGAACTTCTTCATTCGAGCAGCAATGTCCTGATGAGAACCTGTTTGGCGTGCCCCTGGCTGCGGACCGAGGCTCGTTCCTCGATATCGGCTTTCAGGTGCTGGTAACCGCTGGCGCCCTCGATCTGATGCATCTTCAGCGTCCGCACGTAGGCCAGGAGGTCCTGATGGATGTCTTCCGACATCGCCGGCGGCTGCGGCGTGTCGTAGACCACGGATACTTCCATCCTGATCCAGGTGTCAGCGGGGGAGGCGATGTTGGTGGTGATCGGCGCCAGCGCCACAAGCGCCGGCCCCGTGCCAGGCTGTTGCGCGGCAGCGGGTTCGGTGACCTTGCCCTCATTTTCAGGTGCGACCGGCACCGATGACGGTGCCCCGGCGCCCTTGAGATAGCCGCCGGACATCCAGCCCATGCCGATGGCGGCGGCCGTTACCACCAGCAGCATGGCGCCCTGGACCACAAGGGATGGACCCTTGCGAGGCTGGAGTTGTTCGACATTGGCCACGGCGCTTTGTTCTCCAATTCCTAGAACGGAAGAACCTGGTCGAGAACCTGCTGGCCGTAGGCCGGCTGCTGGATCTCGGTGATGCGGCCGCGCCCGCCATAGGAAATGCGCGCTTCGGCTATGCGTTCGTAAGGGATCGTGTTTTCGGCGCCGATATCTGCCGGCCGAACGATGCCGGCGATGGTCAACACCCTGAGCTCGGCGTTGACGCGCACTTCCTGCGACCCAGTGATCATCAGATTGCCGTTCGGCAAGACGTCGGTGACGATCGCCGCGACATTGAGTTCAAGCGTTTCCGATCGTTTGATCTCACCGTCGGCCGTCGTGTCCGTGGCGGAGTTGAGCGCGCCAGCACCCTTGCCGGCGGTGCTCCACTTGTCCCATTGCGCGCTGAGGTCGAAGCCGAGCTTGCGGTTGGCGGTGCGGCTCCTGTCGTTCTGGTTCTTGAAATTGGCGCGGTCGTTGATCTTGATCCTGACGGTCAGGATGTCGCCCTGCGAGAGCGCCCGGGGATCGGTGAAGAGGCGGCTCTGGCGATCGTCCCACAGCGAAAACTTCTTCACCGGCGCGCGAGGCGGCTCGGGGTATTTGTACAGGGAAGAGGTGTTGCCGCCGTCAATGCCTGAGCCGACCGGCGACAGCGACGGCTCCTTGCCGACTTCCCTCAGGTTGGTGCCGCAGCCGGACAGCGCTGCCACCGCGCACAGGATGAGCGTTCTGCGGATCATGACGGATCTACCCTTCGGGCTGCGCTGGCCATGATGCCGGTGAGCGTCGCCGCCGCCTTCTGGTCCATTTCGTTGAGAATGACGCCGGCCTTGCGCGAATCGAGCTTCATCAGGATGGCCGCGGCCAGGTCGGCGTTGACGATCGCCAGTCGTTCGGCCGCCGCATCGGGCTTCATGCCGGCATAGATCTTGACGACGCCGTCCTCGGCCCGGGCAAGGAACACTTCGCGCCGCTTCAGCCAGGTCTCGTATTCGGCCTTTTTCGCGTCCAGCGCTTTCATGCGCTCGTCGATGCCGGCTTGCAGTTGCTTCAGTTCCTCGGCCTGCAAGGCATAGCGGCGGTCGCGGGCGGCGTCGGCGATGTTGGAGCAGAAGCGCTCGATCTCGCTCTGATCCGGCGCCTTTTCCCGCGTCAATTGCTGGGGCGCGACCGGCGGCTGTGCTCCGGGCAGAACCTGGCGAACGGCATCCTCGCCATGTGCGCCGCCACTGGCAACGGCCATGGCCGCGAGAACCGCGGCCGCCAACAGGATGGCGCTGGAGGAGCGTCTTTCGGGGGATGGGAGGGAGGGGATCATCGGCATCGCCTATTGGAGAACCAGATCGGCTTGCAGGGCGCCGGCCGACTTGATGCCTTGCAGGATGGCAATGATGCCGTCCGGTTTGACGCCGAGACGGTTGAGGCCGGAAACGAGGGTTTGCAGGTCGGGTCCGTCAAGCACGGCGACGCGGGCATCGGGCCGGCTGGCATCGATGGCGGTGAACGGCTCGACGGCGGTTTCGCCCTTGGAGAAAGGCTCTGGCTGCACGACGCGCGGCGCTTCGGTGATGCGCACCGTCAGCGTGCCGTGGCTGATGGCGACACGCGAGATCTTGACGTCGTTGCCGATGACGATGGTGCCGGTGCGCTCGTCGATGACGACGCGGGCCGGCGTATCGGATTCGACCACCAGGTTTTCGATCTCGGCATAAAAGCGCGCGGCCGAAACGCCCTTTGGCCTTCTGATCTGCACGGTGCGGGAATCGCGCTCGCCCGCCACGCGCATGCCGAAGCGCTGGCTGGTATAGTCGTTGATCGCGTCGGCGATGCGGATGGCGGTCGAAAAATCGGGATTGCGCAATTGCAGCGTCAGTGTCGACTGGTCGTCGAACTCGGCCTTCACCGAACGCTCGACGATGGCGCCGTTCGGCACCCGGCCTGCGGTCGGCACGCCTTGCGTCAATTGCTCGGCCTGACCCTTGGCGGTGAAGCCGGAAACGATGACCGCGCCCTGGCCGACGGCGTAGATCTCGCCATCCGCCGCCTTCAGCGGCGTCATGATCAGCGTGCCGCCGGCAAGCGAGGTGGCGTCGCCCATCGAGGAGACGTCGATGTCGATGCGGGCGCCCGACTGCACATAGGGCGGCATGTTGGCGGTGACGATGACGGCGGCGACGTTCTTGGCGCGCGCGCTGCCGCCTTCGGTGGCGATGCCGAGATTTTCCAGCATGGCGCGGATCGACTGCTCGGTGAACGGCGAATTGCGCAGGCTGTCGCCCGAGCCGGCGAGGCCGATGACCAGGCCGTAGCCGACCAGCTGATTGTCGCGCGAACTCTGCAACTGAGCGATGTCCTTGATGCGCGAGGCGACCTGGCCGGGCGGCAGCGAGCTTGGCCCGGGCGAAACGCGGAACATGCGGGTCGTGGTGGCCGGATCATATTCCGGATCATTGTCGACGCCGCCATTCTTCGCGGCGAGCTCGCGCTTGGCCTTGGGTGTCAAGCCGTCGGCCAGGGCCGGCTGCAGGCCGAGCGTGGCCGCGAGCAGAAGGGCAAGCAGGCGCATCATGAAGCGCTGACCTGGATGGTTCCGTCGACCATCACCGTGCCGGAGAGGATCTTGCCGCTGTCGCTGTTGCGAACCTTGATGAGGTCGCCGGCCGAACCTGGCTGCAAGGTCACCGCGGTGGCAGTTATCGTCAGTCCGCCGGCGATGAAGAACACCTGCACGGCGGCACCTTGTTCGACCAGCCAGGCTTCGCGGATGGCGGCGGTCGGGATGTAGCGTCCGGGCAGCAGCGTGCGCTTGGCGATCTTGCCCTGGAGTTCTTCGGAGCGGGTCGCCATCGCATCGGGCTTGTGCTTGCCGGCGATGAGGGTCACTTGTTTCAGGGCGGCGAGCTCGATGGTCTCCCCGGGATAGATGACGCGGTTGGGGATCAGCACGACCTCGCCGGTGGGCTGATTGCCGGCGATCTGCGTCGCCGATTGATTTGTCGATTGATTTGTCGATTCCTGGGCGAAAGCCGGCATGCCGCCGGCCACCAGCGCAAGGATCAGCGCGGTGCGGCGGAATGCGGAGCAGGAGATCGGCATGGCCATCATCCCTTACCTGATGTTCTTGGAGACGACCGAGGCCATGTCGTCGGCGGCCTGGATCACTTTGGAATTCATCTCATAGGCGCGCTGCGCCGAGATCAGCTCGGTGATTTCCTTGACCGGGTCGACGTTGGAGGCCTCGAGATAGCCCTGCTGGATGGTGGCGAAGCCGGGATCGCCGGGCACGCCGGCATTGGCCGGGCCGGAGGCCGTCGTTTCCTGGAACAGATTGTCGCCGAGCGGCGCCAGTCCCGCCTCGTTGGCGAAGTTGACGATCTGGAGCTGGCCGAGAGTCTGCAGGTTGGTCTGGCCGTCGATGCGGGCGAAGACCTGGCCGGTCTTGTTGACGATGACCTCGACCGCATCGGTCGGCACGGTGATGGCCGGAATGACGTTGGCGCCGTCCACCGTCACCAGCTGGCCGGTGGCGTTGGTGTTGAAGGCGCCGGCGCGGGTGTAGAGCGTGCCGCCATCGGCGCCCTCGATCTGGAACCAGCCCCTGCCGGTCAGCGCCATGTCGAAGCTGTTGCCGGTGCTGGTCAGCTCGCCCTGGGTGTGCACGTTGCGCACGGCCGTCGTCTTGACGCCGAGACCGATCGAAACGCCTTCCGGCACCAGCGAGGCGTTGGAGCGGTTGGGTACGCCTTGCGTGCGGTCGACCTGATAGAGCAGGTCGGAGAATTCGGCGCGCGCCCGCTTGTAGCCGGTGGTGTTGATGTTGGCGATGTTGTTGGCGATGACTTCCAGATTTGTCTGCTGGGCATTCATGCCGGTGGCGGCGATGGCAAGTGCTTTCATGGCCTACTCCTCAGATACCCATTCGACTGACTTCGAGATAGGCCGAAACGACCTTGTCGCGGATGGCGACGGCGGTCTGAAGCGCCTGCTGGGCGCTCATCACCGCGTCGACGACCTGGCGGGTATCGGCATCGCCCTTGAGCGCCTGGAGCGACACCTGCTCGGCATTCTGCAGCGTATTGACGGTCTTGGAGGCTGCCTGGCTCACCGCTTCGGCGAAGGAGGTGCCAAGGTTGCCCGATGTCGCCGGCGCAACACCGCCCTGAAGCAGGTCGGTCGCCGTATCGCCCAGCCCGGGCTTCAGGTTAAGCGCGCCGATGCCGTTCACGATCATTGGTTCCTCATCAGGTCGATGGTCATTGAAATGAGGTCGCGCGCCTGCTTCACGACTTGCAGGTTGGCCTCGTAGGAGCGGTTGGCCTCGGTCATGTCGGCCATTTCGATCAGCACGTTGACATTGGGCATCTTGACGTAGCCCTTCTCGTTGGCGGCCTCGTTGCCGGGCTGGAATTCGACGGGGAAGACACTCGGATCGCGGTCGATCGAGTTCACTTCAACCTTCGAGGCGCCGGAAGCCCGGTCGAGCTCGGAGACGAAGCTGATGGTCTTGCGGCGATAGGGATCGGCGCCGGGCGTGGTGCCGGTCGACTGGGCATTGGCGAGGTTTTCAGAAACCACGCGCAGGCGCTCGGACTGAGCGCCGAGGCCGGATGCTGCGACTTTCAGGGCTGCGGTCAGTGCGTCCATGGTCAGCTCTTCACCGCCATCATCATCATCGAGTGGAAGGCCTTGACGATCGCCGTGTTGAGCTCGAAGGAGCGGCGCACCTCGCCGGCCTTGAGAAGCTGGTCCTCAAGCACGACGGAGTTCTTGGACGGCATGACCACGCCGTCATCTTCCTGCGGCTTGATGGTGAAGCCGGCATTGGTCGCCGCGCTGCCGAGATGGCCGGCCTCGGTGGTCTGCAGCGACACAGCCGTGCGGTCGAGCACCTTCTCGAAGGGCTCGACATCGTTTGCCGTGTAGCCCGGCGTGTTGGCGTTGGCGATGTTGCCGGCGATCGCCGACTGGCGCACGGAAAGCCACTGCGCTTGCTTGGCGGCGAGATCGAAAAGGGAAACAGGCTCCATGGGAATCTCCGGGCATGTGCCCAAAGACTAGGCCGCCAGTCTTGCGCGGACCTTGCGGGCAGCCGCTACCTGGAAAGCTGGATCACCTGGTTGGTGCTGGTCAGCATGACCCATTTGCCGTTGCGCTGCTCGATCGACGAGACCGTGCTCGAGTCCGGCAGTACGGAGCCGCGCTGAACGATCCACAGGCCGGTATCGTCCTCGATCATGGCGCGGCCGTTGGCGACATGGACCATGCGGAATTTCGCGACATCGGCCGGAAAAGGCTGGTCGCCGGGCGGCTGCGCCGGGCTGGCGTCATCCTGCACCGTTCCGGTGGCGAGCAGGTCGATGCTGGTGTTGGGAAGGTCCTTGGCCGTCAGCGGCGCGCTGCGCGAGGTCGCCACGCCACCACCCGCGCGTCCCGAATTGGTGCCAGTGCCGCCAAACTTGATCGCTTGAACGCCGAACTGCTCCTGGTTGAAGAAGATATACCAGGGAAACAGCGCGCAGATCAGGCCGAGCGTGACGCCGAGCGCGGCGATGACGAAGTCGCTGCGCCGGTCCGCCTTCTTGCTCAATTTTGGAAATTGCGCCTTTGGCGGTTGCGGCCATTCGGTGACGGGAAACAGGCCGTCGATCAGCGATTCGCGCCTTGCCTGGGTCATCTCGACGGCCTCGACGCTGGCAACCACAGGCATGGCGGGCACGGCAGCCCGAGCCACGGGTTCGGGTCGGGGCAGGACCGGCTTGACGGCTCTGGCCAGAACAGCCGCGGTCTTGGCCGCGATGGCGCTGGCGGCCCTTGCCTTGGCGCTCCTCTCCTCCTCGGCCCGAGCTTTCTCGGCGGCGTTCGCCGCGGCGATCATCTCGTTCAGGATGCGCTCGGTGTACTGGCGTTCAGTCTCCTGCATTCAGCTTTCCCTTGAGATGGCGGGCGAGATCGGAGAACGGATCGACCGACGGGCGGTCCCTGGGCGATTGCGTCAGCGCCTCGTAGATCAGCGGCACCTGGCGCACGGCGATGTCGAGCTCGGCGTCGGCGCCGCCCTGATAGGCGCCGAGCAGGCGGATGTCGCGCGTGTCCTCGAAGCGGGAGATCATCGACTTCAGCCGCGTCACCAAAGCGCGCTGTTCGACGCTCCAGGCCTTGCCGGCCAGGCGCGATATGGACGACAGCGGATTGACCGGCGGGTAGCGACCCTGTTCGGCGATCGCGCGGTCGAGCACGACATGGCCATCAAGGATGCCGCGTACAGAATCCGCGACCGGATCATTGTGGTCGTCGCCGTCGACCAGCACGGAAATGATGGCGGTGATCGACCCCTTGCCTTCGGCCCCCGGTCCAGCGCGCTCGAGCAATTTGGGCAGTTCGGTGAAAACCGAGGCGGGATAGCCGCGGGCGACCGGCGGCTCGCCGGTTCCCGTCGCTACCTCGCGCAAGGCATGGGCGAAGCGGGTGATCGAATCCAGCACCAGGAGTACGCGGTGGCCCTGGTCGCGAAAGTGCTCCGCGACGCGCATGGCGGTGTCGGGCGCGCGCCGGCGCATCATGGCGCTCTCGTCGCTGGTGGCGACGACGGCCACGGTCTTGGCCATGCTGTCGCCAATCGTGTCCTCGAGGAATTCGCGAACTTCGCGGCCGCGTTCGCCGATCAGCGCCACGACGACGGTGTCGAACGCGTCGGCGCCAGCGAGCATGGCGAGCAGCGTCGACTTGCCGACGCCCGAACCGGCAAAGACGCCCATGCGCTGGCCGAAGCACAGCGGCGTGAAGATGTCGATGACCTTGACGCCGGTCATGAAGGCGGTGCCGACGCGCTGCCGCGCCATGGCGCCGGGCGTCGTGGCGCTGCCCGACAGGTCTTCGCCCCTGATCAGCGGCGGACCGCCATCGATGGCCCGGGTGAGCGCGTCGATGGTGCGACCGCGCCATGAAGCGTGCGGCGCCACCGCGAGCGGACCCCTGCGGAACACAGCGTCGCCGATGCCGGCATCGGCGCTGCGTTCGAACGGAGCGACGACGACCTCGTCGCGGCTGATCTTGACGATCTCGCCGCGCCGCGCGCCGGACTGGCCGCGCTGCTCGACGATGTCGCCCAGCCTGGCGAAATCGGAAAGGCCGTGCACCTTGTAGTGCGTGGACGTGACTTCTGTGACGAGACCGCCACGCTTGACCAGCCCGTCGGTCTTGCTGAAACGCCGAATTACCCGTTCCAGTGCGGCGAGCCGATCCTCGGGCGCCGGCTGCAGCTGCCTTTCGGGTGCACGGATGGAGGACCGGCCTGATGACATGCTACGACTTCGAGCCGAGCGTCTTGATCGCCTCGTCGGAGGAGGAATCCGTCTGCCGCATCAGGGCGGCGGTGTTCTCGAAGGCGCGCTGGACCATGATCAGCCGGGTCATCTCCAGCACCGGATTGACGTTGGATTCTTCGACGAAACCCTGGGCGATGCCGACATCGGAGCGGTCGGTGACCGGCTCGGGGGTGCGCGCGGGCACGATGCCGGAATTGCCGTAGCGCACGAAATTCTCGCCCGGGTCGAAATTGTAGAGGCCGATCGAGCCGACAAGCTGGTCGTTCTGGCGCAGCGAGCCGTCGGCGCCGGCCTTGGGCGGGCCGTTGCGGGGATCGAGCTGGATCGGCGCGCCGCCGGCGTCGAGCACCGGATGGCCCTCGACCGACATCAGCTCGCCATTCTCGTTCATCGAGAAGCGGCCGTCGCGGGTCATGACGGTGCCGGCCGGTGTGTCGATGGCGAACCAGGCGTCACCCTGGATAGCGAAATCGAACGGATTGCCGGTCTCGCTCAGGGAACCGTGGGCGCCCGACAGATAGGTCTTGCCCGACGAGGCGAAGGACACCGATTTCTGCCCGGTGCCCGATACCATATCCTCGAATTTCACGCCGGTGGCGCGAAAGCCGACGGTGTTGGCGTTGGCGACATTGTCGGCAATCGTGTCGAGCCGGCGCTCGAGTGCCATCTGCGCGGAAAGGGCGACGTAGAGACTGTCTCGCATGATCAGAACTTCAACTTCTGCATGGCCATCATCAGGTCGGTGGAAATGCTCGCGGTGGCCGGCTGGGCGAACAGCACGCTGACTGACGTCACGGCCGGCGAGGTCGGGTTGTTCATCTCGTACATGCTGGTGAAGCGGGTCAGGAACTTGCCGAGTTTCACGGGGTCGGTGAAATCCGAGATTTTAAGCTTCTGTCCGAAGAGCTGCACCTGCTTGTCGATGTCGGCGGTGGCGAAGGAATCGGGGAGCCCCAGCGCGGTGCGCACGACGCTGGCAAGAGCCGTGTCGGCCAGCACGTCGTACCAGCTGGTGATGTCGGGCGCCTTGCGCTGGAAATAGAGCGCCAGCCGCACGCCTTGATTGGTCTTGCCGGCATCCTCTTCAAGCGACTGGCGCATATACTTGTCGACGGTCGGTTGCTGCGCCGGATTGATGGTGGTGGCGGCTTCGCCATATTGTTCGAAGTTGAAGGCGCTGGCGAGCCCGGCGTAGGCTTTGTTGGTCATCTTGTTGGCGACGCTGTTGGGGTCGCGAATACCGCCGGTGAGCACGCTGCGGATCAGGTCCTTGCTCACCTTGGCCGGATCGAGCCCGAAGGACGAGAGCGCGTAGTTGTACAGCCGGCTGTCGGCCATCAGGTCGTCGATGGACTTCACTTTGGTGACGTTGGCCAGATAGTATGCGGTCTCGGACTTGATGTAGTCCGCATTCGGCTTGATCAGGCCAAGCGCCGATTCCGTGGTGTAGATCTTTGGCGTGTCCTTCTGCACCGCGTCACGGGACGTTGTCTGGTCGCCATACTGGGCAAAGTTGAAGGCGGTGACGAAATTGGCGTACCGCTTGTCGGTCAGCTTGTTGGCGGGGCTGTTCGGGTCGCTGACGCCGCCCGAGAGCATAGTGCGGATCTGCTGCGGCGTTTCGGTCGACGCATCCAATCCGTACGAAGCCATGGCGAAGGTCAGCAGGCGCTTGTCCGCCATCAGGTCGTCGATCGACTTCACCTTGGAGATGTTTGCCGCGTAGTAATCGGCCTCGCCCTTGATGTACTGCGCGCTCGGCTTGACCAGCGTCAGTCCGGCTCCGGACATGTATCCGTTCGGAACCGCCTGCTGGACATCGGTGCGCGCGGTTGTCTGATCCCCATACTGGGCGAAGTTGAATGCCGAGACGAAGTTGGCATAGCTCTTGTTGGTCAGTTTGTTGGCGGGACTGTTCGGATCGCTGACGCCACCTTCCAGCATCGCCCTGACGGTGGCGGCCGGTTCGGTTGTGGCGTCGAGCCCGAATGCGGCCATCGCGTATGTCAGCAGGCGAGAGTCGCCCATCAGGTCGTCGATCGACTTCACCTTAGAAATATTGGTGACGTAGTAGGCGGTTTCGCTCTGGTAGTAGGAGAACCCCGATTGCGATGCGCCGATCTGGACTTGCAGCGCAAAGTTGCTGGTCACCAGCTGCTGCGCCTTGTTGTAGATGGTCGTGTTGGCACCATTGGCGACGAAGTTGAAGGCGCTGACGAACTGGGCATAGCGCTTGTCGGTCAGCTTGTTGGCGAAACTGCTAGGATTGGTGACGCCTTCCTTGAGCGCCTTGACCATGAAGGCCTTGGCGTAGGCCATGTCCTCCAGCCCGTAGGCCTTCATGGCATATTTGAACAGCCGGTCATTGTTGACGAAATCGTCGATCGATTTCACCTTGGTGATGTTGGCAAGGTAATATTTGGTATCGCGATCGACCGTCGGCTGCTGCTCGATGCGGTCGATCGACTTGTTGATGTCCTTGGTAATCAACTGGTAGCTGGTAAAGGTATTGAGCAACGTCATGCCTCCGGCCGAAGCTTAATGTCGCGACAATAACTTCACTTCCTTGCGCGAAACTGAATCGCCCAGCATTCGGTTCCGTGGCAGCCCGGATTCAAGCCTCACACAAGGCACGGGGGCTATCCCTTGCATCTGTTGTGAAATGCGGAAGGACCTGTCGTGGGCATTCTGATTGGACTTGTGGTGACGCTCGGCTGCGTCCTTGGCGGCTTCATGGCCATGGGCGGGCATCTGCACGTGCTGGTCCAGCCTTGGGAAGCCGTGGTCATCTGTGGCGCCGCACTGGGGACATTCCTGGTCGCCAACCCGATGAAGACGGTCAAGGATACCGGCAAGGGCATCCTTGAAGCCTTCAAGCAGGCGGTGCCGAAAGAGCAGGATTATCTGGAAACGCTCGGCGTCCTGCACAGCCTGATGCGCGAATTGCGCTCGAAGTCGCGCAGCGAGGTCGAGGCGCATATCGACAATCCGGAAGAATCAGCCATCTTCCAGGCTTTCCCGACGGTGCTCAAGAATCACGATCTGATGAATTTCATCTGCGACTACTGCCGCATCATCATCATCGGCAATGCCCGCTCGCACGAGATCGAGGCGCTGATGGACGAGGAGATCCAGACCATCCGCTCCGACAAGATGAAGGCCTATCACGCGCTGGTCGCGGTCGGCGACGGCCTGCCGGCGCTGGGCATCGTCGCCGCCGTGCTCGGCGTGGTCAAGGCGATGGGCGCACTCGACCAGTCGCCGGAAATCCTCGGCGGCCTGATCGGCGCGGCGCTTGTCGGCACCTTCCTCGGTATCTTCCTGTCCTACGCCGTGGTCGGGCCTGTCGCCACCAAGATCAAGACGGTGCGCGAGAAGAAGAACCGCCTCTACATCATCGTCAAGCAGACGCTGCTCGCCTACATGAACGGCGCGCTGCCGCAGGTGGCGATCGAATTCGGCCGCAAGACCATCTCGTCCTATGAGCGGCCGACCATCGACGCCGTCGAGCAGAGCACGATGAACACCGGCAGCGCCGAGAAGAAGGCCGCTTGAGCGATGCACGACAGATCGGTGCCGACACGGCCATGACTAGCCCAGGCAGCCCCGCGCAAGCGCGTTCGCTGATCATCGAGCGCCTGGTCGGCGACAGCGGCGAAGCCGCCCAGGTCATCGGTACTGGCCGCGGCATGGCCGAGCGCGCCGCGCCGCTGTTGCAAAAGAGCCTGACCAGTGAGCTTGGCGTTCCGGTCACCGTCGATCTCAGGGCCGTCGAGGTCAGCCGCGTCGCGGAGGCGCGCTCGCGTGCCGGCGATACGTTTGCCATGACTATCGTGGCATCATCCACGTCTTCCGATGCCATGACCTTGGTAATCGATGCGCCGGCGATAGCGATCATGGTCTGCACGCTGTTCGGTGGCGACCCGGAGACGCCGGCATCGCCGATCGAGCGCGATCTGTCGCAGATCGAGGTTGATGTCTCGACCATGCTGTTTCAGCAGGTCGCGCAGGCCCTGAACGGATCGGGGCGGCGCTCGCTCGACCTGCGTCTGCCCGTACCGCGCGCGATGTCGGGCACCGAAGCCAAACGGCACGTTTTGCGAGATGGTGCGGCACTGCGCATCGTTCTTGGCATCTCAACACCAGCCGACAGCGGCACGGTCACTGTGACGATGCCGCAGCGTATCGTTCTGGCCAGCCGCGACAGCGCCGCCGGCACCGGCGGTGATGACCACGGCCCGAGTTGGCGGGAGCGCTTCTCGGAAGAGGTGATGCGCTCGACAGTGGCGCTCGAAGCCACCATGCCGCTGGCGCGGCTGACACTTGGCGACCTCGCCAATCTCGAAGTGGGCCAGGTCATCGACTTCGACGAAACGGCGCAATCAAGGGCGCGCCTCAGCGCGCGCGGCCAGACGCTGTTCGTATGCGAGTTCGGCAAACTGGGGCAGAATTACACCGTCCGAATCAGGCATCCTTTCGATGCGGGGCAGGATTTTATCGATGGGCTCATGCCGGCCAGTGCCGGGCGCGCCTGAGCTTTTGGAGACAACGCATGGCCAAGACCAAAGTGGAAGCAGAGATCGATCAGCCGGACGAGCAGCTCGACCGCGCCATCGAGGAATTGCGCGGGGTCCTGCATGAAGAGGAGCAGCGCCCCGACGCTGCGTTCAAGGCCGCCGCGGGCGCCAATTCGAACGTGATCATGAACATCCCCGTCGATGTCCAGATCATCCTCGGCAGCACCGAGATGGCGGTGGCCGACCTGATGGCCCTGCAGAAGGGCTCAACGGTGGCACTCAACCGCCGCATTGGCGAACCAGTCGACGTCGTGGTCAATGGCCGCAAGATCGCCCGCGGCGAGATCACGGTGCTGGAGAGCGACCCCTCGCGCTTCGGCATCAGGCTGACCGAGATCATCGCCGGCACGAAGGGCGCCTAGACATGGCTGGTGGGGCTTGCCGGTTGCAGCGGAGGCGAGAGGCAGCATGACGCCGCTGACGACCCTGACGCGCGCGCAGAAGGCGGCCGCCATATTGGTGGCGATGGGCAAGCCGTCCGCCAGCCGCCTCTTGAAATTCTTCAAGCAGGAAGAGCTGAAGGCGCTCATCGAGGGCGCGCGGCTGCTGAGGACCATTCCGCAAAGCGATCTCGAACGCATCGTCGCCGAATTCGAGGCCGAGTTCACCGAGGGTGCCGGCCTGCTCGATTCCGCCGACAGGATGGACACGATCCTCAACGAGTCGCTGTCGCCCGAAGAGATGAGCGCCATCATGGGCAACAAGAAGCCGGAGGCAGCGCCTGAAGGGCCGCCGCCGATCTGGCCCGATCTCGAAAAGCTCGAACCCTCGCGGTTGGGCACTTTCCTGGCCGGCGAACATCCGCAGACGGCGGCCATGGTGCTGTCGAAGCTGGCGCCGCAGGCGGCGGCGAGCGTGCTGTTGACGCTGACGAAGCCGATGCGCGGCGAAATCATCAAGCGCATGGTGACGATGGCCAATGTTCCGGACGCCGCTGCCCGGATCGTCGAGAACCGGCTGCGCGCCAGCGTGCTTGCGGAAACCTCGACCAAGGACACGTCGGCCGGGCAGGCGCGCGTCGCCAGCGTGCTCAACGAACTGGACAAGCCGCTGCTCGAGGAGGTCATGCAGGACCTGGAAGCCGCCGGCACGCCCGACCTCGACGGTGTGCGAGCCCGCCTGTTCGCTTTCGACGATCTTCCGCTGCTCACGCAGAAGGCGCGCGTGCTTTTGTTCGACGGGCTGTCGACCGAGCTTGTCACGCTGGCGCTGCGCGGCACGTCGGCGGCACTCGCCGAAGCGGCGCTGTCGGCGATCGGCGCGCGGTCGCGGCGCATGATCGAAGCCGAACTCGGACAGGGGTCGGAAGGGATTCCTCTCGCCGACATAATGACGGCGCGCAAGACCATCGTGACGACGACCATCCGGCTTTCGCGTGAGGGCGCATTCGAACTCCCCGCGACACAGAACGCCGCCTAGAGCAAAGGATTAGAGCATGACGTCATCCGAAAACCGCTTCACACTTTTCGGCATCATGCTCTAGGGCATGTCTGACGCCGCCGACAAGGACTCCAAAACCGAAGAAGCGACGGAAAAGAAAGTCCGCGACACGATCGAACAGGGCAAGCTGCCCCATTCGAGGGAAACCGCGCTCCTCGCCTCCTTCGTCGCCATACTGGTGTTCACCGTCTTCTATGCCAAGGACGCGGTCGTCAACCTCGGCATGTTCCTGTCGATGTTCCTCGAGAAGCCCGAGGCCTGGCCGATGAACACCGAGACCGATGTCATCGATCTCTACAAGATCGTCATGCTGGAAGTGGGCCGCGCGGTCGTCAGCCTGCTGGTGCTTTTGACCGTCGCCGGCATCGGCGCCTCGGTGCTCCAGAACATCCCGCAATTCGTCGGCGAGCGGATCAGGCCGCAGCTTTCGCGCATTTCGATCACCAAGGGCTGGAACCGGATGTTCGGTGCCCAGGGCTGGGTCGAGTTCCTGAAATCCCTGGCAAAGGTCGGCTTCGCCATTGCCGTGCTCACCTTCACGCTGTCGGAGGATCACCGCAAGCTGCTTGCCGGGATGATCACCAATCCGGTCGCTTTCGGCCTCGTTATCCGCGGCATCGCGGTCGACATATTGGTGGCGATCGTCTTCGTCATGGGGCTGATCGCGGCGATCGACATCGTCTGGTCGCGCTTCCACTGGAAGCAGGACCTGCGCATGACCAAGCAGGAGGTGAAGGACGAGTTCAAGCAGTCCGAGGGCGACCCGATCGTCAAGTCGCGGCTGCGCTCGCTGGCACGCGATCGCGCGCGCAAGCGGATGATGACGGCGGTTCCGCGCGCGACGCTGATCATCGCCAACCCGACCCACTTCTCGATTGCGTTGAAATATGTGCGCGACGAAGATTCGGCGCCGCTCGTGGTGGCCAAGGGGCAGGATCTGGTAGCGTTGAAAATCCGCGAGATCGCGAAGGAGCACAACATTCCGATCTTCGAGGACGTGACGCTCGCCCGCTCCATGTACAAGCAAGTTTCGGTCGATAATGTGATCCCGTCGCAATTCTACCAGGCCGTCGCCGAACTGGTGCGGATCGTCTACTCGAAAAAGGCTGAGCGCAGACAGATTTCATGAATCGCCAACCGCACGCAAAATCCCGCGAGATCATCGTCGCCAGCGCCATCGAGCAGGTGGTTGGCGAACTGAGATTGATCGATGTCGCCGACTACATCGCCTTCATCCGGCTGGAGCATTTCGCCTGCCTGTCGGATCTGGTCGATTCAGCGGTGGAGCTGTTCTTCATGCCGGGCACGCTCAAACTCGGTCATGGCGGCGAGGCGCATGTCGACTGGAGCGGCAGTCCGCGCATCGTGCTCGACCTCGAACTCAGGCCACCAGGGGTGACCGTCTATTTCCAGCTGACGCTGAGCGAGACCGGCAATTCGGTCGCGGTCAACTACGTGTCGTTCGAAAAGCCCGGCGAGGACCCCGAGCACAATACGGCGCTGCTGGAGGCAGTGATCGAACAGGCCCGGATTCGCAAGGTCGAGCCTATGGCCTTCTGAACGCCCTGTCAGGCGGCAGCTGTTACTCGATCAGGCCCAGCCGCAGCGCCTTGGCGACCGCCTGGTTGCGGTTGACGGCGTTGAGTTTCTGCGTCGACTGGGTCAGGTACTGGTTGGCCGTGTGGACCGACAGCTTCAGAAGCCGCGCGATTTCCTCGCTGGTGTTGCCGTTGGCGGTCAGCTTCAGGCATTCGAGTTCGCGCTTGGAGATGGCGCGCATCCTGCCTGCATCGCCCGGACGGATACGCGCGACAGCGGCGAACAGGGAAAAGCAGCGGGCGTGGATTTCGTAGAGCGCATCCTGCGGCAGCGTGATCTCCGATCCCAGGAAGACGACAAGGCCGCATTGACCGCGATCGGCATGGACGGGAAAGGCAATGCCGCTGGTGCCGGGCGCCAGGGGGGATATTTGCGCGGTCCAGGCGAGGTTGCCGAACATCTCGGCCATGGTCGCGACGCCGTCATCGGTCCACCAGCGTGGCTCCGTCGAGTTGTGGGCGTGGCGCACGATCTCCTCGCCATTGGCGCCCGAGATGAACTTCGTCGCCACGGCAACGCCGGGATAGTCGGAATCGAAACACGGCACCAGCCGGGCCCGCTCCGGCGACGGGCTGACGAAATACAGGCCGAAGCCCGAGGCGTTGATGTCGACTGATATCCAGCGGCAGCGGCGCACGGCATCGGGAATGGTGACGGCGTGATGTGTTTCAGAACTGAGCGAGAAAGCCCCGAAGGGACTGCGCTGCTCGTTGAAAAGGGCCTCCGCGGTGTCCTTGATGTCGGCGTGTTTCAAATGATGCCACTCCTGATCGCCGTGGCGATGGCCATCGCACGGTTGCTGGCCGCGAATTTCTGGATGGCGTGGGTGATGTAGCTGTTGACGGTGTTGGAGGAGACGCCAAGGATGACCGCCACCTCATCGGTGGTCTTGCCTTCCGAGACCCAGAACAGGCATTCGCGCTCGCGATCGGACAGCGGATCCTGCATGGCGGCGGCGGCGATCAGCTGCGGGATATGCGAGAGCGCGTAGCAGCATTTCAACTGCGCCTTCATTAGCGCCGGCTGGTCGATCTGGCCTGATGTCGCCGCCGAGAACAGGGCGAACAGACGCTGGCGGCCGACATTCAGCCGCAGCGAATAGATCTCGGCATGGCCGAGGACATCGAGAAGGCGGGCCTCTTCGCCGGAGACCAGCCCGTCGGCATCGGGCGCCTCGGCCGCCACCAGCGGTCTAGGCCGGATGCCGGGCGCGACCGTGAGGGTCCCCTGGGCAAGACTGGCGATCAGCCGCTTGCCGATCAGTTCGATGGCGTCGAAGATCCAGTTTGAGGAGACGATGCGCGCGTCGTTGCGGTCCTGATCGTGGACGATGGCAACCAGCATGTAGCTGTCGGCCCCGATCTCGGCGGTCAGCTCCATGAAGAAGCTGGTCAAATCACCGCGCGACGTCAGGCGCGAGCCCAATGTGTCGGATTGAAGAAGCGCGGCGGGACTGCTCATTTGCTGCTTTTTGGCCGGAATCGTTTCTGCCGCCCGGATGCTGGAGACCAGCCGCCGAACCCTAAAACGCGTTACTTCTACGAGACACACACGAGGCGCGGGGCCGCGCCCAACCAGACGGAATCCATTCAGGGAACGCGAAGACATCCGCGTCTGGCGCCGGAAAAATCCGGAACGTGAGACTTTGGGTGGTCGCCGCGCCCCCCGAGGACCGGCTGATTCGGGTCTAATCTACTCGCAGATGAATCCGACATCAAACGCGATTTGACAAAATCGAATCCGGCGGACTCGCATGCGACTCAGAGGTCGATTTTCGCGGCCTTCGAGCGTGTGAAAATGCCGGGACTGCGCAAGCCCGCCATATCCGCGCGCTGCCAGTTGCGATAGATTCGCAAGCGCCGAAGGGGTGGGCACCTGCGGCAACGGAGTTCGTAGCTGCATTATGGCCGCGGTCGTCCGCGGCAGTGCCATGCGGGCTCCTGGCATCTTTTGTTTCGGGGGGAAACGATGAGCGATTCATTTCGGGAAGTTACTTCAGTCTCGTGGTTCGGACGGATCAAGCGCGCGGTCGGTGGGGTCGTCTTCGGCCTGCTCCTGATCGTGCTGATGGTGATAGGGCTGTTCTGGAACGAGGGCCGCGCGGTGCAGACGGCGCGCTCGCTGGCCGAAGGCGCCGGCGCCGTGGTCTCGATCGACGCCGGCAGCGTCGATGCCGGCAATGACGGCAGACTGGTGCATGTCAGCGGGCCGGTGACGGCCGATAGCGGCCTGTCCGATCAGGATTTCGGCATCGTCGCGCAAGGACTGCGTTTGTCGCGCAGCGTCGAGATGTACCAGTGGAAGGAGGAGTCCAAATCCGAAACCACCAAGAAGCTTGGCGGCGGCGAGGAGACGGAGACCACCTACAGCTATTCGAAAGTGTGGGACGACAGCCAGATCGACTCTTCGGACTTCAAGAAACTGGACGGCCATCAGAATCCGCCGATGGCGATCCACAGCCGCGCCTTCCAGATCCCCGAAGGCAAGCTCGTCGCCTTCGACCTGGATACGCCGGTGCTCGACCGCATCGACGGTGACAAGGCGTATGCGCTGTCCTCAAGCCAGTCGGCGGCGATCAAGGCCGCCTATACCGGCACGAAGCCGCTCAGCATCGTCGACGGCAGGATCTATCTCGGCAGCGACAACACGACACCCGCACTGGGCGACTACCGCATCGGCTACGAACTGGCGCCGCTCGGCGTGGTCAGCATTGTGGCACGGCAGGCCGGCAGCCGGTTCGAGCCCTACCAGACGCAAGCGGGCGATGCACTGCTGATGGTCGATACCGGCAACGTGCCGGCCGACAAGATGTTCGCCGAGGCGGTGAGCGCCAACACGCTGATCACCTGGCTGCTGCGCGCCGCCGGCCTCTTGCTGCTGACCATCGGCTTTGCCCTGTTGCTCGGCCCGATCGGCGTGATCCTCGACGTCATCCCGTTCCTCGGCAGCATGGCGCGGATGGGAACCGGCGTCATCGCCTTCTTCCTGGCGATCCTGGTCGGCACGACGACGATCGCGATCGCCTGGTTCTGGTATCGGCCGGTTCTGGCGGTAGGCATACTGGCGGCCGGCGTCATCGCGGCGGCGGCGGTCTACTATCTCGGCCGCTCACGCAAGGCGGCCGCACCGATGGCCACGCCGAGCACCGGCACCGCAACGTAGCTTGCAAAAAAGGGCTGATATGCCGCCCTTTTTTCGTACCTGTTGTTGTCCGCTGTGGGTTCGCGCAGGCCTACCGGTCCTCGAAGCCGGTCAGCACGCCGACGGCGTTGATGCCGATCTCCTCCACGGCATAGCCGCCTTCCATGACGAACAGGGTCGGCAGGCCGAGTTTGGCGATGCGGCGGCCGATCTTGGGATAGTCGGGGCTTGTCAGCTTGAACTGGCTGATCGGGTCCTTCTCGAAGGTGTCGACGCCGAGCGAGACGATGACGATGTCGGGCGCGTAGGCGGCGAGCCTGGCGCAGGCATCCTCCAGCGAGGCGTTCCAGGCGTCCCAGTCGGTGCCGAACGGCATGGGATAGTTGATGTTGAAGCCTTCGCCGGCGCCCGCACCGCGCTCATCGGCATGGCCGAGGAAGAACGGGTATTCGACCATCGGATCGCCATGCAGATTGAGGACCTGCACGTCAGCGCGGTCATAGAAGATCTCCTGCGTGCCGTTGCCGTGGTGGTAGTCGACGTCGAGGATGGAGATACGTGTGGCACCCTGGTCGAGGAACCACTGCGCGGCGACGGCGGCGTTGTTGATGTAGCAATAGCCACCCATGAAGCCTGCGCCGGCATGGTGGCCCGGCGGGCGGCAGAGCGCGAAGGCCGACCTCTCGCCGCCCTTGACCAGGCCGGCCGCGGTCAGCGCCACGTCATAGGACGATTTGATAGCGGCCCACGTGCCTTCGACGAAGGTGGCGCCGGCGTCGAAGGAATAGTAGCCGAGCAGCGCATCGACACGCTTTGGCGGCACGTCGCCGCGCAGGCCGCGCGTCGGCCAGGTGAAGGGCATGGCCGTGCCCTCGTGACCGGAGGCCACCCATTGCGGCCAGACCGTCGGCAGGAAGTCGATATAGTCTGATTTGTGGATGCGCTTGGCGGCGGCAAGATCATGCTCGAGCGGCAGGACGACCGGACCGAGCTTCTCGCTTTCGACCCGCGCCTTGATGAATTCGGCCCGCGAGGGCTTTTCAAAACCAGGCACGATGGCTGAGGTGACCAGTTCCATCTGGCCGGCATGGCCAGCATGAAGCGGCGAATAGACAGTCTTCATGAAATTCCTCTCGAAATGCGAAATCAGTCCAGGTTGAGATAGGGGCTCACCAGCGCGAGCCACATCGTTTCGACATCGTCCTCGATGAGGTCGTATGTCCTGCGATCTCTCTTCAATCCGACAAGCCGGCAGGCGTGCCCGACCTCCATCATCACCACACCGAGCCGTTTGGCGATCTTGTCTTCGAGAGCAGGATTCACATGCCGCAGCCAGGCGGCGTAAAGCGCTATGATCTGCTCGTCATATTCGTCCTGGATAGGCCTGAGATCGGCGTTGCCGGATATCGCCTCGATCACTGGCATCAGGGTCGCGTTCTCGAGATAGATACTAGACGTGTCGATGAAAAGCTTGCGCACTTCGCGCCGGAATTCTTCGCGGTTGGTGGGCCGGGGGACCTTGATGCGCTTCTCGATCACCTCCGGAAAGGAGGACAGCCAGCGCCGGGCGAGGTCCAGAAGAATGGCTTCCTTGTTGGGAAAGTATTGATAGACCGAACCGACCGACAGGCCCGCGCGCTGTGCAATGGCGAGCGTCGTCGGCGTCCTGGTTCCTTGCTCCCGCGTCAAGATCAGCGCCGCGTCGAGAATCCGGTCGACCACCTTGCTCGACCGTTGCTGTCGCGGCTGCTTGCGCGGCTCGAGCGCTATCCTGGTTTTGCGGTCGAGACTGCGCTTCACTGCTTGGTGTCCTCGTTCCCCGCCTGGTCCCAACACAGGGGCAGGGTGCTGTCCACAATACATTCTAAATTCCGCATGTTGACAAACGCGAATAATCAGTCGCATTCTTTATCCACGCTGTCCCTAGGGATAACAAGGGGAATTTCGAAGGCAGCGGACTGGCATCGTTTTTTGTTCCGTGGCGCCGCTCCGGTGGAGTGGCAAGTCGTTGAGCGCAGGGCTGTCGGTCTCAGTCGGTCATCAAAAGCGCGGAGTCGCGATGTCTGTTACGGGTGCGGGTCACAATGCGGATCTGATCGTCATCAATGGTCGTGTGCTGACCATGGACGGTGGCAATCCCGTAGCCGAGGCCGTCGCCGTCAAGGATGGCGCCATCATCGCCGTTGGCAGCCGCGCCGCCATCGAAGAGCTCAAGGGAACGGCCACGCAGGTGATCGACGCCAAGGGTGGTTCGGTCCTGCCCGGTTTCATCGAAGCCCATATGCATCTGTTCTCGGGAGGGGCCGAGCTCGCGCATCTTCAGCTTGGCGGCGTCCATGGCTTCGAGGCTCTGAAAAAGGCGATCCGCGACTATGCATCGACCAAGCCCGAGGCGAAAATGCTGGTCGGGCAGGGCGTCGACTACACCGTGCTCGGCGACGAGCGGGTGACGCGCCACCATCTCGACGCGATCCTGCCGGATCGCCCGTTCTGCATGGCCGCGCCCGATCACCACACGATGTGGGCCAACACCAAGGCGCTGGAGATGGCGGGCATACTGCATGGCCGCGCGCTTGGTCCGGGCAATGAAATCGTCATGGGCGACGATGGCCTGGCAGCCGGCGAATTGCGCGAGGGCGAGGCCTTCGGCCCGGTGCTCGATCTTGCCGGCGAGGGCCGTGTGCGGCTGGGGCTGGCGACCGGTGGCGAGCCGGATCCCATGCCGTCCGCGGCCGAACGCGCCGCCGACCGCGACATCATGCGGCGCGGCCTTGCCTGGTGCGCGCGCCACGGCATCACCTCCATCCAGAACATGGACGGCAATCTCTACCAGCTCGAACTGCTGGCCGAGATCGACGCCGAGGAGGGATTGCCCTGCCGTGTGCAGATACCCTTCCACTACAAGAATTTCATGACGCTCGACATGCTCGACAAGGCATCGGTCATGACCGAGCGCTACAACAGCGAATGGCTGTCGTCGGGCATGGTCAAGGTGTTCTATGACGGCGTGCTCGATTCCTGGACGGCGGTCATGGTCGAGCCCTACGCCGACCGTCCGGACTGGGTGGGCGAGCCGCTGTTCACGCCGCAACAGTTCATCGATCTGGCCGTTGCCGTCGACAAGCGCGGCCTGCAGATCGCCGTGCACTCGATCGGCGACGGCGCGGTGCGTGCGGTGCTCGACGGCTACGAGGCGGCGCAAAAGGCCAATGGCAAGCGCGACAGCCGTCACCGCGTCGAACATATCGAGGTCACCACCACGGCGGACGTGCCGCGTTTTGCCGAACTCGGCGTCATCGCCTCGATGCAACCGCCGCATCCGCCTGGCGCCATGGATTTCCCGCTCGAGCCGACCGTGTCGCGCATCGGGCCGGCCCGCTGGCCGCTGAGCTATGCCTGGCGAACCCTGAAGAATGCCGGCGCGCATGTCGTCTTCGCCTCGGACTGGCCGGTGTCGCCGATCGATCCGATCCTGGGCATTCAGGCGGCAGTGATGCGCAAACCATGGGCAGACAGCGACCCGGACCAGAGTTTTTCGCTGCAGGAATCGATCGCCGCCTACACGGTCGAGGGCGCCTATGCCGAATTCGCCGAACACCGCAAGGGCACGCTGAAATCAGGCTATATGGCCGATCTGGTGGTTCTGTCGGCCGACATTGAGAAGACGGCGCCGGCCGATCTGCACAAGGTGCGCCCGGTGACGACGATTTGCGGCGGCAAGATCACCTTTCAGGCCTGACAATGGCATGAGGCTTGCTGGCTAAATACGGACTGAACTGTGATTCAATGCCGGGCTTGCCAACCTACCGGGCGTGTGGTCACATCGAACAGGGGAACAGCTCCGCCAGCAAGAGCGGGGTCAACAGTGAGGCGTAATCGTGCCGGACAAACCGGATCGGAATGCGATTGAAGTAGTAAACGTCAGTAAAATTTTCGGATCGGGTGAGGGGCAGGTCGCTGCCCTCGACAAGGTCTCGGTATCCATTCGCGAGAACGAGTTCTTCACGCTGCTGGGACCGTCCGGCTGCGGCAAGACCACCCTTTTGCGGCTGATCGCCGGCTTCGACTTTCCAACCGCCGGTGAAATCCTGCTCTACGGTCAGGACATCGCGCCGCTGCCGCCCTTCAAGCGGCCGGTCAACACCGTCTTCCAGTCCTATGCGCTGTTCCCGCACATGACGGTGGCCGACAATATCGGTTTCGGCCTGGAGATGCTCGGCAAGCCCAAGGCCGAGATCAAGGCGCGCGTCGCCGAGATGCTCAAGCTGGTCAAGATGGAAGCGCTGGCCGGCCGCCGCACCGCCCAGATTTCCGGTGGCCAGCAGCAGCGCGTGGCGCTGGCCCGGGCGCTGGCGCCCCAGCCGAAAGTGCTGTTGCTCGACGAACCGCTCTCCGCACTCGACTACAAGCTGCGCAAGGAGATGCAGATCGAGTTGAAGCGGCTGCAGCACGAGACCGGCATCACCTTCATCTTCGTCACCCATGACCAGGAAGAAGCGCTGACCATGTCGGACCGCATCGCGGTGATGTCGTCGGGCAAGATCCTGCAGGTCGGCTCGCCCTGGGATATCTACGACAAGCCGGCCGAGCGCTTTGTCGCCGACTTCATCGGCGAGACCAATTTCCTTACCGCCGCCATATCCGGTAGCGGCAACGGCAGGGCGCGCGCGACGCTCAAATCCGGGACGACCATCGAGGCGACCGTTGCCGAGGGGTTCCAGCCGAAGGACAACGCCACCGTGGTGGTGCGGCCCGAGCATGCCAAGCTGACCAAGGACAAAGGGGACCTGTCGGGCACGGTCGAGAACATCGTCTATTTCGGCACCGACACGCATATCCATGTCCAGCTCGACGGCGGCGAGGCCTTCACCGTGCGCCAGCAGAATACGCGCAGCGCCGGCTGCGGTTTCGAGCGCGGCGACAAGGTCGGCATCCTGATCGGCAACGATGCCGCGCAAGTGCTGAGGGACTGATGGCCACCGCGGAAGAAGTCGCCAAGGCAGCGGAACGGCGCGACATCCGTGACCGCTGGCTTTTGTCAGCGCCGGCGCTGCTGGTCATCCTGCTCGCCGCGACCGGCCCCTTGCTGATCGTGCTCGTCTATTCGTTCCTGACGCCCGGCGCCTATGGCGACGTGAAATGGCAGTTTTCGCCCGACGCCTGGGTGTCGGTGTTCATGGAACGCGACATTTTCGACGACACGCTCTCGCTCGCGGCGGCGCATGTCACCATCTTCTGGCGCTCGATCAAGCTTGCGGTGGTGACGACGCTGGCCACTTTGGCGCTGGGTTTCCCGACCGCCTATTTCATGGCGACGCGCAGCGAGAAGACCAGGGATCTGTGGCTGTTCCTGATCACCATCCCGTTCTGGACCAACCTCCTGATCCGCACCTTCGCCGTGCTGCAGATCATCCGCAACGAAGGCATCATCAACACGATCCTGCTCAAGCTCGGCATCATCTCGGCGCCGATCCAGATCCTCTACACCGACACCGCGATCCTGATCGGCATGGCCTATGTCTACCTGCCGCTGATGGTGCTGCCGATCTATGCCAGCATGGAGAAGCTCGATTTCCGCCTGGTCGAGGCCGGCTATGATCTCTACGCGACACGGTTCAAGGTGCTGCGGAAGATCATTTTCCCGCTGGTCAAACCAGGCGTCATTGCCGGCTCGATCCTGGTCTTCATTCCGGCCCTCGGCGCCTATGTGACGCCGGTCGTGCTTGGCGGCGGCAAGAACATGATGCTGTCCAACCTGATCGAATTGCAGTTCGGACAGGGCCGCAACTGGCCACTTGGCTCGGCGCTGTCGATCACGGTGATGGTCATCGTCATGCTGGCGTTGCTTGCCTATGTGCGCAACGCCGGCAAGTCAGGGGTGCGTCATGGCTAGCAATTTCTCCATCAAGCACCAGCCGGGCTTCACGACGATCGCGGCGACCTGCTTCATCGTGCTCTATTTGCCGATCATCGTGCTGGTCGCCTACGCCTTCAACGCGGCGAGCTCGACATCCGAATGGGGTGGCTTTTCGCTGCGATGGTTCCAGTCGGCATACCAGAACACACAGGTCATCGACGCAACGCTGAGGTCGTTCCAGATCGGGGCCATCGCGGCAGTGCTGTCGACCATCTTCGCCACCATGGCGGCACTTGCCACCACGCGCACCGCCGCGTATCCCGGCCTCACCTTCAAATATGCGGCAATCAACCAGCCGCTGATGGTGCCCGAGATCGTCACCGGCGTGGCGCTGCTGATCTTCTTTTCGCGCATCAAGATCTTCACCGGCTATTCCGGCCTCGGCTACCTGATCGCCGCGCATACGGCGTTCTGCATCCCGTTCGCCTATCTGCCGATCCGCGCACGGCTGGAGAATATGGACCTGACGCTGGAACGCGCCGCGGCCGATCTTTACGCGACCCCGTGGAAGACCTTCCGCCGCATCACGCTGCCGCTTTTGTGGCCCGGTATCCTTGCCGGCCTGATGCTGGCCTTCGTCATCTCGCTCGACGACGTCGTCATCACCGAGTTCGTCAAATCCGGTGGCCAGGACACTTTGCCCACTTACATGCTCGGCCAGATCCGCCGCGGCGTCACACCCGAGATCAACGCGATATCGACCGCTTTCCTGCTGCTTTCGGTCGCGATCGTCACGTTGTTTTTCTTCGTCAGCAGGAAACGAGACTGAAAACCGATAATGGGAGTTAGAACGATGAACTGGAAGACAACGGCGACCGCCATGGGGTTGGCGCTGCTCGCTTCGACGGGCCTCGCCCGCGCCGAGGGCGTGCTCAACATCTACAATTGGGGCAACTACACCAGCCCCGACGTGATCAAGAAGTTCGAAGACAAATACAACATCAAGGTGACCATCACCGACTACGATTCCAACGACACCGCGCTCGCCAAGGTTCGCCAGGGCGGTACCGGCTTCGACATCGCCGTGCCGTCGCAGACCTATGTGCCGATCTGGATCAAGGAAGGCCTCCTGCTCGAGACCGATCCGGGCAAGATGGAGAACTTCAAGAACGTCGCGCCGGAATGGGCCAATCCTGAATTCGATCCGGGCCGCAAATATTCGGTGCCGTGGGCCTGGGGCACGATCGGCGTTGTCGTCAACACCGATGCCTACAAGGGGCCGGCCGATACGTGGGGTATCGTGTTCAACACGCCCGACGAGCTGAAGGGCAAGGTCAACGTCGTTCCCGAGATGAACGATGTCATCTTCGCGGCGATCAAATATGTCGGCGGCCAGCAATGCACCGACGACAAGGCGGTGCTGAAGAAGGTGCGCGATCTGCTGGTGGCGGCCAAACCGAACTGGATCGCGATGGAATACAACACCATCGAGAAGATGGGCGCCGGCGACTTCAAGGCAACCAGCGACTGGAACGGCTCGGCGTTGCGCCAGCGTCTGGCCAATGCGGCCATCCATTACAACTATCCGAAGGAAGGCTTTGGCCTGTGGAGCGACAACGTCGTCGTCCTGAAGGAGGCCAAGAACGTCGAGAACGCCAAGCTGTTCCAGAACTTCATCATGGATCCGGAAAACGCGGCCGGCCTCTCGGCCTTCCATCGCTACGCCAACGCCATCACCGGCTCGGACAAATACATGCCGGCCGACATGAAGGACGCGCCGGAAGTCGTCATTCCGGCCGACGCCAAGCCGAAAGGCGAGTTCCAGAAGATGTGCGGGCCGGAAACGCAGGAACTCTACACAAAGATCTGGACCGAACTGCAGAAGTAATCGCTGCATGCCGGACCCGGCGGCGTACGCCGCCGGGTCTTTTCTTTTCCGGGAATGCCTTTCATGGACTCCTATCGCGACAGCGATCCGCGGCCGCCTATCATGCGGGGTTCGCCGCCCATCTTGGTGCCGCCGAAGCTCGACTGGGACCGGCCGCCATGGAACCGCTGGGCGTTCCAGCACATCAGGGAAATTCTGCCGACCGCCGAAGTCTGGCGCGGCAATGGCCACCGCCATCGTCTCGAACGCGCCGAGACCGATCTCGACGGGCTGCCGGTCGAGGACAGCGAGGGCAGGCCCTCGACGCTCGCCGGGCTGCTCGACGAGACCTATACGGATGGGTTCCTCGTGCTCAAGCAAGGCCGGATCGCCTATGAGCGCTATTTCAACGGCATGGACGAGCGCACGCTGCATCTGTCGCAGTCGATGGCCAAGTCCATCACCGGCTCGGTGTTCGGCATATTGGCCGGGCGCGGCCTGATCGATCCGGCCAGGCCGGTCACAGATTACCTGCCTGAACTCGGCGCCACGGGCTGGGCCGGCGCCAGCGTCCAGCATGTGCTCGACATGACGACGGGCGTGCGTTTTTCCGAAGAGTATACCGACCGTTATTCCGACATCGGCCAGGTCGATGTCGCCACCGGCTGGAAGCCGGTGCCGCCGGGCAGCGATCCGGACTTCCGCTGGCCCTCGCATATGTTCGAGCTGATCCTGGGCTTGAAGCACAAGGTCCGGCCGCATGGTGCTGCGTTTGAATACCGCTCGATCGAGACCGACGTGCTCGCCTTCATCATGGAGCGGGTGACCGGCAAGCGTCTGGCGCAGCTGATCTCGGAGGAACTTTGGCAAAAGCTCGGCGCCGACGAAAGCGCCTGCTTCACCGTCGACAGCGCCGGCTATGCGCTGGCCGATGGCGGCTTCAACGCGACGCTGCGCGACTATGGCCGCTTTGGGCAGCTGATCCTCGACAATGGCGGCGGCATCGTGCCGGCCGGATGGATCGAGGCGACACGCAATGGCAGGCACGGCCCTGATTTCTCCGCCAGCCTGCCGCAGGGCAGCTACCGCAACCAGTTCTGGATCGAGAATCCCACCTCGCGCGCGCTGATGTGCCGGGGCGTGTTCGGGCAGATGATCCATATCGACTGGAATACGGGGATGGTCGTGGTGAAGCTTTCGACCTGGCCGGATTTCAGCAATCTCGCCTACTCCACGGCGACGCTGAAGGCCGTGCACGCCATCGCCGCCGCACTGCTCTAAGCCCCCACAAGAAACGACCCGGAAGGAAACGCCATGACCGGCAAGACCGCGTTCGAGATCCGCTACGGCTTCGCCCGCAACCAGGTGTTGCTTTCCAACTGGCGCGAAAACCCGTTCAACCGATGGTCGTTCCAGAACCTTGGCGAACTGGTGCCGACGGCACGCGTGGCCGCGGCATCGGCTGCTGCCGAGGCACCCGCGAAGGATTTTGCTGGTTTGCTCGGCGAAAAGGTTTCGGTGGCCAGCAAGCCGGAAACGGTGGCTGAATTCCTCGCGCGCTCCAGCACCGACGCGCTGACGGTGATGAAAGGCGGCAAGGTGATCGGCGACTGGTTCGCGCCGCACATGGATTTCGGCGTCCGCCACATCATCTTCTCGATCAGCAAGTCGGTGACCGCCATCGTCGCCGGCATATTGGAAGGCGAGGGGGTGTTCGATCCGGAAGCGCCGGTGACGACCTACATTCCGGAAGCCGCCGGCTCGGCCTATGGCGATGCGAGCACGCGCCATGTGCTCGACATGAGCGTCAGCCTCGATTTCGAGGAGGCCTATCTCGATCCGGAAAGCGCCTTTGCCCGCTATCGCCGCGCCACGCTGTGGAACCCGGGCGGCGGCACCGAAAGCCTGCGCGAATTCATCCTATCCTTGCAGCGGCTTGCCGAGCCGCACGGCCAGACCTTCCGCTATCGCTCGCCCAATTCCGACCTGCTCGGCCTGTTGCTCGAGCGCGCATCCGGCCAGCGCTTCAGCGACCTGATGCGCGAGAAATTGTGGCTGCCGCTTGGCGCTGTCAGCGAGGCCTCGATCGGCGTCGACATGGAAGGCACGGCGCGCACCGCCGGCGGCATTTCGGTGACGCCGCGCGACCTGGCGCGTATCGGCGAAATGATGCGGCAGGGCGGCACCGTCAATGGCCGCCGCATCGTCCCGGAGGCCTGGGTGCGTGATACTGTCAGCACTGGCGGCAGTGCGGAAGCCTGGAAGCGCGGCACCATGCTTCCGCTGTTCCCGCAAGGCCGCTATCGCAACAAATGGTACCAGTCAGGCAAGCCGAGTGGCGCCTATTGCGGCATCGGCATTCATGGCCAGTGGCTCTATGTCGATCCGAAGGCGGAGGTAGTCATCGCCAAGATGTCGTCGCAGCCTGAGCCGGTCGATGACCCGCTTGATCTCGAAATCGTCGCCTTCTTCGAGGCGCTGACCCAACTGGTCTGAGCCGTCGGGCGCGGCTTCGTTGCCGCATGCTTTCCTGTGGACCGCCGGCGACGGTTGAAAACGTCGCGGTTGGCGAGACAGGCGTCTGCGCCTATGGTCGCCGCTCTTTGGTGAGAGCAGGAACGACATGGCATCCGACATCAAGCGTATCGCAGCCATCATCGCGGCGGAGATCAAGGCGCGGCCCGAACAGGCGGCGGCGGCGATCGAACTGCTCGACGAGGGCGCGACGGTGCCGTTCGTGGCGCGCTACCGCAAGGAGGTGACCGGCGGGCTGGACGACACGCAGCTGCGCGACCTTGCCGAGCGGCTCGCCTATCTGCGCGAGCTCGACGCCCGCCGCGACACCATCCTCGGTTCGATCCGCGAACAGGGCAAGCTGACCGAGGAACTGGAAACCAAGATCGCGGCGGCGGCGACAAAGGCGGAACTCGAAGACATCTATCTGCCCTACAAGCCGAAGCGCCGCACCAAGGCCGAGATCGCCAGGGAACGCGGGCTGGGGCCGCTGGCGGAGGCCATCCTTGTCAACCGTTCGCTCGTGCCTGCCGAGGCAGCGTTGGCCTACGTCACCGAGGAGGTTGCCGACACCAAGGCAGCCCTTGAAGGCGCGCGTGACATCCTGTCGGAGCAGTTCGCCGAGAATGCCGATCTGGTCGGCAAACTGCGCACCTACATGAAGGATCGTGCCTTCATGCGGGCCCGTGTCGTCGATGGCAAGCAGGAGGCCGGAGCCAAATTCTCGGACTATTTCGACCATGTCGAGCGCTGGGCAAACGTGCCGAGCCATCGCGCGCTGGCCATGCTGCGCGGCCGTAACGAAGAGGTGCTGTCGCTCGACATCGAGGTCGATGCCGACGATGCGTCGCCGGTGAAACCGGTCGAACGGATGATCGCCAATGCCTATGCGATCGGCGCCAGCCTGCCCGGCGACCGCTGGCTGATGGAGGTCGCCGGCTGGACGTGGCGCATCAAGCTCTCACTGCACCTGACGCTCGATCTGATGCGCGACCTGCGTGAACGGGCCGAGGAAGAGGCGATCCATGTCTTTGCCCGCAATCTCAAGGATTTGCTGCTGGCGGCACCGGCCGGCTCGCGGCCGACGATGGGGCTTGATCCCGGCATCCGCACCGGCGTCAAGGTGGCCGTTGTCGACGGCACCGGTAAGCTGGTGGCGACGACGACGGTCTATCCGTTCCCGCCGAAGAACGATGTGCGCGGCACGCAGGCCGAACTCGCCAAGCTCATCCGCTTGCACAAGGTCGAGCTGATTTCGATCGGCAACGGCACCGGCAGCCGCGAGACGGAGAAGCTGGTGGCGGACATGCTGTCCGACATGCCTTCGGATGGCGGCCCGAAGCCGCTGAAGGTGATTGTCAGCGAGGCCGGCGCCTCGGTCTATTCGGCTTCAGCGACGGCGGCAACGGAATTTCCCGGCCTCGACGTGTCGCTGCGCGGCGCGGTGTCGATCGCGCGGCGCCTGCAGGATCCGCTGGCCGAACTGGTCAAGATCGAACCCAAATCGATCGGCGTCGGCCAGTACCAGCACGATGTCGACCAGTACCGGCTCGGCCGCTCGCTGGAGGCGGTGGTCGAGGACGCGGTCAACGCCGTCGGCGTTGACCTCAACACCGCCTCGGCGCCATTGCTGGCGCGGGTTTCGGGCCTTGGCGCATCGCTTGCCGACGCCATCGTTGCGCATCGCGATGCGTCCGGTCCCTTCGCCAGCCGCAAGGACCTGCTCAAGGTCTCTCGCCTAGGACCTCGCGCGTTCGAACAATCCGCGGGCTTCCTGCGCATCGCCAATGGCAGCGAGCCGCTCGATGCCTCGTCGGTGCATCCGGAAGCCTATGGCGTGGCCAAGAAGATCGTCGCCGCCTGCGGCCGCGATGTGCGCTCGCTGATGGGCGACAGTGCCGCGCTCAAGGCCCTTGATCCGCGCGTCTTCGTCGACGAGCGTTTCGGCCTGCCGACGGTGCGCGACATACTGGCTGAGCTGGAAAAGCCCGGCCGCGATCCGCGCCCCGGCTTCAAGACGGCGACCTTCGCCGACGGTGTCGACGACATCAAGGACCTCAAACCCGGCATGCTGCTGGAAGGCACAGTGACCAATGTCGCCGCCTTCGGCGCCTTCGTCGATATCGGCGTCCACCAGGACGGGCTGGTGCACGTCTCGCAACTGGCCGACCGTTTCATCAAGGACGCGCATGAGGTGGTCAAGGCCGGCGATGTGGTCAAGGTGCGCGTCGTCGACGTCGACATCAAGCGCAAGCGCATCGCGCTCTCCATGCGCAAGGACGGCGGCGAGGGTGGTGCACCGCGTGGTGGCCCGCGCGACAATGGCGGCGGAAGGCCGGCGCCGCGCTCGCCAGCGCCGCAACGCCAGCCAGAAAGGCCGGCCCAGCAAGGGGCCTTCGGTGCGGCACTGGCGGATGCACTGAAGCGGAAGTAGCTACCAAGCCAGAACAGCCGGCTCCTTCTCAACCTGCTCCAGCAGCCAGTCGCGAAAGCTGGCCACCGGGGGATGGTCGCGCTTGTCGTGCGGGACGACAAGGTAATAGGCGCTGCGGCTTTGCATAGGCTCGCCTGGTGCCGGCACGAGCTGGCCGCGCTGCAATTCACCCGCGATCAGGAGCAGGGGCAACAGCGCCACGCCAAGCCCCGCCATGCAGGCCTGGGCGGCGGTGCCGAATTGTTCGAACTGCATGCCGGGTCCGGCCGGCGCGCCCAGGCCCTGATGCTCGAACCATTCGGTCCAGGCGCCGGGGCGCGTCGCCATGTGCAGCAGTGGCAGGCGGCCGACATCGGCCGGCGTGGCGATGGCGCGGCCGGCGAGGAATTCCGGCGACGCCACCGGCGCCACGGTTTCGCGCACCAGCAGCGTCGAATCGGCCTCCGGCCAGTCCGGCAGGCCATAATGGATGGCGGCGTCCAGCCTCTCCCTGGCGAAGTCGAAGCGGCCGACACGGGTGACGAAGTTGATGGTGATGTCGGGGTTGTTCTCGACGAAATCGGGGATCATCGGCATCAGCCAGCGCGTGCCGAAGGTCGGCAAAATGGCGAGGTTCAGGATGCCACTATGCCGATTGCTCATCAGTCCAAGGGCTGCGTCGCGCAACTGGCTGAGGGCTGAACGCACCGCTTCGGCGTAGATTTCCCCTTCCGTCGACAGCCGGACATTACGGCTGTCGCGCTCGAACAGACGCCGCCCGAACTGGTCTTCGAGCAGCCGGATCTGCCGGCTGACCGCGCCCTGGGTCAGGTCCAGTTCCTGCGCGGCGGCGGTGAAGGACCCGAGCCGAGCCACCGCCTCGAAGGCGGCAAGCGCACTGATGTTGGGCAGGAGGCGGCGCTGGACACTCATGATCCATTCCTAGCGCTCATTGATCCGTGAAGCAATTTCGTTTGATTTTTTAAGGCCGCGGGCCGATAAGCCGGGCTTCACTCCGTTTGAGGACCGATTGCCATGGCCGCCGACAAGAATGCATTCGTCTGGGAAGACCCGTTCCTGATCGAGGACCAGCTTTCGGAAGAAGAGCGCATGGTGCGCGACGGCGCGGCGGCCTTCGCCGCCGACAAGCTCGCGCCGCGCATCGAGGATGCCTACCTCAATGAGAAGACGGATGCCGGCATCTTTCGCGAAATGGGCGAGGCCGGTCTGCTCGGCATTACCATCCCGGAAGAGTATGGCGGCCTCGGCGCCAACTACGTGACCTACGGGCTGGTCGCGCGGGAGGTTGAACGCGTCGATTCCGGCTATCGCTCGATGATGTCGGTGCAGTCGTCGCTGGTGATGTATCCGATCTACGCCTATGGCTCGGACGAACAGCGCAAGAAATATCTGCCCAAGCTCGCCAGCGGCGAGTGGATCGGCTGTTTCGGCCTGACCGAGCCGGATGCCGGCTCGGACCCGGGCGGCATGAAGACGCGCGCCGAGAAGACCGCCCACGGCTACAAGCTTTCCGGCTCGAAGATGTGGATCTCCAACGCGCCGATCGCAGACGTGTTCGTCGTCTGGGCGAAGTTGAAGGGCGAGAACGGCAAGGACGAGATCCGCGGTTTCGTGCTGGAAAAGGGCATGAAGGGGCTGTCGGCGCCGAAGATCGGCGGCAAGCTGTCGCTGCGCGCGTCGATCACCGGTGAGGTGGTGATGGAAGGCGTCGAGGTCGGCGAGGACGCGCTGCTGCCCAACGCCAGGGGCCTTGGCGGTCCGTTCGGCTGTCTCAACCGGGCTCGCTACGGCATCTCCTGGGGCTCGATGGGTGCGGCGGAAGATTGCTGGCACCGCGCCCGCCAGTATGGTCTCGACCGCAAGCAGTTCGGCAAGCCGCTGGCCGGCACGCAGCTTTACCAGAAGAAGCTTGCCGACATGCAGACCGAGATCGCGCTCGGGCTGCAGGCATCCTTGCGCGTCGGACGGCTGCTCGATGCAGGCAAGATGGCGCCGGAAATGATCTCGATCGTCAAGCGCAACAATTGCGGCAAGGCGCTCGACATCGCCCGCCAGGCGCGTGACATGCATGGCGGCAACGGCATCCAGATCGGCTACCACGTCATGCGCCACGCGCAGAATCTGGAGACGGTCAACACCTATGAAGGCACGCATGACGTGCATGCCCTGATCCTGGGACGGGCGCAGACGGGTATCCAGGCATTCTTCTAAGCCATGCCTTAAGCCGGCTTCGGCTGCTTAAATTAGGTGCACCGCAACATCTGTGCTTGGAGAATGGCCAGCAGATGTGTCAGGGTTCGGCGACTTCGTTTGAAACGCCGATCTCCGGGGCCCCATGGCAATTCTGGCAGCCGTCTACCATCTTACCCATTACAAATACGACCGGCCGGTGGTTCTCGGGCCTCAGATCATCAGGCTTCAGCCGGCACCGCATTCCCGCACAAAGGTGTTGAGCCATTCGCTCAAGGTCGAGCCGGCGAACCACTTCGTCAATCTGCAGCAAGACCCTTACGGCAACTTCCTCGCCCGCTTCGTCTTTCCCGAGCCGGTGACGGAATTGAAGATCGAGGTCGATCTCGTCGCCGACATGACCGTCTACAATCCGTTCGATTTCTTCGTCGAGCCGTCGGCCGAGACGTTCCCGTTCGAATATCCGGAAGAGATCAGGGACGATCTCGCGATCTACCGAACGCCCGAACCGGCAGGGCCGCTGCTCTCGACCTTCCTGAGAACCATCGACACAAGCGCGAAAAACACCGTCAATTTCCTCGTCGACCTCAATGCGCGGCTGCAGCGCGAGATCGCCTATATCGTGCGTATGGAGACCGGTGTGTTCTCGCCGGAGGAAACGCTCTCCGCCGGCAAGGGCTCGTGCCGGGATTCGAGCTGGCTCTTGGTGCAGATCCTGCGCAATCTCGGCATCGCCGCGCGCTTCGTCTCCGGCTATCTGATCCAGCTCAAGCCCGATCTCATTGCGCTTGACGGCCCGGCCGGCACTTCGGTCGATTTCACCGACCTGCATGCCTGGTGTGAGGTCTATCTTCCCGGAGCCGGCTGGATCGGCTTCGACCCGACCTCGGGTCTGCTCACCGGCGAAAGCCATGTGCCGCTTGCCGCAACCCCGCATTTCCGCAATGCCGCGCCGATTTCCGGCATGGCGAGCTTTGCCAATGTCGAGTTCGGTTTCGACATGCGCGTCGACCGCATCGCCGAGCATCCGCGCATCACCAAGCCATTCTCCGATGAAAGCTGGCAGGCGCTCGACGCGCTCGGCAAAAAGGTCGATGCGGCACTTGGCGAAGGCGACGTTCGGCTGACGATGGGCGGCGAGCCGACCTTCGTGTCGATCGACGATTTCGAATCCGCCGAGTGGAACACCGCGGCTGTCGGGCCGACCAAGCGCGAAAAGGCCGATGCGCTGATCCGCAGGCTGCGCGAGCGTTTCGCGCCGGGCGGCTTCCTCCACTACGGCCAAGGCAAATGGTATCCGGGCGAAAGCCTGCCGCGCTGGACCTTCTCGCTCTACTGGCGTGCCGATGGCCAGCCGGTGTGGAGCGATCCGTCGCTGATCGCGCGGGAGAAAAGCGAAGCCAAGGTTGGCCCGCAGCAGGCCGAAAGCCTGCTGACGGCGATCGCCGGCGAACTCGGCATCGACAAGGCCATGGTCAGCGAAGCCTATGAGGATCCGGCCGAATGGCTGCTCAAGGAAGGCAAGCTGCCGGAAAATGTCGATCCGTCGAATTCCAAGCTTGAAGACCCGGAAGAACGCAGCCGCATGGCAAGAGTGTTCGAGCGCGGGCTGACCAAGCCTTCCGGCTACGTGCTGCCGGTGCAGCGCTGGAACAGCCAGGCGTCGGGACCGCGCTGGCGTTCGGAGAAATGGAAGACGCGCCGCGGACGGCTGTTCCTGGTACCGGGCGATTCACCGGTCGGTTATCGCTTGCCCCTGGGCACGCTACCCTACGTGCCGCCGGCGCAGTTCCCCTATGTCGTGCCGGTCGATCCATCGCTGCCGCGCGGCCCATTGCCGGCACGCGAAGCGATCCTGCCCAACGCGGCTCCAGCCGAGCTTGAAGGCGCCGACGAGATGGCGCGCCGCCAGCAGGCGGCGTCGTTCACCGCCGCGACCGGTCAGCAGGACCGGGTCGAACAGGAGATCACCGAGATCGGCGGCGCGGTGCGCACCGCAGTCTCCGTCGAGCCGCGCGATGGGCGGCTGTGCGTGTTCATGCCGCCGGTCGAGGCGCTGGAGGATTATCTCGAACTGGTCGCTGCCGCCGAGAATGCGGCGCGTGCCATCGGCCTTCCCGTGCATATAGAGGGCTATAGTCCGCCGCATGATCCGCGCCTCAACGTCATCCGTGTCGCACCCGATCCCGGCGTCATCGAGGTCAACATCCATCCGGCTTCCAACTGGCAGGATTGCGTGGAGACGACAACGGCGATCTACGAGGAAGCGCGGCTGACGCGGCTTGGCGCCGACAAGTTCATGATCGACGGCCGCCACACCGGCACAGGCGGCGGCAACCATGTCGTGGTCGGCGGCGCGACGCCCAATGACAGCCCATTCCTGCGCCGGCCCGATCTGTTGAAGAGCCTGGTGCTGCAATGGCAGCGGCATCCGTCGCTGTCCTATCTATTCTCGGGCCTGTTCATCGGTCCGACCAGCCAGGCGCCGCGCTTTGACGAGGCGCGCCACGATTCGCTCTACGAACTCGAAATCGCCATGGCGCAGGTGCCGCATCCCGACCAAGGCGCGGCACCGTTGCCGTGGCTGGTCGACCGGCTGTTCCGCAACCTGTTGACCGACGTCACCGGCAACACGCACCGCTCGGAAATCTGCATCGACAAGCTGTTCTCGCCGGACGGGCCGACCGGCCGGCTGGGACTGGTCGAATTCCGTGGCTTCGAGATGCCGCCCAATGCGCGCATGAGCCTGGCGCAGCAACTGCTCGTCAGGGCGATCATTGCCCGTGCGTGGAAGAACCCGCTCGACGGCCGCTTCGTGCGCTGGGGCACCTCGCTGCACGACCGTTTCATGCTGCCGCATCATGTCTGGGCGGACTTCCTCGATGTGCTCGACGACCTCAAGCTCAACGGCTTCGAGTTCCGTCCCGAATGGTTCGACGCGCAGCTCGAATTCCGTTTCCCGTTCTGCGGCGAGGTCCAGCACGCCGGTATCAAGCTGGAGCTACGGCAGGCGCTGGAGCCCTGGCATGTCATGGGCGAGCAGGGCGCGATCGGCGGCACCGTGCGCTTCGTCGATTCCTCGGTCGAGCGGCTGCAGGTCAAGACCGAAGGCCTCAACACGGAACGCCATGCCGTGGTCTGCAACGGCCGCATCGTGCCGATGAAGGTGACCGACAACCGTGAGGTCGCGGTGGCGGGCGTACGCTTCAAGGCCTGGCAGCCGGCTTCGGGCCTGCATCCGGCGCTGCCGGTCAACACGCCGCTGGTGTTCGACATCTACGACCGTTGGTCGGGCAGGGCGGTCGGCGGCTGCGTCTACCATGTCGCGCATCCCGGCGGCCGCAACTACGACACCTTCCCGGTCAACGGCAACGAGGCGGAAGCACGGCGGCTCGCCCGCTTCGAACCGCGCGGCCATACACCATCGGTCTATGTGGTGCGCGAGGAACAACCGGCGGAAGATTTCCCGATGACCCTTGACCTCAGGCGGCCGGCAAGACTCTGATCAGCGATGGCAAAGGGGAATCACAAGAGGATACGCGGTAAGCCGCAGATCCATAGCCTGCTGGAGCACTACCAGCCCATCGACGGCGTCGTCGACGAGATGGTCGACGCCGCAGGCAATCCCCGTCCGGTCTGGAAGCATTTCATCGAGGCGCTCGACGATCTCGGTGCCGAAAAACTCGGCCAGCGTTTTGCCCGGGCCGACCAGTATCTGCGCGACGCCGGCGTCTATTACCGCGTCTACGACAAGGCCGGCGCCAATGAGCGCGAATGGCCGCTGGCGCATGTGCCGCTGCTTATCGAAGACAGCGAATGGGCGGCGATCAGCGCCGGTCTCGTGCAGCGCGCCGAACTGTTCGAGGAAACCATCGCCGATATCTATGGGCGCAACCGGCTGATCGAAAAAGGCATCCTGCCGGCGGGATTGATCGCCGCCAGTCCCGAATATTTGCGGCCTGTCGTGGGTACCACGCCGGCCGGCGGCCATTACCTACATTTCTGCGCCTTCGAGCTTGGCCGTGGGCCTGGCGGCCAGTGGTGGGTGCTGGGCGACCGTACGCAGGCGCCATCCGGCGCCGGCTTTGCCCTGGAGAACCGCGTCGCCACCACGCGCGCGCTGTCCGATATCTATGGCGAGATGCATGTGCATCGCCTTGCCGGCTTCTTCCGCCGTTTCCGCGATGCGCTGATCGGCATGGCCAGGGAGAGCGCCGGTCGCGTCGCCATATTGACGCCGGGGCCGCTCAACGAAACCTACTACGAACACGCCTACATAGCCCGCTATCTCGGGATCATGCTGCTCGAAGGCGAGGACCTGACCGTTTCCGGCGGCAGGCTGATGGTGCGCACCGTTTCGGGCCTGATGCCGATCAGCGTGTTGTGGCGGCGACTCGACGCGGCTTTTGCCGACCCGCTCGAGTTGCGCTCGGATTCGCAGATCGGCACGCCTGGGCTGGTCGAGGCGGTCCGCCAGGGCGCGGTGGCGACCGTCAATGCGTTGGGCTCCGGCCTGATGGAAACACGCGCGCTGCTCGCCTTCCTGCCCAAGATCGCACGCGAATTGCGCGGCGAGGAGCTGCTCTTGCCGAGCGTCGCGACATGGTGGTGCGGGCAGGCGACCGAACGCGCCCATGTGCTTGCCAATATCGACCGCATGGTGGTCGGCCCGGCGCTGTCGACGAGACTTGCCTTCGAGGATGATGGCCAGACCACGCTGGGCTCGACGCTGTCGGCCGGCGAGCGGGCCGAGCTGGTGGCGCGTATCGAACGCGATGGCGGCGCCTTCGTCGGCCAGGAAGCGGTGACGCTGTCGACCACACCGGTCTTTGTCGGCGGCTGGCTGGAGCCGCGTCCGGCGAGCCTGCGCGTTTATCTGGCACGCACGCCTGACGGCTGGACGGTGATGCCGGGCGGGTTTGCCCGCGTCGGCCTGTCGCTCGACCCGACGGCGATCGCCATGCAGCGCGGCGGCCAGGCGGCCGACGTCTGGGTGGTCAGCGACAGGCCGGTCGAGCGCGAGACGCTGCTGCCGCAGGAGGGCGACAGCTTCACGCGCACCAGGCCGGGCAGCCTGCCCAGCCGCGCGGCGGAGAACCTGACCTGGCTCGGCCGCTATATAGAGCGTTCGGAAGACACGGTGCGCATCCTGCGCGCCTATCATGTGCGGCTGGCCGAAACATCCGATCCGGACATGCCGTTGCTGGCCGACATCAGGGACTATCTCGAACCGTTCGGCATCGACGTCGCTACGGCGATCCCGCTGGGGCTGATCGGCACGCTCGACAGCGCCGTCTATAGCGCCGGGCAGATCCGCGACCGCTTCTCGCCCGACGGCTGGCTGGCGCTGAAGGACCTGTCGAAGACCATCCATCAGTTCGCCAAGACGGTGGCGCCGGGCGACGACGCGACACGGGCAATGACCGTCATCCTGCGCAAGCTCGCCGGCTTTTCCGGCCTGCTGCACGAGAACATGTACCGCTTCGCCGGCTGGCGTTTCCTCGAGATCGGCCGGCGGCTGGAGCGCGGCATCCAGATCGCCGGCACGCTGTCCAGGCTGACCGATCCCAAGGCGCCGGATGGCGCGCTCGACATGATGCTGGAGATCGGCGACAGCGTCATGACCCATCGCCGGCAATATCCGGTGCAGGCCGGCCGGCGCACGGTGATCGATCTTCTGGCGCTCGACCCGCTCAATCCGCGCTCGATCCTGTTCCAGCTGGAAAGGCTGAAGGCCGAGATCGGCCTGTTGCCGTCGGTCGGCGGCGAGGGGCACATGTCGCCGGCGGCGAAGGAGATCCTGCAGCTCAACACGGCCATCGCCATCAAGGAGCCTTCGGACATGACGGCAAAGGCTCTGGACGAACTCGCCTACGAGATCGGCGGTCTCTACAACAGCCTCGCCAAAGCCTATTTCGGCTAAGCAGGTTCCGCAAAAGTGTCGCACGGTTTTGGGGCAAGAACCTGCGGCAAAACAAGAAAAGTAGTCCATGCTTTACGACATCAGGCTTCATCTCCATTACGATTATGCAGCGGCGGCGGGTGGCGGCCGCCACCAGATCCGCGTGCTGCCGTCGACGATATCAGGCGTGCAGCGCGTCATCGCGGCGTCCCTGTCGTTCACGCCGCCGCCCAATGAACGGTCGGACTTTTCGGACTTCTTCGGCAACAACGTCACCTCGATCGCGTTTCGCGATGCGCATGATGCGCTCGACATCAGGATGAGCGCCCGCGTTTCGGTGTCGCGGCCCGAGCCCGGGCTCGACGTATCGCCCGATATCGGTCGGCTGCGGCAGGAACTGGCCGCGGTCCGGTCGTTGGCGTCTGCCTCGCCGCACCATTTTCTGGTGGGAAGCGCCCACTCCGGCATCGACGCGGCGATCACCTCCTACGCGCGAGACAGCGTCGTCACCTCGGCCGCCGGTACGGCAATGGATCTGTGCAACCGCATCCATCGCGATTTCACCTATGACGGCGAGGCGACCACGGTGCGGACCCGGGCCAGCGATGCCTTCAAACTGAAGCGTGGCGTCTGCCAGGACTTTTCGCACATCATGATCGCCGGCTTGCGCGGGCTCGGCATTCCGGCCGGCTATGTCAGCGGCTTCCTGCGCACCATCCCGCCCAAGGGCAAGCCGCGGCTGGAGGGCGCCGACGCCATGCATGCCTGGGTCAAGGTCTGGTGCGGGCGAGACGCCGGCTGGCAGGAGTTCGACCCGACCAACGGCATGCGGGCCAGCAACGACCATATCACCGTCGGTTACGGCCGTGACTATTCCGACGTCGCGCCGATCGTCGGCGTGCTGAAAACCACCGGCGGGCAGGTCGGCGAGCAGGCTGTCGACGTCATTCCGGTCGCGCTTGAGAAGGTATGAAGCGAGGCGTTCCGCGACCGCAATTCTGGGTGGACGAAGCGGCTTCTCAAACATCGAAGGGGCCGCTAATCTCTCTTCGTTTCGAGGGACAGCCATTGTGCTGCCAAAGGGCGCGGGCGCGGGGTCTTGTAGTTGAAAGCGGTCAGCGTCGTCATTCCTGCCTACAATGCGGCGGCTACCATAGCGATAACGCTGGCGTCGCTTGGCAGTGAGGCAGAGGTCATCGGCGAGGTTCTGCTCGTCGACGATGCATCGACTGATAACACGGCTGATGTCGCGCGGCAGGCGGCGGCGCAATTGGCTTTGCCGCTGCGTGTGCTGCCGGCCGAATGCCGCGACGCCGGCGGTGCCCGCAACGTGGCGCTGGCGCAGGCGCTCCATCCCTGGGTGTATCTGATCGACGCCGACGATTTGCATCTTCAGGGCGGATTGCGCGCGCTGCTGCGGCAGGCGGAGAACCAGCCGAAAGCCGGCATGATCGTTGGCGCCTACCGGCGCCGGGTGAACGGCCAGGACCGGCCGATCAAGATTCCGGACGGCTATCAGGCCGCGTGCCTGGCAAATGCTTCGGCCTATGTGAAAGGCGATATACGCTCCGTCGCCGTGGGCAGCGTACTAGCATCCCGGCAGCTGATCGGCGATACACGGTTTCCGCTGGGCCTTGCCTATGACGAGGACACGCTGTTCTGGGCGCGGCTGATGAGCAAGGCTTCACTGGCCATGACGCCGCAACCCGTCATGGTCTATGAGGTTTCGCCGGCCCGTTCCGACGACCGCTTTGCAATAAACCCGGTGCGGCGCTTCCTGGAATGGCGCCGGGAATTGCGCACGCTCACCGATTGCAGCATCCCGGTCTCGGCGCTCAAGACCAGGGAGGGGCTTGTCGCCCTCAAGATCGCCCGCGTCCACTATGCGCGCGGCGACCTGGACGTCGCCGCGCGCTTCCTCGCAGTGGCCGCTGCCGCGCCAAAGCGGCGGTCAGAGGCCTGGCGCTGCCTGCGCTACAGGCTCAAGCTCGCGGTGCGACGTCGGCTGTCGGCACCGCGGGTAGAACTGCAGGGCGTCTTGTAGTCGTAAGGCTCCGCCATTCGCTTATCGCCGCCGGCTGACTTTCACTGGGCGCGGAACCAGCTGTCGGCCAACAGCTTATCTACGCATATTTGCGTGGAGCTTACATGCTGCGGAGATCCGGATTGCCGCCCGGCCGGTCAACCGACGGTGACGCCGCGCCGAAGAGCGGGGCGCAAAGCGCGGCCGAGCACGTCGTACTGACCTATGTCAGCGATGCCGAGCCCGGCATCCGCCGGCTCAAGACAGGCAAGGGATTTTCCTACAAGGGACCGGACGGCAAAGCGGTCTCGGATGCCGCCAGGGCGCGTATCGAGGCAATCGTCATCCCGCCGGCCTGGACGGATGTCTGGATCTCGCCTGATGCCAACGGGCACATCCAGGCGACCGGCAGGGATCAGCGGGGGCGCAAGCAGTATCGCTATCATCCGCAATGGGCCGAAGAACGCGACGGTGCCAAATATTCGAGCCTCGTTGCCTTCGCCGAAAGCCTGGCCAAGCTGAGGCGCACGATAGACAGCGATTTGCGCCGCCACGGCCTGCCGTTCGAGCGCGTCGTCGCCGCGGTCGTCTGGCTGCTCGACAACACGATGATCCGTGTCGGCAATGCCGCCTATGCGCGCGACAACAAGAGCTTCGGCCTGACGACGTTGCGCGACCGCCATGTCGATATCAAGGGGTCGAGCCTGCGCTTCGCCTTCAAGGGCAAGTCCGGCAAGGAATGGAAACTGAGGCTGGTCGATCGCCGTATCGCCGGCATCGTGCGGGGTGCGCAGGACCTGCCGGGCCAGAAACTGTTCCAGTATCTCGACGAAGACGGGAGCAGACGTCCGATCCGCTCCGACGATGTCAACCGCTACATCAGGGACGCCGCCGGCGATGCGTTCAGCTCCAAGCATTTTCGCACCTGGGGCGGCACTATCCATGCCGCGTCGCTGTTCGCAAAGACGGAGCTGCCCGAAGCCCAGACCCAGCAAAAACGGGTGATGAACAGCATCATCGACAAGGTGGCCGAGCGGCTGGGCAACACACGCGCCGTCTGCCGCAAATGCTATATTCATCCGCAGGTTTTCGAGGCCTGGTCGCAGGGACGGCTGCTGGCAGAAATGGCCAAAGCCAGCGAGCGCAAGCGGCCCATCGAGGGTCTCGATGACGAGGAAGCGATCGTGCTGAGATGGTTGAAGACGCATCAACGGTGACTGGTGGCGATTGACGGTCGCTCTATCCGTCTTTTTTTATCGACGTCGTGTCGGGATCGGTCATACTGTTTCGTCCTTTGATACAGAAAAGGACCAGTCATGCTCTACGCCATACTCTGCTATGCCTCCGAAGACGTCGTCAGCTCCTGGAGCAAGGCGCAGGACGACGAAGTCATGGCCAATCTCATCAACGTCCAGGACAAGTACGCCAAGGCCGGCCGGCTTGGCCCGGTGGCGCGGCTTTTGCCGACGACTGCGGCGACGACGCTGAGGAAAGTGAAAGGCGAATCGGTCGTCATCGACGGGCCCTTCGCCGAGACCAAGGAGCAGTTCCTGGGGTTCTACACGCTCGAATGCGCCGATCTCGACGAGGCCGTCGAATTCGCCCGTGAGCTGTCCGAAGTCAACCCGAGTGGCGGATCCTATGAAATCCGGCCGGTCTCGGTGTTCAATCCCACCGGGGTTGCTGTATGACCGAACTTGCCTGGATAAGCTCCGCGATCAGCGCTGCCCGCCCGCAGGCAATGGGCGCGCTGCTGCGCTATTTCCGCGATCTCGATACGGCGGAGGAAGCTTTCCAGGATGCCTGTCTCAGGGCGTTGAAGAATTGGCCGCAGAACGGGCCGCCGCGCGACCCGGCGGCATGGCTGATCTTCGTCGGCCGCAACAGCGGCATCGACGCGGTGCGCAAGCGCGCCAAGCAGGCGCCGATGCCGGAAGAGGACCAGATTTCCGATCTGGAGGATGCCGAGAGCGACATCGCCGAGCGGCTGGACGGCGCGCACTATCGCGACGACATATTGCGGCTGCTGTTCATCTGCTGCCATCCGGACCTTCCGGCAACGCAGCAGATCGCGGTCGCGCTGCGCATCGTCTCCGGTCTCACCGTCAAGCAGATCGCGCGCGCCTTCCTGGTCGGCGAAAGCGCCATGGAGCAGCGCATCACCCGCGCCAAGGCGCGCATCGCCGACGCCGGCGTGCCGTTCGAGACCCCGGGCGCTGTCGAACGCTCCGAGCGGCTCGCTGCGGTGGCGGCGATGGTCTATTTGATCTTCAACGAAGGCTATTCGACCAACAGCGGCGAGGCACCGGCCCGCGCGCCGCTGTGCGAGGAGGCTATCCGGCTCGCCCGGCTGCTGCTGCGGCTGTTCCAGACCGAGCCGGAGATCATGGGGCTGACGGCGCTGCTTTTGCTGCAGCATGCGCGCGCGCCGGCCCGTTTCGACGAAGACGGCGAGATCGTGCTGCTCGAGGACCAGGATCGCGGCCTGTGGAGCCGCAAGATGATCGACGAGGGACTGGCGCTGGTCGACAAGGCGTTGCGCCATCGCCAGCCGGGTCCCTACCAGGTGCAGGCGGCAATCGCCGCTTTGCATGCCCGGGCAGAGAAAGCCGAGGACACCGACTGGGTGGAGATCGACCTGCTCTATGGCCTGCTTGAACAGATGCAGCCGTCGCCCGTCATCACGCTCAACCGCGCGGTGGCGGTCTCCAAGATACGCGGCCCAGAGGCGGCGCTTGCCATGATCGAGCCGCTGGAAGAAAGGCTTTCCGGCTATTTCCATTTCTTCGGCCTCAAGGGCGGGCTACTGATGCAGCTCGACCGGGGTGAGGAGGCACGGGTTGCCTTCGACCGAGCCATCGCGCTGGCCAACACGGCGGCGGAAGCGGCCCATATCCGCATGCATATCGACCGTTTGATGAAAGACGGCGCCGTGCGCGTGCCGGCGAAAAAGGCCAACTGAGCCGCGTTTGACCATCTGGCTCAATCGTGTCGCCTGGCTCAATCGTGTGGTTTGAGCTTAGACCATGCCGGGGTGGCGATTTTCCCTTGAAACGAGTAAGGCCACGCCATGACTGTGCCTGAAGTGCCTTTTCGGCGTGCGGGCGAATGGCGCGAGGCTTTGACCCGACGCCATATGATGACGACGGGATCTGAAAGGAACAAAAATGACCATTGCGAAGGAAACGGCCGAGCTTCTGGCGAAACTGGGCGTGGCCAAGGACGCGCTTGTCGGCGGCGACCTGATCGTGCACAGCCCCGTGACGGGCGAACAGATCGCGGCGCTGAAGACCATCTCGCCGGCCGATGCGGCCAAGACCATCGATGCCGCGCACAGGGCGTTCCAGTCCTGGCGGCTGGTGCCCGGCCCGAAGCGCGGCGAACTGGTGCGGCTGCTCGGCGAGGAATTGCGTGCGCACAAGGCCGAACTTGGCCGGCTGGTGTCGATCGAGGTCGGCAAGATCCCGTCCGAGGGGCTCGGCGAAGTGCAGGAGATGATCGACATCTGCGATTTCGCCGTCGGTCTGTCCCGGCAATTGTATGGCCTGACCATCGCCACCGAGCGTCCGGGCCATCGCATGATGGAAACCTGGCATCCGCTCGGCGTGATCGGCGTCATTTCCGCCTTCAACTTCCCGGTCGCGGTGTGGTCGTGGAATGCGGCACTGGCGCTGGTCTGCGGTGACGCGGTGGTGTGGAAGCCATCGGAGAAGACGCCGCTGACGGCGCTTGCCTGCGAGGCGATCTTCAAGCGCGCGGTCAAGCGTTTCGGCGCCGACGCGCCGGAGGGGCTGGCGCCGGTGCTGATCGGCGACCGCGTCGTCGGCGAAATCCTGGTCGACCATCCCAAGGTGCCGCTGGTTTCGGCGACCGGCTCGACCCGCATGGGCCGTGACGTCGGCCCGCGCCTGGCCAAGCGCTTTGCGCGTGCCGTGCTGGAGCTCGGCGGCAACAATGCCGGCATCGTCTGCCCGACCGCCGATCTCGACATGGCGCTACGCGCCATCGCTTTCGGCGCCATGGGCACGGCCGGCCAGCGCTGCACGACGCTGCGGCGCCTGTTCGTGCATGAGAGCGTCTACGATGCCTTGGTGCCGCGACTGAAGAAAGCCTATCAGAGCGTCTCGGTCGGCAATCCGCTGGAGACCTCTTCGCTGGTCGGGCCGCTGATCGACAAGGCGGCGTTCGATGCCATGCAGAAGGCGTTGAAGGAAGCCACCGCCCATGGCGGCAAGGTGACCGGCGGCGCGCGCGTCGAGAATGGCCACCCGGATGCCTATTATGTGCATCCGGCCCTGGTCGAGATGCAGAGCCAAGTGTCGCCGGTGACCGAAGAGACCTTCGCGCCGATCCTCTATGTGATGAAATATTCGGATTTCGACGCCGTGCTCGACGAGCACAATGCGGTGGGTGCGGGCCTGTCGTCGTCGATCTTCACCCGCGACTTGCAGGAATCCGAGCGTTTCCTCGGTGTCGACGGTTCGGACTGCGGCATCGCCAATGTCAATATCGGCACGTCGGGCGCCGAGATCGGCGGTGCTTTCGGCGGCGAAAAGGAAACCGGCGGCGGCCGCGAGAGCGGCTCCGATGCGTGGAAGGCCTATATGCGGCGCGCCACCAACACGGTGAACTATTCCAAGGCGCTGCCGCTTGCCCAGGGCGTTTCGTTCGACATCGACTGAGAACGCCGGGGTCAGCGCAAGGTCAGCGTCGGTGATGCTCGGCGAGCATCAATCGACACAGGTGGAGGGCGTACACGCTAGCCGGCATGATGGATTCGTGCATCTCCCGCGCGCGGGGGATGCCGCACCGGTCAGCCGTCGGCGGTCGCACCGAAGACGCAAAAGCACATTTTCAGCCTTCGCGGTTTCCGGATGCTGGCCGTCAATAGTGGGTGAATGCATAGCGGGCACAAATCATGGACGCAGCTTCATAGCTGCGCGGAAGCGCAAAGTCGGTGTCTCTTCTTGTCCGACCTAATTGCGGACGGAAAATCCGCCTCACGCTTTCCCCAAAACCAGCGCTTGTGCGGGGCGCTGCTCAGTCACCGTCTTGCGGTGGCGGAAAACAAGCCTTGAAGGCGTTGTCGACGACAGCCAGCTTGGCGGCCTGCACGGTCATGTATTCCTCGTAGAATCCGTGCGACACCCACATCACCGAATGGCCGCGTTGGCCGAGCCAGCCAATGCTGCCGAGTTCCTCGGCGGTGCGCAGTTTGCGGCCGAGATGGGTCCGCGACAGCTTGAGCCATTTGGCGAAATCGCCGATCGAAACCACGCTGGTCGGAATCCGCTCCAGGCCTGCATGGTCCGGATCGATGCCGGACATCAGCCAATCCATGACGATGCCGCCATTGTTGAGCCAGATGAAAAGGGAAAAGGTCTGGTTGGGTTCGCGCACCGGCTTTGAGGCCAGCAGGCCGTCAGCGATGAGCGGCTGCAGCGTGGCAAGCATGTCGGGCCGGTCCAGATATCTGCCCAGCCGGTCGCCGCCATCGATATGGTCAAGCGTGCGCAGATGGGCGGTCACCCAGCCGGTGAATCGCTCGATGGTGGCCGCCGTCGGTTGTAGGGGATGCGTGCGGCCGTCCCCGCCCGCCACATACTCGGCGATGTTGTAGTGCAGCATCTCCTTGATGAAAGCATCCGCCGTGTTGCGGCTGGCCACGGCGTTCTTGTGCACGACCTCGATGAAACGCGATACCGTCAGCTCCTTGCGACGGTCGTTCGGGTCCCGCCGGAAGTGCATGGCAAGGCCGACATGGGCCATCAGCCAGCGTTGCTGCGTGGCAAAGATGGAAGCCAGTCGCGGGGTTTCCTCATAGATTCGGATCAGGGACTGCGACTGTTCCTGTACGTAGCGGTGCAAGGCCGGATGGGCCGCTATGTCTTCCAGATTCAGCACGAATCTCCCGATCCCTCGAAACAACTCTAATAGCGAAGTTGCGTTCCCTATCTTTCAGCCTTCAACACTTGTGTCCAGACTTACCATTTGCGGAGAACAGGGCCAGCCGAGGCGTGGATCGACAGCGACAGCTTCATGGTTCGGTCCGCTAACTGATTGCCATGGCTTAGAAAACCCTCCAACAATAGTCAGCCGAACGGCGGCCCGTTGAATTGACCTTCCTCGGGCCAGGCATAGTTTCCGCCTCATTCGAACGGCGGGGCCGTAATGCGCGACGGCCGACAGCGGCACCATGGTCTCGGCTCCGGTTCTGACCGCCGAGCCGGCCGCTCAATCGCACGGGATTGCAGCTCACTCGGCCGCTTGAACGCGGCTGGCCTGGATGAGGGCGCGGATCTCGGACCGGCAGGAGCCGCAATTGGTGCCGGCCTTCAGCGCGCCGCCGATGGCTTCGACGGTGGTGCAGCCCGCTGCCACCGCGGCCACGATCTGGTTGGCACCGACGTTGAAACAGGAACAGACGGTGGCACCGGCATCCGGCCGTTCGGCACCGGCGCGGCCGGCTACGATCCTGAAGCGCCCGCGCTGGCTGGCGTGGACCTCTTCGAGCTGCTCGGCCGCCCAGCCGCGCGATACCGCGACCGGGCCTGGCGCGACGAACAAGGCGCCGACAAGGTGCTCGCCATCGAAGGCGGCGATGCGGTGCGGCGTCGCGGTCGTGATAGGCGAGCATTCCGGCCGAGGGGGCTTCGAAGAGCGAGCCGGCGAAGGCTGTCCAGTCGGCGTCATCGGCGGCAAAGGCAAGCTCGACCCGCCAACCGCCCCGGCATTTGGCAACCGCCCAGTAGCTCGCGTCGACCCATTCCGGCTTCTGGCGCATCACGGCGAAAGCAAAGGCTCCTGCGGCAAATTTCTCCATGCGGGCCGCGACATGTTTCAGCGCCGGCTGGCCTGAAACGGGATCGATGAGCGGTGCGGTCAATGCGTCGAGCCGGGCTTTTGCCGCGAACTGATCGGTCCAGTGCATTGGCGCGAAGACGCTGCCTTGGCGCTGGCGGGGGGTGATCAGGGCGCGGACCAGCACGTCGCCGCGCGGGCTGGAGATACGCACAATGTCGGCGTCGCCGATGCCGTGGTGCTGCGCGTCAACGGGGTGGATTTCGACGAAGGGCTCGGCGATGTGCTGCGACAGACGCGGGCTTTTGCCGGTGCGCGTCATGGTGTGCCAGTGGTCGCGGATGCGGCCGGTGTTGAGGACGAGCGGGAAGTCGGGCGTGGTGCGGGTTTCCGTGATGGCGCGGATGGCGATGAAGCGGGCTTTGCGGTCGGCTGTGTAGAAATGGCCGTTGGCGAAGAAACGGGTGGGTTGCTGCTCCTCCGTGTCGCCTCCTGGGTTTGGCGCCGGCCATTGGAAAGGCTCAAGCGCTGCATAGGTCTCGTCATCGACACTGGCATAAACCCCGATGTCGAAATCCCGCTCACCATCATTCTCGAACGTCGACAGCGCGGCATGCTCGGCAAAAATTTCAGCAGGTGTTTCATGCGCAAATGCCTCGCCAAAGCCCATCCGCCGTGCCACCTCGGCGATGATCCACCAGTCCGGCCTCGATGATCGAGGCGCGGATGCGATTTTCATCGATCACCAGGACGGCTAGGGAGGATCGGACCATGCCTGCATTGTGGGCAAGGCCGCGAAATTGTGCAATGCGGCACAGCCAGATCCTAAAGGAACATGGCTATGCCCGCTGCCGAGGATTACATCGGGTCAGGGTTAGCCGCAAACGCGAACTTCTTCGACCACCCTGTGGTGGTGGCGCCAATGCACGACCGTTTCCAGGTGGCAGCGATGGTGCCGGTGGTGGCGCCGGTATTGGCCATAATTATCGTACTGAACGCTCTGGTCGTCATCATATTGGTTATATTGGTTGTCATAGCGCCGGTCATGGTGCCGGCGAATAACAATTCCGCCATTGTCGGAATCGTCATCCGGTGAATATTGGTTGTCGTCGGACTGGATAATCACACTTGCAGCATGCGTCGGCGCAATGACCGATGCGGTTGCGGCCAATGCCAACAGGGACGCTAAAATCAGCTTTTTCATTTTGTCCTCCTGAACGTTCAAGACATATAACTCGGGGAACAACCGAGCGTTCCGCCGTAGATCTACACGCTTTGCGACGCTTAGAGCCAGATGATTTCAGGTCGACTCGACCTGAAATCTGAATCCGGCTCTAAATCAAAGAGATAGAGCATGATGTCCTCCGAAAACCGTTTCACACTTTTCGGCATCATGCTCTAGGACATCACGGCGTTATCGGCGGAAACCATCTGGTCCAGGCGAACGAATGCCGTGAGCGGCAGATGGTCGGAGGCGACGCGTGAAAGCGGTGTGTCATGGGCTTCGACCGCTGCGATCATGCCATGCCGATTGGTCATGATCCGGTCGAGCGCCAAGAGCGGCAGGTTCGATGGGAATGTGGGGACCGCCGGCGGCTGAGGCCCGAACGTGGCGTGCAGCGTGTTGAGCGCTGAGCGGTTGCCGAGCCGCCATTCGTTGAGGTCGCCGAGCAGCAAGGTCGGCTTTTCGTCGGCGCTGCTCATGATGTCCAGCACGACGCGGGCCTGCTGGGAGCGCGAGTGGTGCAACAGGCCGAGATGTGCGGCGATGACGCGCAAGGTGCGGTTTCCGTCGAGGTCGATCTCCGCCACCACCGCGCCCCGCGGTTCCAGGCCCGGAAGCCTGATCTGATGCACGTCACGGACGACGCCTTTCTTGAACAGGAGGACGTTGCCGTGCCAGCCGTGGCCTTTTCCGGTGGCTGAAATCGGCACCGGCACCAGGCCGGTTTCCCGCTCGAGGCGGGGCAGGTCGAGAAGCCCGTCACGGTCGCCGAAACGGTTGTCCGCTTCCTGCAGCGCGATGACGTCGGGGTCGATTTCGCGGATGACGCGGCTGGTGCGCTCGGGATCGAATTTGCGATCGACTCCGATGCATTTGTGGACGTTGTAGGAGGCAACCAGCGTGCCTGTAGTGGCGGTCGCCTTGTGCGCAGCCGCGTTTGCCTTGCGCATCCGCCTGTCGCGAATGGACAAAAGCATGGTTGCCGGGAGGCTGCGTCCGTTCATCCGCACCGTGTGCCTGCCATGCCTGCTGGTCTCACCATGCACCTCAAATAGAGTCTTTGCGCTTATGTTCCATGGCCGACACCAAACTATCCGTCAAACAAGTCGTTTTGTTAAAGCCATCTAGAGATAGGGCGATCCCAGCCACAGGATGCGGTCGAACAGCCGGATGATGAACGGCCGGGCTCGCAAGGAGTCCAGCGTGACGGGGATGGCCGTTTCGATGGCCGAGTCAATCCGGGCCTCGATCTCTCGGGCAAAGCCTGCATCGAGGACCTCCAGATCGATCTCGAAGTTCAACCGCAGCGAGCGGGCGTCGAGATTGGACGAGCCGACATAGGCCCACACGCCGTCGATGGAAAGCAGCTTGGAATGGTCGAAAGGGCCCTCCGTGCGCCATATGCGGCAATAGTTCTTCAGGATCTGGTCGAATTGCGCGGTCATGGCGCGGTCGACGAGGAAGAGATTGTTGACCGCCGGCACCACGACATCGATCTCGACGCCGCGCCGGGCGGCGGTGACCAAGGCGCTGATCAGTTCGCGGTCCGGCAGGAAATAGGGCGACATCAGGCGGATCGATTTGCGCGCCACCGAGAAGGCGCCGATCAGCAGCTTGTGGTTGGTCTCATTGCTGGCGTCCGGCCCGGATGCGACCGCCCGCACCAGCATCGGCTGGCCGGGTGCCGGCGACAGCGGGGCAATTCGCCAGGCATCGCCCTTCAGCGCTTCGTTGGTGGCGAAGCGCCAGTCTTCGGCCGCGACCGAGAACAGGTCGGCGACGACAGGTCCGGTGACCTTGAAATGCGTGTCCCTGGCGGTGTTGGAGCCTGCGAACTCGGCCGAAAAACCCTTGCGGATATTCATGCCGCCGGTGAAGGCGACCGTGCCGTCGACCACCAGGATCTTCCGGTGGGTCCGGAGATTGGCGTAGGGCAGGCGCAGGCCCATGACGATGTTGCCATTGAAGACATCGGCGGGGATGTTGGCGCGGCGCAGATGGCCAAGGATGCTGGGAACGGAGTAACGGGCACCGACGGCGTCGATCAGCACGCGAACGGTGACGCCGCGCTGGACCGCGCCGGCCAGCGATTCCACGAAAAGCAGGCCGACGGCATCGTTGTCGAAAATATAGGTCTCGAGCAGGACGCTGCGTTCGGCGCCGTCGATCGCCGCGCACATGGCGGCATAGGCCTCGTCGCCGGTCTCCAGCACGTCGATGACGTTGCCCGGGTTGAGCGCGCGCCGCGCGACCCTGTCGCCCAGTGTCCGCAGGCCGGTGAAGCGCTGACCATAGCGCTCGACGATCAGGGCCTCCTCGGCGGTGATGTCGCGCTCATCCTTGGCGGATACCACGTCGCCGGCAAGCGGGCGCTGCGCGGTGATTGTGGCGCGGCGGATGCGGTTGATGCCGGCAACCGCATAGATCAGCACGCCAAGGATCGGTGACAGCACCATCACGCCGACCCAGCCGGTGGCGGCGCGCACATCCTCCTTGGTCATGACGGCGTGGGCGATGCCGACCGTCGCCATCATTACCGAGATGATCGCCAGGATTTGGGTCCAGTGAGTCGCAATAGTCTCGAACATTGCGGGGACTATCCAGCGAGCGGTCGCAGAAGGCAATGCGGCCAATCCATGCCTCGCATTCGCCGGGCAACGATCGCGACCCGGCTGAGGAGGTCTAATCCCAGGCAGGGCTCGGGCCGATGAAGTTCCTTTGAACTCCCGCACGGGCAAAGCCAAGTTGACGCCAGGGAAAGCATAGAGACGGCGCGGTCCGGCATCGTCCCGTGCAGCCTGGTGAACCAGGGCTTCCTGTACTTTGGTACCACATCTGTTGTATATCAGAGGGAACGAAACCAGCCGTATAAACACTTTGGCTGGAGGCGAGGGGGAGCGCCGGATGACGAAATTCAACTTCGAGGGGCCTCCCCTGGGGGATGCCGACATATCGGCCCAGTGCCAGGGCCAGTTGCTGCCTCTCATCCGTGAAATCGTCCAGGCGGCGGTCGCGGCCGGCTGGAACCAGGACGACGTTCTCCTGGCTTTTGTGGAACTCACCTGGGATCTGTACGAGAAACGCCGTGGTGATCTGTAGCGGCCGGCCGTAACCTGTCCGGCTCGTCGCCCGTCGCGTAGCCGCCGACCTGCCAACCGTATGGAATAGAATGCTCGCCGGCCTCCTTGATCGGTCATTTTTTCTGTCTTTTCGCGAATAAGAATTTTTCTTTGCGCGCGGGAGTTCTTCCCTAGCCGAGACGCGTGGGTTACGCTGTCTTTGGGTCGGCTCAGGGGATATCAGGCAGCGGCACAGCGGCTGAGGCGACGTGATGAAAAATGCGGACGAGGCTCGGGAAAACGGCGTTTCCCGAGGCGTCGATCGGATGGCCCGATATGTCCTGGACATCATTCCAGAGAGTGCCGGTCCCAGAAGGGCCACCGCGCGTGGCAGCGTCATCCATTCCGTCCGCGGCCCAGGCTCGCAGGCGTTCCTGGCCAGGGAGCATTCCGCGGGCATCGTGCTGAGGCCGGGACGCAAATTCAGAGCCTCGCTCGGCAGTGACCAGATCACCGAATACGATGCGCCGGTCGGATGCCTCGTCATCAATCCCGCTGGGGTCGACAGTACGTTCGCCTGGTCGCAGACCAGGGAGAACGCCGTCGTCTCCATATCGCCAGAAGCGCTGTCGGAACTGGCCGCGCACGAATTCGATCGCTGCGACGTGGAGCTTGAGCCGCCTGCGTTCGGCACGGTCGACCTGAGGGCGCTCAACATCGCCCAGATGATCACCGCCGAGCTGACCGGCAAGCTGCCGCCGAACGAACTCTATCTGGACTCGCTGCTCACCGTGTTCGGCGTGCATCTGTTGCGTACCTACACTGGCCGCAGCAGGCAGTCCGCGTCGCCGAAAGGCGGACTCTCCGCCGACGGGGCTCGACGCGTGCGCGAATATCTCGACGAGAACCTCGCGCGAAAAATCATGGTGGCCGAACTGGCATCGATCGCGGGGGTTTCGCCGAATCATTTCATAGCAAGGTTCGCCAGCACGTTCGGGATGCCGCCGCATCGATACCTGATCAATCTGCGCCTAGACTTCGCGGAGAAGTTACTCGTTGACGGCGAGTTCGCAATCGCCGAAGTCGCCTACCTCGCGGGGTTTTCGGATCAGAGTCATCTGGCCGCAACCATGAAGAAGTACCGGGGAAGGACGCCGACCATGACCGGATATGCGCCGGGCAGAAACTGAAAGCCCGGTATGGCAAAGTGGCAACACCCGCCGCCCAACGATCCGAGACCGGAATTTCCTACAAAGCTTCCGGAGTTTTCCAAAATACGTCCGTCACAACTGTGCCCCAAGGCATTACGGGAGTCATTCGAATGGCATGGAGCCTGTGCATTATTCGCCTTCTAGCCGGGCTGATCGAATGAACCGGAGCGACAATGCGGCCACAGCTCGATCAATCACGAATTGTTTTTGGGGGGAACGGGGAGGGTGGTCTCGGGTTGAATTCCATCTGCGAAATATCAAGGGGCCGAAAGATGCGGTCTGATGATGGCCCTTCGGGTTCGATTTCCCGAACGAATTCAGCGCGGCAGCCGGTGCTGAACGTAAGAGGCGGGCTTTCCACCCTCAGCGTTCGCAAGGTGCAGGAATTCCTGGATCAGAACTTTACGCGCAAGCTGGCGCTGTCCGAGATGGCCGCGGTCTGCGGGCTTTCGCCCTATCACTTCATGCGCGCCTTCTCCCGGACGTTCGGGATGCCGCCGCATCAATATGTACTCGATCTGCGGCTGGACTTCGCCGAAAGACTGCTCGCCGACAGCCGCATGACGATTACCGATATCGCCCATCTCGCCGGCTTTTCCAGCCAGAGCCATTTTACCACGGTAATGAAGAAATACCGGGGCGTAACACCTTTGCAGTCACGAGTAGGCAACATTGATCCCAAGGTTAAATGATATTCTTCACGAGTATATTTTCAATTCATCCTTGTAGAAGCTTTTACTAAAGTAACTAATCGTTAACTTCCGTCGACTTGTGGCTGCTTTTTCTCACGACACAGCAATTTCCTGAAATACCGCAGCCCAGAATCATGTCTTTCTGCGAGGGTGGTGGAATTGTCAGACATTTCCTGGCAACTGGCGAACGGAGAGGGACTCATGACCGGCAATCGCATTTCGAGTGACTCGTTTGTTCGGCATCGCGCGGCGCATTTCGCCGGGCACTGGATTGCCGGCGCCGATCACGGCTCCCGCTCGGTTCGCCGTCGCCTGATGGCGGTGCTGCGCGTGGCGCACTGCGTGCTCGGCATGGGGCGCAAGCGCCTGGGGCTGGGAGCGCTTGGAGCCGGCGGGATGCTCGGCGCCGTAGTGGGGATCATGATCCCGCAGGCGGCGTTCGCGCAGGTTGTCATTGGCAACGGGGTTCTGACCAATGTCGCGAACTGCACGACTCCTTCCGCAGGGGGGCAAAGCATAGCGATCGGTTGTGGCAACACCGCCCCCGGCTCCGCCTCAACCGCGGTTGGCAGTAACGCCCACGTGAATGGCAACAACGGCGTGGCGTTAGGCACCGCTATCACCGCAACGGGCGATGCTTCGATCGCCATCGGCTATACGATGAGTGCCACTGGCCTCAACGCCATAGGCATAGGTGTCTTCGCGAATGCCAACGGCGTCAATGCTCTTGCCGTAGGCGGGAACGCCCGCGCACTTGTGGATGGCGCATCGGCCTTTGGTGTCAACAGCACCGCAAACGGGGCGAACGCCGTCGCCCTCGGCTCAACGGCCAGCGCCTCCGGTGGTGCCTCCGTGGCGATTGGATTGTCCTCCAACGCCTCATCTTCAAACGGTTCAGCCATAGCCATGGGGGTCGGCGCCAAGGCAAACGCTGGAGCGGGCGGCGGTTCTCCGGTTTCCATCGGCACGAATGCCAATGCAAGCGGCACCGCTCCTGCCGGCTTCACGTTCGAGGCCGTTGCGCTCGGCACAGCCTCAACCGCAACGGGGGCATGGTCGGCCGCGGTAGGCTCGAGCGCATCGGCGACGGGGACCGGGTCCAGCGCGTTCGGAACCTCCGCCACAGCGTCGGCGAACCAGTCCACGGCAATCGGCAACGGGGCGGCTGCCTCCGGTGTTGGCACCACGGCCATGGGTTACCTGGCCAAAGCCGCCGGGACGAATGCCGTTTCGATTGGCAATCAGGCCAGTGCCGGGGGGTTGAACTCGCAAGCTCTCGGCAACGTCGCCAATGCTTCGGGCAACTTCGCATTGGCACTGGGCAACCAGGCTGTGTCGAGCGGTATCGGCTCTGTCGCTGCTGGCTCGGGATCCCAAGCCACGGGCGTGTCCGCCACGGCACTCGGCAATAACGCCGCGGCGACCGCTGCGAACGCAAGTGCGCTAGGCTTGGGCGCAACCGCGAGCGGTGTAGACGGCACGGCGGTCGGCAAGCAAGCCAATGCGAGTGCGCAAGACGCCATCGCCATGGGCACCACCTCAATTGCGAGTGGCACCGCCAGCACGGCGGTTGGTAACGTCGCCGTCGCCAGCGGCGCAAACGCCTCCTCGTTCGGGTCCGGAGCAACTGCGGCTGGAGACAATTCTCTCGCCGCCGGCGTCAGCGCCAACGCCGGCGGAAGCGCCAGCACCGCTCTCGGCATCGGGACCGTAGCCAGCGCCGACAATTCCACTGCCGTCGGACGTGAAGCCCGCGCCACCGGACTCAACAGTACCGCGCTCGGCCGCGGCGCCCAAAGCAGCGCCCTGAACTCCATCTCTCTCGGCGCAGGGACGAGGGCGTCCGGGATAGGCGCCGTCTATGTCGGCTCGAGCACTTTTGCAACGAGCGCCAGTGGAGACAACGCCATCGGCATCGGCACGGATGTGACGGCATCCGCGGACGACGCCCTTGCGATGGGACGCGAAAGCCAGGCGACCGCAACTAACGCCATCGCGGTCGGTCTGCAGTCCGCCGCGCTCTCCGCCGACTCCGTCTCCATCGGCACGGGGGCGACCGCCGATGGCGGCAAGGCCGTTGCCATCGGTGCCGGCAACACAGCTTTTGGTGACGGCGCGGTCGCCATCGGCGATCCGAGCTATGCCAGCGGCACCGGCGCCTTCACCGGCGGCGCCAACAACATCGCCAACAGCGATGGCACGGCGAGCGCCACCGCCGCCAACCAGGCGGCAGGCGCTGTCGCTATCGGCAACAACAACAAGGCGATCGGACAGGGCTCTGTTGCCCTGGGCAATGGCTCGACTGCTGGTGGCGCCGGCCTCGCGGGCAATGTCGCGCTGGGCAATGGCGCGACGGCGGCGGCGAGCTCCGGCGACGTGGCGCTGGGCTCCGGCTCGGTGACCGTCGCTGCGGTGGGCACGCCCAACGCCGTGATCAACGGCACGACTTATGCCTTCCAGGGCACAAATCCGACCTCGACGGTCAGCATCGGCGCCCCCGGCGCGGAACGCACGCTCACCAATCTGGCGGCGGGGCGGATCAGCTTGACGTCGACCGACGCGATCAACGGCTCGCAGCTCTTCGCCACCAACCAGGCGGTCGATGCCATCGGCACCACGCTCAACAACATCAATGTCGGCGGCGGCATCAAGTATTTCCACGCCAATTCGGCCTTGCCGGATTCCCAGGCGCTTGGAACGAATTCCGTCGCTGTCGGACCCAACGCCGTGGCCAACAATGCCGGCGATGTGGCGATCGGCCTGAATTCAGCATCGGGCGCAACGACCAATGTCGGTGGAGCCACGATCGGCGGCGTGAACTACACCTTCGCCGGTGGCACGCCGGCGGGCGCGTTCTCGGTCGGGTCGGCTGGCGCCGAGCGCCAGATCCAGAACGTCGCGGCCGGACAGTTGAATGGCGGCTCGACCGATGCGGTCAATGGCTCGCAGCTTTTCGCCACCAACCAGCAGGTGACGCAGAACACGACCGACATCGCCGCCAACACCGCCGACATCACCAATCTCGGCAACACGATCACCAACATAAACACTGGCGGCGGCATCAAGTATTTCCACGCCAATTCGGCCCTGCCGGATTCCCAGGCGCTTGGAACGAATTCCGTCGCTGTCGGACCCAACGCCGTGGCCAACAATGCCGGTGACGTCGCGATCGGCCTGAATTCGACGTCAGGAGCCACGACCAATGTCGGCGGAGCCACGATCGGCGGCGTGAACTACACCTTCGCCGGCGGCACGCCGGCGGGCGCCTTCTCGGTCGGGTCGGCCGGTGCCGAGCGCCAGATCCAGAACGTCGCGGCCGGACAGTTGAACGGTGGCTCGACGGACGCGGTCAACGGCTCGCAGCTCTTCGCCACCAACCAGCAGGTGACGGCCAACACCACCGCCATCGCCAATATCGGCAGTGGTGTCACCAATCTCGGCAACGTCGTCAACAACATCGCCGGCGACACCTCGACCGCCTATACCGACGCCAATGGCATAGGCATCCGCTACGCCCGCACCAACGAGGCCGGGCTGGCGCAAACCGATTCCTTCGCGCAAGGGGTCGGCTCCACCGCCGTAGGCTACCAGGCGACAGCGACCGGTGTCAGCGGGCTGGCGCTCGGCCGCGGCACCCTGGCCAGCATCGACGGCAGCGTGGCGCTTGGTTCCGACTCCGTCTCCGATCGCCCGCTGGCTCCGGCCACCGGGCAGATTGCCGCCGGTCCTTCCAACTTCATCCAGTACAACACCACAGACAAGGTGCTGCTCGGCGCGGTGTCGGTCGGCACCAGCACGTCCTACCGCCAGATCACCAATGTGGCCGACGGCACGCAGGCGCAGGATGCCGTGACCGTGCGCCAGCTGCAGGGCGTGATCGCCTCGGTCTCGGCGACGTCGACCAAGTACTTCCATGCCAATTCGACGGCCGGCGACTCGCTCGCGGTGGGGGCCGAGTCGGTCGCGGTCGGCCCGACGACGGTCGTCAACGGCGACAATGGCGTCGGCATCGGCAACGGCGCCATCGTCGACCAGACCGCGCCCGGCGGAACGGCCATTGGCCAGAACGCCCATGTGATGCTGGCCGACGGACTGGCGCTCGGCACCAATTCGCTGGCGTCCGGCATCCAGTCGGTGGCGCTCGGCGCCGGCGCCCAAAGCACCTTCATCAACAGCGTCGCGCTGGGTGCTCAGTCCATCACCTCGGTCGGGGCCCAGGCCGGCTACACGGCCTTTGCGCTCACCGCCCCGCAGACCTCGGTCGGCGAGGTGTCGATCGGCGGCGCGGGAGCCGAACGCAAGCTTACCAACGTCGCGGCCGGTTCGGCCAACACCGATGCCGTCAACGTCTCGCAGCTTAAGGGTGTGTCGCAAAACATCACCAACCTGTTCGGCGGCGGCACCACGGTCAATCCCGACGGTTCGATCACCGGCCCGACCTACACCATCCAGGGCAACAATTATTCGACCGTCTATGACGGGTTCACGGCCGTCAACAATGCGCTGACGACCATCAGCAATGGCGGCGGCATCAAGTATTTCCACGCCAATTCGACGCTGGCCGACTCCACCGCCAGCGGCACCGACAGCGTGGCGATCGGGCCGGCCAGCGTGGCCAGCGGCAACAACAGCCTTGCCGCCGGCAATGGCTCGACGGCCACGGGCCAGGGCGCTGTGGCGCTCGGCCAGGGCGCCAAGGCCAACAATGCCAATGATGTGGCGCTGGGTTCGGGCTCGGTGACGAAGACCGCGGTGGGCACCTCCAGCACCGTCATCAACGGCAAGACCTATGCCTTTGCCGGCAACGCCCCGGCCGGGACGGTCAGCGTCGGCGACGCCGGCGCCGAGCGCACGATCACCAATGTCGCCGCCGGACGGGTCAACGCCGGCAGCACCGATGCGATAAACGGCTCGCAGCTCTACGCCACCAACACGGCCGTCGAGGATTTGAAATCGGGCCTCGGATCGCTCACCCAGAATGCCGTCACCTATGACACCAATCCGGACGGCAGCAAGAAGAACAGCATCACGCTGCAGGGTGGCGACGTCAACGCGCCGGTGGTCATCTCCAATGTCGGCCCCGGTGTTGCCGGCACCGATGCGGTCAACGTCACCCAGATGAACAACCGCGTCGATTACGCCATCAACACGTCCAACAGCTACACCGACAAGGTGGCCGCCACGACCTTGCAGCAGGCCAACAACTATACCGACCAGAAGCTCAGCCAGCTCAACAGCGACTTGGGCGGCATACGCGACGAAGCCCGGCAGGCGGCGGCGATCGGCCTTGCCGCGGCCTCGCTGCGCTACGACGACCGGCCCGGCAAGCTGAGCGTCGCGGCGGGCGGCGGCTTCTGGCGGGATTCGAGCGCCTTGGCCTTCGGTGCGGGCTACACGAGTGAGGACGGCCGCATCCGCGGCAACGTGTCGGGCACGGCCGCCGGTGGTCATGTCGGTGTCGGCGCCGGCATCAGCTTCACCTTGAACTGAGGCAGGAATGAAGGGACTTGCCGTATTGACTTGCCTGGCGCTCTGCGGCGGCCTCGCACCGGCCGCGGGGCAGGTGGCGTCGCCCTACAGGATCAAGCCTTCGGATGTGGTGCTGCCGCCCGACGTGAAACTGGGAAGCTATCAGCGCACGATCCGTCCGTTCGAGAACTGGACACTGATCTGCGATGAGAACCTCAAGGCGCGCAAGAAGGTCTGCAATGTCTCGCAGGTGATCGAAGATACCTCGGGCAAGATGGCCTTCAGCTGGTCGCTGGCCGCCACGCAGGACGGCAAGCCCTACATGATCGTCCGCACCGCGCCGAACGCCAGGAGCGACGGCCTGGTGTCGCTGAAGTTCGACGGGCGGGACCAAGCGATCGACGTCCACCTGAACGGCTGCAATGACGTGGTCTGCGTCGGCATGCTGCCGGTCGGGCCTGTCATGCGCCAGCAGATCGCGCAGAACGCGACGCCGGCGATTTCCTATTCGACCGTCGACGGCAAGACGATCACCGTGACGGCGGCAACACTCAAGGGGCTGTCGGAAGCCCTTTCGCCACTCAAATGACCGGGGCAACACAATGAGCCAGCAGGACCAGTTCACGTCCGTAAAACGCAGCAGCCCGGCCGTCGAGGCGGAGCGGCAGAGGCTCATCGAACCCACACGCCTGCGATGGCCGCGCGTCGTCGGAGTTTCATTGCTGGGGCTCGTCTTGGCGGGCCTTGGCTTCGCCGCCGGGAACTATGCCGCGATCGCCAACCTGGTCGGCAGCGCGACGGCCGCACAGGCTGAGACAGCCAACCCGGCGCTTCCGGACACGCCTTTCCTCGAGCACGTCAAGCAGGCCGGGGTGCAGGCCTGCTCGACCATCTATCCGGTGCTTGGGCAGATTTTGACTACCGGCACGAAATACAGCGTCAAATCCTTGTGGAACGACCAGGCCGCCGACAAGCATGCGGTCCAGGCGTTCGTCGGCATGGACTATGCGACGGAACGCTATAGCGGGCCCGCCGCCGGTGTCGTTTTCGCGTCGCCCACCGCTTCGGGTTGCGAGGGGACGATGGTGCGCGTGGCGCCGTTCGTCAGCCCGTGCGCCGACCTGCCGTCCATTCTTCCGCAAGGCAGCAAGATCACCGACCATCTCGGACAGGTCGAGGTGTACGAACTCGGCGGCAATGCCGGTGAGGCCCTTCTCTTGCCGACGGGCAAAAGCTGCGTGGTGATCTCCGTCGCTTCGGCGGCGAAATAGGCGAAGCGATCAGGATCAAGGAAAGGGGTGCCGACCATGAGATTGCGGGCTTTGGCAGTTTTGGGCTCGACCCTGTTGTGGAGCGGACACGTCGTCTCGGCCGACCTGGTGGCGCCGTCGGAGCCGCAGCAGGAGGAAAAAGGCATCTGGGCGGCCATCGCCTATTCGCAGTCCGACAGCAAATACGGCTTCTTCTGGGGCGCCGACAAGCGGCAGGAGGCGAAGGACATCGCGCAGAAACATTGCGAGAATGCCGGCGGCAAGGCCTGCAACGTCGTCTCCGTCTTCCGCAACCATCGCCATTGGACTGACGATGACGAGACCGGCTTTCCCTACAAGCATTGCGGCGCGCTCGCCATGGCCGACAAGGTCGAGAACCGTTTCACGCCCTGGGGCGTGAACTCGGCCGAGACCCGCCGAGAGGCCGAAGATCTCGCCTTACAGGCCTGCGAGGCGTCAGGGGCCAAATGCAAGATCCGTGAATGGGTCTGCACATGAAGCGTGGCCTCAAGGCCGCCTGTGCATACGGGGCAATCGCATTCTCGTTGATGTCGCCAGCGTCGGCTGAACAACAGACTGCGGCCGCTCCAAATGGGCCGTCGTCGCTGCGCGAAGTCTATCAGGACTGGAGCGTGGCTTGCTCTGTCCAGGAGAATGCCCGGGTCTGTACGCTTTCGCAGGACCAGGTCCAGAAGAATGGCCAAAGGCTGCTTGCCATGGAGATACAAAGGCGCGCGGACGGGTCGACGACGGCCACCCTGCTTCTGCCCTTCGGCATCCTGCTCGATCCGGGCGTGACGCCCCAGATCGACGATCAGCCGCCATTGTCTCCGCAGCGCTTCAGGACCTGCCTGCCGACAGGCTGCATCGCGGTGTTTTCCATTGACCGATCCGTGCTCGGAAAGCTGAGGGTAGGCGAGGTGCTGAAGCTCAATGTCACGACGGATGCAGAGACGCCACTGACATTCCCGGTGTCGCTGCACGGCCTGACCGCGGCGCCGACCGCATGGTCGCGTTGAGCGCACGGTAACGACAAGCGCGGCGGCCTGCGATGCCGGCCGCCTTTGATGCCAGCCGCTTTGGCTGGGTTCCATGGAACGTTGGCGTGCCGAGGTCGTTTAGTCCCGGTGCCACCGCCAGCGGATCGTGATGATGAAGAAAGCCTACGTCAAACCCACACTTGTGAAACGCGGAAAGCTGACCGAGCGCACCGCACAAATCGTGGCATCCGGGGTCGTATTGGGCGAGTAATCGTATCTTCTGGCGCCTAATGGCTATTTTTCGCGCATCGCCCGGGGGTTCTGGGTGATCGGCTCGGCGAGGTAGGAAAGCACGGTGCGGGCGCCAGTCCGGATCATCGCCTCGCTCGACATGCCAGGCAGCTGCTTGCGGCCCTCCAGCTTGACGATCTCGTTTCTGTCGATCAACACGGTCGCGGCTACGAAGCTGTCGCGGCAATCGGCGCGTCTCGCTGGCAGCGGGGTACGCTGTAAAGCACGACGATGAGCGCCGCCCATTCGCACGAGATTCTCGGGAAAATCGTGCTGATGGCCAGCACGAAGCAGAATAAAGTGCAATTCGGCGGCCTGCAGCCGACCGATCGCTTGTGATGGGGAGAATTTGATGCGGAACACGATGCTGGGCTTCGCGGCACTTGCCCTGGTTGCGTGCCAATCGGCTCCCGTGGAGCCGCAACCCGCCGCTGTCCAACCTCCGTCAGGTCCGGTTGCCGCTCCCCCTGCGTCGGCTCCCGGGACTGCTCCTGCTGGTTCGACAATCATGGATCCATCGGTGACGATCACGCCCCCGGCGAAGGGCGTTCCAACAAAGTACGCCGCTTTCTCGGGCATGTGGGCTGGGCGATTGGAGGGCACGTATGAAGCCAGAGTAGCCGTGCAGACGATTTCGCCAAACGGCAAGGTGACGGTCACCTTCGCGTGGGGCAATCTGGGCGACAACAATCCGGGAGAGGCTGCCGGTGAAGGAAGAATTGTTGGGACCACATTGAAGCTCGGGCGCCTGCCGAACGGCGCGGACATCAGTTTGACGATGTTGCCTGACGGCACGCTGGCCGGAACCTATACGCTCGCCGGCCAAACCTACACGGGCGCGTTCACCAAGCAATGATCAAGGAAGCGTCCGCATGTTCCCGGCCGGGGCCCGGCGCCTCGGCCGGGAGGTCCGCCGGTCAGACGCGGTTCGCGTCGCGAGCGCCGTCGCGTCCGATTTCATTGGATCTGTAGTCGTCAGCGTCCGCGTCAAAGCCCGTCCAGCCACCGGCCCGATACTCGCCGCGGCGTTCTTCCAGGTTCACGGAGTTGGTCTGACTAAGAATCCTTTCAGCGTCCGAGACCAGCGGGTCGTCGACCTTGGCAGTGACCAGCGTGCCGCCGCGTCGAACGCCCTCGGCGTAGACATGGGCATCTTCCTCCGGGACACCGGAATCGGTGAGCGCGCCGACGATGCCACCCGCGGCGCCGCCAACCACAGCACCGCCGACAGCGCCCACTGCCGTGGCAGCCAGCCATCCAGCGGCTACCACCGGGCCGACGCCGGGAATGGCCATCATGCCGAGCCCCGTGAGCAGCCCACCGGCGCCACCGATCACTGCACCAAGCCCGGCACCGCTTGCCGCGCCTTCCCCGGCTTCGGAGTTACCGTTGTGATGCCGGCTATCACCGTCATGCCGATTGTCCGCGTTGCTGGCGACGATGCTGATGTCGGAATGCGGAATGCCCGTGGCTTCAAGTTCGCCAACGGCATCGGAAGCATCGTCATAATTGTCGAACAGTCCGGTTACGGTTTTCATGATTTCGATCTCCTCGGTCTCAGTTTCAGTTGGTGCTGCCGGCAACGACGTTGCCCTTGTAGTCCAGTGCCACCGTGGTGTTCTTGCCGTCCTTGCTTGCCTGACCGCGCCAGACGCCCTGGTCGTCCTTGGTCAGCTTCGACACATCGGCGAAGCCGGCATCCTGGATGCGGCCTTTGGCCTGGGCTTCGGTGAAGGAGTTTGCGCCAGCGAGCGGAGGGGTGGGCACGGGTGTGCCGCCGACCGTGTTCTTTGGCGTCTCGGAACTTGACGACTGGGTGGCCATGTTCGTCGCAATCTTTTCGATCATCCCCTGGTGCATCTTCAGCGTCGGCACCGTCTCCTGGGCGAACGTCTTCAACTCGGCGTTGTCGCCATCCTTGGCGTAGCTTTCGAACAGCTTCACCACGTCGGCGTGTGCATCGCGCTGCATCTGGACATAGGGGCCGTCGATCGGATCCTTGCCGTTCTGCAGAGCGTCGACGTCAGCCTTGTGCTTGGCATCCAACTCCTTCGGAGCCGTCAGCTTCTGCTCGCCGGCGATCGTCTCCAGCTTTGCGTTGGCGGCGCCGTGATCGTCGATCATCTTTTGAGCGAAATCCTTGACGCTCCGATCCTGCACCTTGCTTTCGGCAACCTTGCTGGAATCGACCTCGAACATGCCGCCGGCGGCGGCCTTGTTGACGAAGTCCTGTGCGCTGTCGGCGGCGAGTGCGGGCAGGGCGAAAGCCATGGCTGTGGCTGTGGCCAGTGAGGCCAGGAACAAGCGGGTTTTCATGAGAAAAGATCCTTTTCACGCACACATGTGCTGCGACCTAACTTGCGCCTGCAGGCTTTGTTCCGACGGGTCGAAGATAAACCGACATCACAGACGTTGATTAATCTTGGGGCTGGCGAAGGTCTGCCACCATCGAGATTTTTCATCAGGCTCCGGCACTGCTCCCGCACGGGGCAGAAAAATGCCTGGCACGAGCAGCGGGCCCACGAGCCACCCTTCCATTGTCTCAAGCCCGACGCCCTGTTGGCGACGGGCTTGAGCATCAAGGCCGGGTCAGTCGTAGACTTTGATGATCTTGCGCGTGCCCGGGTCCACAAGAACCGTCCGGTTGTCGATCACGACATAGCGATACTTGACGTTGGGGGACTTCGTGCAGTTCGACCGTGTCCGGCAGCGCCGAGCCGATGTTGAGTTCGACGCCGGGAACCTTGACCGAAGCCAGAGGCTGCTTCTTCACATATTGACGGATCACCGTTTCCTGTTCCGGCTGGATGATCACGTCCTGAGCAGCGACCGCGCCGACGCCGGCGAACAGCAGCAACGCCGCAGCGGCGCCTGTAAGATGCATATTCATCATTATCTCCTTGTGAGGCCGGCGCACGACGACATCGTCCAAAAGCCGCCCTGCAGACCGAACTTGAAGCGGCCCCGAACGTTCCTCGACAGGGGCTTCGGTCGGACGGGGCGCAAGACTTAAGTCTAGCCGCAAAACGCAATGGTCTTGCCAGTTGGTTTGCGTGGAACAGCCCCTGTCCGTGGTTGTTGTCTCCCGGAAAAGTACGGAGAAAACAGATGGATAGGAGTGTTGGCCAAGCGCGCTGGCTGCTCGCGCCGCTGTTCGCGACGGCCCTCGGATTTCTGGTGATGGGAATGCTTCTTGGCTGACATTCCGCAGATCGGCGCGGCTACGTCCCTTCCCTCGCCGGTAGGGTTCGCTCGCTTCTCCGGTTGAAGCGGGCGAACCCTCTATGTTCAACGACGCAGCGTGAGATGCAAAATGTTTAGCGACAAGGAGACCCGAATTGTGGAGGCCGGACTGTTTCTGGCGGTGCCGCTCTCAATCCTGATCGCGGTGCTCGTCGCAAGCCTTTTCTAGGCTCGATTTTGGGTAAGACCCGGCACCGTACAACGACTTCCCAGCCATCTTTTGTGAATGTGAGCCAGCAATTGTTCCGCTACAGGCCTCGTACCAGTGCGGCGCGTTCCTTGCTGCAACGGAGGAGCGTAATTGAGTAAACATAAACAAGATCCGGTCGTTGAGCCTTCAAAGCCACGGCTGCTCAGCGTTCTGGGGCCAGGCCTCATTACCGGGGCGTCCGACGACGATCCCAGTGGCATCGCCACCTATTCCCAGACTGGTGCGCAATTTGGCTTCGGGCTCACCTGGACGATGTTGTTCAGCTACCCGCTGATGTCGGTCGTGCAGGAAATCAGCGCCCGCATCGGACGGACCACCGGTCGCGGCATCGCCGGTAACATGCGAAAGTACTATCCGAACTGGCTGCTGCAGGCGGTCGTCGTCTTGCTGCTCATCGCCAATATCATCAATATCGGCGCCGACCTCGGCGCCATGGCCGACGCCTTGAAACTGATCGTCGGCGGACCTTCCCTTGCCTATGTCGTTGCCTTCGGGGCTGTTTGCGTGGTCCTGCAAATCTTCCTGAAATACAGCCGCTACGTCTCGATCCTGAAATGGCTGACGCTGTCTCTATTCGCCTATTTCGGCACCGTCCTGTTTGTGCATGTGCCGTGGGGCGAGGTAGCGCGCGGGCTTTTCATCCCTGAATTTACCTCGGAGGCAAGTTTCTGGACGTCGGTCGTGGCGATCCTCGGCACGACGATCAGCCCCTATCTGTTCTTTTGGCAAGCGTCACAGGAAGTCGAGGATGAGAAGGCCAAGCCTGAACGTCAGCCGCTCAAGCAAGCTCCGGAGCAGGCAGAAAACGCCATCGGGCGCATTCGGCTCGATACCTATGTCGGCATGGCGTTCTCCAATATCGTGGCCCTGGCAATCATGGTCACGGCCGGCGCGACATTGCACGCCAACGGCGTCACCAACATAGAATCGACGAGCCAGGCAGCCGAGGCGCTCAAGCCGGTTGCCGGGCCCTTTGCATTTGCGATCTTCGCGCTCGGCGTCATCGGAACGGGTCTGCTGGCAATACCGGTCCTTGCCGGTTCGGCGGGGTACGCTTTGGGCGAAGCGCGCAAATGGCCGACAGGCCTTGACCGGAAGCCTCTCGAGGCCAAGGCATTCTACGCGACCATTGCGGTGGCAACCCTTCTTGGCGCGTGCCTGAATTTCACGCCTGTCAATCCCATCAAGGCGCTCTACTGGAGCGCGGTTGTCAACGGCGTAGTGGCGGTGCCGGTGATGGCCGTGATGATGCTGATGACGGCGCGCCGCGATATCATGGGCGAATCCACCGTCCCTCTGCTGATCAGAGCCATAGGTTGGATCGCGACAGCGGTCATGGCTGTTGCCGCGATCGTCATGATCGCCCAGATCCTGTGGAGATAGCACCCCGCCGCAGGGGCGAACCTCTCCGATAAGTTCACACGGGTGTGTTGTGGCGCCGAGGCGGTCTTTGTTTGCTAATCAGTTGAGAGAACTCAGACTGCCGGAGTCGCATCGCTGATACTACTCGCCAACAAATCTATAATGATACCGCTTTGCGCCCATGCGGACGTCAAGGTCGGCAAGGCATCCTCGTCTTAGCCGACATTTTGGTGAATCGTTGCAGTTGCGCCATTAAAGCGCGTCGCGCTGGAGCGGATTCAGGTGACGCGCTTTAGTCTTTGTTTTTATGCATCTCGTTCTCCCAACACCGCTGCGCACTTTTGGGCGACAAGCACTAGAGCGTTTCACCGTTTCATGGAAACGGCGAACCACTCTAACTCTTTGTTTTGACGCAATTCCGGACGGAAAACCGCTCACACTTTTCCTGGAATTGCTTTAGCGCCTGACCAAGGCTGACTTCCGTGTTCTGCGGCGCGATCAACCTGACGGAACCTGGCGTCGCTGCACACATCGAGCACGGCGCGGTCACCCAACCTCGATGTTCATCGCCGCGATCAGCCGCTCGCGCCCGGCGAGCGAGTTCAGCGCCTTGTCCCCGAGCTCCCGGGCGACGAGGTTGAGCAGGGCTTCGCAAAAGACGACATAGGCGCCCATGCTGTTCGAATAGAAACTGCTGGCGTGCGGGATGAAGAAGGCGTGCTCGGCGGGCGGAACGAGCGGCGAGGATCGGGAGTCGGTGATCGCGATCACGCACTGGCCGTTCGCCGCAGCGATCCGGCCGACCTCGGCGACGCTGCGCGTATAGGGCGCGCAACTCGCGACGATCACCGCGTCGCCTGGCTCGAGCTGTGAAAGCGCCTCGGCAACGCCCAAACGCGGCGCGTCCAGAAGCGCCACGTCGGAGCGCACCATGCCAAGGCCATAGGTGAGAAAGCTCGCCAGCGAATGGAACTGGCGAACGCCATGGACGCGCACACGGTGTGCGCTGGCGAGCAGCTTTGTCGCCCCTTTCAGCGAGTCGCCGTCCAACTGGCCGAGGAAGCCGTCGACATTTGCCGCCGTTTCGCGCGCCAACTGCTCGAAGACCTCGGCTTCGGCACCGCCTGCTGATGGCGTCGTCATGAGACGTCCGGCCTGGCGGCTGTAGAAATATTGCTGATCGTTGGCGATGGCCTTGCGGAAGACGGCTTGGAAATCGCTGAAGCCTTCGAAGCCGAGACGCTTGGCCAGCCTGGTCAGGGTCGATGGATTGATGCCGAACTGATCGGCGAGTTCCGAGATCGTGCGGACGGCCGACTGCTCGGGCGCCTCGACCAGCTTGGCGAACACGTCATGTGCTTTGGAGCCGAGGGAGAAGCCCGCTTCGTCACGGCCAATCGAGAGCGCCAACGCCCTCAATTCCTCGATGGTGCGCGGCGGCTCCGCGGCTGCTTCCTCTGGCATCGTTCCTGTTCACCCCGCGACAGGGACCAGCCCATCCCGCATGTCGAAACGCACTGCTTCGTGCGCTCCATCGTAGACAGCCCACTCGACCTTGTCAGCCCCGACGCGGAAGACGGCGCTTGCCATGGTGTTCTCGACATCGCTGTCGGCCGGATCGGTGCGATAGATCGGCAGCTCCGCGTCGGCGGCGTCCCACAAGATGGCGAGCGCGCGACCTTTCGGGTCCGATTGAGACTTCTGGCCGAGCAGGGCTTCGGCCCGTCGCTGGCGCACGCCTGACGAGCCGGTGACGATCTGAGATATGCGCCCGGTGTCGGCATGGATCAGATGGTTGGAATGGACACGCGCCGCTTCGACCCGGTCGGCCGACAGCGCCTGCGCGGTGAACTCGATGCTCAGCAGCCGCTCGTCGCCTGCCTGCGCCAGGGTCAGGTGGAAGGCGCCGGCGCGCGGCACCGATCTGAGCAGGGCCAGCGCCGCGTCGAGGTCCGGTGCGTCGAGTACAGCGCGGGCGAGTACCATGCGCGGCGCCCCCGCGCCGCCGGCCAGCGGCCTGATGTTGTTGACAGTTTGCACCAGCCCTTTCGACGTAACCGCGAGCGTATGCCCGGGCAGCGAGCCGGGATAGACGAAGGCGGTGAATTCATTGCCACCTTCCGAGGCGACATGCGCGAGCGCACAGTGGCCGGCGAAATCCGGATCGCCATCCTCGTTGTGACCGATGACATTGGGGGAACCGGGCAATTGAACGGTCGTGCAGCCATCCGGCGCCATCGCCCAGATGTCACCGCGGCAGTTCCACAGGAACACATCGTCGAACCCCAATTCGAGCCCGGCGGCGAGGCCGTGCAGTTCGGCCCAGTATCGGGGAAACCGCTCCCGCACGATCGTCGCCATCGTGCCGATGCGCGGATCGGCACGCCGCGTGTTGAGCTCGCGCCATGCCGCGGACGTCTGGAAATGCTCGTGCAGCGCCGCTCGGCCGAAATGCCCAAGGGCAGCCCCGACGTCATAGGGCGACCCGGCGACATCGATGAAGGAAAGCCGGCGGCCGGCATCACGCGACATGCTGGAGAAACTCTTTCAAGCGGGGGTTTTGCGGGTTTGCAAGCAGGTCCCGCGGCTCTCCGTCAACAGCGATCTTGCCGCCTTCCATGAAGATCAGCCTGGTCCCGACCTTGCGGGCAAAAGCCATCTCGTGCGTGACGACGATCATCGTCATGCCTTCCTCGGCCAGCGCCTGCATCACGCGCAGCACTTCATGCCGCAATTCGGGATCGAGCGCCGAGGTCGGCTCGTCGAACAGCATCAGTTTCGGCCTGACGGCCAGCGCGCGGGCGATAGCGACGCGCTGCTGCTGGCCGCCGGAAAGCTCGCTCGGAAAGTGATGCGCCCGTTCGGCAAGGCCGACCTTGGCGAGCATTTCCAGCGCCTGCTTGCGTGCCTCCTGCCGCGTTTCGCCACGCACGCGGCGCGGGCCGAAGGCGACATTCTCGAGTGCCGTCATCTGCGGAAACAGATTGAACTGCTGGAAGACCATTCCGGCTTCCTGGCGGATCAGACGGACCTTGCGGCCGCCGGATTTGACGCTGATGCCATCGACAACGAGGTCGCCGCCGTTGATCTCCTCCAGCGCGTTGATGCAGCGCAGCAGCGTCGACTTGCCGGAGCCGGATGGGCCGATCAGGACAACCTTCTCGCCGGGCTCGATCGAGAGATCCACCTGGTCGAGGATGGTCACCTGGCCGAAGCGCTTGGTGACTTGTCTGAACTCAACGATGCTCACAGGATGCGCATCCTCTTTTCGGTCAGTCTCAGGATCAGGGTGAGCGTGCCGGTCATGATGAGGTAGAATATCGCCACCGCCGACCAGATCTCAACGGCGCGGAAGTTGGCAGCCATGATCTCCTGGCCCTGCCGGGTGAGTTCGCCGACGCCGATGACGATGAACAGCGAGGTGTCCTTCAGGCTGACGATGAACTGGTTGCCGAGCGCCGGGATCATGCGGCGGAAGGCGAGCGGGCCGATGATGTAGAGAAGCACTTTCCAGAAGGGCAGGCCGAGCGCCAGGCCGGCCTCGCGCAATCCGCGATGCACGGAAAGGAAAGCGCCGCGCACGATCTCGGCGATATAGGCGCCGGCATTGATGATGATCGCCATGACGGCCGCCGCCAGCGGGTTGATGCGGACATCCGCCAGGATCGGCAGCGCGAAATAGATGAACATCACCTGCACGATGATCGGGGTACCGCGTATGATCTCGATGTAGACCATGGCGATGGCGTTGAGGACGATGTTGCCGTAGGCGCGCGCCAGGCCAGCGGCGAAGCCGATCACCAGCCCGCCGGCGAGCCCGGCCAGCGCGATCAGCACCGTGAGGCGGGCGCCCTTCAACAGCTCGGGCAGGGCCTGCCAGATGACGGACCAGTCGAAATCCATGAGAGCTATCCTTCAGGGAAGGCGCGCCGGCCATGCCAGCGCGCCCTGAGATCCAAGGGGAAGATCCAAGGGACCCCCGTGATCAGCTCTTCGGCGGCTCGGTGCCGAACCACTTCTTGTAGATGTCGGCGTAAGTGCCGTCGCCCTTCAGCTTGGCGATGGAGGCATTGACCTTGGCGACGAGCGGGCTGCCTTTCGGGAAGGCGATGCCGTATTGCTGGGCCATCATCTGCGGGCCGACGGTCTTCACTTTCCCCTGGCCGTTGGTCTTGATGTAGTAGAGCACGTTCGGCGTGTCGTGCATGGCGGCGTCGGCGCGTCCCGTCGCGACCTCGAGATAGGCGTTGTCGCTGTTCGGGAACAGGCGCAACTCCGTGCCCTTGAAGTGCTCCTTGGCGTAGTCGGTCGCCGACGTGCCGGTCTTCACGGCGAGCGTCTTGCCGACGAGATCATCCGGACCCTTGATCGTGCTGTCTACAGGCACCATCAAAAGGAAGCCGCTGTCGTAGTAGCCATCTGAAAAGTCGATGACCTTCTTGCGCTCGTCCTTGATGGTGATGCCGGCGAGCCCGACATCGACCTGCTTGGTCTGCAGCGCCGGGATGATGCCGTTGAAGTCCATCGGCTGCAGCGTATAGGTCACGCCGATATCCTTGGCGACCGCGGCCCACAGGTCGATGTCGAAGCCGACATATTTGTCGCCTTCCTTGAATTCGAACGGAACAAAGGCGGTGTCCGTCGCCACGATCAGGTCGTCGGCGAGGGTCGGCTGGCCAAGGATGAGCGTTGCCGCGACGGCCGCGGCGGCGGTGAGACTTGCAAGTGCGAACTTCATTTTCGGGTTCCCCTTTTTGTTGGAATTGCGCGGGAACCCTAGCACTGTCGACGCGGTGTCGCAAATCGAAAATGCTTTTGTGTATCAAATGCACTGCAGATTTGCATTTCGACGACGCCCAGCGGAAATTCAAATGCTTCCGGCGGCGCCCCACTGGTGTCTAAGCGCGTCGGCGCTTGCGACAGCGAGCCCGCAGGCTTCGACTGCCCGCCTCGTGGCCGTCACGAGGTCCTGATTTCCGGGGGCGAGCGCCCTGTCGGGCAGGAAAAGATTGTTCTCGAATCCGACGCGGGCATGGCCGCCGAGCAATGCCGCGGTGGTAACGCAGGCCGTTTCCTGGCCGCCGAAGGCGCAAACCATCCAGTGGCCAAAGGACGGACTGCCGGGCGCCAGGAACGGCAGGAGGTCGGCTGGAGCGGACGTCTGCCCCACCGTATAGCGGCCGAGCACATAGAGAACCGGCAGATTGTCGAAGGGGATCACGCCGCGGCCCGCAAGCGCCGCCAAGTATGTTGCTTCTTCAGGCGAATAGAGGATGATCTGCGGGATTACTCTCTCGGCGCGCAGCTTTTCGAGGAACGAGGCAAAACCTGCCTCATGCGCTTGATCCGGTACAAGCTCGCGTAAGGCGAGCGAAACCGCCTCGGGACGTGTCTCGAGCACCACCCGCCTCTGCTGTTCTGGCCGGTAGATGCCAAGCGCCTCGCTGGTGATCTGGATGACGAGCCGGTCACCGACGCTTGCCCTGATCGCCGTCGTCGCGGCCCTGTAGCTATCGGCGTCGAGCAAATGGCGCCCGTCACGGTCGCGCACATGGACATGGATCATGGCGGCGCCGGCTTCGAGCGACGCCGCGGCCACATCCGCCAGTTCATCCGGTGTCATCGGTAGGGCGGGATGATCGGCCTGGGTGCGCCGACCGCCATTCGGCGCCACGGCGATCGCAACGCGATTTTGCCCCGACATCAATAGCTCCATTTGTTGCAGATTGGAAATTTATGCACCATATATTGCACGGCGCCGCGTTCGCGTCTATGGTTGCCGCATGATCCGCGCGCCGCTCACCGATGCCATCGTCGAAGTCTTCGACAGCTTGCCGGCGCAGCTTCAGGGTGCCGCCCGCTATCTTCTCGACAATCCCGAGGATGTGGCGCTTCTGTCGATGCGCGAACAGGCGCGGCGCGCCGGCCTGCAGCCCTGGACGATGGTGCGCCTGGCCAAGCGCCTCGGCTTCGACGGCTACGAGCCGCTGCGCTCGCTCTATGCCAATGCCATGCGCCAGGGCGAGCTCGGCTTTGCCGGCAAGGCCGGCACGCAGCTTGCGCGGCAAAGCGAGGTCGGCGACCGCGTCCTGGCCGGCGAGATGTTGAGGTCGCTGTTGGAGCAGATCGCCCTGCTTGGCGAACCCGCACGGCTCGATACGCTTGCCTCGGCAGCCGAACGGCTCCACGCGGCACGCCGGATATTCTGCCTTGGATTGCGCTCCAGCCATCCGGTCGTCGCGCATTTTTCCTACGTCATGTCCTTCCTCGGCGAGAAGGCTCTGATGCTGGACGGCGCGTCCGGAACCGGCACCGACGCCATTCGTCTCGCGACACAAGAGGACGTCCTGTTCGTGGTCAGCGTGGCTCCCTACACCAGGCTGACCGTCGATCTTGCCCGTCGCGCCGCCGCCGGCGGCGTGCCGGTGATCGCGCTCACCGACAGCGCCGTCTCGCCGCTCGCCCGCCTGGCCGCCTTGTCGGTGCTGGTGCCGACCGAAAGTCCGTCCTTCTTCCACGCCATGGCGCCGGCCTTCGTCGTCGGCGAGATCCTCGCCGCGCTGATCGCCGGCAAGGGCGGGGACAAGGCGCTGGCCGCCATCCGCCGCACCGAAGACCAGCTCTCCCAACTCGACATCCACATCTTGCCGCCGCGCGGCCGGAGGAAAGCATGACCCATATCCTGCATCGCCAGATCCACGGCTCGCTTCCCGTCGCCAGCGGTGGCAAGGGCATCGAGCTCTTCGACAGCAACGGTCGCGCCTATATTGACGCGTCCGGCGGCGCCGCCGTCTCGTGCCTCGGCCACGGCCATCCCGATGTCATCGCCGCCATGCACCGCCAGGCCGACAAGCTCGCCTATGCTCATACTTCGTTCTTCACCAGCGACGTCGCCGAGGCGCTCGCCGACCGGCTCGTCGCCGACGCGCCCGCCGGCATCAGCCACTGCTATTTTGTCTCAGGCGGTTCGGAAGCGGTCGAGGCGGCGCTCAAGATGGCCCGGCAGTATTTCGTCGAGGTCGGTGAGCCGGGGCGTCGCAACATCATCGCGCGCAAGCAGAGCTATCACGGCAACACGCTGGGCGCGCTGGCGACCGGCGGCAACGAATGGCGCCGCGCGCAGTTTCGCCCGCTGCTCATCGAGACCCATCACATCGACCCATGCTTTGCCTATCGCTTCCAGCGGGCCGGCGAGGCGGACGAGGACTACGCAGCCCGCGCGGCGCGGGCGCTTGAAGACAAGATCCTCGAGCTCGGGCCGGAAACGGTCATGGCTTTCGTCGCCGAGACCGTGGTCGGCGCGACCGCGGGCGCCGTGCCGCCGGTGGCGGATTACCTGCGCCGCATCCGCGACATCTGCGACCGCTACGGCGTGCTCTTGATCCTCGACGAGGTGATGTGCGGCATGGGCCGCACCGGAACGCTTCATGCCTGCGAACAGGATGGTGTTGCTCCCGACCTGATGACGATCGCCAAGGGGCTCGGCGGCGGCTATCAGCCGATCGGCGCCGTCCTGCTCAGCCAGAAGATATTCGACGCTTTCGCGAACGGCTCGGGCCTCTTCCAGCACGGCCACACCTACATCTGCCATCCCATGGCTTGCGCCGCGGCTCTTGCCGTTCAGCAGGTCATCGCGCGCGACAGGCTGCTCGACAACGTGAAGACCATGGGCGCGCATCTGGCGCGCCGGCTCGGCGAGCGCTTCAGCAACCATGCCCATGTCGGCAACATTCGCGGACGCGGCCTCTTCATGGCGGTCGAACTGGTCGAGGACCGCTCGGCCAGGCTGGCTTTCGACCCCAAGCGAAAGTTGCATGCGCGGATCAAGAAGGAAGCCATGGCGCGCGGCCTGCTCGTCTACCCGATGGGTGGTACAATCGACGGAATCAAAGGCGACCACGTGCTGCTGGCTCCGCCGTTCATTTGCGATATACCCGCTATTGACGCGATCGTGGATCGGCTTGGCGATGCCATCGACGCGGCATTGCGCGCATCAGATTAGCCGACGTTCTGCCCCTTGTTGCCGCAGGTCCGTTTTAGGTCGAATACACAGGCTTTTTGAAAGTCCGCTTCTGAGCTTGCGAAGCCTCAAGCTCTCTGTCAGCCATCGCTCCCCTGCAGCCATTCGCGAGATTCACGGCGGATGATCGTGTCTGGCGCTTCTCGCTGTTCTGGACCCCGCATGCTCCTTTCCGTCCAAAGCTGTTGATCTGCAGGGCGGCCGTCGCCCGCCAGGGCGTGACGTCCGCGCGGCTCCATCGGGAGTGGGCGCACCTCCGCTGATCGATGATGCATGTTGTAATTGCACACTCAGCGAGAACAGCCGTCGTCCGCACTCGGACTTCATCTCGAATGTATCTGCTTGAAGCGGCCATGGGCACCGGTCGGTAATCGTTCAAACTTTGAAATTATTGAGGAATTTTGCCCGATGGCGCTGCCGATAGCGCCTGGTTTTCCAGTTATTTCAATAACTTAGGTGATTTTGGTAGAGGGAGAGCGCTACCGCCTTTCCCCCCGCTCAGAACCCCGGCGATATTTTCTACGGTGTTGGGCGTGATGGACCTGTCTTGGTGCTGCAAAGACCGGCGGGGAACGAGAAAGTCTGACCTGAAACCGACGAACGTTTTCCACGACGCGAACGGCAGCTTCGCGCCTCATATCGGTCATTAAATGGATCGTGATGGCACGCAAAGAGCGGACGTTGCCATTTGCGGATACTCCGAGGGGCTTGCGCAGTATCGCGACATGCTGGAGCCTGGCCGCTCGGTGGTGATCACCGTTTCGGCGGAAGACCGGCCGGATGGCATCAATCTGCGCATCCAGACCGTGCAGTCCGGTGGAGGACGAGGCCAGCCGCATCCAGAAGGCGCTGCGCATCTTCGTGCGCGATTCCGCACCTCTCGGCACGCTCGCCAACCAGCTTTCGGTCAAGGGGTGAAGGGCAGGTGAGCTTCGTGCTGATCAAGGATGCCGGACAGGGCGAGGTCGAGATCGAATTGCCTAACCGCTACCGCATCTCGCCGCAGGTGGCGTCGGCGATGCGGGCGGTGCCCGATGTGGTCGAGGTGGAGTTGGTTTAGGCCAGCTCGCCCCCGGCGCTGCAGGTTCAGGGCAGGCATTTTTCCTCCGGTCTCGCAGCCTTGTCATACGCTTCGGAGAGGAAGGGGTTGGGACCGCTCCCCCACAAGGGAACGGTCCCATCATTCTATGCCGCCTGAACGGTGCCTCGGCCGACGAGGCTGATGTCGTCCGGATTGATGAGGTCTGAACTCGTCCAGCCGGAAAGGTCATATTCGCTCATGCAGTCCTTCACGATGGATTGCATCGAGGCCAGATCTCCGGTCGCGGTGGCGGCGTTCAGGGTTTCGATCCTCAGGTTCTCGTAGTTGCCGGCATAGTTTCGTTCATACAGTTCGTGGCGTCCGCCGAATTCGGTTCCGATGGCATCCCAAAGCAGCTTCAGCAGTTTGACGCGATCGAGCGCTGCATAACCGTTCGAACCGCGCACGAAGCGGTCGAGGTAGGGCCGGATCGCCTCGCTCTCGAAATCGGCCGAACTCGACGGCAGGTAGATCAGGCCGCTGGCGACGTGCCGTTCGATGAGCTCCTTGATTCTGGGGTAAGCCATCGGCGCGAGCACGCGGTAGGCAAGGCCTGCGTTCAGGTTGGGGAGATTGTAGCCGGCGGTACCGTCCCATGGAACCGGCGATTTGACCATGGCGTCGCCGAGCGCATGGAAGGTGTTGCGCCATGCGATGACTTCGCCGACGCCTGCCTGGACGCCGCGGAAGTCCTTTGATCCCGTCGCCTCGACAGCCATCGAAAACAATCCGGCGATGAAGTCCAGTTTCACCGACAGGCGCGTCAGGCCATGCAGGGTGAAGCGCGGGACGAAGCCGGATGCCGGGAAGAACTGGTTGATCTTGTCGACGTCGCCATAGATGAAGATGTTCTCCCACGGAACCAGAACCTTGTCGAAGACCAGGATCGAGTCGTTCTCGTCCAGACGGCTGGAGAGCGGATAGTCGAAGGGCGATCCGGTTGCCGCCGCGTTGAACTCGTAGGACGAGCGGGCGATCAGCTTGATGCCGGGCGAGTCCATGGGCGCGGTGAAGATCAGCGCGAAGGACTTGTCCTTGATCGGGATGCCGTAATGGGCGATGAAATTGTAGTGGGTCAGCGCCGAGCCGGTCGCCACGACTTTCGCGCCCGACACCACCACCCCCTTGTCCGTTTCCTTGTCCACATGCATGAACACGTCGCGGACTTCCTCGATCGGACGGTCCCGATCGATCGGAGGGTTGACGATCGCGTGGTTCCAGTAGTCGAGACGTTCCTGGGTGCGGGCATACCAGTTGCGGGCGTTCCCTGCATAGTCTCCGTAGAAGGCCGAATTGGCGCCGAGCGTGCCAAGGAAAGAAGCCTTGTAGTCGGGCGAACGTCCCATCCAACCGTAGGAAACCTTCTGCAATTCGGCGATCGCATCGCGCGACCTGACCAGATCCTCGGTGGTTTTGGAGCCGAGGAAAAAGGGATGCGTCAGCTTCCCTGAGCCGGTGTCCGTCAACACGCCGATCTCGTTCTTCTTTTCGTGGAAGCGGTCGTACCAGCGCGCAACCATCCGGGCCGAGTTGCGGAATGCCGGATGTTGGGTGACATTCTTGACGCGCTCGCCATAAATATAGATTTCACGGCCGTCCTGGATGCTCTCCAGGAATTCGGCACCGGTGTAGGCATCGGTGCCCGGTGCTTGGGTATCAAGCACCGGCTTGGCAGCCAGATTATGCATATCCTGTACTCCTCCATTGGGCCGGACCAGGCATTCGCTAGCCGGCGTCGGGCTTAGAAAAGGGTTCCTCTTCCCTTCCAAGACCGGAGGCTACGCGCCGATGAAGTGCTAATGATAGGTATCATGCGATACCGGATCGGGTATCGCTGGCGTCGCCACCTAGCGTTAGATTTCGTTCGTCGACGGTGCCGAGAGGATGGCGCCCCCGGTCGCGAACATGGGAGGAGACCATGGTTCACCGCAGAGAAATCGAGACGTCCGTCCATGGTGAGGACATGCTCAGGCTTTCCGCCAGCGTCCTGACGATCGGGTCGTTCGACGGCGTGCATCGCGGGCATCAGGAACTGATCGAAACGGCGGTCATCGCGGCCCGCACGCTGGGTGTTGCGTCGGTGGTCTACACGTTCGACCCGCCTCCCAAGGCGCTGCTGTGCGGCGTCCGGCCGCTGACGTCGATCGAGGACAAGGTGGCGAGGATCAGCCTGCTGGGACCGGACCACATCATCGTCGCTCGCTTCGACGCGGCGTATCGGGCCCGCACGGCAGGTGACTTCGTCGGCGAGATCGGCGCGCTGATGCCACAGGTCATCTGGGTCGGAGCAGACTTCCGGTTCGGTTCCTGCAAGAGCGGCGATCCGCTGCTCCTCGCTCGCTACTTCGACACCCGCATCCTTCCGGCCGTGCGTTGCGAGGCCGGAGAGATCGTGTCGAGCTCGCGTATCCGCGCCCTGAGGGCCGCGGGACGCTCTATCGAGGCCGAGATACTCGAAGGGTGGTCCGGCCGGCCATACGCCCGTGCTGTTCATGCAAGCGGAGGATCACATGTCACAGCTTGAGCAACGGACGTTCCGCGACGCATGCGGGCTTTTCGCCACGGGGGTCAACGTCATCACCACCCATTGGGATGGATACGACCACGGGATGACCGCCAATGCATTCATGTCGATATCGCTCGACCCGCCGCTGATTGCGATCTCGGTCGCCGAGAAAGCGCGCATGCTTGGAAAGATACAGGCCTCGGGCCGATTTGCTGTCAGTGTTCTGGCGTCCGGCAAGGACAAGATCGCCTGGCATTTTGCAGGCAAGCCCAATCCTGAGCTTCACGGTCTGTTCGATTCACTCGACGGGCTGCCGGTGGTCCGCGGCGCGCTCGCCACCTTTTCGGCGGAAGTTCGCGACGAGATCCTTGCCGGCGATCACACGATCTTCGTCGGCCACGTCCGGGCGCTCAACTGGGACAGCAATGCCGATCCGCTGCTGTTCTTCAAAGGCAAGTTCGGCTCGCTCGAAGACACCCGCAAGGCCCCTGCGAGCATGCCGCAGATCGAAACTGAACTCATGTGGTGACCCAAAAACAAACCCACGCTGCCATTCAAGGAGGAAAATATGCGCAATGTGACCCAGCAAAACATCTCGGACGTTGTGATCGGAGCCTTGTCTTTGGATATCCCGGCGCGCAATCGCCAGATTCTTGAGAATCTGATCCGGCACATCCATGCGTTTTGCATCGAAACCAAGGTGACGCATGCCGAACTGATCCAGGCCTGCCAGTTCCTGGTTCGCGCCGGCCACATCTCGGATGACGCCCGCAACGAATTCATCCTGCTTTCCGACATCCTCGGAATAGAGGTCCTCGTCGACATGCTCGACCACACCGTCACAGACGGCGAAAGCGAGTCGACCGTTCTTGGGCCATTCTATCGCGAGAATCCGCCGGTGCTGCCGAAAGGCGCCTCGATCGTCCAGAAGAGCTTCGAAGGCTGTCAGAGCGTGCGCGTCAGCGGCGCAATCAGCGACACGTCGGGGCGGCCCATTCCGGGCGTCATCATCGATGTGTGGGAAGACGCTCCGAACGGTCTCTACGAACAGCAGGATCCGGACCAGCCCGACTATAATTTGCGGGGCCGTTTCCTCACCGATGAAGAGGGCCGGTACGAATTTGTAGGTATCCGCCCGGCGCCGTATCCAATTCCCTACGATGGGGCGGCCGGCGAGTTGCTGAACTATATGGGCCACCATCCGTGGCGGCCGGGGCATATCCACTTCATGATCCAGAAGGACGGTTACCAAAGCCTGGTCTCGCAGATCTACGACGCCGACACGAAATACCTCGACAACGATGCGGTCTTCGCCGTCAAGGAAAGCCTGATCGGCAAGTTGCACAAAGCGCCTGCCGGATCGGACACGGACCTGGTCATGGAATTCGACTTCAAGCTCAAGCCAAAGGCTGCCGAAATCGCCGTCGCGGCCGAATAACAGTCAGCAATCGACCCGCCTGGTGCTTGCCCAGGCGGGTTCTCCCGAGGGCAGTCGGTATGTCGATCAACGTCACCGAGAACATTCCACCCCGCGCCGCTCCCATCGAGCTTGCGCGCGACACGCGGGTCAGATCGATTGCCGCGACCATCATCGAGGCGCCGACAGTCCGTCGCCACAAGCTTTCGAATACCGAGATAGCGCACCAAGGGTTCGTCCTCGTACGCGTCCAGCTTGAAAACGGCGTCACCGGGATTGGTGAGGCCTCCACGCTCGGAGGACCGCGCTGGGCCGAAGAAAGCGTGGAATCCATCTGGGCCGCCATAGCGAACTACCTCGAACCTGCGCTTGTTGGTCAGAACGCCATGCTCTTCGAAGCCAATGCCGTGCGCATGGCCAAGGCCGCAACGCGCAATTTCGCGGCAAAAGCAGCGGTGGAGTCGGCGCTCTTCGACGCCGTCGGCCATACGCTCGGGCTGCCCGTCAGTGCCTTGCTTGGCGGACAGGTCAGAGATCGGATGGGTGTCATCTGGGCGCTTGCTTCGGGTGATGCCGGGCAGGAACTCGAGGAGGCGAGGGAAAAGCTCCGGCTGCGCCACCACAAGGATTTCAAGATCAAGCTCGGCTTCAACTCGCCTGAGGCCGACATCGTGCGCTTGCAACATCTTCGTGCCGGCCTGGGTGACGACGTGAAGCTGATCGTCGATGTCAATCAGGCGTGGACCGAGGCGCTTTGCATCCGGCTTTTTCCTGCTCTTGAGGAACTCAATGTCGCGTTGATCGAACAGCCCGTTCAAGCAAGCCAACGCGAAGCGATGGCGCGCGTCGCGGCCCGCACGCACATTCCGCTTCTCATCGACGAGGCTGCGTTCACCAATTCGGAGCTGGCCAGCGTGGCGACGCAGGCCTGCGGCAGCGTCTATTCGCTGAAGCTGGTCAAGAGCGGCGGCCTCCTGGAACTCAAGCGGGCCGCCGGCATCGCCCAGGCGTTCGGAATCGAACTCTACGGCGGCTGCCTGCTGGAGAGCAGCATCGGCGCCGCGGCCCACATGGCCGTCTTCTCGACACTGCCTCGCCTCGAATGGGGAAGCGAACATTTCGGTCCGCGAATACTGGTCGAGGATCTTGTCGCTACGCCGCTGGTGTTCGAGGAATTCGAAATACGCGTGCCGGCCGGGCCGGGGCTCGGTGTGACGCTGGACGAGGACAAGGTGCGCATGATGGCCCGTAAGATGTGAGACCGACCATGCCGCGCGTTCGAAATTTACGCCAGCGACTCGACGACATGGCGGCCGCCCTCGAGCGGAGACCTCATTTGCTGCGGCTTGGCCGCCTCTTCAACGAAACCATCCTGATCGAGGTCGACCAGGACGAATTCTACCTGACCTTCGAGAAGGGAAGGGTTGTCGAGATCAAGGAAGGTCCGAGCAAGAAGCTTCCTTGGCGGTTTGCGCTGCGAGCGAAGGGCGATGCATTGCGCGAATTCTGGCAACCTCTGCCAAAGCCGGGTTTCCATGACATTTTCGGACTGGTGAAATACGGGAACGGCAGCATCGACGGCGATATCCTGACGCTGGTCAAGAACTTGCGGTACTTCAAGGAATTCATGGCGTTGGGGCGCAAGGAGCGTTTCTCATGAAATCTTCGATCGAGCCGATCGTGGGCCGCTATGTCAATCTCACGGTGGGAAATGCCCGGCAGCGCATCTACTTCGAGGAAGCCGGCCAGGGCCATCCGGTCGTGTGCCTTCACACGGCGGGCGCCGACACGCGGCAGTGGCGGTCCGTCCTGAACGACGAGGCGTTCACCCGATCCCACCGGTTCATCGCCTTCGACATGCCCTGGCACGGAAAGTCGCTGCCGCCGGAGGGGTTCGAGACCGCGGAGTATCTGCTCTCGACCGAGACCTACATGGAGACGGTGCTGGCATTCTGCCGTGCGGCAGGGCTGGAAAAGCCTTTGCTGGCCGGATGTTCGATGGGTGGGAGGATTGCGCTGCAACTGGCAGCCCTCCATCCTGAATCCTTCTCGGGTTTCATCGCGATCGAGGCGTCCGATTTCCAGCCGGCATGGTATGATATCGATTGGTTTCACCGGCCCGATGCGCATGGCGGTGAAATGGGCGCCGCCCTCGTCTCGGCCAACATCGCGCCGCAGGCGCCCGACGCAGAGCGTTGGACCACACTGTGGATGTTCATGCAGTCCGGGCCAGGCGTTTTTCGGGGAGACCTCAGCTTTTACACGTCCGATGACAGCCTCGTCGGCCGGCTCGCGTCCATCGATACGCGGCGCACGCCCGTCCATATCATGTGCGGCGAGTACGACATGACCTGCACTCCTGAAGACGCGCAACGCACGGCAGCCGCGATCAAGGGTGCCACTCTTGCGATCATGAAGGATCTTGGTCATTTTCCGATGAGCGAGAACCCCGCTGCCTTCAGGGCCTATTTCAAGGAGGCACTGGAAAGGGTCACGCGGGTGCCTGCGCGGCTGATGGATGCCTGACGGACGGCGATGGACTTCAAACGGCTGAGCTATTTCCTGGCAGTGGCCGAAGAACTTCATTTCGGGCGCGCCTCGGCGCGGCTCGGAATTGCTCAGCCTCCATTAAGCCGACAGATCGCTCAGTTCGAAAGGGAGATCGGCGCGGCCCTGTTCGACCGCAGCCGCAGCCAGATTCGGCTCACCCAGGCAGGCGAATTGCTGTTGGAGCGGGCAAGGGAAATCCTCGAACGCGTCGACCAGACGGAACGTGAGGTGATGCGGATCGGGCAGGGTGTCGCGGGGCGCCTGCGGATCGCGTTCGTCGGAACGGCAACCTTCGGTGTTCTGCCCAACATCATCAGGGCTTTCCGCGGCGCGCATCCGGATATCGAACTGGCGCTTTCGGCCATGAACAATGCCGAGTTGCGACGAGCCCTGATCCAGCGGGAAATCGACATTGCGGTGGCGCGCCCGTCGATCGACGACGCGGAGGTCAAATCCGAAACGCTCGTGAAGGAACCGCTGGTTTTGGCGCTTCCCGACAGCTATGCCAATCGTGAGCAACCATTCCATCTCGCAGATTTCAAGAATGCTACTTTCGTCCTCTTTCCGCGGCGCCCACGGCCAAGTTACGCGGACTATGTGCTCGACGTATGCAAGGTTGACGGCTTTGTTCCTGCCTTGCAGGTCATGGCCCAGGACTATCTTACAGCGATGAGCCTGGTTTCGGTTGGCGTCGGCATCTCGGTCGTGCCAGCATCGGTCAGCGAAAATCAACGGCCCGGCATTGTTTATCGGAAATACGGAGGCCACAATCCGGGAACCGAGCTTTCACTCAACTATCGACGAGACAACCGCTCGCCGCATTTGTTCGGCTTTCTTGAATTGGCTCGGAAAATAGCGCGGGCTTCGCACTCGGGTCCGCCGGTCTGAATACGTCGCGTCGGTGATGCGATGATCGCGGACATAACCGAAGTGGAACCGGTTTAGCTCAAGGTGTCGCCGCCTATCGATGAGTTGATACCAGAATGGCAGCTCAACTGGTCCTCAAGGCCAACACCAGACCGTCCGCAGTCGGCCCCATTGCCGCCGTCCAAAATCCAAAAGTGCGGGATCATTTCGCTCGTAACTTGGCTACCGAGCGACACACAAACTCTTGCCAACGGGCACCGACGCCATGTCGTTGAAATTGCTGACATCACAAGCTGGGGGTCGAAACGGCCTAGTCCCCAGCTTTGGAGAATGTGGGCCAATTCGGAGAACAATCTGCGCTCCGTAGGCCAGGGCCAATCCCCAGCTTCCGACAGCAACCCGCGCCAGCGCTGGGCTTCAACGGCGCGGTGTCCGCGACAGAGAATTGTTTGCGTTTTTAGGATTGGTAGCGGGAGAGGGACTTGAACCCCCGACCCCAGGATTATGATTCCCGTGCTCTAACCAACTGAGCTACCCCGCCAGGGCGGCGAAAGGCCCGAAATCCGCCTTAAATCGAAAGGCATTTCGAGGCGTTCGCCAAGGTCGCGCGGATATAAGGTTGGGAGGGCGAGCCTGTCAAGCTTCGAAGCATTCCATATCGCCGCATATTCTCATTGCCGAAAAAGCTTTGCCGCATGGACATTTGGTTGCAACCGCCGGGGTTGAGTTCGAAGGGGCACGTCGCTATGTCTCGGCCACGAGTTTTTAGAGTTTGAAACAGATGAAGCCGCGCATTGCAGTCCTCGGTTGCGGATACTGGGGCAGCAACCATATCCGCACCCTCAAGGCGCTTGGCGCGCTGCACGCGGTTTCCGACGCCAACCGGGCGCGTGCCGAAGGCTTTGCCAGCGAACAGGATTGCCTGGCGATCGAGCCGGACCAGCTGTTCGGCCGGGACGACGTCGACGCCATCGTCATGGCCTTGCCGCCGCAATACCATGCCGACCTTGCCGTGCGCGCCGCTGAAAACGGCAAGGACGTGCTGGTGGAAAAGCCGATCGCGCTGACGGTGCCGGACGCCGAACGCGCGGTGCAGGCGGCCAAGGACAATGGGCGCGTCTTCATGGTCGGCCATGTCCTGCGTTTTCATCCCGCCTTCGAGACGCTGAAGGGGCTGATCGACAATGGCGAGCTTGGCGAGGTCCGCTATATCCACTCGCACCGGCTTGGCCTTGGCAAGTTCCATACCGAGAATGATGCGCTGTGGGACCTGGCGCCGCACGATCTGTCGATGATCCTGGCCATCACCGGCACCGAGCCGATCGACGTGCGCGGCGAGGGTGCGGCACTCCTCGACAGCCTCAGCGACTTCGCGCATCTGCACATGCGCTTTCCCAACGGCCTGCGCAGCCATCTCTTCACCTCGCGACTCAATCCCTACCGCGAGCGACGGCTGACCGTGGTCGGCACCAAGGCGATGGCGGTGTTCGACGATGTCGAGCCATGGGAGCGCAAGCTTGCCGTCTACCGCCATGCGGTCTGGCAGGATAGCGGCCAATGGGCCTTCACCACCAACGAGCCGTCCTATGTCGCGGTCGCGCAAGGCATGCCGCTGACCCGCGAGCTGGAGCATTTCATCCACTGCATCGAGACGCGGGGCGAGCCGCGCACCAGCGGCGAGGAAGCAATCAGGGTGCTGCGCATCCTGACGGCGGGCACGGTCACCCACACGAAGTCTTGAAGGAAGGCCGCGTCGTACCCTTAGTGCGACAGAGCAGGCGATTGCCTACTCGGCGGGAACCTGCGCTGGCCTTGCTGCGAGCTTCGTCAGCATGGCTTCGGCCTCGGCGCCGCGCTCGGAGCGCTCGATGAAGCCGCCGCCGAAGACGCGCGCTTCGTTGCCGTCGTCGGAATAGAGCACGCAGGCTTGTCCGGGCGCGATGCCGGACTCGCCGTCGGCCAGTTCGACCGACGTCACGCCCGCGATGTGGCGCAGCACCGCCGGACGCGGCGGCCGGGTCGAGCGCACCTTGGCGAACAGTTCGAGGCCGCCGGCGGGAATATCGCTAAGCGGCCCGTCGCCAAGCCAGTTCATGTTGCGCAGATAGATCTTGTGGGTCTCCAGCGCCTCACGCGGGCCGACGACGACGCGCGCCCGTTCGGCATCGAGATGGACGACATAGAGCGGCTCGCCCGACGCGATGCCGATGCCGCGGCGCTGGCCGATCGTGTAGCGCAATATGCCTTCGTGGCGGCCGAGCACGCGGCCGTCGATATGGACGATGTCGCCTGGATTCGCGGCGGCCGGCTTCAGCTTGGCGATGATGTCGGAATATTTGCCTTGCGGCACGAAGCAGATGTCCTGGCTATCCTGCTTGGCGGCCACCGTCAGCCCCATCTCCTCGGCTATGGCGCGAACCTGCGGCTTCGACAGGCCGCCCAGGGGAAAGCGCAGATAGTCGATCTGCGCCTGCGTGGTGGCGAACAGGAAATAGCTCTGATCGCGATCGGCATCGACCGGCCGGTAGAGCGCGCGGTGGGCGCCATTGGCGCCGGAGCGGATGTAGTGGCCGGTGGCGAGCGCGTCGGCGCCGAGCTCCTTGGCGGTGGCCAGGAGGTCGGCGAACTTCACCGTCTGGTTACAGGACACGCAAGGGATCGGCGTCTCGCCGGCGACATAGCTCTCGGCGAAGGGGTCGATGACCGCCTTGCGGAAGCGCTCCTCATAATCGAGCACATAGTGGGGAATGCCCAGCGTCTCGGAAACGCGGCGGGCATCGTCAATGTCCTGTCCAGCGCAGCATGAGCCGGCCCGGTGCGTGGCCGCGCCGTGGTCGTAGAGCTGCAAGGTGACGCCGACGACATCATAACCTTCGCGTTTCAACAGGCCGGCGACCACGGACGAGTCCACGCCGCCCGACATGGCGACGACAATGCGGGTGTTTTCGGGACGTCCGGGAAGGTCGAGACTGTTCATGGATGCTTTCATTTTGCGCGGCGTCTCAATGCCAATGTCGAGAATATAGGTCAAGCTTTCCGCCGGCGCCAGCTTGCAAGGCGATCAACGGATTGCGGGCGATCCGCGATCGGCCGGATTTTTTCCAACCAATTCAAGGCTTCCAGCCGGATGTTTCAAATGCCTGCGAAAACACTAACGCGGCGTTCACGATCCTTACCTAGTCATTAGGGTCTGCTTAGGCAATTTTTAAAGCTGTGGCGGTAACGTGGCGGGGATTGGGTCTTTGAGTTTTTTGTAGAGAGTACGATGACCGATCTGGTTAGACCTAGAGTTAAGTATGTTATCGGGCCCGACGGCAGCCCTCTCACGATTGCCGATCTGCCGCCGACCAACACGCGTCGCTGGGTTATCCGGCGTAAGGCGGAAGTGGTCGCGGCGGTGCGCGGCGGGCTTTTGAGCCTCGAAGAGGCATGCCAGCGCTACAAGCTGACCACCGAGGAATTCCTGTCCTGGCAGGCGTCGATCGACGAATATGGCCTTGCCGGGCTGCGCACGACGCGCATCCAGCAATACCGGCACTAGAGCCGGGCTGAAGATACAAAAGGGCGCGGCATTCCGCGCCCTTTTGCTTTTAGGTCGTGTCTTTATTGGTCAAACCGTCAGCGCCACCTTGCCGATCGGCCTGGTGGCGAGAAAAGCGTGGGCGGCCCCGGCCTCTTCGAGCGGGAAGCTCTTGGCCACGTGAACGGCGAGCTTGTTCGCGTCGATCAACCGGCCAAGCTCCACCAGGCCCTCGCGGTCGGGCACGACGGACATGCGCTCGACGCGGATGTCGCGCGCGCTGGCCAGCGCCCTGGTGGCGTCGTTCAGGTTCAGCAAGGACACCAGCACGCCGCCGTTCCTGATGACCTTCAGCGAGCGTTCGGCATGGTCGCCGCCGATTGGGTCCAGCACCAGATCGATGTCGCTGATCAGGCCGGTAAAATCGCCCTGGGTGTAGTCGATGACCTCGTCGGCGCCGAGCTTGCGGACGAAATCGAGCTTGTTGGGGCTGGCTGTGGCGATGACGTAAGCGCCGCGCGCCTTGGCGATCTGCACCGCCAGATGGCCGACGCCGCCGGCGGCCGCGTGCACCAGCACGCGCTGGCCCGATTTCAGGGCGCCATGGCGGACAAGGCCCTGCCAGGCGGTCAGACCGGCCAGCGGCAACGCGCCTGCCTGGATATGGTCCGCCGCCTTCGGCTTCAGCGCGACCTCGTCGGCCGGCACTGCGGCGAGCTCGGCGTAAGCCGCCGCCTGCTTGGGGAAGCGCGGCATGCCGAACACCTCGTCGCCGACCTTGAGGCCGGTGACACCGGCGCCGAGCGCCTCGACGGTTCCCGAAATATCCCAGCCGAGGATGAAGGGCGGCTCTCCGAGAAGCTTATAGTGACCAGAGCGGACGGCGCCGTCGACCGGATTGATGCCGGCTGCCTTGACGCGAACCAGCACTTGACCGGGCTTTGCCGTCGGGTCCGGCTGGTTGGCAATGACAAGGACTTCGGGTCCGCCTACGGAATTCTGGATAACGGCACGCATGGTATCTCTCCTGCTTGGTTAGCGCCGCTATCATTTGGATAGTAATATTCCCTTGTCCAGTATGTACCTTTTTGATATATACGCACCTCATGGATAGTAATGACGACTCCCCTTTCGGCTATGATGCGTTCCGGCGGATGTGTCCTTCACACACCGTGCTCGAAATGCTGGCCAGCAAATGGGTCTATCTGGTGGTCTGCGCGCTGCGCAAAGGCCGGCTGCGCAATGGCGAACTCGCCCGCAAGCTCGAGGGCATCACGCCCAAGATGTTGGCGCAGACACTGCGCGTGCTGGAGCGTGACGGCCTGGTGCGGCGTGAGATCTTCCCGGTCATTCCGCCGCGCGTTGAATATGAATTGACCGAGCTCGGCCAAAATCTGGGGGCTTTGCTTACCCAGATCAGGGCATGGGCGGAGGAGCACGCGCCCGACATTAAGGATGCCCGTGCCAGGGCGATCGCCGCAAATGACGGGGATTGGGCCGCCTAGGGCAATTCCTGGGGAGCCCCGTTCACACTTTTCCTGGAATTGCCTGGGATCGGTGATCTCCGTGGCAATTCGGCCGGACCAGGCATTTTTCCTGGAATTGCTCCAGGCGCGCACCCGCGCGAATGCGCCGATGCGGATCTCGGCCGGTTCAGCCGATCATGGCGCTGCGGCCACCGGTTTCGGCTTCGCGGACCTTGGTGTCGCGCGATTCCAGCATTTCTGCCTTGGAAAGCTCCGCTTCAGCTTCACCGAGTAATGATTCGGCAGCGCTTCGCTGTTGGGCGAGGTCGCTTTGCGAATTTCTGAGGTTGTCGCGGCGCAAGCGCGCCGCCTTGGCGAAGGTCGGATAGGCGAAATGATTGATGTCGGTGATGCCGGCTTTCTTTTCCTCGGCGGTGATCTGAAGCTCCAGTTCGACGGCCATGCGTTCGAACTCGGCGATCATCATGTCGAGCTGCAGCAGCTGCCGCCGCTTCTCATTCACCTGAAACTGTTTCAGCCGAACGAGGTTTTCACGTGACTTCATGATTCGGTACTCCCGGAAACGCACACCCGCACATATCGTCCAAACCACCTGGAAAGGCCCAGGCGTTGCCCGTGTCCACCGGCATCTCCCGAACTATAGGAAACAAAACCCTAAAGTTTTTTGCCGGCGGTAACCATTCGTTTACGGGCATTGTTAATCATACGGGTCAGGACTTAAGGCCGGGTAAAAATTCCGGCCGCCGAAGCGAAGGCGCGTCGATGAGTCCCTGGAGTCGCTTAGTCCAGGTTGTTAATGTGTTGCATTAGGAATTTGGGTATGAGATTCGTTATTAGATTCAAGAGGGTGTAGAAAGGCGTTAAAAAATCTGATACCGTCATGGACGGGAAATTAGGTTTTGTTAACCATTCAATGGCAGCCTCTGCACAAGGCAACCACTGCTCCGGGGCAGGACGGGTCGTGAAATGGTCCGGCAGCAGAAAAGGGGAATGAAATGCGTGTTCTGCTGATAGAAGATGACAGTGCAACCGCACAAAGCATCGAACTGATGCTGAAATCGGAAAGTTTCAATGTCTATACGACGGACCTCGGCGAAGAGGGTGTCGATCTGGGCAAACTCTACGACTACGATATCATCCTTCTCGATCTCAACCTGCCCGACATGTCCGGCTACGAGGTCCTGAGAACGCTTCGCCTCTCCAAGGTAAAGACGCCGATCCTGATCCTCTCCGGCATGGCCGGCATCGAGGACAAGGTCCGCGGCCTCGGCTTCGGCGCTGACGACTACATGACCAAGCCGTTCCACAAGGACGAGTTGGTGGCGCGCATCCATGCCATCGTGCGGCGCTCCAAGGGCCACGCCCAGTCGGTCATCACCACCGGTGACCTAGTGGTCAACCTCGACGCCAAGACCGTTGAGGTCGGCGGCCAGCGCGTGCACCTCACCGGCAAGGAATACCAGATGCTGGAGCTGCTCTCGCTGCGCAAGGGCACCACGCTCACCAAGGAAATGTTCCTCAACCACCTCTATGGCGGCATGGACGAGCCGGAATTGAAGATCATCGACGTCTTCATCTGCAAGCTGCGCAAGAAGCTCGACGCTGCGTCCGGTGGCCAGAACTATATCGAAACGGTCTGGGGCCGCGGCTACGTGCTGCGCGAACCCGAAGACATCCGCGTCAGCGCCTGAGCGGCGAGCGCCGCCCGAATCATTGCCATCTTCGAAAAAAAACCCGGCTTCGGCCGGGTTTTTGCGTCACGCATCGGCGATGAGAGGGCTCCGCCGCCTCAAGCGGCGATTTTCAGGTTGCGAAAGCGCTCGAGCAGTTGCGGGCGATTGAACGGCTTCAGGAGATAGCCCTGGGCGCCGGCGCGCTTGGCCCGCATGATCGAGGCGATGTCGAGCTCGACCAGCGAGATCAGGATCTGCGGCTTTATCGGGCTTTCCATGGCGCGCACACGGCGGATGAGGTCAACCGCCTGCACGTCCGGCAGGGCGCCATCGACGACGATGATGTCGGGCATGTCGGCGGCGCACATCTCCAGTGCATCAAGCCCGCTGGCTGCTTCGATGACCACCATGTCGGAACCGCCCAGGATGCGTTTTGCAACTTTCCTGATGACGCTTGAATCGTCGACGAACATGCAGCGTTTCATTTCCGGGTCCTCTTTGCCTTGGGGCAATCCGGTCGTGCGGGGCATCTGACGAGCACCCTAGGCCGATCTGGTAAAGAACCCGAAAAGTCTTTAGGTAAAATTTTTGGAAAGATGCCTTCGGAGAAGCTTTTCTTCACGAATGCTTCGCTGCCACCGCGGATTGAGCCGTCGCGGCAGTATTACGCTGTTGAAATACTTTGTTTTCCCGGCAAACTGGCCGGACGCTCAGGCTGCCGAAAGCACAATTTCTTCCGCCGTCGCATGGATCGATATCGTCATGCCGGCCTCGCGGGCCAGCAGCAACGTGTAGTAGGGCTGCACCGAATGCGCATCGATCGGCTCTTCCGGCTTGTGACCGGAATGCAGTTCGAGGAATTTCGGCGGCACGCGGAGCATCGGGCCGCTTGCCGAAAGGGAAATGCGCGGCTCGGTTTCGAGATTCTCGAGGGTGACGACCAGCTTGCCGCCACGCGGAATGGCGGCGTTGGCGACCAGGATCAGGTTGAGCAGCAGCTTGACCTTGTTCTTGGGCAGCAGCGCGCGTGCCCCGTTCCAGGTCAGATCCGGCTTTTCGTTCTTGAGGAAGGCGATTGCCACCGCTTCGGCGTCGCCGGTGTCGATCAGCATGCCGGCGGAGCCTGCCGCTCCGAAGGCGATACGGGCGAACTGCAATCGGGCCGAGGCATTCCTGGCGCTCTGGCGGATGAGCCGCATGGCGTCCTCGTCGGCGCCGCCCTCGTCAAGCAGTTCAAGCCCGTTGTTGATCGCGCCGACCGGCGAGATGATGTCGTGACAGACGCGGCTGCACAGAAGCGCCGCGAGGTCAGGCGCGGAAAGGGTGAACAGATCGGCCATCGGTGAAAATCCCTGCAAAATTCCACAATTCCTGGCCGAGCGATTGATCGTCGCGCCTGCCCACACGAATCACGCTTCAACCCGAGGCTTTCTGAATACACAGCACTCGTATGTACAGCAACAAATCCAAAATCGTCGTCGGGGCAAATGGCGCGTTTGCGCGGACTTTCAGCGCCGCGCGACCCCAAAAGCCAGCCTTCGAACCGCCATCTTCCTGTGGGAGTTAATGGTTGAAAAAGGATTACGGCATAGTTTGCCCCTAACAGTCATCCTTAACGGCCGCCTAAAGAGCCGGACCGGATGCGAGGCGTCGGCGAAAGTGCTTCATGACGGAGATTGGAAGCATGTTTTCCCGATTCTACGACCGGAGTTTCCTCCGTGTCATCTCAGGCCGGAAGTTTCTCCGTGTCTGCTCAATGGCGATCACGCTCATGGGCGTTCTCGTCTTCTCGACTTCAGCCCTGCGGGCCCAGGAGTACACCGCTCAGGAGATTATCGATTCCGGTCACAAGTTCTTCGGCGCGACATCGGGTGGGCTCGCCACCGTCGTCGAGAAGATCTTCGCCTCCTACGGCTTGCCCAATGGCTATCTGCTCGGTGAGGAGGGGTCGGGCGCGCTGATCGGCGGCCTGACCTACGGCGAAGGCACACTCTACACCAAGAATGCCGGCGACCACAAAGTGTTCTGGCAAGGCCCGTCGCTGGGCTGGGATTTCGGCGGCGAGGGGTCCCGGGTGATGATGCTGGTCTACAATCTCGACGATGTCAGCAACCTCTACAACCGCTATGGCGGCGTCGCCGGTTCGGCCTATGTGGTGGCGGGCGTCGGCTTCAATGTGCTGAAGAACAACAATGTGCTCCTGGTGCCGATCCGCACCGGCGTCGGCGCCCGGCTCGGCGTCAATCTCGGCTATCTGAAACTGACCGAGCGGGCGACCTGGAATCCGTTCTAAAGTCCAACCGATCGTGACCGCAATGCCAAGTTTTCGGTGGGAATTGTAGGCCTGTGACCCTCCACGCGCTGCGGCAAGCTCTTGCCGCAGCGCCGGATTTCCGCCATGCCAGTATGATGCGGTCCAGTTCCGGCGGTTGCCGCCGATAGCGGGTAGTCCTTTGGTTCAATCGGTCCTGTTCTTTGCCCTCGGCTTTCTCTGCGCCGGCTTTCTGGCGCTGATCGTGGCTCCGGCCGTCTGGCGGCGTGCCGTCGCGCTGACCCGCAGGCGCATCGAGGCCTCTATCCCGCTCACGCAGACCGAAATCCAGGCAGACAAGGACCGCGTCCGGGCGGAATACGCCATGGCAAACCGCCGCCTCGAAATGAACGTCAAGGCGCTGCGCGAGAAAGCGGCCGAACAGCTCGTCGAGATCGGTCGTGGCCACGAGGCGTTGAAGGGGTTGGCGATTGAACGCACCGACAAGAACCACGCGCTCGCCGAACTCGGCGCCAAGAACGAGGCGCTGCGGCAGCGCGAAGAGGAACTGCACCGGCTTTCGGAGCTGCTCAAGGAAACCGAACGCAAGCTGGAGAAGCGGGCGCTTGAGCTCGAAAAGCTGGAGCGCATGTATGACGATGCCAGTTTTTCCTCCTCCAGCCGGCAGATCGAGCTCGTGGCGCGGGAGTCGGAATTGCAGAAGCTAGCCAGCGATATCGCGCTCCTGCGCGGCCAGCGCAAGGAAGCGGACCGGCGCCAGCAGGAGATCGCGGCCGAAAGCAAGGCCGCGCGCGACGCACTGAAGGCGGAGAAGAAAAGGGTGGCCGAACTCGACAAGAAGGTCGAACGGCTGCTGGCGACGCTCGCCGATCGCGAGGACAAGCTCGATCGCCGCGAAAAGGAGCTGGCGCGGCTGCGCGAAAAGGCGAAGGCCGAGGACGGCGGACCGACCTTGCGGCTGGTCGGCAAGCCGGATGAAGCGGGCAGGCATGACGAGGCCAAACAGCGCGATGATCTGGACCAGGCGATCGCCAAGCTCGACAGCGACCGCGAGCGGCTGGAGGCCAGGCTGACGGCACTGGCGCGCGAGAACAAGCGGCTCAAGGCGGATCTCGGCGCTGTTGCCTCGTCGGGTGCTGCGAATGGCAGTGCGGCGCTGCGCGAGCAGATGAACGAGCTGGCGGCTGAAGTCGTCCACCTGACGGCCAAGCTCGAGGGGCCTGATTCCCCGATCGCCAAGGCGCTGGCGGCGCCGCAGGACAGCCGATCCAACAGCGGCGATCGCAGCCTCGCCGACCGCGTGCGGGCCTTGCAGAAGGCGGACGCGAACTGAAGCGGCGGTGCGGCCGTCGCCCTTGCTCAACGATGCGAGAAGTGATGCAGGGCAATGGCCGACGCGGCCGCGACGTTCAGGCTGTCGAAGCCCTTCGACATGGTGATCCGCACGGTTTGCAGGCGCGCAAGCAGGCTTTCGGGCAGGCCTTCGCCCTCGGTACCGAGATAGAGCGCCAGACGCCTGGCCGGCTTTGCATCGCGTATGTCGGTTCGTCCGCGCGGCGATAGGGCAAATTGTTCAAAGCCCCGTTCGGCGAGCATCGCCGTAAAGCCTGACGTGTCGGTGAAGGATGCGAACGGGATCTTGAGCGCGGCGCCGACCGAAACGCGGATCGCCTTGCGGTACAGCGGATCGCAGCATGTCGTATCCATCAGCACCGCATCGGCGCCGAAGGCGGCGGCATTGCGGAAGATCGAGCCCATATTGTCGTGGTTGGCGATGCCGACGAGCACCACCACCAGGGCCCGGTCGGGCAAGGCATCCAGCAATGGCTCGGGCGCTTGCGGCGTCTCCTTGCGGCCGATGGCCAGGATGCCGCGATGCATGTGGAAGCCGGCGATCGCATCCATCACCGCGCTGGTAGCGACGTAGACCGGCAGGTCCGCCGGCGCCTTGTGCAGGATGTCCTCCAGGCCGCCGAGCCGGTTTTCCAGGACAAGAACGGATTCGGCGCCGAAGCGGCCGGACGACAGAAGCAGATCGAGGACCACCTTGCCTTCGGCGACGAAGCGGCCTTGCCGGCCGGCAAGATCGCGTTCGCGGATATCGAGATAGGCGGCGACGCGTGAATCCCGTGGGTCGTCGATGCGGATTGGGTCCATGTCCTGCGCTCAAATATCGAGAGCGTGGTCCGTGCGTCGGAAGAGACGCACAAGCCACGCTCCGGAAATCGTCAGCGAGGTAAGCGGGCCCAGGAGCGTCCGGTCAAGTCCCGGCGCGGCGCAATCTCTGTGCCATCTGGGACAGGTCCTCGTTGCCGGTGCCGAAAATACCATCCAGCACGATAAGCAACTCGCGCACCGCGTCGGATTTGCAGGAGTAGTAGATCATCTGACGGTCGCGGCGGGTTTCCACGAGGTCAAGCGCCCGCAGCTTGGCCAGATGCTGCGAGAGCGCGGATTGGCTGAGCATCACCTTGTCGGCGATGGCGCCGACCGACATTTCACCGTCGATCAGATAGCTCATAATCAACAGCCGCTTTTCGTTGCCCATGAGCATCAAAAATTCGGCAGCGGATTCGGCGTTGGCGATTAGCTTTGTCGAGACCATGAATGCCCCATGCTGTTTGCTCATCGAGGCGCCATGGGGGCAATGGTGCCTGAATCCATAAATTCACTTGCGAAAGGCCACCGACGAGTCAGTGCCATCTGTGAAGGGTAGAACATTTCTTTCAAATCTCAAGTGTTGCTTTTGATCAAATGCAATTAAGTTTCATTATTTGCCGGCCTGGCCACCCGGCCGCTCCTGGCCATTTCGACCAGAACGGGCCTCAATTCCTTCGCTGCTACCAAGGGTTGTGGAAAGAATATCCGGCAAACATTGTCTCCCGACACCAGATCCATGCCATCGGCGTCCAAACCGGCGATGCCCCAGCCGTCGGCAGATGCCCCGGCGCAATGATGCGCGTAAATGGCGATCGCGTCCAGATGGTCCGCGTTCATATGCGCGACGGCGGATTGTTCGCTCGCCGCGAGTTCTTCGACGATGGGTCCGACGGTGATGAGATCGGAGCGATCGAGCATATAGGCCTTGCCGAAACCGCCATTGAGGCTTGCGCGCTGCGGCCCGAGGCGAAAGATCGAGAAGTCGCCGAGCCCGGCATAGAGGCTGGCCTTGGGATTGCGGTTGAGATAGCGGCGCTCGGCGCGGGCATGCGCGTCGGTGCCACGCTCGAGCCGCGATGCCTGGCAGATCAGCGTCAGGCGCGGATGCGCGAGCGGGTCGCCCTTGCCGGGCTCGCCGAGCAGCAGGGAACAGCGTGGATCGGCAAGCATGGCGGGCGTGTGCGCCGAGAGCATCGAAACCAGGATAAGCGGCGCGCCGTCGATATCGGTGGCGACACCGACCCGGCTCGCCAGCGGCGCCCCGGTCTGCGGCTCCAGCACCGCCAGCGCGCCGAAGCGGGCGCTGCGCAGAAGTGTCTTCGCCAACCGGATCGCGTCGGCGTCGGTCTGGCGGATCACGTCCTTCTTTCGATCGTCCAACGGTCTCGTCCTGCTAAGTTGATCGTTCTATTCCACTTATCAGGCGACGATGCCGGTCTTGGCAAGCATTCCATGCAACTCGCCCAGGACCGCATCGCACTTCCGGGTGCCTTATACTACTTCGGCGCCATGCGGATGGCACCGTCGAGGCGGATGGTTTCGCCGTTCAGCATCTGGTTTTCGATGATGTGCAAGGCAAGTGCCGCATATTCGGATGGTTCGCCGAGACGGGACGGGAAGGGCACCGCGGCGCCGAGCGAATCCTGCACCTCCTGTGGCATGCCAGCCATCATCGGTGTCTTGAAGATGCCGGGTGCGATGGTGCAGACGCGGATGCCGGAACGGGCAAGGTCGCGCGCCACCGGCAGGGTCATGCCGACCACGCCGCCCTTCGAAGCGGAATAGGCGGCCTGGCCGATCTGGCCGTCATAGGCGGCGACGGAAGCGGTGTTGACGATGACGCCACGCTCACCGCCCTGCAGCGGCTCGAGCCTGGCGGCGCGGTCGGCGACCAGGCGGATCATGTTGAAGGTGCCGATCAGATTGACCTCGATCACCTTGCGGTATTGATCGAGGGGATGCGGCCCGTCCTTGCCGATGGTCTTCACGCCAATGGCGATGCCGGCGCAATTGACCAGGATGCGTGGCTCGCCGAGCTTGCTCGCTGTTTCGGCGAGGGCCGCAGCACCGCTGTCGGCGCTGCTGACGTCGCATTGGACCGCAATGCCGCCGATTTCGGCCGCGACCTTGGCCGCGCGCTCGATGCCGACATCGAAGATGGCGACGCGGGCACCCTTGGCGGCAAGCGCCCGCGCCGTTGCCTCGCCAAGCCCGGAGCCGCCACCGGTGACGATCGCGATCTGGCCGTTCGGATTCATGGCGTCATCCTCTCCCGGAGCAATTCATTATTTCACGAAAGCCCCGAACCGTTTCACATCTTCCTGGAATTGCTCCAAGAAAACAGGGACGGATCAGGCCCGGATCGACGGCCAAGGTCAAGCTTTTGCCTTAAGCGCGTCGCGTTGAAACGGATTCATACGAGGCGCCTAAGTTTTTGTTTTATGCACGTCGTTCTCCCAAAACCGCTGTGCACTTTTGGGCGACATGCATTAAACGTGCTCGGCGACCCTGGCCTGGGTGGCATGGCCGACCTCGCCGGTGAGCCTGGCCACCGCGCCCGGTGTGATCTCGTGCGACAAAAGCCGGTCGAGATCGACAGGGCGCGGCATCGAGATCTGGCCGCGCGGGATGCGCTTGAAGCCGAGCGGCCCGTAATAGGGCTCGTCGCCGACCAGTATGACGGCGGGCGCGCCGGCCTTTGCAGCCGCCTCCAGTGCGATTGCCACCAGCCGGCGGCCGATCCCCAGGTTCTTGTAGGCCGGCCGCACCGCGAGCGGCCCGAGCATCAGCGCGCGGCCGGCACCGGCGGCGATGCGGGTCATGCGCACCGAGGCGACGACGAGATCGCCTTCGACCGCGACAAAGGACAGCGCGCGCTCGTGGCCGCCGGCTTCGCGGATCTTGTAGGCGGCCAGCACGAAACGGCCGGGCCCAAAGGCCTCGTCATTGATGGCTTCGATTTCAGGGTCGTGCGCCGGAGTTTCCGGCAGGTATTTCACGTCGGCAAGGCTCATGGTCTTTGCGTTCCGGTAGAGGAGGAAAGGTTGCTGCAAACGGCAGTATTCGCCAGTCAGCGCTTCATCAAGCGCGGGCGCCCTTTCGTCGTCGGTCAAACCGGATCGAAGCAAAGTCGAACATGCGGAGTGTCCGCTAGCATCAATTTTCGGCCGCCGCAATTGGCCTGATGTGTTCGCCGTCTCAGTCAAGTGACGGACTGTTCAGTACCTGACGTCTTCGACAGGGCAACCCTGCGCCTAGGTAATGGACAGGACGCAAGGAGATTCGCATGGGATTGCTGGTCGAGGGCAGGTGGCAGGATCGCTGGTATGATACGGCGGACAATGGCGGCAGGTTCGTCAGGACGCAGTCGCAATGGCGTGACTGGATCACCGTCGACGGGGCGCCGGCCGAAGGCCGGACGCGCGGCTTCAAGGCCGAGCCGGGGCGCTACCATCTCTATGTCTCGCTCGCTTGTCCCTGGGCGCACCGGACGCTGATCTTTCGTGCGCTGAAGAGGCTCGAAGGCATCATCTCCGTCTCGGTCGTGCATCATTTCATGGGCGCCAACGGCTGGACATTCCTGGCCGAGGACGGCGCTACGGGCGACAGGCTTTACGGTCTCGATTTCCTGCACCAGATCTATTCGAAGGCCGATCCCGCCTATTCCGGCCGGGTGACTGTGCCGGTGCTTTGGGACAAGAAGGAGCAGACCATCGTCTCCAACGAGTCTTCCGAGATCATCCGCATGCTCAATTCGGCGTTTGACGCATGGGGCGATGCAAGCCTCGATTTCTATCCCGAGGACCTGCGCGATGAGATCGATCGCGTCAACGCGCTGGTCTATCCCGCAGTCAACAACGGCGTCTACCGCGCCGGCTTCGCCACCACGCAGCGTGCCTATGAGGAGGCGTTCGGCGAATTGTTCGCGGCTCTGGATAGGCTGGAGGAGCGGCTGTCAAAACAGCGCTATCTCGTCGGCGATCGCATCACCGAGGCCGACTGGCGGCTGTTCACCACGCTGGTGCGCTTCGATCCGGTCTATGTCGGCCATTTCAAATGCAATCTGCGGCGCATCGCCGACTATCCGAACCTGTCGAACTATTTGCGTGACCTCTATCAGGTGCCTGGCGTCGCCGCGACCGTGAACCTGCATCATATCAAGGCGCATTACTACGGCAGCCACGAGACGATCAATCCGACACGGATCGTGCCCGTCGGGCCGAAACTGGACTATGGCGCGCCGCATGACCGGGCAAGGTTCGCGATCTGAGATCTGCAACCCCCGCCGCGGGCGAGCTTACCAATAGGGCGACGCGGGCTCCTCCCCAAAAACCTCGGCAATGCGCCGCAGCGTCGCCGGCGTCGTGTCCCTGGGCAAGCGATCCAGCGGGAAGAAACCGGCCTCGGCGATCTCATGGTCGGGGAGCTTCGGTGTGGTCTGGGTGAACTGCTCGATCAGGTAGAAGCCGACATGGTCGCGCCGGCTGGAACGGCGGTTGAAATGCATCGACTTCAGCGCCGCGGGGGCGGTCAGCGCGATGTTGCCTTCCTCGGCGAGTTCGCGCACCAGCGCCTCAGCCAGCGTTTCTCCGACCTCGACGCCGCCGCCGGGGAGCTGCCAGCCGGGCACGTAGGTGTGGCGGATAAGGAAGATGGAATTCGTCGCGGTATCATGAACGAGGCCGCGCACGCCGAGCGTCATTGGTCGCCGCAGCACGAAATAGAGATGGAACAGCCGCGCCCGCAAACCCGGCCAGCCGGTCTGGCGGAAGGTGTCTTGCGGGTTTGCCATCAGGTGCGAAACCGGTAAGGAAACCTTGAGTGGAAAGCGGGGCGCTGGTCGCCTATGAGGGATGGATGTTCAGGCTCGCGCATATTTCCGATGTCCATCTGGGGCCGCTCCCCGATGTATCCTATCGCGATCTCGCCTCCAAGCGCGTGCTCGGCTATGTCAACTGGCAGCGCAATCGCCGGCGCCACATGCATGACGCCGTCATCGACGCCATCACCACCGACATCAAGGCGCAGAACCCCGACCACCTCGCCGTCACCGGCGATCTCGTCAATCTGGCGCTCGACGGCGAGATCGAGATGGCCAAGCACTGGCTGGAGACGCTGGGATCGCCGCACGACGTTTCCGTGGTTCCGGGCAACCACGACGCCTATGTGCCGGGCGCCTTCGACAAGGTCTGCCGCTCATGGGCGGCCTGGATGAGCGGCGACGGCGTCAACACGCCGGTCGACCGCAACGCGTTCCCCTATCTGCGCGTGCGCGGCAACGTCGCGCTGATCGGCGTCTCGACGGCGCGCGCCACGGCACCTTTCATGGCCAATGGCTTCTTCATGGAAGGGCAGGCCGAGCGGCTCGGCAAGATCCTGCGCGACACCGGCGGGCAAGGCCTGTTTCGCGCGATCATGATCCATCATCCGCCGGTGCGCGGCGCCGTCTCGCAGCACAAGCGGCTGTTCGGTATCGCCCGCTTCCACAAGGTCATTCGCAAGAACGGTGCGGAACTCGTCCTGCACGGTCATTCGCATCTGCCGTCGCTGTTCCAGATCGGGCTGCGCGGCACCAAGGTTCCGGTGGTCGGTGTCGCCGCCGCCGGCCAGGCGCCGGGCAGCAAGCACCCGGCGGCACAGTACAATCTGTTCGACATCGATGGCGAAAAGGGCAATTGGCGCATCCGCCTGACGCGGCGTGGCCTGACCGGGCCGGCGATACCGCCCGCCGATCTGCAGACCATGGAACTGGGTGTGGAGGCCAGCGCCTCTATGGCCGCAGGCTGAACACCATCGCCACGAGGCGGTCCCAGAACAGGGCGACCGACACCGCCAGGCCGACCAGCGCGCCGGCGGCGACCAGGCCAAGGCCTGACAGGAAGGCAGACCAGCCGATGCTGCGTTGCGGCGACCGCAGCGGCGGCTCGGCCTCCGCCACCTCGGCGCGCCTCATGCCGGCTACAGCCGGCTCGACCCCGCCCTCCATCATCCTCTGGCGCTCGACAATGCGCTCGGCGACATAGCGCGTCACGGAATCGGCAACCGGCTTCACCTCGGTCGATTCGGCAAGCACCACGCGGCCGATGCGGGTGTCCTTGAGGAAGCGGTAGGTGCGGCGGTCGCGCCCCATGGCGACATGGCTGACGGCATCGATCCACAGGCGCGGCTGCAGCCCTGCCGAAACGACGAAGTCGAAATTGTCCATGTCGGCGGGCACGTCGGCAAAGACGGGTGCGAGTTCGGCGGCCAGGAGATCGAGGCGCATGCGATGCGCCTCGCGCATGTCGACGACGACATCGTCGCGGTCGGCGAAGGCATTCTTTACGTCACGGATGGCATCGGACAGTTTTCTTGACGGATCGATCTTTTCGCCTGCGTCCTTCATGGGCGTCTTGCCTCGCGGGTTTGGTTAACACGGGGTTAACACAGACGCCGGCAAAATGCACTGGCGAGATCAAGGGCACCAAGGCGCTCCGGGGATATTGCGCAGAAGCGAGTCGCGTTACATGACGCGCTCAGGTCTTTGTTTCATGCATGTCATTCTCCCAAGACCGAGGTCACTTTTGGGCGACATGCATTAAGCAACTCAACTGGGCGCGGCGGCGAGTTTGGGGCGGAGGGGCCTGGCGCGACGGTTCATATTGCGGCGGATGATGCTGGCGATCAGATCGGGCGCTTCCTCGATCAGCATATGGCCGGCCTCCAGCACATGATGCACATGAAAGCGCGCCGGCAGGTCATCCGTATGGGTGAAGGGCAGCACCGCGTCATCACTGCCCCACACCACCATCACCGGCATGGTCAGCCTGTCCAACTGCTCGCGCGGGATGACGCCTTGCCGGTCGTCCCTGGTCATGGCGGCGGCGATCTCGACGAGTTTTTCCGATTGTCCGGGCCGCTTGCGCATTTCGCAGAGCGTATCAGCGATATGATCAAAAGGCAGCGCCCGTGGACCCGACATGGCAGCGAGGCAGGCGAGGATCTCGGATGGGCTCCGTGCGCCGGCATAGCGACGCAACAGCGGCCCGTTGATCTCCGGGCCGAAACCGCCAGGCGCCAGAAGCGTCAGCGAGGCCACCTTCTCCGGCTCGGCCAGAGCCATCAAGGTCGCCACCGCGCCGCCCATCGAATGGCCAACGAGATGGATGCGTTTGACCCTGCGGGCCGCAAGGTCGGCAAGAACGGCCCTTGCCGCGACCTTCGCAGGCCCAGCATCGGGAAAGTCGAGCGACAGGCCATGCCCCGGCAGGTCATAGGCAAGGGTGCGCGCGGAAAGGGAGAGCGGGGCGATCACGTCGCGCCAGACGTCGGAGCAACCGCCGAAACCGTGCAGCAAGACGATGGCCTTCGAGCCGGCACCCTGTTCGGCAGCATGGAGCGATGAGATCATGAAAGCGGGTGCTAAATTACGGGAAGCTCGGATCTAGCTGGATGCTCTTTGTCCAGCTGGATGACCAGTAAAATTTTCGCGATTAGGCGCGGGCGCGAGCATACCATTCAACGGATTTGCCGGCGAAAGCCGGGAAATCAGCCTGATTGGCGTTCTGCCGTGCTCGCGCGAGCACGGCACAATTCCATGTCCAGATAGTCCAGCCTGCCGATCATCAACTCGCGCTGCCGAGCCCGGCGGCGCGCAAGGCGCCGACCAGCCGATCGGTCAGATCGGCCGGATATTTCCGCTCGACGAAGGTCGAGCGCGGATCGGCGGCAAATTTGGGGAACTTGGCGTTCAGCTCGTTCAGCAGCGTGGTGACCAGACTGTCCTGTCCGGCAGCCTTGGCGCCGATCAGACGCGCCGCCAGATAATGCGATTTCGTTGCCGTCGTTCTCAATGCCATGCTGGCCGCGATGGCCTTGTTCATGTCGCCCAGCATGAAATCACCGACGAACAGCCCGTAGTCCCACCATGTCGAGTGGCCGCTGAAGGTTTCTGCGGCATGGGTAAGAATCGGCGTTCCCTCCGCGTATCGGCCGGCGAAGATCAGCCCGTAGCCGTAAGCGGCGGCCATGCCGAGATCATAGGGATTGAGTTCATAGGCCTTGCGCATCCAGCGGATCGCCTCGTCCGTATTGCCGAGGCGCGAACTGACGTAGCCATAGGCGCGATGCGCATAAGGACTGGTCGGTCCCATCTGCACGCCGCGGTGGGCAAGCTCGACGGCCTTTTCGATCGTCGCATTGGGCGGATAGACGTAGTGATCGGAGACCGCCTCAACCTGTAGAGACGCAAGTTCCGAATAGACGAGCGAGGATTTCGCCCCGGAATTGGCTAACGACTCGAGGCAGCGATAAGCGGCCTCGTGGGTTCTGGCATTCTGGTCGAGATAATATTTGTCGTTGAGCAGCAGGCATTCGGTCAGGCCGTTTGGCGTGCCCGTCTGCTCGATATAGTTGTAGATCGTACCCGAGGCGGGAAGTGCCGAGCTCAGCATGTCGGCAACGCGGTCCTCGATAGCTGTAGGGGTGCTGTCGGCCGACGTGAGATTGCGTGAAAGAAGCACCCGGCCGGATGCCACGCTTTGCAGTTCGATCGTAATATCGCCTGTGTTCGGCCCAGGCAGAATGTCGAATATGAAGCTGGTGGGGTCGTTGACCGGATCGGTCTTGCCGACTGTGTCGCGGCCGATGAAGTCGATCGTATCGAAGCCGCTCAGGCCGGCGCGCAACGACGCGGCGATGCGGCTGGCGTCGGCGCCGCTGGCCTTGACGGCGATGTAGACAAGCGGCAGGGCCTCGCTGACCGGGGACGGCGCGATGCTGCTGGTCAGGCCGGCGCTCTCGAATGTGGCCGGCAGATCGCCACCGGCCAGCAACGTGCCGCTGCCCTGGCGCAGGATCAGGACGCCGAGCATGGCAATGACCACGGCGATAGCCATCCAGAAGAATTTGAGATGGCGCGCCACCGAGGGGGCGGGTGCCGCCGCCGGCGCCAGCAATGCGGCGGGCGCAGCGGCATCCTCGGCAGCATTGGGGTGCTCGGCTGGAGCTGCTGCCGCCGACGCCTGCTCGGCGGGTTTGGCCGCTTCCGGCAGACGGATCGCGTTGAGCTCATAGGCCGGCACGTAGCCGCCGCGTGGAATGGCGATGCGGAAGGGCTCGGCGATGCCCTCATTGGCGAAATACTGCTGCAGCAGCTCGCGCAGCCTGCCTGCCTGCACCCGCACCACGGCATCGGTCGACGGATCGAAATCGCCGTCCTTGCCGAAGACGTCCATGGCGATGGAAAAGCCCTTGAGCCTGTCGGCTTCGCCGGCCTGCTCGCGTTCGACAAGATAACGGATCAGCTTGCGCGCACGCTCGGATCGTCCGAAGGTTTCGCTGGCAAGCAGTCGTTCCAGTGTTTCGCGCACTGCGGGGGCGGCAGGCGTGGCATGCGGCAAGTGTCGATCCTCTCGAAGTCGGCACAGGTTGAGGCACGATCATATAGGGCCAGCAACGCCGCACAAGCATACACACATTATGCGATCGCGTACCACACGGGATAATTTTCCGGTGGTTAATGGCGCGGCCGAAGTCGGCTACAGGGTGAGCGCGGCACCGCCAGTGCCAGCCATTCATGGCTAAAGCCCTGTTCGGGCTTAAAAAATGAATGGCGCGAGAGTTGTTCAGATCTCTCGCGCCAATCGGAAAATGCTATCGCGCCTTGCGGCCGACGATGCGGTTGGCGGCCGAAGTCACCGCTTCCAGCGAGGCTGCGACGATGTTGGTGTTGATGCCGGCGCCGAACAGCTTGCCGCCGGGATATTCCATTTCGACATAGGAAATGGCGGATGCATTGGAGCCGCGCTGCATCGAGTGCTCGGAATAATCGAGCACCGACATCTCGATGCCGACATGGCGTGACAGCGCATCGACGAAGCCGTCGATCGGGCCTGTGCCAGTGCCTGATATGGTCACTTCCTTGCCCTTGTCGAGGATCACTGCCTCGATCACGCGCCGGCCTTTGACCACGGTGTCCGGATAGGTGTGGTGGTCGAGGAATTTCAGGCGAGCGCCCGGCTGGTCGACATAGGTTTCGAGGAAGCGCTCATGGATGCGCTTGGCCGGCACTTCCTTGCCTTCGGCGTCGGTGATCGCCTGGATCGCCTGGCTGAATTCGATCTGCAGATTGCGCGGCAGATTGAGGCCGTAGTCGGCCTGCAGCACATAGGCGATGCCGCCCTTGCCGGACTGCGAGTTGATGCGGATGATCGCCTCGTAGCTGCGGCCGACATCGGCCGGGTCGATCGGCAGATAGGGCACTTCCCACAGGCTGGTGTTGGCCTTTTTCAGCGCCTTCATGCCCTTGTTGATGGCGTCCTGGTGCGAGCCGGAAAAGGCGGTGTAGACGAGTTCGCCGACATAGGGGTGACGCTCGGGGATCTTCAACTGGTTCGAGTATTCGTAGACGTCCTTCATGCGGTTGATGTCGGAGCAATCGATGCCCGGATCGACGCCTTGCGTGTACATGTTGAGCGCCAGCGTGACGATGTCGACATTGCCGGTGCGCTCGCCATTGCCGAACAGCGTGCCTTCGACGCGGTCGGCGCCTGCCATCAGGCCGAGCTCAGTGGTGGCGATGCCGGTGCCGCGGTCATTGTGCGGATGCAGCGAGATGATCAGGTTGTCTCGGTTGTCGAGATTGCGGCACATCCATTCGATGCGGTCGGCATAGATGTTGGGCGTCGACATCTCGACCGTCGACGGCAGGTTGATGATCAGCTTGTTATCCGGCGTCGGCCTGACGATCTCGGTGACGGCGTTGCAGATCTCCAGCGCGACTTCGAGTTCGGTGCCGGTAAAGCTTTCCGGCGAGTATTCGAAGCGATAGCCGCCGCCGGCCTTGGCCGCCATGTCGGTGATCATCTTGGCCGCGTCGGTGGCGATGCGCTTGATGCCGCCGACATCCTTTTCGAAGACGACGCGGCGCTGCAATTCGCTGGTCGAATTGTAGAAATGCACGATCGGGTTGGTGGCGCCCTTCAGCGCCTCGAAGGTGCGGGTGATCAGTTCGGGCCGGCATTGCACCAGCACCTGCAACGAGACGTCGGCGGGAACGTTGCCTTCCTCGATGCACCAGCGGGCGAAGTCGAAATCGGTCTGCGAGGCCGAGGGGAAGCCGATCTCGATCTCCTTGAAGCCCATGTCGAGCAGCAGGCCGAACATGCGCGCCTTGCGCTCATGGCCCATCGGGTCGATCAGCGCCTGGTTGCCGTCGCGCAGGTCGACCGAACACCAGATCGGCGCCTTGTCGATGACCTTGTTGGGCCAGGTGCGGTCGGTGAGGCCGACGGTCGGATAGGGTTGGTATTTGCGGGCCGCCTCACGCATGCCGCGGGCTGGCTCCACATCCTTGCCGGCGACCGCGGCATCAGGGCGGATTTGTTCTCGTGCGTTCATCGTCTTGTTCTCCCGGCTGCCCTCGGATCCGTCCTGGACGGATGGCTGGCGAGTGGCGCCTTTACCAGATTTTCGTTCGCTTGATGTGACTGCCAATTTTGAGACTGGCCAAGGAGCATGCGCTTGCGCGGCGGTTCGACCGCCGGGCGCTCCTTCAGCGAACCCGGCGATCGCCGATAAGGCCGAGAAGAAGCAGGGTCGAGGCAAGCGCGCGCACGGTCTCGCCGGCAAAGCCGGTCTGACGGGAAGCGATAGTGGCGCGCGTGTTCATGCCGGTTCTCATACAGGAGCGCCCCTGCAGAGGCAAGCGGGGGCTGATTCCGTTGAACATTATCCCAAATGCGGGTGCTCTTCCCCAGGGGCCGCAAATGCGCCAGACTTGAGCGTCGGCGGGGCTGCGGTGCGCCGCCATGAGGGGGTATCCATGAATTTCGTGTTCTTCTCGCCGCATTTTCCCGCCAACGGCGCCGATTTCTGTGACCGGCTGAAGAAGGCCGGCGCCACCGTGCTCGGCATTGGCGATGCGCCCTATGATGCGCTGGACGGAAGACTGAAGGCGGCGCTTTCGGAATATTACCGCGTCGCCGACATGGAGGACTACGATCCAGTGTTCCGGGCGATGGGCCATTTCATCCACAAATGGGGCCGCATCGACCGGTTCGAATCGCTCAACGAGCACTGGCTGGAGCTGGAAGCCAACATCCGCACCGACTTCAACATCTACGGCACCAAGCTCGATTTCGTAAGGAATTTGAAGCGCAAGAGCCGCATGCGCGCCTTCTTCCGCAAGAGCGGTGTCGAGACGATCGCGCAGCGCAAATGCTCCGACCGCACTGGCGCCATGACCTTCATCCGCCGCGTCGGCTACCCCGTCGTGGTGAAGCCCGACAGCGGCTCCGGCGCCTCGAACACCTTCAAGATCTCCAACACAGGGGAGCTCGACCAGTTCTTCCGGGACAAGCCCGAGGACGTGACCTTCGTCATGGAGCAGTTCATCGAGGGGCTGGTGGTGACCTATGACGGGCTGGTCAACCGCGACGGCGAGGTGGTGCTGGCGGCCAGCCACCGCTACGACCAGAGCGTCATGGAGGTGGTCAACAAGGACCGCCATATGAGCTACACCTGCTTTCCCCATATCAGGCCAGCGGTCGAGGAGGCCGGCCGCAAGATCCTGAAGGCGTTCGACGTGCGCGAGCGCTTCTTCCACATCGAACTGTTCGAAACCAGGGACGACCGGATCATCGCGCTGGAGGTCAACATGCGGCCGCCCGGCGCCTGGATGACCGACGCCATCAATTACACGTTCGACATCGATGTCTATGCGGCATGGGCCGACATGGTGGTCAAGGATGCCGCCGGCGGACCCTATGAGGGCAAGTATTTCACCGCCTACGCCAGCCGCAAGCGGCACCTCCACTATTTGCACAGCCATGAGGACGTGCTAGCGGCGCACCGCGACAAGATCGTCCACCATCAGGCCATCGAAGAGGTTTTCAGCCGCGCCATGGGAAATTACGCCTATCAGATGCGCTCGAAGGATCAGGCGGAGCTGCGCGAGGCGGTCGCCTATATCCATGCGGAAAAGGCCTGAGGCGATGGACATCTCCTATCACAAGCATTTCTCCGGCAAGCTCGGCCGCGACATGGAATACAAGCGCTACGGTCATGCCGGCAGGCCGGTGGTGGTGTTCCCGACCTCCCAGGGGCGGTTCTACCAGTTCGAGGATTCCGGCGGGGTGGGCGCATTGGCCGAGTTCATCGACACCGGCCGCATTCAGCTGTTCACGGTCGACGGCATCGATTCGGAATCCTTCTTCGACAAGCATGCGGACTCCGCGCATCGCATCGGCCGCCACGAGGCCTATTTCCGCTATGTGCGCGAGGAGGCGCTGCCGGAAATCCTGTCCACCGCATCGGCCGCCAATGGCGGGCGCAGGCTGAAGCCGCTGTTCTCAGGCTGTTCGATGGGCGGCTACCATTCGTCGAATTTCGTCTTCCGCTTTCCCGAACTGGCCAGCGGCGTCATCTCGCTGTCGGGGGTCTATTCGGCACGCGACTTCTTCGGCAAGGCGCTGGAGGGCGACATCTTCTACAACTCGCCGCTCGATTATCTGCCCGGCATTGTCGATCCGAAGCTTTTGGCCCGGCTCAAGACGCTGCGGCTGATCTTCTGCTGCGGGCAGGGCGCCTGGGAAGAGCGCATGCTGGTCGAGACGCGCCAGCTGGAACAGATCCTGCGCGACAAATCCATTCCCGCCTGGGTCGACTATTGGGGCGGCGACGTCAGCCATGACTGGCCGTGGTGGCACAAGCAACTGGTGTATTTCTTCGGCCGCTGGCTGGATGATGATTTGATGCACAGGCTCGATTGATGACGACCCCCGAGCCCATCCGCCGCTTCGTCGAGGCCACCAATGAAGGCGACACGGAAGCCTTTCTTGGTACCTTTGCCGACGATGCGTTCTTGAGCGACTGGGGACGATCGTTCCAGGGGCGCGAGCAGATCGCCCGCTGGAACCAGTCGGACAATATCGGCGTGAAGTCGTATCTGAGCATCGTCGGCATCACGCCGGCGGAAGGCGCCTATCGCGTTCGCATCGCCGTCAAGGGCGAGGGCTTCAACGGCGAGGGCGACATGACTTTCACGCTGGATGGCGACCGCATAGCGAGCCTTGTCATCACCTGACAGAAGCCTGGGCAGGCTAACCTTCCTGGCAAACCGGCACAGAAACAGACTCGTGCTCCGCCGCCGATCCGCGACGCAGGCCGAGGAAGACGACAAGGGCGGTGACGATGGTGATTGCCGCCAGCACGATCAGTAGCCTGTCGAACGCCGTCTCATAGGCCTGGACCAGAGCCACGGCGCTGGCCGTCGGCAGATGTTGCGCCGTTTCACCGACATTGCCCGTGACCAGCAGTTGCGCCGCGGCCGCCGCATCCCTGGAGGAGGCTCCTTGAGTGGCGAGTTGTGCCGCGGTGAAGCCCGACAGGGTCGCCATGACGATGGCCACCGCCACGCCCTCGCAAGCAACACGGGTGGTGTTGAAGATGCCGACCGCCATGCCGGCACGCTCGCGCGGCACCACGCTGACGGCGAGCCCGTCCATCAACCCCCAGGGCAAAGCGATGCCGATACCGATCAATACCAGCGGCGCCACAAGCGCGATGGCAACCGGCGGCGTCAGGCTCAACCAGACGAGGCCGGCGGCGGCGATGAGCAGGCCAGCGCCGCAGATCGTGGCCGGCGCGATCCAGCGCGGGAGCTGGCCGGCAAGCAAGGGCAGGATCAGCAACGGCCCCGAAAGGCAGATCATCAATTGCCCGGCCTCGATCTCGCTCATCCCTTCAATGCCGATGAAGCGGATCGGCAACAGCACCAGCAGGACGACGAAGCCATAGGCCGGCGCCGCCGCCAGGAACTGGACGCCGACGAAGCGGGGAAAGCGAAACAGCGTGAGGTCGAGCATCGGCCGGCGCACGCGCCGCTCGACGACAACGAACGCGGCGAAGAACAGGGCGGCGGCCGCAAGCAGGGCGATGACGATGGGATCGGCCCAACCGCTCTGCGGCGCCTGCAGGACACCATAGGTCAGCAAAGCCAGTGCGATCGTGAAAGTGCCGGCTCCCGCCCAATCGAGGCCGGTCGCATCCGGGTCGCGCGATTCCCTGATGGTGCGCAGGCCCAGCACCGCCGAGGCGATCGCCAGCACTGCCACCAGAACAAAGATCGACCGCCAGCCGAACGCGGAGATGAGCAGGCCCGAGGCGATCGGGCCGAAGGCTAGGCCGATGCCGAAACTGGTGCCGAGGAAGGAGAAGGCGCGCAGCCGCAGCGGCCCTTCGAATTCCTGGGCGAGTGCCGAGGCGCCGCCGGCGAAGGCCAAGGCACTGCCGATGCCTTGCGCGGCCCTGAACATGTCGAACCAGACGATGCCGGGCGACAGCATAGCGCCGAGCGACGCCAGGACATAGAGGCAGAGGCCGGCGAGGAAGATGCGCTTGCGGCCCTGGTTGTCGGCCAGCGCACCTGCCGCCATCAGGCTGGCGCCGAAGGTCAGCATGAAGGCGTTCGTCACCCAGTTGAGCGCGATCGGGCTGCCGCCGAGATCGGCCGCGATGCGAGAAAGGGCGACGGCCGGGCCGGTGAAGGTCAAGGGCATGGTCATCGCGGCAAGGCATACCGACAAGAGGACGAGCCATCGCTCGGCCGAGCCGGTCAGAGTCTTCGGGGTCATGGATTTTCCTATCTGAAGCAGCATCCGCCGGCATGCGCGGGGGTCGCGGCGCCGGTCGCAACGACAAGATAGGTCGGCGGCCTTTCAGGAAAAATGGTACTATATCTCCTTATATACCGGACTGAAACGCTCGAATGGAAGACTATGATGGATCGTCTCAATGGCCTGGTGGCCTTCGTCCGTACCGCCGAACTCGGCAGTTTCATCGCTGCCGGCAGGGCGCTCGGCATTTCGGCCTCCGCTGTCGGCAAGAGCGTCGCAAGGCTCGAACAGGATCTCGGGGTGCGGCTCCTGCAGCGCAGCACGCGGCGCGTCGGCCTGACGGAAGAGGGCAGGCTGTTCAACGAGCGGGTGCGGCGCATCCTCGACGACATCGACGATGCCGAGGCGATGCTGTCGCGGACACGGGAAACGCCGCATGGGCGGCTGCGCGTCTCGACCCCGATCGTCACCTACCATCTGCTTTTGCCGGTGCTGTCGGAGTTCATGGCCCGCTATCCCGAGATCGAGCTCGACATCGATTTCAACGACCGCGTGGTCGACGTCATCGAGGAAGGCATCGACGTCGCGATCCGCAGCGGCGAGCTGCCCGATTCACGATTGGTGTCGAGACCCGTTGGGCCCTTTCGCATGCTTTTATGCGCGGCGCCCTGCTATCTCGAGCGCCACGGTACACCCGGCGAGCCTGCGGATCTCACCAGGCATTTCGGCATAAACTTCCGCTTTCTCAACAGCGGCAGGCTGCTGGAGTGGCCATTCATCACCGGAAGCGCCGAACCGCAGGCCCGCTCGAAGCTGACCTGCAACAATATGGAAGCCTTGAAGGGCGCCACGATCGCCGGGCTCGGCATCGCCTGCATGCCCGATTTCCTGGTCCGCGAGGCGCTGCTGGACGGAAGGCTGCGCTCCGTGCTGGACGATCATATCGACGGCCGTGGCCAGTTCCGGATGCTGTGGCCATCCAATCGCCATCTGTCGCCTAAGGTGCGCGTCTTCGTCGATTTCCTTCCCGAGCGGCTTGCGGCGGCGTCGAATACGGCGGCGGTGAAGAGTGGGGCACCGAAAGCGCTGAAGCCCGTCAGTCCCTGATGCTTCTGGCCACCAGCCGCGCGACGCTCGGGCCGACGATCAGCACGATCAGGAAGCGGGCCGATTGCAGCGCCATGACGAAGGAGATGTCGACGTTCCGCGCCGCGGCGGCGATGATGGCGACGCTGTCCATGCCACCGGGGCTGGTTGCCAGATAGGCGGTCAGAGGATCGATGCCGAGGAGATGGCTGATCAGGAAGGCGAGCCCGCCGCAAAAGGCGATCAGCGCCACGATCGAGGCGATGATCTGCGGCAGTGCGCGCGTCGCATGGCGCAGGATCGGCCTGGTGAAGTTCAACCCGATCGACCAGCCGACCATGGCGTAGCTGATTGCCAGCAGCCAGGGCGGCAGCTGCATCGTGAAGCCGAGGCCGAGGTGGATGACGGTACCGAAGATGAAGGTGCCGAGGAAGAAGGGCGAGGGTAGCCTGAAAAGCTTTCCCGCCAGGCCACCTAGGACTGCGATTCCGATGGTGGCGGCGAAGGCTTGGGCATCGATCGGCGGAAACCAGATGATGGGCGGGATTTCGATGCCCGATGTGTCGACCCACATCTTGGCGACAATCGCCGCCGTCATCGAAACGAAGATGACGCGCAGATATTGCATGAAGGCGACGAGGCGCTGGTCCGCGCCAAAAGCGCCGGCCATCAGCACCATGGCGGTGGCGGCCCCCGGCGAGGAGCCCCAGACGGCGGTGGTGCCGGGCAGAATGCGCCAGCGGCTGATCAGCCAACCAAGCAGGCTGGAGGCCGCGACCGTGGCGATCACCACGCCAAGGAACAGCGGCCACTCCTGGTAGAAGACGGGAAAGATGTCGGCCGAGATCGACGCGGCGACGAGGCAGCCGACAATGGCTTGGGCGGAGCCGAACAGCAGGCGCGGCACCCGCACCGTGGCGCCATTGGTGCCGGCGACGATCGCCGCCAGCATCGGCCCGATCAGCAGCGCCGCCGGCAGAGCGGCGAATTCGAGCGCGCCGGCAAACAGGGCCGAGATGGTGAGCAGAACCAGCCATTGCCAAGGCTTGGGTATCCGCGCCATGCGCTCGGTGGCGGGCTGATCGGGAGTTGGCTGCTGCGCCGAGGAATCCATGTTTCGGTCTTAGACGCGAAGCACGGCGATGCGAACCCCGCCGTGCTGAAAAAGCTGCCCGAAGGCCTCAGCCCGTCTTGCCGTCAGGCAACCCGAAGCCGCCGACCGGATGGGTCTCCACCTGGAACTCGAAGCCGGCGATGAAGGAGCGCGCCTTGGCGATGGCCGCCTGGACTTCAGGAAGTTGTAGCGAGGCCTTGTGGCTTGCCTGATCCGTCCACACTTCGGTCACCCAGATCGCATCGGCATCGGCCGGGTCGGTGGCGATGATATAACTCAGGCAGCCGGGCAGGGCGCCGGTGCTGGCGCGCAGCAGGTCCATGACCGCGTCGCGCTGGCCGCGCGCCGCCCGCATCTTGCCGATCAGTCCGTACATTCAGTCGTCTCCCCTTCAAAGTCTCCGACAAGAGTATGCGGACCGCCAGTATGCAGATAGCCGCTCACGGCATCAACTGGCCGCCATTCACCTCGATCACCTGGCCGGTGATGTAGCCGCTCAAAAGGTCCGACGAGAGGAACAGATAGGCGCCGACGCAGTCTTCCGCCGTGCCGGCCCGTCCCTGCGGAATGGTGGCGACCATGCCCTTGATCTGGTCCTCGGTCGAATAGCGCTCATGGAAAGGGGTGAGAATGGTGCCGGGCGCCACGGCGTTGACGCGGATGCCGAAGCCGATCAGTTCCTTTGCCATGCCGCGTGTGACATTGGAGACAAAGGCCTTGGCCGAGCCGTAGAGGCCGGCGCCGCCGCCGGCCCCGTTGCGCGCGGCGATGGACGAGGTGTTAACGATGAAGCCGCCCTGCTTCTTCAGCCACGGCATCGCCTTGCGCGAGGCGGTCAGCACAGAACGCGCATTGAGGTCCATCACGGCATCGTAATGCGCTTCGGTCTGTTCGGCGTAGGGTATGCGGCCGAGCATGCCGCCGGCATTGTTGACCAGCCCGTCGAGGCGGCCGAAATGCTGGGCGCTGTCCTCGACGACACGCTCGACATCGGCTGGAACGGAAAAATCGCCCTGGACGAGGAACACCTCGCCGCCGCTATCACGAATGGTCTTGGCGAGTTTCTCGGCGGCCTCCTGGCTCGAATTGTAGTGCAGCGCCACTTTGGATTTCTGCGCGGCATAGGCCAGCGCGAGGGCCGCGCCGATGCCTGTCGAGGCACCGGTGACCAGCACCGCCTTGCCGGCGAGATCGGGGATGCTGAGTGTATTGGTGGCTGGCACTGTTGTTCCTCCGGGATGTCCGCCGCCCTTCGTAGGCCTTTGCCACCCCGGTGTTCAAGCCTCAGGGGCGCAGATAGGCATAGCCCTGGCTTTGCAGTTCCGCGAGCTTGACGACACCGCCCTTGTCGGCGGAATGGAAGCCGTCGAGCAGGTCGGCGAGCGAGATATCCATGCCCTGCATGGTGTTGCCGCAGGCTTGCGGGTCGAGACCCTGCTGCACCAGGCCGGCGAAGCGGCCCGAGATGGCGGCCGATATGCCCTTCGACTTGAAGCTCGCCAGGGCCGGCCCATGCACGACCAGCACGATGTCGACATTGCCGCCGGTGCCCTCATAGTGGTTCTTGATATTGCCGAGCACGAAGTTGACCTTGTCCACATCGCTGAGATGATAGGTAACCTTCAGCCGAGGGGTTTCCGTGGCCGCGGCCTGCATCGCCCGCAGGCCGAGAAACGTTCCGGTTCCGGCAAGAACCGCGCGGAACATGTCGCGTCGGCGCATGGCATCCTCCTCAGATCTTACCGCGATTTGCGTGGCTGTGGCCGCAATACTAGCATAAATTGACGCTACGTCCTGCCGATGCGAGGAGAGGTCACATGACGTTCAGGGCAGGGGGATGGAAGGCAGTTGCGGGCGCCGGACTTGGCGTTGCGCTGCTCGGTCTGCTGACAGGCACGGCCGTCGCCGACGACGCGCTCAAGCTTAGGGAACTCAGCCCGAACGGGGCGGACGCCTGTTTCGGCCGGGTCTATGACGCGGCCCATCTCAAGGCGCATCCGAAGCAGAAAGTGGCGCGGATCTTCTTCTATTATGGCCATGACCCGGTCAGCCGGCCGAACGAAGAGCCCGCGGCAAATTCCGACACGTCCTATAATGGCTTTCTCACCACGACGGTGCGTGGCGCCAAGGCGCCGCAATGGGCCGGTGGCTGGTGTAATCATGAATCCGAGGACGGCACATCAGGGCCGATCCATTGCGGCATGGATTGCGACCGCACCATGGCCTCACTGAAGGTCGATGACAAAGGCCGTCTGGTCGTCACCGATGTCTCGGCCGACCTTTATCTCGATGCCGGATCGGAGGAGGAACTCGGCAAGGCCGAATATGACAGGCAAGCGCTGGGCTCGGAGGACGACAATTTCCGCCTCGACCCAATGCCGGCCGCGACCTGCAAGGCCGAGTTCGAGCGCATCGATCCGATCGATCCGGCGCTCGGCCCACCGTTGCGTGAGCGGCTGAAGCCCGACCAGGCCTTCTGCTACGGCCGCGACTACGATGCCGCGCATCTGGCCTCGCATCCCGATCAGCTGACGCAGTCGATTCGGGTTTTCCGCGGGCCGGTCGAACTGGCGTCTTTCGCTTCGGGCGGTGATGTCGGCAATTGGCCTGATGGCGCCGACATCGCCGTCTCGGTGGCCACCAGGCTGAAGTCCGGAAAGGTCACGCAGACCTATTCCTGCCAGGGCGAGGCTGACCAATGGCGCTGCGCGGCAAGCTCGAAGATGAGCGATTTTGCCTGCGACATCGCGCAGAAGGAAATCTTCCTCAAGCGTGGCGCCAACGGCACGATGATGCTGGCCAATCCCAACAGCAGCCTGGCGATCATCGATCTCTGCTCGAAGGCAGCGGCCGGCAAGACGAAGTCGGACGACAAGGTCTATCGGCTGGAGCCGATGCCGCAATCGGCCTGCGCGCCTTAAGTCACTTTAGCAGCCATTTGGTAATGAATATGATGCGTCGCAGCTTTCTTGGTTTTCTCACTTCCTTGGCCTTCATCGGTTCCGCCAAAGCTGAGGGTGAGGCTGAGGCTCGCAAGGCGGCCTCAACAGCACAGTTGAAGAAGGAGGGCGTGCCCTTCATCGACCATTTGCCGACGATCGAAACCGCAGCCGAAAGTCGCCGACGAACGACGGACGAGGTGGTTGAACGCGCCATCGCACTGGTGATCGTGGCCGTCAAAGCGGAGACCAATGATCGAAATCTTGTAAACAACTTGATCAGGCAGTTTGGAGCCGAAGGGTTTTTTACGCCCAAGGAGCAAGCGTTTGTCGGTGGCCCCGTTGCAAGCGAGCAAGATCGCGCAAATTTTAGCTGGCGCTATGAAGGGGCTTTCGTAATGTTGTGGGCGTTGCAAGTCTTCAAAGATCTTGGACGCCCAGATAAGCCTTGCGATGTGTCGCGTATCGTTTCGATGTTGCGTGATCTCGACACGGAAGGGCTGCTCAAGCGGGCCAATTTGCGCCCGCAAAGCGACCTTCTCGATGCTGCCGATTTGATCTACCGGTACGATTGGGCTGTGGTGAATGCGCGGGTGAATGGGACAGCCGCGCCGGCAGGATTGCAACAAGACGTGGTTGTCGAACGTCATTACGCGCTTAATTGGCTGATTGGGTATATGGGGCAGGAATGGGATGACATCTCGACCGACACATGATGAGCCGGTCGCAAGCGGGGTGCTACCCTGGGTCGGACTTTCACCTGACGACGGTTTTGCCGAGGCCGAGTTCGCGTGCCTTTGATCAGCGGTCGCTGCCCGATTTGGAGATCTTTTTAGCTGATCAACGCCTGGATGGAGCCATTCGCGGGTTACCGATCGATCCGGCGAGGTCGGCACATTGTCGCCCGAGGATGATGCCCTGAAGGCTTTCCTCAAGCGAAGGGTACGGCGGTCGTGCCTTTCGGCAGCTTGGCCTCGTCGTCGGGCTCGACATGGATGGTGACGCGCACCGAGGGGATTTCGGCTTTCAGCGCGTCTTCGATGCGGTCGCAGATGACGTGGCTGGCGCCGACCGACATGTCGGCGTCGACGACCAGATGGAACTCGATGAAGGTGGCGCGGCCGGCGATGCGGGTTTTCAAATCGTGCACCTCCAGCGCCCCCTTGCAATTGGCCGAGATGACGTTGCGGATGCGCATGTGTTCCTGCGTGTCGACGGCACGGTCCATCAAGCCGTTCATCGATGAGCCGATGACGTGCCAGCCCTGCCACAAGATGTTGAGCGCGACGATGACGGCGAGCGCCGGATCAAAGATATGCCAGCCGGTCAGGATTGCTCCGACCAGGCCGCCGAAGACGCCCACCGAGGTGACGACGTCGGTCATGATGTGATTGCCGTCGGCGATCAGCGCCGGCGATTTCTCCGCCCGGCCGACGCGGATCAGCATCCAGGCCCAGAAGGCATTGATCACCGTGGCGACGCCGTTGACGGCAAGACCTTTCCAGGGCTGTTCGAGTGGCGCCTGCGTCTGCCAGCTCCGCCAGACCTCGTTGAGGATCAACAGCGCGGCAACGACGATCAGCACGCCTTCGAGCACCGCCGAGAAATATTCCGCCTTGTGATGGCCGAACGGATGATCCTGGTCGGCCGGCTTGTAACTGACCTGGATCGCCCAGAAGGCGGCGACCGAGGCAATGACGTTGACGATCGATTCCAGAGCGTCCGAATAAAGCGCGACGGAGCCAGTAATGTACCAGGCGGCCAGCTTCAACGCGAGCACGACAAAGGCGACCGCGATCGACCAGAAGGCAAGGTTGGCAACCTTGCGCTTCGCGGCCGCCCGGGCTGCGATCGCCACCGTGTTCTCGGCTTCGGCCATTGAGGTCAGGCTGCCTTTTCCTTGGCTTTGCGCGGCAAATGGGCGACGATGTTCTCGATGATGCGCATGCCGGCATTGTGGCCGAGCGTCATGATCGATTCCGGGTGGAACTGCACCGCCGCGATCGGCTCCTTGCGGTGCTCGAAGGCCATGATGACGCCGTCCTCCGTCTCCGCCGTGACGATGAAATCATCGGACAGGCGCACCGGATCGGCGAAGATCGAGTGGTAGCGGCCAACGGTGACTTCCTTGGGCAGGCCGGAGAAGATGATGCCGGGCTTGGACACGCGGATGCGCGACGGCTTGCCGTGCATGGGAATATGCAGTTGCCTGAGTTCGCCGCCATAGGCCTCGGCCAGCGCCTGCAGGCCCAGGCAGACGCCGAAGATCGGCAGGTCGCGGGCGCGGGCTCGTCTGATGGTGGCGGCGCAATCGAAATCCTTCGGCGTGCCCGGTCCGGGCGACAGCACAACAAGGTCCGGCTTCAGCCGCTCGAAGACTTCCTCCGGCACCGGCGTACGCACGGTCGAGACATTGGCGCCGGTCTGGCGGAAGTAGTTGGCCAGCGTGTGGACGAAAGAGTCCTCGTGGTCGACGAGCAGAATGTTGACACCGTCGCCGACCCGCGCGGTGGTGCGCTCGGTGCTGGCGGAGTTGCCCATCTTGGCGTCGCGGATGGCGGAGAGCATGGCGGATGCCTTCAGTTCGGTTTCGGCTTCTTCTTCCTCGGGAATGCTGTCGAACAGCAATGTCGCGCCGGCGCGCACTTCGGCAATGCCGTCCTTGATGCGGATGGTACGCAGCGTCAGGCCGGTGTTCATGTCGCCGTTGAAATTGACCATGCCGATGGCGCCGCCATACCAGGCGCGCGGGCTTTTCTCGTTCTGCTCGATAAAGCGCATGGCCCACAGTTTCGGCGCGCCGGTGACGGTGACCGCCCAGGCATGCGACAGGAAGGCGTCGAAGGCGTCCATGCCTTCGCGCAGGCGGCCTTCGATGTGGTCGACTGTGTGGATGAGGCGCGAATACATCTCGATCTGGCGGCGGCCGATGACGCGCACCGAACCCGGCTCGCAGACCCGCGACTTGTCATTGCGGTCGACGTCCGAGCACATTGTGAGCTCGGACTCGTCCTTCTTCGAATTGAGCAGTTTCAGGATCTGCTCGCTATCGGAAATGGCGTCGTCGCCGCGCTTGATGGTGCCCGAGATCGGGCAGGTCTCGACGCGGCGGCCATTGACGCGCACGAACATTTCGGGCGAGGCGCCGATCAAATATTCGTTTTCGCCGAGGTTGATGAAGAAGGAATAGGGCGAGGGGTTGATCGATTTCAGCTTGCGCGAAATGTCGGAGGGCTGCGTCTCGCAGCGCTCGTAGAACATCTGGCCGGGCACGACCTCGAACAGGTCGCCGCGCTTGAACGAGTCCATGGCGCGCCGCACAAGATTGGCATATTCGCCGGGTTCATGGTCGCCGCGCGGCGGGATGCGGTCGGCGGTCTTGAACGGCTCGGTGATAGCGTCGCGCGGCAGGCCTTGGGTGGAAAATCCTTCGCCCGAATAGTCGTAGCGGTCGGTCCAGGCCTTGGCCGAATAATGATCGACGACCAAGATCTCGTCGGGCAGGAACAGGACGAGGTCGCGCTGGCTGGGCTTGCGCTCGAGCTTGTAGTCGACCGGGTCGAACTGGAAGGAGAGGTCGTAGCCGAAGGCGCCATAGAGGCCGAGATTGGCGTCTTCGTCGGTCTTGAACAAAGCGGTGATGGCGCGCAGCACGGTGAAGACCGAAGGCACGCGGCTGCGCTCCTCCTCCGTGAAGACACGGCCGGGCTTGGCGACGTCGAGGCGGATGAGCGTCTTCGTCGTCTCGGTGATGGTGATGTCGGCAAGGCCGCCCAGTGTTTTGCCGATGACCGGCAACAGCGCCTCGCCGCGGAGGTTCAGCGCTTCGATGCGCATGGCGCGGCCCCGCGCGGAAATGACCAGCGGCGGATCGATGATGGCGGTGTCCCAGCGGGTGTAGCGGCCGGGATATTCGTAGTTGGAGGAAAACACCGCGCCGCGGCGCGAGTTCAAGCCATCGACATAGGCGTCGATCGCCCCCGAATAGGGCCGGTCGTGGCGCTCGCGCGTAATGGTGATGCCACCCGCGGTCATGAAGCTTTCAGCGCCGTTTTCCAGAACCTTCATCGTCATTGCCGTCTCCATCAGCTTGTTGGGCAACGGACCCGGGACTGGTTTTTAAAAGACAAATGGCCGCCCGGACTTTCCGTTGCGGCCACCCTCTCTTTTCACGCACGCGCGTTCGAACAGGCCGCTGTCAGCAGGCCCACCACCAAATGGTCTTGGTCGAACGCATGTTCATGGCGAAATCCATAGCGGCGAAAAACCGGATGCGCAACAGGTTTGAAACGTCTGTCCGGTGGCCGCCGCTTCGGGGGCTCATGGCACATCGCCAGCGGCGGCGGTCCCGGCTAGGCTGGACTTCCGACAATACCAACACGGGAAACACCCATGACCGACCAGGCCGAGCGCGCGCGGACGTTCCATTCCCTTCACGTCAAGGGCAACCCGATCGTTCTCTACAATGCCTGGGATCCGGGCTCGGCCAAGATCGTCGAGAAGGCAGGGGCCAAAGCGATCGCCACCGGCAGCTGGCCGGTCGCGGCCGCCTTCGGCTATGCCGATGGCGAAAAAATCCCGCTGGAACTGGCGCTCGACAACATCAGGCGCATCGTCGCGGCGGTCGACCTGCCGGTGACCATGGATCTCGAGGGCGGCTATGGCGTCGAGCCGGAAGTCGTCGCCCAAACGGTGACACGCGCCTTGCAGGCCGGCGCCATCGGCTTCAATTTCGAGGACCAGATCGTCGGCGGCACCGGCCTGTACGACATCGCCGCGCAGGTGAACCGGGTCGAAGCGGCCGCGGCTGCCGTCAAGGCCTTCGGCATCCCGGCCTTCCTCAACGCCCGCACCGACATCTTCCTCAAGGCCAAGCCCGACGCGCATGACAAGGCGCTGCTCGACCAGGCGATCGAGCGGGCGCATGCCTATGAAAAGGCCGGCGCAAGCGGCTTCTTTGCGCCGGGCCTGGGTGACGAGGGTCTCATCGGGGCGCTGTGCAAGGCAGTTGCGCTGCCGGTCAACATTATCGCGCTGGCGCATGTGCCGCCGCGCCAGCGGCTGGCCGAACTCGGCGTTGCCCGCATCAGCCACGGCCCGGTGCCGTACCGGCAGATGGCCGAATGGCTGGAGGCCAAGGCGCGCCTGGCAATCTCGGGCTAGGTCAATCCTCCAGCGTACCCGATCTGGCGTCGGCGCTCTTCCTGTCGCCGACTAGCTTCAGCAGGTCCTCACCGGCGCGGATGATGCGGCGCGAGCGGCGGGTCAGGATAATGCCGTCCTGCGGCGCGAACACTTCCGCGCGGCCATCTGCTTCGCCCGGCGCGTGGACGATGGTGGCGAGGCGATCGCCCCTGATGACGCGGTCGCCGGGCTTCACGTCATAGAGGACGGCGCCGGCCCGGGGCGCCGGCATCATGTCGATGTTTTCCAACGGGGCGACGACGCCCTTGAATGGGCCGGGTGCGGGCAGTGCGTTGTCGGCGATCACGCCGCGCGCAACCAGTAGCCGGTAGAGCCCCTCGGCGTCGGCTTTAGCGAGCGCGCCATCGACATCGAGGATGCCGCGATATTCGACAGTGGCGGCGACGCGCCGGTCGAACTTCGCCACATCTGCGGGAACGTTCTGGTACGGCATGATCGAGGCGCCCTCGAAGGTGCCGTCGGTGTCCTCGCTCCACAGCAGGACCGCATCGACGCCCATGGCGGCGGCGCAATCGGCCATGGCCGGCCACAGGCTGGTGTGGATGTAGAGATAGGCAAGGCCCTCATCGTCGCAGTGCAGGTCGAGCACGATGTCGTGGCCGAGCGACAGCTGCACCAGGCGTGACTTCAGCCGCTGGTCGGCGCCGCCAAAGGCGGTGTCGGGCAAGAGCTTGGCGTCGGGCGCGGCGAGCAGCGGGAAGGCGCGGTTGAAATTGGTGCGGGTGCCCAGGTGAAAGCGGCCCTGATGCTCGCCGAAATGATATTGCGCGCGGCCGATCGGATTGGCCCAGGGCACGATGGTGATGTCGCCCCTGATGCGGCCTTCGGCAGCGGCCTTGTTCAGCTCTGGCATCAGCGCGTCGATGGCGACGACGCCCGGCAACTCGCCGGCATGGAGGGCGGCCTGCAGATAGGCCGAGGGCGCCGCCTTGTCGCTACCTGTGAAGCGAAACACCGGGAATTCGTAGGAAACGCCCTCGCTGTCACCGGCGATGCGTTCGATCGATTTCTGCATGACTTCCTCCACTAGAGCGAGAGACATGCCCATTTGAGGGATCGCTGTCGATTGGTCCAGCCTGCCGCGCTATGGGCGCAAGATTTCCGCCCCTCTGGCGAATGGACGCCTATTCCGCGGCAGCCTGGAGCGGGACAGGCGCGCGCCGGTCAAGCGCTTGCGACAGCACCGCGACGGTGACCGCCAGCAAGGCGAGCACCGCGCCGACCAGGGGCAGGTGGGCGTAGGACACGCCGGCCGAGAGGGCCACGCCGCCGATCCAGGCGCCGCTGGCATTGCCGACATTGAAGGCGCCCTGGTTCAGCGTGGCGGCGAGGTTTGGCCCTTCCGCGGCCGCCTCGACGACGCGGATCTGCAGCGGCGGCACGACGACGAAGATGAGCAGGCCCCAAAGGAAGACGATGCCGATGGCGACACTGGCAATGGCGCCGAACTGCATGAAGCCGACGAACAGCACCGCCATCAACAGCAGCGTGCCGATGACCGTCGGCATCAGCTTCCAGTCGGCGAGCCGCCCGCCGATGATGTTGCCGATGGTCATGCCGGCGCCGAACAACAGGAGCACCCAGGTGACCGCAGAGGTCGACAATCCGGACACGTCGGTCAGGTAGGGCTTTATATAGGTGAAAACGGCAAACAGGCTGGCCGAGGCCAGCGAGGCGATCAGCATCGCCAGCCAGACCTGCAGTCGGCCCAGCACCCGCAACTCGCCGCGCAGGCCGCCGCCGCTTGGTTCAGCGACATCCGACGGCACGAGCCAGGCGATGGCCGCGACAGAGATCAGGCCTATGCCGACCACGGCGATGAATGTGGAGCGCCAACCGAAAGCTTCGCCAAGGGCTGTGCCGGCGGGAACGCCCAGAATGTTGGAAAGCGTCAGGCCGGCAAACATCAGCGCCATGGCGCTGGCGCGTTTGTTGCGCGGCACCAGGCTGGCGGCAACGACCGAGCCGATGCCGAAGAAAGCGCCGTGGCCAAAGGCGGTGAAGACACGCGCCGCCATCAGCGCCCAGTAGTCAGGCGCGATGGCGCAGAACAGATTGCCGACGACGAACGACGCAGCCAGCCCCACCAGCACCGGCTTGCGCGGCAGATGCGCGGTGGCCATGGCGACGATCGGGGCGCCGAAGACGACGCCAAGCGCATAGCCGGTGACCAGCAGGCCGGCCGAAGGGATCGACACGCGAAGGTCGGCGGCGACCTCCGGCAGCAGGCCCATGATGACGAATTCGGTGGCGCCGATGCAGAAGGACGCAATGGCAAGCGCAAGGATCGGCAAAGGCATGGAGCGTCCAGACTGAATCGGTTCAATTCAGAGATTGCGCCAGGAATTGAGCTATGCGCAATGCACATTGCTGCAATGCACCAATGCAGAATGTCGTGAGCTTGAGGTGCCGTCAGGCCAGCGGCCTCAGCTCCTGGGCAATGGTGGGCAGCAGTTCCGAGACAGTGGGGTGGATGTGCGTCGCGCGCGCCAGCGTGTCGATCGGTGCCTTGGCGTACATCAGATCGAGCACGCAATGCACCGCCTCGTCGCCGCCGGGGCCAAGCACCGAACAGCCGAGGATTTCCCTGGTGTCGGCATCGACCAGGATCTTCATGAAGCCCTGCGTCTCGCCCTTTTCGACGGCGCGGCCGACGCGGGTCATCGGCCGCTGGCCGACCAGCGCGCGGCGTCCGGATTTCTTCACCGCCGCCTCGGTCATGCCGCAGCGGCCGAGCGGCGGGTCGATGTAAAGCGCATAGGCCTCGATGCGGTCGCTGACTTTGCGCGGATCATCGTCGAGCAGGTTGGCGGCGACGATCTCGTAGTCATTGTAGGAGGTGTGGGTGAAGGCGCCCTTGCCGTTGCAGTCGCCCATCGCCCAGATGCCGGGGACGCTGGTGCGCAGCCGGTCGTCCACGATAACGGCACCACGCTTGTCGACGGCGACGCCGGCTCTGTCGAGGCCGAGATCGTCGGTGTTGAGCGTTCGTCCGAGCGCCAGCAGCACGTGAGAACCGACGGCGGGCGGCTTGCCGGCCGAGAAGGTCACGGCGATATCGCCGCCCTGTTTGGCGAAGCCGATGTCGTCGGCGCCGACATGGACCGTAATGCCTTCGTTTTCGAGGATGGACAGGATGGTGGCCGAGACGTCCTCGTCCTCGCGGCCGGTCAGGCGCGGGCTCTTCTCGATGACGGTGACGTCCGAGCCGAAACGGCGGAACATCTGCGCGAATTCGAGCGAAATGTAGCTGCCGCCGACGACGACCAGATGGCGCGGCAGGACCTCGAGATCCATCATCGAGGAATTGGTCAGATAGTCGATGTCGTGGATGCCGGGCAAATCGGGCACGGAAGCACGGCCGCCGGTGTTGAGGAAGATCTTGTCGGCGGTCAGAAGGTCGTCGCCGACGCGCACCGTATTGGCGGATTCGAAGCGCGCATGGCCGCGATAGAGCGTGCATTTGTCCATGCCGGCGATCCAGCTTTCCAGCCCGGTGCGGGAGGCGCCCGAAACCTTGTCCTTGCGCGCCTTGATCGCCTTGTAGTCGACGCCGACAGGGCCATTGACCGTCACGCCATAGTCGGCGGCGCGGCGCGCCAGATGCGCGGCATAGGCGCTCGCCACCATCGTCTTGGTCGGGATGCAGCCGGTGTTGACGCAGGTGCCGCCGACCAGCTTGCGCTCGATCAGCGCCACGCTCATGCCGGCTGCGTTCAGCCTGCCGGCGAGCGGTGTGCCGGCCTGGCCGGCGCCAATGATGATGGCGTCGAAAGTTCTTGCCGTCATGCCACCGCCGCCACGATCAGCAGGCCGCCGATGATCGCCACCGCGTCCTCGATGAAGGCGGCGGGCTGATCCTTGCCGAAAGCGGCCGCCAGCCGGCCGCGCGCTTCGGCGCCGCCATAAGTGCCGATGACCGCGCCGATGGCGCCGGCGATCAGGCCGCCGATGGTGGCGCCACCGGTCGCGCCGATCGCCGCGCCGGTGAAGGCGCCCATGATGATGCGGGCGCCGAACTGCTGCGGCACCTTACGGCTCGGCGTGGACGGCAGCTGGTCGGTGACGAGCTCGACGACGGCGAGGATCGTGAAGATACCGACGGCGGCCCAATGGCTCATGAAGCTTGCCCATGTGCCGGCAACCGGCAGCCAGCCCAGATACGCGCCCCAGGCGACCGCGGCCGGCGCGGTCATGGCGCGCAGGCCGGCAATCACGCCGATCAGAAGTGCAAGAAGATAGAGCATGTTGATCCCCCTCGATCACGGGGCCAGGACGGCCTTGGGACGGCAGGCTACCATAGGTCGGATATTTGACCAGTACTTGGATTGGCGCTTTTCTGCTGGCCGCAACCATGCTTTGCAACGACGTCAATCGGAGACCCCGCCATGGCTGGAAGTGAACGCGCCAAGATGGCGGCCGGCGAATGGTACTCTTGCCTCGATGACGAGCTGGAGGCGCTGCGTGCCCTCGCGCGCGACGCGGTGTTCGAGCACAATTGCCTGTCGCCAAGGCAGCGCGGCAATCTCGGGCCGGGCCTGAAGGCATTGCTTGGCGGCAGGGGCGAGGGCGCCCGCATCGAGGCGCCGTTCCACTGCGCCTACGGCTTCAACATTTTTCTCGGCGATGGCGTCTTCCTCAACGCCGGCTGCACCATTCTCGACACGGCAGCCGTGCGCACCGGCAAGGGAACGCTGCTTGGCCCCAATGTGCAGATCTATTGCGCCGAACACCACAAGGAGGCCATGGGCCGGCAAGCGGGGCTGGAGATCGCCAGGCCGGTCGAGATCGGCGCCTATGCCTGGATCGGCGGCAGCGCGGTCATCCTTGGCGGCGTCGGCATCGGCGCCGGCGCCATCGTCGGCGCCGGCGCGGTTGTGACGCGCGACGTGCCGGCGAACACCACGGTGGTTGGCAATCCGGCGCGGGCCGTCAAGCGCTGTTGACGTTACGCCGTGGGAAAGCGGATCGTTGCTTCAAAACCATCCTGCCGGCCGGATGCTGGCGAGTTCAGGACCAGCGTCGCGTCGATCTGTTGCAGGATTTTGTTGACGATCGCCAATCCGAGGCCAGACCCCTCGGCGCGCGTCGCGCCGCGTTCGAACCGTTGGATCAAGCTCTCTGGGGTCGGAACCACCGGGCCTTGGTTGATCACACTGAGCCGGGCGTCCTCGTCGATGCGCACGACAACCTCGCCGCCTTCGGCGCCATGCCGCAAGGCATTCTCGATGAGGTTGCGCAGGATGACGGCCAGCGCATCGGTGTCGATCGCGGCGTATGCCTTGGCCTTCGGCGTTTCAAGGCGAAGGCGGCCCTTGTTCTGGCCGCGCTGCTCGAAGTCTTCGACCACCAGTGCCGCGACCGCGGCAAGATCGACTGGCTTGCCGGCGACCGCTACTCCGGCATCGGCGCGCGCCAACTGCATCAGCTTTTCCGACAGGTCGGCGAGGTCGGACAGGGCCCGCTTGATCTGGCGTGGGCGTTTTCGCGAGGTCTCGTCGGGAGCTTCGGCAATCAGCCGCTCCGTCTGGGCCAGCGCGCCGGCGATCGGCGTGCGCAATTCATGCGCGGCGTTGGCGGTGAACTCTCTTTCGGCGTCGAGTGCCATGTTGAGGCGCCGCATCAGGCTGTTGACCGACTTGGCAATGGCGGCAAGCTCCGAGGGCAGGTCCTCGGTGCGGATCGGAGCGAGGTTGTCACCATGACGGGCGCTGATCTCGCCGCGCAGTGTCGAAATCGGCCTCAGGAAACGCGCCAGGGTCAGCCAGGCGACAAGCGCGCTCAACGGGATGAGGATGACCATCGGTATCAGGAAGCCAGTGGCGGCTTCGAGCGTCTCCTCATTGCGTCGTGAATCGAGCTCGGCGACCTGGATGAAAACCGTGCCGCTGACCGCCGGCTCGGTGTAAATGCGCCAGCCGGCTCTCTCCGAGAATCCGCGCGCCAGTCCAACCGTGAGCGGCTCCGCAGGAGCATCATAGGAGTGCAAGAGAACGCGGCCGCCGGCGTCTCGCACCTGGAAGATCAGGCGGCCGCCGTCATCGTCCGAAACGCCCGCTGCCAGCCTGCGCGGCGATTGCGACGCCTCGCGTCCGAATAGATCATCGATGACCAGTGGCAGCAGCCGGCGCGCCGCTTCCTGCATGGAACTGTCCATGGCCTCGTTGATTTCACGATGCAGGGTGATGCTTCCCGCGCCCGCGGCGACCAGGCCAAGGGCGACCGTGACCAGAATCAGCGAGGCCACGAGGCGACCGGCAAGGCTGTTGAGGACCTTCATGAAGATGCCAGGCGGTAGCCCAGCCCCCTTACGGTCATGATCGTCTGACGCCCGATCTTCTTGCGCAGGCGACTGACATAGACTTCGACGGTGTTGCTTTCGATCTCCGCGCCGAAGGCGTAGAGCGCATCCTCGATCTGATTTTTGCCGACGGTCGTGCCGGGCCGGCGCAAGAACTGTTCCAGAACCGCCCATTCGCGGGACGTCAGCATGGCCTCCACGCCGTCGACGGCAACACGGCGCGCGGCCTGGTCGATTTCGACCGGCCCCAGCCGGATCAAGGGATTGGGGTTTCCTGCATAGCGGCGCGCGACCGCGGCAAGGCGCGCGGATAGTTCTCCGAGGTCGAACGGCTTGACCAGATAGTCGTCCGCCCCGGAATTCAGCCCCTTTATGCGGTTGGAGAGCTGGTCGCGCGCGGTCAGGATGATGACTGGCGTGTCGGTGCCTTCGCGACGCAGCGTTTTCAGGAATTCGAGGCCCTTGCCATCAGGCAGATGCAGGTCGAGCAGGACGAGTTCATAGGAGACGACATGGAGGTGATCGCCCGCCTCGCCAAGCGTCGTGCTCCAGTCCACGGCATGGCCGTCGGCGGCGACGTGATCGCGCACCGCCTCGCCCAGCACGGGGTCGTCTTCGATCAGCAGGACGCGCACCTTAGCTCCGTGTTCGCGGCGACACGCCGACTTCATGCCGCACAAGGCTGACAGGAAGCTGAACGAAAGCCAATCGCCGCTTTTGGACGAGGCGAGGGGCGTTCAGGTGGCTGTCAGGTTCCACAGCCAAGGTCCGCAACATCGGAATTGGCCGATGGAGAAAACAAGATGAAGACCTTGATCCTGACCGCGCTGGTGATGGCCGTTGCCGGACCAGCCTTTGCCGCAGACAGATGCGATGTGCCGACCGACCAGTGGCAGCCGCGCGAGGCGCTGCAGAAGAAGCTCGAAAGCGAGGGCTGGAAGGTCCGCAGCATCAAGACGGAAAACGGCTGCTATGAAGCCAAGGCACTCGACGCCAGCGGCAAGAAGCTGGAAGCCGTGTTCAATCCCAAGACGCTCGAGTCGGTCGGCGCCGATTCCGACGACGGTTGATCGCCATGAACGCCACCGTTTCGACACGAGAACAATTGGTCAAGGTCTGGAGCCCTTACGTCCGCCTCTTTCACTGGTCGCTGGTCCTGTGCGTTGCGGTGGCGTGGCTTTCTTCCGGCGAAATCATGAAGGTGCATGAACTGGCCGGCTATTGCGCGGGCGTGCTGATAGCCTCACGGCTAATCGCCGGCCTGGTCGGATCTGGATACACGCGCTTCCGTCAGTTCGTGCGTGGGCCGCGCGCGGTGAGCGCTTATCTCGCCGATGTGGCGCAGGGCGATGAGAGGCGCTATCTCGGCCATAACCCTGCCGGCGGCGCCATGGTTCTGGCACTTCTGGCTTGCGTGGCTGGAATTGCGCTGACCGGCTGGATGCAGACCACCGATGCCTGGTGGGGCGTGGCCTGGGTCGAGGACACGCACAAGATCCTGGGCAATGGCATCCTGGTGCTGATCGGGCTGCATGTTGGCGGCGTGCTGCTGGCCAGCCGGCGCCATAGCGAGAATCTGGTTCGCGCCATGATCACTGGCCGCAAACGCGCACCATCGCCGGAAGACGTCGCCTGACCACAGAGACTGGAAATGCAAAGGGCGCCGCGCGGCGCCCTTTGCCGCTCGAGTTCAAGATGACAGGGCCTGCGCCACCCGTTCGTCCCGATCGACCCGCCGGGTGAATTCCCGCCGATACTGCGCCGGCGATGTCCTCAGCCTCGCGGCGAAATGCTGGCGCAGCGAGGTGGCGCTGCCGAAGCCGGCCTCGAAGGCCACGATGTCCATCGATTTCTCCGTCGCTTCCAGCAGGCGCTGCGCCAGTTCGATGCGCTGGCTGGTCAGCCAGTCGCCAAAACTGGTGCCGATCGATTTCTGGAAGCGGCGGGTGAAGGTGCGCCGCGTCAGGCCGGCGGCCTCGGCGACGCTGTCGAGGCTGTGCGCCTCGCCGAGTGTCGCGCGCACCGCGTCGAGCGCCTGTGTGAAGCGGTCGGTGTTCGCGCTTTTTGCCACGGGGCGTTCGATGAACTGCGCCTGCCCGCCCTGCCGATGCGGTGAGAGCACAACGTGCCGGGCGAGCCGCAGTGCCGCTTCCGCGCCATAGCGGGCGCGCACGATATGCAGGCAGCAATCCAGGCCGGCGGCGACGCCGGCGGAGGTGACGATGTCGCCGTCATCGACATAAAGCACATCGGCGTCGACCGAGATATCGGGGTGCAGCGCCTGCAACTGGTCCGTATAGGCCCAATGCGTGGTTGCCTTCCGGCCTGAAAGCAGGCCGGCGGCGGCAATGGCAAAGGTGCCGAGGCACAGGCCGACAATCAGCGCCCCGCGCCGGTGCGCGCGGCCGAGCGCTTCGTTGAGCGGCCTGGCCAGCGGGGCTTCGAGATCCTTCCAGCTCGGGACGATGATGATGTCGGCATCGTCGAGCACGGACAGATCGTGCGGGACAAGAATGCTCAGCCCGGCATCGGTCCGGATCATGCCTTGCTCGACCCCGCAGACACGGAAGTCGAAGCGCGGCAGGCCGAGCCTGGTCCGGTCGGCGCCGAACACCAGGCAAGGCACGGAAAGGTGAAACGGGCTGATGCCGTCGAAGGCGAGAACGGCGATGATCGGGGCGGTCATGGGCGTTTCCGGTTGGGAGGCTGGATTGTCCCAATTCTTTCGAATGATGTCAATCGGGCCACTTTTGATCAATCACGAAGCCGCCTATTTTCCGCCCATCGCATTCAAGCCGGAAAGGGAAACACCATGTCTGACAGAGCCAACACCACGCCGCGCCGCGCGCTCATCGTCGTCGACGTCCAGAACGACTATGACGGCGGCAATCTGGCCATCCAGCATCCGCCGTTCCGCGACAGCGTCGTCAATGTGGCGCGCGCCATGGATGCCGCCGCGGCTGCCGGCATCAAGGTGGTTGTTATCAAGCAGATGGCGCCCGAGACCTCGCCGATCTTCGCCAAGGGCAGCCATGGCGGCGAATTGCATCCCGAAATCGCCAAGCGCGGCCGCGACCACTATGTCGAGAAGACGCTGCCCTCGGCGTTTGCCGGCACCGACCTCGAGGCGTGGCTGCGCGCCAATGCCATCGATACGCTCACGGTGGTCGGCTACATGACGCATAATTGCGACCTGTCGACCATCATCCATGCCGTGCATATGGGCTTTGCCGTCGAGTTCCTGTCGGATGCGACCGGCTCGGTGCCCTATGCCAACAGCGCCGGCTATGCCTCGGCCGAAGAGATCCACCGCGTCGTCACGATCATCCTGCAGTCGCGCTTCGCGGCCGTGCTTAAGACCGCCGAATGGGTCGAGTGCCTGAAGACCGGCGCCCTGCCGGAACGCGACACGATCTACGCCTGCAACCAGCGGGCGCTGGCGCGCAACGCGGCGTAGGATATCCGCAAACAGAAAGGGCGCCGCATCGCTGCGGCGCCCTTTGCCGTTCAGGATTTGAAAGATTCTAGAACAGGCCTTCGATCTGGCCGGCCTCGTTGAGGAAGATCTTTTCCGAGGACGGCGCCTTGGGCAGGCCGGGCATGGTCATGACCTCGCCGCAGATGATGACGACGAAGCCGGCGCCTGCCGAAAGCCTGACCTCGCGCACCGGCACGGTGTGGCCGGTCGGCGCGCCGCGCAGGTTCGGGTCGGTCGAGAAGGAGTACTGGGTCTTGGCCATGCAGACCGGGAGGTTGCCGTAGCCGGCCTGCTCCCAGGCGTGCAACTGGTCGCGCACCGACTTGTCGGCGATCGCTTCCGAGCCGCGATAGATGCGCTGGACGATGGTGTTGATCTTCTCGAACAGCGGCATGGCGTCGGGATAGAGCGGCGCGAATTGCGAGGCGCCGGATTCGGCCAGCGCCACCACCTTGTTGGCGAGTTCCTCGATGCCGGCCGAGCCCTTGGCCCAGTGCTTGCACAGCACCGCCTCTTCACCCATGGAGGCGACATAGTCCTTCATCGCCTGGATTTCGGCGTCGGTGTCGGAATAGAAATGGTTGATGGCAACCACCGCGGGCACGCCGAACTGCCTGATATTCTCGATGTGGCGGCCGAGATTGGCGCAGCCCTTCTTCACCGCCTCGATGTTCTCCTTGCCGAGGTCCTCCTTCTTGACGCCGCCATTCATCTTCATGGCGCGCACGGTGGCGACGATGACGGCCGCCGCTGGCTTCAGGCCCGCCTTGCGGCACTTGATGTCGAAGAATTTTTCAGCACCGAGGTCGGCGCCGAAGCCGGCTTCGGTGACGACATAGTCGGCGAGCTTCAGCGCCGTGGTGGTGGCGACGACCGAGTTGCAGCCATGCGCGATGTTGGCGAACGGGCCGCCATGGACGAAGGCCGGGTTGTTCTCCAGCGTCTGCACCAGGTTCGGCTGCATGGCGTCCTTCAGAAGCACGGCCATGGCGCCGTCGGCCTTGAGGTCGCGGGCATAGACCGGCGACTTGTCGCGGCGGTAGGCGACGATGATGTCGCCGAGGCGCTTTTCCAGATCCTTCAGGTCGGTGGCAAGGCACAGGATCGCCATGACTTCCGAGGCGACGGTGATGTCGAAGCCGGCCTCGCGCGGGAACCCGTTGGCGACGCCGCCGAGCGAGCAGATGATTTCGCGCAGCGCCCGGTCGTTCATGTCCATGACGCGGCGCCACACCACGCGGCGTGTGTCGATGCCGAGATCATTGCCCCAGTAGATGTGGTTGTCGATCAGCGCTGAGAGCAGATTGTGGGCGGTGGTGATGGCGTGGAAGTCGCCGGTGAAGTGGAGGTTCATGTCCTCCATCGGCACGACCTGCGCATAGCCGCCGCCGGCGGCACCGCCCTTGACGCCGAAATTCGGGCCGAGCGAGGCTTCGCGGATGCAGACGATCGCCTTTTTGCCGATGCGGTTGAGGCCATCGCCGAGGCCGACCGTGGTGGTGGTCTTGCCTTCGCCGGCAGGCGTAGGGTTGATGGCGGTGACCAGGATCAGCCTGCCATCCTTGTTGCCCTTCACCGATTTGATGAATTCGGCTGAGATCTTGGCCTTGTCGTGGCCGTAGGGCAGCAGATGCTCGGTCGGGATGCCGATCTTCTGGCCGATCTCCTGGATCTGCTTTTTCTTGGCGGCGCGCGCGATCTCGATGTCGGACTTCACTTCGGCCATGACGGCTTTCCTCTGGATTGAACGGTGGAGGGGACGGGGTTGATCTCTATCGCAAGCAGGTTGGAACCGGGCGCGCGGGCATGTTTTAACCCTGTCGCTGCCGTGGCGTCAACTTCCATGCAACTATGTTTCCTATAGAGAAAATTCCTGTGCGGCCGACCGACCTGTCCTCGGTTCTTTTTGGCTCCGCTTGCCGCGCCGTATAGAAGCCAGAGCGGCGGCGCTTCCGCCGTCTCAAAACAGCCGCACAATGCACGGAATGCGACAGAGGCGACGGCGCAAATTCGCCATCGCCCGGGTTTTTGTTTTAACGCAATTCCGGACGGAAAAACCGCTCACACATTTCCTGGAATTGCTCTAAAGCGCATCGCGCTTTAGCCTTTTGTTCCTATGCATGTCGTTCTCCCAAAACCGGGACCACTTTTGGGCGACATGCATTGCGACTGGCGAACGCTACTGCGTCAGCACGTTGCTGATCTCGACCATGTTGGAGCGCACGCGCAGGATGTAGAAGCCCATCGTCGTCAGGTGCGTCGGCAGCAGCCAGCCATCCTCACGGCCATTGGCGATGATGAAGGGCTGGATGCGCAGCGCCGAGACGAATTGTGCGTCCATCGTGTCCCACAGGCTCTGCAGGTGCTTTTCCTTGATGACGTCCTCGAAATCGGCCTGGGCGCCCTTCATCAGGCCGTAATAGGCATAGAGCTGGCCATAGGCGAACCAGTAGCGGTCGTCCGCGCGGGTGTCGAACCAGCCATTGTTATGGTTCTCGGCACGCTCCTTGAGGATGGCGGAGGTCGAGCCGATGTCTGATGCGATGCGGTCGATATACTGCTTCAGATTATCGGCGCGGGCATCGAAAGTGGCCTGGCAGGTGGCAAGGCGGGCATTGAACGAACGCAGCTTGCGCACCGCGTCGCGATAATAGCTCGGGGTCGGCGTCTTCGGGCCGAACGGGCTCACGCCGAAATACCAGGTGTATTCGTCGAACTGCAGATTGCCGCGCGCATCCTGCAGGTCGGCATCGATCTGCGAGGTCGTGCGCACACGGCCGAGATTGTCGGCGAGTTCGGTCGCCGTGCGCCGCACCGCCTGGTTGATGCCACGCTGGAACGAAGCCTTGTTGTCCATCCACGGCGTGTTGTCCCAGTCGATGCCGAACAGGCCGAGCTTGTAGAGGATCATCGACGAGATCCAGGCATTCTGGTTGACGTTGAAGTCGGTCAGGTCCGCCGCGATCTGGGCAATACCGGAGTTGCCGCAGGTCTTTGCCGTGTCGGTGCCGGTGCCCGCGGCCACCTGCTCGCCGGCGGAAACATTGCGCTTCTCGAACGTGTAGCTGTCTGGATAGTTCGGGTTGAAATTGTTCCACCACTGCGTGGCATAGAAGAAATTGGCGTAGAGGCCGATCAGCACCAGCAGGGCTAGGCCAACCACGGCCTTGAGGATCCAGCCGCGCTGCGTGTACCAGCGGCCGGCCCACAGGAAAGGCCACAGGATGGCGCCGATCAGAAGGCCGATGCCGCGGCCGATCCATTGAAAAATCCTGGACAAGAAGTTCACGATCGGATCGAGCATGGCTGTGTCACCCCCTCAAAGCATGATGCCAAAAAGTTGCAGACTTTTTGGATAACATCATGTGCTAAAACAACAAGTTAGAACGAAATTTCGGCTCATTTCGTTCTAGTCAGTCAGGCCGTAGAGGCGTGTGCGAAACGCCACCTTGTCCTTCAAATATGTGGTTTTCAGAACGTCCACAACGTGCGATCTCCAGGCGTCGCTGAAGCCGTCATAGTCCTTGTAGAAGCCCTGCTTGTTGAAGATGTAGCGCGAGACGAAGTCGGTCGGCACGAAATCCGAGATCAGCCGGTTGGTCAGCCAGGCGTCGGGATGGTCCGGCTTGGCGCGGACCACGAGGAAGCGCTGCTGCGGGAACACATCCTCGATCTTGAGATGGCCAAGCTGGGCGATCTCGCGCTTGGCGGCGTTGAGGAACGGGAAATTGCCGTCCTTGGTGATCAGGTCGGCATGGCTCTGGATCCAGGTCTGCAGCCAGACCTTGTCGACATCGGTCAGATTGCGGTTTGGCTCGGCGTCACGGATCAGCGCGCGCACCACCATCTCGGCGCGGTGCTCGAGATAGCCAGACGCTTCTATCCAGGAGGCGCGCGGCAGTTCGATGCGGCCGGTGCTGGCCAGGAACTTGAAGACCTTGTCGGCGTCCTTGATGGAGAGATAGCTCACCTGCCACGGCCGCGAGCGGCGGAACCCCGGCGCGGCAGGATCGCTGATCACCGTCGTCATGTCGGGATCGACGAACACGTAGAGCCCGCCGAAATGGCTGGTCCAGTAGGCATTGTGGCGGAAGATCACCTGGTCGGGCACCAGTGCGTTCTCTCTGATGTCGCCGCAGATTTTCGCCAACTCCACCATACGCGTCAGCATGGTATTGTCGCGCCAGGCATCGGGCTCCTGCCTCAGCCGGTCGACGAGCTTGCCGAGTTCAGCGGCCTTGCCCAGCACGTCCTCGGCCGACAGCACCTTGAACTCGACCTGGCTGATCGACAGCAGGTCCTCGATATCGTTGACCTTGGGAATGGAATCCTCGATCTCGCCATAGATGACATCCTTGATGGTCAGCGCGTCGATGGCGCGCTGGTTCTTGGACATGAACTCGAACATCAGTTGCGACGTGTTGGAGAAGGCCGTGTGCACCACCGGCAGGTCGATCTGCGACGGCGTCAGGATGATGAAACGGCGATTGACCTCGTTGGGATCGAGATAGTCGGGGTCGCCGCATTCGTCGGCGATCTCGGGCGAGAAGCCGGTGCGGTCGATCTGGAAGCCCTTCAGCCTGGTGGGCGGCAGGCCGAACGCGGCCAGCGCCTTGTTGTAACGCTGGATGAGATGCGGCTCGTCGACGATGAGCAATCGACCGTAGATGAGCTCGTTGTCGCGCAAGAGGTCGGGTTTTTTGGCGCTCATCTTTCCTTCTCCCCGTTCACGGGGAGAAGGTGCCCGAAGGGCGGATGAGGGGCAGCGCAAACGCTCATCATTTTTCACCCGACGTTGAAGCGGGCAAAAACTTCGCGTCGACAGCAATCATTTTCCGGTCGAGCCGCCCGTCCAAGGCCGCAACAATCGTATCCAGCACGCTCGAAAGGTTGGCCAAAACATCAGCGTGCCAAACCCTCAGAACCGACCAGCCGTTCCTGTTCATGGTCTCATCCCTGTATCGATCGTGGGATCGACTGGCATGCTGGCTGCCGTCGACTTCGACAACCAGATTGGCTTCGCGGCAGGCGAAGTCCGCGAAATAGGGGCCGATCGACAGCTGCCGAACAAACTTGTGGCCATTCAATCGTCGTCCGCGCAATTCATGCCAAAGCCTTTCCTCGGCATCGTTCTCAACTCTCCGCAACTCGCGGGCTCTCACAACCTTTGGCTCATTTCTTCCACGCATGGCGCTGCCCCTCATCCGCCCTTCGGGCACCTTCTCCCCGTAAACGGGGAGAAGGAAAAGATCACCACGACCCCTTCTTCTTCATCTCCTCCATCTCGCGTGCCGCCCGCTCGCGCAGCCGCGCGTCGCGCAGCAGTTTTTCCACGGCGGCGTCGTCGGATTTGTCGGAGTAGCGGAACTCGGAATCGGCGTAGCGGTTGATCTCCTGCATGACCATATCCATCGAGAACGGACCGCGCAGTTCCTCGATCATGGCTTTCTTCTCGTCGTAGTCCTTGTGCATGAACGCTTCCGGCTTTTCGAACCAGTCGTCGGGAAGCTCGATGTCCATGGCGCGCATCTTGATGGCGTCGGTGACGTTCTTGATGGCGCGGCCGGTGAACCGGGGCTCGGCGTCCTTGATCAGGTGCAGGTAGGTGCCGATGTCGGCCATGGTCTTGGGCGAGCCGTTCTCCTTCATATAGCGCTCATAGACCTTGATCAGGCCGTCTTCCTGCGGTTTCTCGTGCTCCTCATAGGCTTCCTCGACAGCACGCTTGATTTCTTGCGCGGCGTAGAGTTCGTGCTTGCCCAGAGGGATCTCGTGGTTCTTGCCGGCCAGCAGCACGAAGATGTCGATATAGTCGTCGCGGGTCTGCGGGCCGTCGACCAGCCAGCGGGCGCCGGCGCGCTGGCGCAGCGCATCGTCGACATTTTCGGGATAGTTGGAAAACATGCCGAATGAGCAGTTGCCGCGCACAACGGTTGACGCGCCGGCGAAAGCGTCCATCAGGACGCCGGTGATTTCCTGCTGGCCGGCCGAGGCGCGGTCGTCGGAGCGACGTGCCGCCACCTGGTCGATATCGTCGATGGTGCCGAAGCCGATGACGCGCGGGTTCAAGACATTGTTGATGAACTGGCGGCAGTTCTGGCCTGACTTGCCCTGATAGGACGAGATCTGGTCGACGCCGAAATTCTCATAGGCGAAGGGATAGCCGGCGACCTGGCAGTAGCCGTTGACGAGGCCGGCGATCATCTGGATCAAAGTCGTCTTGCCGGTGCCGGGTGCGCCGTCGCCGATGAAAGTGAACAGGAAGCCGCCGAGTTCGACGAACGGGTTCAGCTCGCGCTCGAAATCATAGGCCATCAGCATCTTGGCTAATTTGACCGACTGGTATTTGGCAATGTGGTTGCCGACGACCTCTTCCGGCTTCTTGAAGGTCATCACCAGCGGCTTGGAGCGCTTGCCTGGCGCGACGTCGAAGCCGTCGAGGGTGAAATCGTCGGCATCGATACGGATATGGGCGTTCTCGAACGGGCCGATGCCGTCGAAGCGGCCTTTTCTGGCCAGCAGCCCGTCAATGGCGACGCGGGCGAAGGCGCGTGCCCTGGTCATCAGGTCGGCATCGTCCTTCGAACCCGCTATCGCCTTGTCGAGGCCGGCGAGGATCGACTTCACCGCATCCTGCGGCGTGTCGAAAAGGAAGTCGGGTTCGGGGATGTCGTTGGGCGCCTCGCCGTCGCTGTCGATCAGCTGGAACAGATAGGACGCCAGGCTGAAGGCCGAGATGTAGGCAGAGGCCGAAAGAAGCTTCTTGAAGGTCGATGCCTCGTCGCCCTCGAGCGGCGCGCGGACGTTCTTCGCCTGCAGGCTTTCGAGGTCGGAGCCTTCGGCGAAGACATCCGATACAGCGAGCGCGATCGCCGTGCCGCGCCGGGCACGAAACAGAAGCGTGTGCTGCGGGATGGTCAGCAACTGGTCGTCGGGATGGACGGCGCCGACGGTCTTCGACAGTTCGACCTCGCGCGTGCGGCGGACCGAGCCGACCGAGACAGTGGAGACGAAGCGGCGGTTGGTGCCGGCCAGTGCCGTGCCGGATTCGCGCGACGGATCCTCAAGCACGACGATGCGGGTGATGAAGCTCTGCGCGGTGGCGCGGTGCTTCTCGATCGCCGCTTCCGGGATGGTGGTCAGGCCGGTGTCCATGAAGTGTGCTCCGTGGTGTTACGGTCAGACGTCTGAAATGACCTGCCCGTTGGACAGGATGTGGACCTTATAGCCGCCAAAGATCTTCTGTGCTTCGCCGGCGGCGTAGAGCGCCTGGTAGGCTTCGTGCGGGATCAGTGCATGGTTTTCGTAGCTCGACACGCCCTGGCGCGCGGCTTCCAAATCGTCGGTGTTGATGAAGAATTCCTGCGTCGCCTTCTCGCTGGAAAACAGCCCCTTGCGGCCGGGCTTCTCGCCCTTGGAATAGACCTCCTGGATGGTCCAGGTCAGCAGCCAGGCGTTTTCCGGCTTGCGCACCTTGGCCAGCACTTCGGTCACCGTCGAATTGTTGTCGGTAATGCCCGCGGAATAGAAGGGGCCGAGCACGACGCGGCGCAACTGCTTGGGGTGAAGCGGCTCGAAATCCTTGTCGAGATTGACGGCAATGGTCGTCGGCGACAGCGTGTAGGCGGAGTTCTTCTCGGTGAAATCATCGAAACGGTGGGCAAGCTCGGGATTGAGCAGGCCGTCGACCGGCAGCGGGATGTCGACCTTGTCGTTGAGTTTGCCGTTCCGGTCGACGAGCTGGCGGACCATATTCTCGGAGGAATCCTCTACCGTCACCATGTAGACCAGCGGCAGGTTGGCGCTGCCGTCGAAGGTCGCCCAATGGACGAGATAGTAGGGCAGTGCCGTCTTCGGATTGACCGACACCTTGGCCGTCTGCGCCAGCGTGAACGGCCCAAAAGTCTGCTCGCTCTTGACGTCCTCGAGATAGAGCCGCTCGGCCATCGACTTCTGCAGCGCCTCGGGGAATTCCTTGTGGCGCAGGATGAAGTCGGCCATCTCCTCGCGCAGCTCGCCGGCCAGCGGGATGTTGGCAAGGCGCGCATCGGCCTGGCGGCGGTCGTTTTCCAGTTCGAGCAGGTTCTGGAAGACCGGGAAGCCGCTTTCGGCGCGCGAAATGCGGAACGTGTCCATGAAGCCCAGCCGGTTGCGCCAGCAGCCAAAGGACTTGTCGAGCCGGGCGATGTATTCGGCAACGATCTTGGCGACGATGCCGTGCCGGTAAAGCGGCGAGCGGTCGTCGCGCATGAACACTTCAAGGCCGCTGAGCGCGGCCGTGATTGCCGAGAAATACCGCGCCGCCGCGTCGTTTTCGGGGGTCATTCTGTCAGCCCTGGGATTGTCGCACCGGTGCGCGCGGCAATTATGACTGCACGTAGTTGGCCGAATTGTGCTTCCTCAGCACCTCGTCGAAGCGGCGGGCAAAGGCATCGTCGGCCAGCTTCTTGCGGCGCTGGATGTCGGCGCTGGCAACCATGTTCTTCTCATGCATTTCGAGCAGGTCGCCAATGTGCTTCTGCGAGGCTGCGCCGATGCCGGCCATGGTTTCTTCCGCCGTGTTGTCGACCTGGCTGCCCAGCGTGTTGATCTTGTGGGCGACGTCCTGCTGGGCGGCGGTCTTCAAGGAATCTTCCAGCGCCTTGTAGAGCACGATGCGCTGCTCGGTATCGATGGTCAGCTTGTTGATCAGCGTCGACTGCGCGGCGATCTGGTTGTTGAGCGAATCGACGAAGGTCTGGAACATCGAGGTGTAGCGCTCGAGCGTCTGGCTTTCGGCCAGCAGTTCCTGCTCCTTGGCCTGCTTCTCATTGTATTCGGTGGCGAGCTTGGAGCGTTCGCCCTCAAGCTGGGTGCGGTCCTTCTGGCTGGTCGAGGCGGCGATCTTGTTTTCGATGTCGAGCAGCATCGGGTTGAGCTCCTCAATACGTTTCTGCACGGCTTCGAGGTTCGACATGGTGGTCTTGCGGCGCTCGATCACCTGCGACAGACTGGCCTCGGAGGTCTTGTAGCGCTGGTCGAGGACCTCCTTCTGCGCCTTCAGGATGCCGACGATGGTGTCGGACTTGGCCAGAAGTTCCTGCAGATTGCCGGCCAGCGACATGTTGCGGACGCGGTCGGTGCGCATGCGCTGCTTGCGCTGTGCCGAAAAGACGCCGACGAAGTTTTCCCAGCCGGTGTAGTTCTTCATGCTTTCGAACTCGGCGCCGAAGACGTTGGTGGCGTCCTCCAGGCCGATGATCAGGTCGGCGATATTGCCTTCCATCACCTTCTGCTGCTTCAGCACATCCTCGATGCGGGCGTTTTCGATATCGAAATTGGCGTCGCCGATCTTCTTGTCAGCAGTGGCAAGCGTGTCGAGCACGGTGCCGGACTGCTCGATCTTGGTGCGCATGTCCTGGACGACCTGCTTGGTCCTGGCAATTTCGGCATCGAAATTCTGCAATGTCGCCATAGGGGCCTCCCGCTTCGGCTTCCGGTCGCTGGTTGCGAACAGCGGCGAATATATGTGGGGCATCCGGGGATTGAAAGACGTGAAGACAAGGGTTGTGTGAAAACAAAAGAATCCGCCAAGGCCTTGAAAGACAATGCAAGTGGGGTCATGGCGTGATTAGCCGGTCAGTCGGAACTGGTTCAGCTGTCATTGAACTTTCATGCCGGCAAAGCAGTCAGTCCTGGCACGCACGGAAATGCTGAATTCGGCAGGGAATTGAACCGGTTGCAGGCAAGCATATCGATGCGGCCGTGCCACGCCGGCGCGCACTCAGGGCTTCGGATCTGCCTTCAGATAGGCGATGATATTGGCGATGTCGTCATCATTGGTCAGGCCGCCAAAAGCCATCTTGTTGCCGGGAACCTTGAGCCTGGGGGCCCTGAGATACTCGGTGAGATTTGCCTCGTCCCAGACGAGACCGGCAGCGCCCGCACTTTTCATGGCTTCGGAATAATGGCCAAGGAAGCTCTCGGCCGTGCCGGCGGTGCGGCCGACGACACCCTTGAGATGCGGGCCGACCTTGTCGCGGTCGGTGGCCGCTTCATGGCAGGCCATGCAGCGGTTGAAGACGTGCTTGCCTTGCGCCGGGTCGCCGCCCGCATGGGCGGCAATGGAGGTGGCAATGAGAAGAAGGCTGGCTGAGGAAACGGCGCGAAGCATGGCTGACCCGGGAGAGTTCTGGCTGCCGGCCTTATAGGACCGAGGCCTTAACAAACGCTGTGTTGTGGCGAGAGGGGGGCCGGCCGGCACCTAGTCCCGTGTGGGAACGATGATCTCAGACTTGCCGTGCGAGATCGCGGCGCAGGAAATCATGCAGCCGATCGACTGCCGGCGTCGTCGACATCGGGTTGCGCAGGATGCCGATTTCGAGATCCGGCAGCACGGGAAGCCCTTCATTGGCGCCGATGATGCGCAGCGATGGCGGTACGCTGCGCTGGGCGAGGCCGGCGACGGCGAGCCCGGCCTGCACGACCGCGATCAGGCCGAGCAGGGAGGCGCTGGAATAGGTGCAACGGTAGGACCGGTCGGCATCGCCAAGCGCCTGCAGGACATTCGTCCTGGCGGCGCAACCGGGCTCGAACAGGGCGACAGGCAAGGGATCGGCCTGCCAGGCGACATGGTTTGGTGAGGCGACCCAGACGAAACGCTCCAGCCGGATGACGTCGAGCGGCTGGTCCGGCAGTCGGGTGACGATCGCCAGGTCGAGCCGTCCTTCCGCCAGGGTTTTCACCAGAGCGGTCGACTGTTCGCAGATCAGCTCCACCGTCACCAGCGGGTGGTCCTCGGCAAAGCGCGATAGCACAGGTGGCAGAAGGAAGGCGGCGTAGTCGTCCGGCACGCCAAGGCGCACGCTGCCCGTCTCCTTCGGCCGCGTGACGCTCGCCCAGGCCTCGTCCGACAGCTTCAGCAGCCGGCGCGCATAGATGAGAAAATCCTCGCCGACGGCGTTGGGGGCAACCGTTCTCGGTCCGCGCACCAGAAGCTGGTTGCCCACCATCTCTTCCAGCCGCAGCATCTGCATGCTGACCGCCGACTGGCTGCGGCCGACCCGGGGCGCGGCATTGGACAGACTGCCGCTCTCGACGACGGCGACGAAGGTTTTCAGAAGATTGAGGTCAAGGGGAGCAGCCATGGTGCTATCAGCATATCGAATAGCTTGCTCCAAATCTATTCGCTTGTTTGAAAGCTATCCTGCTGGCCAGATGGGTCTTGTCAGTTCGAGGAGCCTTCCATGAAGGACCTGCCGATCTCCCGTTTTCCGGCCGCGAGCCTGGCCTTTGCGATGACGATCGCCGGCACGGTTGGCGCCTTTGTCACGGAAGCGGGGCTTCATCCCGTGACAATCGTGTTCTGGCGCTGCGTGTTCGGCGCCGTGTTCCTCGGCGCATGGTGCCTGCTGCGGGGCTATCTGCCGGACAGGACGCTGTCGCCGTCCCGCCTCGCGCTGGCAGCGCTTGCCGGCGCCTGCATGGTGCTGAGTTGGACGGCCTTCTTCGCCGGCTTCGCCATGACGTCGATCGCCACGACGACGATCGTCTATCACGTGCAGCCCTTCTTCGTGGTCATCATCGGGGTGGTCTTCCTCAAGGAGCGCATCTCCCTAGACCAGATCCTGTGGATGCTTGGCGCGTTCCTCGGCGTCGTTCTGGCCAGCGGGCTGGTGGTCCCGCATACGCAGGCCGGTGCGGCATGGCCGCTGGGCATCGCGCTGACGCTGGTCGCCGCGCTGCTCTACGCGGTGGCGACGATCCTCGCCAAGGGCCTGGGCCAGCAGCGCGCGGAGGTCACGGTGCTCTGCCAGACGATCATCGGGATCGTCATGCTCGCGCCCTTCGCCGGCATAGGCCAGCCTGTTCCCGCTCATGCATGGGCCTGGCTGGTCAGCATCGGCGTGCTGCACACCGGCATTGCCTATGTGCTGATGAACTCGGCCTTTCCGCGCCTGACGACACCGGTGATCGGCATCATCACCTTCATCTATCCGGTCGTCGCCATCATCATCGACTGGGCGGTCTACGGGCACCCGCTCGGGCCGGCGCAGGCCGCCGGCATGGCGCTGATCGCCATGGCGACACTCGGTGTCCGGCTGGGCTGGCGGTTTCCGCTGCGGCGTGTCTCGGTGGCATGACGCGGTTCGCAGGGAAGCAGGGTCAGGATTTCATGAAGCCGATGAAATCGTCGGGTGCGGCGCGGCCCATTTCCTCTTCCCAGTGACGGCGGCAGAGCGAGACATAGACATCTTTGCCGATCGCCACCTGTTCGCCCTGGCGGGCCACCTTGCCATCGGCGCCGAGGCGCACCACCATCGTCGCCTTGCGGCCGCAGCGGCAAATGGTGCGCACCTCGCGCAGATCGTCGGCGATCGCCAGCAGCGCCCGCGAGCCCGAAAACAGCTTGCCCTGGAAATCGGTGCGCAGGCCATAGCACATGACCGGGATGTTCAGCCGGTCGGCGATGCGGGCCAATTGCCAGACCTGCTTCTCCTCGAGGAACTGCGCCTCGTCGACGAAGACGCAATGAACCGTCGTATGGTCGTGATGCTCGGCGACGCGGGCGTAAAGGTCGTCGCCGTCGCGGAACATCTCGGCCTCGGTCTCCAGCCCGATGCGCGACGAGATCAGGCCGCTGTCGCCCTTGCGGTAATGGCCGGCGACGAACAGCATCGTCGTCATGCCGCGCTCGCGATAATTATACGAGGCCTGCAAGAGCATCGTCGTCTTGCCGGCATTCATCGTTGCGTAATTGAAGTAGAGCTTGGCCATGCCGCCCTTTACAGTCTGTTGATATTCAGGTGATGCCGGCCTGCAAATGGCGGTCCCCTGCGCTTCCCCGTTCTACTGCGTCGCAGTAGAACTGACCTCACGTACCCCAAAAACACGCTCCGCTCTGGTTCTCTGGCCCCACCATTTTCGTCTCGGCCTGACCTGAATCCAAACAGACCTTAAGCCGAGTTGCCTCTGCGCGGGGAGGGGCCGTAGCCGCATTCCCCCGAAAAAGCAGCCATGAACGACAAAAGCGTCAGTCGTGTCGCTGATTGGCCAGCCCGCGCCGTTGATCGTGATTGCCTTAACGCTTGAATCCACACCAGAATGGTGTTTGGCTGACGAAACAAGGCGGGCAGAGAAACCGTACCGACGCTTCGCCAAAGAATCACAATGGGAGACTAACTATGTCGCGTATGAATTCCTTCGTCGCCGGCCTCGGGCTGGCGGCTTTGTTGTCCACGAGCGCCGCCTTCGCCGGCGACGCCGCAAGCTGCAAGACCGTGCGTCTCTCCGATGTCGGCTGGACCGACATCCAGGCCACCACCGGGCTCGCCTCGGTGCTGCTCACCGCGCTCGGCTACGAGCCGAAGGTGATCCAGCTGTCGGTGCCGGTGACCATGGCTTCGCTGAAGAACAAGGACCTTGACGTCTTCCTCGGCAACTGGATGCCCTCGATGACCAACGACATCAAGGATTACACCGCCGATGGCTCGGTCGAGACCATCAGCACGAACCTGACCGGCGCCGGCTACGGCATCGTCGTGCCGACCTATGTCGCCGACGCCGGCGTCAAGTCACTGACCGACCTTGGCAAGTTCAAGGACAAGTTCAACGGCAAGATCTACGGCATCGAAGCCGGCAATGACGGCAACCGCATCATCCTCGACATGATCAAGAATCCTGCCGACAAGCTCGACGGCTTCGAACTCGTCGAGTCGTCCGAGGCCGGCATGCTGACGCAGGCCGAGCAGTCGATGAAGAACAATGAGTGGATCGCCTTCCTCGGCTGGACGCCGCATCCGGTGATGGGCGCCATGAAGATCACCTATCTTGACGGCATGGGCGACAGCGGCTTCGGCGCGGCCACCGTGTTCACCAATGTGCGCAAGGGCTACACCACCGAATGCCCGAATGCCGGCAAGTTCATCGCCAACCTGAAGTTCAATCTGGACATGGAAGGCCAGATGATGGACGCGATCCTCAAGGGCGCTGACGCCCAGACCGTCGCCACCGACTGGCTGAAGAAGAATCCGGACGCGGTCAAGCCATGGATCGCCGGCGTGACCACGTTCGACGGCGGCGACGCCGCGGCGGCCGTCAAGACCGCGCTCGGAAGCTGAGCCGACTTCGCATCCGGCATGACCGGATGAAGATGGGCAGCCGTTTGACAAAGGGCTGCCCTTTTTCACATCCTGTGACAAGATGACGTAGCGACAGCGCGGGGCCGAAGGCAGAGCTCCGGTGGAAGAGGGGTGAGATGGATCCGATTTCCAAATTCATGATCGATCACAAGATCCCGATCGGGGCCTGGGGAAAGTCCTTTTTCGGGTTCCTGACCGACAATTTCGACACCATCTTCAGGGCTTTCTCCAACGGCCTGAATTTCATCCTCGACGGGCTGGTCGACCTCCTGCTGTTGGTGCCGCCGGTGCTGCTGGCGTTGGTCATCGCCGTTATCGCCTGGTTGCTGCAGCGCTCGCGGCCACTCGCCATCGGCGTCTTCCTCGGCCTGATCTTCATCATCAACCAGAACCTGTGGAAACAGACCGTGCAGACGCTGGTGCTCGTCGTCGCCGCTGCCGCCATGGCCATGGCCATCGGCGTACCGCTCGGCATCTGGGCGGCGCACAAGCCGAAGGTCTACCGCATCATGCTGCCGGTGCTCGATCTGATGCAGACGCTGCCGACCTTCGTCTACCTGATCCCGGTCTTGACCCTGTTCGGCCTCGGCAACGCGCCCGGCCTCATCGTCACCATCATCTTCGTCATCCCGACCGCGGTCAGGCTTACGCATCTGGGCGTCGTCTCGGTGCCGAAGTCGATCATCGAGGCCGGCGAGGCGTTTGGGGCCACCAAGAGCCAGCTGTTGTGGAAGGTGGAGCTGCCATCGGCGCTGCCGACCATCATGGCGGGCCTGACGCAGTCGATCATGCTGTCGCTGTCGATGGTGGTGTTCGCGGCCCTTATCGGGGCCGGCGGGCTGGGCACGGAGATCAACCGCGCGCTCGGCTCGCGCCGCATCGATCTCGGGCTTGAGGCGGGCCTCGCCATCGTCGTGCTTGCCATCGTGCTCGACCGAATGACCCGCATTGGCGTTGGAGGCAAGAAATGACCGTCGCCGTCGATTTCAAGAACGTCGATATCGTCTTCGGCGCCGACCAGGCCGGCTCGCTGGCGATGATCGACAAGGGCGCCACGCGCGCCGAAATCCTGGAGAAGACCGGCAATGTGCTGGGCTGCGCCGGCGCCAGCCTGACCGTGCATGAGGGCGAGATTTCGGTGCTGATGGGCCTGTCGGGCTCCGGCAAGTCGACGCTGCTTCGAGCCGTCAACAGGCTCAACGTGGTGTCGCGCGGCCAGGTGCTGGTCAAGGACGGCGACAAGATCGTCGACGTCGTCACCTGCGACGAGCCGACCTTACGGCGCTTGCGCCAGAAGCAGGTGGCGATGGTGTTCCAGCAGTTCGGCCTGCTGCCGTGGCGCACGGTGGAGGAAAATGTCGGCCTCGGTCTCGAACTTGCCGGCGTGCCGGACGCCGAGCGCAAGGAGCGCGTTCACAAGCAGCTCAAGCTGGTCAATCTCGACCAATGGTCGAAGAAATACGCGCATGAGCTGTCGGGCGGCATGCAGCAGCGCGTCGGTCTAGCGCGGGCGTTTGCCACCGAGGCACCGATCCTGTTGATGGACGAGCCGTTCTCGGCGCTCGACCCGCTGATCCGCACCAAGCTGCAGGATGAGTTGCTGCAGCTGCAGGCCGAGCTGAAGAAGACCATCATCTTCGTCAGCCACGACCTGGAAGAGGCGCTGAAGATCGGCAGCCACATCACCATCATGGAGGGCGGGCGCATCGTCCAGACCGGCGCGCCGGAAGACATCGTGCTGCGCCCCGCCAACGACTATGTCCGCGACTTCATCGCCAATGTGAACCCGCTCTCGGTGCTCACCGCCTGGAATGTCATGCGCGACCGCCGCGACCTCGAACACGGCGACAATGGCTGGGTGTGGCTCGACCGGCGCAAGACGACGCGCTTCAAGATCGACGATCACGGCCTGGTGGCGGCCGCGGAACGCGACGGCAAGCCGGCGGTGTGGGTCTCCTGCGCCGATGTCGAGAGCCAGTCGGAGGAATCAGCGCAAGTGTTCTGGGCCAATCCCGGCACCTCGCTGAAAACCGTGATGCTGGCCATGCACCGTTCGCAGACGGCACCGGTGGCGCTGTTCGACGACCAGTCCCGCTTCGTCGGCGCCATCGGCATCAGGGATGTGCTGAGCGCGGTCTTGAGACGGTAGAGCGGTTCAGGTCGCCAGCGGCAGGCGCAGCTCGGTCAGCAATCCGCCGTCCGGATGGTTGGACAGGCGGATCTCGCCGCCGGCGGCGCGCGCGATGTTGCGGGCGATGGTGAGGCCCAGCCCAAGGCCGCCGGTCTGGCGGTTGCGCGACTGTTCGAGCCGCACGAAGGAGCCGAACACGGCATCGATCTGGGCCTGCGGTATGCCAGGTCCTTCGTCGCGGATGGTGAGCGTGATCGTACCGTCCGAGCGGTGCAGGCTGAGATGTGCCTTCTTGCCGTAAGTGACGGCGTTCTGCACCAGATTGGTGACGCAGCGCCTGAGCGCCACCGGCCTCGCCATGCAGATCAGGCCGCGCGAACGGGTATCGTCATTGTCGAACGAGACCTCCGGATAGGGGTCGGCGATCGATTCCACGAACGACCAGAAGTCGATGCGCTCGGTCTTTTCCTCGTTCACCTCGAAAGTGGCGAAGTCGATCACCGAGCTGGCGATGCTCTCGACATCGGCGAGATCATGCGCCAGCGCCTCACGAACCGCCGATTTGCGCAACAGTTCGAGCCGCAGCCGCATGCGCGTCATCGGCGTGCGCAAATCATGCGCGAGTGCCGCGGCAAGATGTTCGCGGTCCTCGACATATTCGCGCAACCTCGTCTGCATGGCATTGATGGCCCTGGCGGCGGCCCGCACCTCGCGGCTGCCCGACTCGGCGATCGGCGGGCTCTTCAAATCCTTGCCGATCCGGTTCACGGCGGTTTCCATCATCCGGTAGGGCGCGGTCAGCCGGCGCAGCGACCAGATCGACATGATCACCACCAGGCCGGCGATCAGCGAATAGAGCGGCAGGCTGTCGAAGCTCAGGATCGGGCCGACCGGCGTGATCGGCTCCGTGAAGTTCAGCCACTGGCCGTCGGCGAAGCGCAAGGAGGCCGTCAGCTTGTCGCTCTGGGCGAAATTGGCAGCGAGCACCAGAAGGTCGCGCTCGACCTGGCCGATATCGGGGCCGGATACGGTGCTGGCGTCGTCGGCCTCGCGCGTCGCCGGGTCGCGCCGCACGCGCGCATCGGTGACGCCGAACTTCGACAGCCGGCCGACGAGGATATCCTCGAGTTCGGCCAGTTCGTCGTCGCCGGCGATCGAGGAGGTGACGGCGGGCGTGTCCGAGACGGTAAGCGCGTAGGTCGAGTTGAACAGGCCCGCCGCGGTTGCCTTGCGCTCTTCCGGCGTGGCGCCGCTCATCAGCTGCACCAAGGAGAAGGCGCGGTCGTTGAGCCGGTAGAGGTCGACCACGTCGTTGGCGACGGCGCGGTCGCGCGACACGATATAGAGGGTCGCGACCTGGCTGATCAGAAGGCCGGCAATGACGATCAGCAGCACCCAGGCAGGCAAGGTCTGCGGCAGGAGACGTTTCATTCGGAGGTCGTCTCGGGCAGGAACTGGTAGCCGCCGCTGCGCACCGTCAGGATCAGTTTCGGTGTTTTCGGGTCATCTTCCATCTTGCGCCGCAGCCGGCTGACCAGGATGTCGATGCTGCGGTCGAAGGAATAGTCGCTGTCGCCGCCGGAGAGTTCGATGAGCTGGTCGCGGGTCAGCACGCGCTGGGCGCTCTTGACGAAGGTCTGCAGCAGGTTGAATTCGGCCATGGTCAGCTCGACCCTGACATCGTCGGGCGCCGTCAGCCGGCGCCGCGAACAGTCCATCGTCCAGCCGGCGAAACGGTAGATCTGCTTAGCGGTGGCGCGTTTCGGTTCGGCGGCACCATTGCGCCGCAGCACGGCGCGGATGCGCGCCAAAAGTTCGCGCGGATCGAAGGGCTTGGGCACATAGTCGTCGGCGCCCATTTCCAGGCCGACGACGCGGTCGGTGGTCTCGGTGACGGCGGTCAGCATGATGATCGGCGTCGAGTACTGGGCACGCAGGTCTCGGCACAGTTCCAGCCCGCTCTTGCCGGGCAACATCACGTCGAGCACGATGAGGTCCACCTGCGCGCGGCGCAGCACGGCGTCCATCTCGGTACCGTCGGCGGCAACCGAAGTGTGCAGCCCCCGCTTCTGAAAGAATTCCTGAAGCAGGTCGCGGATGCCCTTGTCGTCGTCGACGATCAGTATGTGTGCGTCGGATTTCACGAGGTACCCTGTCTCGATTGCCAGCCAAGTCATTCTTGGCAGGTGAGCCACACGATAGAATTCGGGCCATATGTTGGCCAGTGCCTTGCTTTTCAAGGGAGAACGAATTCAGCCTTCTCCACATGGAAACCTATGGCCGTGCTGAAGCTCATTGGTTCCATGCGTGCCGTTTCCCAAAACCGGGACCGCTTTTGGAGGACACGCATCAGGCGGGCGGACCAGACACAATCCAGAAACAAAATTCTACAATTGGGAAAAACTCCTGAAAAGGTAGGGCGGCATAACGGTGCCGTGGCGGTCAGATTACCGGCTGCGACGCAAATCTCCGGGTTCACGGAAAAACCGATGCCAAGCTTGTCGATCAGTTTGTTGGGTGCGTTGCTGGGCCTTGGCCTGGTCACTGCCGCTGCTGGACAATCGGACGCAAAGGCGCCGCTCACCCGGAGCGAACGGTGCGCCAATCTCAGCCACCAATTTGATGAAGCCCTCGAAACCCATGCCACGGCAACGCAGGTCACCGCGGCAAAGGCACTTCAGAGAAAGGGCAACCGGTACTGCGCCGCCAAGAAACAGGCACAGGGCATCCGGATGCTCGCCAACGCTTTGAAGCTGCTTGGAGTGACGCCGAACGACCCGGTCCAGTGACACTCAACTTGACCCGCATAAAAAGGAAATGAAGCCATGAAAAAGTCCATCCTCTCCGCCACCGGTCTCGCCGTCGCTCTGGCTTTCGCGATGCCCGCTCTCGGCAACGCCGCTGCCACCACGACCGCTGCCCCGGCTGCCTCGACCACGACGACCACCACCGCTCCGGCTGCCGACGCCACCGCCAAGCCCCCGATGAAGAAGGTCGTCAAGAAGGTCAAGCACAAGAAGGCTCCCAAGAAGCCCGTGAAGAAGGCCACGGACAAGGCAGCCCCCGCCGCGGCGGCCCCGATGGCTGCTCCGAAGAAGAAGCCCTGATCAGCTTCGCGGTCAGTTCTAGCAAGGCCGCCCCAGCCGCAACCGGCTGCGGCGGCCTTCTGCCGAATGCACGGTCGATGAGCTGAACACCGGCGGCTTCCAGCCACGCATCTCGATCCTGCTTAACCCGTTTGCAACGCCGGTCATGTTAGACAATCCGCATGAAGAAGCGGCTTTCGTCCATTTTGCGTTCGATGGTGATTGGTGGCCTGGTCGCCACCGGTGTCGCCAGGGGGCTGATTCTGCTCACCGCCAGCCCCGTGCCGGACCCCGCCAGTGGCCGCACCGAGCCCTCGCTGTTCGCGCCGATAATTTCCAGTAACTGGGACTACATCACACCTGTCCAGGCATGGCTGCTGATCGTGCTTCTTGCCGTGACGCTGGTCTGCGTTGTCGGATGGCCGATCGCGGCCTGGCTGGAACGTCGAGCGGATGCCGGCGCGAACCGCCGCATTTTCGGCCGCCAGGGCCGTTGAACCGCGCCCGACAATTTCCCACATGATTGTGAATGGACCGGGCCAGCCCGCCGGCGGTCCGCGTGCCAATCAAAATGGACGATCGCTGCCGCCCGTGGCAAAATGCGGGGTAATGCCCGATCGCGAAACTGTCGGTTCCGATGCCAGAAATCACCACAAAACCGCGAACCAAGGTCAAGCCGCAGACCGAGCGGCCCAAGCTCTACAAGGTCATCCTCATCAATGACGATTTCACGCCGCGCGAATTCGTCGTCACGGTGCTGAAGGGCGAGTTCAAGCTCAGCGAGGACCAGGCGCACCGCATCATGATCACCGCGCACCGGCGTGGCGTCTGCGTGGTCGCGGTCTTCACCAAGGATGTTGCCGAGACCAAGGCGACGCGGGCCACCGACGCCGGCAAGGCAAAGGGCTACCCGCTGCTGTTCACGACCGAGCCGGAGGAGTAGAGGAGGGGCGCCTTTCCCTACTCCCCTTGTGGGAGGAGGTGGGCTCGCGAAGCGAGGTCGGATGAGGGGTGTTCCAGGGAACACTCCTCAACCGTCCCGGCGCTGCGCGCCGATCCACCTTCTCCCACAAGGGGAGAAGGGAAAAAGAGCACCGCTCTACCGCCCCTCGCGGTACCACATCGAGCCCATCGCCAGGAGCAGCAGGCCGAGGCCGAGGAAGCCGCCGAACAGCGGCACGCGCGAGACCGCCTTGAGCACGCTGTCGTCGGTGGTGCGCAGGCCGATCCAGTCGCTGCCGGAGGCCTCGCCGGCCGAGCGCACCGGCACGATGGACGGCAGGGTCACTTCGCTGCCCAGCGCCGTCGATGACGCCAGCCGGCGCACACTGCCGCCCGTGGCTTCCGCCGGCGCCTTCAGCCGGTTTTCGGTGGAGATGACATCGGCGAATTCCGGTGCATTGACCGGTCCGACATGGGCGAGCGCGGTGAGATCACCATTGGCGACCTGGAAGAGGCCGATCTCGCTGGTCTGGACGCTGCCGAGGAAGACGCCGGGCTCGGATTTGTCGAGCTTGACGGTCACCGTCTTGCCGGATGGTGTGATGATCTGCGCGGGGCCTGGATCGTCGGCCATGGTCTGGCGGCGGATCTCCAGCACCATGCCGCGGCCCTCGGCGGTCAGCCGCTCTTCCTCAAGCTCGGGCTCCTTCATCAGCCAGTGGGCGATGCGCCTGTAGAGCTGGACATGCGGACCGCCGCCCTCGAAGCCGCGCGCCCACAGCCAGCCCTGGTCGGAAAGAAGCATGCCGACACGGCCTTCGCCCTTGCGGTCGAGCAGCAGCAGCGGCCGGTTGTCGGCGCCTTTCATCACCACCTCGCCTTGCGGGTTCTGCACGCCGATGGTGCGGAACCAGCGGCTCCAGTGCGGCGGTTCGGTGGCCGAACCATCGAGGCCGCGTGTCACCGGATGACGCTGGCCGAGATCGGTGAGGCGCGGATAGAAGGCCTTTTCGACCACTTCGCCGGTGGGCATGGCCGGCAAAGCAGACATCAGCGGCGTGCGCGCGATCGAAGCCTCGCCGGCATATTCGGGGCCGGCGGCGATCAGCAGGGCGCCGCCCTTTTCGACATATTCGGAGATGTAGTCGTAATAGAGGATCGGCAGCACGTCGCGGTGCTGGTAGCGGTCGAAGATGATGAGGTCGAAATCCTTGATCTTCTCGACGAACAGTTCGCGCGTCGGGAAGGCGATCAGCGACAATTCGTTGATCGGCGTGCCGTCCTGCTTTTCCGGCGGCCGCAGAATGGTGAAATGGACGAGATCGACCGAGGCGTCGGATTTCAAGAGATTGCGCCAGGTGCGCTCGCCCGCATGCGGTTCGCCCGAAACCAGCAGCACGCGCAAATTCTCGCGGATGCCGTCGACCAGTGCGATGGCGCGGTTGTTGGTGTCGGTGAGTTCGCCAGGTTCGCGGTCGATGGCGAGCTCGATGATGTTGCGCCCGGCGCCCGGAATGGTCACCTGCAGCGGCATGGCCTGGCCGACGGTGGCATGCTCGACCGAGACCTGTTCGCCATTGACCGAGACGCGCACATCGACCGGGCCGGCCTCGTTTTCCGTCGAGATGACGCGGTAGGTCATGTCGAGCGGCTTGCCGACGATGCCGAAACGCGGCGCGTTCTCGAAGCGGATGCGGCGGTCCTTTTCGTGGTCGTTGCCGGTGATCAAAGCGTGCAGCGGTGCGTTGAAGTCGGGCGCGCCCGGGGGCGCGTCGTGCACCTCGCCATCGGTGATCATGATGGCGCCGCCGATGCGCGACGGCGGCACGTCGCGGAGGGCGCCTTCCAGCGCGCCGAACAGCCGTGTTTCGGTACGCTCCTCGGCGGCATCGGACTTGCCGGCCTCGACGACGCGCACGTCGAACTGCTTGAAGCGGCCTAGACGCTGCTGCAATCCGGCCAGCGCCTCATCGGTCTGCCTGGTGCGGTCACCGATGTCCTGGCTCTGGCTGCGGTCGACGATCAGCGCGACGACGCTCTTCAGCGGCTCGCGCTCCTCGTTGAGGAACACCGGGTTGAACAGGGCGGCGGCCAGCGCCAGCAGAGCGACGAAGCGCAGGACGCCGCCGCGCTGGCGAAACCACAGGCCGACAAGCGCCAGCAGCGCCAGCGGCACCAGCACGAGGGCCAGCAATGGCCAGGAGATCAGCGGCTCGAAGGAGATCGACCAGTTCATGCCTTACCCTCCCGTTGTTGGGGAAGGTCGATCCGCCGAGGCTGTGCAACAAGGAGCGTCATCCTACTGCCCCAGCCGTTCGAGCAGAATGGGGACATGCACCTGGTCGGATTTGTAGTTGCCGGTCAGCATGTACATCATGATGTTGACGCCGGCGCGCAGCGCATAGATGCGCTGCATCGGGTCGGCCGGCACCGTCGGCAGCAGCGGATCGCCATTCTCGTCGACCGCCCAGGCGCCGGCGAAATCATTGGCGGTGATCATGATCGGCGAGACGCCGTCGCCGGTGCGCACCGGCCGGTTGTCGGCATTGCTGGCGTCGAGCGAGGCCTCGACCCAGAGCGGGCTGCCAGCGAAGCGGCCGGGGAATTCGGGCAGGATGAAGAAGGACTTGGTCAGCACGTGGTCCGACGGCACCGGCTCCAGCGGCGGCACGTTGAGGTTGCCGAGAATGTCTCGCAGCCGCTCGGTCGCCGGGCTGGTGGAATCGGCGCCGATGCCATTGGCGAACTGGTCGCGCGTGTCGAACAGCACCGTGCCGCCCTGCTGCATATAGGCGTCGATGCGGGCGATCGCGGCCGGGCTCGGCATCGGAGCGGCCGGATCAATCGGCCAATAGATCAGCGGATAGAAGGACAGCTCGTCCTTCGCAATGTCGACGCCGGCAGGTGCGCCGGGTTCCAGCGCGGTCTTCTCGATCAGGAAGCGGGTCAGCCCCTCGAGCCCGGCGCGGCTGATCGAATCGTCGCCCGGCACGCCGGTCAGCACATAGGCGATGCGGGTCTTCGAAATCGCAGAGATGGCCGCCTCGTCGCCCGGCTTGGCATCGTCGGCGCGGGCGAAATCGGCATGGCCGAACAATGCGCCAAGCGCGATCAGGACCACCGCGGTGGTGGCCACCGCGCCGGCACGGCGCCGCCGGCGTGAAAACACCCCGCCCATCCAGAACACCGCCAGCGTGTCGAGCAGCATCAGCACCAGGGCGGCGGTGACCAGCGGACCCTTCAGATTGCGGGATTCATCGAAGGCGTATTGGATCGTGGTGACCGGCACGGTGAGTTGCGGGCGCGCCAGCGGCACGAACGTGCTTGCGGCGTCCAGCAAATTGTGGGCGAAGACGCCGGTTTCCGAGCCGTACAGGCCGGGCGGGTTCTCGAAGGTCACCGGCACACCGGCGCCCGGCACCAGCGGCCGTGCATCCGGCGTCGGTGGCACCAGCGAGCCGTCGGCCGCGATCATGCGATAGGGTGCCAGCGATGTGGCGGCGGCTTCGGCATTGGCGATCGCCGCGCCCTGGTTGCGCGACAGCTGCACGATGCGGCGCAGCATCTCGACGAAGCTGCCCGAGATCGGCAGGTTTGACCAGGTTGCCTCGGGCGTGACGTGGAACAGCACCAGCGTGCCCTTGCCTTTCTTCAGACCGGTGACCAGCGGCGTGCCGTCAGCAAGAGCGGCCCAGGTGCGCTCGACGATGTCGGGCGTCGGTTCAGCGAGCACCTGCCTGCTCACCGTGACTTCGGTGGGCGGTGCCAGATCGGCGAAAGGACCGGCCTTGGGGAATTCGGTGACCGGCTGCGGCGAGGTCCAGGACAGCGCGCCACCGAGCGAACGTTCGCCTGTGCGCAGGCGGACCGGCAGCAGATCGTCATCATTGCCGGCGGCGGCCAGCCGCGAGCCGGCGAAACGCACAAGCGTGCCGCCATTGTCGACCCAGTCGACCAGCCTTTGCCGGACTTGCGCCGGAATGGTGCCGATGTCGGCCATGATGATCATCGCCGGCTTCTGGTCGAGGATCTGCGGGATGGCGTCGGCGAGATCGGCGCTCGAGGGTTCGACCAGATCGGCGAAGGGCTGCAGCGCGCGCCTGATGTAGTAGAGCGGCGACAGAAGCGGCTGCGCCTGGTCGGCCTCGGCCTGCGACAAGAGCCCGACCCGGCGGCGCTTGGAGCTTTCGTCGAGCACACGCACCGCACCCGCCTGGCGCTCGCCGTCGAGGGCGATCGAGGCGAAGTCGTTGCGCAGTTCGAACGGCACCGTCATCGTGCCGGTGGCGGTGGCTTCGCCGGGCGCGAAGGTCAGCGTCGCATCGGCGATGCGGCGGCCCTTGTCGTCGAAGGCGCCGGCGGTGACCTGCACCGGCGCCGGATCGCCCGGCGCGCGGATGGCGGTGAGCGCGAAACCGTCGACCTGGTTGTCGGCGGCGGTGAGGCCCGTCAGGGAAAGCCGATCGGCGGTAGCCCAAACCACGCGTGCCGCATTCTTCGACAGCAGCGTGTTGAAGGCGGCCTCGTCGCCCTTGGCCGCGAGGCCGTCGGCCAGCACGGCGACGCTGGCGCCGCGCAAGGTCTCCAGCACGCCGGCGACGCGGGCATAGACAGCGGGCCGGTCGGTCGGGATCGGCCGCGGCTTGGCGGCGCGCAGCCGGTCGAGCGCGGCGGCGGCATCGAAGGGACCGATTTCCGCATTGGGTTTTTCGGCGGTGAAGGCGATGATGACAGGCACGCCGTTCGAGCCGGCGTCCTTGATCAGCCGTTCGGCGGTGGCAACGCACTTGTTCCAGTCGGCGGCACTCGCCCAGTCATTGTCGATGACCAGCGCAAGGGCGGCACCCTCGGCCGGCAGTTTTTCGCGCGGGTTGAAGACCGGTTCGGCCAGCGCCGCGACGATGAGGCCGGCCATCAGCAGCCTGAGCAGCGTCAGCCACCAGGGGCTTTGATGCGGCGTCTCCTCGCGCTTCAAGACGCGCACCAGGATCTTCAGCGGCGGAAAGATCTCGGCCTGCGGCTTGGGCGGCGTCAGCCTGAGCAGCCACCAGATCACCGGCAGCGCCAGCAGGCCCCACAGCACCATGGGAGCGCCAAAGGAGAGCGGCAGCCAGCTCATGCGCCGACCACCTTTCCAGGCTGACCGCCAGCAGCGGTCGGCCCGAACTGACTGGCCCGGCTGCCAGCGTCAGGCCCGGCATGAACGCCATCGGCCGTCATTGCCATATGCAGGCGTACCAGCGCGTCGGACGCCAGCCGATCGGTGTGGTTGACTGTAAAACTCCAGCTGAGCCGCTTGCACCAGCTGGCCAATTCCTGGCGGCGGGCGGTGTAGAGCAGGCGGTACTCGTCGCCGAGCATTTCGGCGCGTCCGGCGGTCAGCTTGTCGCCGGTTTCGGGATCGGTGAACTCGGTGCGGCCGGCATAGGGGAAGGTTTCCTCGGCTGGGTCGGCTACCTCGATAAGATGGGCGCGCACGCCGTGGCGGGCGAGCACGTCGAGCCATTCCATCGTTTCCTCGACCGGATCGAGGAAATCGCTGGCGATGACGATGTCGCAGAAGCGTCTGATGTCCGTGAGGTCGGGCTTTGCCGGCAAGTCGCCGGCATGCATCAACTGGGCGGCAATGCGCTCGGCGCCGTTGCGGGCGGTGAACGGATCGGTCAGGCCCGGCCAGGCGATGCGTTCGCCGCTGCGCGACAACAATTCGGCCATGGCCAGCGTCAGCACCAGCGCGCGCGACTGCTTGGAGACGCTGGCGCCGGTCGATTTGTAGAGCATGGACGGCGAGGGATCGGCCCACAGCCAGACCGTATGGGCGGCTTCCCATTCGCGGTCGCGCACATAGGTGTGGTCGTCGCGGGCCGAGCGGCGCCAGTCGATGCGCGAGGAGTCGCCCTCGACATAGGGCCGGAACTGCCAGAAATTCTCGCCGATGCCGCGTTTGCGGCGGCCATGCCAGCCGGCGATCACGGTGTTGACGATACGGCGCGCCTCGACCAGCAGGTCGGGCACAAGCGAAGCCCGCAACCGGCCACGGGCGAGCGCGTCGCGCGTCGCTGCCGGAGCCTGGACCTCGCCGATGCGCGCCATCAAATCCCTTTCACGAGTTTCGCCACCACGTCGCGTACGCTGGTGCCCTCGGCGCGGGCGGCGAAGGTCAGCGCCATGCGGTGCTGCAGCACCGGCTCAGCCAGCGCCCGCACATCGTCGACCGAGGGCGCCAGCCGTCCGTCGTAGAGCGCACGCGCCCTGGTGCACAGCATCAGCGCCTGGCTGGCGCGCGGGCCGGGGCCCCAGGCGACATGCTTGTCGGTCTCGGCATTGCCCTGGCCCGGGCGCGCCGAGCGCACCAAAGTGAGGATCGCCTCGACGACACTTTCAGGCACCGGCATGCGGCGGATCAGCGTCTGGATCTCCTTCAGACGCGCCGGCTGCAGCACGTTCTGCGCCTTGGCATCCTCGATGCCGGTGGTTTCCAGGAGGATGCGGCGCTCGGCTTCGATTTCGGGATAGAGGATATCGACCTGCATCAGGAAGCGGTCGAGCTGGGCTTCGGGCAGTGGATAGGTGCCCTCCTGCTCCAGCGGGTTCTGTGTCGCCAGCACATGGAAGGGCGCCGGCAGGTCATAACGGGCGCCGGCGATGGTGACGTGGTATTCCTGCATGGCCTGCAGCAGCGCCGACTGGGTGCGCGGCGAAGCGCGGTTGATCTCGTCGGCCATCAGCAACTGGGCGAAGATCGGCCCGGAGATAAAGCGGAAGGAGCGTTTGCCGATCTCGTCCTGCTCCATCACCTCGGAGCCGAGGATGTCGGACGGCATCAGGTCGGGCGTAAACTGGATGCGGCGCGAATCGAGGCCGAGCACGACGCCCAGCGTTTCGACCAGCTTGGTCTTGGCGAGGCCGGGAACACCGACCAGCAGCGCATGGCCACCGGCCAGCAGTGCCACGAGCGTGCGCTCGACGACATTCTCCTGGCCGAAGATCACCCGGCCGACCCCGTCGCGGATCCTGGAAATGTCGGCCAGCGCCTTTTCGGCCTCGGCGATCATGTCCGTTTCGCTGATCGGGCTTTCCTTGACCATCACGCTCATTCGGCTCGATCCCTTCGGTTGGAAATACCGGCCCGCACCATATCATAGGTTGCCGCGATTCGGCCTCGCGTAGCGCCTATGGTCGAACTTAAATCACAGACTTAGGCTGACAAGCGGAACAACAGTGACTATTTCGTGACGATGACGGAACACGACGAACATCGCCAACAAAGCCTTACGCAGGCAACCGAGGCGCGCGGCCTGGAGGCGCTGATCTCGCGCGCGGCGCGTGCCGGCAAGGGCGCGGCGCCCGTCGAGCGCTGGAATCCCGACTTTTGCGGCGATCTCGACATGGAGATCAAGGCCGACGGCACCTGGTTCTATCTGGGCACGCCGATCGGCCGCATGCCGCTGGTGCAGCTCTTTTCCTCGGTGCTGCGCAAGGACGCGGACGGCAGGACCTATCTGGTGACGCCTGTGGAAAAGGTTGGCATTCGCGTCGCCGATGCGCCGTTCATCGCCGTCGAAATGGATGTTTCGGGCAGTGGCGACGAACAGATCATCACCTTCCGCACCAATGTCGGCGACGTGGTCGAGGCAGGGCCGGAACGGCCGCTGCGCTTCGTCGACGAGAACGAGACCGGCGGCTTGAAACCTTATGTGCTGGTGCGCGGCAGGCTGGAAGCGCTGGTGGGGCGGCCTGTCATGTACGAACTGGTCGGGCACGGCGAGGAGGTCGAGATCGGCGGCGAGGCCATGTTTGCCGTGCGCTCGAAAGGCGCGGTGTTTCCGATCATGCCGGCGGACCAACTGAAGCGGCTGAGCGCATGATGGACCAGGTGTCACGGACGCCGTTCTCGTCGGCGGATTTTCGCGCGCGCTTCGCCGCGCAGCCTGATGCGCATGCCGGCGACGACTATGGCGACCATCGCTTCAATCCGGGTCATCCGCGGCTGAATCAGGGCAAGCCGCTGCGCAATGCGGCGGTGCTGATCCCGGTAGTCGATCACGAAGGCGAGGCGACGGTTCTCTTGACCAAACGGGCCGAAAAGCTGCGCAACCATTCGGGGCAGGTGGCGTTTCCCGGCGGTACCATCGATGCGACCGATGCCAGCCCGGAGGCCGCGGCGCTGCGCGAAACCTTCGAGGAGATTGGCCTCGATCAGCACCGCATCGAGATCATTGGCCGCATGCCCGACTATGTCGCCGGCAGCGGTTACCGCATCGCGCCGGTGCTGGGTATCGTGCGGCCCGGCTTCCAGCTGGACTTGAATGCCGACGAGGTCGATGCCGCCTTCGAAGTGCCGCTGCGCTTCCTGATGGATCCGGTGAATCACAAGCGCGACAGTCGCATGTGGAACGACCTCGAATGGTTCTTCTACGATATGCCCTATGGCGACCGGCGCATCTGGGGCGTCACCGCCGGCATCATCCGCACGCTCTATGAAAGGCTTTATGCGTGAGTGTTTCGATCTCGGGCAGGGCCAACTGGCTTGCCGACAAGCATTTGCAGCGCCTGCTTGCCGCCCTGGCTGAAGGCGGCGAGGAGGCGCGTGTCGCCGGTGGCGCCGTGCGCAACACGCTCATGGGCCAGCCGGTCGCCGATGTCGACATTGCCACCACCTGTTTGCCGCAGGAAACCATCCGCCGCGCCGAGGCGAAGGGTTTCAAACCGGTGCCGACCGGCATCGAGCACGGCACCGTCACGGTGGTCGCCGGCGGCAAACCCTATGAAATCACCACCTTGCGCGCCGATGTCGAGACCGATGGCCGCCGCGCCAAAGTGTCGTTCGGGCGCGATTGGAAACTCGATGCCGAGCGGCGCGACTTCACCATCAACGCGCTCTATGCCGAGGCCGATGGCAGGGTTGTCGACCTGGTCGGCGGCATCGCCGATATCGAGGCGCGGCGGCTGCGCTTTATCGGTGATGCGGAAGCACGCATCCGCGAGGATTATCTGCGCATCCTGCGCTTCTTCCGCTTCTTCGCCTGGTATGGCGAAGGCCGGCCTGACGCCGAGGGGCTGAAGGCCTGTGCCCGGCTGAAGGAGGGCTTGGGCCAACTCTCGGCGGAGCGCATCTGGGCAGAACTGAAGAAGCTGCTTTCGGCGTCTGATCCGTCGCGGGCGCTGCTGTGGATGCGGCAGGCCGGTGTCCTGACCGCCGCGCTGCCGGAAAGCGAGAAATGGGGCATCGACGCCATCCACGGGCTGACCAAAGCCGAGAAGGATCTGGGTTGGGCAGCGGACCCGATGCTGCGGCTTGAGGCCATTGTGCCGCCGGATGCCGCGCGCATGAAGACGCTTGCCGAGCGGCTGAGGTTTTCGACCGCGGAATCCGACCGTTTGCGCCACTGGGCACTGGCCACCGCCGTCGAGCCGAAGATGACCGAGGGCGAACTGGCGAAAAGGCTCTATCGCGGCGACCGGCAAGGATTTGTCGACCGCCTGCGGCTATCGCTTGCCGGAGCCAGGGTGCGCGCTGTCGAGGACAATAACGCGCTGCTCGAAGCCGGCGGCTTTTCGCGCCTGCTGGCCTTCGCGCTCAAATGGGAAAAACCGGTGTTTCCGCTGAGAGGCGCCGATCTGACGGCGCTCGGCGCCACGCCGGGGCCGAAGCTGGGCGAAATCCTCAAGAACCTCGAGACGGAATGGATCGAGGCTGGATTTACCCCCGATCGCGGCGCGCTGCTGAAGCGCGCCACGAAGGCGCTTGAAGCTTAGCCTGGAGCCTGGCCGTGCGACCCTGCCGATCAAAAGGCATGGCCGAGGCGACGATTTGACCGGGCGAAGCGTCGCTCGCCTACCTGATCGCTACCGGCGCCAGGGCGCGCGAAAGGCTTGCCTCGCCCTTGCCGTAGACGGAGGCGCTGTAGTTGACCAGCGTGTCGGTACGAGCCGTGTTAAGCAAGTCGTTGGTGATCTGGGTCGGCGTGGCGCTGGTGAATTTGCTGCCGATGATCGCCGCATATCCTGAAATGATCGGCGCGGCGAAGGAGGTGCCATAAAGGCCTGTCTTGCCTCCATCGACACCAACCACGAGGAAGTGGCTTTGCACCTGCGGATTGGAGCCGGCGGTGTTGGAATACCAGGCAAGCTGGGCCTTGCTGGACGTGGTGCCGTTGGTGGACAGCGCGCCGACGAAGATCGCGGATGGTTTTCCGATCAGGGCAAGGTCGAGATAGTCCTGCCGGCCGTTCCTGACCCCGCCCACGGCGACCGAATCGTTGCCCGCGGCCTTCGAAACAACAGCCGTTCCCCTGGTGGCATAGGAGATAATGGAGGCTTCCTCCGGGGCCCACCCGATCTGGTTCGCGCTGTAGCCCGCCCTGGCATACATGCCGTAGCTCAGATTGAGCACGTTCAGGCCGGGCGCCAGGCCGACGGCCGAGCCGGTCGAGAAGTCCTTCGACCTGATGGACGCCAGGGGCGCGATCATGCCGGCTTCCTCACGCGTCCATTCACCGTGGCGCTGGGTTTGAACCCCGACACCGAAATTGCCGGAGAAGCGCGATGTACTGGAGAAATCGTCGACGATCGTAATAGTGACGCCCTTGCCCCTGTATCCCGCGGCCCAAGCGGCGCCAACGTCGGGGCTCATCCACCGCTGCACTGTTGGCGTGCCCGCGGCCGGGATCGTTGCGCCCACGCATGTCGACAGGCCGCCGCCGTGGCACAGCGCGGCCATCTCGTCCGCAGTGACTGCCTCCTGTGCCGACGCCATCGGCCCCGACAGGATGGCGAGAGCCGTGGCGATACCGAATTTCAAGCAACTCCGTGACATGCTCTTACTCCGTTCCGACAAGAACCAAGACGGGTGATCGCGAATTTCGGGGCGAGATGATTTTCTCATTTACATCCTCCCGGCGATCAGAAAGTAACACGGTAATTCAGCCAGATGTGCTGGCTCTCCGGTTTAGCGTTAACCAGATATTTCAAGGTTTCCTCAGGCGCCAACTGGCTGGCCGCGAGCCGGCAATTGACGCTGTAGGTGCCAAAATCGCCGTAGTTGGCTTCGCAAGACTTTTCGGTAAGCTTGCCGCCGATGGTCGTGGTGAGTGAAAGGGAAAGAGTGCTGTTCGGGTTCGGATGCATCTGGGTGACGAACCCAAGCTTGAGGCTGGGCTCGATCCGATACTTCTCGCCCTCTTCGCCGGTTCCAAATCCCCAAAGTATGCCGGTATCTTCCGTGACCTGGGTGAGCAGGTCCACATGCATGTCGACCCAGCGGGCGCGGTACCATTGGTTGAACGAAACGAAGGTCCCGTTCTGCAGTTCGTAGCCGCCATTGCCCAGGCTCCTCGCGCGATCGCTGAGCGGCGAGCCCTGATGTATGTCGACCAACGATGTCGTCATTTCCTGGGCAGCAGCCGGGGACGCCCCGATCAGCGCGCCCAGCAGGAGCGCCATCGTGCGGAACCTCACTCGACTGCCGGACTTTTCGCGCATGCGCGAAACACCTCGCCCCACTGTCCCGGATCAGTGCCTGGTGGCGAAGGGCTTCTCTGGCAGCCCACTGTAGCCGGATTGTCCGTCCGACAGTGGCACGGCTTCGGTTACCGCGCGGTTTATTTTAGCTGAGGCAAATATAATTTTTGACCCTGCGGGGTCTGGCTCGCCCGACGTTCGCGATGGCGCTTCCATTCAATCTTGAAGCGCCAACGCGGCTGGTTTTCCGTTGCCGATGGCTGCTAGTCAGGGCAAGCCTACGCGGCGTCGCGCACCTTCTCTATGCGCGAGCGGATCGCTTCGATCATGGTTTCGCGGATTGTCGTCTCGCCATGCGTCTCACGCATATGCTCGACGGCACGGCGCATCACTTCGGCTTCCTCGTCGGCACGGGTGTGCCACTCACAGCCGGGAACAAGCGAGCCGCAGTGGAATTGCTTCATCGGATTTCTCCTTTTCCTCCAGGGAGCCGGTCGAGGCTCGGCCACTTTCTTGGCCCACGGTCCATTCCCGGACGCGGGCGGGGCGAGAACTATAACACGGGAGGGGCGCTCTGGTTGCATCAAAGCATCGTGCGGCGCCGCCCGTCTCCTTGATTTGACGCAATTCCAGACCGGATTGCTCGGCTGATCCTACGGCCAGCGCACCTCCGGCGGCAGGCTGGACAGGATCGAGGCGACATTGCCGCCGGTCTTCAGGCCGAAGATGGTGCCGCGATCGTGAAGCAGATTGAATTCGACATAGCGGCCACGGCGGATGAGCTGTTCGTCACGGTCGCCGTCCGTCCAGTTCTCGTCGAAGTTGGCGCGCACGAGGTGGCCGTAGACGACGAGGAAGGAACGTCCGACGTCCTGGACGAAGTTGAAGTCGGCGTTCCAGCCGCCCTTATTCTCGTCAGAATGCAGCCAGTCGAAGAAAATGCCGCCAACGCCGCGCGGCTCGTTGCGGTGGGGCAGGAAGAAATACTCATTGCACCATGTCTTGAATTTCGGGTGGTCGGCGACGGCGGCGTTCTTCTCGCAAGCGAACTGCATGGCGCGGTGGAAGGCGACAGTGTCAGGGTCGTCCTGGGTGCGGCGGCGGTCGAGCACCGGCGTCAGATCGGCGCCGCCACCGAACCATTGCCTCGAGGTGACCACCATGCGCGTGTTCATGTGCACGGCGGGAACGTTGGGGTTCCAGGGGTGCGCGATCAGCGAGATGCCGGAGGCCCAGAAACGCGGGTCTTCCTCGGCGCCGGGCATCTGCTTCCTGAATTCGGGCGAGAACTCGCCGTAGACGGTCGAGGTGTGGACGCCGACCTTCTCGAAGACGCGGCCATGCATCATCGACATGGTGCCGCCGCCACCCTTGCCGGCATCGCGTTCCCAAGGCGTCTTTTCGAAATGGCCCGGCGACCATGAGGCGAGAGGGCCCTGGAGATCCTGCTCGATCTGCTCGAAAGCGCTGCAGATGCGTTCGCGCAGCGCCTCGAACCACAGGCGCGCCTTCATCTTCTTCTCTTCGATGTCGGCGGGCAGGCCCGCCGGTATTTCAGGTCGTTCCAAAATGCCGTCTCCGGTTGCGGGGCGGCCCGCCCCTACAAACGACTCGTCTTTTGCCGGCGCGATCCCTAATCTCTTAAGGAACAGGGTCAAGTCACTTTGCTTTTGCGCATGATCCTTTCCGAAACTCGGATTCCGATTTTCGGGGTCATGCGCCAGGTGCAAGGAGTTGTTTCGTGCGCACCCCGTCAAGACCGCCGCTGGATGGACTGAAGAAAAGGCTCGATCAAAGCCGGGCCGAGCGCGCACGCATGCCGCGCGACGGTTTTCTGCGCGAGACCTTCGTCCTGCCGCGCTCCGACGCGCGGCTTAAAGCCAAGGAATGGTTCGAGCGCTTTCCCAAGCAAGCCTACTGGACCGAGATCGAAAGCTGGTTCGAACGCCCGGGCGATTTGATCGAGTTCACGATCCGGCGGCTGCCGGCAGCGGATTAGGATTCTATCAACAGTCGCCTCGCTCCCGTACCCTCCCTTGCCAGCCGGTCGCCCTTGTTCCTGAGCGGGCATTTGTCGATCGACATGCAGCCGCAGCCGATGCAATCGGTCAGCCCGTCGCGCAGCTTCTTCAACTGGTCGATCTTGTGGTCGAGCGCGTCGCGCCAGGCGGTCGACAGCAATCCCCAGTCGTCGCGCGTCGGCGTGCGGCCTTCCGGCAGGGAGGCCAGTGCCTCGCCGATTTCGGCCAGCGAGATGCCGACCTCCTGCGCGACCTTGATGATTGCCACCCGCCGCAGCACGTCGCGGCCGTAACGCCGCTGGTTGCCTGATGTGCGGTGGCTGCGGATCAGCCCGCGCGTCTCATAGAAATGCAGTGCCGACACCGCCACGCCGCTGCGCATGGCCACCTGGCCGACCGTCAATTCCGTTGCTGGAGCCATTTCCGATTTTCCGCTTGACCTCAAGTTAAGTTGAGCTTGTAGCCAAGAAACGTTGATTGGGCAAATGACAGGAGAAGGCGATGTGCGCCTGGGTGAGAATGACCGCAGAAACCGCTGTCGTCGGCGACGGCAAGGCCGTTGACGGGCCGCCGATCCTATCCGAGTTGCCGGACGGCTTCGCCCGCCACCATGGCGACGGACAGCGCGACGTTGATGCTGCGCGCGCTGCCCTGCATGGGGATGGTCAGCCGCGCATCCGCCGCCTGATGGACAGGATCCGGCACGCCCGCGGATTCGCGGCCGAACAGGAGGACGTCGCCGTCCGCAAAGCTGAAGTTGGTGTAGCGGGTCGCGGCTTTGGTCGACAGAAGCACCAGCCGGCGCCCGTCCTTCTTGCGCCAGTCCTCGAAGGCCTTCCAATCGATGTGCCGGGTCAGGGCAGCCATTTCCAGGTAGTCCATGCCGGCGCGCTTGAGCGCCTTGTCGGAAAGCGGAAAGCCGGCCGGCTCGATGATGTCGACGCCAAGGCCGAGACAAGCGGCGAAGCGCAGGATTGTCCCGGTATTGCCGGCAATGTCCGGCTGGTAGAGCGCGATGCGGAGACGACGGTTCATTTCCGCGTCCTTCTAATAAGTGGCAGATCGGCCACAGCAACCCGGCGGTTTTGGAAATTCCTGGACCTGCGGGTGGCCATTTTCTGCGAAGTCGGGTATGTCAGTCGCATTGTCAACCCGAACCGATGGAGGGGACACTCATGATGACCATGCACATCCAGCGCCCCTCTCGTGGGCTTACCTGCCCGCTGGCGGTTTCGGTACGACGATTCTCCTGACTCTCTAAGACTTGATCGCACCGATTCCCGCCGAAACGATTTTTCGGCTCTCGAAGGAATCCTGCGATGTTTTTCAAAAAGTCAAAAGGGCTGAACGCCCAACCTGAACATGTCAGGACCGACTCCTTCGGTCGTGTCCAGACCGATGCCGAGCGTCGGTTGCGGACCGAGGCAATCCGCGCCTCCGGCCGAATGCCGGCGGACAATGTTGCCTGGCCTTTTCATCTCTATTTTCACACGGAGGACGGACCGATGTTCGATCCCTACAGAATACCGGGCTCGAGGAGCCTGCATATCCACCGACTGCCGACCTGGGCGCTGCTGATCGGCGAGACCTATTCGTCGGCGGTCCATGCCGAAGTCCGGCGCCGGCCGCATCGCGGCATGCTGCCGGACGTCGATTTCTCGCACGCTGTTCCGGACCCCAGCCGGCCTTCGCTGGTGCGCCGGATCATCCGGCTGATCCGGCCGGTTGCGAAAATCAGGCTTGTCGACACCGCGCCGTCAGGATCGGCAAACGAGCCTGTCGGCGAAAAGCCCGCGAACCCCTATATAGCGCGAAGCAGGGCCGATGGTCCGGATGATTCCGGACCGTCGGCCCTCGGCGCCACACGGTCCGAGGACTTCGTACGTTCACGTGCCGCGTAAGCGGAAAACAGATTTTCACAGGCATGACCTATGTTGTTGTTTAGCTGGTTTGAAAGAAGGCTCGATCCGTTCCCCGCGGCGGAACCGGTCGAGCCGCCCAAGACGCTGGTAGCCTTCTGCCTGCATTATACGCGCGGCGCCTGGCCCTATATCCTTGTCGACGCGGTGCTGGTGGCGGCCATCGCCATCGCGGAAGTGTGGATGTTCGGCTTCCTTGGCCGCATCGTCGACTGGCTGTCAGGGCAGAACCGCGAAACCTTCCTGCAGACGGAAGGCTGGAAGCTCGCCGGAATGGCCTTCATCGTGCTGTTCGCACTGCCGGGCACGGTATGGGTGCATTCGCTTCTCAACCAGCAGACGCTGATGGGCAACTATCCGATGCGCATCCGTTGGCAGGTGCATCGGTACCTGCTCAACCAGTCGATGAGCTTCTACCAGGACGAGTTCGCCGGCCGCATCGCCACCAAGCTGATGCAGACCGCGCTCGCCGTGCGCGAATGCGTCATCAAGGTGATCGACGTGCTCAACTACGTCATCGTCTATTTCCTGGGCATGCTGTTGATCGTCGGCTCCGCCGATTGGCGGCTGGCCGCGCCTCTGGGCGTCTGGCTCGTCGGCTACATCCTGTTGCTGCGCTTTTTCATTCCCCGGCTGGGCAGGGTCGGCGAGGAGCAGGCCAATGCGCGCTCGATCATGACCGGTCGCGTCGTCGACAGCTACTCCAACATCCAGACGGTCAAGCTGTTCAGTCATGCCAGGCGCGAGGCGACTTTCGCCAGGGAAGGCATGATGGGCTTCCTCGACACGGTCTACCGCTCGATGCGGCTGGTGACGGTGCTTTTCGGCACGCTCTACATACTGAACGCCCTGCTGCTGTTCTCCGTCACCGCCATTTCGCTGTGGCTGTGGATGGGACAAGTGGTGACGATCGGCGCGGTCGCCGTGGTCATCGGCCTGGTGCTCCGGATGTGGGGCATGTCGCAGTGGATCATGTGGGAAATGTCGGGCCTGTTCGAGAATATCGGCACGGTGCAGGACGGCATCGCCTCGATCTCGCTGCCGCGCCTTGTCGAGGACAGGCCGGACGCGAAGGAGATCGCCGTTTCCAGGGGCGAGATCCGCTTCGAGGATATCCGCTTCCACTATGGCAAGCGGAAAGGCGTGATCGAAAACCTGTCGCTGGCGGTGAAGCCGGGCGAGAAGGTCGGCATTGTCGGCCGCTCGGGCGCCGGCAAGTCGACACTGGTCAATCTGCTGTTGCGCTTCTACGATTTGGAAGCTGGCCGGATCCTGATCGACGGCCAGGAGATCGCCGGCGTGAAGCAGGATTCGCTGCGGGCCCAGATCGGCATGGTCACGCAGGACACCTCGCTGCTGCATCGCTCGGTGCGCGAGAACATCCTCTACGGCCGCCCCGACGCATCGGATGAGATGCTTGTCGAGGCGGCTCGTCGGGCCGAGGCGCTGGACTTCATTGGCGGGCTGTCGGATCACAATGGCCGCAAGGGGTTCGACGCCTATGTCGGCGACCGTGGCGTCAAATTGTCCGGCGGCCAGCGGCAGCGCATCGCCATTGCTCGCGTTATGTTGAAGGACGCACCGATACTTATCCTTGACGAGGCGACGTCGGCGCTGGATTCCGAGGCGGAAGCGGCCATCCAGGAGAACCTCTACAAGCTTATGCAGGGCAAGACCGTCATCGCCATCGCCCACCGGCTGTCGACAATCGCGGCGATGGACAGGCTCGTGGTGATGGATCAGGGCCGTGTCATCGAGGAAGGTTCGCATGACGAACTGGTCGCCAAGGGCGGGCTCTACGCGCAGCTCTGGCAGCGCCAGTCGGGCGGGTTCCTGCTCGAGGACATCCCGGCCGATGTCGCCAATGACGTGATCGCGAAGGGGCAAGCCGCAGAATGATGGCCGCCGCATGATGACAGCCATCTATCGCTGGTTCGAGAACTGGGTCTATCCGTTCAGGGAGCCGGCGAGTCTTCGGCCGCCATCGAGCGTCGGCGGTTTCCTCTGGCACTATGTCGGCCAGGCGAAGTTCGCCTTCTTCGCCATGCTGGTCATCGGCGGCATCGCGCCGCTGGTCGAGGCCGGGCTGTTCTACTTCGTCGGGCGGCTGGTCGACATCCTCGACCAGCTTCCCGGCGAGCGCAGCTGGCACGCGCTGTGGGCCGCCGCCGGCCCAGAACTGGTGTTCATGATCGCCGTCGTGCTGGTCATCCGCACCATCGTCGTCGGCCTGTCGGCGCTGGTCGACGAGCAGACGATAACGCCCGGCTTCTACAATCTGGTGCGCTGGCAGGCGCACCGGCATGTCTCGCGCCAGTCCTATGCCTTCTTCCAGAATGATTTCGCCGGCCGCATCGCGACGAAAGTCTGGCAGGCGGGGCAAGCCACCGGCGACCTGATGGAGAGCTTCATCGAGGTCATCTGGTTCATGGCCGTCTACACGGTGACGACGCTGGCGCTGGTCGCCGGACTGGATCTGCGGCTGGCGGTGCTGGTGGTGATCTGGATTTCCGCCTTCGGCTGGCTGGCAAAGCTCTATCTACCGGCGATCCGCAAGCATGCCGAGGCGACCGCCGAGGCCGGCTCGATGATCAATGGCCGCATCGTCGATTCCTATTCCAACGTGCAGACGCTGAAGCTGTTTGCAGCCGACGGCGACGACCGCTACATCAGAAACGGCTTCGACATCTATCTCGACGCGCTGCGCCCCTTCACCCGCCGGCTGACCGGCGTGCGCATGGCGCTGACGACACTGTCGGGCATCATGATCACGACGATCGGTTGCTTTGCCGTCTATCTCTGGGTCGAAGGCTCGATCACCGTCGGCGCGGTTGCCTTTACGCTGTCGCTGGTGCTGCGGCTCAACATGCTGCTCGGCCGCGTGATGATGCAGCTCAACGGCATATTGCGGAATCTCGGTGTGCTGGAGAATTCCAAGGCGCTGATCTCGCAGTCGCTCGGGCTTGTCGATGCGCCCGACGCCAGGGAGCTTGTCGTGGCCGGCGGTCGCATCGACGTGAAGGGGGTCGAGTTCCACTACGGCAAGGGGTTCGGCGTGCTGAACGGCATCGACCTTGTCGTCAAGCCCGGCGAAAAGGTCGGGCTGGTCGGGCCATCGGGTGCCGGCAAGACCACGCTCGCCAATCTGATCCTGCGGCTCTACGACCTGGAAGGCGGCTCCATCACCATCGATGGCCAGAACGTTGCCAAGGTCACGCAGAATTCGCTGCGCGCCAATATCGGCGTCGTCAGCCAGGATACGGCATTGTTCCACCGTTCGCTGCGCGACAACATCAAGCTCGGCATGCCCGCCGCGACCGACGCCGAGGTGATCGCCGCGGCGAAGAAGGCAGAGGCGCATGACTTCATCCTCGGCCTGCGCGACAATCGGGACCGGGCCGGCTACGAAGCCTTCGTCGGCGAGCGCGGCGTGAAACTGTCAGGCGGCCAGCGCCAGCGCGTGGCGATCGCCCGTGTCTTCCTCAAGGACGCGCCGATCCTGATCCTCGACGAGGCGACGTCGGCGCTCGATTCCGACATCGAGGCGGCGATCCAGGAGAATCTAGCCCGGCTGATGGAGAACAAGACGGTCATCGCCATCGCCCACCGGCTGTCGACGATCGCCGCGCTCGACCGCCTGGTGGTGCTGGACGGCGGGCGCATCGTAGAGCAAGGCACGCATGACGAGCTGGTGGCGCTCGACGGGCTTTATGCGCGGCTGTGGAAGCGACAGTCCGGCGGCTTCCTCTATCACGAGGACAGCGTGCTCGAAGAGACGCGGCCGGCGGAGTAGGCGCATGGGTGGGACACCAGAGGTTGGTTACGTGCTCAAGCGGCTCCGGCCGACCACGCCGGCCTTCGACAGGCTGAAGGATGAGAGCCGGCTCGAAGGCTACTGGATGCTGGTGCGCCTGGCGGATGGCTGGGCAAGCGGCCGCAACAAGTTCCTGAAACGGGGCGAGGCGTTGTTCGGGGCATGGCATGGCGCCGAACTCGCCGGCGTGTGCGGGCTGAACATCGATCCTTATGCCGGGGGCAGGGACCAGGGCCGGGTCCGGCACCTGTTCGTCAGCGCGCCTCACCGCCGCGCCGGCCTCGGCCGCATGCTGGTCGAGACCGTCATCGATCGGGCACGCCGCTATTTCACCGTGTTGAACACCCGCGCGCCGCAGGACGCCTTCGGCTTTTACGAACGGCTTGGCTTTCAGCGCGTGGAAGGCGAAGAATTCGTCACCCACCGCATGCTGTTCGGGAAGGGGAGCTGAAATGTCCTTGCGTCCGCCAACTCATCTTGCCGGTTCTTCGGCTGCTGAAGCGGCCTTCGACGCGCTTAGCCACGAGATCCTGGCCGAGAAGGCGGCGGCACTCGGCCGTGCCGGCCAAAAGGTCGAGGAAACGCTGGCCAGGTTGCGCGACAATGCCGATGAGGAGTTGCGTCCCAAGCTTCTCAAGGAGGCCGCCGAGGCGGTGCACGGCTATTTCATCCAGCGCGAGCTGTGCGGTCTGCGCAAGCATGATGGCGTCATCCGCGAATACGACATCCCCAGGGCTGTGCTGGTCAGGCTCGGCGCCCGGTAGGCTCGGCGCTTGCGGCACTGATTTCCCTATGGAATCGCGCCAGGCGGTTGGCGAGCGCTTCGGGATTCTCGTCGGCGATGAAGTGCCCGCTGTCCGCGATGATGTCGCCCACGACATTTGAAAGCCCGGCCGCCCGCAGGCCATCGACATAGTCGCCGATCTCGCCGGGCTCGGCCGCGCCCCTCAGATACAGCACCGGAACCGCGATCGGCTTCGCGGGCCGCGCGGTATTGGCCTTGGCATCCTCGGGGAAGGCGCGATACCAGCCGAAACCGGCCTGGAGGCTTTCGGGCCGGGAATAGGCCCTTGCGTAGATTTCCCTGGCATCGTCAGGGATCGAGCCTCCGTCCTTCGAAAGCACATTGAAGAAGAAGTCGAAATAGGCGCTCTGATGGCCGCTCACCAGCGTTTCCGGCAAGGCCGGAACGGCATGGAATGCAAAGTGCCAGATCCGCGGATTGCGAATGACCTTCTCCCACGGCGCTACGCCTGGAATGACGACATCCATGATCACCGCGCCGGCGAGAATGTCCGGATGGTCGCGCAACAGGGCAAATACGATCTGGCCGCCGACATCATGGCCGGCGACCACGAGGTGGCGCAGTCCGCAAGCCTCGGCGACGCCTCTCATCAGCCTTGCCAGGGTCCGCTTGTCGCCGGCCCGGGGCATGCCTTGCGAGCCGCCGATGCAGGGCAGGTCGGGGGCGACGACCCGGTAGTCGGCTGCCAGCCGGCCGATCACCCTTTCGAACGCGTAGGAGCTTTGCGGCCATCCATGCAACAGGAGGAATGCCGGCGCTTCGGCCGGACCCGCCTCGCGGATGGCAATGCTCAGCCCTTCGATTTTGATGGTCGAGACTTGCATGTCCTGATCCTGCCGACAGCCTATGCCATAGATCTAGGCGGCAATCGGCAAATCGACAGGGCCTTGAACCATCACTCGAGCCACTTTGTGATGAACGTGCCGTTCTCGTGGATGTCGGTCGTTTCCAGCGGGCCGGGACCGAGATTGGTGAATTTGTGCGGCGTATGCGGTGGCACGATGACAATCTGGCCGGCGGAAGCCTCGATTTCCTTGTCGCCCAAGGTAAACAGGCCGGTGCCCTGGCGGATGATGAAGATCTCCGCATAGGGGTGGGAGTGCAGCCGCGGGCCGCCGCCGACATCGGGCAGGTAGTTGAAGATCAGGCAGGAGTTGGAGCCGTAGGCGCCGCCTTGCAGCTCGCCCTTCCAGTGGTCGGAGCGAACCGCCCATTCCTCGCGGTCTATGATGTGTGCCATGCGAAGGAGGATAGATCACACCGGCGCCCTGTGTCGAGGCAAGCTGGAGCCTTGGATTTACAGTTGTTTCCCGGTTGTTTAGCTGCCTTTTTCGGCCATTCGCCGTCCCGCCGGGCAATAGGGGATTTTGTCCCCGCGACAATCTGCCCTTGTGCCTTGACCCGTCTGGACAAAAACGGGCTTCACGCATAAACCGAAGTCCAAATGCCGGAGGAATTCGCTAGCCTGTTCGCCATGCGCTGTCGGGTTGGCGTGATTGAGCGGGGAACAAGGCTCGGCCACCGGCGCGGAAGAGGCGAAAGGATCAGGCACCCGTGAGCGCAACCGACATCCACGATCCCAATCGTCGAGATTTTCTTTATGTCGCCACTGGCATGGCCGCCGTGGTCGGGGCTGGCGCCGTCGCCTGGCCGTTCATCGACCAGATGCGCCCCGATGCCTCGACGCTGGCGCTCGCCTCGGTGGAAGTCGATGTCGCCTCGCTGACGCCTGGCATGTCGCTGATCGTCAAGTGGCGCGGCAAGCCGGTCGTGGTGCGCAACCGCACCGAAAAGGAAATGAAGGACGGCGAGGCCGTCAACCTCTCCGATCTCAAGGATCCGATTGCCCGCAACGCCAATCTGCCGGCCGATGCGCCGGCGACCGACGCCAACCGCACCACGCCCGGCAAGGAAGCCTGGATGGTGATGGTTCAGGTCTGCACGCATCTGGGCTGCATCCCGCTCGGCCAGGAAGGCGATTTCGGCGGCTGGTTTTGCCCGTGCCATGGTTCGCAGTACGACACCGCCGGCCGCATCCGCAAAGGCCCGGCGCCCGAGAACATGGCTGTGCCGGTATTCAAATTCATTTCCGATACCAAGATCCTTATCGGTTGAGGCAGGGGATATTTCGATGAGCGAGGGACACTCGACCTATACGCCCAAGACCGGTATCGAACGCTGGTTCGACGCCCGCATGCCGCTGCCGCGGATGGTCTACGACAGCTTCATCGCCTATCCGGTGCCGCGCAACCTCAACTATGCGTGGACCTTCGGCGGCATCCTGGCGATCATGCTGGTGGCGCAGATCCTGACCGGCATCGTGCTCGCCATGCACTACACGGCTGACACCAATCTCGCCTTCGGCTCTGTCGAAAAGATCATGCGTGACGTCAATTCCGGCTGGCTGTTGCGCTACATGCATGCCAACGGCGCCTCGTTCTTCTTCATCGCTGTCTACATCCACATCTTCCGTGGCCTCTATTACGGCTCTTACAAGGCGCCTCGTGAGTTGCTGTGGATCCTGGGCTGCATCATCTATCTGCTGATGATGGCCACCGGCTTCATGGGCTATGTGCTGCCATGGGGGCAGATGAGCTTCTGGGGCGCCACCGTCATCACCGGCTTCTTCAGCGCCATTCCGCTGGTCGGCGACTGGATCCAGCAGCTGCTGCTCGGCGGCTTTGCCGTCGACAATCCGACGCTGAACCGCTTCTTCGCGCTGCACTACCTCTTGCCGTTCATGATTGCCGGCGTCGTCGTGCTGCACGTCTGGGCGCTGCATGTGGTGGGCCAGTCGAATCCGACCGGCATCGAGGTCAAGTCGAAGACCGACACCGTCGCCTTCACCCCCTACGCGACCATCAAGGACGCGTTCGGCATGATCGTGTTCCTGTTCTTCTTCGCCTATTTCGTCTTCTACCTGCCGAACTATCTCGGCCATCCGGACAACTACACGGTCGCCAACCCGCTGAAGACTCCGGCCCATATCGTTCCGGAATGGTACTTCCTGCCGTTCTACGCGATCCTGCGCGCCATCACTTTCAACATCGGGCCGATCAATTCCAAGCTCGGCGGCGTGCTGTGCATGTTCGGCGCCATCGTCATGCTGTTCCTGGTGCCGTGGCTCGACACCTCCAAGGTGCGCTCGGCGGTCTACCGGCCCTGGTACAAGCTGTTCTTCTGGCTGTTCGTGGCCAATGCCATCCTGCTGGGCTGGCTGGGCTCGCAGCCGGCGGAAGGCAGCTATGTGTTCATGGCGCAGATGGCGACGCTGTTCTACTTCGCCTTCTTCCTGGTCGCGTTGCCGGTGCTCGGCCTGATCGAGACGCCGCGCAGGCTGCCGAACTCGATCACCGAGGCGGTGCTCGAAAAGAACAAGGGCGGCAGCGGGCATCCGGCGGGCGCCACGGCCGCGCCAGAGACCAAGGGCTGAGCGGTAGAGAATCTGAGGGGATTTGGCATGAAAAAGATTCTCACCTCGCTGGCGCTGGTCGGCCTTGTCGCGGCCGGCACCGCAGCGTTCGCGGCCGAAGAGGCGCACAACGCGGCGGCACCCACGCATTTCCCGATCAACGAGCCGAAGGAAATGGACTGGAGCTTCACCGGCCCGTTCGGCACCTATGACAAGGCGCAGCTGCAGCGCGGCCTGAAGGTCTACAAGGAAGTCTGCTCGGCGTGCCATTCGATGAACCTGGTGGCGTTCCGCACGCTGTCGGACCTCGGCTACAACGATGCCCAGATCAAGACGCTTGCCGCCGAATACACCGTCCATGACGGCCCCAACGACGCCGGCGATATGTTCGACCGTCCCGGCAAACCGTCCGACCATTTCCCGGCGCCGTTCGCCAATGAGCAAGCCGCCGCTGCCTCGAACGGTGGCGCGGCCCCCCCGGACATGTCGCTGCTGGCCAAGGCGCGCGGCGTCGAGCGCGGCTTTCCGCAGTTCGTCTTCGATATCTTCACCCAGTATGACGCGGGCGGCCCCGACTACATCCATTCGCTGCTGACCGGCTACGACCAGACGCCGCCGGCCGGAATGGTCATCCCGGAAGGCACGCACTACAATCCGTACTTCATGTCCGGCGTGTCGCTGAAGATGCCCAAGCCGCTCTCCGACGGCCAGGTGGCCTATGATGACGGCTCGCCGCAGACTGTCGACCAGTATGCCCGCGACGTGGCTGCCTTCCTGACCTGGGCGGCCGAGCCGCACATGGAAGCCCGCAAGAAGATGGGCTTCCGCGTGCTGGTGTTCCTGCTGCTCTTCGGTGCGCTGGTCTACCTGACCAAGCGCAAGGTGTGGGAAGGCGTGGCCCACTAAAGCATGCCGATATTCAGGTGATGCCGGCCTGCAAATGCCGGCATCCTGCGCTTCCCCGTTCTACTGCGTCGCAGTAGAACTGAGCTCACGTACTTCAAGTACGCTCCGCTCCGGTTCTCGGAAGCCACCATTTTCGGCTCGGCCTGACCTGAATCTCGACATACCTAGGCTGCCAAGTTAATACAGTCACGAAAGGGCGCCGAAAGGCGCCTTTTTGCATTTCGGGCGACAGGCTGTGTCACATGGCCGTCACCACCAACAGCGATCCTGCGTCATTGCCACCAAAGGATCGCACCCATGAAGAAATATGCCTCGCTGACTGCCGGTCTGCTGTTGCTGGTCATCGGCTCGGCCGCCCAGGCCGAAGACGCAAAACCCTTCGTCACAAACAAAGATATCGACCTGACGATGATCCTGCCGCCGCCGCCGGCAAACGATTCGGCGCAGACCAAGGCCGAACTCGGCGAAGTGCTGACGCTGCAGGTGACGCGCACGCCCGAGATGGTGGCCAGTGCCGTTGCCGACGCCGAGGAGAATGTCTGGCGCTTCGCCAATGTGATGGGGCCGAATTTCAACAAGGAGAAGCTGCCGAAGTTCAGCGCCTTCTTCGATCGCGTGGTCGAGACCGAAGGCGCCGTCGTCGATCCGGCCAAGGATGTCTGGAAGCGCCCGCGTCCGCATCAGCTCAGCGATCTCGTCAAGCCGGTGGTCAAGCTGTCGAGCTCCGGCTCCTGGCCGTCCGGCCATGCCACGGTCGGCACCATGATGGGCATCATCCTGGCCGACATGGTTCCGGAGAAGCGCGCCGAGATCATGGCGCGCGCGGCCGAATACGCCCACAACCGTGAGGTTGGCGGCATCCACTATGCGTCTGATGTCGAGATGGGCAAGATTTCCGGCAGCGTCATCGCCGCGGTCCTGCTCAACCGGGACGACTTCAAGGCCGAATATGAAGTGGCCAGGGCCGAGCTTCGTTCCGGTCTCGGCATGTAAGTCCTAGAGCGTTTCTCCGTTTCATGGAAACGGCGAGCCGCTCTAGCTCCTTGTTTTGAGGCAATTCCCAAGGGAAAGCGCTGCGCGCTTTTCCCGGGAAACCGCTCACACCTTTCCTGGAATTGCTCTAAGCGACGTCGCGTCGAAGCGGATTCATGCGACGCGCCTTGAGTGCTTCCCTGTGTGCGTCAGATGTCAGTTTGTCTTCGTTCTCGCGCAGAGGGATCACCTATCCTCCTTGCCTTCTCGCGCCGATCCGAACAGCGCTACCACACGACATGCAGCTGTCAGGCGACCGATCAGATGCGGGCCGCCGAAAGCTGCGGCCGAAGCCGGTAACAGCTCATTGCGCCGACACTTGCACCGATATTGGAAAGGCAAAGTACAGATTGCAGGTAAGAAGCTCGATACCTTGTTTTCCTTCGCGAGCGAGAGGTTCGGGCGCTTCAACGGCAACAGTTGCGCTGCCTTTGCCCTTCGTCTGCAGTGCGACGAGAGCATCATAGACTACACGACGCTCGCGGATGGATGCCCGCTTCGGATTTTCAGGGTAATAAACGGGGATCGTCAAAATCAGATAGTCCATCCGACAGCGCGGCGCCGAAATCGCGATTGCCTTCCTGCGCAGAGCGATCTCGAACACGCCGGACCGTTCGTCGAATCCAGTGATCCATTGTCGACGCGTATGTAATTGTCCAAGCGCGTCGCCGACCACGAAATCTGCCGGGCGCAGCACGACCGTCCAACTGGCCCGCTCGGCAGCGGAGACGGCTGTCGGCGCCCAGCTCATGGGCGAGGTTGCCATGATGACGGACATTATTTTTCGCAGAAGATGGGTCATGTAGCGACCATGGTTCGACCGGAAGCGGCGCTTCAGGCGCCCCTTTTTACCCCTATGTGAGAGTTCGACAACTAGTCCTTGGCATGGCGCGGCGCTCAAACAGATGCGGATCGAGATCGGAGGGGTTATGAAGCTGATGGGCTGCGATTCGATCGGACAAGTGCCGCGTGCCAATCTCCGGTGCTGGCAGACGAACGGAAGGAGCGGATCATGGCGAACGGAATGGGTACGGACGAGGGCGTGATACGGGCCCTCATCGACCGGCAGTTTGCCAGCCTTAGCTGGGACGAGGGTATCACCCCAGGGTGGGATGGGTTCGCCGGCGATTTCCTCGATGGTGCCGGCTTGTATCCGGCGGCCCGCCCGGCAAGACGCATCGGTGTTGTGGACTTCGTCGAGCGGATGCGCGGCCTGTCACGCACGTCGCTGCGATCGCTCCAGGAGACCGTGCTCGGCACCGATATCCGCGTCTTCGGCAATATCGCGATCGCGGCGGTCGCGGCGGAGATGATCGAGAACGGTGACGAGACCAGCCGGTCCATGGAAATGCTGTTGCTGGTGAAGAGCGAAGGGCAGTGGAAGATTGTTGCGCAGGCATGGGACAGGGCGGACGAGGCCAATCCCCTGCCGGATGCGCTTGTCTCGGGCGCCGCATCGCGCTAGCCGTTGCAGGTCGCGTCGGATCATGGTTGGCCCGCCGCCGTTTCACATCCTGTCAGCCGAAGCTGGATCGCCGGAGAGCCGCCTCATGAAACCTTCGCTCGAAGACACGCTGTTGGCCTCGATCCGCACCATTCCGGATTATCCGAAGCCCGGCATCCTGTTTCGCGACATCACCACGCTGCTCGGCAATGCGCGCGCTTTTCGCCGCGCCATCGACGAACTGGTGCATCCCTATGCCGGCCAGAAGGTCGACAAGATCGCAGGCATCGAGGCGCGCGGCTTTATCCTGGGCGGCGCCGTCGCCCACCAGCTTTCGGCCGGTTTCGTGCCGATCCGCAAGAAGGGCAAGCTGCCCTATGAGACGGTGCGAGTCGCCTACAGCCTGGAATACGGGCTGGACGAGATGGAGATGCACAAGGACGGCGTTGCCCCGGGCGAAAAGGTGATCCTGGTCGACGACCTGATCGCCACCGGCGGCACCGCGGAAGCGGCGGTCAAGCTGCTGCGCCAGATCGGCGCCGATATTCTTGCCGCCTGCTTCGTCATCGACCTGCCGGATCTCGGCGGCCGCGCCAAGCTCGAGGCGCTTGGCGTGCCGGTGAGGACACTGATCGGGTTCGAGGGACACTAGGTTTCCCTTGCCCCGTTTACGGGGAGACGGACAGCGGAGCGAGCAACGCGAGCGCAGCAGGGTGAGGGTAAGCACGACCGTCGAGTTTAAGGCATCACCGCTGGCGGCGCCCCTCATCCGCCCTTCGGGCACCTTCTCCCCGTGGAACGGGGAGAAGGAAGAGCCGCGCTACTCCACCTTCACCAGCACCGCGCTTTCAAACTCCAGCACCTTGTCGCCGGTCGAATCGAACGCTTCCGCGCGCAGCGACAGCATTCGCCAGCCGGGGCGCGAGGCGATGGCGCGATGGGATAGCGCGGTGCGGCTGAAGGTGACGGTCTCGCCGGCATGGACCGGCTTCAGCCACTTCAGGTTCTTGAATCCGGGCGATGGGCCGAATTCAGGGACCGGGCCGGGGCCGTTCCAGCTGGCGCCCTCGGCATCCATGCTCGCTTCGAGGTTGAGCTTCATCCAGGTGGCGGCGGTGTGCCAGCCGGAGGCGCAGAGCCCGCCGAGCACGCTCTTCCTGGCGGCCTGTTCGTCGATATGGAAGATCTGCGGGTCGTATTTGCGGGCGAACGCCTTGATCGCCTCGGGCTCGAATGTGTGCGAGCCCAGCGTCACCGTGGTGCCGATGCGGAAGAATTCATCCAGGGTCATGCCTGATACCCCGCGGCATCACGCGTCAGGAACATGACGGAATTCTCAAGCTCGAAGACGCTTTCGCCGCGCTGGTTGACCAGCTCGCTGCGCATGGTGATGAAGCCCAGTTGCGGCTTCGATCGCGACAGGCGCTTGGCCAGGACAACCAAATTGCCTCTGAGCGTATCGCCGGCCAGGACCGGTTTCTTCCACTTGACATGATCGACGCCAGGCGCCCCCTGGCAGGTGGAGTCCAAGAGGAAGGCATCGCACAGCATGCGCATGAACATGGCGCAGGTGTGCCAGCCCGAGGCCGAGAGGCCGCCGAGGATGCTGGCCTTGCCGGCCTCCTCGTCGAGATGCATCGGCTGGGCATCGAATTCGCTGGCGAACTCGATGATCTCGGCCGCGCTTACCTGTTTCGTGCCGATGTCGAACGAGGCGCCCTCGACGAAATCCTCATAGGCCCATGTTTTTCCGGTCATGTCGGCAATCCGGTTAAATCCCAAGGATCGGGCAACCCGGATGCAGGCCGGCAGCGATTTGGTCAAGTCCTTTCTGGTGAGCCAGCCTGAGTGCGCGGTTGCCGGGGGCAGCGGTCAGAGCCAGCCGCGGCGGCGGAAATACCAGAAGGGCAGGATCGCCGACAGGATCATCAGGCCGATGGCGAAGGGATAGCCGAGCTGCCATTTCAGCTCGGGAATGACGGTGAAATTCATGCCGTAGATCGAGGCGACCAGCGTCGGCGGCAGGAAGATGACGGCGGCGACCGAGAAGATCTTGATGATGGCGTTTTGCTCGATCGAGATCATGCCGAGCGTGGCGTCGAGCAGGAAGGAGATCTTCTGCGACAGGAAGGTGGCGTGGTCGGCGAGCGACAGCACGTCGCGCGACAAGGTCTTGATGCGGGCGCGGACATCCTTGCTCATCTTGGTCTGGGTCGCGACATGGGCAAGGAAGCCGGCAAGGCGCTGCAGCGAGATCAGGCTGTCGCGGATCGAGGAGGCGATGTCTTCCTTGCGGCCGATGGCTTTCAGCAGTTCCTGGAAGTCGCGGTTGCGCTTCGACACCTTGGTGGAGCGCGCCTCGAAAATGTCGTGCGAAATCGCCTCGATGTCGCGGCCGGCGCGCTCGAGGATATCGGCGAGACGGTCGACGATCGCTTCCAGGAGGCCGATCAGGATGGTGTCGCCACTGGTGCAGCCGGTCGCCACCTTCTCGGCGCGCAGCGGGAAGGTCTTGAAGGCCTTCGGTTCATGATAGCGAATGGTGATCAGCCTGTTGCCGGCGAGCGCGAAGGTGACCGGCGACATCAGCGGATCGTCGACTTCGGTCTGGGCGGGCAAAGTGGCGGTCATGAAATAGGCGCCGTCCTCGATGTAGAGACGGCTGGAAATCTCGATCTCCTCCATCTCCTCGCGGGTCGGGATGGCGACGCCAAGCCAGCTTTCGATGGTAGCTTCTTCTTCCTTGGACGGACTGATCAGGTCGGCCCAGACGACCCGATCGCCATCCGCCAGCAGGTCGTCGACGACGCGCAGGCGATCATTGTCCACGACAAATGCCTTGATCATCGCCAGATCTCCCCTGCTGGAAAGGGTTTCGTTCGATTGCTCCGGCATTGCCGGCGAAACATCGCCTGCAATAGCCGACTAGCCCGCGATATCACAAGGTCAAGACAGCGGGCGGTAGTGGTGACGCGGGAAAAGGCAGATGGGAATCACGTGTTGAACTTGAACAGCATGATGTCGCCGTCCTGGACGACATATTCCTTGCCTTCGTCGCGCGCCTTGCCGGCTTCCTTGGCCGCCACTTCGCCGCCCAGCGTGACGAAGTCGTTATAGGCGATGGTCTGGGCGCGGATGAAGCCGCGTTCGAAGTCGGTGTGGATGACGCCGGCCGCCTGCGGGGCCTTGTCGCCCTTGTGGATGGTCCAGGCGCGCGTCTCCTTCGGCCCGACGGTGAAATAGGTGATGAGATGCAAAAGCTCATAACCGGCGCGGATGACCTTGTTGAGGCCCGGCTCGTCGAGGCCGAGCGAGGACAGGAATTCCATCTCTTCCTCGTCGGAGAGCTGCGCGACTTCGGCCTCGATCGCGGCCGAGATCACCACCGTGCCAGCGCCTTGCGCGGCGGCCATCTTTTCAACGGCCCTGGTGTGCTCGTTGCCTGTGGCGGCATCGGCCTCGGCGACATTGCAGACATAGAGCACGGGGTGCGAGGTCAGAAGGTTCAGGCCCTGCAGGATGCGCAAATCTTCCGCCGAAATACCCTTGAGCAATACACGGGTCGGCTTGCCGGCTTGCAGCAGCTCGAGCGCTGCCTCCATCATCGGCAGCACGGTCGTTGCTTCCTTGTCCTTGCTGCCGGCGCGCTTGCGGATCTGGACGATGCGGCGCTCCAGGCTGTCGAGGTCGGCGAGCATCAACTCGGTCTCGACCGTCTCGGCGTCGGCGACGGGGTCGATGCGGCCCTCGACATGGGTGATGTCGTCATCCTCGAAGCAGCGCAGCACATGCACGATGGCGTCGACCTCGCGGATGTTGGCGAGGAACTGGTTGCCCAGCCCTTCGCCCTTCGAGGCGCCGCGCACCAGGCCGGCAATGTCGACGAAGGAGATGCGGGTCGGGATGATCTCCTTGGACTTGCCGATGGCCGCGATCTTCTGCAGGCGCGGGTCGGGCACCGCCACCTCGCCGGTGTTCGGTTCGATGGTGCAGAACGGATAGTTGGCGGCCTGCGCCGCGGCCGTCCTGGTCAGCGCGTTGAAGAGCGTCGACTTGCCGACGTTGGGCAAGCCAACGATGCCGCATTTGAAACCCATTTTGTCCGGTCCTATCGGGAAAAGCGAAATTTGATGAGGGCTATGGGCGATAGGGGTGATCAACGTCAAGCCCTGTAAGGCCGCATGCGTGCCCGCTCAGTCCTTGTTGCCGAAGAGTTTCTTCAGCATGGCGGCCATCGGGCCGGATTCCGGCAATTTGGCGGGCGCCTGCTGCGGGCGTGCCTGGCGGATGTGGCTCTGTTGCTTGGGGGCTTGCTTCGACGCAGGCTTTTCCGACTCGGGCGCGGCCTTGCCCTGGACGGCGAGGGCGGCCTTGTTCATGAAGCCGGATTCGTCGCCCTTGACGATCATGGCGGCATTGTCGGCGATCGCATCGAGCAAGGGATCGAGCCATTCGCGATCGGCCTTGGCGAAGTCGCCGAGCACATGATGCTGGACCATTTCCTTGACGCCGGGATGGCCGACGCCGATGCGCACCCGGCGATAGGCGTTGCCGAGATGGCCGTCGATCGAGCGGATGCCGTTGTGGCCGCCGGCGCCGCCGCCGGTCTTGATGCGCAGCTTGCCTTCGGCGAGGTCGATCTCGTCATAGAAGACGGTGAGCGCGGAAAGCTCGAGCTTGTAAAAGCGCAGCGCTTCGCCGACCGACTGGCCGGACAGGTTCATGAAGGTCTGCGGCTTGATCAGGATGATCTTTTCGCCGGCAATCGTACCCTCGGCGATCAGGCCTTGGAATTTCTTCGACCAGGGCGAAAAGGAATGGCGGCGGGCGATAGCGTCCGCCGCCATGAACCCGACATTGTGCCGGTTGTTGGCGTATTTCGCGCCCGGATTGCCGAGGCCTGCAAAAACAAGCATCGTCTGCTCCGGGCGGAAAGAGTTACTTCTCTTCGGCGGCAGGAGCCGCTTCAGGTGCAGCCACTTCGACCGTCTCTTCCGCCTCCGGCTTCATCGCCGACGAACCGGCAATGGTCGCGATGGTGAAGTCGCGGTCGGAGATGACCGGCTTGACGCCGGCCGGCAGCTTGACCGCCGAGATGTGGATCGAGTCGCCGATGTTGGTACCGGTGAGATCGATGGTGATGAATTCCGGGATCGCATTGGCCGGGCAGTGGAACTCGACTTCGTGACGCACAATGTTGAGCACGCCGCCGCGCTTGATGCCGGGCGACTTGTCCTCATTGATGAAGTGGACAGGCACGTCGACATTGACTTCGGTGTCCTTGCCGATGCGCAGGAAGTCGACATGGACAGGGAAATCCTTGACCGGGTCGAGCTGAAAATCCTTCGGCAGGACCTGGATCTTCTTGCCGTCGACATCGATCGTGGCGATCGTGGTCAGGAACCCACCGCCATGGATCTTGTAGTAGATGTCCTTGTAGGTGAGAGCGATCGCCAGGGGAGGCTGCTTGTCACCATAGATTACTGCAGGCACTTTACCGTTGCGGCGAACTGCACGGGCGGACCCCTTACCGACCTGTTCGCGCGCTTCGGCCTTGAGCTCGTAAGTATCGTGGCTCATGGCTTTTCCTTTCGCGTGTTATGGAGCGTTTGCGGAGGACAAATGCCCAAGCCGTAAACGTCGAAAGCCGCCGGACCTCGATGTCCGAATGAGGGCACCCGCTTTGAGACGGAGCTTTGTTCGGGATCACAAGGGAAGGCAGCCTTCCGCCGCGTTGCCTCCAAGGGTGTCTACGCGGGTGGCGGCTCTATAGCGGAAGGTGGCGAGAGGCGCAAGCGGTTGGGCTGGGAGGCATGAAAGGCAGTTCCAGGGGAGGGCCACTCAACTGCGGCCGGTAGCGAGGATGGTTAAATCAGACGACCTTCGTCTGACGGTCCTCCGGGAATTGCCATGCCTGCGGTCGGCAACCGGCAATGGCAGTCATCATTGCCACGACATATGTTTAGACAACCAGCGGCGGAGCTTTTGGGTCAAGGTGCGCTTGGAACGCGCTCGGGAGCTGATCTGCACGCGCCAGTCCGGAATATCGATCTCGGCCTCCGGGCTCGCTGCCCGAGCCCTCTGCGCCAGCCATGTCACGTCGACAAGTGCGCATCCATTGGCCAGCAACCGGTTGGTGAGCATCCGCTCATTGAGAATAGCCCGGGCCTTGCTTTCGAAAAACGGCAGCGTTTCAGGCGTAAGATCGAACCTTGAATGCCAGACCACCTCCTTGCCGGCTCCGTCGCCGGTGAGCCAACGCAGCAAAAGCTGCTGATATCCTTGCGAGATCGGTGCGTCATCACTGAAGGGCTGTCGAGGGTTGCCGCTGAAAATGGGCGCATCCCTGCCGACGCTTACCAGGGATCCCAGGCTGCTGAGTTGCCGCGGGTTCATCAGGATGAACGAGCTGCGGAGCCAGGCCTGCGAATGGATTCCGAAAATCGAGAAGGCCTCGCGGTGAGAATCAATGCACCCCAGCGCGCCCTGCAAGCCAAGCAAGGACCGCAACGAGCCACTATCAATCAATTTGAGATAGTCAGATCCGGTTGCCGCGAAAGCCGAAGTGGCCAAGTTGATCAGATCATAGTGATGCAGTTTGGCGCCGGTATGCTTGATGCCGCAGTCCCACGCGGAGAACTCCCAATCTTCGTTCGACGCGCCGATCAGTTCGACCTCGCGGTCCAAATCGGGGCCATGACCGACTGGCAGCGAATTGTCGATCACGAGCATGCGATGCGCAACGTCCGGCATCTGGCGGGCGAACATAGCTCGCAAGTCCTGCCATGCGGTCGGATACTTCTCGGTCCCGTGACGCGCCAGAAGGGTCAAAACACGAAGCGGCTGGGTGTGCATGGCGAATCCAGACAAAGCGCAGAGAACGCAAGCAAGTCTTGAGGATTTCTCCCCTGCTGCAGGTCATGACGAAGTCATTTATCCGGGGGCTGCTGACACCCATTCATCTCATCTTCGCCGCAGCATTGCTCGCGCTATAGCCTATAGCAGGACCGAGAGCCTGTAGGTCAACTCCTCGCGACACCTCATGCTTGATTGCAGGTCCGTGCAACGAGCGCTGCAATCGGCTGGCCCGCTCCCGGTAAGCCAATCAACGTTGCCATGGAGTAAACTCAATTCGCTTTAGCGCTGCCCGCGAAAAGGCGGCGCGATTGATCGATGTTGACCTTAGAGCAATTCCAGGAAAAGTGTGAAACGGTTTTCCGTCCGGAATTGCGTTAAAACAAAGAGTTAGAGCGGTTTGCCGTTTCCGTGAAACGGTGAACTGCTCTAGCGCCGCGTCAGCGCAGTTCAAGCCGCGCCGGAGGTGGCTACCGATGGCCGTTCAACGCATCGCGCAGCGCCTGGACTTGCCGGTTCAGCGCATCGAGCTCAGCCAGCGTCATGCCCGAGCGCTCGATCAAGGTGTCGTTGAGGCAGTTGCACTGGACGAGCAGTGCACGCCCGGCCGATGTCAGGTCGACCTGGACCTGGCGCTCGTCGGCCTGGCTGCGCTGGCGGGTGACCAACCCAGCCTGTTCCATGCGCTTCACCAGCGGAGTGACGGTGCTCGATTCCAACGCGAGCCGATGGGCGATCCCACCGACCGACAGGCCGTCGGCCTCGCCCAGCGCGTTGAGCACGAGATATTGCGGATAGGTGATTCCCATCTCGTCCAGCATGGGCTTGTAAGTGCGGTTGATCGCCATGCTAGTGGCGTAGAGCGTGAAGCAGAGCTGATTGTCCAACGGGAGAGGCACGACGCGTTCCTTTGCCGATTAATCATGAAATATGTACCACGAAATATGATATCGCGATACATATTTTTTGTGGACAAGGCTTCCGCGCTGCGCTAGCGATATAGATATCGCGACATTGTTTATCGCGAAAAGCAATCAAAGGAGATTGAGATGGCTTCGCAGACAAAATCCGGTTCCGGCAGCGGCACGATCACCACCAAGGACGGCACGCAGATTTTCTACAAGGACTGGGGAACCGGTCAGCCCATCGTCTTCCATCATGGCTGGCCGTTGAGCAGCGACGACTGGGACGCGCAGATGCTGTTCTTCCTGGCACAAGGCTACCGCGTGATCGCCCATGATCGGCGCGGCCATGGCCGCTCGACGCAGACGGATATCGGCAACGAGATGGACACCTACGCCGCCGATGTCGCTGAACTCGCCGCGCATCTCGACCTCAAGAACGCTATCCATGTCGGTCATTCGACCGGCGGCGGCGAGGTGGCGCGCTATGTCGCGAAGTACGGCTCGGGCGGCCGCGTCGCCAAGGCGGTGCTGATCGGCGCGGTACCCCCAATCATGCTCAAGACGGCTGCCAATCCCGGCGGCCTGCCGATCGAGGTCTTCGATGGTTTCCGCGCTGCCCAGGCAGCCAACCGCGCCCAGTTCTTCCGCGACGTTCCTGCCGGTCCGTTCTATGGCTTCAACCGTCCGGGCGCCCAGGTTTCGCAGGGCGTGGTCGACAATTGGTGGCGCCAGGGCATGATGGGCGGCACCAAGGCGCATTACGATTGCATCAAGGCCTTCTCGGAAACCGACTTCACCGAGGATCTGAAGGCGATCGACGTGCCGGTGCTGGTCATGCATGGCGACGACGACCAGATCGTTCCCATCGCCGACTCGGCGCTGCTGACGATCAAGCTGCTCAAGAAGGGCGAGCTCAAGATCTACAAGGGTTTCCCGCACGGCATGGCGACAACCCACGCCGATGTCATCAACGCCGACCTGCTGGCGTTCTTCAAGGCTTGAGTTCTCTAGGAACAAAGAGGCACCCGCCAAATGGCGGGTGCCTCTGCGTATCCATTCAGGGTCAGCCGAAGCTAGGCTGTTGCCTGCGCCTTCCTGGCTTCCCTCATGTTGGGCAGAAACACCGTCAGCAGGCCCAGGAACGGCAGATACGAGCAGATCTGGAAGACGAAATCGATGCCCTTCATGTCGGCGACGACGCCGAGCACGGCTGCCGCGATGCCGCCCATGCCGAAGGCGAAGCCGAAGAAGATGCCGGCGATCATCCCGACGCGGCCCGGTACCAGTTCCTGCGCGAAGACGACGATGTTGGAGAAGGCCGACGACAGGATGAGGCCGATCAGGACGGTCAGCACCATCGTCCATTCCAGATTGGCGTAGGGCAGCGCCAGCGTGAAGGGCAGCACGCCGACAATCGAGAACCAGATCATCGCCTTCTGTCCGTAGCGGTCGCCGAACGGGCCGCCGAGCAGGATGCCCAGCGCTGAGGCGCCGAGGAACAGGAACAGCATCACCTGGCTCATCTGCACCGACACCCCGAACTTGTGGATGGAGTAGAAGGTGTAGTAGCTGGCGAGGCTGGCGATATAGGCGTTCTTGCTCAGCACCAGCAGCGTCAGCACGATCAATGCCCACATCACCTTGCGGCGCGGGAAGGGCGAGACGACGCTTGCCGCCTTGCGGGTGCCCTGCGCAGCGCGCAGGCGGCTGTACCAGCCGCCGACCTGCCACAAAACGACAATGCCGATCAGCGAGCCGACGGCGAACCAGGCGATGCTGGTCTGGCCGAACGGCACGACGATGAAGGCGGCCAGCAGCGGCCCCATTGACTGGCCGAAATTGCCGCCGACCTGGAACAGCGACTGCGCCAGGCCAAACCGCCCGCCGGAAGCAAAGCGCGCGATGCGCGAGGATTCGGGATGGAAGATCGCCGAGCCGATGCCGATCAGCGAGGCGCCGATCAGCAGCAGATAGTAGTGCCCGGCATAGGCCAGCACGACCAGGCCGATCAGCGACGAGGCCATGCCGTAGGGCAGGGAATAGGGCATAGGCCGCTTGTCGGTGATCATGCCGATCACCGGCTGCAGCAAGGACGCCGTCACCTGGAAGGTGAAGGTCAAAAGGCCGATCTGCCAGAAATCGAGGCCGTAATTCTGTTTCAGAAGCGGATAAATGGCCGATAGCAGCGACTGCATGATGTCGTTGATGCAATGGCAGAAGCTCACCGCCAGGATGACGGTGAAGGCCGTCGCCTGGGCTGAGGCGTGACTGGCGGTCGCTGGTGACGCGACGCTGGCGGCTGTCGTATCGGTCAAGGCAGGCTCCGTGGTCTTTTTGGCGGGCACGCCCGCAGGGAATCTGGCGGACGCTCCTGCGGCCGCCTTAGGGACGTTGCCTTATAAGCCGCTTGCCGCGCGACTTCTTTCGTGGTTTGGTCCAATAGTTTCGCAAGTGGGCCATACAAGATGCCGCATGGCAGGGAAATCTTCCGCCCCGGCAATGCCGATCTCGGCCAGTTGCACAGGAGCCGCTGGCAATGGCTGGAGGAGGTCGCCGGGCCGGCGGTGGCGTTGCCGACCGAATATCCCGACGGCTACCACGTGCCGCAACACCGCCACAGGCGCAGCCAGTTGCTACACGCGCTGGTCGGCGTCGTGCTGGTGACGACGCGGCATGGGCGCTGGATGGTGCCGCCAGATCATGCGATGTGGATTCCGGCCGGCATCGAGCATTCCGTCGAGATGCTGGGCGATGTCTCGATGCGCTCGGTCTATGTCATGCCGGGTGCGATCCCGGGGCTGCCGGAAGGCTTGCGCGTCGTCGGCGTCACCGACCTGATGCACAGCCTGATCGTGGAATCGGAGAAACTGCCGCAAGGCGGCGAGCTGGAGGGGCGCGGCGGGTTGATCATGAAGCTGCTGCTGCATGAGATCCCGACCTTGCCTGAACGGCCGCTCGGCCTGCCATTCCCGTCGGATCCCAGGCTGGCGGCGCTGTGCCGCCGCTTTGTTGCGGCACCTTCGCCGCATGCGACGATCGATGAATGGGCCGACGCCGCCGGCATGAGCCGGCGCTCCTTCACGCGCGCCTTCCAGCGCCAGACCGGCCTGTCGCTGTCGACATGGCGCCAGCAGGCCTGCCTGTTCGCGGCACTGCCGCGGCTCGCCGATGGCGAGCCGATCACCAGGGTGGCGCTTGATCTGGGCTATGACAGCGTGCCGGCCTTCATCACCATGTTCAAGCGCATGCTGGGCTCGTCGCCGCGCGGCTATATGCGCGGCGCGCGAGACAATGGCGAAGGCATAAGGCGAGCCCCGCCACGCCTCGAGGCCCCGGCGCCACAGTAAGCAGCGCCAGAGTGCGTTGATGCCTAGTCCATCTGAACGCCGCTCGCCTTGACAATAGGCTCCCATTTGGCGAGTTCAGCCTTCACATGCGTTGCCAGCTGGGGCTCCACCGGCCGACGTTTCGTCGATCGGGTTGGGTTAGTCGAACAGGCTCGACACCGATTCCTCGGTTGCCGTGCGCGAGATCGCTTCGCCCATCAGGTCGGCGATCGAGATGACGCGAATGTTGGGGGCGTCGAGCACGCCTTGCGTCGGCTGGATGGAATCGGTGATCACCAGTTCCTGCAGCTTCGAGCCGCTGATGCGCGCGACTGCGCCGCCTGAGAGCACGCCATGGGTGATATAGGCGGTAACGCTGGTGGCGCCATTGGCCAAGAGCGCATCGGCGGCATTGCACAGCGTACCGCCGGAATCGACGATGTCGTCGATCAGCAGGCAATCCTTGCCGGCGACCGCGCCGATGATGTTCATGACTTCCGATTCGCCCGGGCGCTCACGGCGCTTGTCGACGATGGCGAGCTGCGCATCGAAGCGCTTGGCCAGCGCACGCGCCCGCACCACGCCGCCAATGTCGGGCGACACCACCACGACATTGCCGAGCTGCTTGTATTTAGCCTTCACGTCGCGGGCCATCACGGGCACCGAGAACAGATTGTCGGTCGGGATGTCGAAGAAGCCCTGGATCTGGCCGGCATGCAGGTCCAGCGTCAGAACGCGGTCGACGCCGGCGCGAGTGATCATGTTTGCGACCAGCTTGGCCGAGATCGGCGTGCGGCCCGACGCCCGGCGGTCCTGCCTGGCATAGCCGAAATAGGGAATCACCGCCGTGATGCGCTTGGCCGAGGAGCGCATGAAGGCGTCGATCATGATGAGCAGTTCCATCAAATGATCGTTGGTCGGGAACGAGGTCGACTGCAGGATGAAGACATCCTCGCCGCGCACGTTTTCCTGGATTTCGACGAAGATTTCCTGGTCGGCGAAGCGCCTGACACTGGCCTTGCCCAGCGGGATGTTGAGATAGCGGGCGACCGCCTCGGCCAGCACCCTGTTGGAATTGCCCGCGAAGAGTTTCATGCACCGTTCCTGGTGGGGGATGGGAAGGCCTGACAGACTCTCCCGTACCTTTTAATCGGGCTTTTAGCGGCCCGCGCTGGTATTGCAAGCGCCGAGATCGGGAATCCGCCGGCTAAGCTGAAGAAAGGTTGGTGCCATCGCCGAGAGGCAACACTCATGCTCGTCTGCTAGCCGGCCTTGCCGCCCAGGAATGCCGCGAACTGGTCGATGGTCTGGTCGGCGATCGACTGCATGGTGGCCGGCGAGACCCCCTTCCAGCTGTCGGCGCCCGTGCCGGCGCCGGAATTGACCGAAGGCGCCTTCATCTGGCCGTTGATGCGGTGCAGGCGGTTGCCTGAGGGGTCGTAGACGTCCCAGACATAGATGACGGTGGTGTCCTTGCCCTCCGAAATCGCCGAGAAATAACCCTTCAGCACATGGGTCGCGGTCTGGTCGGCGCTGCCGGCAAGCGTAATGCCACGCTGCCTGGCGCGCGTCTGCAGTTCCGCCGTCAGCGGGGTCGCGGCATCGACCGAAGCGCCGACGATCGGCGCGATCTGCAGCCGGGTCTTCGACAGGACGGCAGCACTTTGGGCTGAGGTGAGCGGCGTGGCGGTGGTTGCGGGCGCTCCCGCCGTGGTGGTCGCGGGCGCAGCTGTTGACGGGGCGGGAACCGTGGCCGCCGTGCTGCCCGGCGCTACCGGCCCCGAAGTCGCCGGCGGGGTGATGGCGGAAGGTTCGAGAACGTCCTTTGCGTTGGTGCAGGCAGCCAGAGCCAATGCCACAAGCAATGACACGGTCGTCACATGCGATCGTCTCATTTGCCTTCTAACTCCTTGGCGAAGAACGCCTCCCATTATGGATTCACTGTACGATCAAGTCGAGATCATGGCGGGAAAGCGGCTTCGGCTGGGATTCGGTGGTCAGGTAGGTGCGGCCAAGCGTCATTGCCGTCTCGGTCTCGGAATCCATGATGATCATGTGGGCGAACAGCGTCATATGCGGCGCGATCGGCTCGGGATTGCCCTGGTAGAACATCGGCATGTCCATCCAGGACGGCGTGAAGCGGGCGCCGACGGAATAGCCGCAGGCGTTCAGCCGGTGCTTGGTCAGGCCGTGCGCCTCCATGGTGCGGGCGTGGGCGTCGAAGACGTCGCCGAACGTATTGCCCGGCGTCATCGCCTTTTCCACCGCAAGAAGGGCCGCACGCGCGGCGTCGAACAGCTCCTGATGGCGCTTCGACACCTTGCCAGTCAGCACGGTGCGCATCATCGGCGCATGGTAGTGATGGAAGACACCGGCCCATTCGAGCGTCAGCTGGTCGTTCTTGGTGAGCTTGCGGCGGCCGGCCTTGTAGCGGCACAGCAGCGCATCGACACCCGAACCGATGATGAACTCGTTGGCCGGATAGTCGCCGCCGCCGGCGAAGATCGCGCCCTGCATGGCGGCCAGGATCAGCGCCTCGTCGCCGCCCTGCTTGATCAGCGGCAGCGCCGCGTCCAGCGCGTCGTCGGAGAGATTGGCTGCCTTCTCGGCCTTGGCGATCTCGGCCGGGCTCTTGAATAGGCGCAGCCGGCCGACAATGCCGGACGCATCGGCGATCTGGCCGAAGGTCTGCAACTGCTCGTCCAGCCGGCGGCCATTGTAGGCGGTCAGGCCATGGGTGTCGTATTCGACGCCGATGCGGGCGCCGAGCAGGTCGAGGTCGTTGAGCAGATTGCGCAGGTCGACCGCCGGGTTGGCGCCGTTGCGGTCGGTCCACTGCACGATGTTGTCGATGATCGAGGTCTGGCGCGCCTGGCGCAGGTCGGCTGAGCGGGTCAGAAGCACCATCGAGCCGTCGGCCTTCACCACCAGGCATTGGAAGAAGCAGAAGCCGAACGTATCGTAGCCGGTCAGCCAGTACATGCTTTCCTGTGCGAACAGCAGGATGGCGTCGAGCTTCTTCTCGGCCATCTCGATCATCAGCCGGTCGCGCCGCGCGTCAAATTCCGATCGTTCAAAATGCAGCGCCATTATTCACTCTCCAAAACGATGGCCGAAACCTGGCGGCCGTAATCGGGTTCCTTGCGGTGCGTGGTGCGCCGGTAGGAGTAAAACAGATCTTCCTCGGCATAGGTGCAGCGGCCGAGGCCCTCGGCGGTCACGCCGGCCCTGATGAGCCGGTCGACCGTGTAGCGGTTGAGGTCGAACATGGCATGGCCTGATGTGGCGGAGGGCGCGAAATAGCCGATGTTCTCCGCGTCGGCCTCGACGAAGCGGGCAACGAATTCCGGCCCGACTTCATAATTGGCAGGCCCGATCGAGGGGCCGAGCACGGCGACGATGTTTTCGCGCCGGGCGCCCAGGCTTTCCATGGCGGCAACGGTGTTTTCCAGCACGCCCGTGAAGGCGCCTTTCCAGCCGGCATGCGCCGCACCGATGATGCGCGCGCCGGAATCGGCAAATAGCACCGGGCCACAATCGGCGGTCGAGGCGCCGATGGCGATGCCCGGACGGTCGGTGACGATGGCATCGGCCTTGGGCCGTTCGCCGGCAAAGGGTTCCCTCACGACGATGACGTCGGGGGAATGGACCTGCCAGGCGGTCAGCAAATGGGTCGCCGGCACGCCCATCCAGGCGGCGACGCGGGCCCGGTTCTCGGCCACCAGCGCCTTGTCGTCATCCGACCCGGTGCCGATGTTGAGGCCCTGGTAGATGCCCGTCGAGACGCCGCCCGTGCGGGTGAAATAGCCATGGCGGATGCCTTGTGCCTGTGCCTTGTCCAGCAGCGGCGACCGAACGGGATCCGGTTTGGTCTGATTCAGCATGCGGGCGTTGTTGTCCGTGTGGGCGGTTTCGTCAAGAAAAAGTCCGGAAGCGAGGCGGCCGGCGGTTCGCCCGCTCTTTTACCGGACGGGAGATTGGGAGGGGCTGCGGTGAAAAGTCAATCCGCCGTCGCAAAGGGCCGGATCGGCACGCCGCGCGGCAGGACGGCAAGCACCTTGAACAGTTCGCCCATGGCCTGCGGGCCAGCGAGACGCTCGACGTCTTCGGTGATCTTGTCGCGGGCCGCCTGGTCGCCATCGGCACCAAGCCGGCCGGCGCGCTCGAGAATCCCCATGCCGAGCAGGAAATTGCCTTGCGTCGACAGATGCGCGTCGAGGCCATGCGCGCGCACGGTGGCGGCAAGGGCGGCGAAATCGACATGCGAGGTGAGATCTGCCTCACCGGGATTGGCCAGCACATCTTCGTGATTGTGCCGACGCAAGGCCTGCAGCGTGTCGCCGACACCTGGCCGCAGATGGCCGTAGTCGAGAAACAGCCCGGCGCCGCCGCTTCGGGCAATACGCTGGGCAATGGCGGCCATCAGGGCGGCGCGGGTGGGCGCGACCTCGACGATCGCGCCCTGCGGCGCTTCAGCCGCATCCACGGGCAGCAGGGTCGAGTCGATCGAGCCGGCGCCGGCGAAGAAACAAAGGGCGTCCCCGTCGTCGAGGCCGACCATGCGCTCGCGCCACCCGGTGCCGGCACGGACGAACTGGCGAATCGGCACGGCGTCGAACAATTCATTGCCGACGATGAGCAGCGGCTGATCGGGCAGGGTCTCGATGGTCGAGTGCCAGCCGATCGCGAAAGGTGTCGCGCCCAGCGCCTGCTTCTGGATTTCAGCCAGGCGCGGACTGGTCTCGATCATGGCGAAGGCGGCGCCATTGGCCAGGGCCGGGTCGAGCCGCGACAGGGTGCGCAGCATGTCCTTCATCAGCGTGCCGCGGCCCGGGCCGATCTCGGCGATGGTGACCGGCATCGGCCGGCCAATCGCTGCCCAGGCCTGGTAGAGCCAGACGGCGACGAGTTCGCCGAACATCTGGCTGATCTCCGGCGCGGTGACGAAGTCGCCGGCGGCGCCGAAGGGCTCGCGTGTCGTGTAGTAGCCGTCCGCGGGGTCGAACAGGCACATCGCCATGTATTCGTTGACGGGAAGGGGGCCGAGTGCCTCGATCAGGTCGACTATGCGGGTCTTCAGCCGCGTCATGTCGCCTGCGGCTGCGCTTGCTTCACCGGCTTGGCCGTCGCCATCGCCCAGATGCCGGCCAGCACCATCGGCGTCGACAGGATCATGCCCATGGTCAGCCAGTTGGTGCCGAGGAGGTAGCCGAGCTGCTGGTCGGGCTCACGGAAGAACTCGACGAAGATGCGCGACAGGCCATAGCCGCAGATGAAGGCGCCGCCGACGAAGCGCGGCGTCTTCAGCTTGAGGCGCGAATGGGTGAGGATGCGCAGCACGATAAACAGCACCAGGCCTTCGAGCAGGGCCTCGTAGAGCTGGCTCGGATGGCGGGTGAACGGCCCGCCATTGGGGAATTCTATTGCCCAGGGCACATCCGTCGGCCGGCCCCAGAGCTCGGAATTGATGAAGTTGGCGACGCGCACCAGGCCGAGCCCAACCGGCACGCCGGCGGCCACGACATCGAACAGCGACCAGGTGCGGATGCCGCGCTTGATGGAAAACAGCGTCATGGCGAGGATGACGCCGAGCAGGCCGCCATGGAACGACATGCCGCCTTGCCAGACGGCGAAGATGTCGAGCGGATGCGCGATGTAGCGCGCCAGATCGTAGAAGAGCACGTAGCCGGTGCGCCCGCCGAGCACGACGCCGATGGCCGCCCAGACGATGAAATCGTCGAGGTCCTCCGGCTTCATCGGAAGGATACCGTCGGGCCACAGTTTCGGGTTGGCGGCAAGCCGCTTGGCATACCACCAGGCAAACAGGATCCCGACGATGTAGCCGACGCCGTACCAATGCACCGCCAGCGGCCCGATCTGGATGAGGATCGGGTTGATGTTGGGGAAGGGCAACGAGGCCAGCGGCAGCAGGAAATATTCGTTCAACGGGGAGCTCTCGGTTGCGGTCGCATTCGGGCGCGGACCATGCGGCAGGGTTTTGGCAGGGTCAAGGCAAGCCGGTCGCCGTCAAGTGCCGCGACGGATCATCCTTGCGAGCCATCGCACCGTGGGTGGTGGTTCAACCCTTGGCGGCCAGCCACTGCCGCAATGCGTCGTTGATCCTGTCCTGCCAGCCGGGACCGTCTTCCTGGAAATGATCGAGCACGGCCCGGTCGATCCGGATCGAGACAAGCTCACGCACATTCGGCGCGGTCGAGGGTTCGCGAATGGGTGCTGCCGGCTTCTTGGCCGGCTTGAAGGCCGCTTCGGCGGCTGCCATCGGATTTGTCGGTCGGCGCGGGGGCGTTGCCATTGGGTGACCTTGACTGGAGCGTGCTGCAGCACTGCGTGATGACTACACAGTAGGCGATTTGGCGCCCTCAAGTACAGCTTGCGGCCATTTGAAAACTTGGCGCAGACATGGCATCGCCATGCGCTATAGCAACGCAGAGGGCGTACCAGCCCTCAACGTTCTTGCATTCGGCGCTCCGCGCCACTACGTCATTTCGAGCAAGCGAGGATTTGCCATGTCGACCGGACCGAACCGCATTCTCGATGAATTCGCCAAGCTGATGACCGATGCCGCGGGTGCCGCGCAAGGCGTTCGCCGCGAGGTGGAGACCGCCTTCAAGGGCCAGGCGGAGCGCATCCTCAATTCGATGGACGTGGTGCAGCGCGAGGAATTCGAGGCCGCGCGCGAGATGGCCGCCAAGGCCCGGGACGAGAATACCAGGCTTGCCGCCCGCATCGAAGCGCTCGAGGCGAAGCTCGCCGAACTCGCCGGTGATGCCGCACCAGCGGCGGCGGCGAAGCCCCGCGCAAAAAAATAATCGTTAAACTTTTCCACATAGTCCGATCCTGAAAATCGCTTTGCCGTGAATCGCTTAACGGCATTGCATGAATCTTTGTGACAGCGCCTTTCCACATGCGAATGACGCAGTGCGAAAAATTGGGCTGTTCACGCGACTCCCGATCAATAGACTGAATTTGTTGCATGATTCGGAGCAGGGTCATGCGGCCGGGCGGTGGGGTCCGGTCTGGGGTCTTTGCGTCGAGAAGTAGTCTTTAGCGCGAAGAAAGTCCTGGCCGTCCGAGTTCTAGATCAGATTGTTCGTTGTGTGTGCCCTCCCGCGGAGCGTGTGGCGGCGCTCCTCAGAACGACAGGAAGCATTCCATGGAACTTCTCGAACTCGAATTCTCCCGCGAAATCCATCCGGTGGATGTTATCGAGCAGGTGGCCCACAACAATGACTGGTCCTTCGAACGGGCCGGCGACGATGAAATTTCGATCTCGGTCGCAGGCAGCTGGACCGACTATCACGTCTCCTTCTCCTGGATGGAGGATTTCGAGGCGCTGCATCTGGCCTGCGCCTTCGACATCAAGGTGCCGGAGACCCGGGCGCTGGAAGTGATGCGGCTGTTGTCGCTGATCAACGAGCAGATGCTGTTCGGCCATTTCGACCTCTGGGAGCAGGAGGGCGCGATCATGTTCCGCCAGTCGCTGCTTTTGGCCGGCGGCGTCGAGCCGTCGAGCCAGCAGGTCGAGGTGCTTCTGTCCTCGGCGCTTGAGGCCTGCGAATGCTATTTCCAGGCCTTCCAGTTCGTCGTCTGGTCGGGAACGTCGGCCAAGGATGCACTGGCCGGCGTGCTGTTCGAGACCTACGGCAACGCCTAGAGCCGGCAGGCAGAGACATGGGTTCGAGCAGCGAGCGTAAACCTGAGATCAGTTTTGCCGATTTCGATCGTGTCGACATTCGTGCCGGCACAATCGTCGAAGCCGAACCGTTTCCGGAAGCGCGCAAGCCTGCCTTCAAGCTGAAGATCGATTTCGGACCTGACATCGGCATCAAGAAGTCGTCGGCGCAGATCACCAAATATTATACGCCGCAAACGCTGGTCGGCCGGCAGGTCTTCGCCGTGGTGAATTTCCCGCCGCGCCAGATCGGCCCGTTCATGTCGGAAGTGCTGACGCTTGGTTTTCCCGACGAGGAGGGCGCCGTCGTGCTGGGCGCCATCGAGCGCAAGGTGCCGGACGGCGGGCGGCTGTTTTAAGATTTTCGAGCAAACCCGGACGCAACTTCGCCAGGCGTGCTTAAAGGAACCTCGCTGCGCGCAGCGCCGCCAGCAAGCCGCGGCAGGCGCCATCACGGCGCCGCGGCCGGCCGGGTCGACGCGATAGCTGGAGGCCGAAACGCGCCGAGAATGGTTCCGACCGCTGCCGCCGAGAGCACGAGGTGCAGAACGTCGAACGGCCAGGCGAGTCCGAAATGCATCAGCATAAGGGTTAAGAAGGAGGGCGACGCGGCATTCGCGGGGATGAGGATCAAGCCCACAGCCAGGATCAGCCCATATTTGAGTATGGCAACGATTCCGAGAATGATGAACATTATGGCGACGAAACGCAGATGATTGCCGTTGAGCGCACGCCAGCATCCGATCGGATCAAATGATCCCGTCCAGAAAAAATCGCCGACAAAGACATATGTCCAGGCAAGGACGAAACCACCCGCGAACACGTTGAAGGCTCCCATCGCCGACGTCCAAGGCGCGACGTCTTCGGGGCTGAGCGGCAGGTCATGTGTGGCGAGCAGGCCGGCAACAAGCAGTCTGTGTTCGCCGGCGACCGCAAAGCCGCAGAGAAGCTGGATGGCCGCGAGAAGCAACGCAGCCAGAAGAATCCGCCGGCCGAGTTCAAAGCGCATGCCCGGGATGGCGAAGTGTTTGGCGCTTTCAATGCCGCGACGAATAACGACACGGCCAGGCTCGGGCGCGTTCGCCATGCGGTCCAGAACGAACGCAAGGACCATCGCCGAGAACGGCGCGGGAACAATCAGAGAAAGCCACGGCCTGGGGTCAACGCCTCGCGATAGAAGCCAGAGAAGCCAGGCGGGGGCCCGCCCCTCGGCAAAAAGAACAAGAGCAAGCACCGTCAGACAGAGCGTCGTCAGAAAGCAGGGAAACCAGGCGGCCACGAAGAGCGGCCAGGCATTCGCGCGACAATAACCCAGCACCCTCGCAACGGTCTTGCTTATGCGCAAGACACGTCGCTTCGGCGATACGGCAGGCGCTTGGTCCAGCGTTGAAATCGGCGTCAATCCCGCAGGAACTACGCTAGGAATAATGCACCGCAAGGGACTGTCGCACAAGCTCTCGCAAGGAGTGCGCTCGCGGGTCAAAGCCCGCCGGCGCAAGATCTTCCGGTGCATCTCAACAACTTCATGCGGAAGACTTGCCCAAAGGCATTGGCAAGTTGTCGAAGCTTCGGCTTTCCTGAGGAAAGCGCAGGTGTGGCCGCATTGAGAAGGCCAACGTAACTGTCAACGTCAGGCCGCCAGCTTGCGCGTCCTGCCGAGCGCTTCCTCGACCGTGTCGAGAAACATTTCCGCACAGGCTTTCCAGCTGTAGCGCATGGCGCGTTCTCGCGCCTGGGCGCGGTCGACCTTAAGCGCGGCGAGCGCGGCTTCGCGCAAGTCGTTGGAGACCGCGCCGCCAAAGCCGTCGCCGACGATGTCGATCGGCCCGGTCACCGGATAGGCGGCGACCGGCGTGCCGCTGGCCAGCGCCTCGATGATGACATTGCCGAAGGTGTCGGTGCGGCTGGGGAAGACGAAGACATCGGCCGAGGCATAGATCTCGGCCAGTTCGTCATTGGGACGATGGCCGAGGAAATGCGCGTTGGGGTAGCGGGACTTGAGCTTGGCAAGCTCCGGTCCCTCACCGACGATCACCTTGCTGCCGGGCAAGTCGAGGTCGAGGAAGGCGGAGAGGTTCTTCTCGATGGCGACGCGGCCGACGCAGAGGAAAACCGGGCCGGGGAAGCCGAGGTCCTTACGCTTGTCCGGGCGGAAATGATCGGTGTCGACGCCGCGCGTCCATGGTCTCAGCTTGTTGAAGCCACGCGCTGAAAGGTCATCGGCGAGCGACTGGGTGGCCACCAGCGTGCCCTGACCGGAATTGTGGAAATCGCGCAGCCAGCGATAGGCCCAGCTCTCCGGCACCGGCAGGCGGGCGCTGAGATATTCGGGAAAGCGCGTGTGATAGCTGGTGGTGAACGGCCGGCCGGCATTGCGGCAATAGCGCCGCGCCATGATGCCCAGCGGTCCTTCGGTGACGATGTGGATGTGGTCGGCCTTGTAGGTGTCGATCAGGCGCGCGACATGGCCTGGCGTGGTCAGCGCCAGCCTGATGTCGGGGTAGGTCGGCAGGGGCAGCGTGCGAAAGATGTTGGGTGTCAGGAAATCCACCGCGACGTCGAAGGATTTTAGCGTTTCGGTGAGCCGCTCAAGCGTGTGGACGACGCCGTTGACTTGCGGGCGCCAGGCGTCGGTGACCATCAATATGCGCATGGCGGCCCTTTGCTGGAAAGGTCGACGGTTGCCTTGAGACGATGCCTGAACGGCGACCAGCCGGCGGCCCTCGCTTCGCTCCAGCGCACCCGGATGGGCACGGAATCGAAGTGAGGCGGCAAGGCCGAATCAAGTGATGTCGCGCGTTTCATGCGCGCTCTTCACCATGATTTCATGACGAGCGGATGAAGCCTGATGCTTTGCTTGCCACCTGGACCAGCCTAGGCCGGAACCTTGATCACCGCGCGCAGGCCGCCGAGCGGGCTGTCGCCGAGGGTGATGTCGCCGCCATGGCTGCGGGCGATGTCGCGGGCGATCGACAGGCCGAGGCCGGTGCCGCTGGCATCGAGGTTGCGGGCTTCGTCGAGCCGCACGAAGGGCTTGAACACGTCCTCGCGCCTGTCGGCTGGAATGCCGGGGCCATTGTCGTCGACTGTGACCACGAGCGAGCCACGGCCGTGATCGGCGCTGACCTCCACTGTCTTGGCATAGCGGAAGGCGTTGCCGATGACGTTGGACAACAGCCGCGCAAAGGCGTTCGGCCGCACATGTACGGTCGGATCACCGGAAAGCGTCGTCGACAGCTTGCATTTGCGCAAGGCGGCTTCGTCGCTGAGCTTCTGGAAATAGGCTTCGAGATCGAAACGTCCAGGGTCCTCCGAGGCTTCGCCGCGGGCAAAGGCCAGATAGCCTTCCAGCATCGACTGCATGTCATCGATATCCTGGTTGAGCGCCGCCTTGGTCTCGGTCTTGCCGCCGGCCAGCGCCAGTTGCAGCTTGAAGCGGGTGAGGATGGTCCTGAGATCGTGGCTGACACCCGTCAGCATGGCGGTGCGCTGGTCTATCTGGCGCTCGATACGTTCGCGCATCTGGATGAAGGCAAAGCCGGCGCGGCGAACCTCCTCGGCGCCGCGCGGGCGAAAATCGCGCGGCATCGGCCGGCCCTTGCCGAAGCTTTCGGCGGCCTCGGCAAGCGTCAGGATCGGCCGGATCTGGTTGCGCAGGAACGGGATGGCGATCATCAGCAGCACCAGCGAGGTGCCGACCATCCAGATCAGGAAGATGTGGGTGTTGGAGGCGTAGGCCTGGCTGCGGCGCACGAAGACGCGCAGCACCTTGTTCTCAAGCTGGACGCGCACCTCGACGATGTTGGAATTGCCGACCGTGTCGATCCAGAACGGCCGGTTGATCTGGCGGGTGATCTCGGCCGAGAGAACGTCGTCGAGGATCGAGAAGAACGGTTTGGGGCCGGGCGGTGGCAAAGGATCCGGCGGCAGCAGGTCGACCTTCAGCTGCATGCGGTCCTGGGCGATGCGGATGACGTTGGCGTAGTCAGCGTCGTGCGGGTAGGTCTCGATCAGGTCGATGATGGCGGCGATGTCGCGCACGGTGGCCTGCGACAGGCGCTGCGTCACCGTTGCCCAATGGCGCTCCATGAAGACGAAGGCGACTACCGATTGCAAAAGGATCATCGGCGCAATGACGATGATCAGCGAGCGCGCATAAAGGCGCTTGGGCATGTAAAGCGAAACGAGGCGCCAGAACCGGTTCCAGATGCGCGGCACCGCCTTGAGCGTTCGCTTGGCGCGTGCGCTCAAGCCGTCAGGTCCCGGCCCTTCCAGTTCCGTCGTTGCCATTGGCTCTTTTCATTTCGCCCGCGGCCCTCGATCAGGATGACGCTTCCGTTGAATCGTCTTCCTGATCTAACTCTTTGTTGGAGCATGATCTTTTCCGAAAAACGGTTCCCACTTTTCGGAATCATGCTCTAGAGCCGCGGCCGGTATTCTATTCCACGCTGAGCCGATACCCAATACCGCGCACGGTCTGCAGCCAGACAGGATTGGACGGATCGCGCTCGATCTTGCGGCGCAGCCGGTTGATCTGCACGTCGATGGTGCGCTCGCCGACTTCTGAATCGTCACCGACCAGTTCGTGGCGCGGGATGGTCTCGCCGGCCCGCGCGGCAAAGATCGCCAGGATCTCCTGCTCGCGATCGGTCAGTTTCAGCGCCTCGCCGCCGCGCTTCAGTTCACGCCTGGCGATCTGGAACGTGTAGGGGCCGAAGACCAGCTGTTCGACCTTGGGCGTCGTCGCCGGGCCGCCGCGGCGCAGGATGTTGTTGATGCGCAGGATCAGCTCGCGCGGGTCGAAGGGTTTTGGCAGATAGTCGTCGGCGCCGGCCTCGAGCCCCAGGATGCGGCTGTCGGTTTCCGAAAGCGCGGTCAGCATCAGGATCGGCACGTTCTTTTCGGCGCGCAGCGATTTGGTGAGATCGACGCCGCTTTCGCCGGGCATCATGACGTCGAGCACAAGCAGGTCGAAGTCGAGGCCGGCGAGCTTGCGCCTGGCCTCGCCGGCATTGCCGGCGACGGTTACGCGAAAGCCGTTTTCGGTCAGATACTGTTTGAGAAGATTGCGGATGCGGGTGTCGTCGTCGACCACGAGCAGATGCGGCGCGTCGTCGTCCGGTGCGGCCGCCTGATCGACCCTCTCAGTGCTCTCCATGGCTTTTTCCTGACATTTTTGCGGACCCAACGTCGATCTGAGCTCTCAGTTCCGGATTGACCATCGCTTCGAGGAAGCGTTCCACCAAGGCCCGTTCGGTGGCGCCTGAATCTTCCAATGCAGCACGGATGCGGCGTGACTGTGGCCGCGCCAGGGCCAGCGCCAGCGCGCGGCCCTTGGCGGTGGGATAAAGTTCGCGCTGGCGGCGGTCGCGCGGACCTTGCAATTGCACGACATGGTCGGTGTCGATCAGCTGCTTCAGCACGCGCGCCAGGCTCTGCTTGGTGATTTTCAGCACGTCGAGCAGTTCGGCGACCGTCAGACCCGGCCGGCGGTTGACGAAATGCAGCACCCTATGGTGGGCACGGCCGAAGCCATAGTCGGCCAGGATCTGATCGGGATCGGAGGTGAAGTCGCGATAGGCAAAGAAGAACAGTTCGATGATGGCGAAGTCTATGCCGTCCTCGACTGACATCGCGGTCCTGATCGGCTTTCCGGCGGCTGGGCTTCGATCCGGCATCATTTCTCCATGGGAACGGGAGATTATGTCAGTACTATTGACGTAATTTCCCTGCAATGGTAATTTTTGACAAGCTTTTGGGCGGATTGCGAACGAAAAGGCAAGGCAGGCCGGTTTTTCCGGAACTTCCTGAGTTTGCCAGAGCGCGATTATCCGCCTACGCTTCGCAACACCGGCCGGCGTCTTCAATCACACGGCACGGCCAAAAAGAACACGCTACGACACTAAGGATATGCGGGCCGCGACCCGCGGGAGGTTACCATGGCATCCGTTCCCTTCGATCAACTGGACGGCTTCATCTGGATGAATGGCGAATTCGTTGCGTGGGGCGACGCCAAGATCCATGTTCTGACGCACGGTCTGCATTACGCCAGCGCGGTCTTCGAGGGCGAGCGCGCTTATGGCGGGGAGATCTTCAAGCTCAACGAGCACACCGAACGCCTGCATGAATCGGCGCGCCTGCTTGGCTTCAAGATTCCCTATTCGGTCGCCGAGCTCAACGACGCCTCGACCACGCTGCTGAAGAAGCAAGGATTCCAGGACGCCTATGTCAGGCCGATCGCCTGGCGCGGCAGCGAGCAGATGGGCGTTTCGGCGCAGAACAACCGCATCAACGTCGCCATCGCCATCTGGCAGTGGCCGAGCTATTTCGATCCGGCGCAGAAGCTGAAAGGCATCCGCCTCGATGTCGCGGAATGGCGCCGGCCCGACCCGCGCACGGCGCCGTCGAAGTCGAAGGCCGCCGGCCTCTACATGATCTGCACCATGTCCAAGCACGCCGCCGAAGCAAAAGGCTATGCCGACGCCATGATGCTCGACTGGCGCGGCCAGGTCGCCGAGGCAACTGGCGCCAACATATTCTTCGTCAAGGACGGCAAGATCCATACGCCCAAGCCCGATTGCTTCCTCGACGGCATCACCCGCCGCACGGTCATTGGGCTCGCCAGGGACCGTGGGCTGGAAGTGATCGAACGCGCCATCCTTCCGGAAGAACTCGAAGGCTTCGAACAATGCTTCCTGACTGGAACGGCGGCGGAAGTAACGCCGGTTTCTGAGATCGGCCCTTACCGATTCGAGGTTGGCGAAATCGCCAAGAACCTCATGAATGACTATTCTGCCGCCGTTCAGCCGAAGCACGCGATCGCCGCAGAATAACGATAGTCACAGCTTTTCGCGCAAGCAGGGGCGGTTTTCGGGCCGCCCTTTTTATTTCAGCGTTTCTGCATTTGACTTTCAGTCAATTCGGCGTCTCATGATGGTGTCGGCCCGGGAGGCTGGCAGCTATGGAGGGACTAATCATATGGACATGAACACGCTTCTTCCGATCATTGTGCAGGTGATTACGGGTATCATCGGTGGTCAGGCGGTCGGTGTTGCGCTCAAGAACGCGGCGATGGGCCAGCTTCCCAAAATCCTGGGTGGCGCCATTGGCGGTGTTGGCGGCGCGGCGATCCTCGGCAGCCTGCTTGGCCACGGCGCGGTCGATCCGGCGGCGGCGGCCGCAGCGACGAGCGGTCTCGGCAGTGCACTCAACCTCGACAACATCGTCGGCGGCGCCGGCGGCGGCGCGATCCTGACCGGCATCATCGGCGCGGTCATGGGCGCCATGAAGAAGTAAGTCTGACGGTCTCAGGTTTGTTCAAATGGGCGGCTTCGGCCGCCCATTTCTGTTTCTGCAATGACTGACTGTTCGTCTTTCGAAGGGTGGACGCCCTTCATTCTCGCCTCTACATCACCGCGTGAACATCGAAAGGACGAACATGGGTCAGCTCAATGCCGGCATCGTGCCGGTCACACCGTTTCAGCAGAACTGCACCATCCTGTTCGACATGGACGACAAGCACGGCGTCGTCGTCGATCCGGGCGGCGACATCGACAAGGTGCTGGCGGTGCTGAAGGACAATGCTATCACGGCCGAGGCGATCTGGATCACGCACGGCCATATCGACCATGCCGGCGGCGCCATGGAGCTGAAGGAAGCGCTCGGCCTCGAAATCATCGGCCCACATGCAGCCGACAGGCCCTTGCTCGACAATCTGGAGAAACAGGGCAGGCTCTACGGCATTGCCGGCGCGCGCAACTGCGTGCCCGACCGGTTCCTCACCGAAGGCGAGACGGTGTCGTTCGGCGGCCATTTGTTCGAGGTGCTGCATTGTCCTGGCCACGCGCCCGGCCATGTCGTCTACTACAACCGCGCGTCCAAGTTCGCCCATGTCGGCGACGTGCTGTTCCGCGGCTCGGTCGGCCGCACCGACCTGCCGGGCGGCGACCATGCAACGCTGATCGCCTCGATCAAGGAGAAGCTCTTGCCGCTTGGCGACGACATCGGCTTCATCTGCGGCCACGGCCCTGGCGGCCGTTTCGGCGAGGAGCGCAGGACCAATCCGTTTCTTGTCTAGGGATCAGCACCCTCGACACGAAGTGGTAGGGTCAAACAAAAAAGCGCTGGCCTTGCGGTCAGCGCTTTTTGTTTGGGGCAGGGAAGCCCTAGGCGCTTTCGCGCTTCGGGATTTCGTTTGGTGCAAGTCGTTATCCCAAAACCGCTGCGCACCCTCGGGTCAGGCCCGAGGGCATGCTTTTGGGCGACATGCACTCAGTTGGCAGTGCAGAAATGCTGCTCGCCATCATTGCCGGTGAAGGTGCCGGTGCGGGAGTTGAAGCTGCGGTAGCGGTCCGAGCAGTACTCGTACCAGTCACGCGTCCACGGCTCGGCATAGCGATCGGCATAAACCACCCGAGGCTCCACATAATAGCGGCGGACCGGTGCCGGGCGGATCCGGACGTCACGGTCGTAGTAACCGTCATCGTAGTAGCGGTCAGCGTCAGGCGGGGGCTGGTCATTGGCCAGGGCGCCACCGATCAGGGCACCGGCGGCAAGGCCGAGCACACCGGCGGCAATGGCGTCGCCATTGCCGTGGTGGCGGTGATGGCGCCATTCATCGGCATTGGCTGCGGGCAAGGCCACCAGCATGGTGGCCGCCACGGCGGCGGACAGCACGGCAGTCTTGAAAATTCTGTTCATCTTGGTCTCCTTCGTACCGGACCGTGCAGTTTTGCAGTGGATGCGGTCCGGCTTTACCCAAGACTAATATGCGACCGTGGCTGAACGGAGGCTGAACGGATTTCGACCTGCCGGCTAAGAGGGGGCGCCAAAAACCGGGCTCTGATCGAGCTGGGCTGCCCCGCTGGGGCCGACAATCTGAAGCCGGCTCAGCCGACCGACAGGTTGACGGCCTTGGGTCCCTTGCCGCGCTTGTCCGGCTCGGTGTCGAACGTTACTTTCTGCCCATCTTCGAGACCGGGAAGACCCGACGCCTGCACGGCCGAAATATGGACGAAGACATCCTTCGCGCCATCGTCCGGCGTGATGAAGCCGAAGCCTTTGGCATGGTTGAAGAATTTGACGGTGCCGGTCTGCGGCATGGGAAGCTCCTTTGATCCCATAAAGTCCAGTCTCGGGCCGGCAAATGCCCGAGAGGAAATTTGTCCTTTATTTTAGCGTCATCGGCAAGAGAAAGTTTTGCGGGCACTTAAAGCGCCTTAAGCCCTTGTTGTGATGCATGTCGTTGACCCGGAGCCGGATCCACTTCCGGGCGACATGAACTTATGCTGTGCCGCGGACATGAAAAAGGCGCGACGAAAATCGCCGCGCCTTTTAAAATCTGTCTGCGTGCCCACAGGCTGGGCAAGCTCGAAACCCTCGTTCGCCCGCCGTCAGGGACGCACGGCGCCGATGGTTCAGGCAGCGCGGAGATTGACCGCCTTCGGGCCTTTGCCCATGCGGTCCGGCTCGACGTCGAAGGTGACCTTCTGGCCGTCGACGAGCGTGCGCAGGCCCGATGCCTCGATCGCGGAAATATGGACGAACACGTCCTTGGCGCCGCCGTCGGGCGTGATGAAACCGAAGCCTTTGGTCGCGTTGAAGAATTTAACGGTGCCGGTCTGGGCCATTGGGGAAACTCCTTCACCCGTTCAGTCTTTGGTGGTCCTGCCCGCCACCTGGCGTCGAGGGCAGTTCCCGGTGGTTGCTTTCGGCAGTCATGCATTGGCGCATGGTCAAACCCCCCGCCGAAAAACGGGGCCGTCAGAGATTCACAGTATCGGGGAAAGGTCGTCCAAAACGTTCCGCTCTCCGGGTCGCAAATGCCCGAACACGGAATTTATCGCACGGAAACGTGAAGGTTGCAAGATAGCGCCGCGGGCCGCCACACTGAGCGCAGCCCGACGCAAGAATCGACCGATCTGAGCGTCGACGGGCCGCAAATAGGCCTCGTTGCCGGGCCGGTCATTGACCCACAGATAGGGTCGCGCATGGGCCAGTATGCCGGCGACCGCCGGCCAAGGCTGCAACCGCCGTTTCTTCCCCGGCGAACGCGGTTGCATCCGCCAGCGGGGTTGCATTCGACAGGGGAATGGCGAGGATCGCGATCGGGGATGGGATCGAGGGAGAAATCACCATGAAATTCCTGACGTCGGTCTTTTCGCGGCAAGGGTTCGCCGTCCTGTTCCTGTCGGCGCTTCTGGCCGCCTGCACCGTCGTCGTCGATGACGGGCCGGGACCACGCCCGCATCCGCCGCGTCCCGGACCGGAATTCTGCACCAGGCAATACGAGCCCGTCTGCGCCCGGCGCGGCGGCGACCGCCAGACCTTCGCCAATGCCTGCCTTGCCGACCGCGCCGGCTACCGCATCGTGCGCGACGGCCCCTGCCGCGGCGACGATGGCGGTGGCGGCGGTGAAGAGCGGACGTTCTGCACCCGCGAATACGCGCCCGTCTGCGCCCGCCGCCATGGCGAGATGCGCAGCTTCCCGAATGCCTGCGAAGCCCGCGCGGCGGACTACCGCATCGTCGGTGACGGGCCGTGCTGAGAGGGCAGTGCCTGCCTTCTCCCGTATGTCGGCAGAAGGCGGGTCCTGCCCAAAGCAATTCCAGAAAAAACGGGTTTCCTCCCGGAGCTGCGTCAAAACAAGAGTCAGGCCCTGCCGGGCGGCACTTTCGTCCACCGGCAATGGGCAATCATCAAGCCAATCGCGATCCACGCCATTGCCGTTGGCCCGACCGGCCAGCCGATGATCGTCAAGTCGGCACCGCTGACGATCAGAAGCGATGAGGCGGCAAGGCGAACGATCCCCGACACCGATGGCACGGTGAGGCGGGCGAGGCAGGTTGGCGAGACCAACCGCCTGATCTGATCGCTCATCCCGAAAGGGCCCGGAACCCCGCGGAGACTTGAACCTGCCGTGCCAATGGCCTAGATCGCAGCAGGCGGACAAACACGGCAGGTTTCCCATCAACAGAGATCAAAGACGAGCGGCGGGTGCGGGAACCAGGTCTGGCGCGGGCGGACAGCCGCCGCTGGGTCTCGACCAGTATGTGCAGCAGGCCCTGCAGCTGCACCAGGCCGGGCGCCGGCAAGAAGCAGAATCGATCTACCGGCAGGTGTTGGCGCGCCAGCCCAAACACGCGGCGGCTGCGCATTTCCTGGGATTGCTTCTGCACCAGAGCGGGCGCAGCGAAGAAGGCCTGGATCTCATCGAACGGTCGGTGAGCCTGCAGCCGACGAATGCCGATTTCCTCAACAATTTCGGCACGGTGATGCGCGACCTCGGCCGCGTCGCCGCGGCAATCGACTTCTTCCGCGGCGCGGTGGATCTGCGGCCGGAGCAGCTCGCCGCGCGCGACAATCTCGGCTCGTCGCTGAAGCAGCTCGGCCGGTTCGAGGAGGCCGAAGAGATCTATCGCGGCACGGTCACGCGCAACCCCTTCCATGTGCGTGCCCGCATCGGGCTTGCCGAAACCCTGCAGGAAGCTGGACGGCTGGACGAGGCTCTGGCGGTTTTTCGCGAGTCGCTGACCATCCGCCCCAGGGATGCCGACCTGCTGCACGGGCTTGGCGTCGGAATGATGGAAAAAGGCAAGCTCGACGAGGCGGCAGACTTGTTCCGGCAGGCGCTGGCGGTCAACCCGGGCATGGCCACCGCCTGGCTGATGCTGACGCAGGTCAAGCGCCAGAAGGAGCGCGACGCCGAATTGGCCGGCATGGAAGCCCAGCACGCCAAGGCGCCGCAGGACAGCCTGGCGCGCATGCAATTGTCCTTCGGTCTGGGGAAGGCCAATGACGATTTGAAGGATTACAACAGGGCCTTCGACTATTTCGCCGAGGGCAATGCCATTCGCCGCAAGGGGATCGACTACGACCCCGTCAGGACGCGCGAGGAATTCGCGGCGATGAAGACGGTGTTCGATGCCGGCTTCTTCGAAAGGCATAGGCCGAGTTCGATCACCGATGACGCGCCGATCTTCGTCGTCGGCATGCCGCGTTCAGGCACGACGCTGGTCGAGCAGATCATCGCCAGCCATCCGCAGGTCTATGGCGCGGGCGAGCTCAGCATCCTGAAGAAGGCGGTCGGCAAGCAGTTCCCGGCGACCATGCCGGGCGGCTTTCCGTGGGGCGTATCGGATACGGACGATGCGGATTTCGCCGAGGCGGGCCAGGCCTATCTCGACATGCTGCATGCCCGCTATCCCAATATCAGCCACGTGACCGACAAGATGCCTGGCAATTTCCTGCTTATAGGCTTCATCCACATGATGATGCCGAAGGCCAGGATCGTCCACTGCACCCGCGATGCGGCGGCAACCTGCCTGTCGATCTACAAGGTGCATTTCCGCGGCGACAGCCACCGCTATGGCTATGACCTCGGCGAACTCGCCGACTTCCACAATCTCTACACCGACATCATGGCGCATTGGCACAAGGTGCTGCCCGGCGTCGTGCACGATGTGCGCTACGAGGATTTCGTCGCCGACCAGGAAGGCCAGAGCCGGGCGCTCATCGACTATCTCGGCCTGCCATGGGACGATGCCGTGCTGTCGTTTCACGCGACCGACCGGCCGGTGCGCACGGCTTCCGCCGCGCAGGTGCGCCAGCCGATGTATCAAGGCTCGGTCGACCTGTGGAAGCGCTATGGGGACCGGCTGAAGCCGCTGCTGGACAAGCTGGACTAGCGAATAGGCCCCTTTGCTGCGCCATAGGACGACCAAGCGGTTGGGCTCAGCTGCTCAAAGCTCGATGAAGGGCTGGAAGCCGCCGAAGATCATGCGCTTCATATCGAAGGGCATAGGCCCCAAATCGGGTGTCAAACGCGGGTCGGCCATCACCTTGGCCATCACCGTGTCGCGGCTTTGCCTGGAGTCATAGACCGCCCAGGCGAAGACGACGATCTCGTCGTCCTTTGCCTGAACGGCACGCGGAAATGAGGTCAGTTCGCCATAGGGTACGTCGTCGCCGATGCATTCGACATAGGCCAGCGCGCCGTGTTCCATCCATATGGGGCCCGCGAGGTTGGCCAGCTTCTTGTAGTCGTCGAGTTTGGCCTTGGGCACGGCAAGCACGAAACCATCGACATAGGACATGGTGAACTCCTTTGCTGAAAAACGAGCGCCGGGTCGGCGGGGATACGACCCGGCGCGGTGAGCACGTCAGCCCTGGCGGGCGACGCCTGCTCGCTAGGAAATCTGCTTCACCGGCGCGTTCATTGCCCAGGCGACGCCGAACGGATCGTTCAGCTGTCCCCAGCGGTCGCCCCAGAACATCACCTGCAGCGGCGTGACCACTTCGCAGCCGGCATCGACGGCGCGCTGCCACCAAGAGTCGATGTCGCCATCGTCGAGATGGAGCTGCAGCGTGTAGCCTTGCGCGGCCTTGTGTGGATGGCCATGCTCCGGATAGGCGTCGCCCAGCATGAGCGTCGAGCCGTTGATGTGGAGATGGATATGCATGGTGCGGCCTTTTTCATCCGCCGGATAGGCAAACACCTGCTCGGCGCCAAAGGCCTTCTTGTAGAAATCAGCGGCCTTGAAGGCGCCGTCCACCTGCAGATAAGGGGTCAATCCGCCGAGCACTTCTGCCCTGGGCTGAATGGGGGTCTGGTCAGTCATGTCTTGCTCCTCTTTGCGTTCGGCTTGGCCTTGCGAACCACAGGACGCACGAGCGGACGGCAATCCTACATGGCGGCGCGAATTTTTTTGCGAGCCGGGCCCGGACAGGCCGGGCAACCGGCGGATTTAAGCGGCAATCGCATGAACAGGCTGGTCGCGGTCATATGACCTTGGCCGAGAAGGTCGTTGCACGACGGCTGTTCTGCGCGTCGAAGAGGTCCGGAAAGCCGATATCCTTGCGCAATTCGGCTGGCAGCGAGAGCAGGATGCGTTCGCTGCGATGACGGGCACGTGCCGCCGCATATTGGGTTGCGATGCGACCGATGGATGAAAAGACCGACATGATGTTCTCTCCCTGGGTTGATGCCGGCATCATCGTGTCGGCATCCCAAGGACGCAGCAGGTTCAGGCGATCCGACAGAGCGCCGAATTTTTTGTTACGACTCCGGATTCAATCCAGAATGGGCCTAGGCGACCTTAAGCGTTGGGATCGCTGAAACATCAACCTCGCGCTCGGCGTGCCAGGCATCGAAAGCCGCCTGCATCCGAAGCCAGATCGCAGCACCGTCGCCAAACATCTTCCCGAGGCGAGCGGCCACAGCCGGGGAAACCGGCTTCTTTTCGCGGATGATGTCATAAAGCTGTTGCCGGGAGATCCCGAGCAGATTTGCAATTTCCACCTTGGTCTTTCCGGTTGCCGGGATAATGTCCTCAAGTAGCGCCCCCGGGTGGGAGGGACAACGCTCGATCGGACGCGTCGGCTCGTGCACGGTCATAAGTCGAACTTCTCCAATCTGGCCACCTCAGTGGTATTGCTCGAAATCGACGCGGGCGGCATCATTACCGTCGAATTCAAATGTGATGCACCACGGGCCGTTGACATGGACCGTGTAGCGGATCGGATCGAAGCCTTTCGGCGGGTGGAAGTCGAGGCCGGGGAGGTTCATCTCCTCCGGCTTCTCCGAGGCTTCCAGGCGGTCAAACCGGACAAGAATGCGCTGGTGCATTTTGGCGTCGATCTTCCCGGTTTTTCCGGTTTGAAAGAGGTCCGACAGCGCCTTGTTCTTGTAGGACTTGATCATCGATCTACGTAAACAGGTTGCTTACACAGATCAAGATGTGTAAGCAAATAATTTACAGGCGAAACGAACCTGGCTCGCCGCTCAGCCGCCGTCTTCGGCCACCTCGCGGAAAAAGTCCTCCGGATCCTCGACCTCCGTCAGCTTCCGCTTCTCGATCAGCCAGTAGCGGTTGCCTATGGCGCGGATGAAGGAGCGGTCGTGCGAGGCGAGCACGCAGCTTGCCTGGTGCTTGAGCAATTCCTCCTCCAGCGCTTCCTGGCCATCGATGTCGAGATGGTTGGTCGGCTCGTCGAGCAGGTAGAAGTTGGGATTGGCGAGCCTCAGCGCCAGCATCATCAGCCGCGCCTTCTGGCCGCCGGACAGCACGCCGATCCTTTTCTCCTGCATCTCGATGACCACGCCGGCCCCGGCAAGCAGCGAGCGGGCGCGCTGCTCGCCGACATCGTAGCGGCGCGAGACCATCGCCAGCGGCGTGTCGTCGCCGCTGATGCCGGACAGGGCCTGGTCGCTGTAGCCGAGCACCGTCGACGGCGTCACCTTCACGTTTCCGACCGTGTCGGGCTCGACGATGGCGTTGCGGATCAGGCTGACGAAGCGCGATTTGCCGACACCATTTCGGCCGAGCAGCACGATGCGGTCGCCCTGGCAGATGTGGCGCTTGCCGGTCCTGAACAGCAATGCGCCGTCCGGCGTTTCCACGGCCGCATCGTCGAGCGTGATCAGCACCTTGGCGTGGGTGCCGCGATTGGCAAGCCGGATCGCGCCGGCCGACTTCTCACGATGTGCAGATACCGCCGCCTCTTCGAGTTTCTCGGCCCGTTCCCTGAGCTGCTTGGTCTTCACCGTCAAAAGGTCGCTACCGGAGTTGATGCCGATGTTGTTGAGCTTGGCGGCCTGCTTTCGCAATTGCTGAGCGACCTTCATGTCGCGCTCGAATTTTCGCGCTGTCGAGGCGTCGACCTCGTCGAGCGCCTGCCTGGCGCGGGAGTAGGGCAGCGCAAACACCGGCGATTGTTCCGGGCGCAGGAACAGCGTGCGGTTGGTGGTGGCGTCGAGGAAGGCGCGGTCGTGGCTGGCGATGACGACGGGCACCTCGCGCGGCAGCGCGTTCAGCCAGCTTTCCAGCTGGCTGATGCGGGCAAGGTCGAGATGGTTGGTCGGTTCGTCGAGCAGCAGCACATCGGGATCGTTGACCCAGACGCGGGCGATAAGAGCCAGCCTTTGCCAGCCGCCGCTCAGCGCCTGCATTTCCCGCTCGCGCATCGTCTCGGGCACGTCGAGCGAATCCAGCACTACGTCGACGCGCCACATCTCGCTCTCGGCCTGCTCGGGCGGCAAGGCATCGGCCACCACTTGATGGAAGCTGCGGCCGAGAAGGGCAGGGGGAGCGGATTGCTCGACATGGCCGACGCGCAGGCCGCGCGTGCGGGTGATATCGCCTGATGTCGGCTCCATCTCGCCGGTCAGGCATTTGAGCAGGGTCGACTTGCCGCGGCCGTTGGCGGCAACGATGCCAAGCCGGTCGCCGGTGCCGATGGTGAGGTCGAGGTTTGCGAAAAGCGGCGCACCCATGGTGACGCCGAGGGATTTGAGGCTGATCAGGGCCATTTGGATTTCTCTGGTCTTGGCCGATATACGGCTCAATGCACTTAGACGGTGCGCTTGCCGGCCATCAGAACAGCCGTTGCGGCACCACGAAGGGCAGACCAAAAAATCGAGGCGGGAAAAACCCGGACCGTCCCTGGTCAGCCCTGCAAGCTGGCTTGCAGGGCAGAGATCGGGCCACGCTGACGATGGTGACGATGAAACGTGAACACGTGAGCCCTCCTTTCAAGACGTTCGAGTGTTGCGAAGCGATTACACCAAGGGCGGGGCGGATGGCAAGGCCGCTGCTTTCGCCCGGCGCGGGAACGGATCCAGCACCAATATGCAGCCGCCGATGATCGCCACCGCGCCGAAACCCTGGATGGTGGTCAGCGACTCGCCAAGCATGACAGTGCCAACCATTACGGCGATCGTGGTCACCGCGAATTCAACGCTGATCGCCCTGGTCGCGCCGATGCTGGCGACCAGCCGGAAATAGACGACATAGGTCAGCGCGCTCATCACGCAGGCGAGAAGGACGAGATAGAGGAAATCGACAGGACGCGGCATGGCCGGCACCGGCACGGCCATCAGCAACGGCAGCGTCATCAGGCCGCCGAACAGGAAGGCGGCGCCGGTGAGTTCGAACGAGCCGACCGAGCGCAGATGGCGATTGGCGTAGTTGCTGCCGAAGGCTGCAGAGAAGGAACTGAACAGCGAGGCTGCGCAGCCGAAGGCGAAGGACGGGGTGATCGGCACCGAAGGGAAGCCGACCAGGACGACGATCCCTGCGGCGCCGAGCAGCAGGCCGGCGAGCCCGCGAACGGTGATGCGCTCGAGCCCCCATAGCTGGCCAAGGATCATCGAGAACAGCGGGATCGCGGCGACGAGGATGGCTGCCATCGCCGTGCCGACGCGCGGCGTGGCGTAGGACAAGCCGATCAGCTGTGCCGCGACGGTCGTCGCGCCGACCACGGTGAAATGCCGCCAGCCGGCGCTGAAATCGAGCCGACGCCGTGTCGCCGCTGCCAGCACGAAGAGCGTGATGCTGGCGATCAGCGAGCGCAAGGTGACCGCGCCGACCCAACCGAAGGCGTGCACCACCTTGAGCAGCACCAGGAACGACAGGCCCCAGGTGACGGCCAGGAAGGCGTAGGCGGCAATGTCCCTGGGTTTCATGAGGTGAGGTGGGTGGGAGCTTGGCTGGCAGGATTGCAGCCGTGCGTATCGCTTCCGCCGTCCCGCGGCAAGCGCATAGTCGAGAGGCTGTTCCGGCTTTGACGAGCAGGATGTTAAGGCGCGACGATGGGCTCTTTCCCTTCTCCCCCTTGCGGGCGAAGGAAGAGCGCTACTTCCCCGGCCTGCCCGTTTTCCCCGGCCGGCGCTTCTCCCGACGTGCGTCGCCCGGATCCTCGTAGGAGCCGATGCCGGCGCGCTGGCGGATGATTGGCTTGACGGACTCGTCGCGATCCTTCGCGCCCCCCTCTGTCCTGCCGGCGCCCACCGCAGGGGAGATCGACTGGGGCTTCGCCGGGACTTTTCCCTCGACCGGTTTTTCCGTGCGGCGCACCGTCATCTCGTCGAGCGAATTCTTCTTGAACAGCGGCTTGACCGGCTCGCCGGGAATACCAAAATCGGAGCCGTGCGCTTCGGACGCCGACTGCTTCTTGAACAGCGAGCGCGACACCGCCCCCGCAGGCGTCGGCATGTCGGTGCCAGGCCCCATGTCGTCGATCGAGGGTTTGGAGAACAGCGGCTTCTTCACCGGCACGGCGCCGTCGGCACCCATCTCGTCGAGATCAGGCTTGCGGAACAGGTTGGGCCGGGCGGCCCTGGCAGCCTCTTCGGCGGCACGTGCTTCGTCGAGCTTGCGGAAACGCTCCTGTTCCTCCGCCGTGCGATGCTTGGCTACGCCCTTGTTGTGCTTGCCCTTTTCGCGGCCCGAGACCGGGCTTTCCATGTCGGCGTATTTGGCCAGCGGGTCTTCGGAGATCGACAGTTCCATCTCGCGCAGCCGCTTGATCTCGTCGCGGATGCGGGCGGCCTTCTCGAAGTCGAGATTGGCGGCGGCGTCGCGCATCTGCTTCTCCATCGCGTCGAGATGGGCCTTGAGGTTGTTGCCCATCATGGCGCCGGCGCCGTCGGTGAACTGCGAGATATCGGCGCGGACATGGTCCTTCTCGTAGACCGAGTCCAGAATGTCGGAGATGCGCGACTTCACCGATTCCGGCGTGATGCCGTTGGCGGCGTTCCATTCCATCTGCTTTTCGCGGCGGCGGTTGGTCTCGGCCATCGCCCGCTCCATCGAGCCGGTGACCTGGTCGGCATAGAGGATAACCTTGCCGTCGACGTTGCGGGCGGCGCGGCCGATGGTCTGGATCAGCGACGTCTCCGAGCGCAAGAACCCTTCCTTGTCGGCATCGAGAATGGCGACGAAGCCGCATTCGGGGATGTCGAGGCCTTCGCGCAAAAGGTTGATGCCGACCAGCACGTCGAAGGCGCCGAGGCGCAAATCGCGCAGGATCTCGATGCGCTCCAGCGTGTCGATGTCGGAGTGCATGTAGCGCACGCGGACACCTTGTTCGTGCAGATATTCGGTCAAATCCTCGGCCATGCGCTTGGTCAGCACGGTGACCAGCGTGCGGTAGCCGGCGGCCGTGGTCTCGCGGATCTCGCCGACGACATCGTCGACCTGGCTTTTGGCCGGGCGCACCTCGACCGGTGGGTCGATCAGGCCGGTCGGGCGGATCACCTGTTCGGCGAAGACGCCGCCGGACTGTTCCATCTCCCAGCCACCCGGCGTCGCCGAAACGGCGACGGAGAGCGGACGCATGGCGTCCCATTCCTCGAAGCGCAGCGGGCGGTTGTCCATGCAGGAGGGCAGGCGGAAGCCATACTCCGCCAGCGTCGCCTTGCGCCGGAAGTCGCCGCGATACATGCCGCCGATCTGCGGCACGGTGACGTGGCTCTCGTCGATGAACACCAGCGCATTGTCGGGAATGTATTCGAACAGCGTCGGCGGCGGATCGCCCGGCTGGCGGCCGGTGAGATAGCGCGAATAGTTCTCGATGCCGGCGCAGGAGCCGGTGGCCTCCAGCATTTCGAGGTCGAAGCGCGTGCGTTGTTCCAGCCGCTGCGCTTCCAGCAAACGCCCGGCACGCTCCAGCTCCACCAGCCGGTTCTTGAGCTCTTCCTTGATCGACTTGATCGCCTGGTTCAGCGTCGGGCGCGGCGTCACATAGTGCGAGTTGGCGTAGATCTTGACGCTTTTCAATTCGCCGGTCTTCTGGCCGGTCAGTGGATCGAATTCGGTGATCTGCTCGATCTCGTCGCCGAACATCGAGATGCGCCAGGCGCGGTCTTCAAGGTGGGCCGGGAATATCTCGATCGTGTCGCCGCGCACGCGAAACGAGCCGCGCACGAAATTGATGTCCTGGCGCTTGTATTGCTGGGCGACGAGGTCGGCGAGCAGAGCGCGCTGGTCGAGCCGGTCGCCGATCTGCATCTGGAAGGTCATCGCCGTATAGGTCTCGACCGAACCAATACCGTAGATGCAGGACACCGAAGCGACGATGATGACGTCGTCGCGCTCGAGCAGCGAGCGCGTCGCCGAGTGGCGCATGCGGTCGATCTGTTCGTTGATCGAGGATTCCTTCTCGATGAAGGTGTCGGTGCGCGGGACGTAGGCTTCCGGCTGGTAGTAGTCGTAATAGGAGACGAAATACTCCACCGCATTGTCGGGGAAGAATTTCTTGAACTCGGAATAGAGCTGCGCGGCCAGCGTCTTGTTGGGCGCCAGGATCAGGGCTGGGCGCTGCGTTTCCTCGATCACCTTGGCCATGGTGAAGGTTTTGCCGGAGCCGGTGACGCCGAGCAGCACCTGGGTGCGGTCATTGTTGTCGACGCCTTCGACAAGGTCCTTGATGGCGGTCGGCTGGTCGCCAGCCGGCTCGAAGTCCGACACCATCTTGATGGCGATGCCGCCTTCCGACTTTTCCGGCCGGGCCGGGCGGTGCGGCGTCCACAACACGCCATCCTTGTGCAGCGGATTGCCGGATTCGATCAGCGCCGAGAGCGCGGCGACCGTCGCGGTAACGCCGCTCGACGTCATCGTCTCGGCCTCTTCCAGCGAAATGTCCAGGCCGGCGATCGGATTGAGGCCGGCTGCCGTGCGTTCGCGGGCGGTGGCCGCGCCGCCCATCGAGGTGCCACGCGCGGTACGACCGGGCGCGGTCGAACGCTCGGGGATCTTCTTGGACGGTTTTGGCGCTTTGCCGCCGTCGCCCTTGCCGGTTTGGTGCCCTTCGCGTTCGGCCTCCTGCTCGATCTGTTCGGCCCAATCAGCAATCGAACCGGTCAGCGGCGTGCCCGACAGTTCGGGCTGCGGCATCTCGGCGAAGCCGCCTTTGTGCAGCGGCTCGGAGGCGTCGAGGAAATCGGTCAGCGGGCTGCGTCGCTTCGGCGCGGCGCGGTCGTCATTCGCCGTCGGCGGCGTTCTTTTGTCGGGGGATTTGGCCATGTCCCGAATATGGGAGGTCTTGGCGAAAATGGAAAGAGCGCGATGCGGCGAGGCGCATGCTCGGGTGCGGCTCCTGACAGAAGGCTGTCAGGAGAAGGCAGTTGCGAGGGGCCACCTGCCCGCGGTCAGGCGCCGCGGGCGTTGTCCGTCGCCACCTGGGTTGGCGATCCGTTGAGGCGCGGCACCACGACGAGACGTGTGATCTTGCCCTTTTTGAAGGCGGCGAGGAAGCGGGAATAGTCCCTGAAGACGACGCAGCCATTGGACTCGGCGCGGCCGCCGCGCAGCATGTAGGTATGGGCAAGCAGGCCGTTGCGGTTGTATTTGTTGCCACCGCCGACCGGAGTCAGGCGCAATGCCTCGACGCCATGGAAGCGCGATTCGCGCAGCGACAGGTTGTAGGTGTTAGGCGGCGTCGGGCCACGATCCTTGACGTGGACATAGCGCGGCTGATCGACCATGGCGCCGAGGCCGGAATGCGCCTCGAGCCGCTGGCCATCCGGCATATAGACGGTCTTGGCGCTGATGTCATAGACGGCGACGCCGTGGCCGGCTCCGCTTCCGCCGCCCGGTCCATTGAAGAGGTTCCTGAACGCCTGGCCAAGGCCGCCCGAAGGTGTGTCCGGCCTGGCATAGGCCAGCACGTCACCGCTCTCGCCAGACCGACCGGCCCGGGCCGGCCTTGCCGGCTGGGCTTGCTGGACCGGCTTTGCCTGCGGCGCCGGCTTCTGCTCCGCGAGCTTGGGCTGACCAATCTTGGGCTGCGGTGCCGGTTCATCCTGTTCCACCACGGCCTTTGGCTGCCGCGGCGCGTCATATTGCGGGCGGAGGGTCGGCAGCGGCACGTCGTCGGTCAGCGCATCCGGTAGCGAGGCGGCGTCGCCGGGCTGTTGCGGCTGGGCCTCGGCAGGTGCAACCGCGACATCGGCGGAGGATTCGGTCATCGGCAGCGGCGAGGAAAATGCTTCGTCCTCGACCGGCAGCGACTGGACGAGGGCCAGCGCCAGCTGCGTGTTGTCAGGCGTCTGCGACTGGGCGAGGCCCGCCGGCGCCGGCGCTGTCTGGACGACGGCGCCGGTATCGGCACGGGCGAAGCGTTCCGCCACGGGAGCGGGCATGTCGTTCGACAGGCTGGCCATCACTTGGACTGACGGAACCAGCGACGCCTCGGTAATCTGCGGCGCGGCCTTGGAAATCACCGGGCGGGCGTCGGCCATGGCGACGGGCTTGCCGGCGCCGGCAAAGGCGGCGGTGAGCTTGGTCGGCGACAGCGACGCTTCCATGCGTTCGAAACGCTCCTGCGCCTTCGACTTCAAGATTGGCTGTTCCGGCTTTGCATGGGCCGCGAGGCGCGCGGATTTCTCGCCCAGCGGGCTCACACGGGCCAGCTTGAAGCAAGTGGCGCCGCATTGCACGGCATGATCGTGCAAGGCCTGCGCGCCGCCATGGGCATTGGCCAGCACGAACGGCGCCGAAGATCTGAGGAAATGCTGTTTCACCGGATCGGCCATCGCCAGGGAGCCCGGCATGGCCAGCGTCTGCGGCAGGCCGCTCGATGTCGCCGACAGCGAGGCGCCGACGGAGCTGAGACCGGCCATGGTGCCGATCAGCCAGAGGCCGACAGCGGCGCTGGCACCAGGCACCGAGACCCAGCGGACGATCCGTTTCGAATTGAAGGAAGGGGTGCGCTGCGCATCGACGAACTCGCCGCCCTCGCGCTGGTCCCGGATTATTTTGTGTTTACTCGACAACGCCATGCAACCAATCTCGCTCCAATCGGTTTTCCCCGTACGTGGCCTTGTCAGCCGCGACGACCATTCTGCGAGTGATCCCAGGGTGGTCCCCGACGCGTTTGCCGCGCCTGTCGTTGATTGCCGATTGCTTCAAAATATGGACAAAGTTGGTTAACCAATCCCTCTCAAAACCAACCGAGAGACGTGGACTTTGTGCCAAAAAAGGCTCGTCCACGATCATGCACGCGGTATTTCAGCCCTTCCGATGCAGGTTTGCTGCATGTTTTTGCGGGCCGAGTCAAGCAAAACAGCTGTTGCTAATATAAGGCAACGGCACTCCAGCAGGCCCTGCGGCAATGCGGCGCGCCATTGCGCGGGGCTGCAAAAGCCGATGGCATCGGCAAAACTGTTGCCCGCCTGCCACATTTTTTCGGCCCGCACGGTCGCCCCTCGACGCCCATTGACTCGTTTTGGGAGGCAGTGCAATCGGGTTGAAGTGCTGGTTTTGGGGTGGCAAAGGCCACTTTTGGAGGCTTTTTCCATGAAGCGTCGAGATTTCTTGACGCTGTCGGCGGGTGCGGCGGCGTTCTCCATTCTTCCGGCCACGGTCAGGGCCAACGTGCCTGTGCCTTACGACCGCAACTCAGAAGTGCCGTTGACCGACAAAAAGTCGTTCATCGACTGGATGGTGGCCAATCGCGGCGAAGATCCAAAGTTTTTGGCGCAGCGCTTCGATCGCTTCCAGATCATGGTCTACAACAAGGACGTGCTGGACGACCGCAACAAGCGCGCCTTCCTTTTGACACCGCGTGAGGAATTCGTGCTGCCGCAGAATCAGGGGCGCGCCTATGACCATGCCTTCCTCGACATCGGCTATGGCGTGACGATTTCGGGTCCGCACCTCGTCGGGCGGATGACGACGTCGATCGACGTGCAGTTCGGCGAGGCCGTGCTCGAGATCGGCACCGGCTCGGGCTACCAGTCGGCCTATCTCGCCAACCTCACCGACAAGGTGCACACGATCGAGATCATCAATCCGCTGGCGCAGCGCACGCGGCGCACCTATGACGGGCTGGTCGAGCGCGGCTACAGCGAATTCGGTTCGGTCAGCAGCCGCAATGCCGACGGCTATTATGGTTGGGAAAGCGTCGGCCCGTTCGACAAGATCATCGTCACCTGTGGCATCGACCACATTCCGCCGTCGCTGCTGCAGCAGCTGAAGCCTAACGGTGTGATGGTCATTCCGGTCGGCCCGCCGGGCGCGCAGCACGTGCTCAAGGTGACCAAGCAGCAGCTCGCCGACGGCACGTTCAACATCGTCCGCTCGGACATCTACAATGGCAAGGTGGTGCCGTTCGTGCCGTTCACCAAGCTGGAAGGCGACCAGATCGTCGGCACGCACAACGGCTGAGTTGCCGTGCCGGTCCAAGCCTGTCGGGCTAAACCGCCGCATCAAGGGGCCTGAATGACGGCTGTTGTATCGACCTCTCGACCAAGTATCACCTCGCTGGAGGCGCCTCGTCTCGCGCATTACCTCGCGGTCGGTCTGATCGCCGGCGCCATCATCGCGCTGCAGATCGCAGTGATGCGGGTGTTCGCCGTCGGCAGCTGGTCGCATTTCGGTTCGCTGGTGGTCAGCCTCGCCATGCTCGGCTTTTCGCTGTCCAGCGTCGTCATCTTCGCCGGCAAGGGCTGGTTTGACCGCCGCTGGCAAGGGGCGGCCACCGCGGCTCTGCTGCTGATCGGCCCGCTTGCCGTCGGCTCGAACCTGGTCGCCCAGACGGTGCCGTTCAACGCCATCTTCCTGGTGTCCGACCCGGCGCAGAAATGGCGGCTGCTCGCCAATTTCCTGCTCTATCTCCTGCCGTTCGTGGCTGGCGCGTTCTTTCTCGGCATCGTCTTCCTGAAGAGCCGCACCGCTTTCGGCCGTATCTATTTCGCCGACCTCACCGGTTCGGGGCTCGCCGGCCTCGTCGTGCTGGTGTCGCTCTATCTGTTCGCGCCGGAAACCATCATTGTCGTGCCGCTCCTGCTTTGGGCCGCAGGTTCGATCCTGTGGTTCCTGGCTTTCGGCGCCTGGAAGAGCGTCGTCGCCGGCGTCGTGGTCGCGGCGCTGTCGATATCAGCCTATCTCATGCTGCCAGGCCTGCTCGGCATCCCCGACATTGCCGTGTCGCAGTACAAGGGCGTCGCCTATGCCCGCAACTTTCCGGACGGCAAGCGCATCTACCGCAGCGTCTCGCCCTTCGGCGATCTGCAGGTCTATGCCAGCTCCTATATGCATTTCGCGCCCGGCCTGAGCGACAATGCCGCCTTCGGTATGCCCGAAGTGCCGGCCAACACCTATGTCGGCATGTATCGCGACGGCGACGGCCCGGAAGGCATCATGCGCAATCTGGCGCCGGCCGAGCAGGTCTATTTCCGCTATCTGCCGATGCACTATCCCTATGTCGTCAAGGACAAGCCCAAGACATTCGTCGTGCAATTCGGCGGCGGCATCTCCACGCAGGCCGCGCTCAATGCCGGCTCGACCTCGGTGACCGTCGCCGAGAGCAATCCGATGACATTGCGGGCGTTCCGCGACCCGGTGTTGAAAGACGTCACCGGCGATATCCTGGCCGAGCCGCGGCTCAAGGTCATCGACTATGACGGGCGGCTGTTCCTCGCCAACACGAGCGCGCGCTACGACGTCATCGACCTCAGCCTCGCCGACAGCGTCGGCCTGTCCAATCCCGGCGGCTTCGCCATCTCGGAAAAATACGCCTACACGCGCGAAGCGATGCTGAGCTACATGCATGCGCTGGCCGATGGCGGCGTGTTGTCGATCACCTTGTGGAACAAGGAAGAGCCGCCGAAATCGGTGCTGAAGCTCTATGCGACCGTCGCCGAGGCAGCGAAGACCTTCGATCCGCAAGGTGCGGCCAACGATATCTTCGCGGTCTCGAGTTACCTCTCGACCACGACCGTGCTGTTCAAGCGCGGCGGCTTCACCGAGGCCGAAATCAAGACGCTACGCGACTACACCAAGTCGATGTCGTGGGAGGAGGTCTATTATCCGGGAATGGTTTACGACGGTTCGGGCGCGCAAAAGGTGCTCGATGATTACCGCGCCTCGATCTTCGGCAGCGGGCAGGACGCGACACTGACGCAGCAGCCGGCCGCTGGCACGACCGCACCTGCCGACCCGACCGCCCCGGCCGATTGCGATCCGACGGCGCCGGCCGATCCGACACTCGATGCCTGTGCGGGGGCCGGCGGCGATACCGGCCCGCAAGTGCTGCCGGCGACGGAACTGCAGCGCATGACCTGGCACGCGCTTTTGACCGGCGGCTGGGAAAAACTTGCCGGCGACTACGTCTTCGACGCCCGGGCGCTGAGCAACGACCAGCCCTATTTAGCCGCCTATGTGAAGGTCGCCGACTTGCCGCGCACGCTCGACCGGCTCGACCTGTTCCAGGACGATTGGGGCTATCTCTTGATCTGGGCGACGCTCGGCATCGCCTGCATCACGGCGGCGTCGCTGGTGCTGCTGCCGGTCATCTTCGGCTGGCGCATCGTGTTCTCGCGCTCGCGCGGCAAGCTCGGCACCATTCTCTATTTCGCCTGTCTCGGCCTCGGCTACATCATGGTCGAGGTCGGGCTGATCAGCCGCTTCACCGTGGCGCTGGCCAACCCGACGGTGTCGGCCTCGGTGCTGATCTCCTCGATGCTGGTGTTTTCCGGCCTCGGTAGCCTGTTTGCAGAGCGCATCTTCGAGCACGCCAGGACAATGCTGCCGGTCGTCCTGCTGGCGGTCTGCGGGCTGCTGCTCGCCGATGGCTTCTATCTGTCGCCGGTGCTCGACTGGATCGGCGCCTATCCCTATCCGGTGCGGCTGCTGCTCTGCTTCCTCCTGGTGTCGCCGCCGGCCTTCCTGATGGGCATGCCGATGGCCACCGCCATGACCTGGCTGGCGCGGCTTGGCAAGGAGCATCTGTTCGTCTGGGCCTGGGGCATCAATGGCTGTTTCTCGGTGATCGGCTCGGCCGCCGTGCCGATCGTCGCCACCAGCTTCGGCTTAAGCGCCGTGTTGCAATGGGCGGCGATTGCCTATCTGATCGCCATTCCGGCCTTCTTCGCCGTGCTGCTGCCGTCGAAGGCGCCGTCCATCCGGCTGGTGGCGGCCTGATGCCGGACCGGCGCGCCATCGTTGCCGGATTGCTGGCCACGGCGGTGTTTCCGGTGGCAAGCCAGGGGGCGCGCTTGCGCAAGGCCATCTCCACCATCGTGCCGTTCAAGGCGTCACCCTTTCCCTACCGTGGCAAGCTGCCCGACGGCTCGGCGCCGTTTCTCGACGTCACGGCGGCGGATGGAAGGCGCGGCCACACCTCGCCGCGCGGCGGCATTTACTGGGAAGACGAGACCTATTCCGACCGCTCGACACTGCTGGCGGTGCCGAAAGGGTTCGATCCGGCCAAGCCGGCGGTTATCGTGGTGTTCTTCCACGGCAATGGCGCCACCTTGCAGCGCGACGTGGTCGGCCGCCAGCGTGTCGTCGCGCAGGTCGAGGCGTCAGGCCTCAACGCCGTGCTGGTAGCGCCGCAATTCGCCAGCAATGCGCAGGATTCCAGCGCCGGCAATTTCTGGACGCCGGGCTATTTTGCCTTGTTCACAGCCGAGGCTGCGCAAGGACTGGCCAGGCTGACCGGCGCCAAGGCGGCAAAGTTCGACGCCATGCCGGTGGTGCTGGTGGCCTATAGCGGCGGCTACAATCCGGCCGCTTCCATTCTCAGGAACGGTGACGTCGGTGGACGCCTGCTCGGTGTCATCCTGCTCGACGCGGTGTTCGACGAGGCCGACATTTTCGCCAGCTGGGTCGCGCATCATCGGAAAAGTTTCTTCGTCAGCGTCTATGGCAAATCCTCTGCCTCCGGCAATGCCGAGATCAGGCAGTTGCTGGCGGGCCAGGGTATCAACGCCAGTTCCGATGCGCCCCGCCGCCTCGAAGACGGCACCATCGCCTTGCTTGCCTCCGATGCCGCCCATGACACGTTCGTCACCCGCGCCTTCGTCGGCAATCCGCTACAGTGGCTGCTTGGCCGACTGCACGGGTTCCAGCGCTAGGACTTTTTGCAACTCCAGTTCTTGCACATGCTTCTGACCGCCATTGTCATCACCCAGATATTGGACCCGCTGCGGATCTTGCTGGTCGGGATCGCCTATTTCCTCAGCCGGCTGATCAAGCGGCAGGGCATGGGCTGGCTTGGATTGCTCGCGGCGATTGTCGTTATCGCCGCCGCATTTCCGTTCGTTGTCCTTGGCCAATCCGGCGACATCGCCTGGACGACCACGGCGATCGGCGTGATAGCGAATGCGCTGATAGTGGCCGCCCTGGCCGGACTGCTGCGGCTCCAGCGATGGCTTTTCAAGCTCTTTGTTTGACGTAATCTCTGCGGGAAAACCGTTTCACGATTTTCCCGCAATTGCTGGCGGACCCGGCGAATACTGGGTTCTTCTCGGCCTGGCGAGGGCAGGGACCAGGTTCTGACAGGCCGCTCAGTTAAACCACAGCGCGAACGTCAAAAACCCGCCGCCGCCGAATTCGCGCTGGATCTGGTCGAAATCCTCGCTGGTCAGGATCCTGCCGCGTTCGAGATAGGGCGCGATGCCAGGGCCGGTGATCGACAGCACCAGGTCGAAAGGCTTCGGCTCGTCGAAGAAGCGCTTCATGTTGATGCCCTTGCCGGTGATGCGGAAATGCGGCAGCAGCGCGCGGCCTTCGAGCAGGTCCTCGGCCATGCTCAAGGTGGCGAGCCAGGCCTGCACCTGCTCCTCGCCGACTTCGAGGCCGGTCAGCGGGTTCTCGCCCTTCTGCTGCGGCCCGGGCAGCCATTCGCGGTCATTGTCGGTCTCGGCGCGGATCGCCTTCCAGTCTTCGCGCGACAGCCGGATCATTTCGAGCAATTCCTGGCGTGCCGCCTTGCGGCGCTCCGGCTCGACCACCGGCCAGTTGATCATGTGCACCATCGAGATGAAGTCGGCGATGCGCCATTCCGACGAGAACATGTTGCTGCCCATCTCGGTCGGCGGCGGCACGAGAATATCCTGCAATGGCAGCTTGGCGCGCGGGAACAGCATGTGGAAGGAGCCGTCGAAAGTACCTCTGAAATCATGCGCCAGCCAGAAATCGGCCTGCGCCATCAGGAACTCGGCATAGCCCTGCAGCCAATAGCCGTCGGCGCGGTCGAAACGGAAGGTCAGCACCGGTGGGCTGTCGCCCTGCGAAATGCTGCCGTGGGACAGCGCGGCCATGATGGCCGCCATGCTTTCGTCCGGCGCGATCGTGCCGTCCTCATTGAGGTCGATGCCGACATGGGTGAGGTCGATGACCATGCCGATATCGGCATCGGCCGGCACCGAACCCAGCGTCGCGGCGGATTTTGCCAGCCTGTCGCGGAAGGCGACCAATATGTCGCGGAACTCTTCGTAGGTCAGCGGCTCGGGATTGGGATTGGACGGCACCGGCAGCTGCATCAGCGGCAGCATGAAGGATTGCGGGCTTTCGAAACCGTGGCGGTGCAGGCCGCTGGCGAGGAGTTCAAGTGCGGTGAAGAACTCACCGGCGCCGGCGGCATAGGCCGATGCCGGATCTTTCGGTGCGGCCGCCTCCAGCGTCGAGAGGGCGCTGTCGCGCGCGGCCACGGTCTTCGCCTCGAACAGCGCGGTTGCCGCTTCGGGCATGGCGGCGTGCGCTGAAGACAGCGGCACGAGCAGAATGAATGCGGATGCCAGCAGGCTTGAAAATCGGTTCATCGTCTCCCCCAATCTGTGTCGCGCGGAGCAAATATACACGTTTTGCGGCGTCGCGCCTGTCGGCATCGATGTGGCCGGGCGGGCCATGATCCAAGATGTGCGATTGTAGAAGGATACGCTTCAACCTGCTCGCCGGACCGTCTACACAAGGCAAACGATTGGGCGTCGCGTGTCGAACTATCCGCTTTCCTACAAACTGTCCTGGCTACCGCGTTTCCTGAAGCCGTCGCTCGGCGGTGATGCCGCAGGGTTTGCGCCGATGGCGGAGAGGTTGGTGGAGCCGCCGCCAAAGCGGACGGTGCGGCTGGCCTTCATCGGCGACATCTCGGCGGTGGCCAACCGCCGGGCGCCGCATTGCGATCCGGTGATCAAGGCAGTGCTCGACGCTGCCGATGTGGTGATCGGCAATTGCGAAAGCCCCGTCGTGGACAGGCCGAGTGCGGTGCTCGGCACGAAGCTCGGAACGCATCATGCGATGAGCGAGCGGTTTCTGGTCGAGGCACTGGCGGCGGTAGGTATCGCTCACGAAAAACTCGTACTGTCGCTGGCCAACAATCACGTGCTCGACCAGGGCGTCGCCGGTTTCGACGAGACGGTGGCAGCGCTGAAGCGGCTCGGCATCCGCAGCATAGGCCTTGCCGCCGATGGCCCGGTGCAGCCGGTCAAGGTCGGGCTGTTGAATGTCGGCTTCGCGGCTTTCACGCTATGGCGCAACGCAGATGAGAGCCTGTTTGCCGGGCGCGTGTCGATGGACAGCGATGCAGAGCGCTGGCCGCGCGGGTTCGACCTTCTTTGCGCCGTGCCGCATTGGGACTGGGAGTTCCGGCATTTTCCGCGTGCCGGGACGCGGGCATTGGCCAGGCGCCTTGCCGGACAAGGCGTCGGGCTGATCGCCGGCCATCACGCGCATGTGGTGCAGCCGGTGGAACGGATCGGCGAGGCTGTCGTCGCCTATGGGCTAGGCGATTTCCTCGGCACCGCCTTGGCCCGCCAGCCATGGCCGGGGCGCATTGGCGGGGTTTTTGTCGCGGATGTCAGTGCGGATGAGGGGTCGCGGGGCGCGATTGCATCTTACCGGATGTATCCGTTTGTGCGGCTGCGGGACGGGGACCACGAACGGCTGGTGCCGGTGGAAGCGTTGGAGGGGCGAACGCGCGAGAAGGTCGAGAGGCGGCTGAGCGCGGTTTTTCCTTAGAGCTGCAAGCGACGAGACTATTCTACAAGCGTCGCGCTGCCCCTCATCCGCCTGTCGGCACCTTCTCCCCGTAGAGTGACGGGTAGAAGGGAGTTGGCCGTGCCGGCGGCGGTCCACTTGCAACGCCGGCAATTGGCGAAACCATCGATGAGGCGTCCTTCTCCCCGTCACCATACGGGGAGAAGTGCCCGGCAGGGCGATGAGGGGCGGCGCAGACGTTTTCGGGTAGGCACCGTCTCGCGGCACTGCAGTCGATACGTCGCACAAAACCAGTTATCATGAACTTGTCGAGGCGAGGGGGTGGCGGTGGAAGCAGCGGATTTCATGCCAGATGAGGCCGTCATCGCCGGCATCCGGAAGAACATCGAGGCCTATGAGGCGGCGCGGGCCTCGGCGGTGCGGCCGGTCCGCTTGCGGGTGCCGCTGTTCGTCGGGCTGGTGCTGGCGGCCGTGGTGGTGATCGCCTGGTTGTTCAACAAGGTCGCCGATCCCCACGAGCAATGGTTCTCGACGCCGCATGTGTTCCTCTATGTGATCGGCTTCGCGGCATCGATCCTGCTCTATTTCCAGGCCATGAAGCCGGCGACGCGACTGCAGCAATCGTTCCGCGACACGCTGCTGCCGATCATCTTCGGCTTCATCAGGGATGTGCGCTACCAGCACGGCGGTCGGCCGAACTCGTTCGACCGGCTGCCGCGTGAGGCGGTCGGGCCCTTCAATCGACAAACGTTCGACGATGTCGTTTCCGGCGGCTACGAAGGGTTTCCGTTCGAGCTCTACGAGGCGGAACTGCGGGAAGGCACCGGCAAGGGCTCGTCGACGGCCTTTAAGGGCGTCATCGTCGCCTTCGAAGCCGTCGAGCCGTTCCCGGGGATCCTGGTGGCGACGCGGCGGACCAATGCGGTCGTCGGCTTCTTCCGCGGCCTGTTCGGGTCCAAGTTGCAGGAGCTGTCGTCGGGCGAGCCATTCCTCGACGCGGCCTACGAATTCCGCACCGACAATGTCGAGGCGGCGCGGCCGCTGGTGACCGGCCGGCTGGCGCAGGCCTTGAAATGGCTCGGCGAAACCTGGCCGGACGATCCTGCCCGCGTCGCGCTCAATGGCGGCGACGGTTTCCTGCTGTTGCCGCAGGCGAAGAACTTCTTCGAACTGCCCGACATTTCGGTGCCGCTCGACTACACCAGGCATGTCGCGCCGATGATCTCCGACATGGGCGCCATTCTGGCGACGGCGGCATTGGTGCGCAAGATCGGTGCGAAGGACGAGATGGGTTGACCGGACCCCGCCGTCAGCAGTCGAAACCATATTGTTCGCGCGTGGTGTCCGCTTCTTCTTTGGACATTTTCTTGAACATCACGCAGACGGTGAAGCTGCCAACTTGACGCCCACCGCTTCTATATCCCCAGTCGGAAATGTCGTCCCTGGTGAATTCTATGGTCTGGCCGAGGACGACATTGTGCACCCCCTCCGGCTGGTTTGCCAGGATGCCGACAAATCCGGCCTCGGTGCGGCTGAACGGTGTGACCCAAAAATGTTCGGTGACGTTTCCATCCCGCACCTTAACCTTCAGTTTGAACCTGTCTGTCCCAGGGGGAGGAGCCTCGGACAAGGCGAGGAATTCATCCAGTCTGGCGAGCGCCTTCGCAGTAGCCAGAGCCATATCGGGATCGTCGGGAGTAAAGATGACCGTTTTGTCGTCGCCTGGATCCACGCCTTGTGCGCCGGCCAATCCCGGAGCAAACGCTAGCATCAGGGATATCATGGTCCGGACTGCAAGTTTCATCGTGGCTCCCCCGTCGCGACGGTTGAAATCATCGCACATCTATTTCGGGTCTGCAACCAGAGCGCGAGTTTTGTCCACCTTTTGAGATGGCGGTTGAGCTGATCCATGAAACAAAATTTGTAGCAATCGAAGATCAGCAGGTTGTTTCGTGATGCAATCCAGGGCGGATTATGGCGGCTGCGTGATGGCCGCGAGGCGCCCGCCGCAATCGCCTAAACGATTCTTTTCATGGACGAACAGCGCGCGCCGAGGCAAACGATACGGCTGAATATCGCGCCGGCCACATGCAATGTGTCAGAATTAAGCCTATGATTTCCTTTGCGAAAAGTCACTCAATGTGATTTGCGGCCAGCAGGCTTCAGGCCCAGTGTCGGCTCGTTCGGTGCTGCCGTTGCCCAGCGCGGCGGTCCGGAAAGTGAAACAGCACGGAGTGCTATCGATGAAGAAGACCCTCGCAACCACCGCCGCCCTGCTCGCCTTCCTCGGTACGGCCTATGCCGCGTCCGTTCAGGGCACCATCCAGGCGGTCGATCCGACGACCAAGTCGATCACGCTTGACGACGGCAAGATCTACCAGCTGTCGCCGGAAGCGAAGATCGGCAAACTGAAGGTCGGCGCCAAGGTCGCGGTGACCGTCGATGACAAGACCGGCATGGTGACGTCGATCAAGAAGGTTTCGTAGACACGAGCGCCACGCGTCGGCAGACCTGCTGACCGAATTTTTAAGACCCTGCTCCAATCCTGGCCGGTTCCCTCGGGGATCGGCCATTTTCATGCTCCTGTTCACCGATCGCCGGACCACCGAGGTGGCTGAACGCCGCCCCGGCAGCCCCTATGGTTTTTGCCGAAGAGCCGCGCTATCCCTTGACCAATGGGGGATTTGCATGGCTGACGAACAGAAGGGGTTTCGCCTGTCGCGCCGGCTGGTGCTCGGCGCGGCTGTCGTCGGCGGCGCGGTGCTGTGGGGCGGAGCCACAATGGCCCGGCTGGCGCGCGGGCCTTCAGGGCCGAAGAATGCCGGACGCATCGCCGACATCGATGGCATTGCCCTGCCGCTGAAACCGATTGTCAGTCCGCCGCCCTTTGATCCTTCGCTGCCCTGGTCGGCCAAGGGCGGCGACATCAACGACGCCAGCGGCCTATCGCGGACGCCGGTCTATGGCGTGGTCGAGGTCAGCGAGGAGGACCATATCGCCAAGGCGTTGGCCTTTGCCCGTGCCAACGGGTTGAAGGTGTCGCTGGCGGCCATTCGCCATTCGATGGGCGGCCATGCCTTCGATGACAATGCGCTGGTGCTCGACCTCAAGAAATTCAACAAGGTCACCGTGGATGCCGCGGCCAGGACCATGACGCTGCAGCCCGGCGCGCGCTGGCACGACATCCAGAACCTGCTGCATCCGCGCTTCGCGGTGAAGGCGATGCAGTCGACCGACATTTTTTCGGTCGGCGGCTCGCTGTCGGTCAACGCGCATGGCATGGACCATCAGGCGGGTTCGGTGGCCGGCTCGATCCGCTCGATGCGGGTGATGCTGGCCGACGGGTCGGTGACGACCTGCTCGGCCACGCAGAACAGCGAGCTGTTTCGCCATGTCGTCGGCGGCTACGGCCTGTTCGGCGTGGTGGTGGAGGCGACGCTCGATATCGTCGACAACGCCGTCTACCGCACTTCGCGTGAAATCATCAAATCGCACGATTTCCCAAAATTCTTCGCCGAGGTGCTGGAGCCGAACAAGGGTATCGGCCTGTTCTACGGCCATCTGTCGACGGCACCGGGCAATTTCCTCGAGGACATGATCGTCTATCGCTACGACAAGGTGGCCGAAGAGCCGCCGGCCGACCAGCCTGATATCGGCGAACCGGGCTCGGTCGGGCTGAAGCGGGTGATCATCAATCTGGCGAAATGGGGCAGCGTGTTCCAGGAGCTGAAGTGGTTCACCGAAAAGACGCTGGAACCGAAATTCGAGAACTGCACGGTGGCGCGCACCGCAGCGATGGCGCAAGGCGAGGCGTGCCTCGTCACCCGCAACAACCCGATGCACGATTCGGTGCCGTATCTGTTCAACGATCTGGCTGACGAGACCGATATCCTGCACGAATATTTCATTCCACGTGCGGCCTACAATCCGTTCATCACCGAAGCGCGCGAGATCCTGCGCAACCAGACGCTGCCGGTGCTGAACGCCTCGGTGCGCATCGTCCACAAGGAGGATGTGGCGCTGACCTATGCGCCGGAGCCGGCCTACTCGCTGGTGCTCTACATCAACCAGCCGACCGATGCCGACGGCAATGCGAAGATGCGGGCCCTGACGCGGGCGCTGATCGAGGTGACGATCAAGCATGGCGGGCGCTTCTTCCTGCCCTATCAGCTGCACTACACGGCCAAGGAGTTGCAGGCCTCCTATCCCGAACTGCCGGCCTTTCTGGCGGCGAAACGGCACTATGACCCGACGGAACTGTTTTCCTCGACCTTCTACCGTGGCATCAAGGCACTGAGCGGGGTTGCGTAGGAAGCAGTTCCAGGAAAAGTGTGAAGCGGTTTTCCGTCCGGAACTGCTCAGGAATGAAGCAGGAGAACAATCGATGTGGATGGTATCGGCGGCAGCCCTCACTCTCATCGCGCTGTGCGCTGGACCGGCCGGGGCCGAGGACCTCAAGGCCTTCAAGCTGACCATCGACGGCGTGGCGGTCGATATCGATCCCGGCGAGAGCACGACCATTACGCTGCCCGGCGGCAAGCAGAGCAAGGTGACGCTCGAGCGCAACGACTTCGCCACCTTTTCCGGCGGTAGCTTCTCCTTTGTCCATCCGAGCGGCATTTCGGTCACCAAGACCGATCTCGGCGAGAACATCGCGCAATATCTGATGGCTTCGGCGCTTGGCACGATAGTCGTCGTGCAGGAATACGGCAAGATGAACCCGGTGTCGCTCAACCAGCTGATGCTGCAGGAAATGACCAGGGAATCGGTGCAGGCCGGTGCGGCGCTGACGCAGCAGCCGACGACGCGCAAGCTCGCCGACGGCAAGGAACTGACCGGCATCCGCGCCGAGGTGAAGACGCGCACCGACACCGCGTATTTCGAGATCGTCGGCTACGGCCTCGCCGATCAGGGGCTGTTGTTCGTCACGCGCGTCGGCAGCGAGGACCTGGCCGCCGAACAGCCGCTGATCGACAAGTTCTGGGAGAGCCTGAAGGTCAAGATGTAGGTGTTAAAGCGCGTCGGCTGAACCCGTTTCGGCGCTGCGTACTTTTGGGCGACATGCATTGACTACAGCCCCGTCGGCATCAGACCGGCCAGCCAGTTCACCGAGCGTTTTGCCGCGTCGGCGGTGGCGGAAGCCGCGCGGCCAAGATCGGTCTTGACCACGGCATAGCCGTTCTTGGTGCGGTAGAGCACCCCGGTTCCGCCATCGACCACCTGTTCGTAGGCGACGGGCCGGGCGGCGTCCGCGTCGACGGTCGTCGTCGGCGAGCCGACTGGCGCGCTCGGCCGATGGCTCAGTTCCGGCGGCAACGGGCTTTCCGTTCGCACGACCCTGCCGGCGGGCTTGAGTTCGGGGCGGGATGCGGTGGCGGCCAGTTGCGACGAGGATGACGAACCCTTGGCGCGGCAGATGCCGGACACCAGCGGATAGTCGAAATTGCGCTGGTGCAGGATCTGGCTCTTCATCGCGGCTTCGCATTCGGCGATGGTCGACCACTTGGCCGGCGTCTCGCCGATATATTCGCACAGCTTTGCGTCGCAGTCGCAGCCGACGATGGTCATGGCGACAAGGGCGGTCTTGATCACGGTCTTGTCCCTTCGAGATGCCCCCCGGCAGCCCATTCAGGTGCATATCACCCTTAGGCAGCATGCATCATTCCATCGCGCGCGAACAAGGCGGGATTTGGCCGCGATTGTGGAATGAGCATGGCGGTGCGTCTGATCTTGGCCCGGCGTGGCCGAAAGGCCTCAATAGTCGTAGACGTGTTCGAGCTTGGCGCCGGCCTTCATCAGCGACGGCAGCACCAGATGCAGCTTGCGCACGGCCACGACCATGCCGGTGCGGCGCGTCGAGGGATCGGCCGGCAGCGGATAGCTGAACAGGATGCGCATGCCTTCGGGGACGGCGATCGAGTCGGTCGACAGCATGGTGACCATGATCTCGTCATTGCCGCCGATCTCGACGAAGGAGACGCCCTTGTCGATCAGCCGCGGGATCATGTCGGTGAAGACCTGATAGCGCTTGGTCACGAAGATGGTGCCGTCAGGACCCAGGTCGCGCTCCAGCAAGGTGTCGGGCTCATTGCGGGTGGCTTCGCCGACCGGGCCTCTGGCCCAGACATGGATGTCGAGGAAGGCCGGGTCGGAAGTCGCGGCGAGCGCCTGTTTGATCAGGTCGGCATAGCCCTGCTTGATGGTGTCGGCGAGGCCGAACGCGAGCTTGCGTTCGCTGGTGCGGACGGAGCTGTCGCCCGGCGCCGGTTGCACGGCAAACAGGCCGGCGCGTTTCTCGGCATAGGCGAACTGGTACCACGGCACCTGGTCGAGAAAGCCTGCGTAGTCCGCCGCCACCTTGGCCTGGTAGATGTCGGCGGCGGTGCGCTTGGCCGATGTCGCCTCGGTGACACGGCCGACCGTGTTCTCGTAGGCCCATTGCAATATGTGCTCGATTGAGTGGCTGGTGCCGATGATGACCAGCATCTGGTGGTTGGCATAGTTGAACTTGTAGGGGGAACTGGCACGGATCACGGTGGCGTAGTCCTGCCAGAAGCGGCCGACATAGGACCAGTAGGGAAAGCCGCTCGGCTGGTCCTTGGCGACGAAGCCGGCATATTCGCGCGCGGCGTAGACGATCGCCCATTCGGGGTAGGTGAGGAAGGTCGATTCCTCCGGCCTTTGGTAGCCGGGGATTTCGGCGCGGACCTTGTCGGCCAGTGCCTTGGGTGGTGCACCATCGGCAATGCCGGGCAGCGGCGTCTTGTCGAGCGACGGCGTTGTCAGGAAACCGTAGCTCAGCCCGACGACCGGGATGAGGATGATGATGACGATCAGCCAGACGATCGTCTTGATGATGCGCTTCAGCCAGCGGAACAGCAACATGGCCGGTCAGGCCGTGGCGAAGTGGTCGTGTATGCGCTTCGACAGCCAGAAGCCGACATAGACGGCGAAGCCGCCAATGACGATGTGCGGCAAATTGGCGAAGAAGCGGGCGGGGAACTCGATATCGTTGAGGGAGCGGAAACCGTTGATGAAGATGCCGGCATCGAGGCAGCCGGAGCCGGTGATCAGCCCGAGCACGCCATCGAATAGATAGACCGAGCCGAACAGCTTGAAATAGAACACGGCCTGGCGGTGCGAGATGAAGGCGGCGGCCAGCGCCCAGACACCGGAGAAGGCGTGCAGCAGGTCGTCGTACCATTGCAATGAGAACAGGCCGAACAGATTGCCATTGGCATCGTTGAACGCCGGTATGTAGCCGATGGCGACGACGGCGAAGAACAGGAAAGCATAGGCAACGGCCAGCTTCTGGATGAGCGTCATGAAGTATCCCCCTTCAATTGACGTCGAACGTTAGCTGATTTTGCCGCCGGTTGCAGCCCCAACCGGAAACACCGGAAAAATTGTGCGGAATATGAAACGACAGTCGGCGCCGGGATTTCTCCCAGCGCCTCCCTGTCAGATCAGGACACGGTCGCGGCAGCAACTTCCGTAAAGTCGTCGCGCCATGCCGGCCTTGATTTTGACGGTCCTGCCAGCCACCACCCCAAAGGCAGTGTCCGTTCCAGACCACGCTGGTCTTGGCCCTTGCGGGCTTTGCCCTGCGTGCCATCGAAGGTTTTTGCCGTCCTTCATGGCAGCATCGGTCCGCCGTCGGCGTTGGCACGCTTTCCGCGGCCCCGTAGGTCTCGGCTACCGTCCCTCGAAACAGGCAAGCCTGCTCTCGCTGCGGGCCGTACGGGCCTCAGGAAATCCGCCTTTCACTTTCGCCTTTCGGCTGGGCGATCAGTGGCCGCCTGAGATGGGTTTAACGTACGCCGGGTAAGGGTCCCGAGGAATGGCCCTGGGCCTGTGGATAGCGGGATTATCGGGGACCGTTTGGCGAGAGCCCAAGAACTTCGGTGCCCGCTGCCTTAGACAGCCTGCCCCTCTTTTCGATGCTGCAATCCACAGCGCCCCTTGCTCCGCCGACGGGCGCGGGCTTCAATGCCGGCAAACGATCGAGCGTTCATGCTCGGCGCCGGGGAGGGTGCGTATTGAAAGTCGGGGTGGTTCTCAATCCGATAGCCGGTGGCGGCCGGCTGAAGCGGCATTGGCCTGAGGTTGCCGCTTCGCTGAAAAGACACTTCGGCGATTTCGAGCTGCGCGAGACGCAGGCCGAGGGCGATGCCGAACGGCTGGCCATCGACCTCGCCGCCACCGGCTTCGATCTGGTGATCGCCGCCGGCGGCGACGGGACCGCCAGCGAAGTGGCCGACGGGCTGCTGCAAGCATTCGAGGAGAGCGGCAAGACGACCGAGCTTGGCCTGCTGCCATGCGGCACGGGCATCGATTTCGCGCGCGGTCTTGGCCTGCCGAAAGCCGTGGATGCGACCTTGAAGCGGATCGCCGGTGCAGAGGGCCGCAAGGTCGATGCCGGGCGCATCTGCTACATCGACGACCATGGCGCACTGGCCAGCCGCCACTTCATCAACATAGCCAGCCTTGGCCTATCGGGCGCCACCGACCGCGCCGTCAATGCCGACAAGAGCAAGGGCAAGATGTCGGCCAAGGCGCTATTCCTGTGGCGCACGGTGGTCGAGTTCATCCGTTACCGCTTCCAGCATGTGCGGATCACCGTCGACGACGGTGCGCCAGTCGAGGCGCGTATGGCACTGGTGGCGGTGGCCAACGGCAAATTCTTCGGCGGCGGCATGATGATCGCGCCCGACGCCGAACTGACCGACGGGCAATTCGATATCGTCATCCTGCGCGCGGCTGGCAAGCTGAAGCTGATCTGGGACATCCGCCTGCTCTATGGCGGGCGGCACCGCAACCATCCGGCGATCACGATCCTGCGCGGCAAGAAAGTGGTTGTCGAACCGCTCGACGATGGGGCAGGGAACGACGCACTGGTGGACATAGACGGTGAGTCGCCCGGACGCATACCGGCGACCTTCGAGATCCTGCCCGGCGCGCTGACGCTCAGATATTGAATCAAGGCGTTGCCAGATTGATTCAAGTCTTTTCGAAACTGAATCCGGCTATCGATTCAAGCAGATGAAATTGCTTGGCTTTCCGCTCTCCAGTCAGATTTCCAATCTGGCTGGAAAACCAGGCGCGCGCAGGTCGGTGCCGACGGCATCCTCGAGCAATTTGACGATCTGGGTCGACCAGGCGCTGCCGCCATAGGCCGCCTTGCCTTGCTCGAAAATCGCGTTGACGCGGGATGCCAGCTCCAGCGGCACGCCGAAATCCTTGCCCATGCCCAACGCAAAACCAAGATCCTTCAGCGCCAGGTCCATGGTGAAGCCGATGTCATAGGAGCCATTGAGGACGAGCTGGCTTTCGGTCTCGTGGACGAAGCTGTTGCCGGAGGAGGCAACGATGGCGTGGTAGGATTGGGCGAGGTCGAGCCCGCCCTGCTTGGCCAGCATCAGTGCTTCGCCGGCGGCGACGAGATGGATGAAGGCCAGCATGTTGGTGATCACCTTGATCACCGCAGCCGAACCGATCGGCCCCATCAGGAAGGAGCGCGCGCACATTGCTTCGATGGCCGCGCGGTGGCGTTCGTAAAGCGCGGCATCGCCGCCGACCAGCGCGGTGATTTTTCCGACCGCCGCCAGATGCACGCCGCCGGTGACCGGGCATTCCAGCGTCTCGACGCCTTTGGCCGAAGCGAGGCCCGCGAGACGCACGATCTCGTCGCGGCCATTGGTCGACATCTCGATCCAGGTGCCGCCCTTGGGCAAGCCTTCGAGCAACCCGCCAGGCCCGGCAAGCACTGCCTCGCTGACCTTCGGCGAGGGCAGGCAGGTTACAGCGTTGCCCGCGCGGGTGGCGGCCTCGGCTGGGCTGTCGGCAGCGGTGGCGCCGAGCGCCACGAGGCGCTCGACCGCAGCCGGGTCGCGGTCGAAGACGGTGACGGCAAAGCCGTTGCGGATCAGGCTGGCGGCAAGGTTGCCGCCGAGATGGCCGAGGCCGATGAAGGCGTAGCTCTCGCTCACGGCATCAACGGCGTCTGCATCATCTGCAGATGCAGATCCTTGCCGGTGTAGGGATGCGCATCGCAGACCGCTTCGTTCAGTTCGACGCCCAGCCCCGGCTCCTTCGACGGGATGACATTGCCGTCATGCCACTCGATCTTCTTCTTCAAGAGCGTGGCGTGGAAACCGTCCCACTGCTTCAGCGATTCCAGGATGAGGAAGTTGGGCAGCGTCACCGCCAGCTGGATGTTGGCGGCGCCGACGATTGGTCCGCAATAGCAATGCGGCGCGATCTGGATGTGATAGGCCTCGGCCATCGCCGCGATCTTCTTGGTTTCGAGAATGCCGCCGGAGCGGCCGAGATCCGGCTGCAGTATGGTCGCCGCACGGTTCTCGATGACGCGGGCGAATTCGAACTTGGTCGTCAGCCGCTCGCCGGTGGCGATCGGGATCGACGTGCCTCGCGCCACCTGCGCCATCACTTCTGGCATGTCGGGCGGCACCGGCTCCTCGAACCACAAGGGATCGTAGGGTTCGATGGCGCGGGCCATGCGCAGCGCGCCCGACGCGGTGAACTGGCCGTGCGTGCCGAACAGGATGTCGGCGCGGGTGCCGACCGCCTCGCGGATCGCCTTGATCATGCGGGTGGAGACATCGATGTCGAGCAGGCGCGGCTGATGGCCGTCGAAGGCGGTGTAGGGGCCGGCCGGGTCGAGCTTGACGGCATTGAAACCCTGCTCGACATATTCGAGCGCGCAGGCCGCCGCCATTTCGGGGTCGTTGTAGACATTCCTGCCGTCTGGCGCGTCCTCGGAATGGACGCTGCCGGTGTGCGGATAGAGGTAGGTGTAGGAGCGCAGCGTCTCGTGCACCTGGCCGCCGAGCAGCTTGTAGACCGGCTTGTTGGCCTCCTTGCCGATGATGTCCCAGCAGGCCATTTCGAGCGCCGAGAAGCAGCCCATGCCGGAAACATCGGGGCGCTGCGTGAAGCCGGAGGAATAGGCGCGGCGGAAGAAGTTCTCGATGTCGTGCGGATCGCGGCCGACGAGATAGCGCTCGGCCATGTCCTCGACCATTTTCGCCGTGACATGGGCGGAGAAGGTGGCGTTGTAGGCTTCGCCATAACCGACCACGCCGCCATCGGTGGTCAGCTTGACGAAGATGAAATACTTGCCGCCGATGCCGGGCGGCGGGTTGCCGACAACCCAGGTCTTGACGTCGGTGATCTTCATTTTTGGTCCTCCAGAACCAGTTCGGCACCCTTCCACCCGGTCATGACCGAGGCGGCGTTGGTGTTGCCGGTGATGTTGTCGGGAAAGATCGAGGCGTCGATGACGCGCAAACCCTCGAGGCCATGCACTTTCAAGCGCGGATCGACGACGGCGCGCTGCGGATCAGGCCCCATGCGGCAGGTCGAGACCGGGTGATAGACGGTACCGGAGCGTTTCCTGAAATCGGTGATCAGGTCGGCGTCGGACTGGATCGACGGGCCGGGCAGGACCTCTTCCCGGATGATTTCCGCCATTGCCGGCATCGAGGCGATCTTGCGCACGAACTTCACCGCCGCCAGCATCTCCTCGACGTCGGCGTTGGTGGAATAGGCATTGGCGGTGATCTTTGGATAGTCCAGCGGATTGCCGGAGCGGATCATGATCTCGCCCCGGCTCGACGGGCGGCAATTGGACAAGCCGATGGAGAAGCCGGGCCATGGGTCGGGTGTCAGGATCGGCCGCTCGCCGCTCTTCGGGATGACAGTCGAGAAGGCCTGGAAATAGAGCTGCATGTTGGGACGCGAGAACGCCGGGTCGGTGCGGAAGAAACCGCCGCCATGGTTCATCGACAGCGACAGCGGGCCCGAACGGGTGAGGATGTACTGCATGCCGACCAGCAGCTTGCCCCACCAGGGGCGCAGGATCTGGTTGAGCGTCGGCACCTTGCCCTTGAAGGTGTAGTTGATGCCGACATGGTCCTGCAGATTGGCGCCGACATTCTCGTTGGCGTGGACGAGCGGGATGCCCAGACCTTTGAGCAAAGCCGCAGGGCCAACGCCGGAGAGCTGCATGAGTTGCGGCGAGTTGATCGAGCCGGCGGAGAGGATCACCTCGCGGCCGGCACGCGCCGTCTTCGTCTGGCCGTTCTGCAGATATTCGACACCGACGGCGCGTTTGCCTTCGAACAGGATGCGGCTGGCCAGCGCGTTGGTCTCGACGCGGACGTTGCCGCGCTTCATCGCCGGCCGCAGGAAGGCACGCGCGGCGGACATGCGGCGGCCGTTCCTGGTCGAGATCTGGTAGGTGCCGACGCCCTCCTGGGCAGCGCCGTTGAAATCGGGATTGAGCGGCAGGCCGGCCTGCTGGCCGGCGGCGAGATAGCGCTTGGTCAGCGGATGGACGGCGTTCGCCGTCTCGCTGATGTGCAGGGGACCGCCGGTGCCACGCCATCTGTCGGCGCCGGCCTCATTGTCCTCGAGCGCCTTGAAGATCGGCAGCAGTTCGTCATAGCCCCAGCCGGGATTGCCGGCGGCGCGCCAGTCGTCGAAATCCTCGCGTGCACCCCGGATCCACACCATGGCGTTGATCGAGCTCGAGCCGCCGAGCAGCTTGCCGCGCGGCCAGTGGTCGACATTGCCGCCGAGACCGGGATCGGCTTCCGTCTTGTAGTTCCAGTTGACCGCGGGATCGAAGAAGGTCTTGCCGTAGCCGAGCGGCATCTGCACGTAGAAGCGCCGATCCGTGCCGCCGGCCTCCAGCACCAGCACCGAGAAGCGGCCGGAGGCCGACAGTTTGTCGGCGAGCACCGAGCCGGCCGAACCGGAGCCGACGATAATGAAGTCAAAGGTCTGCATGATTGAAACGGGCGGCTCCGGAAATCTGGCCGCAGCCTAGACGCGACGGGTTCGCCGCGTCGCCGGGCCTTCCGGCATGCGTTGTGAAAAATGCGACTGGAATGCGAGGTCGAGTTGCGGGGAATACCGACAATCGCGCTTGATATGCATGGGGCCGACAGCTTATGCGAGGGCATCGGCCAAATCTGCGGAAGGCAGGAAATCATATGCGGACCCTGTCGGATGCGTTCATTCCCGAGCTGCCGGGCCACTACAAGGGCAAGGTGCGTGAAAATTACGATTTGGCGGACGGGCGGCGCATCATCATCGCCACCGACCGTCTCAGCGCCTTCGACATCATCCTGACCTCGATCCCGTTCAAGGGCGAGATTCTCACCCAGACGGCGCGCTACTGGTTCGAGGAAACCGCCGATATCTGCCCGAACCATGTGCTCGAATATCCCGACCCGAATGTTGTCGTCGGCACGAGGCTCGATATCCTGCCGGTCGAAATCGTCGTGCGCGGCTATCTCGCCGGCACCACCAGCACCTCGATCCTGACGCGCTACAAGCGCGGTGAGCGCAACATGTATGGCATGCGCCTGCCTGACAGCCTGCGCGACAATGAGAAGCTGGCCGAGCCGGTAATCACCCCGACAAGCAAGGCGGCGGATGGCGGCCATGACGAGCCGCTGTCCAAGGCAGAGATACTCGAACAGGGACTGCTCACGTCGGCACAATGGGATATCGTCTCGGATTACGCCTTGAGGCTGTTCGCCCGCGGCCAGGCGCGCGCCGCCGAGCGCGGCCTGATCCTCGCCGACACGAAATACGAATTCGGCACCGACAAGAACGGCACGATCATCCTGGCCGACGAAATCCATACGCCCGACAGCAGCCGGTACTGGATCGCGGCAAGCTACGAACAGGCTCTCGCAAGCGGCACGCGGCCGGAGAGCTTCGACAAGGATTTCATCCGCTCCTGGGTGGCGGCGCGCTGCGATCCCTACAAGGATCCGATCCCCAGGATTCCCGACGAAATCATCGAACAGGCCTCGCGCATCTATGCCCAGGCCTACGAGGCGATCACGGGCAAGCAGTTCGTCCCTGACATTTCCGGAAAGACCGTTCTCGATCGCATCCGCTCGAACCTGGCGCGCTACTTCTAGCGGCCAGGCGAAGCTTTGCCCGGAGCGCGTTGACGCGTCCGCGCCATGACGCTACGGGATCGAGGGCAGTCGATCTCAAGGGATTTCTCGCATGGTGCACTACGCGGACGGACGGCCGATCGGAGACCTAACGCTGCGCACGCTGGCCATGCCTTCGGACGCCAACGCCGCCGGCGACATCTTCGGCGGCTGGGTGATGGCGCAGATGGACCTTGCCTGCGGCATCCGCGCCGCCGAGCGCGCCCGGGGCCGCGTGGTGACGGCGGCGGTCAAGGAGATGTCCTTCGCCAAGCCGATGAAGATCGGCGACACGCTGTGCATCTACACCCATGTCGAACGCGTCGGCCGCACCTCGATGACGCTCAAGGTCGAGGCCTGGGCGCAGCGCTATCTCTCCGACCTGATGGAAAAGGTCACCCACGCCGATTTCGTCATGGTGGCGCTGGACGGCGACGGCAAGCCGAAGGCCGTTCCGGCCGAGGGTTGACGAAAGCCCGCTTCCCGCGATCCTCCGTTCTCGCAGTCCAAGGCAATTGTAACATCGCCCGTGCAGGCAATGCGTTTGCCGACATCCAATGGTTGCCTTGACGCCCGATTGTGCCGGCGTTGGGGGAAAGACAATGCGTCAACACATACTGAACAGCTGGCTCGTGGCAGCCCTTGTCGCTTTGGTCTGCCTGCTCGGCGTAACCGCTTATGCCGAAGTCAAAAACGACCTTCGGCCCATCGCCTGTACGCAAGGCGACAAGGGTGACCGCAAGCCGGCCGCGATATGCGCGCCCTGAGCACGGCGCCCTGCGATGGCCTGGCGCCGAGAAGCTGAATGGTTGCCTTTGGTCCGCGATTGCCGTTGCCCAGGTAGCGCCTGGATGGTCGTGCTCAAGCGCCGTAAGGCTATATTGCCGGATCGCGTTTAGAGAACCACGGCTCTAATTGCCGTCCTAGGCAATTGCGCTCAACGCAAAACTTCGGATCCCTTGCAGCGCAAGGGTTTCAGCCGTGCATGACGTCGAATTTTTCGCGTGCCTCCCGCACACGCTGGGTGTTCCTGCGTGCCCATTCGCCAAGCGCGCTGACCGGGATCAACAGTTCGTGACCGAGTTCGGTCAGTTCGTAATCGACGCGCGGCGGAATGGTCGGAAACACGGTGCGGGTTACGAAGCCGTCGCGTTCCAGCCCGCGCAAGGTGGTGGTCAGCATCTTCTGCGAGATGCCGCCGACAGCCGCGCGCAACTCGTTGAAACGCAGCGGTCCGTGGCCAAGCTTGCCGACCACGAGCACGGTCCATTTGTCGCCGACGCGCTGCAGGATTTCCGAAATCGCGCGGCAGTCTTCGGTGTTGTGCGGGTGCCTCAGTAACAAAACGGTGCCTCCTTGCGTCGGCAGTTGACAGTATCTCATATAGCGCCGGTATCTAAACGATACCAGCTTTTTACTGGAATGGAGAGCCCCCATGTCAAAGCCGAAAATCGCCATCATCGTCGGTTCGACGCGCGCCGCGCGCTTCGCCGATATACCGACCCAATGGATCGCCAAGATCGCCAAGTCGCATGCCGATATCGATGTCGAAGTCGTTGACCTCAGAGATTTCCCGCTGCCCTTCTTCGACGAAGTCGCCTCCTCCGCCTGGGTGCCGTCGACCAACGAAGTGGCGCAGCGCTGGCAGAAGAAAGTCGCCGAATTTGACGGCTTCATCTTCACCGCCGCCGAATACAATCACGGCCCGACGGCCGTGCTGAAGAACGCCATCGACTACGCCGCCAATGAATGGAACAAGAAGCCGGCCGGCTTCGTCGGCTATGGCAGCGTCGGTGGCGCCCGCGCCGTCGAGCAGCTCCGCCTCCATGCCGTCGAGCTGCAGATGGCGCCGGTCAAGTCGGCTGTCCACATCGCCTGGGGCGACTACCTCGCCGTGCGCCAGGGCGAGAAGAAGCTCGAAGACCTCGAGCATCTGAACCAGGCCGCCACCGCGCTGGTCAACGACGTCGCCTGGTGGGCCAAGGCGCTGAAGAAGGCCCGCGATGCCGACGTGGTCAACGAGGAAATCAAGGCGGCCTGATCGCCGGTCGGATTATCCTCGCAAGGGATATGGGGCGGCGCTTGCGCCGCCCTTTTCGATTATAGGGGCTATAGCGGCTCAAATCGAAAGGTGCCGCCAGAACGGACGACACGGCCAATGCCGGGCGAATCCAGATGCGCGCCGGCAACGAAACAATGATCATCCGCCGCAAGCGCCAGCAGCCGCAACCGGCTCTGATGCGCCTGGTCCTGATCCGTATCGAATTCCCACGTCACCTCGGGCCGATCGAACTGCAGCGATGGGACGTGAACGGTGTCACCCCAGATCAAAATGCTCTCGCCGCCGCTCGAAGCGCGAAAGCAGCTGTGACCCACTTCATGGCCGTGAGCGCCGATAATGTCGACATAGGTCCCGAGACGGTCTCCGGCTTCGAATGGTTCCGCCATGTCGTGAAATCGCTCGAGCCGCGCTTCGGCGCGGAACAGGTCGAGTTCCTGCCTCGGAACGAGCAAGCGCGCCAGGCGCGGGAAAGCATCCCGGCCGTCGGCAAGCACAAGACCCTGGATATGGTCGAGATGCGTATGGGTGAAGCAGACGGTGCGGACTTTTTCGACATCGATGCCGGCTTCGTCCAGCGCCTGGGGAAGCCGGCCCATGGTCGGGTGCCAGGCATTCGCGGCGCCAGTATCGATCAAGATGATCTCATTCCCATCGTCAATCGCGAAGGCGTTGACGGAGAGCCTGAGTTGACCGCCAATCAACGCGACCTGCACCGGCAAGTCATCGCCAAATGGCTTGTCGCCGTTTTGCCGGAGCCGTCTGACCGGCATGTCGACATAACCATCGCGCAAAGCGGTGATGCGCAGGTCACCAAGAGCGTAGGTGGAATGAAGTTCGCTCGAAGCTGTGCGGTGCATTCGCCGATCCGTTCTGCAGACAGTCTGCGATGGGCAGCCGGCGTCGGCAACCCGTCCCGTCAATGAGATCTATGCCAGGTGCGCGTGCCGTGCCTGCCTTGGCCGGATGATGCAGTCGGCGAGCCGGTGCTTCTCGTCCAGCTCGTCCGCGTGATGCTGGCCCCACTGGCAGAGCGCCAGCAGAATCGGCTCGAGGCTGAGGCCCAGGCTGGTCGCCGAATATTCGACGCGGGCGGGCACTTCGGCGAAGATCTCGCGGCTGACGAGGCCATGCTCCTCCATCTCGCGCAGTTGCTGGATCAGCACCTTCTGGGTGATGCCAGGCATCATCGCCTTCAGCGCCGACAGCCGCCGTGGACCATCGAAGAGATGGTAGAGGATGACCGCCTTCCAACGCCCGCCGATCACTTTCAGTGCGCGCTCCGCCGGCAGCATCGGCAGTCGCTTGATTGGCATCTTGCTGGCTGGACCGGCCATGGTCACCTCCTGGTCAGCAGGGGACAAATGAGTGTGTAGTCGCGGCCTCGCAGATAGTGGCAAACCAAGGCCGATGCCAGTGCGATCGGAGTTTGCCATGAAAGCCGTTCAATTCAGCCGTTTCGGCGGTCCCGAGGTGCTGGAGGTCGTCGACCTGCCGGCGCCGCTGCCGCAGCCCGGCGAGGTGCTGATCCGGGTGCGGGCCGCCGGCATCAACTTCTTCGAGGCGCTGATGCGCGCGGACCGCTACACGGTAACCCCGCAGTTGCCGATGTTTCCCGGCGTGGAAGTGGCTGGCGTCGTCGAAGCCGTCGGGCAAGGGGTGGATGGGGCGCTGCTGGGAAGACGTGTCGCGGCGCCGCTGTTTGCCTCGCAGCGTCCCTATGGCGGCTATGCGGAGCAGGTGACCATGCCGGCCGATCTCGCCGTGCCGCTGCCGGACGACGTCTCGTTCGAAGAAGCGACGGCGCTGATGGTGCAGGGGCTGACGGCGCTGCATCTGCTGCGCCAGAGCCCGCCAGAGGGCAAGTCGGTGCTGGTGCTGGCCGCCGCCGGTGGCGTTGGATCGCTGCTTGTCCAGCTAGCCAAGACAAAGGGCGCGGCCAAGGTGATCGCGGCCGCCGGCGGCGCGGGCAAGATCGACCTTGCCTTGTCGCTCGGCGCCGATGCCGGCGTCGATTACATCAGGCCTGACTGGCCCGCGCGCGTTAGCGAGCTGACAGGCGGGGAGGGGGCCGACGTCATCTACGACACGGTTGGCGGCGCGCTGACGGCTCTGTCGCTGCAGGCGCTGGAGTCCGGCGGCGAACTGGTGTTCGCGGCGCTCGGCCGCTATGGGCTCGAACCTTCCGATCTGGAAGCCATGATCGGCCGCAACCAGTCGCTGAGGGGGTTTGCGCTGCTGCCGCTTCTGTCGCCACAGGTGTTGCGGGCGACCCTGTCGGAACTGTTCCAGCTGTCCGCGAGCGGTCGGCTGCGGGTCGCGATCGGCGGCCGCTTCCCGCTCGGCCAGGCCGGCGAGGCGCACCGACTGCTGGACGAGCGGCGCTCGACCGGCAAGGTCGTGCTGGTGCCCTGACGGAACTATTTTCTGGGGAGGCCATCAAGCAGCCCTGACGGCACGTCGCGCGACGTTTTCCAGCGCCGCAGCCATGCCTTGGCGGCGGCGCGACTGCTGTTTGGGGGCCCATCTCATTTCCCAGAATCGGCGGTCGCCTCCAGCGATCACATTCGAGTGACTTGCATAATGCAATTAACATGGCTATAGGTGACTTTCATTTTGAAAGAGACCTCCGGCCATGGTTGCAAAAACAAGCTTCGAGACCCGCCCGTGCCCAATCGCGCGCAGCCTCGACGATGTCGGCGAGTGGTGGAGCATCCTGTTGCTCAGGGACGCGTTCCAAGGGCTGACGCGCTTCGACCAGTTTCAGAAGAGCCTGGAGATCGCGCCGAACATCCTCACGCGCCGGCTGAACAGCCTGGTCGAGCGTGGCCTGTTCGAAAAGCGCGCCTACTGCGAGCGGCCGCTGCGCCATGAATATGTGCTGACCGCCAAGGCGCGCGATTTCCGCCCGGTGCTGCTTTCGCTGCTCGCCTGGGGCAACAAGCATCTGGCCCCTGAAGGCCCGAGCCTTGTGGTGGTGGACAAAGCGGACGGGCGCTGGGCCGAGCCTGTGCTGGTCGACCGCCAGACCGGTCGGGAACTCGACGGCGGGGGCTTTACCATGGCGACGGCGCCCCGGGCCACCGACCGCATGCGGCAGCGCTATCGCTTCAGCACGGAGGGTTCCGGCCTGCCGCTCATCGACAACGTTGAGCAAAGCCGTGAAGAGGCGCGAGGCAAATGAACAAGGTTCTCTCCGCCGCCGAGTTGCAGCCGGCGCAGCCATCCGCCGTCCAGATCCCCGCGCCCGCCAAAAGCCGCCGCAAGCCCTTCGTCATGCTGGGTGCCGCGATCGCCATCGGCGTCGCCGGCTGGTATGGCTTTCAGTGGTGGCAGGCCGGCCGCTACCTGATGTCGACCGACGATGCCTATGTCGGCGGCAATGTCACGCCGCTGGCGCCACGCGTCGCCGGGCATATCGATCAGATCCTCGTCGAGGACAATCAGCATGTCGACGCCGGACAGCTCATCATCCGCATCGACGACCGGCCTTTCAAGGCGGCAGTGGAGCGTGGGCGGGCTTCCGTCCAGCAGCAGCAATCGGCCCTCGACAATCTTCGCGCCCAGGTTTCGCTGCAGAATTCGCTGATCGAACAGGCGCAGGCCGATCTCGAGGCGAAGAGTGCGGCCGCGACGTTCACTACACAGGACGCCAAGCGCTACGAGGTGCTGGCCAGCACCAAGACCGGCTCGCAGCAGGACGCGCAGAGAAGCCTTGCCGCCGACGGGCAGGCCAAGGCCTCCGTCGCTGCCTCGCGTGCTGGGCTTGCCGCCGCCAGGCAGCAGCTCGACGTGTTGACCACGCAGATCTCGGAAGCCACCGCCGCGGTTTTGGCCGCCAAGGCCGATCTCGACACGGCTGAACTCGATCTCGGCTTCACGCAGATCCGTGCTCCGATCGACGGCCTCGTCGGCAACCGGCTGGCGCAGGTCGGCACCTATGTCTCGCCGGGCAGCTATCTGCTGACGATCGTTCCGGAGAGCGGGCTGTGGGTCGACGCCAATTTCAAGGAAGACCAGTTGCGGCGCATGGCCGACGGACAGGCGGCGACGGTCTATACCGACATCGCGCCGGACCAGCCGCTCAAGGGCCATGTCAGCAGCCTGGGGCCGGCGACGGGGGCGATCTTCAGCGTCATCCCGGCGCAGAACGCGACCGGTAATTTCACCAAGATCGTCCAGCGCGTTCCAGTCCGCATCACCATCGACCCGGACCAGGCGCGGAAGGTCGCACTGCGGCCAGGCCTCTCCACCGTCGTGACGGTCGATACCGGCGCACACTGAGGGCATCATGTCGGAGCGCCCGCAATCCTTCCTCGCCAGCATCCTGCCGTTCATGGTGATGTGCGTGGGGATGTTCATCGCGCTGCTCGACATCCAGATCGTCGCGTCGTCCCTGCAGGACATTGGCGGCGGCCTGTCGGCGGCGCAGGACCAGATCGGTTGGGTGCAGACGTCCTATCTGGTGGCGGAAATCATCGTCATTCCGCTGTCGGGCTGGCTGACCCGGGTGTTTTCGACACGCTGGCTGTTCACCATTTCGGCTGCCGGTTTCACGCTGGCCAGCATGCTGTGCGGCTTCGCCTGGAGCATCGAAAGCATGATCGTGTTCCGGGCGCTGCAAGGGCTGCTCGGCGCGTCAATGATCCCGACAGTCTTCACCTCGTCGTTCCACTATTTCCAGGGGCCGAGGCGGGTCTATGCGGCCGCGGTGGTCGGCAGCATCGCCTCGATCGCGCCGACGCTCGGGCCTGTCATCGGCGGCTGGATCACCGATACGCTGAACTGGCACTGGCTGTTCTATGTCAACGTCATTCCGGGCACCATCATCACCATCCTCGTCGCATTGCTGGTCAAGATCGACAAGGCCGATCCGTCGCTGCTGAAGGGCGCCGACTATACCGGCATCGTGCTGATGGCGGTCAGCCTGGGCACGGCGGAATATGTCCTGGAGGAAGGTTCGCGCTGGAACTGGTTCGACGACGCGACAATCCGCAATGGCGCCATCGTCGCCGGCATCACCATGGTTCTGTTCGTCATCCGCAGCCTGACCTATTCGCAGCCGGTGGTCGATTTCCGCGCCTTCGGCAACCGCAATTTCGCCATTGGCTGCTTCCTGTCCTTCGTCACCGGCATTGGCATCTTCGCCACGATCTATCTGACGCCGCTGTTCCTCGGCTATGTCCGGGGTTACGACGCCTTGCAGACCGGGCTCGCAGTGTTCTCCACCGGCGTCGCCTCGATGGTCGGCGTGCCCGTCTACATCTTTCTCGCCAAGCGCTTCGACACGCGCTGGCTGATGATGTTCGGGCTGGCCTCCTTCGGCGCCTCGATGTGGAGTTTCAGCGCCATCACCAGCCAGTGGGGTGCGGCCGAGCTCCTGATCCCGCAGCTGTTCCGTGGTTTCCCGCAGGTCTTCGCCGTGGCGCCGAGTGTCAATCTCGGCCTCGGCAGCCTGCCGCCGGAGCGGCTGAAATATGCCAGCGGCCTGTTCAACACGATGCGCAATCTCGGCGGCGCGGTCGGCATCGCCATTTGCGGCGCGATCCTGAACGACCGCACCAACTTCCATTTCCTGACGATCGCCTCGCACCTGACGCCGCAGAACGAGGCGGCGATGCGGGTCGTCGACACTATCGCGTTGCGCTACGGCCAACTGCCCGGCGCCGTCGCCGACGGCCATACCGCCTCGCTGAAGCAGCTGTGGGCGCTCGCCTATCGCGAGGCGTCAACCATGGCCTATGCCGATGCGTTCCTGGTCATCATGGCCGCCTTCGTCATCGCGACGGCACTGGTTCCGTTCCTGCGCAACGTCACGCCGAAGGCGCCGCCACCGGAAGCCCACTGAGGGTGGACCACCGCACCGGCTTGCGGTGGATGCAGGCCAATGAGCTAGTCACCCGCGCGCGCGAGCAGCAGGGCGCGCTCCCTGCCATTGCCGGTCAATTGCGCGGCCTGGCGGAACGCGGCGCGGGCTTCCGCCTGATGTCCCAGTTTTTCCAGAAGATCGCCGCGCACCGTGGGCAGGAGATGCGAGTCCTTCAGGCGCGGCTCGTCCTTCAGCGCCTCGACGATGGCGAGGCCCTGCGCCGGGCCGAACGCCATGCCGACGGCCACCGCCCGGTTGATTTCGACAATGGGTGAGGGGGCCGCCAGGGCAAGGGCCTGATAATAGGCGGCGATTGCAATCCAGTCGGTGTCGGCTGCCGTCACGGCGCGGGCATGGCAGGCGGCGATCATCGCCTGCAAGAGATAGGAGCCGGGTGTCGATGTCAGGATCATCGCCCGGTTCAGGCCGTCGAGGCCGCGCCGGATGAGCGACCAGTTCCATCGGGCGCGGTCCTGGTCAAGCAGCAGGATCGGCTCACCCGCCCGGCCGGTGCGGGCAGGGAAGCGCGAGGCGTTGAGTTCCATCAGCGACATCAGCCCCTGCACCTCCGGCTCGTCGGGCATCAGCGCCGCCAGGGAACGGCCAAGGCGCAGCGCCTCGCCGCAGAGATCGGCGCGCAGCCAGTCCGGTCCATCGGTCGCCACATAGCCTTCGTTGAAGATGAGATAGACCACCTCCAGCACGGCGGCGAGGCGTTCGCGCCGCTCCTCGCCGCGCGGTGTTTCGAACGGGATGGCGGCATCGCGAAGCGCCCGCTTGGCGCGCACGATGCGCTGGGCGGCGGTGGCCTCGGGCACGAGGAAGGCGCGGGCGATCTCAAGCGTCGACAGCCCGCCCAACAACCGCAGGGCGAGGGCCGCGCGCTGTTCGGCAGGCAGGACGGGATGGCAAGCGGTGAAGATCAGCCGCAAAAGGTCATCGTCGATGTCCTCGTCGAGCGCTGCCTCGATGTCGGGCATCTCGCGCTCCAGCTCGGCGAGGTCGATGGCAAGTTCGCGGTGCTTGCCGTCGATCATGGTGGTGCGGCGCAGCCGGTCGAGCGCCCGGTTCCTGGCGACCTCCGTCAGCCAGGCGGCCGGGTTGCGCGGGATGCCGTCCCGGGGCCAGCGCTCCAGCGCCAGCAGGAAGGCATCGCCGGCGATCTCCTCGGCCAGCCCGATATCCCTGAGATAGCGGGCGAGCCTGGCGGTGAGCTTCGGCTGCTCGATCCGCCAGACCGCTTCGATGGTGGCTGTGGCCGTCAATCCTTCAACTCGCTGAAGCCTTCCACCACCTTCTGGACGTCCTCGGGGAAATCGCTCATCTCAAAGACGCGGCGAACCTCGATCACCTCATTCTCTCCAGCGGGGCAGCGGCGGGCCCATTCGATGGCTTCTTCACGCGAGCGCACGTCGATCACCCAATAGCCGCCCAGCACTTCCTTGACCTCCGCGAACGGCCCGTCGGTGACGACGGGCTTGCCGCCCTTGAAGCTGACCCGCGCGCCCGAGGACGGCGGATGCAGCCCATCGAGCGCCAGCAACACGCCGGCCTTCTTGAGCTCCTCATTGTATTTCATCATTGCCTCTACCCCCTTGGCGTCGGGCCTGACGTCGGGCGCCGCCTCCGCGTAGCCGCCGGGGATCATCAGCATCATGAACCGCATGGTCTTCTCCTTGTTCGGGTTGGTTCGATCATACGACGAACGGGGGATGGCGAAATCGACATGAGCGGCAAAAAAGTTCGAATCGCGATTACGCCAAGACCGAAAGCGTTGGACCGCCACATGGGCGAGGCTGCCATCTGGCCCTGTGCTTTTGCGCTGATATGTCAGCTTGCATTCGCCACCTCGAGTAAACCCGCGTGAAATCATCCAGCCTGGCCGGCGCCGTTTCCCCCATGATCCCGGTGCTCATCTGCGCGCTGGCCATCTTCCTCTTGTCCGGCATGGACGCGGCGATGAAGGTGCTGGTCATCGCTGTCGGTGTCTACAACACGGTGCTGTGGCGCAGCATGCTGGCGACACTGGTCGCGGGCGCGGGCTGGCTGGCGGGGCCGCGCTCGCTTCCCGCCGCCTCGGTGCTGCGGCTGCATGCCCTGCGCGCGGTGGTTGTCGGCACTGTCCTGCTGTCATTCTTCTGGGGGCTTGCGAGGCTGCCGCTGGCGGAGGCGGTCGGGCTAAGTTTCGTGGCGCCGCTGTTCGCGCTCCTGCTGGCCGCGCTGCTTCGGGGCGAAAGGATACAGCGCAAGGCGATCTGGGCCTCGCTCGCCGGCATTGCGGGCGTCGCAATCATCGTGGCCGGCCAGTTCGGGCAGAAGACCTATGCCGGCGATGCCTTGCTCGGCACGGCGGCGGTGCTGGTCTCGACGGTGTTCTATGCCTACAATCTGATCCTCGCGCGGCGACAGGCGATGCTGGCCAAGCCAATCGAGATCATGCTGTTCCAGAACCTTTGTGTTGGGGTCATGCTTGGTCTTGCCGCACCCTGGCTCGCCATTGCACTGCCCGGCAATCTCTGGCTTCCGCTCGCGGGGGTGACGGCCCTGTCGCTCGCCGGCCAGTTCCTGATGAGCTGGGCCTATGCGCGGGCCGAAGCGCAATATCTGATCCCGACCGAATATTCGGCCTTCATCTGGGCGATCGCGCTCGGGTGGTTCTTCTTCGACGAGGCGGTGACCTGGACGACGCTGGCGGGAGCCGGCCTCATCGTGACCAGCTGCCTGATCGCCGCGCGCTCCAACCCCAGACTTGCCGAGCCGATCGAAGTCGCGGTTTGAGGGGAAGCGCGCAAGTTGATCCGCGCCTAACGTAAAATTTTATTAAATAGATCGTTGGCCGAATTACGACCTGTAGACCATTCGTCGGGTTGTTGTGCTCTCAGACCGGAAAACGTCGATGTAATGTTGAACTATGTGGCAAGTTCCTGGAACGGTGTCGTGCATGGCAACGTTGGTCCGGATGCGCCCGCCTGGAATCGAACGATCCGAGCAGGCCAGGCATCACGAGGAGGATTTGTCCGATGAGCTTCTTCGTCAACGCCTTAGGTGTTCCTCTCCCCTACAGCGGCGCCTCCAACCATTGGTACTCGGCGGCAGGGTCCGGGCCGGACTTGTATGGCAGCTCCGGGAACGACTCATTCTACGGAGCATCCGGTGTCAACGTCACCATGCACGGAGGCACGGGCGATGACATCTATTACCTCTATGCGGCGGGCAACAAGGTGGCGGAGGCCGCTGGGGCAGGCATCGACACGGTCAGCACATGGATGAGCTACAAGCTCCCCGACAATGTCGAGAACCTCGTCGTCACGAACGCCAACAACTATGCCTTCGGCAATGGGCTGGACAACATCATCACCGCCAAGGCCGGACACCAGACTCTGGACGGCGGCGCCGGAAACGATGTGCTGATCGACGGCGGCGGCGGTTACGATACTTTCGTCGTCTCGAAAGGCAACGGAAGCGACCTGATAGCGAATTTTGCCGCCACCGACACGGTCCGCCTTGATGGCTATGGGTTCACTTCGTTCGACGCCATCCACTCCAGCATGATCCAGGCCGGATCGAACGTGCTGCTGAACCTCGGGTCCGGCGAGATCCTCGAGTTCAAGGACACGACCATCGACAAGCTGCAGCCCAGCCAGTTCGAATTGCCGATCGACAAATCCGGAATGCAGCTCTCCTTCAGCGACGATTTCAACGCGCTGAACCTTCACAACAGCCAGGGCGGCACGTGGGATACCAACTTCTGGTGGGGAGCGCCGAACGGCAGTACTTTGACCAGCAACAACGAGCTGCAATGGTACATCGACGCCAACTACGCACCGACGAGCTCCGTCCATCCGTTCAGCGTGAATAACGGCGTGCTCACCATCACCGCGGCGCAGGCGCCGGCGGACATCAAGCCGCTGATCAACAATTACGAATACACCTCCGGCATTCTGACGACCCACGATTCCTTCTCGCAGACCTATGGCTATTTCGAAATACGGGCCGACCTGCCCGAGAATGCCGGCGCCTGGCCGGCCTTCTGGCTGCTTCCGGAAGACGGTTCGTGGCCGCCGGAACTCGATGTCGTGGAAACGGCCGGCCAAGCCGCGAATTCATTGATCATGACGGCGCACAGCAATGAGACGGGAACGCACACCAAGGTCACGTCGACGGTGAGTGTCTCGAACCCCGCCGGCTTCCACACCTATGGTGTGCTCTGGACCCCGGACAAGCTCGTCTGGACCTATGACGGTGTGCAGGTCGCGGAAGCGGCGACGCCGTCCGACATGAACAAGCCCATGTACATGCTGGTCGATCTCGCGGTCGGCGGCTTTGCCGGCGCCCCTCCGGATCATCTGGCCACGCCGGCAGAGATGAAGATCGACTATATCCGCGCCTATACGCTGGACAATGCGCCGGCAAACGCCCTGAACATCGCCAGTAGCATCGACACGCACAGTGCCGCAACGCATAGCAACAGCATGTCGCACGGCGGTTCCGAGTTCGGGGGGCACGCGTAGGGTCTCGGGAACATGCGCCGTCGGGGAATGTGGAAATGACTGGACCGTCTGGCCTACGTCCGGTCTTCACGCGCGCCATCGCCGATGTCGGCGTCTTCTCGCTGTTGATCAACATCCTGCTATTGGTGATTCCGCTCTACCTGCTGCAGGTCTATGACCGCGTGCTGCCATCCTCCAGTGTCGAGACGCTTGTCTATCTTTCTGTTATCGCGGTTCTCGCGCTCGTTTTCCTTGGGCTTTTGGACGCGATCCGCGCCGTTTACACGCAGCGCGTTGCGGCGACCCTCGACCGGAAATTGGGCGCCAGCACATTCGCCGTCTCGCTTGGCGCGAAATATGCTGGCGGCCTGTCGCCGCTGCGCGATCTCGCCTCTGTCTGCGCCTTCATCAGGTCGCGCGGCGTGGCGGTGTTGTTCGACCTGCCTTTCGCCCCTGTCTTCCTGGCTTTGCTCTATCTCATCCATCCGGTGCTGTTCTGGGTGACGGTCGCCGGCGCGGCGCTTCTGCTTTTGCTGGTCGTGGCCAACCAGCTTGCCATCGGCAGGAACGACGCCTTGTCCGCGGAGCGTTCGGCCCTGGCGAGCCAGGCGGAACAGGCGTTTGCCCGCAATGCCGAGACGCTGCGCGCCATGGGCATGGTGGAGAACGCCGCGCGGGTCTGGGGACGGCATGTGGCGGCAGCGCTCACCTTGCATGACCGTTCCTCGAGTGCCAATGCGATCTTCAGCGGTGCCTCGCGGGCGCTGCGCATGATGCTGCAACTGGCGATCCTCGGCGCCGGCGCATGGCTGGTGCTCAAGGGGCAGATGACGGCAGGCATGATCTTCGCCTCCTCGCTGGTGTCGTCGCGCGCGCTGCAGCCGCTTGACCAGTTGATCGGCGCCTGGCGGCAGATCGCCGACGCCCGGCGAGCGTGGAAGCGGCTGGAGACGGCGCTTGCGGCGCGTCCGGCTGAAGCGCGCAAACTGATCCTGCCCGATCCGGCGGGCGCGATTTCCGTGCAGGACGTTTTCTTCATGGCGCCGAATGCGCAGCCCGGCACCGAACCCATCCTCAAGCGGCTGAACTTCCAAATCGGCGCCGGCGAAGCGTTGGCCATCGTCGGCCCGAGCGGCGCCGGCAAATCGACCCTGGCGCGGGTGCTTGTGGGCGCTGCCCGGCCGACCGGCGGCGCGGTCAGGATCGACGGCGCCGACCTCAGGAACTGGGACGAAAACCAGCTCGGAAAGCATGTCGGCTACCTCGCGCAGGAGGTCGAGCTCTTTCCAGGGTCGATCGCGCAAAACGTCGCCCGCTTCGACCCCGACGCAGATGACGCCGCGATCGTCGAGGCAGCTAGGCGGGCTGAGGCGCATGAGCTGATCCTGGCGCAGCGGGACGGCTACCAGACATTGATAGGTCCGTCGGACAGAATGCTGTCGGGCGGCGAACGTCAGAGGATCGGGCTGGCGCGCGCCTTCTACGGCAATCCGAGAATTCTCGTCCTGGACGAGCCCAGCACGCATCTCGACGGCACGGGTGAAGCGGCGCTCGAGGCGGTACTCGCCGCCGCGAAGGCGGCCGGCGTCACGATGGTCGTGATCACGCACCGCCCTTCGATTGCCGCGTCCTGCGACCGCGTGATGCTTCTGCGCGGCGGCGCGATCGAAGCTTTCGGCCCAAGCAGCGAGGTGCTCCGGCATTCGGTCGTTGGCAAGGGGCTTCCCGCGCAGCCGAATACGGTGGTGACAGGGTCGTTCGCCACGACGATCCGCGCCCATAACACCCGTTTTGGATCGTAGATGATGGCGGCGCACAGCCTCGCCTGGGAGGAGGGCAACCCGCGTACCAACATAAGGCGGGTGGCATTCGCCGGATACGCGGCAACGGCGCTGTTGGTGGGTTGCCTTGGCTATTGGGCCGTCAGCGCGCCCTTGTCTGGAGCGGTGATCACGCAAGGGACGATTTCGGCGACCGGCGGAAACATCCTGATCCAGCATCCCGACGGCGGCCTCATCGAGGCGTTGCTGGTCCATGACGGCGATCGCGTCCAACAGGCCCAGGATCTGATCGTGCTGGATCCGACAGCCGCGCAGGCCGAGCTCAACCGGCTGACGAGACAGTCGATCGCGCTCAGGGCGAGTGCGGCGCGGCTGGAGGCGGAACGCGACGGGTTGGACGGGCTCGCGCCAATCACCAAAGCGGCGCCAGCACCGCTCCAGGCCGACTTCGAAGCCCTGATCCGAGAACAGCAAAAGGAATTCGATGCCAGGCTCGCCCGGTTCCGATCGGAACAATCGATCCTCGCCCAGCGCGTGGCCATGCATCGGCAGTCGGTCGTGGGGTTGCAGTCCCAGAAAGAGGCCGTTCAGCAACAGGCCGAAATCGTGAAGAAGGAGCTCGGCATCAAGACCAGCCTGCTGGACAAAGGCCTCACCAATCGCACCGAATACTCGCAGCTTTTGCGCAGCGAGGCCGATCTCGTCGGGCAGGCCGGGGCGCTGGAAGCCAATCTGGCGGCGGCCAACACCCAGATCGTCGAAGCCCAGGAGCAGATCGAGCGGCTGACCACGCAACGCGTGGAAGAGGCGCTGACGAAGCTGGACGAGGTTCGGTCCAACCTGGCCGACATCGAGGAACAGATCAGGGCGGCCGAGGCGGTGCGGCGGCGCACGACGATCAAGGCACCGGCCGCGGGCATTGTGGTGTCTTCGACCTATAATGCCAAGGGCAGCGTGATTGCGCGCGGTGAGAAGATCATGGAGATCCTGCCCACGGCACCCGGTCTGATTGTCGATGCAAGGCTGCGGCCGAAGGACGTCGATCAGGTCCGTGTCGGCCAAGCGGCGAAACTGCGATTGTCCGCCTTGAACATGCGGCTCACCCCCGAGGTTTCAGCCACCGTGGCACAAATTTCCGCGGACAGGCTCATCGACGAGGCCACGCATGAGCCCTATTTCCGCGTCAAACTCAGGATTGCCGCCGACCTACCGCCTGGCGTGAAGCCCGAGCAGCTTTATCCCGGAACGCCGGTCGAGGCGTTCATCAACACTGGCGACCGGACTTTCTTCGAGTATCTGGTACGGCCGATGATCGATTCCTTCGCTCGCGCGTTCACCGAGCGGTAGCTGTCGCTGGCCGCGCAATCCACCGGCCTACCGTCAATGCCCGCCAGGGCGCAAAGCCGACATTCAAACAATCAGCGCACCGCCTCGCGGTGGGTTCCCGGCAGGCGGGTGGCGATCAGCTTGTCGATGCGGCGGCCGTCGAGGTCGACCACTTCGAAGCGCCAGCCTTGCGCGTCGACGCATTCGCCGGTCGCCGGGAGGTGATGCATGTGCGACAGCACGTAGCCGGCGACGGTCTCGTAGTCGCGGTTCTCGGGCAGGTCGAAGCCCAGAATCTCGGCCATCTCGTCGGCCTGCATATAGCCGGCGAGCAGCCACGAGCCGTCCTCGCGCTTGACGGCGTTTTCCTCGTCGCCGGCATCGAGGTCCGCGCGGAACACGCCGGTGATGGCTTCGAGAATATCGGCGGGCGTGACGATGCCTTCGAAATGGCCGTATTCGTCATGCACCAGCGCCATCGGCACGTCGGATTCCTTGAGTTTGTGCAGCACGTCGAGCGCGTCGGCCTGGTCGTAGACGATGGGGGCGGCGCGCACATGCTTGCGCGGGTCGAGCGTGCGGCCGGCAAGGATCGCGGCCAGCACGTCGCGTGTCTGGACGACGCCGACCATGACATCGACGCCGCCGTCGCCCGCCGGCAGGCGCGAATGCTGGGTTTCCATGAGCAGCTTGCGGATCGTCGTGTCGTCGGACTGCAGGTTGATCCAGTCGACCTCGGTGCGCGGCGTCATCACCGCGCGCACGGCGCGGTCGCCAAGCCGCATGACGCCAGCGATCATGCGCCGCTCGTCGGATTCGATGGTGCCGTGATGCTCGGCCTCGGCGACTAGCATCTTGATCTCCTCGTCGGTGACTTTCTCCTCGCTTTCGCCGCGCTGGCCAAGCAGCCACAATATGGCGCGGCCGGAAATGTCGAGCAGGAACACCAGGGGCGCCGAGACGGTGGCGAGGATGGTCATGGCCGGGGCAGCGCGTGCGGCGACGCGCTCGGGGTCGCGCAGCGCGATCTGCTTGGGCACCAGTTCGCCGACGATCAGCGAGAAATAGGTGATGATGGCGACGACAATGCCGACGCCGAGCGGATCGGCCACGCTTTCGCGCATGCCCGTCGAGGCCAGGAATACGGACAGCCGGTCGCCCAGCGTGGCGCCGGAGAAGGCGCCGGAAAGCACGCCGACCAGCGTGATGCCGATCTGCACCGAGGACAGGAACTTGCCGGGATTAGAGCCAAGATCCAGCGCCCGGCCGGCGCCGTTGACGCCACGGTCGATCATCGCCTTCAGCCGTGCCGGGCGTGATGAAACGATGGCGAGTTCGGACATTGCCAGAAGGCCGTTCACACAAATGAGGACGACCACGATAGCGATTTCGACGTATAGCATGAGGGCTCAATAGCATTGCGGCGGGGCGCTCGAAAATAGTGAAAGCGCGTCGAGTGCAAACGGATTACACGCGCCGCGCTTTCAGTCTTTGTGTCGATGCATGTGATTATCCCAAAACCGGGACCAGTTTTGGGTGACATGCACTGGCCATTTCTAGAAGATGGCGCCTGTCTTTCAGGCATTGTCCCAGGCCGGGGCCGAAAAATGTTCGACGAGCGCGTCGATGACAACACGCACTTTTGGCGTGAGCGCGCGCGCGACCGGCCAGACGGCGTGCACGACGATGTTTTCCACCACACAGTCCGACAGGACCATTTCGAGGTCGCCATGCCTGAGGCTGTCGGCTGCCAGCCAGGTCGGCAAGAAGGCAATGCCGCAGCCGGCAAGGGCGGCGTCGAGCATCGGTTCGCCATGGCCGAGGACAAGCCTCGCCTTGGGTGCGAAGGTCGTCTGACGGCCGTCGCTATGTCTGATCACCCGGGGGCGGACGACGCCCTCGCGGCCGTAGCCGATGACGCTGTGATGGGCGAGATCCTCGACCGATAGCGGCCTGCCGTGTTCCTCGAGATAGGCGGGAGCGGCGCAGATGGCCGAGCGCTGGGCATAGATGCGTCTGGCCGCGAGCGACAGGCTGTCGTCCAGTTCTCCCATGCGGATGGCGAGGTCGATGCCTTCCTCGATCAGGTCGACGCGGCGGTCGTTGAAGGAGATTTCGACCGTGAGTTCGGGGAATTTCCTGGAAATCTCGAACAGGACGGGTGCGACGCAGCGTCGGCCAAAGGCGAGCGGAACGTCGACACGCAGCCGGCCGGACGGGACCTGCCGGCGCGCGGCGAGCAGCGACTGCGCCGCCTCGATCTCGGCCAACGCCCTGACGCAGGCCTCATAGTAGCTTGCGCCTTCGCTGGTCGGCCTGAGGCTGCGGGTGGTGCGGTTGAGCAGGCGAACGCCGAGCCGCCGCTCCAACTGGGCGACCGACTTGCCGATCGCCGACTTCGTCACATGCAGCCGCTCGCCGGCGCCGGTGAAGCTGCCGGCCTCCACGGCCTGGACGAATGCGACGATGCCTTGCAGGTCGGACGGTTCCATGACGGTTCCAATTGGCGAATTTTTATCCTCAATCAGTCGTAAGATATGCCGCATGGGAGCTCTATTTTCCATAGTCGAAAAGCATAAATGTCTCGCGGACCACTAATTATGGAGCGCGAGCTAGATGAGCACCCAAATCAACCGATCCTGGCAGATGAGCGGTTTCGGCCTGTCCAGGCTGAGCCAGGTGACGGGCACGATGCCGCAACCCGGGCCGCACGAACTTCTGGTGCGCACGAAAGCCGTGTCGCTGAACTACAAGGACAGACTGATCGTCGAGGGCACGCTGATCCCTGATCTTGCCTTTCCCTTTGTGCCGACATCGGATGCCGTGGGCGAGATCGTGGCTGTCGGCGGCGCGGTCAGCCGCTTCCAGGTTGGGCAGCGTGTGCTCGGCCAGGTCATCGCCGACTGGCCGGATGGCGACGCGCCGCCCGTGCTGCACAAGCATACGCTGGGGTCCTCGCTGCCGGGCATGCTCTCCGATCATGTGGTCTTCGGCGAGGACGCCGCGGTGCTGGCGCCGCCATCGCTCAGCGATATCGAGGCAGCGACGCTGCCGATCGCGGCCTTAACCGCCTGGTTTGCGATGGCCGAGGCGACAAGGCCGGTGGCGGGCCAGACCATCCTCATCCAGGGCACTGGCGGCGTGTCGCTGTTTGCGCTGCAGTTCGCGAGGACGTTCGGCCTGCGCGCCATCGTCACCTCGAGCAGCGACGAGAAACTTGAGCGGGCAAAAAAGCTCGGCGCCTGGCAGATGATCAACTATCGCACCCGGCCCGCATGGGACGAAGCCGCGCGTGAACTGACCGACGGGCTGGGCGTGAACCATATTCTGGAAATGGTCGGCGGCGACAATGCGCGGCGATCGCTGAACGCTCTGGCCGCGGGCGGCCGGCTGTCGGTCATCGGCCTCTTGGGCGCGATGGAGCTCAATTTCCCGATCGTGCCATTCATGCGCAACCGCATTGTCGTGCAGGGCCTGTCAATTGGCCATCGCCGGTCCTTCGAGCGGATGAACCAGGCGATCGAGGCGCTCGGCATCAAGCCGGTCATCGACAAGGTCTTTGGCTTTGACGAGGTGCCGCAGGCCCTTGAGCATCTCGAGAAGGGGCCGTTCGGCAAGATCGTGATCAGCACGACGTGACCTCGCCGTCCGGTCACTGCGGCTGCTTCAGCACGCCGATGATTGCCTTGCCGTCGGTGAAATAGGGATCGCCGCCGCCATTGCGGCCGGTCATGGTGGCGCCGATGCCCGCCATTTCGCTGGTCGATGCCAGCAGACCGGCCGCGTTGAGGTCGCCGATCAGGAAGTCGCGTTCGGCGTCGATGTCGGGACCGATGTGATGGGTGATGGCGCCGGTGTCGTGGCTGAGGCCGACGCCGCGATCAAAGCTTGCGGCCCCCAGCCAGAGCGGGCGGCCGTCGTCGCCGACCGTGTCGGTCCGCCAGAAACGGACGTGATGGCGCCGGTCGGCGCTGTCGCCGACAGGCTTTTCGAAAGCGAGATCCTGGGCGCGGCCCTCGAACAGCAGGCGGCTCATCGGCGCATCGGGATAGGGGCGGGAAAACAACACACTTTCGCCGATGTCGATGGCGGTTCTCAAGGTGACGGCGTCGGCGGTGTCCCAGCCGGCGACGGCGAAGGCATGGACCACCTCTTTCTCTGTGCCGACAAGACCGACATTGATCGGGTCACCCGGAATGCCTTGCGGCGTGTGCGTCACCATTTCGAAGCGCTGGTCGCGAAAGCCGCGCTCGCGGAACGTCCAGAATTCCGGCGCGGCGAGATAGGCAAGCGCCAGCCAGGCGCCCAGCAGGGCCAATACCCAGGTCGCAATGCGTCGCCGAATACTTCGCTGGCTCATATGCCGTCGCCCGCCCGTTCCGGCGTCACTTTATGCGCAGTCGCGTGCCGCTGGCAGAGGGGCCGGTGCGCCGATGCTAGCGACAGGCGCGGTAACCGTTCCTGCGATTCTTGATGTCGAAATGGAAATGGTTGCGGTGGTCGTAATTGTAGCCGGGGCCGAGCACGGTGGTGAAATACTGGCAGCCATCGGCGCGCACATTGTTGAGGAAGCCGCGCGTGCGGAAGGCGAAGAGGCCGGGCTTGCGCACGTCGATGTCGTCGCCATTGTTGAGTTCGATGCTCATGACGTCGAGCGCATTGCCCTTGCCGTGCTCGGACAAAACACCTTCGCCGGCGATGTTGCGGCAGGAATAGCTCGAGCCCTGGTGGATGGTCCTGACACCGGAGAAGTAGCGCCAGCGGGCGGAGGGAACGAGTTCGTTCTTCGTCCAGGCGGCGAAGGTGGCGGCCATGTCGCAGGTCAGCGTCGCGGCAGGTTTCATCTCGACACTGCCGATGGCCGTGACCTTGACGGGATAGTCGATGCCGCACTGGCCTTCATGGATCGGCGCCAGGTCGGTATAGGCGACATCGAGGCGCTTCAGCTGCTGGCGGCAATCGATTTCGCTGGCCGGTATCTGCTCGACCGGCGACATCGGCTCATCCATGCGCGGATAGGCGGCCTGCGTCATGTAGGGATTGGACGGGACAAGCCGCTGCATGCCCGTATATTGCGGCACGGCCGAGGTTTGCGCGCCGACATCGACCGCCGGCTGCAACGACAGCACGCTGCCGGTGTTGCAGGCCGAAACCGCCGCAAGGGTGAGGCCGGCGGCCAGCATCATCACGGGTTTCGATCGGCGCGCGGTGGCGGAAAACACGGCGCGAAATTTGCCGGCCATTGGCGGAATCCTGTCCCCGAACCTGATCCCGATCAGGTTCTACCTTTTGCCTGGCCATGATCTTTTCCGAAAACCGGGTTCCAATTTTCGGGATCATGGCCGGATATCCGGCATTTTAACGATCAAGGGTAAAGGAAAACTCAGCGCCCGCATTCACGCCTGCGGCGGAAATGCGGCGATCCTCGAGGGGATAATAGCTACTGGCAGAACGTGCCGCCGTGCCGGCGTGGCTCGAGATCGAGGTGGAAGTGCAAGGCGTGGTCGGCGTCGGCGCCCGGCCCGAGCACGGTCTTGAACGGTCCGCAGGCGGCCTTGCGCACCGCGTTGAGGAATTTGGCGTCCTGCTCCGGTGGCGTCGGACCGACCTCGATCGTCCTGCCGTCGGACAAGGTGAAGCTGGCGATGTCGAGCGCGTTGCCGAAGGCGTGCTCCGAGAGTTTCCTGGTGCCGTGGCGCGGGCGGCAGACGAAGGCCGATGCCTGGCCGATCGATTTGAGGTCGGCGCCGAATTCGGCCTTCGCCGCCGGTTGGATGACATCGGCGGCAAACCGCGCCGCCGCTTCGGCCATCGGGCAGTTGAGCTCGGTGTCGGGGGCGATGGCGATCGACTTGCCAAGGCTCTTCAGCACCAGGGGGTAGGGGATGGAGCAGCCGATTTCGGGATTGCTTTCCGCACTGTGCTCCTCGAATTCGACGCCGAGCGCCTTCAGCCGGTCGCGGCAGGCGACTTCCCCGGCGGGCATTTTTTCGCCTGGCCGGTCGGCCGAGCGCGGATCGGGAAGCATTTTCTCATTGCCGGCATCCGCCGGTTTTTCAGGAGGCTGTGGCGCAACAGTCGGTGGCTGAGCCTCTGGTTCCGCGGTGTCGGGTCTTTGTGTCGGGATCGGCACCTCGGCTGGCGGCTCCGGCTCGCTTTCGGTCTCGGTTGACGACTCACGGGCTGAAGGTTCGCGGGCCGATGGCCCGGGATGGGCCTGCTTTGCCTGACGGGACTTTTCCTCATTGAGCTGGTTGGAGGCGTCCGGCGCCTTTGTTTCGACGCTCTTTTGCTCCTCCGCCGGTGCGGCGTCGGCCTTTGGCGCGTCCGTGGGACGAGGCTCAGGCAAGGGAATATCGGCTGGTGAAGTCTGCTGCGCCGGCGTTTCCTGTGGCGTCTGCTTTGGCGGCTGCTTGCCCCGCGCTCTCACGCGCTGTTTGACCCTCGGCCTCGGCGGCTGGTCCAGACGCTGCGTCAACGGCTGATCCATCCGAGGGGACAGCGGCTGGTGATGCCTGTGACGATGTCTGGCGTCGGCCGGCGCTGCCAGCAGGACCGCGGCCGCCAGAGGCAGCGCCAAGGTGCAAAGTCGGGAAAAGCTCAGCGTTGCCATCGCTCCGAAACGGCGCCGGCATGCCGAAGTTGCCTGGACGGACGCTTTCCCCCGATCACAATCGGTTACCGCGGCGTTACGCGCCGATGGCTTCGAGGCCTTCCTCCAGCCAGTCGGCGAGCAGCGGCATGCCAAGCAGGTACTTGGCCGTGCGCTTGTTGGCGCGTTCGCGCGCCGCCGTCACCGCATCCACCCATTCCGCGGCGTCGTAGTCGCCGCGGCCCACCCAGGCGAGCGCGACCAGTTCGGCGGCTTCATCGACATTGAGGTCGTTGATCAGCTCGCGCAGTTCCTCTTCGGTCAGGTTTTCCGAACTCTCCTCGGCAAGGCCGTCATGATGGTGATTGTCGTGCGTGTCGCCGTCGAATTCGATCTCGTGCTCGGCGCCGTCGGCATAGTCCTCGTTGACGGCCGCACTCAGCGCCTTGGCTTTAAGGATGAACAGGCGCACGGTGTCGGGGCCGATCGAGAGGTCCCAGTCCTTTTCAAGCCGCCGCTGCACGGGCCGTCTCCGTCAGTCGTTTGCCGGATGATAGCGGATTTCGGGCATCCGTCACCTGATGTTCTTCCAGACTACTTTTTTCGGGATGAAACAGTCGGCAGGCGGCGTTAGTGTTGCATTCTCAACCCTCCAGGAGGCTTCAATGCATAAAAGAGTGCTGATCCAGGCGGCGAGCGCGCTTCTCGCTCTGCAGTTCATGGCTGTTCCGGTATTCGCCGCCGGCAGTAGCAGTGGTGGCAGCGACCAGACTGTCACCCAGTGCAAGAAGGGAGAGGTCTGGGACAAGAAGAAGAAAAAGTGCGTCGCACCCCAGGAAGGCATGCTGGACGACGACAGCATCTATGATGCCGGCCATGCGCTGGCGATGGCAGGGCGCTATGACGAGGCGATCTCGGTGCTCACCCTTGCCGCCAACAAGCAGGATCCGCGCATTCTCAACTATCTCGGCTACTCGCACCGCCATTCCGGACGTGTCACCGTCGGCCTCGGCTATTACGAGGAAGCGTTGCGCATCGACCCGAATTACACGCTGGTGCGCGAATATCTCGGCGAGGCGCATCTGCAGATCGGCGACCTGGCCGGCGCCCAGCAGCAGCTGATGGAAATCGAGAAGCGCACGGGCAAGGGCTCGCGCGAATACGGCATGCTGTCCGAGCAGATCGACCATTTCATGCGGAGCTGATCAGGCTCCCAGGGCTTAGCGAAGCGGCCGCGAGCGATCGCGGCCGCTTTTTGTTGCCTCCCGCCTCATTAGCCGCCTCCTCATCTGGTGAAAGCGGGGATGATTTTTGCAAAACCGATTTTTGGGCGTGAAAAACCCGCGAAGATTGCTATATTGAGCCAAATTGCGGTGAAACGGTTCCGTTAGCCCGAGGCTGCCGGACCGTTTTCTTTTTGTACCCAACGACAAGGCTTTCCCCGAAACGCGGGGGTGGCGGCAGGAAAGGTCAGGCATCATGAACAAGGTCCCGATGACAGGCGAGGGGTTCGCGTCATTGAAGGAAGAACTGCGTTGGCGCCAGCAGGAAGAGCGGCCGCGCATCATCGAAGCGATCTCCGAGGCGCGCTCGCATGGCGACCTGTCCGAAAATGCCGAATACCACGCTGCCAAGGAGGCGCAGAGCCTCAATGAGGGCCGTGTCAACGAGCTCGAGGACCTGATCGCGCGCGCCGAGGTGATCGACGTCACCAAGCTCAGCGGCGACAAGGTCAAGTTCGGCGCCACCGTCGTGCTGGTCGACGAGGATACCGAGGAAAAGAAGACCTACCAGATCGTCGGCGACCAGGAAGCCGACGTGAAATCCGGCCGCATCTCGATCTCCTCGCCGATCGCGCGCGCGCTGATCGGCAAGGAAGTCGGCGACGCCATCGAGGTCAATGCGCCCGGCGGAGCCAGGGGTTACGAGATCGTCCAGGTGCAGTTCATCTAGGACCTTTCGATAATTCTACTCTGGCGGCCGACTAGCGCGGTTTTCTGCGCTTCCTTTGCTCATGTACTTTAAAGTACGCTCCGCTCCGGTTCTCGAAAACCACGCTATTCGACTCGCCAGAACGAATTCTGAAAAGGTCCTAAGCCGGCCCTTGTAATTTAAGATTAAGCAACCTCTCCACTTCCGCCACCACCTCAGCCGGCGTCACACGCCCACCGGGCGCGGCCAGCAGTGTCGATGCAAATTGCCCGCGCGGGCCTGTCAAACCCGGCTCCGTCGCCAAAAATACCGCAACCGTGGGCAGGCCGAAGGCGCTGGCGAGGTGGGTCAGGCCGGTGTCGGCGCCGATGACCAGCGTCGAGCGGCCGAGGATGGCGGCGATGTCGGCCAGCGGCGATTTTGGCACCACGACCGTGGACGGCACGGCCCTGGCGATGGCTTCGGCAACGGACTTCTCACGTTCGTTCGACCAGGTGGTGACCGGAATCATGCCGCGCTCGACCAGCAGACAGGCGGTTCCGATCCAGTCCTCAACAGGCCATTTCTTGTCCTCGCGGCTGGTGCCGTGCAACAGGAAGGCGGTTTTTCCGGTGATGCCGGCGAGAGCACCGGGTGGTGGCACGATGCCTGATGCGAGCGTCGAGAGATCGGGCTGGTAGCCAAGCGCCAGCCCGAACAGCCGCCGCGTCCGCTCGATGGCGTGCAGGCCGCGCGGCACGCCGTAGGTGACGTCATAGAACAGGGTTGCCGAAGGTTCGCGTGCGCTCGACCGGTCGAAGCCGGCGATCGGCGCGCGCGCCTGCCGCGCCACCAAGGCTGATTTCAGCAGACCCTGTGCGTCGATGACAAGGTCGTAGCGGCATTCGCGCAAGGTACGGCGCAGCACGGCAGCCTCGCGCAAGGTGCTGTCCTTGAACAGAGCCTTGCGCCAGCGCCGGATCGCCACCGTATGGATCCTGCCGATAGCCGGGTGCAAGGCGACAATGCCGGCAAACGCCTCCTCGACGCACCAGTCGAAGGAAACGTCCGGCCGGTGCAGGCTGGCATCCTCGACGGCCGGAAAGGTGTGGATGACGTCGCCCATGGACGATGTCTTGACGATCAGGACCTTCATGCCGCGGCTGGGATTTTCAGCAGCCGTTCCGCCGCTGCCACGACTTGGCCGACTTCCAGCGTCTTCAGGCAGTTGAGATGGCCGAGCGGGCAGACCTTCTGATGGCAGGGCGAGCAGGAGAGGTGCAGCCAGACCAATTCACGCCGCTCCGCCAGCGGCGGCGTGTTTTCGGGCGAGGTCGAGCCGTAGACGGCAACGATCGGCGTCCCGACGCCTGCCGCGACATGCATCAGCCCGCTGTCGTTGGAGACCGCCAGCCTTGCCGCGGCGATCAGGTCGATGGCGTCCTCCAGCCGCGTCTGGCCGGCGAGGTCGACGACGCCGGGGGCAAGGGCGGCGATCTCAGCGGTGACGTCGCGGTCGTTCTTCGAACCGAACAGGGCGACCTTCAATCCCTTGTCCATGAACTCGCGGGCAAGGCCGGCATAGCTTTCGCTCGGCCAGCGCTTGGCCGGGCCGAATTCGGCGCCAGGCATAAGGGCCACGAATTTTCGCGGCGCCAGCCCGAAACGGTCGAGCAGGGCGGCCTGATTGCCGGCATCCACGGTCAGATGGGGCGCGCGAAAACTGCCGCCCCTGGCGAGACTGAAATAGGCCTGCGCTGTGCGCCGTTTCACGGCGTCCGGCAGCGGCACGATGTCGGTCAAAAGGCCATAGCGCATCTCGCGCAGATGTCCGACACGGCGCGGAATGCGGGCAAAGAAAGGGATCAGCGCCGATTTCCAGCTGCCCGGCAGGACATAGGCCATGTCGTAGCGGCCGCGCAGCAGGCGGCCGAAGCGGCGGCGAATGGTGAATTCGAGCGCGCCGGGCTTCAGTGGCAAGTCAATCTGCTGGCGGATTTCGGGCATGCGCTTGACCAGCGGCGCGGCCCAGGCCGGCGCCAGCACGTCGATTGCGGCGTTGGGATGGAGTTCCTTCAGCGCCGAAAACAGGCACTGCGCCATCACCATGTCGCCCACCCAGCGTGGGCCGATCACGAGGATCGTTGGGCTTTCAGCCATTCGACATAGTCTCTGACACCGGTTTCCACTGTCCGGAACTGGCCATTATATCCGGCCGCGCGCAAACGGGACATATCAGCTTGCGTGAAGCTCTGGTAGCTGCCCTTGAGGTGGTCGGGGAAGGGGATGAATTCGATCTCGCCCTTGCCCAGCGTGTCGATGACGGTTTCGGCAATGGCACGGAAGGGCTGGGCCCGTCCGGTGCCGCAGTTGAAGATGCCGCTCGAGCCTCGCTTCCACAGCCACAGATTGACGTCGGCGACGTCGCCGACATGGATGAAGTCGCGGCTCTGTTCGCCGGGGCCGAAGCCGTCATAGGCGCCGAAGAGCTTCGGATCCTCGCCGCGCTCCACCTGGTTGAACAGATGGAAGGCGACCGAGGCCATGGCGCCCTTGTGCGCCTCGCGCGGGCCATAGACGTTGAAGTAGCGCAGGCCCGCGACTTGCGAGTGATCGGTGTCGAAGACGGTGCGCCTGACATAGTCGTCGAACAGTTTCTTCGAATAGGCATAGACATTGAGCGGCCGCTCCAGCGCCGGCTCCTCGCGAAACTCCGAACCGCCGCCATAGACGGAAGCCGAGGAGGCGTAGAGGAAAGGCACGCGCAGCGCCTGGCAGGCATGCAGCAGCCGCTTCGAATAGGCAAAATTCACCTCCATCATGAACTTGCCGTTCCACTCGGTGGTGGTCGAGCAGGCCCCCTGGTGGAAGACGGACTCGATGCGGCCGAGCGCCCCGGCCTCGATGCGGGTTAAAAAATCATCCTTGTCGAAATAGTCGGCAATGCTGAGATCGGCGAGATTGGCGATCTTGTGGCCATCGGTGAGATCATCGACGACGAGGATGTCGTCATGGCCCTCGGCATTGAGCGCGGCGACGATGTTTGAGCCGATCATGCCGGCGCCGCCCGTGACGATGATCATGAAGGCCTCTGGTTGCTTGCGATTCCGGTCCTTATAAGGGAGGCTAGCCGGACTGTCGACAAAGCAGGTGCGGACGTCACAGTGGCGCCGCAAAGCTTCCCCTCAGTCAGCACCGATCATAAGGGACAGAAAATGCCGTCGACCGAACTGCTCATTGCGTTTTTCGCCACCACGGCGATCTTCGCCTATATCCCCGGTCCGGCCATGCTCTATGCCGCGGCCCAGACGATGGCGCGTGGGCGGTGGTCGGGACTGACCGCCGCACTTGGCATCCATCTCGGCGGTTATGTGCATGTCTTCGCCGCCGCCGCCGGCCTGTCGGTGCTGTTCCATGCCGTGCCGCCGCTCTACATGGCGGTCAAGCTGGTCGGTGCGCTCTACCTGATCTGGCTCGGCGTCTCGCTGTTTCGCAAGCGTGTGGAAGGCGACGTGGCGCTGCCCGCCATCGAGCGGAAATCCGCCCGCCGTGCCTTTTTCGAGAGCATCACCGTCGAGGTGCTCAATCCCAAGACCGCGATCTTCTTCATGGCGTTCCTGCCGCAGTTCATCGATGCCTCGGCGGCCCTCCCGGTGTGGCTGCAATTCGTGGTGCTGGGCACCATCGTCAATCTGATGTTCTCCTCGGCCGACATTGTCTGCGTGTTCCTGGCCGGCCTTGTGATCGGCCGGCTGCGGCGTTCGAGCCGGGCGCAGCGGCTGGTGCAGCGAGCCGGCGGGGCCGTGCTGGTCGGGCTCGGCGTCCACGTTGCCCTGCAGAAGAGCTGACGCGCCGCCGCCGTTGCGCCGGCTCGAATTGCGGTATATCGGCAGGCATGAACGACCGCCAGCCGACACCCTATATGTTTCAGCGACTGTTTTTCCCCGCGCATTGCCAGTGATATGATCAAGCACAATCCGCCTTCTCCCGAACCCCTGCACCGCGCCATTGCTCGCTTTGGCGGCGTCACCGTGCTGGTGGTCGGCGACCTTATCCTCGACCGCTTCGTCAACGGCGTCATCGAGCGGATTTCGCCGGAGGCGCCGATCCCTGTCCTGCATGGGCGCGGCGAAACCTCAGCCATGGGCGGCGCCGGCAATGTCGTGGCCAACATCGTCTCGCTTGGCGCGCGGGCCATTCCGGTTTCGGTGATCGGCACGGACACTGCCGGCGACAGCCTGGTGCGCATGCTCGGCGAGCTTGGCGCCGAGACAGCGGGGCTTTCGCAGCAGCGTGGCCGCATGACCTCGTCGAAGAGCCGCTTCAGTGCGCTCAACCAGCAGGTGCTGCGCTTCGACGAGGAAGAGATCAAACCGCTGGACAAGACGGAGCGGGCAGGGCTGATCCGGCATTTCCGCACGGCACTGGCGGCGGCCGACATCGTCATCCTGTCCGATTACGGCAAGGGCATCCTGCTGGACGGCGTTGCCGCCGAACTCATCGCCATCTGCCGCGAGACCGGCAAGCCGGTGCTGGTCGATCCCAAGGGCCGCGACTATGCGCGCTATGCCGGCGCGACCGCCATCACCCCCAACCGCAAGGAGCTCGGCGAGGCCGTCGGCCATGCTGTGTTCGCCGATGACGAGATCGTGGCTGCCGCGCGGGAGCTGATATTCGACCATGGTTTCGACTTCGTCGTCGCCACGCGCAGTGAAAAGGGCATGAGCGTCGTCGGCCCGCACGAGGCGCGCCATATCGCCACCCAGGCGCGCGAAGTGTTCGACGTTTCGGGCGCCGGCGACACGGTGATCGCGACGTTCGCGCTGGCGCTCGCATCGGGTGCCGATCCCGTCGCGGCGGCCTCGATCGCCAATGCAGCCGGCGGCGTCGTGGTGGGAAAACGCGGCACCGCGCGACTGACGGTCGAGGAGCTTACCGGCGCGCTGTTTCGCTCGCACGGACCGACCGCCCACAAGGACGCCATCCTCGATGCCGCGTCGGCCGCGCGCATGGTGGCGGCCTGGAAGGAAGAGGGCCTCAGCGTCGGCTTCACCAATGGCTGCTTCGATATCCTGCATGCCGGCCATGTCAGCCTGTTGCATGCGGCGCGCAGCCAGTGCGACCGGCTGGTGCTTGGCCTCAACAGCGATGCCTCGGTGCGGCGGCTGAAAGGGCCGGGCCGTCCGGTCAACGACCAGCATGACCGCGCCTGCGTGCTTGCCGCGCTTGCCTCGGTCGATGCGGTCGTTGTCTTCGAGGAGGATACGCCGCTGGCGCTGATCGAGGCGCTGCTGCCCGATATCCTCGTCAAGGGCGCGGACTATACGATCGACAGCGTGGTCGGCGCCGATGTGGTGCAGAAGGCCGGCGGGCGGGTCGTGCTGGTCGATCTCGTCGCCGGCAAGAGCACCACCGGCACCATCGGCAAATTGCGCGCCGGCTCTACAAGCTGAGGTTTTGATGTCTGAACTGAACAAATATCTGGTCCGGTCGGCGGCCGCGATCACGGCGATGGTCGAGCGTGACCTGACAAGCGAGATGGAGCGCGCGGCGAGCGCCGTGGTGACGGCGCTCTCCTCGGGCAAGGCCTTGCTGATCGCCGGCAATGGCGGTTCGGCGAGCGACGCCATCCACATAGCCGGCGAACTGGTCGGCCGGTTTTTGAAGGAGCGCAAGGCCTACAATGTCATCGCGCTGCCGGCCAATGCAGCGGTGCTGACGGCCTGGGGTAATGATTACGGCTTCGACACGGTGTTCTCGCGCCAGGTCGAGGCGCATGGGTCGGCGGGCAGCGTGCTTCTGGCGATCTCGACCAGCGGCAATTCGCCGAGCATCCTGGCCGCCGCCGAACAGGCGCGGATGATGGACATGACGGTGATCGGCCTGACCGGCGACACCGGCGGCAAACTCAAGCCGCTGTGCGACATTCTGCTCAACGTGCCATCGACCTCGACGCCGATCATCCAGCAGGGGCATCTGTGCCTCTACCATCATCTCTGCGAAGTGGTCGAAGCGCGTCTCAGCAATGGCTGACAAGACAGGGACGCCACACCCGCTGACCGAGCCGGGCGTGTGGATCGAGCGGATCGGAAACCGGCCTTTGCCGCAGCACCTGCCGGCGCTGTTCCTCGACCGCGACGGCACCATCAACGTCGATACCGACTATCCAAGCGATCCGGCCGAGATCAAGCTCTGGCCGCAGATACTGCCGGCGATCGCGGCGGCCAACCGGGCGGGAATCCCGGTTGTCGTGGTCACCAACCAGTCCGGCATTGCACGCGGCTATTTCGACTGGAGCGCCTTTGCCGCGGTGAATGCTCGCGTGCTCGACCTGTTGGGTGCTGAGGGCGTGTTCGTCGACATGGTGCTTGCCTGCGCCTATCACGAGGCCGGTGTCGGGCCCCTCGCCATCCCGGATCATCCGATGCGCAAGCCCAATCCGGGCATGCTGGTCGAGGCGGGCAAACGCCTGGTGCTCGATCTCCAGCGCTCGCTGATCGTCGGCGACAAGCTGGCCGACATGCAGGCGGGAGAGCGCGCCGGTCTGGCACAGGGCTGGCTGGTCGACGGCGAGGCGGCGGTTCAGCCTGGCTTCGCCATCAGGCCCCTACGGAACAGCAGCGACCTCGGTGACCTGCTCGCAGCCATTGAAACGCTCGGCCAGGACAACAGGTCCTGATCCAGGCCCGACCTGCTCACACGGGATCGTTGCGTTCCGAGGCTTCGTAAAGCTTGGCCTCGGTGGCAAAGGAATAGATCATCACCGACATCGAGTATACGAAGCCGTGCCGGCCGCACAGGAAATAGCGCTTGGCCAGGTAGAATTTCAGGAAGTTGCCGAGCGGCGACAGCACCAGCCGCACCAGGCCGGGCTTCTTGCCCTTCTCGACCAGCGTGACGGCTTTGAGGCTGGAATAGGCGTTGGCCCGGGCAAGATCCTCCTCGACCGATATTTCACGGCGATGCAGCAGGACACCCTCTTCGATCGTGCCGGTCTCGCCAGGCACCTGGAAGGCTTCGTGCACCCGCGCGGTGAGATCTATGGTGGCGCCTTCCCGGCGGAAAAGCCGCATCAGCCTGTTGTGCAGCACCCAGCGGTGCGCATAGCCGTAGCCCTTCAGCCAATCGCGGCGGCGGATGTACCAGCCGCCGATCTTGTCGTCGGTCGACTGCGTGATGGCCACGATCGACTGCCCCAACTGGTCGTCGACGCGCTCGTCAGGGTCGATCGAGAGGCACCAGGGCTGGGTCGCGTGGTCGAGCGAGAATTGCCGCTGACGGGGAAAACCAGGCCAGTCATTGTGCAGGAGTGTTATCGGATAGCCCTTGGCGATATAGCTTTTCACGCATTCGATCGTGCCGTCCGTCGAACCGGAATCGACGATGATGATCTCGGCGCAGAAGTCGATGCTTTCCAGGCACGGGCCGATCATGTCGGCCTCGTTCACGCAGATGATAAGCGCCGAGACCGGGCTTGCAAATCGAGTCATGGTCCCCTTCCCATGGCGGGCCGCCCCCAGAGCAACGCTGCTTTCGCCATCTGTACCCAAGCAAATCCGCGCGGAAAACCGTTACACACTTTTCCTGGAATCGCTTGAGAAACCAATCAAGCGACGAAGTCCGGGAGAGCCGTCCAGCCTTGTACATCAGCGTCTGTCGAATACCAACGCGGCGCCGGTGTGGCGAAGGCCAGGAATTCGCCTGCGTACAGGCGCTCGCGCGACCTCAGGGGCGCTCGAAGGAAACCAGGCCTTCATCCTTGACCCTGCGGATTGTGAGCGCGGTGCGCACCGTGTCGACATTCGGCGTCGAGGTCAGTTCCTCGATGACGAAGGTCTGGAAGGCGCCGAGGTCGCTTGCCACGCAGTGCAGCAGGAAATCGGATTCGCCTGAGACCATCCAGGCATCGCGCACGATCGGCCAGCCGCGCGTGCGCTCGGCGAAGGTGCGCAGTTCGGCATCGGCCTGATGATGCAGGCCGATCAGGCAGAAGGCGACGACATCGAGGCCGAGCGCCGGGGCATTGAGCAGCGCGCGGTAGCCGCGGATGATGCCGGCCTCCTCCAGCCGCTTGACCCGGCGCAGGCAGGGCGGGGCCGAAATGCCGACGCGGTTCGACAGCTCGACATTGGTCATGCGCCCATCCGCCTGCAGCTCGCGCAGGATCTTCCAGTCGATGGCGTCGAGGTCGGCTTTCAGCGGCATGGCGGTCTCAGCTCGGCGCAAGAATCTTTCGCGATTTTGTAATTAAACGACTTTTGTGTTGGCGCCAGCCCTCATCAACGCGATTTTTGAATGGTAATGAAAGCGGCGATGACGCGAATAACCGCTTGGGCCGAAGCTTTCCGGGGACGACGGCCCGTTCGTCTTGCTGGCGTGGTTGGCAACCCTTACATTAAGCGCGAATTCCACGTCTTTCCCAAGGCACTGTCTGCCCCGCAGAGGTTTTAGATGACCACCAAGCACGCGCCCGTTCTCATCATCGGTTCCGGTCCGGCCGGCTATACGGCGGCGGTCTATGCCGCGCGCGCCATGCTGAAGCCGATGCTGGTTGCCGGCCTGCAGCAGGGCGGCCAGCTGATGATCACCACCGATGTCGAAAACTATCCCGGCTTCGCCGATCCCATCCAGGGGCCGTGGCTGATGGAACAGATGCTGAAGCAGGCCGAGCATGTCGGCACCGACATCATCAACGACATCATCACCGAGGTAGACCTCAACGTGCGGCCATTCCGCGCCAAGGGCGATTCCGGCACCACCTACACCGCCGACGCGCTGATCATCGCCACCGGCGCTCAGGCCAAGTGGCTGGGCATTCCGACCGAGCAGGATTTCATGGGCTTCGGTGTCTCGGCCTGCGCCACCTGTGACGGCTTCTTCTATCGCGGCAAGGATGTCGCGGTGGTCGGCGGCGGCAATTCGGCGGTGGAGGAGGCGCTCTATCTGTCGAACCTCGCCAAGAGCGTCACGGTCATCCATCGGCGCAGCGACTTCCGCGCCGAGCGCATTCTGCGCGAGCGGCTGCTGCAGAAGGACAATGTCCGCGTCATCTGGGACACTGTGGTCGACGAGATCACCGGCCGCCCCGGCAAGGCGCCGCTGCCGCCGTCGGTCGAAGGGCTGAAGCTCAGGCATGCGGTGACCGGTGCCGAAAGCCACCTCAAGGTCGACGGCGTGTTCGTGGCGATCGGCCATGCGCCGGCGGTCGAGCTGTTCGTCGGCAAGCTGAAGCAGAAGCCGAACGGTTACTTGTGGACGGCGCCGAATTCGACCCGTACCGACGTGCCTGGCGTGTTCGCGGCCGGCGATGTGACCGACGATGTCTACCGCCAGGCGGTGACGGCGGCGGGGCTCGGCTGCATGGCGGCACTCGAAGCGGAAAAGTATCTGGCCGGCATCGAGGTGCATCGCGAAGCAGCCGAATAGCGGCCGCTTCAAACTGTTAAAAAACGGCTTAGAAACGCCGTGTAAAAGCCTGATTTTTCATTCAGACGCCAAACAGAACGAGGGGAATCATGGCGTTGGACTGGGACAAGCTACGCGTGTTTCACGCTGCGGCGGAAGCGGGATCGTTTACGCACGCGGCCGAGACATTGCACCTGTCGCAATCGGCGATCTCGCGGCAGGTCAGTGCGCTCGAGCACGATGTCGGCGTGCCGCTGTTCAACCGCCATGCGCGCGGCCTGGTGCTGACCGAACAGGGCGAGATGCTGTTCCGCACGGCGCATGACGTGCTGATGAAGCTCGAGACCATCAAGTCGCGCCTGACCGAGACCAAGGACCGGCCCTCCGGCGTGCTTCGCGTGACGACGACCGTCGGCCTCGGCGCCGGCTGGCTGACCGAACGGGTGCAGGAGTTCATCGAGCTCTATCCCGAGATCAGCCTGCAGCTGATCCTCGCCAATGAGGAACTCGACCTCACCATGCGCCAGGCCGATTGCGCCATCCGGCTGCGCCAGCCGCAGCAGCCGGACCTGATCCAGCGCCGCCTGTTCACCGTGCATTTCCACCTCTATGCGGCACCCTCCTATGTCGCCAAGCGCGGCAAGCCGGCCTCGGTCTCGGAGCTCAGAAACCATCGCATCGTCACCTTCGGCCTGCCGGTACCGTCGCATCTGTCGGAGTTGAACTGGCTGGAGACGGTCGGCGATTTCGAGGGCGGCCAGCGTGTGCCGTCGCTGCAGATCAACGACATCCTGTCGATCAAGCGTGCCGTGCAGGGCGGCGCAGGCATCGCCATGCTGCCCGACTATGTGATCAACAAGGACTCCGGACTGGTGCAGCTTTTGCCGGAAACCGAGGTGCCGTCCTTCGACACCTATTTCGCCTATCCCGACGCGATGAAGAACCAGGCCAAGCTGCACGTGTTCCGCGACTTCATTATCGCAAAGGCCAGAAGCTGGTCCTTTTAGGATATGCCGATATTCAGTTGAGGCCGGCCTGACCTGAATCTCGACATATCCTCACACCGCGCCGCTTCCGCGATCCGGTTCACCCCGCCACGGCGTCAGGCGCGGCAGCCAGCCTGGGACGTTGCTGCGGTAGGTTTCATAGTCGGCGCCGTAGCGGCGGGCGAGCGTCGGCTCCTCGTAGAACCTGACGAACGAGCCCATGACAACAGCGCCGACGACGGCATAAGCGACAAGCGTCCAGCTCGAGAACAGCAGCGCCTGGCCGAGGATGATCGATAGCACCGCGACATACATGGGGTTGCGGACATGGCGGTAGATGCCGCCGATCACGAGCCTCTCTGTCGGCGCGACCGGGGCCGGCGTGCCCAGTCCCTCGAGCGCGAAGCGGGCGAAGGCATGCAGCAGAACAGCGGCCGCGGCGACGATGAGGACGCCGCCGACAAGGACAAAGCCCGGCACGGTGGACCATGGCAGGCGATAATGATCGCTGAGCAGCCAGGGAACCAGCCCGGCGACCACGCCGGGTGCCGCGATGAAGAAGGCCGTGCTGCCGGCGATCGCCGAAAACGTCCGCATTGGCTGCTCTCTCTCCGATTGCCTCAGAAATGAACGTCTGCTGCCTGCTTCGACATCATTGCGTAATTTTGTTCGTTTGGGGCGAAAACCGGTGGCGATTCACGCTTTTGTAGTGACGAATGCGCGGTTGAGGGCCCCATTTTTGACAATTCTGCTGGTCCTATTGGCTCCTGGAATGGGTTGGACCACAGCCTATGTCTTTTTGCATGCGTGTGTTGCAAAATAGATGCTTGTTTCTTGGGCATGTTGAGCACATATATAAATCATCTCCTGGGCGCGTTCTCCTCCCATTAGCGCCCTCGAGTGTTCCCCTCTGGAGGTTAGCCTTAACAGGCACTTCCAATCAAACTCAGCCGGATCTTCACTGATCCGGCTTTTTTGTTGCCCGGACCCTGCCGGGCTGGCTGAGACTTTCACGAAAATTGCCACGTAACAGTGTCATGTAACCTCTGGTAACATGACAACGATGCCTTCCGCTGCTATGAAGAGGATAGGACGCGGTGTGGTTCGGACGGGAGATGGGGGCATCACCCGTACGGCCCGGGCTCAGGCGGCTACCGCGTCCGAACCCTTTTCCGCCGAAAGCGGCGACTGTACATGCGGCGGACCTGCCGTTTCCCCTCCCAAGAAAACGGTCCGCAAACAAAACGACGTCCGGCTTCCCGGGCGTCGTTTTTTGGTTTTCTGCACGTTGCTGTCTCAAGTCGCGGCTCACTTTTGGCCGACATGCATTGGTGCTGCCGCATCACGGACTTTGACAATCCGCAAAGTCGGCGCTGCCCCTCACTGTCCTGCCGGACATCTCTCCCCGTAAACGGCAGGGGAATCGCATATGACGATTTTGCGCTTGAAGTTGATTTGAGAAGGGATTCTTTGGGAAGGCAGTCCACTGAGGAGTGACTGCCATTTCCAGCCTTGAGAGCTATT